>NZ_FNII01000011.1:0-101932 GCF_900103865.1 Vreelandella arcis
CAGCTGACTGGCCAGCGAATGACGGACGCGCTGCGGGTCACGCCGGTCGACCAGGTGGTCTTCAAGTGCGTCTATCACACCGCTGTTGTCGAGGGCCTCGCGCAGCAGCAGGGCGCCGCTGTCGCTGGTGGTGCGCTGCCCATCAAGCTCAACGCGGATGGACCCGTTGCAGGACGGAATCCAGGGGGATATTCTTTCACCCATAGCGGATGGCCTCTTGAATCGTGTTCTTCCCGGAACAGTTTGATTCTACAAGAGAAACCATCCGCTATCTTCGTTTTCAGGCCTGCCTCATGAATAAGGCGGGATTATGTCAATCTTTAATTAAGCACCACTACACACACGATCCTCAAAAATGGTACATCTGGAATTTGGTAAGCAGCCTAGATAGCAGATATAAAAAAACATATTAGCAGAAAACCATTTATAATCAGTCGCTTATTTGCGCACTATAAAGAAATATTTAAAAATGGTACATCCCTATAAGGGAATATATTTTAAGCTTCTAAATAGACTGTTAGAGACTTGTAAAACACTTGTTAATCTTTGGTCTAACGACATATCTTAACAAAGATTATTAGCAAGTCTTAACACGGTTATTTATAAAAGGCGGGAAACAAGTGACAACACCCGCCAAATATAAAGACCTTTCAAACGTGCTATTAATCTTCAATAATCACTGTGTAGTATTTGGCTTGCAGCCAAGTCTTTACACAAGAAAGATTGATTCTTTAACAAGATCACCAGTAGTACGGGATTCCTTGTGTCATCATTCATCCCTTCTACTTAATAATAAAACCTATTAGTGCTTAATATCCCCTCTGTATTGCGTGCCTAACGGCAGATACTACAGAGTACTATTAAACACTTAATAGGCTATTTAAAATAAAGGTGCTACATAACCCACCATCAAATTCGGCACGGGTATTTATCACCGATTTTAAAACATGCTTTTTATTAAAATAAACACTTGTAAGTAAAAATCTAGATATGCATCCACTGCCCAATTTGACCATCTTAATATTAGGTTAGGAACTTCTGTGTATTCATCAAGCGTCAAAATTCCATAACCAATTATCAGGGGTAAATTTAAAAACCCTATTAAATAGAGAGCAATTATTAAAGAAATTATAGCTTTTACTACTGACAAAGGTAAATACTTTACACCATGCTCAGCAACATACATTACTAAACCATTAAGCATTCTAATAGATGCATCTTGTTTATAATCTTTAGCACCGCAGTGAGGACACGCTTTAGCTGTAGTGCTAACCTGCTCTCCACATTCCATACAGTTTATTATGGACACCTTTTTTCCTTTTTAATCCGCTTAATAACAATTGAATAAAACATTTTTTAAATTATAATTTAATTTGCTCTATTACATCAATCACTGTTTTAGGTGATAGAGATTTACCATACCTGTCATAGCTAATAGTTCTGGTGCTATGCCCTAGTATGGATGCTGTAATAGATACATCTACTCCATTCTGTTTCAGGATATTTGTAAATGTATGGCGAAAACTATGGAAAGATTTTTTAGGGCCTATATCAAGTTTTTTAAGTAGCTTACCAAACCACTGTGATACTTGTGCTGATAATGAATTACTTTTTGTGATAGATAGCATGGGAAACAACCTATCCTCAACGCTATTAACGTATTCAATGAATCCTAATTTAATTAGTTCACTGTGTATTGGGATAATACGTTCTGAATGTGCATTTTTTAAACGTTGGTAATCTTTACCCGCTCTGATATGAATACACCAAACATCATCTTTTATATAAATATCGTCTTTACTGAGCATGCAAGCCTCATTAATCCTACAGCCTGTATAAAACGCAATATATGGTGCCCAGTACCTATCAGCTCGTATATTAGGTGTTCTTTCAATACTATCAAATATCTTTTTAAGGTCTTCAGGGTTAAATATTCCCCTGTAAGATGACTGAAGTTGTTTCTGTTTTATCTTTATTCCATTAAAAACATTATCATCAATATATCCTTCCCTTTCACACCAATTAAAGAAAGAAATAATCTCAGAAGTATAGTTATTGAAAGTAGTAATAGATATTGTAGAATTCTTGCACCCTTTTTTAGGGAGTTTTATAGCTTTGTCCCTGAAGAGTCTTGCATCTTCCTTCGTGTAAGCGTCAACAGGCTTATCTTTAACAAGCCTTATTAAAAGCTGTACAGAATATGCTTTTTTAGCGATAGTCTCAGGTAATACACCTGTTAGTTTTTGATAGCTTGCATACTTTTTTAGAAGGTATGACAAGAATAAACCTACAGGCTCCTTTGTAGGCGCAGGCTTCCTAACCTTTCCAAGGACTGCCATAGCGTCGAGATAAGCTTCAGGCTGCCTTCTGAGGGCTTCCCTTTTGAGCTTGGTTCCTAGTGACCTGCGTAATTCCCCTTTGCGATAAACCTTTCTCTGCTCGTCATTGAGAACTATTCTTAAATAGTAAGTACCGTGTCGATCTTTGCAAATGTAAGCCATGTTCTGTATCACCTTTGTGTATCACGAGGATCAACAGAACTGATTTATCTATTTAATTCAGCAGGTTATCTATCTGTGCGCTGTATACATTTCATCTTTACGCGTACTTTTGAAAATTTCACACAGCAGTTTATCGCTCACTCTGCCTGCGCCTCCAGCGCGGTAACTAAATCACGATTAAGCCGCTCACCGCGCCACCCGGTGGGCAGTGTAAGTGGCTTATAAGCCAGCGCCTGCATAACCAACGCTTCAACGTCACGGCGGCGCAGCAGCATTTCAGGGGCCACCCCTAGCTCGGACGCGTGGCCGGTGATTACTTTCTTGAGCGCCTTAAAGCGACGCTTGAAGGCTGGCTGCATGGGGTCAGGCCAAGGAGTCGGCAGCGCTTCGGCGGGGGTATGCAGCGCCTGCTTGACGAACCCAAGCAAAGCATCGCCCTCCTTTTTGATTAGCGGCGGCGTCAAACCTTCAACACGTCCAAGCTCATAACGATTGGTCGGCATGGCCTCGGCAACGGCCATTAGGCGTTTGTCGCTAATTAGCCAGTTACGGGGCAAATCGCGACGCCGCGTTTCGCCCTCCCGCCAGGTCGTCATCAGCTGATACGCTTCTAACTGGGGTGCTGTAAGTCGCCACAACTGACGCTGGCGGGTATACCACTGGGTGTCGTTATCATCACTACGTCCTGCCTGATCAATCAGTTGGCGACAATCTTTCTCCAGCCAGGATAAACGATCAAGCGTAAGCAATTGCTCACGCTGTTTCGCCCATACATCCAGCAGATAAATAACGTCTAACGCCGCATATTCGCACTGGGAGTCGGTTAACGGACGTTCTAGCCAGTTGGAGCGGGTCTCTTCTTTGGGTAACGTTTTGCCTACCCAGGCCTCAACCAATTTTTGATAGCCCATGCTGGGATTATCGCCGAGAAACCCCTGCGCCACCTGGGTGTCGATCAAAGGGCTCGGCAGTACGCCCGCCCAGATCTGAAAAACCTCTAGGTCTTCACTGCAGGCATGCAGCAACTTGACCGCTTTATTTTGCAACAGGCCACGAAAGGCATCGGTGCATGGCGTTGCCAGCGGGTCGATCAGGAACGCGTGCTCTCCTGCGCTAAACTGAATAAGCGCCGGTACCGGAAAAAACGTGTTTTCACGGAAAAACTCGGTATCCAGCGCGATGACAGGCGCATCGGCTACCTGTTGGCAGGCATCGTCGAGCGCTTGCGGTGAGGCAATCCAGCTAATATCAGCAGGTTGAGATGAGGCCAAAAGTATACTTCCCAGTTAACACAACCGCCTTAGCGCTTGCTTGAAATAAATTATTCGCTGCTGAACGGTTGGCGGCCGTTGAAGGCACGGCTTAGTGTACCGCCGTCTACGTACTCAAGCTCTCCTCCCATCGGCACGCCGTAAGCGAGCCGCGAAAGCGTCACGCCGTAATCCGCGAGCAACGACGCAATGTAATGTGCAGTGGCTTCGCCTTCCACCGTTGGGTTGGTGGCGAGAACCACTTCGGTGATTTGGCCTTCGGCGACCCGCGCTTCTAGCACGTCTAAGCCGATCGCATCAGGGCCAATACCGTCGAGGGGCGACAAATGGCCATGGAGCACAAAATACCGCCCTTGGAAGCCACCGGCCTCTTCAATCGCCAATTGATCGGCCGGGGATTCCACCACGCAAAGCAGGTGATCGTGGCGGCGCGGGCTTTCACACAAAGCGCAAACATCGGCCTCTGTCAGCGTTCGGCAACGCTGACAGTAGCCGACTTCGTCGATCGCTTGCTGGATGGTGGAGGCCAGTCGCTGGCCTCCCGGTCGCTCACGCTCCAGCAAATGCATTGCCATACGTTGTGCGGTTTTCGGCCCGACGCCCGGCAAGACGCGAAAAGCCTCCATTAACTGCTCAACAAGCGGGGAAAACCGCATCATTTAAAAGGGCATTTTGAAGCCGGGGGGCAGGTCAAGCCCGGCGGTGGCTTCTTCCATTTTGGCTTTAGAATTGACCTCGACTTTGCGCACCGCATCATTTACCGCTGCGGCGAGCAGGTCTTCAAGCAGCTCTTTGTCTTCTTCCATAACGCTTGGATCAATATCCACCGAAATCACGTCGTGACGGCCATTCATGGTGACTTTAACCATGCCGGCCCCGGCTTCGCCCAGTACTTCTGCATCGGCCACTTCTTCTTGGGCACGCTGCATTTTTTCTTGCATCTCTTGGGCTTGCTTCATCAAGTTGCCCATGCCGCCTTTCATCATGGTAGGAATCTCCAATCATCGGTTGAACGTACCGCGTTAGCGTGGCTCATCAACGGGTTTGACACTGGTTTCGACAAGCTGTGCGCCGAAGGCCTGCTTTAACTCTACTATATGGGGATCGCGCTGCAAGAGATCAACTGCCTGGGCATGACGCTCTGCTTGGCACCTCACTTCACGCTGGCGAGGCGTTTCCAGTGTTTCAGGAAGCTCTTCAACAAAAAACACTACGCGACGTGAGACACCCAGCTCAGATAGGGCGTTTTCGATGCGCGTCTGGTGAACCTCGGCTTGCATCGCCGCCTGACTAGGCGCCAGACGCAGCGTCAGCGTATGACCATCGTCACTCTCAAGCAGACAGTTGGCAGCCAGGTTGCGTGTCAGGCCGCCAAGCCCCAGGGCATCGAACTGAGCAAGCCACTGCGCATGATCCCACTGCTCTGCCAACGGCGCGGTGGCGCTAGATTGAGGCAATTCTGGCTCTGGCTCTGGCTCTGGCTCTGGCTCTGGCTCTGGCTCTGGCTCTGGCTCTGGCTCTGGCTCTGGCTCTGGCTCTGGCTCTGGCTCTGGCTCTGGCTCTGGCTCTGGCTCTGGCTCTGAGGTTAGCGTGGGGCTATCTTGAGGCTCGTCAAGCGACCATGGCGGTGCCGAGGCCGCTGGATCGTTTGAAACCGACGAAGATGGCGGTGGCGAAGGCGGCGTGTCTTGTTCAGGTGCTCTTTCAGGCTGTTTTTCTGGGACGACTGTTTCGGGTGCCTCAACCGGCGCGTCAGGTTTGGCCGTCGACGTTTCAGTTGCCTGGGTGGAGGGTTCAGGTTGCAATGGCAGCGCGGTGGTCGGCGGCTTAGGCACCCCCTGAGGGCGAAACGCCAGCATCCTCAGCAGTGTCATTTCCAGCGCACTGCGCAAATCGGGGGCGTGCTGCATATCTCCCCGCCCCTGAATACCAATTTGGTAGTACAGCTGAATATCCTCAGCGCTGAAACGCGACGCTAACTGCAGGATCACCTCACGGTCGCCGTGGCTATTATCCACCGCGTCAGGAACCATTTGCGCCACCGCCAAGCGGTGCAACACACCGGTGACATCATCTAACACGGCGGCAAAATCAGGGCTTTGTTCCGCTAACTGAGCCACCTCCTCTAATAAGCGAGGCACGTTGACCTCTGCCAGCGACTCCATCAGTGCGATCACATGGCGGTGATCCAAGGTTCCCAGCATGGCCGCTACGTCCACGTGCCGCACGGCCCCTTGGCCAAAGGCAATCGCCTGATCGGTCAGGCTCATGGCATCGCGCATCGACCCTTCAGCGGCTTTCCCCAAGAGCCAAAGCGCGCTTTCGTCAAATGCTACGCCCTCACTGGTCAGCACGTGCGTTAAGTGCGCAACCACGCGCTCTGGGGGCATGTGTTTGAGGGTAAATTGCAGACAGCGCGACAACACCGTCGCGGGAAGCTTTTGCGGGTCGGTTGTTGCCAGCAGAAACTTAACGTGGGGCGGTGGCTCTTCAAGGGTTTTGAGCAACGCGTTGAAGCTGCTCGTCGAGAGCATGTGCACCTCATCGATGAGATACACCTTATAGCGCCCTTGGGTGGGTGCGTACTGAACGTTATCGAGCAGCTCCCGGGTATCCTCGACTTTGGTGCGCGAGGCCGCGTCCACCTCAATTAAGTCAACAAACCGCCCTTCATCGATAGCTTGGCAGCTATCACATTGACCGCAGGGGACGGAGGTTATGCCGTCATCACCGCGTCCATTGGCGGTGCAGTTTAGGCACTTGGCCAAAATACGCGCCAAGGTGGTTTTGCCCACGCCTCGCGTACCGGTGAATAGATAGGCGTGGTGCAAACGCCCTTGATCCAGAGCGTTCACCAGGGCGCGTTGAACGTGGGCCTGGCCTACAAGCTCGTGGAATGTACGCGGCCGCCATTTACGGGCCAGAACCTGATAGCTCATCGAGCATGACATCCTTCGGCGGGGTGGCTTGTCTCTAAATAGTTCTGAGCCGTCAAAGCGACGACCCAGAACTAAGACAAAACGTTATTCTAGCGACTGCACTATAGCCCGCCAACCGTCACACCGACGGGCCAGGCAAAACCGTTAGGCATTATCACCGCTTTCATTGGCTGCGGCGCGTTGGCCCGCCTCTTTTACCAGCTTTTCCAGCTCACCATTTTGATGCATTTCGATGACGATATCGCAGCCACCGACCAACTCACCCTCAACCCACAGCTGTGGGAATGTTGGCCAGTTGGCAATTTTCGGCAGCTCGGCGCGAATATCGGGATTATCGAGCACGTTAACGAACGCGAAACGCTCGCCGCAGCTCATTAGGGCTTGAACGGTTTGCGCAGAAAAGCCGCACTGGGGCAGTTGGGGAGTGCCTTTCATGTAAATCAGAATGGCGTTTTCACTGATTTGACGCTCAATGTTTTCGGCTGTGGTGCTCATACAGTCTCCTCATCGGGATAGGCCTCGATGGGCAATACAGCGGCGCACCGCCGTCTTGCCTCAAGGCGATTAATTCATGACGCAGCATGCGTTGGGCGCAGCCCCATAATACCTGAGCATACCGCTCAACCTTATACGGTACTGGCTATTCTACGCGTGCCAACCACGTTGCGCATCCCCCAGGGCATCGCTAGGATAGTGTTTTTGCGCGGAGACTACCTTCATGGCGACACGCCATTTCCTGACGTTACTCGACTTAACGCCCGACGAATTACACTATTTAATTCAGCGTGCCATCACCATTAAGAGCAACCTCAAAGCACAAGGGCCACGCTATACGCCACTGCCCAACCGTACGCTGGCGATGATCTTTGAGAAGTCGTCGACGCGTACACGCGTGTCGTTCGAGACCGCCATGGCACAGTTTGGCGGCCATGCGCTGTTTTTATCTCCCCGCGATACGCAATTAGGTCGCGGCGAGCCTATTGAAGACACCGCCCGCGTACTGGCTGAAATGGTCGACGCCGTGATGATCCGCACCTTTTCGCATGCCGGGCTTGAAACCTTCGCCAACGCCAGTGACGTGCCGGTCATCAACGCACTGAGTGACGACTACCACCCCTGCCAACTGCTTGCCGATGTGATGACCTGGACCGAGCTGCGGGGTAGCGTTAAAGGCCGTACCGCCGTGTGGATTGGCGATGGCAATAACATGTGTCACTCCTGGATCAATGCGGCACGTCAATTTGGCTTCCAGCTCAGGGTTTGTTGCCCCAAAGGCTACGAGCCAAATGCTGACATCACCGCCGCCGCTGGCGATCAGGTCACTATACTTCACGACCCGCAAGCAGCGGCTGACGGGGCTGACCTGATCACCACGGATGTTTGGGCGTCTATGGGGCAAGAGGAAGAACAAGCTAAGCGCGAGGCGGACTTCGCAGGCTTTCAAGTCACCGAAGCCCTGCTAGATAAAGCCAAGCACGACGTGCTATTTCTCCACTGCCTACCAGCCCATCGCGGCGAAGAGATAAGCCACACGCTGCTCGATGATCCGCGCGCCGTGGTATGGCAAGAAGCTGGCAATCGCCTCCACGCGCAAAAGGCACTAATCGAATTTTTACTATTGGGTAAAGTGAGTTCGTAGCCAGTTCGACACTGCCCGCCTAAACGCTGGACACGTGAGCACAAAAAACGCCCTGTCGGAGAATGAACCGACAGGGCGTTTTTAATAATCATGGTGGAGCCTAGCGGGATCGAACCGCTGACCTCAACACTGCCAGTGTTGCGCTCTCCCAGCTGAGCTAAGGCCCCACGCGCTGTCGTTGCAACAGCGGGGCGCATCGTACGACGTCAACTGTCTAGGGTCAAGGTTTTACGTATTTCACCGATTACTAATTCTCCTTTTTTGATAGCTGTGGCACTCTATAGGCGTCAACGGGGTCATATTAGCGCGTACGCGACACCGACCCGGCTTCTGGAACCCACCACATGCGTATTGTGACGTCTCAATGCAGGAGCTTGTCCTTTGATTAACGTTTTAATCGCCGACGATCACCACTTGGTGAGAACAAGCATTGCCCATCTTCTTAACGATGAGAGTGATATCAATATCGTAGGTGAGGTAGAAGATGGCGAAAGCGCTGTCTCCAAGTGTCGCCAACTAAGACCCGATATCGTGCTAATGGATATTCGCATGCCGGGAATTGGCGGCCTGGAAGCTACCCGGCGCATTCATCGTGGCATGGGAGATATCAAGGTATTGATTCTCACCGGCCATTTAGAGGATAACGTCGCTCGTCGCATGCTAGAGGCCGGCGCCTCGGGATTTTTGAGCAAAGGAACCGATGCGGCCGAAATGGTCAATGCTATTCGCGAAGTGTTCCACGGCCGGCGCTATATCAGCCAAGAGATCGCCCAGCGTCTTGCCATGCTACACTTTCATACCGAAGACAGCCCCTTTACCCAACTCTCGCACCGTGAGCTGCAAATAGCGCTGATGATTGTTAACTGCCAGCGCGTCCAGGATATTTCCGACCGATTGCACCTGAGCCCTAAAACGGTCAACACCTACCGATACCGACTGTTTGAAAAGCTTCAAGTAGCCACCGATGTTGAGCTAACGCATCTAGCACTGCGCCATGGTTTGGTCGAAGGCTTTGATCGGGCAGAAGGTTAATCATCCCGTTAGCCACTCAGCGGTTATAAAGGCAGCAACGTTTAACTATGACCTTTGATGCAAAACAGTTCTTAAGCACGGTCAGTACGTCACCTGGCGTCTACCGCATGCTAGACGCATCGGGCGACACCCTCTATGTCGGCAAGGCTAAGCGATTAAAAGCCCGCTTAGCCAGCTATTTCCGTGGCCAGCTCAATGCCAAGACCCAGGCCATGGTCGGGCGCATTGCGGACGTTCAAGTCACCGTCACGCGCAGTGAAACAGAAGCGCTACTGCTCGAACAAACGCTGATTAAAGAACTGCGCCCGCCCTATAACATCCTGCTGCGCGACGATAAATCATACCCGTTCATCTTTGTCAGCGACCGACACCCTTACCCGGCGCTGGAGTATAAGCGCGCACGTCAACGGCGTGGCGATGGACGTTACTTGGGCCCTTATCCTAGCAGCGGCGCGGTGCGTGAAAGCCTGGCGCTGATGCAGAAAATCTTCCGCATTCGCAACTGCGAAGACAGCGTCTTTGCTCACCGCTCTCGCCCCTGCCTGCAATATCAGATCCAGCGTTGCAGCGCTCCTTGCGTTGACTACATTTCCGCCGAGGATTATCAGCGCGACGTTGAGCACGCCGTCATGTGCCTGGAAGGCAAAAGCGAACACGTCACTCAGGAATTAACCGCCTCAATGGAGGCCGCAAGCCAGGCGCTTGATTTTGAAGAAGCCGCACGCTTTCGCGACCAGATACAACAGCTGCGCCAGCTCCAGCAGCGCCAATTTGTGGATACCGAAAGCGGCAATGCGGACATCTTCGCCCTGGCTCAGCGCCCCGGCGCATTGGGTATTTCAGTGCTTAGCGTCCGCGATGGCCGCTTACTCGGCGCACGCCATCACATGCCCAAGAACGACCTCGACCTGACGCCGGAGCTACTGCTCACCGAGGTCGTCAGTCAGTACTACCTCGGCCAGCCGCACAATATTCCCAACGAGGTGATCACCAGCCACCCGCTTGAAGACGCCGACTTGCTCGCGGACGCGCTATCGCAGCACGCGGGTAAACGTATTCGGGTCACCAGCCAAGTTCGCGGCCACCGCGCCCAATGGCAGCACTTGGCCATGACTAATGCCGAGCAGCAGCTAGCCTCACAGCTGGCTAACCAGAGTCAGTTGAGCGAACGTTTCAGCGCGTTGCAGCAAGCGTTAGGGCTCGATGAAACGCCTCAGCGCCTGGAATGCTTCGATATCAGCCACAGCCATGGTGAAGCCACCGTTGCCTCGTGCGTCGTGTTTGATCAACAAGGGCCACGCAAGAGCGACTATCGCCATTTTCGCATCGAGGGTGTCGCCGCTGGCGACGATTACGCCGCTATGCAACAAGCCCTAACACGTCGCCTCAAGCGGATTAAAAATGGCGAAGCCATACCGCCAGACGTTTTAATTGTCGACGGTGGCAAGGGGCAGTTGAACATGGCACGAGAGGTGTTAAGCACGCTGGAAATCAACTCGATTACGCTGCTCGGTGTTGCCAAAGGCACTACCCGTAAAGCCGGCCTGGAAAGTGTGTTTCTTGATACACCGGAGACGCCGGTTCCACTCGACCCCGCATCGCCGGCGCTGCATCTTATTCAGCACATTCGCGACGAATCCCACCGGTTTGCCATCGCCGGCCACCGTGCCCAGCGCGACAAAGCACGACGCACATCAACGCTGCAGGAGATTCCCAGCGTCGGCCCCAAACGGCGGCGAGAATTGTTGCGCTTTTTTGGTGGCCTGCAGGGCGTACAAAAAGCCAGCCGCGCTGAGCTGGCCCGTGTTCCCGGCATTAGCGAAGCGTTAGCTGAAAGTATTTATCGCGCATTGCACGGATAAACGCCTCCTGAGCATGGATGCTACCCGCCAAGGCAGATAGAATAGCGCCTAAATGATTCGTTTCCATGACGCCACCGCAAGGATCGCAGTTCGCGATGAATATACCTAACATCCTAACGCTCGCTAGAATCGCGTTTATCCCACTGCTGGTAGTGCTATTTTATCTGCCCTTCAGCTGGAGCATGCCCATCGCCGCGGGCTTATTCGCGCTAGCGTCCTTAACCGACTGGCTGGACGGCTACCTGGCCCGCCGCTGGGATCAGTCCACCCCGTTCGGCGCATTCCTTGATCCGGTCGCCGACAAGTTGATGGTGGTGGTTGCGCTGGCGCTGCTTATCGAACGCTTTGACACCTGGGTACTAACCCTTCCTGCACTGGTCATTGTCGGACGCGAAATTGTCATTTCAGCGTTACGCGAATGGATGGCGGAAATGGGTAAACGCGGCATGGTGGCAGTGTCATGGATCGGCAAGCTTAAAACGACCCTGCAGATGGTCGCCCTGCTGGTTTTGCTGGCGTTTTCACCCGAGCATCCCCTGGCATTTCTAGGTGTCGTGATCCTTTACGCAGCGGCAATTTTAACGCTATGGTCAATGATTCAGTATCTCAAGTCGGCCTGGCCACACCTCAGCCGCTCCATGTAAATGGCTGATTCTTAAAAGCGGCGCGGCAACGGAAATGTTTGATTGACAAGCTAAATGCGTTGCGTATAATTCGCCCTCGAGTCGAGCGGGAATAGCTCAGTGGTAGAGCATCGCCTTGCCAAGGCGAGGGTCGGGAGTTCGAATCTCCTTTCCCGCTCCAACGACTCATTGAGGCTGGATGGCAGAGTGGTTATGCAGCGGACTGCAACTCCGTGTACGCCGGTTCGATTCCGACTCCAGCCTCCACTTTCAAGTGCACCGATTCCCATCGTTGCGCTGCCCGGATAGCGAAACTGGCAGAAGCAAGAGACTTAAAATCCCTGCTTAAATAGCTCAAGTTTTTTAAAACAGCTACTTGCCATATCCGTAAAGAAAATATGTAGTTTATATGTAGCACCCTGCGGGTGTGGTGGAATAGGTAGACACACAAGACTTAAAATCTTGAGGCTTATGGCCGTGCCGGTTCGAGTCCGGCCACCCGCACCATCTTTACGACTTCATACCTCCCCCAGCATCACCTCCCTGTACGTTGTTAATATCCTTAAACATCTCGGCGCCCTGTCATCGCCATCGGCGCGTCTTCGCGCTATCATGCCTTCCGTCACCACAATGGTTATCCGCGACCGCTCATTCTATTGGTGATCAGGTTACGCTGCTTAGGAGATGCCCATGACAACGCCCACCTCAGATATTTTGATCATCGGTGGCGGCGTTGCCGGCTTAACCCTTGCGCTAAGCATTGCCGATACGCACAGCGTCGCATTAATCCGCCCAGCCCAGGACGACCAAGGCGCTAGCCGATGGGCACAGGGCGGCATTGCCGCCGTTCTCTCGCCCGATGATCATGTGGATGCCCACGTTAGCGACACCCTGGTCGCCGGTGACGGCTTGTGCGATGAACGTGCCGTCCGCTTTACGGTTGAACACGGCCCCGAGGCCATTAACTGGCTCATTGATAGCGGCGTGCCTTTCACCCCCGATCATACTGATAACGCGCGCTACCCTTTTCACTTGACGCGGGAAGGCGGCCACAATGCGCGGCGAATTATTCACGCTGACGACGCCACCGGGCGAGCCGTGGTCGACACACTTCTGCAACGGGTCATGGCGCATCCCAACATCACCCAGCACCACCAGCTTAGCGTGATGGGGTTACTGCAAGATACTCAGGGCGCATGCCTGGGCGCTTACGCGATTGACGAGCAACAGCAGTGGCACGCGTTAACCGCCCGCCACACGGTACTCGCCACCGGCGGCGCTAGCGGCCTCTACCAGCACACCACCACGCCGTCCCCAAGCAGCGGTGAAGGGATGATAATGGCGGCTGAATTGGGGGCGACGCTGATGAATTTGGAGTTTCAGCAGTTTCATCCCACCTGCTTTTACGACCCCGACGGCCCGGCTTTTCTGATCAGCGAAGCTGTGCGGGGAGAAGGCGGCCACTTACTCAATGCAGCGGGTGAGCGTTTTATGCCTGCGCTGGACGCTAGAGCTGAGCTCGCCCCCCGAGATGTGGTGGCACGGGCTATTGACGCCGAGATCCAACGACAAACGCTGCCTCACGTATGGCTAGACGTGCGCCATTTAGGCGCCGACGCCATTCACCATCACTTCCCTACCATCCAGGCGCATTGCCTCTCACGCGGCATCGATCTGACTCAGCAACCAATTCCGGTAGTGCCGGCGGCTCACTACAGCTGCGGGGGTATCGCCACCGACCTAACGGGGGCGACCGGCGTGCCTGGACTTTTCGCAATTGGCGAAACCGCTTGCACCGGACTACATGGCGCCAACCGAATGGCCAGTAACTCGCTTCTCGAGTGTTTAGTATTTGCTCGCAGCTGCGCACAGGCCATTCAGACGGTCGCACCCACCAGCCAACATGAAGAATTTACCTGGCCTGCATTACCTGCCGCCAACGGCGTTATAGACCAGCAGGTTATGGCGCTGCGCAAGCAATTACGCACCACCATGAGCCAACATGTCGCCATCGTTAGAAGTAGCGCAGGACTTAAGACGGCCAGCCAATCGCTCGCCCAGATCGCCGCCACGCTTGCTGCTTTGACCGAGCAGCAAATGACGGTTCAAGCACTGCGTCTGCAGCAGTTAGTCAACCTAGCACGGTTAACTGTGAAGGCTGCCCAGCAGCGCCATGAGTCAAGAGGGCTACACTACTCCACGGATTGGCCCGATCACGCCCAAAATAGTCAACCATCGCGCTTAACCCGACACGATCTACCTAAGCCTTAAAGCTAGCGACCAGGCGAGTGAAATACCCGTCGCACCGCTCGGTGCGCATCGGGAGGCACGCTGTCCGGCCATAACCATATGCGCTGCCGGCCTACCTGTAGGCCAACCAACCACGGGGTAAGGTAATCGCAGCGCACCGCCAGCGCTTCATCGAGATCGCCTTGGGGCAAAAGCCAGCGCCCGAGGGGCTCTTCTGCCCTAGGCAGCAGATAGAGAGTGCCGCAGCGCAAGTGCTTGACACTGCACCATAACCCCACACTACCGCCTAAGATCACCAGGACACCGGCATACCAACCCACGATGGCCCAGCACATCAAGGCAACCCCAAGCAGCAGGCTGCTCTGTAAACCGCACCAAATATTAGAGCGTGCGATAGGCAGAATTATCGGTGTTTTCGGCATGCTCAACGATCATCTTCACCATTCGGCGCAGCACAGGATCTGTAGGCCACTCACGGCGCATCAGCCAGACAAATAAATCTTGATCTTCTTCGTCAATCAATTGCTGAAATGCACGCTGATCTTGCGCTTCCAACTGGTCGTAGCGCTGCTCTAAGAAAGGAATTAACAATAAATCCAGCTCCCACATACCTCGACGTGAGTGCCAATAAAGCCGCTTCCGGGCGATAGCGGTTGGGGATGCGTCGTCGCTCAACGTTGGCCTCTCTAGCGTAAATAAATGGAATAAGGCACCAGTATACCTAAGCGACAGGGTCGCGCCAGCGCTCAGCTTGTCCTATGCTATTATCGAATGTAGTACCTTGTTTTATCTAAATTGTTTTATCCCCTATTGCACAGTATGCTGAGGTAGGTGACAGAAAGGCCGTATTGATCGACCTTCAACGTCCGCAGGGAGCTAACCGATGACCAAATCTGAATTAATCGAACAAATTGCCATGCACCAGCCCGACTTATCGGTCAAAGAGGTTGAGACAGCGGTTCGTATCATTCTCGACGATATGACCGACGCTCTGGCCAATGGCGGGCGGGTAGAAATTCGCGGCTTTGGCAGCTTCTCGCTTCACTACCGCGAGCCGCGTGTCGGTCGCAACCCGAAAACCGGCGACCCCGTTGAGCTTGAAGGGAAACATGTCCCCCATTTCAAACCGGGTAAAGAGTTACGCGAACAGGTCGATGCCAGCCGCGCACTGGGTTATTAATGCTTCTTAAGACGTGATCAGCGTGCGCTAACGATTAATCTGCTTTCCAGAAAGTGTGTTTTTCGGAACCTGGATTTCGGACAGCTAATTTTCAGACACATAACTTTCGGAAAAATAGCTTTCATACCATCAACGGGATGACGCCAAGCGACGACTCGTACACAATGGTACTACCGTGAAAGCTACTGACTAGGAACTTCTCATGCGTTGGATTAAAGGCCTGATTCTGGCCGTTATTTTGCTGGTAGTGCTGCTGGTGGGCATTTTGTTTGCGGTGAATAACCAGCAAACCATTGCGTTAAACCTGATTTGGCTGGAGCTACCTGCCATCTCGCTCTCTGTCTGGCTACTGGCGACGCTTACGCTGGGCGTGCTGGTCGGCATGATTGCTATGATGGGGGTTTATATCCGCCTTAAAGCTAAGCTGGCGCGCAGCGAACGCCATAGCAGACAACAACGCAAGGAACTGGATCAGCTTCGCACTCAGGAGTTCAAGGAACTGGCTTAAATGCTGGATATCACGCTGCTGGGCGTTTTATTCGTCGCTATTGCGATTGGCTACGGGCTTGGTTTTCGTCAGGCGTCCCGCCGCTCAGACGAACGTGTAACGCCCACTAGCAGCGGCCTCTCCCGCGACTACTTTGTCGGGCTTAACTACCTACTCAATGAACAGCCCGACGAAGCAATCAATACGTTCATCAACACCTTGGACGTTAACAGCGACACGGTTGAGACGCATATCACCCTGGGCAAGCTATTTCGCTCACGGGGCGAAGCCGACAAAGCGGTTAGCATCCACCAAAACTTGCTGGCACGTCCGGCGTTATCCGATGCTACCAATGCCAAGGTGCAATTGGAGTTAGCACGTGACTTTGTCGCGCTTGGGGTGCACGACCGAGCTCAGCGACTGCTTAGAACGCTCCTCGACCAAGACCACGATAGCGATTTACGCTACCCCGCCAAACGCCTGCTGATCGATTTATTAGAGCGAGAAAAAGACTGGCAAAGCGCCTTTGACACCGCCGCTCCGTTATTTAAGCAATATCCCAATATTCGCCGCGCAGCAGCGCATTGGCAATGCGAGCTAGCGGAAAATAACATGGAGAATGCCAGCCGCGCGTTGGCCAAGCGCCATTTAAAAAAAGCCCTGCAGCTTGACCCCCACTGCGTCCGCGCCAATCTGCTATTCGCCGATCTGGAAATGGATAACGCTCGCTACTCACGGGCGATCGATCGCTTAGCGCGCATTGTCGATCAAGACAACGCCCACCTCACGACCATGGTTCCCGCGTTAAAGCGCGCCTATCTGCGCAATGATGATGAAGCCGGCCTTGAGAGGCATCTGCGGCAGTTGATTGAGATCTCGCCCTATACCAGCTTAATTATCGAACTCGGCGAACTCGTCCATCGGCGTGACGGGGTCGACCCCGCCATTAGCGTCACCGGTGATTTGCTCAGCCAAGCTCCCAGCTTGCGGGGGCTGAATTACCTGGTTGACCTCTATATCGAAAGTCAGCGCCTGCAAGGCAGGTCTTCTCCCGATACGCGCCTAATGCTACTCAAATACCACACCGAGGCGCTGCTGAAGAACCGCCCCCGGCATCGCTGCCTACGCTGTGGGTTTACCAGCGACGCCCTACAGTGGCAGTGCCCCACCTGCCGCTATTGGGGCACGATCAAACCGATTATCGGGGTAGAGGGCGAGTAACCCACCTAGCATTGGGCAGAGCGCCTCAGGCCTTTATGCCCAATTCCGCCTCGATCGCCGCCAGCGCTTCCATCGGGTTTTCTGCCTGAGTGACCGGCCGCCCCACCACTAAATGGGTGCTACCTGCCCGTATCGCATTACTTGGGGTCATAATCCGCTGTTGGTCATTCGCCGCTGCGAAAGCGGGCCGAATGCCTGGGGTCACTTTTAAGAAATCTTCACCGCACAGTGAAGTAATGCTGGTCGCTTCCTGGGCGGAACACACCACGCCGTGCAAACCACTTTGCTTGGACAACTGAGCCAAGCGGGACACTTGTTCGTCAAGCGACGATGACACACCCACCTCAACAAGATCGCTAGACTGCATACTGGTTAGCACGGTGACGGCAATCAAGCGGGTATCGAGACGTTGTTGCACTAGGCGATTAGCCGCGGCTTCCATCATCGCCCGACCACCGCTGGCATGTAGATTAACCATCCATACGCCCTGCTCTGCTGCCGCTTCGACCGCACTGGCGACGGTATTTGGAATATCGTGGAATTTAAGGTCTAAAAATACCTCAAATCCCCGCCCATGCAGGGCCTCTATCACCGCCGGGCCGCTACGGGTAAAGAGTTCTTTGCCAACTTTAAGCCGACAGCGGGCAGGATCAAGCTGATCGGCCATACATAACGCAGCGTCTAGCGAAGGATAATCCAATGCGATAATCAGCGGCGATTCTGTTACGTGCATGCAAGCCCCCTCAATGTTTTGTCCATTATATCAGCCCTCCCGGTTGGCTATGTAAGCCTTTTGCCATACATGTGTCGCATTAGGATTACATGAACTATCGCTAATTTCCGACAGCATCTGGTTAATGTCCTCGCTAGGGTAACAATGCGGGGCGCAATTCCCCGTCACGACACTATTACGAAACGACAGATAACGACTGAGGGACTCGGCATGAAGCTATCTATGAAAGGATTACTCGCAGCGCTACTTTTCAGCACCGGTATCGGCATTGCCAGCAGCGGCATGGCACAAGACATCGCGCCGATTAACATCAATAGTGCTGATCCAGAGTTACTTGATGAGCTGCCGGGTATCGGCCCAAGCCGGGCCGAAGCGATCATCGAAGAGCGTGAAGCCAATGGTAACTTCAAAAGCGCCGATGATCTGACCCGGGTAAGCGGCATTGGGCCCGCCACCGTTGATCGCATGCGCGATCAGGTCAAATTCGAGGAATAATCCCGAGACAATCTTGGCCATCAATACCGCCCGATCCGCGCAGTCGCATCGGGCGGTTTGCTTTAAGGGGTCATTTCCCACAGCGCCATAAAACGGTCAACCGGCATGGCCGTAAGCGATTTATGATCCTCGCAGACCTGCATAATGTGCTCACAGCGGCGCGCAGGGAAACGCGTCGCGAGGTGGCGCTGAAATTTCTCCAGTAGCAACGGCATACCTTCATCACGACGTCGCCGATGCCCCAACGGGTATTCTACCTCGACCTTGTCGGTCGACGATCCGTCATCAAAAAACACCTGTACCGCATTGGCAATCGAGCGCTTATCGGGGGCGTAATAGGCGTGGGAATAGTCAGTATCTTCTTCCACCACCATCTTGTCGCGTAGCTGATCGATGAGCGGATGCGACGCGTGGAAGCCATCCTCGTAGTGATCCGCGGTCAACGTTCCCTGCATCAACGGCACAGCGACCATGTACTGCAAGCAGTGATCGCGATCGGCGGGGTTAGCGAGTTTGCCCGTTTTAGAAATAATCCGGATGGCCGCCTCGTGGGTAGTAAGCACAATACGCTCGATAGACGCCAGACGGTCTTTAACCTGCGGATGCAGAGTCACCGCCGCCTCACAGGCAGTTTGAGCATGGAATTCAGCGGGAAAGGCCACTTTGAATAAAATATTTTCCATCACGTAGCAGCCCAGCTCACGCGGCAAGCGAAGACGACGCTCACCCTCAGGCTTAAGGCTAAGGTCTTTATTGGTGTGGCTAAAGGTGACGTCGTAAAAGCCCCATTGCGGTGCCGTTAAGGCACTGGGTATGCCCATTTCGCCACGCATCGCCATATCCGCCAGGCGAACAGCGCGGGAAGTCGCATCGCCTGCCGCCCAGCTTTTCCGCGAGCCCGCATTGGGCGCGTGACGATAGGTGCGCAAACTTTGGCCGTCGACCCAGGCGTGGGAAAGCGCCGACAGCAGCTGTTCCCGATCAGCGCCCATCAAGTGAGCCACGACCGCTGTCGAGGCCACTTTAACCAGCACCACATGATCAAGGCCAACGCGGTTAAAGCTGTTTTCCAGCGCCAGAATCCCCTGAATTTCGTGGGCCATGATCATGGCGTTCAGGATATCGCCCATCGTCAAAGGCGCATCCCCTTCGGCGACCCGCTTTTGAGAGAGATGATCGGCAACGGCTAAGATAGCCCCGAGGTTATCAGAGGGATGCCCCCATTCAGCAGCAAGCCACGTATCGTTGTAATCCAGCCAGCGCACAATGGCACCGATGTCCCAGGCCGCTTTTACCGGATCCAGGCGCAGCGAGGTGCCAGGCACGCGGGCGCCGTGGGGCACCACAGTTCCTTCAACCAGCGGCCCCAGGTGCTTGGTACACTCGGGGAAACGCAGTGCGAGCAACCCACAACCCAGCGTGTCCATTAAACAGTAGCGCGCCGTGGTCAGCGCTTCATCGGAGGGCGCTCGAAAGTTTAGAACGTAATCGGCCAGCGCTTGCAGCTCTGGATCATAATCAGGGCGATTATTAACGTCGGCGGTTACCATCGTTTTCCCTCCTAGCGATCAGCGTATTAACCCGGCACGCGAACAGTTCCTTCCATCAGTACCCGGGCACTGCGGCTCATTATGGCTTTATCAATTTGCCAGCGGCCTTCCACCAAGCTTGCCTGGGCACCCACGCGCAAAGCGCCTGAAGGATGGCCGAACGTCACCGCGTCGCGTTCACCACCGCCTGCGGCTTCGTTGACCAGTGTGCCTTTAATCGAGGCGGCCGCAGCAATGGCGACGGCGGCGGTTCCCATCATGGCGTGATGCAGCTTACCCATCGACAGCGCCCTGACCAGCAAATCGATATCTTCAGCGTTCACCGCTTTGCCACTGGAGGCAGTATAGCTTGCAGGTGGGGCGACAAACGCCACTTTCGGCGTATGCTGGCGATTGGCGGCTTCGTCGACATGCGCAATCAGCCCCATCCGCAGCGCGCCGTGAGCGCGGATCGTTTCAAACATCGCAAGTGCCTTGGCATCGCCATTGATGGCGTCTTGCAGTTCCTGGCCGGTATAACCCACCGCCTGGGCGTTGATAAACACCGTGGGGATACCCGCGTTGATCAGGGTCGCCTGCAATACGCCCACGCCAGGCACGTCCAGATCATCGACCAGGTTACCGGTGGGGAAAATCGCCCCTTCACCGTCGGCCGGATCCATAAAGGCCACCGGGATTTCAGCCGCGGGAAAGGTCACCCCGTCGAGCTCAAAATCGCCGGTTTCCTGCACCTGACCATGGGTCATAGGCACCTGAGCGACAATCGTTTTGCCGATATTGACCTGCCAGATTCGCACTTCGGCCATGCCGTTGTCGGGCACCTTGGCGGGATCCACCAAACCGTTAGCAATCGCGTAAGGCCCGACCGCTGCAGAGAGGTTGCCGCAGTTGCCGCTCCAATCCACAAACGGCTTATCTATGGAGACCTGGCCAAACAAATAGTCGACGTCGTGTTCCGGCGACTCACTTTTGGACAGAATCACCGTTTTACTGGTGCTAGAGGTCGCCCCGCCCATTCCATCGATTTGTTTTTCGTAGGGGTCGGGGCTACCGATAACGCGAAGCAGCAGCTTATCCCGCGCCTCTCCCGGCTGCTGGGCGGACGCAGGTAAATCGCTCAGAGTAAAGAACACGCCTTTGCTGGTACCGCCACGCATGTAGGTGGCGGGAATTTTTAGTTGTGGTGCATGGGGCATTAACGTTATCTCCGGCTACGCCACTGTCGATTCAAGAAAGTCCTGTGCGAACCGCTGCAACACGCCACCGGCCGTGTATATGGCCACCTCTTCGGCAGTATCGATGCGGCAAATCACCGGTACGCGCTCAGTGCTGCCACTCTGGCGATGAATCACCAGGGTGAGCTTGGCGCCCGGCTGAGGCGCTCCTTCCACATCGTAAATTTCGGTGCCATCCAACCCCAGGGTATGACGCGTCGTCCCCGCTTCAAACTGCAGCGGCATAACGCCCATACCGACCAGATTCGTGCGGTGAATGCGCTCAAAGCCCTCGGCCACAATCGTCTCGACCCCGGCCAGCGCGACGCCTTTGGCCGCCCAATCGCGGGAAGACCCCTGGCCATAGTCGGCACCGGCAATAATAATTAACGGCTGCTTGCGGGCCATGTACGTTTCAATGGCCTCCCACATCCGGGTGACCTTGCCTTCGGGCTCAATACGCGCAAGTGAGCCCTGCACGACCTTGCCCTGCTCGTCGTGAACCATTTCGTTGAACAGCTTGGGATTGGCTAACGTGGCCCGCTGCGCCGTTAAGTGATCACCGCGGTGGGTTGCGTAAGAGTTAAAGTCCTCCTCTGGCAACCCCATTTTGTCCAGGTATTCCCCGGCAGCGCTGTCCAACATGATGGCGTTAGAGGGCGACAAATGGTCGGTAGTGATGTTGTCCGGCAGAATTGCCAGCGGCCGCATACCCTTCAAACCACGCTCCTTCGCCATATTGCCTTCCCAATAGGGCGGGCGACGAATATAGGTGCTTTGGGGCCGCCACTCATACAGCGGGCTCACCTGGGTGCGTGCGCTCTTATCCAGATCAAACATCGGGATATAGGTGTCACGGAACTGCTCGGGTTTCACCGCCGACTTCACAATGGCATCAATTTCGCTGTCATCAGGCCAGATATCTTTAAGCGTCACGGGATTGCCTTCCGCATCGTGACCCAGCACATCCTTTTCAATGTCAAAACGAATCGTGCCGGCGATGGCGTAAGCCACCACCAGCGGCGGCGAGGCCAGAAACGCCTGCTTGGCGTGTGGGTGAATACGCCCGTCAAAATTACGATTACCCGACAGCACCGCCGTGGCGTATAGATCGCGGTCAACAATCTCCTGCTCTATGCGCGGATCAAGCGCACCGGACATCCCGTTGCAGGTGGTGCACGCGTAGGCCACCACGCCAAAGCCCAGGTCTTCCAGCTCGCCCATCAAGTCGGCTTCTTCCAGGTACATCTTCACGGTTTTCGACCCAGGGGCCAGCGATGACTTAACCCACGGTTTGCGGGTTAAGCCCAGCTTGTTAGCGTTACGCGCAATCAACCCGGCCGCCACCATATTGCGCGGATTGGAGGTATTGGTGCAGCTGGTAATCGCGGCGATGATTACCGCGCCATCCGGCATTCTGCCCGCCTTCTCTTCTGCCCGCGCTTTATCCATATCCACCGCGATGCCGTGCTTGGCAAGCTCAGAAGTCGGTAAGTGGGCATGGGGGTTGGAAGGCCCTGCCAGGGTGCGCGTCACACTAGACAAATCAAAGGTCAGCACCCGCTCGTACTCGGCCGTGGTCAGGCTATCGGCCCACAGACCGGTATGCTTAGCGTAGGCTTCAACCAGCGCCACTTGCTCGTCTTCGCGCCCGGTAAGCTTAAGATAATCGATGGTTTGGCCATCGATATAAAACATTGCTGCCGTCGCGCCGTATTCCGGCGTCATGTTGGAGATCGTCGCGCGATCGCCTACGGTCAGCGCATCGGCACCTTCACCGTAAAACTCCAGATAGGCGCCAACCACACGCTCTTTGCGTAAAAACTCGGTAATCGCCAGCACCATGTCGGTACCGGTTATACCCGGCTGCATTTTTCCAGTCAGCTCGACACCGACAATATCCGGCAGGCGCATCATCGAGGCACGCCCAAGCATGACACTCTCGGCTTCAAGGCCACCCACGCCCACCGAAATCACGCCCAAGGCATCGGTCATTGGGGTATGGCTATCGGTGCCCACACAGGTATCAGGAAAAGCCACTCCCTGCTGGGTCTGCACCACCGGCGACATTTTCTCCAGGTTGATCTGGTGCATGATGCCGTTGCCTGGCGGAATGACATCGACATTCTCGAAGGCCACCTTCGTCCAGTTAATAAAGTGAAAGCGATCATCGTTGCGGCGGTCTTCTACCTGGCGGTTCTTTTCGAAGGCGTCTTTTTCAAAGCCGGCGTGCTCAACAGCCAGCGAGTGATCGACAATCAGCTGCGTCGGCACCACTGGGTTGACCTTTGCGGGGTCGCCACCTTTATCGGCAATCGCATCGCGCAGGCCGGCCAGGTCGACAAGCGCGGTCTGGCCTAAAATATCGTGGCAAACGACCCGCGCCGGATACCAAGGGAAATCCAGGTCGCGCTTGCGTTCAATCAACTGCTTGAGTGCGTCGGTAAGCAGGCCTGGGTCGCAGCGGCGCACCAGTTGCTCGGCCAATACCCGCGAGGTGTAAGGCAGGGTCGCGTAGGCACCGGGCTGGATATCCTCAACGGCCTGGCGGGCATCGAAGAAATCGACCTCCACCCCCTCCACCGTTACGCCCGGCAGCGGCTTGCGATAATTCGTATTCATAGTCACTCTCGCTTAATCACGGGCTTCGATGGGCACCCACTCGCTCTTTTCAGGGCCGGTGTAGTCGGCGCTGGGGCGAATAATGCGGTTGTTTTCACGCTGCTCAAACACGTGAGCTGCCCAGCCGGTAAGCCGCGACATCACGAAAATCGGCGTGAACAGCTTGGTGGGAATGTCCATGAAGTGGTAAGCGCTGGCGTGGAAGAAATCCGCGTTGCAGAACAGCTTCTTCTCCCGCCACATGACCTCTTCGCAACGCTCAGACACGGGGTAAAGCACGCTGTCGCCCACATCGTCAGCGAGTTTTTTCGACCAGTGCTTGATGATGGCATTACGCGGATCTGAATCACGGTAAATCGCGTGACCAAAGCCCATGATTTTTTCTTTGCGCTTCAGCATGCCGAGCATTTCGCGCTCGGCTTCTTCCGGCGAGGTCCAGTTTTCGATCATCGCCATCGCCGCTTCATTGGCGCCACCGTGCAGCGGCCCACGCAGCGAGCCAATCGCCCCGGTCACACACGAGTGCATGTCGGAGAGCGTTGAGGCGCATACACGAGCGGTGAACGTGGAGGCGTTGAACTCGTGCTCGGCGTATAGAATCAGCGACACGTTCATCACCCGAGCGTGCAGCTCGGAAGCGGGTTTGTCGCGCAGCATATGCAGAAAGTGACCACCTACCGAAGCATCGTCGGTTTCGGTATTGATGCGTACGCCATCGTGGCTGAAGCGGTACCAGTAGCAAATGATCGACGGCAGCACGGCCAACAGGCGGTCGGCCACGTCTTCCTGCTCGCCAAAGCTTTCCTCGGTTTCCAGGTTACCCAGCATGGAAGCACCCGTACGCATCACATCCATGGGGTGCGCGTCTTTGGGAATCTCTTCCAGCACGTTTTTCAAAGCGCTGGGTAAACCGCGCAGGCTTTTCAGCTTGGCAATGTAATGATCCAGCTCATCTTGATTGGGCAGTTTGCCTTTAAGCAACAGGTACGCAACTTCTTCAAACTTGGCTTTTTCGGCAAGCTCTTTGATATCAAAGCCGCGGTAAGTGAGCCCTGAGCCGGTTTTACCCACGGTACACAGGGCGGTCGTCCCGGCACTTTGGCCACGTAGTCCTGCGCTGTTTTGCGGTTTATCAGCCATGCTGTGTCTCCTGTCGCGATTTTTATAAGTTGTCAGCTTTTATATGGGTTAACGGCTATTAAGCGTCTTTCTGATCGGCAAATAGCGCATCGAGCTTTTGCTCGAAATCGTGGTAGTTCAAAAAGTCGTAAAGCTCATCGCGGGTCTGCATGGTGTCCACCACGTCTTTCTGGTGGCCGTTATCCAGAATGCTTTGGTAAACATGCAGCGCGGCGGCGTTCATAGCGCGGAAGGCAGATAGCGGATACAGCACCATGCGGCAGCCGACGTCACCCAATTCCTGCTGAGTAAACAGCGGCGTTGCACCAAACTCGGTAATATTGGCAAGAATCGGTGCATTGACCCGCTCGCAGAAGGCTTTGTAGTCATCCAGGGTATGCACCGCTTCGGCAAAGATGGCATCGGCACCCGCCTCGACACAGGCATTGGCACGTTCAATAGCCGCGTCTAACCCTTCTTTTTGGAAGGCGTCGGTGCGGGCAATCAGATAAAACTCAGGGTCGAGCTTCGCATCCGATGCGGCCTTAATGCGATCAACCATTTCCTGCTGAGACACAATCGCTTTGTTGGGGCGATGCCCGCAGCGCTTCTGAGCCACCTGATCTTCCAGGTGAACCGCGGCCACCCCCGCCCGCTGCATTTCTTTCACGGTGCGCGCGATATTAAAAGCGCCGCCCCAGCCGGTATCGATATCGACCAGCAACGGTACGTCGGTGGCACCGCAAATACGGTGAGCGTCTTCCACCACGTCATTCATGGTGGTCATGCCCAGATCCGGCAGGCCAAATGAAGCATTCGCCACGCCACCACCCGACAGATAAATCGCCTGGTGCCCTACCCGCTCGGCCATCATTGCCGTATAGGCATTAATGGTACCGAGAATCGGCAGCGGGCGGCTGGCATCTAGCGCCGCACGAAACCGCGCGCCAGGGGTGAGCCTGGAGGCAGATGAAGACTGAGACATGGACGTTGACTCCTTTTTTCATCCGACACGGGATTAATGGACATTAGTCCGTCGATGTCGAAGAGGGTTGTTCAAGAATAGTGGCGTAACGGTCGGCCACGTTGGCGCGGGAAGCACTGACGTGGCGGCGCATCAACAGTTCGGCGAGCTCGGCATCGCCGGCTTCAATGGCATCGACAATGCGATGGTGCTCTACAAAAGCACGCTGCGGGCGCGCGCCGCTCGCGCTGAATTGAGTGCGGTATAAGCGCACCAGGTAATAGAGGTCGTCGCACAGCAGGTTCATCAGCATTTTGTTATGGCTGCCCTGGACAATGCGATAGTGAAAATCGAGATCGCCCTCTCGCTGGTAATAAGCTTCGCCACGTTTTAAGTCGGCTTGCCCCTCGTGCAGCGCCAGCACGTCGCGTAGCCCTTGAATTTCCTGAGGCGACATAAACTCAGCGGCTAAACGCGCCGCCATGCTTTCTAACGCTTCGCGCACGTCGAACAATTCAAGCAGCTCTTTCATCGACAGTTTGACTACCCGAGCGCCCACATGGGGAACACGCTCAATCAGCCGGTGCGCTTCCAAGCGACGCATCGCTTCGCGCAGCGGACCACGGGAGATACCGTAGGTCTTCGACAAGCCTGGCTCGGTAATTTTGCTACCGGGGGCTAGCTCGCCACGCACGATGGCATCCTGAAGCTGATGAAAAACGCGCTCGGCCAGCGTGCGCACTTCTGGAGCAGCCGCCTCATCGCCGGGGGAATTTTTTGGGTGAGTGGTTGCAAGTAGCGTCATGGGTAATTGTCGACAATTAAATGGTAGAACAACTTTAGTCCTCAGCCAAACTGCCGTCAACCATGCCCACTACAAGATAAGATACGCCTTTTGTCGTACGACTTAGGGCATGCTTTACGACTACTGTCGACAATCTTTATCATCCTATAGCCTGTTGCACGCTGCTCTTTCACAAAATGTGTACCGTGAGAAAGACGTCGAGAGGATCAACTGGTGTCATTGTTTAACGCCCTCTAGAATACTTCGCCTTTACTCGGTCAGGCGTTTGCTTCATGACATCAGCGTTGACACTTACGGCACTGCCCTATCTACCAGACCCGCTTACGACGTTCGCGCAGCTACGCAAGCGCCCTGGCGCAGTATTGCTTGATAGCGGACGCCCGGTGGCCAACGGCCGGTTTGATATCCTCAGCAGTGATCCCTTGGCGACATTGGAAGTCGATGCCAACGGCACACCAAAGCTTGTGTCTGAAAAGTTGAACCCGCCTAACCGCTGGGCGGATGTCTTTGCTCCCCAGCAGTGGCTGCTTGAGCAGTTACCTTCCCCAGTGGAGCACATGGGCGAGCTGCCCTTCGCTGGCGGGCTGATCGGTTACTGGAGCTACGACCTGGGCCGTGAACAACAGTCCATCGCCAGTCAACAACCGCGCGTTAACGCCTTGCCTCAAGCCCGCATCGGTCTTTACGACTGGTGCATCACCTTCGATCACCACACGCAACAGGCTTGGTTGGTTGCCTCGTCGGCCCGCCGGGAACAGGTTATGCGCTGGCTTAGCCAGGAAGCGCCAACGCAGGCGCGTTTTTGTCTGACCGAACCTTTCCAGGCCGAACTAAACCGCGAGGATTACGACCAGCGTTTTCGTGCGGTGCAAAACTATATTCGCGCCGGCGACTGCTACCAGATCAACCTTGCCCAGCGCTTCTCAGCGCCTTACCAAGGGGATGAATGGCAGGCGTATTTACGCCTTCGTCATGCCACTCCCACGCCGTTTTCGGGTTTTATGGCCTGGCAGGACAAAGCCGTGCTCTCGCTCTCGCCCGAGCGCTTTATTCGCTGCTATGAGGGACAGGTAGAAACCCGCCCGATAAAAGGGACACGCCCTCGAGGAGCAACGCCCAATGAGGACAAAGCCCTCGCCGAACAGCTAATTAACAGCACCAAAGACCGCGCGGAAAACGTAATGATTGTCGATCTGCTGCGCAATGACCTGGGGCGCGTCTGCCAACCCGGCTCAATTCGCGTGCCGCAACTCTGTCATTTGGAAAGCTACCCCAACGTGCATCACCTGGTCAGCGTGATCCAGGGCCAGCTTCCCGACCCGCGCGCGGCGCTTGCCCTGCTGGCCGCCGCGTTTCCCGGCGGCTCGATTACCGGCGCGCCAAAGATTCGCGCCATGCAGATTATTGACGAGCTAGAGCCCTGCCAGCGCAGCGTATATTGCGGAAGCATGGGCTATGTCGACGTGCGGGGAAGTATGGACACCTCGATTGCCATCCGCACCATGATGGCGGATGCCGGCAGGCTTCATGTATGGGGCGGCGGCGGTTTGGTCGCCGACTCCAAAGCCGACGAGGAATACACCGAGACACTCGACAAAATTCGTCACCTTATCGATGCGCTGGAATAAGAAAAGCAGGTTTTAAATCAAAAAGAAATATAAAAGCCAAACCAAACGGTATTGGGGCGAACCGCCTGCCCTTTGGTAGCCTAGTGGCATAATCTTTCCGATGATAAGGAGGCAGCATGTCCTCAGCACTAGACACCATTAACAGCGATTTCGCCAACAACCCTCAGGGGTTGATCGAGTGGGCCTTTAAGCAAGGCCAACGGCCGATTTGCACGACCAACTTCCGCCCGTTTGAAGCGGTGATTCTGCACATGGTGACCCAAGTAGACCCTGATATTCCCATTGTATGGATGGACAGCGGCTACAATACCGAGGCGACCTACCAGTTTGCCGATGAGGTAATCAAACAGCTTAATCTCAATATCGTGAGTTTCTTGCCCAAACGGACTCGCGCCCATCGTGAAGCGCTGGAAGGCCCGATGCCCGGCATCGATGATCCGCGCCATGCGGCGTTTACCCAAGAAGTCAAAATCGAACCCTTCGAACGCGCCCTGCGTGAAATGCAGCCGGACGTTTGGTTTACCGCCCTGCGCGCGGAAGACACCCCCGAGCGAGCCAAAATGCAGCCCGTTAGCCGCAACGACGATGGCCTGCTCAAGGTGGCGCCACTGCTACACTGGAGCGCCAAAGACATGTACCAATACTTGGAAGCCCATGGCCTGCCCAACAACTTCGATTACTTCGACCCTACCAAGGTCGAGGAAAAGCGCGAATGCGGGCTGCATTTACAGCACTAATCTCACATCAATACGCCTAGGCATCACCTAATACTCGGGCAGATCTATTTCATCAAACAACATCTGCTCGTGGCGTGGGCCTGCGGTCAGCGCCTCTTCTACCCGGTCTCGGGTCAGGTGAGGCGCAAAGCGGGTTAAAAAGTCGTACATATACCCACGCATGAAGGTTCCACGACGGATGCCAATTTTGGTCGTTGAGCTTGCGAATAAATGGCGTGCATCTAAGGCGACCAAGTCTTCATCCAAAGCAGGATCAACGGCCATGTGCGCCACAATGCCCACGCCCATGCCAAGACGCACGTAGGTTTTAATGACGTCGGCATCCGCTGCGGTCAGCACCACATTGGGCGTTAGCCCTTTGGCTTTAAACGCATCGTCTAGCTGAGAACGCCCAGTGAAACCAAACACATAGGTCACCAACGGGTGCTCAGCCAGCGCTTCTAAGGTTAAAGGGCCGTCAAGGTTCGCCAGCGGATGATCTTTGGGTACCAAGACACAACGGTTCCAGCGATAACAGGGCAGCAAAATAAGGTCGGTAAACAGCTCTAGCGACTCGGTGGCAATGGCAAAATCTGCCTGGCCTTCGCTGACCATTTGAGCGATTTGCTTGGGGGTGCCCTGCTGCATGTGCAGCGCCACATCGGGGTATTTTTGGGTAAAGGCGCTGATAACGGGCGGCAGCGCATAGCGCGCCTGGGTGTGGGTGGTGGCAATCGCCAGGCTCCCACGCCGCTCGTCGCTGTGTTCCTGCGCGACGTGCTTGATGTTTTCGGTTGTGCGTAGCACCTGGCCCGCCAGGTTAATAATCGACTGACCGGCCGGCGTCACCCGAGTGAGGTGTTTGCCGCTGCGGGCAAATATCTCAACGCCTAGCTCGTCTTCCAACAAGCGGATTTGCTTGGAGATACCAGGCTGTGAGGTAAATAGACTCTGCGCGGTGGCCGAAACGTTTAAATTGTGCCGATTAACTTCCCAAATGTAGCGAAGCTGCTGCAGTTTCATGATGTCACCTAACGATCAATGCGCGGATGATGGCGGTCAAAAGCCACTGCGCTGCCTTTGGCACCTTGCTCATATAGCCGCGCGGCATTATTAGAATAAAAAATAGCACTATAATGCCTTTATAGTATAAAAAAACCGGCTTATCAGCACCTATTACTTTTTACTATTTTATCGATTTGATGCAGATCGTATTTGCCAGGTCCCGCTTCGCCCGCTAACATTTGCCGACTTGGCGCGATGAAATATGCTACGCAATCGCGTAATGACCGTTGCTCCATTTGAGGCAACGAAACAGTAAGAGCAACGCAAACGGGAGAAACAAATGGCTACTAATGTTGATGTCACCAACGCCAATTTTGAGCAGGAAGTCCTCAACGCCGAACAGCCAGTCCTGCTGAAATTCTGGGCGCCCTGGTGCGGCCCCTGCAAAGTCATGGCCCCGGTGGTCGATGAAGTCGCTGGCGAGCGCGGTGACAATCTGAAAGTCGTGAGTGTTAACGTTGACGACGCCCCTGAAATTGCCGCTGAACAAGGCGTGCGCGGCGTTCCCACTGTTATGCTTTTCAAAGCGGGCACCAAGGTGGCATCGCTGGTTGGCGCGCAGTCTAAATCGCAGCTAACGCAGTTTATTGACCAAAACGCCTAACGAACGCATAACCGCCGACCTTGATCGGCGGTTATGGTGCGCATTTCTGAAAACGCTAACCCACGCTTAGCTCGATAGAGCCTCGCTTACCTTATTGGCGTCTTAGCCACGGTGGGCGTCGCCCTTCTTTTCGACTCTTAGACTCGCCTCGCCGCCGCCCAGGGCCGAGTAGATAGGCAATCCAGCGGGTTTGCGGATGGCTGTCCAACGCAATCTTAAGTGTCATGGTCAGTACCACCGAGAGCAGCATCCCCGCAGCGCCAAACACCCACCCCCATACCACCAATGACAGAAACGCCACAAAGGTCGAAAGCCCTAACGCCCGCCCCATAATCCGTGGCTCAATCAAGTTCCCCAGCACAAAATTGATCGCCAAGTACGCTGACGCCAGCAGTAATGCCTGCCATACCCCACCATCCTGGGCCACCAGCAGTAGCAATACCGGTGGAATCGCCGCAATGGCGGAACCAATATTGGGAATAAAGTTAAGCGCAAACGCGAGCACCCCCCAAAGCAAAGGAAACTCAACGCCCACCATCAAGCACGACAGCCACACGAGAATACCGGTGGCCAAACTAATCATCGTCTTAACGGCGAGATAGCGTTTCAACGTCAGGCTGAACTCACTAAAACGCTTTAAGCTCGGCGCAGGGTTTTCCAGAGCCACCGACACTTTATCGCGAAAGTTCAGCGTCTCGAATAACATGAAAATAACCAGCAACGCGACGATGGCGCTCTGCATGAACAGGTTGCCAAGCTCGCCCAATAACGCTGGCACCCAAGACCCTTCACCATCCATTTCCAACATAGAACTTAGTTGGTCTGGATCAATCGCCAACCCACGTGAAGCCAAGGCGTTCAATATGTCCCAATAATGTTCATAGAGGCGTGCTTCAATATTAGGTAAGGCCTGAACAAAGGTACTGAAGCTGTTCACCACCAGAAGGCCAATCAGCAACAAAAACGCCAACATAAAAAACAGCGTGAGCAAGGCCGACACCCGCAAACTCAACCCACAACGGTTCAGCCACTGCACCGGCGACGTACACACCACGGCAATGAAGATAGCCAGCAAAAGCGGAACCAGCAGATCCGCCCCCATTTTCATGCCACCGATGATGACCACCAAAGCGGCCAGTGCCAGCGTGGCATGTAATGGAACGCTGCGATAATCTTCATCCGATAAATTCGACATACCCCTCCATCCCTAAGCGATGTTGCCTTCCTATTAAAGCGGCAACGGTAATTTCGCACCAAGCGTGCAAACTTTTAGCATTTGTCTCACACAACTACCATACGGCTGAACTTTCACAAGTTGGCTGGATTCCAAGCAGAGTCTAGTCTTACTGCACCTACTCCGCCATATGCCTCGGCGGACGCTCATCAAAGGGAGACATATTGATGAAACCAAACTTTCTATCCGTAACACGCCTGCACCGTAGCATCGCCGCCGGCGCGCTGCTCACTTTAATCAGCCTACCCGCTGCACAAGCAGCCCCAGCGCCGCCAAGCTTGCACGTTCAGGCCCAGTCGACGGTTGAGGTGGCCCCCGACAAAGCCACACTGAATGCCCGTTTATGGGAAAAGACGCCTGCCCATTCCACACTGGAAGACACAGACGGTGACGAATTAACCGCCGCGCGCGAGCGTTTAGAGCGCCGGGTCAGCGAATTGATTAACACCATGGAAGACAGCGGCCTTGAGCGCGAGGCAATCAGCGCAGGCTCGTTGAACATCTATCCCGAGCAGGTCCAGGGGGCGCGCAGCGACAGCGGTGATGGCGAAATCCTGCAACGCACCCGGCTTGAACGCCCCGTGACCGTCGAGCTCACCGACCTGGACCAGCTCGGCGAGGTGCTTGACGCGCTGATGGGCGCCGGCGTGAATGCCCTGGATGGCGTTCAGTTCGACGTGCAGAACCGCGATGCGGCCACCGATGAAGCGCTGGTCAAGGCGCTTGAAAAAGCCCAGCACAAGGCACAGCTGATGGCCGACACCCTGGGCGCCGATATCGGCCACGTTCAGCACATAGAAGAAACCCAGTCGCCCATCTTCCAGCCGCGCATGATGTCGATGCGCGCCGAGAGCAGCGCCAGCGCCGATGCCGGCAGTGGTACCGCCAACGAATACCGCCCCGGCACCCTGCGCATCGAAGCGGGCGTGAACGTGACCTGGACGCTTAAAGGGCCAGACGCTCCAGACCACCCAGATAGCGACGCAGCGGCTCAGGAATAACCACCGAGCCGTCCGCCTGCTGGTGATTTTCCAATACCGCCAGCAGGCAACGCCCCACTGCCAGGCCCGAGCCGTTCAGGGTATGCAACAGCTGGGGCTTTTTCATGTCCGGATGGCGGTAGCGGGCCTGCATGCGCCGCGCCTGGAAATCCTCGCAGTTGGAAATCGACGAAATCTCGCGGTAAGTATCCTGACTCGGCAACCATACCTCTAAGTCATAAGTTTTGGCCGCGCCAAAGCCCATATCGCCGGTGCATAGCGTGACCACGCGATACGGCAGCGCGAGCGCCTGCAAAATCGCCTCGGCATGGCCACGCATCTCTTCCAGCGCCGCATAGCTTTTCTCCGGCTCGACGATTTGCACCATCTCGACCTTATCGAACTGATGCTGGCGGATCATGCCGCGGGTATCGCGTCCGTGGGAGCCCGCCTCAGAGCGGAAGCAAGGCGTATGCGCGGTAAGCTTCATCGGCAATGCAGACTGGTCGACAATTTCGTCGCGCACGAAGTTGGTTAGCGGTACTTCTGCGGTGGGAATCAGGTGGTACTCACGCTCGTCGTCCAGTCGGAATAAATCCTCGCCAAACTTGGGCAACTGACCGGTACCAATCAGCGAGCTGCGGTTGACCATGTACGGCACGTAGCACTCTTCGTAGCCGTGCTGCTCGGTTTGGGTATCCAGCATAAACTGCGTCAGCGCACGGTGCAGGCGCGCCACCGGGCCGCGCATCACCGCAAAGCGCGCGCCAGTGAGCTTCGAGGCCAGGTCAAAATCGAGATAGCCCGATTTCTTGCCCAGATCAACATGATCCAGCACCTCGAAATCAAATTCACGGGGCGTACCCCAGCGGTGCAGCTCGACGTTATCGGCTTCTTTTTCGCCTACCGGCACGCTCTCGTGGGCAAGATTGGGAATCCCGCTAACCGCGTCGTCCCATTCGGCCTGCACCTCGGCCAACTGCTGCTTTGCCGCATCCAGGCGGTCGCCAAGATCACTGACCTCATCCAGCAGCGGCTGAATATCCTCACCACTGGCCTTCGCCTTACCGATGGCTTTGGAGCGCTGATTACGCTCGTTCTGCAGCTGTTCGGTTTGCGTTTGCAGCTCGCGGCGGCGCGACTCCAACGCCTGCAGCCCTTCTTTATCCAACACGAAGCCCCGCTGGGCGAGTTGTTGCGCCAACGCATCAAGGTCGCCGCGCAGCAGTTTTGGATCGAGCATCAGAGGTATCCCTTGGCCTGAAATCAGTAAAACACGGCGTACAACGCCGATGACAAAGGCGTCTATTGTAGGCAAAAGCGCGGCAGGGGGCTATGGGGTTATCCTGCCATGCGCAGCGCTGCTAACATAAGCGTATCGACCCTGATTAGCCAAGCGAGCTTTAAATGACTCCCGCTTTTGAACAAACCCTTGCCGCCATCGATGCGCTGCACGCACAAGACCCGCGCTCGACCACGCTTGAGGACGGCACCTCGATGCCGCAAGAACTGGCTTATGCCCAGCGCATGAGCAAGTGGCTGGAACCTGTTTTTAATGCGCCCAGCGAACTGTTGCAACTGGCAGTGCGCGCCCAACATTTGCAGCGCTGGCAGGTACCCCGCGAAGAATATGAAAAAGGCCGGGTGGGCTATTTGACCTGGCGGCGCGACCAGGGCAAGCGGGCAGGCGAAACCACTGCCCAATTAATGCAGGAAGCCGGTTACAGCGCCGAGGATGCCAAACGTGTCGCGGCGATGATCGGCAAGAAAGGCCTGGGCCGCGATCCCGAGGTACAGGCGTTGGAAGACTGTGCCTGCCTGGTGTTTCTGGAAAACTACTTTGCCGATTTCTCGCGCAAGGTAGAACACGACCACATGGTGCGTATCGTGCAGATGACCTGGCGTAAAATGTCGCCGCGTGCCCACGAGTTGGCGTTAGCGCTGCCCATGTCGGCTTCTTCCGCGGCCTTGGTTAAAGAAGCCTTGAGCGAGGCATAACGCCGCCGCCCTGATGCACCGGCGGCGTCGCTGCGGTAAAGTAGCGGTCTTATTTTTTTCCGCTTTCGGCAGTGACGGCTTGATCAATTATGATTGCATCTCTGGATTCGCGCACCGCGCCATTTGAACGCCTGGGCACTCACTATGTGCGCTTTCTTGAAGCCCTCAAAACCCGCGGCTTCGAAGGCGAAATCGCGCCGGACTATGCGAACCGCACGGTGCTGGCGACGGATAACTCGATTTACCAGCGCCTGCCCCAGGCCGCGGTATTCCCCAAGCACGCCGAAGACCTGGAACGGCTAGCCAAGCTGGCCGGCGAAGTCCCCCACCGCGATATCGTGCTCACCCCCCGCGGGGGCGGCACCGGCACCAACGGTCAGTCGTTGACCGACGGCATCGTGGTGGATGTCTCCCGTCACATGAACCAGATTGTCGAGATCGACGTTGAGCATCGTCGGGTACGCGTCCAGGCGGGCGTGGTCAAAGACCAGCTAAACGCCGCGCTGAAACCTCACGGGCTATTTTTTGCCCCGGAACTGTCCACCTCCAACCGCGCCACGATCGGCGGCATGATTGCCACCGACGCCAGCGGCCAGGGCAGCTGTGAATACGGTAAAACCCGAGACCACGTCCTGGCGCTCGACACCATTCTGCTGGGCGGTAAGCACTTACATAGCCATCCGCTCAGCGCCGATGAAGAGCACCAGGCCTGCCAGCAGGACGGCATTGTCGGCCGCGTGCACACCACCGCCGCCGATATCATCGACCAGCAGCGCGAACTGATCGACGCCACCTTTCCGCCGCTCAACCGCTGCCTGACCGGCTACGACCTGGCCCACCTGCGGGACGATAGCGGCCAGCTCAACCTCAACAGCCTGCTATGCGGCGCGGAAGGCTCGCTCGGGTTTCTCAACGAGGCCGTGCTCAATGTACTGCCGATCCCCAAGCACTCAACGTTAGTGAACGTTCGCTACGCCGGTTTTATGGAGGCACTGCGGGATGCCAAGGCGCTGATGGCGTCGAGCGCCCGCCCCACGTCCATCGAAACCATCGACGACACGGTGTTGCAGCTGGCAATGGAGGATTTCGTCTGGGATAGCGTGGCCGAGTTTTTCCCGGCTGGCGACACCCCCATTCGCGGCATTAACCTGATCGAGTTCAACGACGACGACCCGGATGCCCTTGCCGAGCGCGTGCGGGCGTTTACCGATCATCTAAGTCAGGATGCCACGGTTGAGCGGCTGGGCTATACGCTGGCAGAAGGCCGCCCACAGATTCAAAAAGTTTACGGGATGCGCAAGCGATCGGTGGGCCTGCTGGGCAACGTACAGGGCGAAAAGCGCCCGTTGCCGTTCGTCGAGGACACCGCCGTGCCGCCCGAGCACCTGGCGGACTATATTGCCGAGTTCCGCGCAGCGCTGGATGCCCGCGGGCTTTCCTACGGCATGTTCGGCCATGTGGATGCCGGGGTATTGCACGTGCGCCCAGCGCTGGATATGAAAGACCCCGCGCAGGAAGCACTGATCCGGGAGATTTCCGACGAGGTAGCGGCGCTGACCCAGCGCTACGGCGGGCTGCTATGGGGCGAACACGGTAAGGGCGTACGCTCTGAGTACGGCCCCCAATTTTTCGGCAAGCTCTACCCCAGCCTGCAGCGGGTCAAGGCCGCCTTTGACCCCTATAACCAGCTCAACCCCGGCAAAATTGCCTCGCCTTCGGACAAGGGCGAGTTGATTGCCCGGGAACACGATCCGGAGCTGCTCACCATCGACGGTGTGCCGATGCGCGGCCAATTCGACCGCACCATCGACGAGCGCGCCTGGCAGGCCTACGACGCCGCGGTGTACTGCAACGGCAACGGCGCCTGCTACAACTACGACGTCGACGACCCCATGTGCCCTTCCTGGAAGGCCACGCGGGACCGCCGCCACTCGCCCAAGGGCCGCGCCAGCCTGATCCGTGAGTGGCTGCGCTTGCAGTCCAAAGCGGGCATCGACGTGGTGGAAGAGTCACGCAAGAAGAAAGCCGAAGGCGGCTGGGGCTTTATTAAGTCCTTCCCGCTGCGCTTGGCCAATACCCTGAGCCGCAAGCAACACCACGACTATTCCCATGAGGTTTACGATGCCATGGCGGGCTGTCTGGCGTGCAAATCCTGCGCCGGGCAGTGCCCGGTAAAGGTCAACGTGCCGCAGTTCCGTTCGCAGTTCTTGGAGGTTTACCACGGCCGCTACCTACGCCCGCTACGCGACTACGTGGTCGGCGGCACCGAGTTCATGCTGCCCGCCTTTGCCAAGATCACCCCGGCTTACAATGCCATTATGGGCCAGCCCTGGGTCGAGCAACTGATGCGCAAAGTCGTCGGCATTAGCGACTCCCCTGCGCTTTCCCGCGCTAATCTGAAAAAGAAGCTGCGCGCCTGGGGCGTTGCCGAGGCGACGCCCACCTCGCTTGCGCTGCTCACCGAGCAGCAGCGCGCCAACAGCGTGATTATCGTGCAGGACGCCTTTACCAGCCACTTTGAAGCCAAGCTGGTGATGGACATCGTCGAATTGTTATCGCGGCTGAACCTGCGAGTGTTCGTGATGCCTTTCTCAGCCAACGGCAAGCCGCTGCACGTGCAGGGCTTTTTAGGCGCCTTCGAGCGCACCGCGCAAAAGCAGGCCCAACGCCTGCGGACGCTAGCGCACTTTGACATCCCTCTAGTGGGCATCGACCCCGCCATGACGCTTACCTACCGCCAGGAATATGTGAAAGCACTGGGCGGTAAAGCAGTGCCCGAGGTGCTGATGCTTCAAGAATGGCTAGCGACCCGGCTCAACACCCTCGCTGTGCGCCCGCTCGAACTTAGCGACCCGGGCTATAAGCTGCTCTCCCACTGCACCGAAAGCACCAATGCGCCGGGCAGCCCCAAGGCGTGGCAGCAGGTGTTTGCGGCGTTTGGGCTTGAGCTTGAACTGGTCAGCACCGGCTGCTGCGGTATGTCCGGCACTTACGGGCATGAAACCCGCAATGTGGCAACGTCGAGAACCATCTACGCGCAGTCCTGGCAACCCCAGGTGGAAGCCAACGAAAACGCGGGCAAGCTGCTGGCCACCGGCTACTCCTGCCGTAGCCAGGTTAAGCGCTACTCAGGCGAGGTGTTGCCTCACCCGCTGCAAGCGCTACTGACCGCTCTCAAACGCAGTTAGCGTTGATCTCACCAACGCCAACCGACCGTTTGATTCTGGCATGCTGGGCGCATTAATAACGCTGGGGAGCGCCCTTGTTACAATTCTCACCTCTCTCACGTGCCTCCACTTTGCTCGTCACTGTGGGGGCTGTCTTGTTACTGAGCCTGCCAGGGCCGGCAGCTGCCCAGGCAACGCGGGTGGAAACCCAGCAGGTTGAGGAAACACCGCGCATCGAGACGCTTCGCTTAACCGGCAGCGTTAGCGCCCCGCGCACTTCCCTGCTATCAACCGCTGAAGCGGGTCAGGTCGCAGCGCTGCATGTCGATCTAGGCGATCAGGTACGCCAAGGTGAGCGCTTATTAACCCTGGACATCCGAGAAGCCGAGATCGAGCGCCAACGCGCCCAAGCCAATATTGCCCAGGCCCGCGCCGAGCGCGACGATGCCCAGCGGCGACTTAACGAAGCCAACCAGCTCTCGGCTCAGCAGAATATCGCCGCCAGCGAACAGCGCCAGCGGCAAACGACCCTGGCAGCCGCCGAAGCAACGCTAGACGCCCAACAAGCCGAACTAGCGCTATGGGAATTACGCTTATCCCGCCACGAAGTGACCGCCCCCTTTGATGCGTTCATCACCCGGCGAGAAAGCCAACCCGGCGAATGGGTCACGCCCGGTGACACGCTGATGACACTGGTGGATGTCACCTCGCTAAGGTTGGATTTCTCGGTGCCCTTTTCGGCCTACGCACAAATGGATAATGCAACGCTAGACATCCGGCTGGAAGGCGACCCGCAGTGGTATACCGCCCGTACCCAAACGCGGGTTCCACAAGACGCCAGCAGCCGCCAATTCCTATTGCGTGCCGAACCCACCGATACCCTCACCATGCTGCCGGGCATGGCCGTTGAGGGGCGATTGCGGCTTGAGGGCGACATTGGCCCCAGCGTCCCCCGGGGTGCGTTGATCCGCCGCCCGGATGGCAGCGTGAGCGTTTGGTTGGCTCGCCAAGAAGACGACGCATGGCGGGCCTATGAACAACGCGTGGAGATTGGCAGCGGCCACGACGGCAATGTCGCTATCCTTGACGGTATCGAAGTGGGTGATCGCGTCATTGTGGTAGGCAACGAACGCCTGGAAGAGGGGCAGTCAGTGTCTCTCATTGACGACTAAAAGGAGCGCCTTCGCGCATGTTTGCCGCCATCATTCGTCACGGCATTTTAGTCAGTGTCGTCACCCTGATTCTGCTTATTTTGGGCATCGCCGCCATTTGGCGGATTCCCGTGCAAATGATCCCCGACCTGGAAACCCGGGTGATCGGCGTCGAAACCCAGTGGGCCGGTGCCACCCCGCAGGATATCGAGAAAGACATCCTCATCGAGCAGGAAGAATATTTACGCAACGTGCCCAACCTGCAGCGCATGGAATCAACCGCCAGCAGCGGCAGCGCTGAGGTCGAACTAGAGTTTCCGTTTGGCGTTGACCTCACCGAAACCCTGATTCGGGTAAACAACGCCCTCAGCCAAGTGCCCTCCTACCCGACCAACGTTGACCAGCCGCGCATTGTGGCTAACTCGTTTTCAGCCAATGCGTTTATGTATTTCAACGTCAGGCCGCGCGCGGGCAACCCCCGCGAGTTAGACATGCCGGCCATGCGCGATTATCTGGAAGATAACGTGCGGCCACGCATGGAAAGCGTCACTGGCGTGTCGGAAGTCACGGTGTCGGGCGGTGCCGAGCGACAGATGCAACTGCTGCTCAACCCCGACGCCCTCGCCGCCCGCGATCTGAGCATCAGCGATATTCAAAACGCCCTGCAAGCACGCAACCAAGACGTTTCCGGCGGCCACCTGGAAAGCGGCAAGCGCCGCTACTTACTGCGCACCGTAGGGCGTTTTGAAGACGTTCAAAGCCTCGAAGCGTTAATCCTCAAACGTCAGGGCGATGAGGTCACTCGGCTTGGCGATGTCGGCGAGGTAAGGCAGTCCTATGCGGAGCTAACATCGCGGTCGTATAGCAGCGATGGCCAGCCGGTGCTCAGTGTCCAGGTACGCCGCGAGGCGGGAGCCAACGTCATCGACATCAAGCGTGCCATGCTCGAAGAAGTCGATGCCTTGAATGAAGGGCTTTTGGCCGAACAGGGCATGCGCATGACCCTCTCGAGCGACGATGTGCGCTACGTCGAGTCGTCGATTGCCAACGTCTGGGTCAACCTGGGCCTTGGGGCGCTGTTTGCCACGCTGGTGATGTACGCTTTTTTACGCTCGGCACGGGCCACCTTTGCGGGCATTATCGGCATCCCGATCTGTACCATCGCCGCATTTCTTGGCCTGCTGCTGGCGGGCCGCACGCTCAATGTTATCTCCTTGGCGGGGGTGGCCTTTGCCATTGGCATGACCATTGATAACACCATTGTGGTGCTTGAGAGCATTGAAACCCAACGTCGCCGCGGGCTCGCTCGCTTTCAAGCCGCGCTGGAAGGCGTCAAGCAGGTCTGGTCGGCGGTGCTCGCCTCGACGCTGACCACCATTCTGGTATTTGTGCCGATTTTCTTTATCGAGCAGGAAGCCGGCCAACTGTATTCCGACATTGCTGTGGCGATCTCTACATCCATCTTTATCTCGATGGTCGTCGCCATCACTGTGATTCCGACGCTGGGCGCGCATATCGATTTTCGTGGCCGCGACAACGGCAGCAGCACCCGCCCACACTGGGTGCGCGCCTGCCTGTGGGTGGTTAACAGCATGATCCAAAGCGCTGGGCGCCGCGTGGCCGCTATCGTGTTGGGCGTGGCTGGCGGGGTGGCAATTTTTGTCTGGCTGACGCCGCCGGCGGAGTACCTACCCGAGGGCGAAGAAGCCAAAACCTTCGCCAGCATGAACGCGCCCGCCAGCTATAACCTGGCGACCATGGATGCCATTGCCCAAACGCTCCAGCGCGAGCTTGAACCGCATGTGGGCGCTGCTCCCGACCGCTTTGAGCGCGGCGACACTGATGTGCCTCCTATTCGCACCATGGGCATTCAGGCCGAAGCGCAAAGCCTGCGCATTATTGCCGAAACCATCGACCCTAACCATATTGACGCCTTGATGGATGCGCTCACCCAACGCTACGAGACCTACCCGGACATGCGCGCCTTTGCCGCCCGCGGCTCGATTATCTCCAGCAATGACGGCGGCACGCGCAGTATCACGCTGGACATTGCCGGCAACGACCTGGAAACGCTCTACGCCACGGCCAACCGTATTTATCAACGCGCTCAAGCCACGTTCGACAACCCGCGTATACAGTCACGGCCTTCAGCCCTGGATTTGGGCCAGCCACTGATTGAGATTTACCCCGACTGGGAACGCGCCGCCGAGCTAGGCTTTGACACCGACGCCCTGGGCACGGCGATTGCCGTACTTAGCAACGGTGCTTACCTGGATGACTTTTATCTTGACGACGAAAAGATCGATCTCTACGGCTATGGCCCGGAAGCAGGCGATATTGAACTCGATCGCCTGGCAAGCCTGCCCCTCCACACACCGGCTGGGTTTACCGTTCCACTCAATGATGTCGCCAATATCCAAGAGACCGTCGGCACCGCCACCATACGCCGGGTCGATGGCCGCCGCAGCGTGACGCTGAACGTCATTCCACCGCGCAGCGTGGCGCTTGAAGCGGGTATCGAACGGATGCAGCGTGAGGTGATCGAGCCGATGCGCGATTCAGGAGAGCTGCCGGGCGATATTGACGTGACGGTCACGGGCGCGGGTGATCAATTAGACGCCACCCGCCAGGCGTTAACCGGCAACGGTCTAATTGCCCTGGCGATTGTGTATCTATTGCTGGTGGCCATTTTTGCCCACTGGGGGTATCCGCTGCTGATTCTGGCGACCATTCCGCTTGGCGCCGCTGGGGGCATTGTCGGGCTATGGCTGATGAATAGCGTGGGCGCAGTGCTGCCGCGTATTGGTCTGAACGCCATTAGCCAGCCGTTCGATATGATCACCATGCTAGGGTTTTTGATCCTGATGGGCACGGTGGTCAACAACCCGATTTTAGTGGTTCACCAGGCCCGGGAGAATCTGCGCGAAACGTCAATGGGCGTGCGCGAGGCCGTTTACAACGCGGTCGAAAGCCGATTGCGACCCATCGCGATGACCACGCTCACCACGCTGTGCGGGCTTTCGCCGCTGGTGTTTTTACCCGGCGAAGGCACCGAACTGTATCGCGGCGTTGGTGCCATCGTGCTATTTGGATTACTCGGCACGGCGATTGTCACCGTTACCTTTCTACCGGCGCTTACCGTGGCGGTGCTCAGCTGGCGAACAAAGCGCCAAACGGTTTAAAAGAACAGGCGTTTAAGCGCCTCACCGGGGTCGCTCTCGCGCATAAAGGCTTCGCCGACCAGAAAGCCGTTAATCTCGTGGTCGCGCATCAGTTCGACATCGTCGCGGGTATCAATACCCGACTCGGTAATCACCGTGACGCCGTCAGGGATCCCCGGCAACAGTTCCAAGGTGGTATTTAAGTTGGTTTCAAAGGTATGCAGATTGCGATTATTAATGCCGACCAGCTTTAAATCAAGTGACATCGCGCGGAGGAGCTCATCGGCATCGTGGACTTCCACCAGCACGTCCATGCCGAGCGCCATGGCTTGTTGGTTCAGGTCACGTAGCTGGGCGTCGTCCAGGGCGGACACAATCAGCAAAATACAGTCAGCGCCGATGGCGCGGGCCTCGGACACCTGGTAGCCGTGGGTAATGAAGTCTTTACGGATCACCGGCAGCGGGCAGGCATCGCGCGCGGCAATTAAATAATCTTCATGGCCCTGGAAAAAGTCGGCATCGGTGAGCACAGACAAACACGCTGCGCCGCCCTGAGCGTAGCTTTTGGCGATATCTGCCGGATGAAACGCTTCGCGAATCACGCCTTTTGACGGCGAGGCTTTTTTTACCTCGGCAATGATCGCCGGATCACCGGCGGCGATACGCGTATTAAGCGCGTCAATAAATCCCCGGGGAGCACTTTGCTTTTCTGCAAGCGCCAGCAGATCGGCTTCCGAAACGGCCTGACGGCGCTCGGCTACTTCCTGGTTCTTGCGTTCCAGAATGCGCGTTAAAATCGTTGGCGTTGCCTGTTGAGTCATGGTGATCTCTTATTGTTTAAAAACGCTGGTAAAGAGGGAAAGCTCTTTAAGCTTTTCAAGCGGTAGTTTGGAGGCCTGGGCATCCAGCGCCAGCGTCACGCCTTCTTTCAAGTTATCGGCTACGCCCGCGCAGTAAAGCGCCGCGCCCGCATTGAGGGCCACCATATCCGCCGCCGCACCTTCCTCACCGCCAAGCGATGCTTTTACCAAGCGAAGGCTGTCTTCGGCGCTGTTTGCTTTCAGGGTAGCGAGGCTCTGGCGCTCAATGCCCAGCGCTTCCGGGGTGATGGTGTACTGGCTAATCTGGCCGTCTTTGAGTTCGGCCACCAGGGTGGGCGCAGCCAAGGAAATTTCGTCCAGGCCGTCCTCAGAGTGCACCACCAGCACATGGCGGCTGCCGAGTTTATTCAGCACCTCAGCCATTAGCGGCACCAATTCAGGTGCATACACGCCCAGCACTTGATTCGGCGCACTGGCCGGGTTGGTCAGCGGCCCGAGAATATTAAACAATGTACGCACGCCCATTTCACGCCGAGGCCCAATGGCATGGCGCATCGCCGGGTGATGATTTGGGGCAAACATAAAGCCAACCCCCACCTGCTCGATACAGCGCGCCACTTGCTCGGGCTTAAGATCTAAATAAATCCCGGCAATATCGAACAGGTCAGCGCTACCCGACGAGGAAGAAACGCTGCGGTTACCGTGCTTGGCAACGTGCGCGCCCCCTGCCGCCGCTACAAAGCTTGCCGCGGTCGACACGTTAAACAGGTTCGCGCCATCGCCTCCGGTGCCGACAATATCCACCACGTTGTCGGCATTTAGCTCAACGCGTTTCATCAACTCGCGCATCACCTGGGCGGCAGCGCTGATCTCAACGGCGCTTTCGCCTTTCATCGCGAGACCCACCAGCAGGCCACCGATTTGAGCGTCGGATGCCTCACCGGTCATGATTTGGCGCATCAGTGCGTGCATGGCATCGAAAGAGAGGTCTTCGCGGCGCATCACCGCGTTTATTGCATCTCGCATTTGCATGAACAGGAAAGCCCCTAAAGCGTGTGAAACCGGCGATCAGCCGCGTTTTAAAAAGTTGGCCAATAGCTCATGGCCCTGACGGGTGAGGATGGATTCAGGGTGAAATTGTACGCCCTCAATATCAAGCTCCCGGTGGCGCAGCCCCATGATTACCCCAGGGGTGACATCGTCATCCCCGGTCCAGGCTGTCACGTCCAAACAATCGGGCAGGCTCTCTTTTTCCACCACCAGCGAGTGATAACGGGTGACGTCCAAGGGGTTGTCCAGCCCGGCAAACACCCCTTGGCTATCGTGATGAACCGCCGACGTTTTACCGTGCATGACCTGAGGGGCGCGCACAACCTTACCGCCGTAGACCTGACCAATAGCCTGGTGGCCCAAGCAAACGCCGAGTATCGGCAATCGAGCGGCGAAGTGCTCGATAACCGCCATGGAAATGCCCGCTTCGTTGGGCGTGCAAGGTCCCGGCGAGATCATCACGTGCGTCGGCGCTAGCGCTTCAATCTGCTCAATGGTGATCTCGTCATTACGATGCGTCACGACGTCCGCGCCGAGCTCTCCCAGGTACTGGACAATATTGAAAGTGAAGCTGTCGTAATTATCCAGCATGAGGACGCGCCTTGTTGCCTGCCCCTGAGCCATTGGCTGCCTGCCCCGTCGCTTGGTAAGCCTATTATTACAAAATTGCCACCACGCGATCATACCGCAACCCGGCACGTCGTTGCAGGGGTTAAGTGGCCTCCTTGGTGAGGCGGCAAGCCGCATACTTAAATTCGGGAATTTTGCCGTCGGGGTCGAGGGCAGGATTTGTGAGCAGATTTGCCGCCGCTTCCGCGTAGGCAAAGGGCACAAACACCATGCCGTCGGGAATTTTCGAATCGACCCGAGCAGCCAGGGTGATCGTACCCCGCCGTGTGGTGATGGTGAGCTTCTCCCCTGGCGCAACGCCTAGGCGATGCAGCTCGCCCGACGACAGGCTGGCAACCGCATCGGGCTCCAACGCATCCAGCACCCGGCTACGCCGGGTCATCGAGCCGGTATGCCAATGCTCTAACTGCCGCCCGGTGGTCAATACCGTGGGGTAGTCATCGTCCACGGGCTCATCCGGTGGTAAAGGCCGTGCAGGCGAAAACGCGGCGCGTCCACCGGCGCGCGGAAAGGCATCGCTAAACACCACATCCTGACCGGGTGCGTCCTCGGCGGGGCACGGATAGGTGACCGAGCCCTCTCGTTCCAGCCGTTCCCAGCTAATATGGTTAAGTGATGCCATGCCCTGCTGCATTTCAGCATATACGTCTTGGGGATGCGTGTAGCGCCAGCCCAAGCCAAAGTGCTTGGCGATTTCCTGGATAATCCACCAGTCGGGTTTGGCCTCGCCGGGCAAGGGCAGCGCGGCACGGCCCCGCTGCACCTGGCGATTGGTGTTAGTGACACTGCCGTCTTTTTCCGGCCACGCCGAGGCCGGCAGGATCACATCGGCGAACTGCGCGGTTTCGGTGACAAACAAATCCTGCACCACCAGATGCTCAAGCTTACCCAACGCCGCACGGGCGTGATGGAGGTCAGGGTCTGACATGGCGGGATTTTCGCCCACGATGTACATGCCGTGCACGCTCCCTGCATGGATGGCGTCCATGATTTCCACCACCGTCAGCCCAGGCTGATCGCTAAGTGGCGTGTTCCACAATTCCTCAAAGGCGGCTCGCAGTTGGGCATCGCCTACCGGCTGGTAGTCGGGCAATACCATGGGGATCATCCCGGCGTCGGAGGCGCCCTGCACGTTGTTTTGGCCGCGTAGCGGGTGTAGGCCGGTGCCAGGGCGGCCTGTATGGCCGCAAGCCAGCGCCAGCGAAATCAAGCAGCGGGCGTTGTCGGTGCCGTGGGTGTGCTGGGAAATTCCCATGCCCCAGAAAATCATCGCCTTGTCGGCGGTGGCATAGCGACGGGCAATATCGCGGATCAGTTCGGGCTCAACGCCACAGAGCTCGCTCATGGCCTCTGGCGTGCTCCCGGCCACGCTCTGTTTAAGTGACTCAAAGCCCTCGGTGTGCGCGGCGATGTACGCCTCGTCGTACAACGATTCGGCGATAATCACTTGCAGAATCGCATTGAACAGCGCCACGTCCGTGCCAGGAGAAAAGCGCACGCTCAAGCTTGCATAAGCATCCAGCGCCTGACCGCGCGGGTCGAGAATAATAATCTCGGTGCCTGCCTTGGCCGCCTGCTTAAAAAACGTCGCCGCGACGGGATGGTTTACGGCTGGGTTACAGCCGGTAAGCATCACGACGTCCGCATCTAAAGCCTGCATAAACGATGCGGTTACCGCGCCCGAGCCCAAGCATTCCATTAAGGCGGCTACCGAGCTTGCGTGGCAAAGCCTCGTGCAATGGTCGACGTTATGGTTGCCAAACCCGGTGCGCACCAGCTTTTGAAACAGCCAGGCTTCTTCATTGGAACATTTGGCGCTACCAAACCCTGCCAGTGACTGAGATCCATAGCGGGCTTTGATATCCATCAGCCCCTTGGCCGCCACGTCCAAGGCTTCATCCCAGCTAGCTTCGCGGAAGTGGCTAAGCGGGTTAGCCGGGTCAAAGCTTGGATCCAGCGCTTTGGGCACGCCGGGCTTGCGCAGTAGCGGCTTGGTTAACCTTGCCGGGTGGCGAACATAATCAAACCCGAAGCGGCCTTTCACGCACAGGCGGTTCTGGTTGGACGGGCCGTTGCGCCCCTCAACGTAGGCAATAGCGTCGTTTTTGATCTGGTAAGTAAGCTGGCAACCCACGCCGCAGTAAGGGCAAACGGAGTCCACCTGTTTGTCTATTGATGACGAGTCGCCGACGCCTTGATCATTGACCATCGTAGTCGGCATCAGCGCCCCTGTCGGGCAGGCTTGCACGCATTCGCCGCAGGCCACACAAGTGCTGTCACCCATCGGATCATCAAAATCAAACACGATGGCGGACGCCGCGCCACGGTGCGCCAAGCCGATCACATCGTTGCTCTGAACGTCGCGGCAGGCGCGAACGCAGAGGTTACACGCGATGCAGGCGTCTAAATTGACGTGCATCGCCGGGTGGCTGGTATCTGGCGTACCGACGGAAGAGGAAACTGCTGCCGTCGCATGGGATACCGAGGCTTCGCGGCGCGGCGGCAGCCACGCCTTAACGGCGCTTTCTTCCACCGCTAGCTGATCGGCCATGGCCCAAAAGTGGCTGGCGCGATCCGGGCTTTGTGCTCGACGGGGCTGGTCAGCCATTAACAGTTCAAGCACCGTTTCGCGGGCTTGGATGGCGCGCTCGGAGCTTGTGCTGCGAACTACCATATTAGGCGCTGCTTCGCGCAGGCAGCTCGCCGTTAAAGCACGCTCGCCCTCGACTTCGACCATACAGGCACGGCAGTTACCGTCAGCCCGGTAATCGGGGGCGTCTTTAAAGCACAGGTGGGGAATGGTTTCCCCAGCGCGCTTGGCCACCTGCCATAGGGTCTCGCCGGGGTAAGCGGTCACTTCATGACCATCCAGGGTTAACGCAAACGCACCGGTCATGGCGTCCTCCCTTCGGCATCGCTGACAATAATCTGCTGCTGGGAAAGCGCTGGGCGAAAATCCTTCAACAGCCCAAGCACGGGGTTAGGCGCTGCCTGACCCAGCCCGCAAATCGAGGCGTCTTGCATAACCTGCGCCAAACGCGTCAGCGCCTGAACATCCCAGTGGTCGCTTTCCAACAGGGTGAGCATTTTTTCGGTGCCCACCCGGCAAGGCGTACACTGCCCGCAGGATTCATCGGCAAAAAAGGCCAATAGATTGGCCGCGACGGCCTGCAGGTTGTCGTGCCGTGAGAGCACAATGATCGCCGCCGAGCCGATAAAACTACCGTGATCCTGCAGGGTGTCAAAGTCCAACGGAATATCCGCTTTGCTGGCGGGTAAAATCCCCCCCGACGCGCCACCCGGCAGGTACGCTGCCAGTTCGTGCCCGGCTGCCATACCGCCACCATACTCATCGATTAACTCGCGCAGCGTAATACCGGCGGGCGCCAGATAAACGCCGGGCTTTTTGACCCGGCCGGACAGCGAAAAGCTTCTCAAGCCGCTTCGACCATGGCGCCCCTGCCCGGCAAACCATTCGGCCCCGCGTTGCCATATCAGCGGAATCCAATATACCGTTTCGACGTTATTGACCAACGTGGGGCAACCAAATAACCCCTCTTGCGCAACATAGGGGGGACGGTTGCGCGGCTTGCCGGGTTTACCTTCCAGGGATTCGATCAGCGCCGACTCTTCGCCGCATATATAGGCCCCTGCGCCGCGGCGAATGATGATAAACCCAGGCGCTACCAGACTCGCCTTTTCCAGCTCAGCAACCGCCTCGTGAAGCACCCGGTGCAGGCCCGGGTATTCGTCGCGTAGGTAAATATACAACCGCTCGGCTTCAACGGCCCAAGCACTAACCAGCGCACCTTCCAAAAACCGATGGGGGGCTTTTTCCAGGTAGTAGCGGTCTTTGAAGGTGCCCGGCTCACCCTCGTCGGCGTTGATCACGCAGTAGCGCGGCCCACCTGCTTGGCGAACGGCGTGCCATTTTTTGACGGTGGGAAACCCCGCGCCGCCAAGCCCGCGTAACCCCGACTGCTCAAGTAACGCACATAGGGCTTCGACGCTGACCCGCCCAGTGCGGCAATGCCGCCATAGCTCAAAGCCACCTTCCTGCTGGTAGGTAGGTAAGTGCTGCCAAAGTATCGCTTCAGGGTGAAAGTGCCCGGTATCGACCACGGCTGCCACGCCCTCGGCAGTGGCATACAGCACGTGATGGTGACCCACTTCGACCACCGGCGCACTATCGCAGCGTCCCATGCAGGGCGCGCGAATGACCCGCACGCTGTCAGGGTCAACCTGTTCCGCGAGCGCCTTGTGAAGCGCGCTGGCTCCGGCTAGCTGGCAGGATAGCGAGTCGCACACGCGAACAGTGGTATCAGGGGGTGGCGTTTGATGATCGTGAACCACATCAAAGTGGGCGTAAAACGTGGCGGTTTCATACACTGCCGCCATGGGCAAATTCATATAGGCGGCCAACGCGCGCAGCTCTATTAGCGATAGATGGCCGTGGGCATCCTGAAGGACGTGCAGGTGCTCCAACAACAGATTTCGCTGGCGCAGTCCTGGGTTATCACGTTCATCCCCCAGCAAAGCACGCAACGCCAGCAAGGCAACGGGAGAAACATCACGACCACGCTGGCGTCGAGGCGATAAAGAGGCTCGGTGGGACATGGGGGATCACGCTATGCTGATTAATTGTATCTCTCTAGCATAGTGATAACGTGGCGTTTGCGGAATATCATCCAGCAAACGCCCAGCGAGGAGAAACTAGCAACGCGGTATCACAGTCTTTATTATCGTTCGCTTTTTATAAACCGTCAGGAGCGTGGGATGCGCAGAAACATCGTACAAGGTAACACGCTCTTGCTGGCACTCTGGCTTGTTAGCTCCCCGGCGCTGGCGGAAACGCCGCTGCGGGTGGTGGCCTCATTCTCAGTAATTGCTGATTTGGTCAGACAAGTGGCCGGCGACGAGGTTGAAGTCAATGTTATCGTTCCCGCCGACGAAGATGTGCATCGTTGGGAGCTCACCCCGCCTAATGTCCTGGCCCTGGAAGAAACCGATTTGGTGTTTTATAACGGGCTCGCATTAGAGCCCTGGCTACGCGATGTAAAGGCCATTATTGCAAACGATCTGCCGTTGGTTGCCCTTGCCGAACAGGCGGACTATCCCACACTGCCCCTGACGACCGGTCGTTATCAAGGCGATCCTAATCCGCATATATGGATGGCGCCTGAAGGAGCCGCTGCTTACGTGGAGGTGATTGCCGAGACACTGGCAGAACACGCGCCAGAGCACGCTGACGCTTTCGACAAGCGCGCCAGCGACCTCAAGCAGTCGTTAGACGCACTTCACGCCGATATCCAGGAGCGTCTGGACGGTATTCCCCAGACCAACCGCGCGCTGGTTACCAGCGAAGACGGGCTGGCTTATTTCGCCGATGCTTATGGATTTGCCTACGACGCCCTATGGGGGGTTAGCCACGAAACGCTTGGTAGTGCCGCCGCCATGGCTCGCCTACAGGAGCGGCTTACCGCCGAGCGACCCCCTGCGCTGTTTTTTGAGAGCACCACGCCAGAAATACACATGGACTCCCAGGCGCGCTATGCCGACTTACCCTTGGCGGGCCCGCTATACGTGGATGCGCTAAGTAGTAGCGACGGCCCCGCCTCTAACTATGACGCGATGCTGCGCCATAACGCCGAAAAGCTTCACGCTACCCTAGGCGGCGCCAGAGAAGAGGAATAACGCCAATGCGTCGTTACTGCTGGTGTTCAGGAGTCATGGTCGAGAGCCCTTGTCGCATGAGGGACGGGCGTTAGTAGTTCGGTTAGTACGTTCACCACCCCATCCGGGGCACTGTTAGCAATCGGCTCACCGTGATTGTAGCCGTACGGCAGCGCCAAGGTGGCAAATCCCGCAGCTTTGCCAGCGGCGATATCGTGGCGTGAATCGCCGACCATCATGCACTCGGCAGGCACTACGCCACAGACGCTGGCCGCATGCAGCAGTGGTAACGGGGCAGGCTTTTTTTCGGCCAATGAATCACCGCCGAGGCACAGCATGAAATACGTCTGCAAGCCGAAGTGGTCTAAAATAGGCTGGATAAAGCGCTTGGGCTTGTTGGTAATCAATACCAGCATAAAGCCTGCTTGGCTAAGGGCGTTGAGTGCTTGGGAAACACCGGGATATAGGGTCGTTAGCGCGTTGGGGGCCGCTGCATAATGGTCTAAAAACGCCGCGTAGGCGCGGTCAAAAAGCCCTGCGTCAGGCGCCTCCCCTTGCGCCCAGGTTAACGCACGCTCTACCAGGATCGCCGCGCCGTTCCCGACCCAGTCGCGCACCTTATCTACCGAGGGCGTTGCCAGCCCCTGATCGTTCAGGGCTCGGCCGACCGCAACCGCCAAGTCAGGCACAGAATCTATCAACGTGCCATCGAGATCAAAAGCAATCATACGCTTGCCGCGAAGTAGTGGGTGCACAGGGTTATCCTTTTAGGCTTTCCAGGCGAGTAGTTTACCTGGGTCAAACCGCGGTTCACATTCGTCAGTCGCGCAAGAAACTTCTATGATGAGGATCATTTCGTCAAGGAGTAAGACATGAACCCTCCCACCATTGTGATTGTTGGCGGCGGCGCTGGCGGCTTAGCGCTGGCCACGCAGCTAGGACGCACGCTTGGCAAGCCAGAGCGCGCCAATATTGTGTTGCTCGACCGCGACACCACCCACGTCTGGAAACCGTTACTTCACGAACTGGCCACCGGCGTGCTGAATTCCAGCATGGATGAAGTGGATTACCGTGGCCATTCATCGGCACATCATTACCGCTACCAGCGGGGCTCGCTCTCGGGTATCGATCGCGAGGCAAAACGCCTGCGTCTCGCGCCAATTGTGGATGAAGAAGGCATTGAAGTTTTTCCCGCCCGGGAGCTTAGCTACGATTATCTGGTCATGGCTCTGGGCAGCGTGTCCAATGACTTTGGCACGCCCGGTGTTGCCGAGCACTGCCACTTTATTGATTCGCCCCAGCAAGCCAGGGGTTTTCAGCGCGATATGATCAATACGTTTCTACGCTACACCGACCCATCAATGCGTCAGCATACCCAACTGACCATTGGCATTGTTGGCGGTGGAGCTACCGGTGTGGAGCTGGCCGCTGAACTATTAGACGCCTCAAGAATGCTCAACGCCTATGGTGTTACGGCGGTCGACCACCAACAGATCAGCGTGCACCTGTTAGAGGCCGCACCTCGCCTGTTGCCGGGGTTATCCGAGCGTATCAGCCAAACCGTCCAGCAAGAGCTTGAAAAGATGGGCGTAACGATACATGTCGATACGGCGGTCAAAGAAGCACATGCTAGCCGCCTGATTACCGGCGATGATGAAACCATTGAAACCGACCTCAACGTCTGGGCGGCAGGCATCAAGGCGCCGCCGTTCCTCGCCGAACTTGGCCTTTCCACCAACAAAAAGAATCAAATCAAGGTGGCCAAAACGCTACAGAGTATCGATGATCCCACCATCTTCGCCCTCGGCGACTGCGCCGAATGCCCCCAGGGCGAGGACAGCAGCGTGCCGCCCCGTGCCCAAGCCGCTCACCAGCAGGCTAAACGGCTGGCCAAGAACTTAGTCAATCTGCTAGAAGACAAGCCGCTTACCGACTTCCGCTATCGGGATCGCGGCTCCCTGGTATCGCTGGCCCGTTACGATGCGGTGGGCAGCTTGATGCGCAGCTCCGCGTCACGCGGGTTATTTTTGGAGGGTTGGCTGGCACGCCGCGCCTACGCGTCGCTTTACCGCATGCACCAGTTGTCGATTCATGGCGCACCCAAGACCGCGCTGGCGTGGCTGGTGGATAAGCTCAACCGCTACCTTAAGCCACGCATGAAGCTCCATTAGAACGGTCGTTTAGCCCGCCGCGCCTTTCGCCAACGACGCTCGAAGCTGACGGATGACTGAATCATAGCCGTGCGGGTCGCTGTCTTCCTGCGCACTGAAGATCGCCGAACCGGCAACGAACATATCCGCCCCGGCGGCAGCGATATCGGCAATGTTGTCAGCTTTTACGCCACCGTCAATTTCCAACCGAATCGGCCGCCCTGACGCATCGATACGCGCGCGGGCGTCGCGCAGTTTGTCCAGCGTGCCGGGGATAAACGACTGGCCGCCAAAGCCGGGGTTGACGCTCATCAACAGCACAATATCGATTTTATCCATCACATAATCAAGGTAAGACAGTGGCGTGGCGGGGTTAAACACCAGCCCGGCCTTGCAACCACCATCGCGGATCAGCTGCAGGGAACGGTCGATGTGCTCGGAGGCTTCGGGGTGAAAAGTAATGTAGCTCGCCCCTGCTTCAATAAAGTCGCTGATCATGCGATCCACGGGCTTGACCATCAAATGCACGTCGATGGGCGCCGTGACGCCGTGCTGACGTAAGGCCTTACATACCATGGGCCCGATGGTGAGGTTGGGTACGTAGTGATTATCCATCACGTCGAAATGCACGATGTCCGCGCCCGCCGCAAGAACGTTGTCCACTTCTTCTCCAAGGCGGGCGAAGTCAGCGGAGAGAATCGAGGGAGCAATTAAAAAATCACGCGCAGCGGTCATATTGCCTTCCTACTTATTAACTAAAAAAAAGAGTGAGTTAGCGGTCACCACTGACCGGCAGTAATGCCCGGCAGTAGCGGTCAGCGGGCTTGAAGGGCCCTATGTTAGCAGAAGGCACGCGCCGAGGGTGGCGTCCGCTTTGTTGCTTACCCATGCCGGGCACAGGGGTGAATTGCATCAACTCATATTCTAAAAAAGAATATAAAACACAATTGTAATTCCATAATCCAAGGTTTAACCTTGCTAACTAAATTGCCAATGCTGGCTTAGCCTTTTCAAGGAGCTTGTGATGCCATTATCTATTGTTTTACGTCGTAGCCTGTTAGCGCTGGCCGTTGGTGCCACACTTTCAAGCCCCGCCGTGGCTCAAGAGCGCGAACTGCTCAACTCTTCCTACGATATTGCGCGCGAGCTGTTTGCCGAGATCAATCCCAAGTTTGAAGCCTGGTGGGAGGAAGAGCACGGCGAGCAAGTCGAGGTCAGCCAATCCCACGGCGGCTCCTCGGCCCAGGCACGCGCCATCATGCAGGGACTACGCGCCGACGTTGTCACCTTCAACCAAGTGACCGATGTTAACGTCCTCGCCGACGCCGGTCTGGTTGACGAGGACTGGCAACAGGCACTGGATAACAACGCTTCCCCCTACTATTCCACTACGGCGTTTCTAGTGCGTAAGGATAATCCCAAGGGGATTGAAAACTGGGACGACCTAGTCAACGAAGATGTCGAGGTAGTTTTCCCCAACCCCAAAACCTCAGGTAACGGCCGCTACACTTATCTGGCTGCCTGGGGGTTTGCCGACGAGCAATTTGACGGTGACGAAGAGCAAATCCAGGACTTCATGCGCACCTTCTTGGCTAACGTCGTGGTATTCGACACCGGTGGCCGTGGCGCTACCACCAGCTTTATCGAACGTGGCATTGGCGATGTATTGATCAGCTTCGAGTCCGAGGTCAACAATATCCGCAGTGAATACGGTAGCGACGACTACGAAGTAATCGTGCCGCCCACCAGCATCCTCGCGGAGTTCCCGGTCGCCGTGGTCAGCCCTAACGCCGAGCGCAATGGCAACACTGACCTGGCGCAAAGCTATTTGGAATACCTCTACCGTGAAGATACCCAGCGCTTGCTCGCCGGCTTCAACTACCGCGTTCACCATGAGGCGGTGGTCGACGAATTTGCCGACCAATTCCCCGACACAGACTTGCTCAAGGTGGAGGATGTGTTCGGTAGCTGGCCAGAAGCGATGGAGACCCACTTTGAAGGCGGCGGCATGCTCGATAAGCTTCAGCGCCGTTAATTCCTTTGATCCGTCGGGTTAAGCTATGAGCCAATTCGCCCTTCGCCGTTCCGGCAGCACACGTGTGCTGCCGGGATTCGGTCTTTCCATGGGTATCAGCGTGCTGTTTATTTCGCTGGTGCTGTTATTACCGATCACCGGCCTGTTCGGCCAGCTTGCGGGGCTTAGCCTTGCCGAGTACTGGGCGATCATCACCGAAGGTCGCGTTGTTGCCAGCTACATGGTCACCATCGGCGCGGCGGCTGTCGCGGCGTTGGTTAACGCAGTGTTTGGCTTGCTGCTGGCGTGGGTATTGGTGCGCTATGAATTCCCCGGCAAGCGGTTGCTCGACGCGCTGATGGATCTCCCCTTCGCCCTGCCGACTGCCGTGGCCGGGATTACCCTGGCCACGCTTTACGCAGGCAGCGGCTGGATGGGCAGCTGGTTAGAGGCTATAGGCATCAACGTGGCCTATACCTGGGTCGGGATTGCCCTGGCCATGGCGTTCACCAGCATTCCCTTTGTGGTGCGCACCGTACAGCCGGTGCTTGAGGATATGCCCGTCGAAGTCGACGAGGCAGCCATGTCGCTGGGCGCCACCGACGGCGTGGCCTTTCGGCGGGTCATCATGCCCCACCTTTGGCCCGCACTGGTGACAGGAACGGGCCTGGCCTTCGTGCGCTCGCTTGGCGAGTTCGGCGCGATTATTTTCATTGCCGGCAACATGCCTTACGAAACCGAGATCACCGCGCTGATGATTTTCGTCAAGCTTCAGGAATATGACTATGCCGGGGCGTCGGCGATTGCATCGGTGGTTCTATTTGTATCCCTCGCGTTGCTGTTGGCGATCAATATCTGGCAAGGCCGTTTCGTACGTCGCCTGCACGGAGGAAACGCGTAATGCAACGAATAGGAGACGCGCCCCTCGTTCGCCGCCTGCTGATTACCGCGGCGGTGCTGCTATCAGGGCTTTTTCTGCTGCTACCTTTGGTCGCTATCTTCGCCCAGGCATTTTCCCAAGGCGTCAGCGTGTTCTGGAGCAATGTAAGCGATTACTACACCCTGCATGCGATTGGCTTAACGCTGATGATTGCGCTGTTAACCATTCCGGTGTGCCTGGTTTTCGGGGTTGCCCTGGCGTGGCTGGTTACGCGCTTCGACTTCCCTGGACGGCGGCTGTTACAAACGTTGATTGATATCCCCTTTGCGGTATCGCCTGTTGTGGCCGGTCTTATTTACCTGCTGCTCTATGGCCGCAATGGTTGGATCGGGGGATGGCTGGATAGCTACGACATCCAGCTGATGTTTGCCTGGCCAGGCATTCTTATGGTGACCATTTTTGTTACTTGCCCCTTCGTGGCCCGCGAGCTCATTCCGCTCATGCAGGCTCAGGGCTCCCGTGAAGAAGAAGCCGCCGTGACACTTGGGGCGTCCGGGTGGACGACGTTTCGTCGAGTCACCTTACCCAACATCCGCTGGGCGCTGCTTTACGGGATCATCCTGACCAACGCCCGTGCGGTAGGCGAGTTTGGCGCTGTGTCGGTAGTATCCGGCGCCATTCGCGGCCAAACCAACACGTTGCCCCTGCACCTTGAGCAGCTTTATCAGGATTATAACGCCGTGGGGGCTTTTGCTTGCGCGGCCTTACTCGCATTGATTGCCCTACTAACGCTTGCCGCCAAGGCGGGGCTGGAATGGCGCGCAGCGCGCCGGGAGGCATTTGCATGAGCATTCGCTTAGACAATATCGCCAAGCACTTTGGCAATACCCAGGCCCTAGAACCGATCAGCCTGGATATTAACGAAGGTGAACTAGTCGGCTTACTCGGCCCTTCGGGGTCGGGCAAAACCACCTTGCTGCGGATCATCGCGGGCCTGGAAAATGCCGACCGCACCGCCCAGCCGGGTAAGATTTTATTCGGTGAGCGTGACGTCACCCACGTACACGTGCGCGATCGCCGTATTGGCTTCGTGTTCCAGAATTACGCACTGTTTCGGCATATGAGCGTTTACGACAACGTAGCATTTGGGCTTACGGTACTCTCGCGCAAGCATCGCCCCAGCAGCGGTGAAATTCGCGCCCGAGTGTATCGCCTGCTCGAAATGGTCAAACTTGAATCGTTTGCCAATCGCTACCCTGCCCAACTTTCGGGCGGTCAACAACAGCGCGTATCACTGGCCCGCGCGCTAGCCGTGGAGCCGGAGGTGTTACTGCTGGACGAGCCGTTTGGTGCCCTGGATGCCAAAGTGCGCCAGGAGCTGCGTCGCTGGCTGCGCCATCTGCACGACGAACTCAATTTCACTAGCGTGTTCGTCACCCACGACCAGGAAGAAGCGCTGGAGTTATCTGACCGCGTGGTGGTGATGAGCAATGGCCGTATTGAGCAGATTGATACCCCTGATGCGCTCTACCGCTCACCCGCGAATCGCTTCGTATTTGAATTCCTGGGCGATGTTAATCACCTGGAAGGTAAAGTAAATAACGCGGTACTAACCTGCGGCGACGCGCATTTACATGTGGATTTGCCCGACGGCCATGAAGAGCTCTTGCTACGCCCCCACGAAGTGCGCCTAACCCAGGCGCCGACAGCTGAGAGCCACCTACCGGTCACCATCACGGCAATCTCACCGGTGGGCGCAGAGGTACGCGTAGAGCTGGAAGCAGATTGGCTAGCCCAGCCGTGGTTAGCCACCGTGCGCCATACTGACTTTGAGCATCTCGAATTACAGCGCGGCCAGCGGCTCTATGCCCACCCGCGCCACTGGCGGCGCTTCCCGGAGTCAGTGTCGAAAGCGCCTGAGCAACGCCATGTGGCGTAAGGCCAACGCTTCTGCCCCCAAGTGGGGCAGTTAGCTTTCGTCGTTATCCAATTAAATCAAAAGCGCATTTGCCTAAAGGTCAAGCTAACCCGAGGTTCTACCTCTTTCTTTGTTTTAGGCAGGCTATGTAACCAATATTGCTGCGTCGTGCCCTTCATTATCAGTAAACTTCCGTGCGCTAGATTAAGCGACACGCTCTCGCCTGTTTTTTTATGTTTAAACGAAAATTTTCTTTCGCCGCCTAAGGTCAATGCCCCGATTGAGCCATTTCCAACAAGGTCTTTTTCGGCATCACTGTGCCAACTCATGCCTTCGTCGCCTGCGTTATAAAAATTACACAGGCACGAATTGAACACGTCCCCGCTGTGGCTCTCCACTACCTGCTTAAGCTCACGTAAAAAATCCGGCCAAACTAACGCCACTTTTGTATACCCTGAGTACGAATAGGAGACTGGCTCATCTGCATACCACGCCATTTTCCTCTTGGTAACAATCTCTTTCCCATAAATAAAAGCGCGATCATGCTCCCAGCTTAATTCGCTTAGGCATTTTCCTAAATACATATCGGCGCTAACAGAGTCCAAGACGTTACCGTAGTAATAGGCTTCTCCGTCGTAGGGAAGCACATTAGTCAGCTTCATATCGTCGTTTTCAAACAGATCTGAATAACCCATAGCAATACCTTTTCTGTGCCCGCCAGGCGGAGCCGCGCCCACTCATTGCCAAAAAATGTGCAGCCGCTCATAATCCCAGATTGCTTCACTGCGTTCGCAAAGAGAGCGCTGTGTCATTACCGAGAAGCGAAGCGGCGATCTTAGATTGCGTAAGCATACCGCCAACAAGCTACCCGCGTTATACTGACGTTTTAGCCATAGCGGAGAACCTAATGTTACGGCGTCACTTTGTTACTTTATCGGGAGCCTTGCTGGCCAGCGTTTGGTTAGCAGGCTGTGCAAGCCCTCACTATTTACAGCTTTCACCCGAGCGCTCCACTCAGGTCGCTTCAGTAGGCCAAGGCCAAGCGATCACCGTGGTCGCGCAGGATGGGCGCGGTAGCGAAGTGATTGGCAGCCGTGCAGGCGGTGGCATGTCTACCGCGCAAATTACCGTCAATAGCCATGAAATCATTCCGCGCTTGCAGCAGGAAGCTGAGCGCGCGGTTGAAGACATGGGGTTTACCGCTACCCGTGAAGCAGCAGAAGGACGGCCTAGCTTAACGTTGGAGCTGGCAAGCCTTTCTTACAGGCAAGGCAACAGCGACCAGCCCTTGATCGATGAAGCACAGCTGGAGGGCGTACTGCGCGCCATTGCGCGCAATGACGGAACCACCTACACAGGTACTTATACCTCACGGCGGAGCCAGGAATACGCCTTTAAGCCTGATAAAGACACCAATACGCGAATGCTCAACGACCTGCTGAGTGACGCGCTAAATCGTGCCTTTAGCGATCCGGATCTCGGCCAGTTGCTGGCTCGTTAAGCGCGCAACTGCTGTTATTAGCGTACCGTTTAGTGCGTCAGCCGTATGGCTAATTCAACGGCCCACGACGCACTAATCGCCATATCTTCTCGCACAACCCCCGGTCATCTGGCTCGCTTTCTTCTAACAGCGTCAGCCGGAAGTTGGGCGACAATAGCGTCTCGACTTCTTGATTGGCGACGCTGTAAGGCGGCCCCGATTCGCCCCCTTCGTGGGTCAAGCTCACCAGTAGCCCTTTAGCCCCTGGGGGAACCAATTGGGCAAGGTGAAATGCATAACGCTGACGCGTTGCTTCAGGCAGCGCAATCAGTGCGGCACGATCATAGAACGCACCCACTTCGGCAGCCTGCTGAATATGCAGATGGAAAAAGTCGCCGCACCACAGCTCAATGCTGCCTTGGCGACTGATGTTAAATCCCGCTTGTTGATAGCGCGATACCGGGGTCGTCGCTTCGGCGAGAAACTGCTCGATCGCTTCAGGAGCCACTTCAATGCCCAGCACCGGGTGGCCGGCCTGGGCGAGCCAGCGCATATCAAGGGTTTTGCCGCATAAAGGCACCAGCACCTTGGCGCGATCCGGCACGGCAAGCGAGGGCCAGTAGCGTTCTAGCGCCGGATGCGGCTGAGATAAATGGAAGCCAACGCGGCCTTCCTGCCACCTTGCACGCCAAAGATCAATCATTATCGTTCAATCACCCATTAAAACCAGCGGTCACGCTTTTTACGCCGACGCGGCAAATGCGGAACAATCAGCCCAACCACTAGGCCGGCACCTGCCACACCCCCGCCGTACATAAAGTAGCGTATGAGCAAGTCTTCCTCCTGGGTATCGAGCCGTGCTTGCAGGGCGCGCACCTGCTCACTCGCTTCATCAGCATCGCTGCCCAACTGGTTATTGCGCGCTTCTAACTGATCAATGCGCTGCTCACGGGCATCCAGCGTCGTGCGCATGGTCTCCACGCGCTGTTCCCATTGTTCATTGATGCCATCCAATTCATCGGTCAACGCTTCGACCCGAGATTCCAGCTCGGGAAGTTGCTCGGTTGCACTGGGCGTTTGCTGCAACTCATCGCTTAAAATCCATACGACGTCACCACCGTCGCCGCGCACACGCGTATAGTCACCGCTGGTTTCCAATACCTGAACCTGTTCCCCGGCGGTGAGCGTTCCCACAATGCGGTACCCATCGGTGGGGCCACTGCGCACAAAGGTAGACAGTTCATCGGATACCCAGGCGTCATTGTCTGACTGCGCTGCGGCGTTAACACACCACACACTAACCAATACACCGGCCGCAACGGCCCGGTAACGATGACAAAATTGAGTTGCTCGCATAACGTAATGTCCTAATTGAAACGCTGCCCAACGGGCAGCACTAGCATGACTATTCCCCGCGCGGCGGCAGCGAAAAAGGCCGTGGAAACTCTGCCACTTGCGCGTCACTTTTGACCGCTTTCAAAGGCCCCTCGCGCTCTACTTCATCGATACGCACGATCGCATTGAGCGGCAGATAGCTTCGCTTAACGCCTTCAAAAGTGTGCTGTAACTTTTCACTTGCAGGATCGACCACCACCCGCGATGTATCTTCAAAGACAAACTCCTCGACTTCAATAAAGCCCCAGAGTTCGCTTTGAAATATCTCGCGAACGTATAAATCCCAAATTTCACCCTGTTGGTGCACTACCACTCGGTAAATCGGCTTGGCCGCCATGTTGGCCTTTCCCTCTTGCCGCTAGAACATTATATAGACCGCCTAGCCTAACATAGTGGGGCTAGCAAGCGTTTGCCGTGTGGACAACCTCAACAGAGCAGAACCTGCTAACCTGTGAGATGATGACATTATCGGTTTTGATTTTTATGTTGGTATTCGACCCGAAGCGCACCAAGAAAGCAGTAGCCAAATGCTTTCCGAAAGAGGTGGTCGAGGCCGACGGCTTTACTAGGTGCTGCGGGGTGTATTCACGCCGCCGCTTGGTCAGCCGCTCGGAAATCCCCGATGAGACGGTAGACCATCCCTACGTTGAGTCTCATCAGTTGGCCTCTCCATGGAAAAAACCGTTACCCACTGGACGGCATTTGGCACCCATTGGAGACTGGTCTATTTTAGTGGCGAAAAGGCTCCTACCCTTCGCGATTTACTAAAATCTCAAGAACATCTCGACTTTTATGTATAATTCCCGCTCACCTGGGACAAGGATTCACCGTGACGACCGATCAACAGCCAACAACGCCAGACGATAATTTAAACGGGCTGCTGACCAACTTTGACGACGCCGTGCGTCTGCTTACTCAGGCGCCCGCGGTCTCAAAACCTGCGAAGCTACCATGCGTTTTAGACACCGCACGCCAACTGTTGATGCAAGACGGTGGTGCGGAAGTAATAGAGGAACGTGCGCAGGCTTACGAATCTGCAGGTATTTTTTGGGGCTCCGATTGGGAAGCTCCTCAGTATTTGGTGCCCACGCTCACCCCCTTTTCGCTCAAAAGCACCGACCCCAACGTTGTGGTGATAGAAGCGCTTAGCGAATTGCGTTTGCTGGCCGTGGCGAAAGGTGATTACGAGCATCCGTTGGTCTCCCAAGAATTTGCTCACCATTATCTCACTCAGGTAATGGCGATTAATCTATGGCTTCTGTTTACCGCTCCAAGCGAAGCGGAACGCGAACAACAGGGTCACTTAGCGACCATCCCGCGTCAGCTTTTCCAATACTTGGCTGAGCGGATTGGCTACGAACACATCGTCGACCAATTAATCGACGAGATCTGGCGAATTCTCAAGCAGCGCCCGATCCAGGTCGAATCCATCAAGCAGATGATTACCCAAATCGCCCTTTGCCAGGTCAATCCCGAAATCGACCTGGGATCCAGCGGCCAGGGGGCCGACCGTTTGGTAAGCTCGCTCTACGGCCCCACCCAGGCGTGCCGAGAAGACCCCGGGGTCGACATCTACCGCGACCGACTGGAGCGTATGGATCAAGCCGCGCTCCAGGCTGAATCGACAGGCTTTGCCCGTGCGATGCACGATACCGGGCTGGTATCGCCTTACCACGCCGTGCTGTTACGCCATTTGCTTGAAGAAGGCGACCACCTTCTGTCTGAAGCATTCGGGCTTTCATCCACCGGTCGCGACTGCCTGCTGTGCTACCGCGAACTGGTTCATGCCTTGATTCGGGGCAGCGTTTACCCGGCCACTTCGCAGGCAGTTTATGGGCTGGCGTTAATGCTTGAGCGCGGCATTCTTTATCAGCCCCCGGTCGCCCCGGCGATGTGGCGGCAGCTAAATTTACCTCTCTCTGAATGGTCCCAAGCACGGCTTAACATCGCCTATGGCGAGGCTGCATCGCCCCGAGCACGCTTGTTGGAAGGTGTGCTGTGCATGCTGGGTCTGCCGCTGGGCGTTGGGCAAGGCAACAACCCTACCTGCCAGTCGGCACGTGCACTGTCGATGTGGGCCTACAATGACCCCGACTATTTATTGCAAATGGTCGCCTGGGCCGCGCGGGATGACGAAATCATCATGCACTTCGAAGGCCAGGCTATCTCGTCGATGGCGAGTCTCTCAGGTGTCGCCACCGAATTGCCCATGGATCTTGACCCGGTTTCGTTGATTGTCGTACCGCATCTGGATCGTATTTATGCAGAGATGGGCCGTCGCTGCGTTGGCCGTGAGGGCGACCCTCACCGCTGGGTAAACCCAGAATTTCACGGTTGGTGGTCGGGCCGGGGCTTCCGCATCAATGTCGATGTAGGCTCCGGCCAGTTAACCGACATCGATGACTTTATTCGCCATTTTTATGCCAGCTATCACCCTTACTACAACGGTAACCAGCCGCTGATACATCCTCAGCCGGCGGGTATCGCGGTGACCGACAGCGCGGCCCGCTTCATTGGCTGGCATGCCATTACTATTCTACGCGCCTCGCTCGACCCTAATGATGTTATGCGCATTTACTTCTACAACCCTAATAATGATAGCGGTCAGGATTGGGGCGGTGGCGTTAAAGTGAGTACCGCAGGCCACGGCGAACGCTTTGGCGAAGCCTCGCTACCCTTTGCTCAATTTGTCTCGCGCCTCTACATCTACCATTATGACCCGCTTGAGCGCGGTGAACTGGCAACGGTCGCTGAAGACGAACTGAACACCGTGAAGCGTTATTTACAGCAAAGCTGGGGCGCAGAACGGCTACCTTCCACAGACCTACAAGCCAACGAAGGCCCCAACCACAACCCGCTTTACGACTCATGATGCGACTTGACCAACTGCTCGTCAGCCAAGGGCTGGCGAGTTCGCGTACCCGTGCGCAACGACTCATTCGCCACGGCCGCGTATCTCTCCCCAACACTGATCAGACACTCACCAAGCCGAGCGAAAAGTGGCCCGAAGACACCCCCTTTCAGGTCACACCGGATCCAGAAGAACGCTACGTTTCTCGCGCGGGTCTAAAGCTTGAAGCGCTGCTCGACGCGCTATCACTACGGCTTGACGGGCTCAACGTGCTTGATGTGGGGCAATCCACCGGCGGTTTCAGCGACTGCGCTCTGCAGGCCGGTGCACGCCATGTGGTCGGCATTGAAGTGGGCCACGGCCAGTTAGACGCCAGCCTACGTAGCGACCCGCGAATTACCTGCCTGGAAGGCATCAACGCCCGCGCCATGCGCCATGAGACCGCCCTTCAACAGGCACTCATTGAGCATCCCATCGACTTGGCCGTTATGGATGTGTCATTCATCTCGCAGACCTTGATACTACCTGAGCTAGCGGCCTTATTACCGACTAATGGTCGGCTCTTTTCGCTAGTTAAACCGCAGTTTGAACTCACCGCAAAAGCGCTCGACAAGCGCGGCGTGATCCGTGATCCGCAGTATTTTCCGCAGGTAGAACAACGCCTGCGGGAGGCCTGCCAATCTGCAGGATTGGTCGTGAAGCATTGGCAAGCCAGCCCCATTACTGGCGGCGATGGCAATCGCGAGTTTCTGCTCTATGCGCAAAAGACCGGCACGCAAGCAACAGGCCCTAACGATTAGTCAGGTCGTTCGGCGAGGTAAGTGTTTCCACTTTAACCGCCTCACCCGACGCAGGATGTAGCCACACGTCCATTTGTTCAAAGGCAACGCGAACGCCCGTTTCGCGGAATAATGCATCCACGCGGCAGTTGACCTCATCGGCAGCAAATAGCCTATCCAGCAGGTCGTTAACAAAAATACGCAGCTCAAAGTTGAGGCTATGGGGCCCGTAGCTCATGCAAAACACCTGCGGCTCGGGGTCAGTGAGCACTCTGGGGTTTTCATCCGCCGCTTGGCGCAATAAGCGGTGTACCTGAGCCAGATCCGACCCGTGAGCCACCCCGTAGGTCAGTACCACCCGGGTGACATTGTCGGAGAGCGACCAGTTGATCAACTGGTCGGTCACAAAGGTCTTATTGGGTATGATGATTTCTTTACGGTCGAAGTCGGTCACGGTCGTGGCGCGGATACGAATGCGGCTTACCGTGCCATGCAAGTTACCCAAGGTGATGGTGTCGCCAATACGGATGGGGCGCTCGAACAGGATGATCAGCCCGGAGATGAAATTGGCAAAAATCTCCTGCAACCCAAACCCCAAGCCAACGCTCAAGGCCGCTACCAGCCACTGTAATTTGTCCCACGACACACCCAGCGCGCCTAATGCCGAGACCACACCGGTTCCCACAATGGTGTAAGAAAGCAGCGAGCTGATCGCATAAGCACTACCCTGCTTTAACGTCAGACGCGATAACACCATGACCTCAAGCAGTCCGGGTAAATTGCGTGCCATGATAAATGTGAGTGCCACCACAAGCAGCGCACCAAACAGGTCGGAGATAGACAGTGCGCTGTCGACAAGCTCGCCGTCAGCGTTCTCCCATAGCGATACTTGATCCAGGTAGCCTAGCACTGAGAGCAAATCGGCCCACACCAGATACAGCAACCCAGTGAAGCCTATCAACAGCACCAGTTTGGAAATGCGCAGCGACTGGGTATTGATTTGCTCCATATCCAGCGGTGGCTCTTCCACCACTTCAAGTCCACCCTCAGCCCCTTCCTGAACTTGAGCGTGTCGCCTGGCTAACGCTCGCCGATAGGCCAGGCGTCTAGCCGCAACGGCTAAACTACGCACCACTGTGGCTTCGACGACGATCCACAGCCCCAGCAGATAGAGCGTGGCCGCAAAGCGCCCCACGAGTCTTAGCGCCGTGTACTCATAGCCCCACACCACCATCCCGAGCAACGCCAACGGCACCGCGGCTAGCGCTAACCCGAGTAACAAGCGAAAAAGTCGTACGCCAAAAATAGGCACATGGGCCAAAATCAAGCGTGCCAAACAAACGCTCATCGCCAGCAGCCCCAGCATTAACACCCCTAACGCCACTGGCCGCTGAGCTAGCGGGGTTTGCAGGTTGTCCGCTAGAGTCGAAATTGCAATCACCGGCACCAGGGCAATACCCAACCAGGCCAGTAAGCGACGCAGCTCGGCGTTGTAAGTGGGTGTCCATCTGAAGTGTTGCTCTGCAACGCCGTCAGGCACCAATAGCCGCCGCCCCAAAGCGATCACCGCCCAACTCAGCGCTAGCTGCACCAAGGCCGGCGCCACTGTCACCGCTAGAGTACTTTGTGTCGCACCCACAGCAACACCGGCTCCCGCTAGCGCCAGGGGGCCCGGCGATGCCAGCAATACGTTGATGAGCACGGCTTTCGGCGTATGCCCTTGCGTATCACTTTTTAGCCGACCAATCTGGCTGTGTAGCCTAGCCAACCGGGTTTTGAATTGGCGGCGCAACGCCAGCAGCAGCAGGCTAACGGCGATAAAAGGAAGTCCAATTAGCACCCCCCAGTCCCATGAGAACCAGCGAACCGCTAAGAGGGAACGCCACTCGCCCTCCTGCCACTCCACACGAAGGTATTGGGGTAATTGGCGCAACCAATTAATGTCGAGGGGCCGACTATTAGCGACCCAAAAGAGTTGCTCATCAATCGTGGCACGCAGCGCTTGGGTAGTGATCAACAGCTGCTGTTGGTTAAGCTGTAGCTCGACCGCCACGCTTAACAAACGCCCGTACACCTCCTCGAGCTGCTCGACCAACTCGCGCCGGGATTGATAAAGCCGCGATAACGAATTGATCAACGCAGGCGTCGGCTCTACGTTAGCCTCTTGGAGTCGCCGGGTTGCCAGTTGCTCGGCTTGGCGCAGCTGGTCACGTTGGCGAACCAGATCAAACTGTTTGAGCCGTAGGTCGGCAATTTCATCCTTTAAATCGCGGCGCGGCAGCACAGTAGGCAGCGACTGACGTTGCTCGCGCAGGATCCGCGATAGTAATTGGCTGCCACGAATAGCCTCGATCTGCTCGTTCAAGCTACGCTGGAGCTGGCGAACATGTTCAAGCTGGCGCTGCGCGTCAATGTTAGCGCGAATCAAACTGTTATCGCGCTCACTGGCCTGGAGCAACGACAGACTCAGCGCCTGGTTTCGCTGCTGAGCCTGAACCACGACAGGGTGCCCGGCGGCAATCAACGGATTATCCTGAGCCGCATCGGCGATCGCCTGCTCCGAGGCCAAACGCCGCTGTCGGTCGATGACACTTTGCAACAAGTTCAGCTGTTGCTCTTGGTGCTCAATTTGTAATAGGAGTAGATCGCGGCGCTGCTGGGCAAGATCACGCAGCCGTCCGTTAGCACTCAGTTGACGTTGATAGAGCGCCACTTCGCGCTCGGCCACGGCTTGCTCAAGGCGTAATTGAATCATGCCCGCGTCGCTAAGGACGGAGAGTTGACGATCTCCTAGCAAGGCTTCCCGTTCAGCATAGTCACGGCGCAGCGCTTCCATTCGTTCAAGGGTGGCCGCCATGGATTGCTGGGCACGCTCGGGCAGTGTTTGCGCCGTTAAATATTGCGAATTGACGTCGGCTAGCTGGCTCTGAAGCTGCTGCAATGTGGCCAGCGCCTCTGCCTGCTCGGATTCTAATGCCGCCAACGGTAACGCACTTAGCTGGTTAACCGACGGCGTTTCGTAGCCATCCTCTGCCTCATTAAGCTCACCCTCGATACGCATCAACGCGTCAGGTGCTTGGCTTACCCGCGTTTCAAGCTCGGCAAGCTGCTGCTCGATGGCCTCTAAACGCTCATAGGCATCCAGTGCCGCGTTGAGTGCCTGTTGATCGAGTTCCTGCTGGGCGGTTAACGACTCCTGCGCCTCAAGCTCGCCAAGTCGCGTTTGGAGTGTTTGCGCATCGGGGACGCCCTCCAGCGTGGCCGCGCCGACTGAGAGGCTACATAAAAGCAACACGAATGCCACTAATCCGTTCATTGCTAACGGAAAGGCGAATTTCACCACAGTGCTATGCCTCACGGACGCGTCGATGTTGTGCTGAGTATTGTCGTGGGTTGTTTGCCACCGCGCAATCATAACAGTTGACTTACGCCAGCAGCGTGATAGAACAGCACTGGCACAGGTATGTGCACAATCCATATTCAGGTGAGTTAACGATGGCCATTCGACACCGACGGTTAACATGTTTCGTTTTGCTATGCGGCTTGAGCGCCGTTAGCACGTTCACCTACGCCGATACTCGCGACGAAATCGAAGCGCGTATCCGCGAGCTTAATAGCGAACTGTCTCAACTCCACCAGCAGCTTGAGCAAGTGGAAGCCCTTGAAGAAAACGGCGAAGGCGCCGTTTCAACCCCTGAAGTCGTTGCCGTTGAAGACCTGAACGAACGGCGTCAGTTGGAACAAGAATCCGGACGTAACCCGTTTTCTATTACCACCCACCGGACTAACTACTTGTTTCCGGTGAGCTACAATGCAAATCCAAATAAAGAAAACTTTCGTGGTGTTTCGGCCGACTCACCGCCGGATAATACAGAGCTAAAATTTCAATTTAGCGCTAAAGTAAATTTAGCGGAAGATGTGCTGTGGGGTGGCTACGGTGATGTTTATTTTGGCTATACCCAGCGCAGTTGGTGGCAAGCCTATAATACCGAGGCCTCATCGCCGTTCCGTGAAACCAACTACGAACCCGAAATATTTATCGACATTGATGCGCCCTGGGACGCCCTAGGCTGGGTCAATACGCTTAATCGAGTGGCCGTCAACCACCAGTCCAATGGTCGCTCCGACCCGCTATCGCGCAGCTGGAACCGCGTCTATCTGGAAAGCATTTTTCAACGTGGCGACTGGGCGGTCACGCTAGCGCCCCACTGGCGGATTCCCGAGTCTGAAGGCACTGATGACAACCCTGATATTGAGCGCTACATGGGCTACGGCGATATTCGCGTCGCCAAACGACTCGAAAATAACCACGAAATCAGCGGCCAACTGCGCGGCAACCCGAGCGCCGGCAACATGGGAACACAAATCGATTATAGCTGGCCGGCCTTCAATTCTCTGCGTGCCTACATTCAGTACTATCATGGCTACGGCGAGAGTTTGATTGATTACGATAACCGCGTTCATCGCTTAAGCATTGGGTTTAGTTTGAATCCGCTATTCAGCCCAAGCGGCCTGAACCGATAAGCCATTCACTTGTCAGACTTAAGCCGGCTGCTATGCTGGTACCTAACATTCATCGTCAAAGGAAGACATTATGGCTAAACGTCAAAACGAAAGCTCAGCACAAGCAGATCAACTAAAAGAAGATCTACGTCACCTGAGTGAAACAGTCGAAGAACTGGTAAATGCCACTTCAAAAGATGCCAGCGGCGAAATGCGTGATCTTCGCGCACGTGCTGAGCAACGCCTCAAAGATACCCGCCATCGTTTGGAAGCGCGTGGCGAGCGTATTTACGAAGACACCCGCGATTCCCTGACGCATCAAGCCGACGCTTGTGACCGCTATGTCCACGAAAACCCCTGGACCAGTATCGGTATCGGGGCATCGGTTGGCGTTATCATCGGTATGCTCATCGGACGTCGCTAATGGCTTTGGGTCCGACCCAGCGCGTTTTTTCAGCCGCTAAGCGCTTACTCAACTCACTGATTGCCAATGGTGAAACCCGCTTACGCTTAGCGGTGGTGGAGCTTGAAGAAGAACGCTCCCGGCTGCTCGTGCTGATGCTACTGGCCGGGGCTAGCTTGCTTCTGCTCCTGTTAGGCGTAGCGACATTGGTGGCGCTGGTGGTGGTGCTGTTTTGGGATACCTATCGACTCACCGCCATTGCCGTTAGCGCCTTGGTGTTGATCGCAGCCAGCTTCCTGCTGGCAATGATTGCGCTACGCCAAGCGAAACAGCACACCTTACTGAAAGAGACGCTTCGCCAACTCGCAGCCGACCGCGCCTTGCTGGAGGCAAAGAATGAGTCTGAACAACGCCCCCGATAAACCACAAGGCGCCGAGACTCGCCAGCCTTCAAAGGCCGAGCGAAAAGCACGCCTGCTGGCTGAGCTTGAGCAACAGCGCATCGACATACTGGTCAGTAGCGATCAGTTATTGGATGCCATATCGCCGCTTGAAACCGGCTGGCAGCGCTTCAAGCTGCCCATCTACGCAATTGGGGGTTTCGCGGCTTTTCGACTGGCTCGCCACCCACGAGGGGCACTGGCAGGAGGCCGTAAAGTCTTGGCCGGTTACATGCTTTACCGCAAACTTAAACTACTTGCCAAAGCGACCACCTAAGCGCCTGGGTCAGCAGGCTTGGCCGCAAGCCACCCCGCTGGCCCACGCCCATTGAAAGTTATGCCCGCCCAGTTCACCGGTCACATCCAGCACCTCACCGATAAAGCGCAACTGCGGTAGTCCGTTGACTTCAAAGGTCTTGGACGAAATGGCCTGGGTATCTACCCCGCCCATGGTGACCTCTGCCGTTCGCCACCCTTCCGTCCCCGCCGGCTTCAACTGCCACCGGTTTAATCGATCCGCCCAAACCTCAAGCTGTGCATTGCTGTACTGTGCCAGCGGTTGGGTATTTTGACCGTCCGGATACCATTCGCACAGCGATTGCGCCACCCGTCTGGGGAGATGATCCATCAGCCAGGTAGCCAGCTGGCGTTTCGGCGTCTGCTCCCTGGCATGGCGCAGCAACGCCTGGGCATCCTGGTGGGGCAACAAATCGATTTCAATCGACTCACCGGGGAACCAGACGCTGGACGCTTGCAGCATGCCGGGGCCGGAAAGGCCGCGATGGGTAAACAGCATCGGCTCGCTGAACGCCTTCAATCGAGTGCTGACCGTCACCGGCAAGCTGACGCCTGACAGCTCGCTGGCCCGGGCTTTCCACTGGTCGCTCAGCGTGAAGGGCACCAGGCCGGGGGTCGTGGGCCGCACCTCCAGACCAAACTGACGGGCAAGGTCGTACCCGAAGCTGCTGGCCCCCATGGTGGGAATCGACAGCCCGCCGCTGGCGACGACCAGCACGCCCGCCTCGATCCGGCCCATGGAGGTGGTCAACCGCATGGCCTCGCCGCAACGCTCGACAGCCTCTATGCGGGTGGCTAATCGCACGTCTACCCCCGCCCATGCGCACTCGGTTAACAGCATGCTCACGATCTCGCGGGCCGAATCCGCGCAGAATAGCTGGCCCGGTGCTTTTTCAACGTAGTCAATGCCGTGACGCTCCACGAGCTCGACAAAGTGCTCGGGGCGGTAACGTTTAAGCGCGGAGATACAAAAGGCAGGATTAGCCGAATAAAAGTGCTGTGGCGTGGTGGCCAAGTTGGTAAAGTTGCAGCGGCCACCGCCCGACATCAAGATTTTTTTGCCTGCTTTTTTGGCATGATCAATCACCAGGACACGCTTCCCCGCGTAGCCCGCTTGAGCAGCACACATAAGGCCCGCCGCGCCAGCCCCAATGATCACGACATCGTAGGTCATTAATTACTGCTCCCAAGCTTGGCAAAAGACGGCATTCTAGCAGCCTCAAGGCACGTTTTTGTTGTATCATTAAATTAATAAATACAGTTTTTGTATAGATTTAGCTTTGAATATAAATACCTGCCGGAAGATACTGTTAAACGTCACAATCTCGTCCCGGTGGTACGACATTTCACAGAGAGACTTATGCTTTTATTCTTTTCCCGTTTTTTGGTCATCGTGCTGCTTACCACCGCCCCTGCCTTGGTGCTGGCGCAATCCGAACCCAGCGTGATTGGCGCCCGCGCCGTCTTAGCCCCTTGGTCTGACCCTATTGAAGCGCTGGGTACCTTGCAGGCTGATGAGAGCGTGACGCTTTCCGCCACCGTCACCGATACCATCGCAGAAATCACTTTTCAGGATGGCCAACGCGTGGCGCAGGGGGATACGCTGATTCGTCTGCAAGACGCTGAAGAACAAGCGCTACTTCGAGTAGCTCAAGCGCTGCGTGATGAACAACGCAACGCACTGGGACGCTCCACAGAACTGCAAAATCGTAATTTAGCCGCCCGAGCCGATGTTGAAGACAACCAATCGCGCCTCGACCAAGCCGAAGCAGAGATAGCCGCGTTAAACGCACGACTGCAAGACTACCAGCTAAAAGCCCCGTTTAGCGGCCGTGTGGGTATCCGTAACGTAAGCCCTGGCGCTCTGGTAACACCAGGAATGGCGCTAATTACGCTGGACAAACTGGATGTAATGAAGCTGGATTTCAGCGTGCCTGAAGCCTACCTCAACCGGCTTGCACCAGGGTTATCGCTAAGTGCCACCACCGCCGCCTTCCCCGACAAGGTGTTTAACGGCGAGATTGCCAGCTTAGGTACCCGCGTCGACCCCGTAACGCGCAGCATTAACGTGCGTGCCGAACTCGACAATCCCGATGAACGCCTACGCCCCGGCATGCTGATGGAAGTCGTGGTTCGTCAACAGCCCCGCGAAAGCTTGGTATTGCCGGAGTCAGCCATACAACCCGATGGCAACCGCCACTACGTGATGCTGATCGACGATCACGTAACGTCACCTAGACTGCGTCAACAAAGCGTCGAAATAGGCGAACGACGGGCAGGCGAAGTGGAAATTAACGACGGTGTCGCCCCCGGCGATATTGTCGTTGTGCACGGTTTGCAACGAGCGCGTGATGGTCAGACGGTCAGGGTGATGGGGTTGATTGACGACGATACCGATGTGCGCGATTTGCTAGAGGCAGACCGCTAATGCGTTTATCGGACATTTCGGTTCAGCGCCCCGTCTTAGCCGTGGTCATGGCAGCATTAATTATCGCCTTTGGCCTGCTCGCGCTCGACCGTTTACCGCTTCAAGAGTACCCCACCGTTGATCCGCCGATCGTGAGTATCGACACCCGTTACCCCGGCGCGTCGGCAAGCGTCGTTGAAACACGCATCACACAGGTGCTCGAAGACCGTATTGCCGGGGTTGAAGGGATCGAATTAATTACCTCTGAGAGCGAAGACGGCCGCTCGCGTATCGATATCGAATTCGCCCTGACCATGGACATCGATGTGGCGGCCAACGATGTGCGCGATCGCATCGGCGGTGCGCTGCGCAATTTGCCAGACGACGCCGAAAACCCAGAGGTTAGCAAAGCCGACAGCAGCGAAGAGATCGTGGTATGGCTAAGTCTCTCGGGGGAAAATTACTCGATGACCGAGTTGACCGATTATGCCAACCGCTTTTTGGTCGATAGCCTCTCGGTGCAGACAGGCGTCGCCCGGGTGCGCGTCGGCGGCGGCCGTGACTATGCCATGCGGGTATGGATCGACCGCAATGCCATCGCCGCGCGGAATTTAACCGTAGGCGATATTGAAGATGCGCTGCGGGCTGAAAACGTCGAGCTGCCAGCCGGTGCCATTGAGTCCGAGGATCGGCAGTTTATTGTTCGTCTTCCGCGCACGTTTGAAACCGCCGATGACTTTCAGCGCCTTACCCTTGCAGAAGGTGACGATGGTTTCTTAGTGCGCCTTGGCGACGTGGCCCGCGTAGAAGTTGGTTCAGTTGAGGATCGTACAGTGTTTCGCGCCAACGGCGTTCCCATGGTCGGGCTCGGCATGATTATGCAGTCGACCGCTAACGTCGTCGAACTCTCAAACGCGGTACAACAAGAGCTTGAACGTTTGCAAGCGACCCTGCCCGAGGGCATGTCGCTGAGCCTAAATTATGATGCATCCGTGTTCGTCTCGGGGGCTATCAAGCAAGTTGTCTTTACATTATTGATCGCGATGGTGCTGGTGATCATCGTGATGTTCCTTTTTTTGGGCAACCTGCGCACCACCCTGATTCCCGCCATCACGGTGCCCATCGCCATCATTGGGGCCTTTACCGCGCTCGCGGTTATGAACTTCTCAATCAACCTGCTGACGCTACTCGCCCTGGTGCTGGCCATCGGGCTGATCGTCGACGATGCCATCGTCGTGCTGGAAAACATCAATCGGCGCATGCATGATGAAGGCGAAACGCCTCTGGTCGCTGCGTTTCGGGGCACCCGACAGATAGCCTTTGCGGTGATTGCCACAACCTTGGTATTGATCGCGGTGTTTGTGCCGCTCAGCATGCTCCAAGGCGATATCGGCCGCTTATTTTCGGAATTCGCGCTGACCATGGCGGCGGCGGTCGCGATCTCTACCCTCCTGGCGCTTACGCTGACGCCCATGATGGCGTCTAAAATACTCAGCCCCCGGATGCACGACAGCCGACTTTCTAAAGCGGTGCAGCGCATCATGCGCCATGCCCAGCATGGTTACCGGAGGCTTCTCGAAGCGCTCCTCGCCCGGCGCAGCTGGGTGGTAGCCGTCTTCGTGTTACTCATTGCGATGACCGCTTGGTTAAGCCAATTATTACCCAACGAATATACCCCCCAGGAAGATCGCGGTAACTTTATCGTGCTGGTTAACGGCCCCGAAGGCGCCACCTTTGACTACATGATGGATTATATGGATGAGATTGAAGCTCGCTTAACGCCGATGGTCGAAAGCGGCGAACTGGAGCGGGTTGTGGTGCGCGCACCGCGTGGCTACGGCAATATTGAAAACTTCAACAGCGGTTTCATCATCGTCAATATGGCCGAATGGGGCAGCCGCCGTAGCGCATGGGCGATTATGGACGATGTTCGCGCAGCCCTTAATACCCTACCCGGTGTTCAAGCATTTCCCATCATGCGCCAGGGCTTTGGCCGGCGAACGGAGAAGCCGGTCCAGTTTGTGCTCGGGGGTGGTACCTACGAAGAGTTGGCCGAATGGCGTGACCGTTTGATCGACCATATCCGCGACGACAACCCGCGAATCCGCGCCATCGAAAGCAACTATAACGAAACCCAGCCGCAGTTAAACGTTGAGATAGACGAGCAGCGCGCGGCCGACCTCGGTGTTACGGTCAGCGAGATCGGTCGCACATTGGAGGTTCTACTGGGTGGGCGTAATGTGACCCGCTACGTTGATAACGGTGAAGAGTACGATGTCATCGTCGAGGGAGATCGAGCCAGCCAAAACAGTCCGCGTTCACTGGATAATATTCAGGTGCGCTCCGCACGTAGCAACGAATTGATTCCCCTGGCAAGCCTGGTCACCTTAAGTGACGCAGCGGGCGCGAGCACGCTGAATCGCTTTGACCGTGTGCGCTCAATCACGATCGAAGCCAACTTGGCCGATGGCTATCCACTAGGCGAAGCCCTTAACTACCTTGAACAAAGCGCTGACAGCGTGCTGCCTGAAGGCGTTCAGACCAATGTCGCCGGTGCATCGCGGGATTTCCAGAATGCCAGCGGTGCCACAACCTTTCTTCTGCTCCTGGGCGCGCTGGTGGTTTTCCTGGTGCTCGCTGCACAGTTTGAAAGTTTTATTCACCCCTTCGTGATCATGTTGACAGTGCCGCTGGCCATGAGTGGCGCGTTATTGGCGCTGTGGCTAACCGGCCAATCGCTGAATATTTACAGCCAGGTGGGGTTGGTGCTGTTAATCGGCCTCGCGGCCAAAAACGGTATTTTGATTGTCGAGTTCGCCAATCAGCTCCGCGATGAAGGCAAAGCATTTCGTGACGCCCTTATTGACGCTGCAGTAACCCGACTGCGGCCTATTTTAATGACCGCCATTACGACTATGGCAGGCGCTATTCCGCTGATTGTGTCAAGCGGCCCGGGTGCCGAATCACGCTATGTGATTGGCATTGTGATCATGGCGGGCGTGGGGGCGGCTACGCTGTTCACGTTGTTTGTCGTCCCCGTCGCCTACGATTTATTGTCGCGCCACAGTGGGTCACCGGGGGCCGTTAAACGCCGACTGGAACGCGAGATCGCCAATGCACCACCGGAGCGTTAGCCAGTGATAAAAAAGGCGCGCCGTTTAGGCACGCCTTTTTTGCATTACGTGTTACGCGATGGCTTAACAGTCGCCTAATCGCTCGCCTTCAATCTGGGTTTGCATGTTCAATTCACCCATTGGCGACTGAGTCATGATGTCCACAGAGCCTTCAATGTGCTCGCCCATGAAGCGCATGTCGCCATCAATGTTGGCTTCACCGCCATCCGCGCGGCACACCATGCTGTAGGAAAGACCATCCGCACTGGTGTCTTGATCCAACAGCTCGCAGCCTTCCTCTTCCTGAATAAAGCCCAGATCCGCCTCATCCAAGTCTTCTTGAGTAATGCACTGCTGCTCGGTTTCAGTTTGATCCGGAATGGGCATGTCACCGCTCACCGTCGTTGTGCTAACAAACTCCCACTGGCCTGGAGTTATATTGGGTGATTCCGCCCATGCGGCGACCGGCAAGGCCAATAAGGCCGCTACGGCCATCTGTCGTAACTTCATCGCTGCTCTCCATTGCTTTATAAAACGGCTTGTAGCCTACCTCACTCCACACGGCGATGCCTGTCGATGACACGGCTGCTACACTAAAGTGCCACTGTCAAAAGGATCGCTCCATGCAAGAAGATACCTTAGTAGAGTATGACGTCTACTGCCCCTACTGCGATACCTTATTAACACTATTGATTGATGCCTCCCAGGGCAGCCATGTCACTTGGGAAGATTGTCACCAGTGCTGCGCGCCCATCCAGCTAGACATTGAGGTATCGCTTATCACTGGCGAGCTGGACAGTGTCCGCGTCGGCAGCGACGACGATGTTCTCTAATCAACAGGCCCTAATCCGCTGTGGCTTTAAGTAATTGCTTGCGTTTGGCTTCGTTACGCCGCATGACATACCACGCGACGAGTGTCGCCAGCGATACGGTCAGAATAATCAGCGTCGCCAAGGCGTTAATCTTGGGCGACACGCCCATGCGCACCGACGAGAACACCACCATCGGCAGCGTATTGGCCCCCGGCCCCGAGACAAAGCTGGCAATCACCAAGTCGTCTAACGACAGCGTAAACGCCAATAGCCAGCCCGCCGCCAGCGCTGGGGAGATGATCGGCAAGGTAACCCAGAAAAAGGTTTTCATGGGCGGCGAGCCTAGATCCATGGCGGCCTCCTCGATAGACAGGTCAATCTCGCGCAAGCGGGACGCCACCACTACCGCCACGTAAGCACTGCAGAACGTCGTATGGGCAATCCATATCGTCATCATGCCACGGTCCGCCGGCCATCCAGTGATTTGCGCCATTTGCACAAACAACAACAATAGTGACAACCCGGTAATCACCTCAGGCATCACCAGGGGCGCGGTTACCATCGTGGACAGCGCCGTCTTGCCGCGAAATCGCCCATAGCGGGTCATCACGAACGCCGCGATGGTGCCCAGGCACACCGCCATGCTGGCGGAGAAAAACGCGATACGCAGGCTCATCCAGATGGCCGAGAGGATCTGTTCATCGCGGAACAGCTCGCCGTACCACTGGGTGGAAAACCCCGACCATACCGTGACCAGCTTTGAGGCATTGAAGGAGTACACCACCAACACCAGCATCGGCACGTACAGAAAAAGTAGCCCCATCACCAGCATCACACTGGTAAAGCGAATACGCGGTCTGGCAAGGCTCATTCGTTAAACTCCCGGGACTGATAACGGTGGAACCAGACAATGGGGATCAACAGCAGCAACAGCATGACCATCGCCAACGCCGAGGCCACCGGCCAATCACGATTGTTGAAGAACTCCTCCCAAAGCACTTTACCGATCATCAGGGTATCCGGCCCGCCCAGCAGCTCGGGAATCACAAACTCACCGACGGCCGGAATGAACACCAGCATGGAGCCGGCAATGATCCCCCCCATGGACAGCGGCAGCGTCACCTTGATGAAGGTGTTCAGCTTACGCGACCCAAGGTCTGACGCCGCCTCGAGTAGCGCGTTGTCCAGCCGGGTCAGATGGGCGTAAAGCGGCAGCACCATAAATGGCAGATAGGCATAGACGATGCCGATGATCACCGCAAACTGGGTATTCATCATGCGCAAGGGGGCGTCGATCAGACCGAGGCCCAGCAGCAGGTTGTTCAACAGGCCGCTGTTGCCGAGAATCCCCATCCAGGCATAGATGCGGATCAGAAACGAGGTCCAGGACGGCAACATCACCAGCAGCAATAGAATCATCTGCCAGCGCGCGCTGGTGCGCGCCATGGCGTAGGCCATGGGATAGCCGATCAGCAAACACACCAGCGTGGCGATGAAAGCGGTTTTCAGCGATCCCCAGTACGCCGCCACATACAGCGAATCCGACGCCAGGAACAGGTAATTACCCAGATTGAGGGCAATATTCAGCGTTTGATCGACGTACTCGACCAGGGCGCCGTAAGGCGGCACCGCGATGGCTGCCTCCGAGAGGCTGATCTTGAGTACCAGTACAAAGGGCAGCAGAAAGAACAGCGTCAGCCATACCAACGGCAGCGCGATGACCGCGCGCCGACCCAGTTGCCAGCGCTTCAGCATGGCGGACAAGCGAGAAGGCATCATCTAAGGCGTTCTCCTCGGAACGGTAAGGCGTCCACAGTTAGCGATTCAGCACGATGGCGCTGTGATCTTCCCAGTGCACGTATACCCGGTCTTCCCAGGTAGGCCGGTCACCGCGGCGCTCGGTATTGGCCATACTGACCTTGACCAGCTGGCCACTCGGCGTGCGCACGTAGTACAGCGAGAACCCACCCAGATAGGCGATGTCCTCCACCACGCCCTCGCTCCAGTTATGCGCCGAACCGGGCTGCTCGCGGGTCAGCCAGATTTTCTCGGGGCGCAACGCGGCCCACACCCGCCGGTCAACGGCCTGGGTGGTAATGCCGTGGTCGATATAGATCGGCCGTTCGAGCAGCGGCGAGACAATTTTGCAGTGGTCGGCGGCGTCTTCGACGATTTCGCCTTCAAATAGATTCACCGTGCCGACGAATTCGGCCACCATGCGGCTCACCGGGCTTTCGTAGATATCGATCGGCGAGCCCACCTGCTCGATCCAGCCGTCGGCCATGATCGCCACGCGGTCGGCCATAGTCATGGCCTCTTCCTGATCGTGGGTGACCATGATGCACGTCACGCCGACCTGCTCGATGATCTCGACCACTTCCAGCTGCATTTCAGTACGCAGCTTTTTGTCCAGCGCCCCCATGGGCTCATCGAGCAGCAGCAGCTTGGGCCGCTTGGCCAGCGAACGGGCGAGCGCCACACGCTGGCGCTGGCCGCCGGAAAGCTGGTGGGGTTTACGCTTGGCAAACCGCTCCATGTGCACCAGCTTGAGCATGTGGGCGACCCGCGCCTCGATATCGGCCTTGGGTAACTTGTCCTGCTTCAGGCCAAAGGCGATGTTCTGCGCCACGCTCAGGTGCGGGAACAGCGCATAGGACTGAAACATCATGTTGATCGGCCGCTTATGCGGCGGCATAGCGGTGATATCGTCACCGCCAAGCAAAATGCGGCCCTCACTGGGCGTTTCAAATCCGGCCAGCATGCGCAATAGCGTCGACTTGCCCGATCCAGAACCGCCCAGCAGGGCAAAAATCTCACCGCGTTTCACCTGGAGATTGACGTCATCTACCGCCAAGGCATCATCAAAGCGCTTACTCAGCCGCTTGACCTCCAGCACAATGTCGTCCGCGAACCGAGGCGTTTTGCCCTGGGCGCGCAGTGCCGCGACATTCGCGGAGGGTGTGGATGACGCGTCGTTCGATAGGGGCGTAGTTGCCATTCGCCACTCCCATCAAAAAGCCCGATAAACCGGGCAATCAAAAAGCGAACAGCGAGCCCAGGCTGGCTCGCAAGGTGCCTGGACTCGCCGTCGAATGAACGTATCTTAGCGACCGGATTTTACGCGGTTCCAGATACGGGTGCGAGCGCGCTGGATATCCTGGGGCTTTTCAACCTGAACGTAGAGGTTATCCATCACGTCGGTGTCCGGATAGATGGCGGGATCGTTGAGAATCTCGTCGGACAGATACTCATCCGCTGCGGCGTTGGGGTTGGCGTAACGCACGTATTCGGTGATATCAGCAGCGATTTCCGGGTCGAGGATAAAGTTGATGAAGGCGTGGGCGTTATCTGGATTGGGCGCGTCGGCAGGGATCGCCATCATGTCGAACCACAGCGCAGCACCTTCTTTGGGAATGCTGTAGCCAATCTCGAAATCGCGCTCGGCTTCTTCTGCCCGGGCGGCCGCCTGGAAAATATCACCCGAGTAACCGGCGGCAACGCAGATGTCGCCGTTGGCCAGGTCCGACACGTAGCGCGACGAGTGGAAGTAGGTCATGTCATCGCGAACCTCGGCGAGCAGCTCGCCTGCCGCCTCGAGGTCTTCGATGCTTTCATTGGTCGGATCCAGCCCCAGATACACCATCGCGGGCGACAGCATTTCATCGCCGGAATCCAGCATCGACAAACCACAGCCGGCTTCGCTCAACTGACCGGTGATTTCCGGGTCAAACAGTAACGCCCAGCTATCAACGGGCGCGTCGTCACCCAAAATTTCTTTGACGCGATCAACATTGTAGCCAATGCCGTTGGTTCCCCACATATAAGGCACCGAGTACTCGCTGCCTGGATCCACCTCTTCCAGGTTCTCCATCAGCTTGGGATTCAAGTGCTTCAGATTGGGGATCTTGTCGTGATCCAGCGGCTGATACACGTCGGCTTTCATTTGCCGCGTGAGGTAGTAGGTGGACGGTACGACCACATCATAGCCGGAACGGCCTGAAAGCAACGCTGCGTCGAGAATTTCGTTGCTGTCGAACACGTCATAGGTGACGTCGATGCCGGTACGCTCGGTAAATTTCTCCAAGGTATCGGGCGCGATATAGTCGGACCAGTTATAGACGCGCACTTCCTCGGCGTTAACGGTGGTTGCCGCTGCGGCAAGTGAAATGGCCGCAACGGCCCCGGAAAGTTTGTGGATGTTCCCCATTTACCTACTCCTTAATGATACTAACAATGAACCCAGGCAGGGCATCTTAACCCCTATCCTTTTGCCGCCCGAGGTTGACCGAGCGAATTTTGCGGTGCGGGGTTCGCTATCGCAAGCCAATGCGCAAAAATTATTGCCTTCACACCCGAGCAACACCACCTAAAGCCTAGCGCAACAGAGCACAATGGCGAATGGCACCTTAATGATAGCTAAACACTATCGCTGCCATACTTTTTATCAATTTTAATCACTCTATATTAGCCTTTAGTCTAGTGATCAAAGTTTTATGCTGTTATTCATCACTAACGGAGATGATCAGAATGTCTTTAATCAATACTGAAGTAAAACCGTTCAACGCAACCGCTTATTTGAACGGTGAGTTTGTTGACGTTTCCGATGCCGATTTGAAAGGTAAGTGGAGCATTTTCTTCTTCTACCCCGCGGATTTCACTTTCGTCTGCCCAACCGAGCTGGGTGATCTAGCCGATCACTACGATGAATTTAAAAAGCTGGGCGTAGAAATCTACAGCGTTTCCACCGACACCCACTTTACCCACAAGGCGTGGCACGACAGCTCAGAAACTATCAACAAGCTGCAATACCCAATGATTGCTGACCCGACGCTGAAAATCTCGCGCAACTTTGACGTCTTAGTTGAAGAAGCGGGCCTCGCTGAGCGCGGCACCTTTGTCGTCGATCCTGATGGCAAAATTCAAATCGTCGAAATTAACGCCGGCAACATTGGGCGCAATGCTGAAGAGCTGCTGCGTAAGGTAAAAGCCGCGCAATACGTTCGCGAAAACCCCAACGAAGTATGCCCGGCAAAATGGAAAGAAGGCGAAGAGACACTCGCGCCTTCCTTGGATCTGGTAGGCAAAATCTAAACGGTCTACCGCTACCAAACGGACATTATCCACCCTGTTGCCCTTTTGGCAGCGCGACACCCGGGCTTCAGCCTGGGTGTCTTATTTTAAGTGCCCGTTTCTACGTTGTGCCCAAACATTTACATGCCAACTGCGAGGAAGCGACTGTCATGCTCGACGCCAATTTAAAATCCCAGTTGAAAGCCTATCTGGAAAAAGTAACTCAGCCGCTCGAGATCGTTGCCTCCCTCGATGACGGCGCCAAGTCACAAGAGCTTCTCGGCCTGCTAGAAGATATCAGCAGCTTAAGCGACAAGATCAGCCTGTCGACCGAAGGCCACGACCCTCGCACGCCTGCTTTCGCTATTAACCGACCCGGCGAAGACACCGGCGTAGTGTTTGCTGGCATTCCCATGGGCCATGAGTTTACCTCGCTGGTGCTGGCACTGCTCCACGTCGGCGGCCATCCACCTAAAGCCTCTGATGAACTACTCGACCAAATCAGAGCGCTTGATGGCGAGATGCTGTTTGAGACTTACTACTCGCAGTCATGCCAGAACTGCCCTGACGTGGTTCAAGCCCTCAATCTGATGGCTACCTTCAACCCCAAGATTCGTCACATCGCTATCGATGGCGCGCTATTCCAGGATGAAGTTGAGTCGCGGGAAGTTATGTCGGTGCCGGGCATTTACCTAAACGGCAAACCCTTTGACCAAGGCCGCATGACCCTTGAGCAGATTCTAGCCAAAGTCGATACCGGCGCCGTTGAGCGGGAAGCTAAAAAGCTCAACGAAAAAGCCGCCTTCGATACGCTCGTCATTGGCGGTGGCCCGGCAGGCGCTTCTGCGGCTATTTATGCTGCCCGTAAAGGGATCAACACCGGTGTCGCCGCTGAACGCTTCGGCGGTCAAGTGGTGGACACCCTGGGCATTGAAAACTTTATCTCGGTTTCGTATACCGAAGGCCCCAAGCTGGTCAGCGCACTAGAAGAGCACGTTAAAGATTACGAAGTCGACGTGATGAACCTGCAGCGCGCGACCTCGCTAAAAGCTGCCGAAGCGGAAGGCGGCTTGCACGAAGTGACGCTTGAATCCGGCGCCACGCTAAAAAGTAAAACCCTGGTACTGGCCACCGGGGCACGCTGGCGTGAGATGAACGTGCCCGGCGAGCAACAGTACCGCAACAAAGGCGTTGCCTACTGCCCTCACTGCGACGGCCCGCTATTCAAGGGCAAGCATGTAGCGGTGATTGGCGGCGGCAACTCCGGCGTTGAAGCAGCCATTGATCTCGCGGGTATTGTCGGGCACGTCACGCTTATCGAATTCATGGGCGAGATGCGCGCCGACGCGGTGTTGCAGAAAAAGCTCAAGAGCTTGCCCAATGTGGATATTATCCTCAACGCCCAGACGACCGAAGTCACTGGCGACGGCAGCCGTGTCAACGGTCTGACCTACAAGGATCGCACCAGCGATGAAACTAAAACTCTCGCGCTGGAAGGTATTTTTGTCCAGATTGGATTGGTGCCCAACACCGAGTGGCTGAAGGGATCCCAGATTGAGATGACGCCACGCGGTGAGATCATTGTCGATGGCCATGGTATGACCTCTGTGCCCGGCGTATTCGCTGCGGGCGATGTGACCACCGTGCCCTACAAACAGATTGTGATTGCCATGGGCGAAGGCGCAAAAGCGTCACTCGGCGCCTTTGACTACCTGATCCGTCATTAACTCGCCCTGCCGACCGTTGACGACGTAAACCTCAAGCCCGCTGCTCAGCGGGCTTTTGCTTGGGAAATACGGCGGTTCTTCCTTGGCTAGGCAGCACGCTACCGTTGACGCTCGCGCCCGCATGACATGCAAAGCTGTTGGTTGAAATTGTCCCTTGCACCTTGGCGCCCGACATCAACGTTAAGCGCTGGCTGGCGTTGATATCGCCTTCTAAATGGCCATCGATAAAGATATGAGCGCTCTCTAAGCTGGCATTGACGACGCTGCTTGAAGCAAGCTGAATAAACTGATTTCTCGCAATGACCGCGCCAACCACACGCCCCTTGATCGACACGCCCTCATTGGCGATGATCTTGCCTTGGATTTGCGTGGCAACGCCTAGATAACTGCCATCCCGTTGGCTCTTAAACGCCGAACTGGCATCAGGGTCAAGACGGTTATGCGTATCATCAGGCGCAAAAGCCGCATTAGACGCTAATTCATCATCATTCACGGCATTGAGAGGCATCGGTGTATCAGCACTCGCCACCTGATTTTTTTTCTTTTTGCGTTTACCGTCAAATATAATCATCGTCATTGCCGCAACGCCAATAACGATAAGCCATGTTTCAATCACCATGAGATGCAACGACCCCCTGCCTTTAAATACTCAATATCCGTTATAGCCTGCAAGCCGATAGGCTAGCGTCAAGAATACGCGCCGAGTAACCATGCATCTTTACGCTTTGATCTAGCGGTACGCAGCGTAAATTAAACTCGAATGAATTACCCGATGACGTTAGTCTCAATGTCGTCGGCACCACCCTGCCTCCAAACCAACAGGAACGGCCCATGTTCAGTAAAACTAAGTCCCCTGAAACTAAGTCCCCTGACACAAAGCAAAACACGGCCTACAACAACACGGAAGCGCCACCTATCGAGCCTACTAAAAGCTTGCCTAGCGTTTCGCGCCAAAGCACATCGGTGATTGGTAGCAACACTCAGGTGCATGGCGATATCAACAGCGACGAAGATCTCACCATCGAAGGTCAGGTCACCGGCATCGTCACCTGTAAGCAACATACTGTCACACTCGGGAGCGATAGTCGTCTACACGGAGATGCTTACGCGCATACCCTGCGCGTGTCAGGAAAAGTCGAAGGGAATTTGGTCGCACTGCATAAAGCTATCGTCCATGAGGGCGCGGATGTCACCGGCACCATCACCACGCCCTGCCTAGTGCTAGAAGACGGCAGCATTTTCCAAGGCAGTATTGATATGAATCCCAATAACGAAATCTTCACCAGCGTTTTCACATCGCAGCAGCCAAAAAACACGACCGCTAAGACATCACGTGACCATAAGCGCTCAGACGCTAAAGAAGACGCAGTCCACGCTGACCAAGCTGAAAGCAACTCAACCGATGCATCCTAATGGAAGCAAATCCGGTTAGTGAGCGCATACCGGGCAGGCCGGGTCGCGGGGCACTTGAAAATGGCGCCAACGTCCGCTCAATCCCTCAAAGGTGGAAAGCCCTTGATGAGAAGTGCCCGCGCCACTCAGCAGTTTGAACGCTTCAATGGCCTGAAAACAGCCAATGATCCCCACCAGCGGTGCCATTACTCCGCTTTCGGCACAGCTTAGTGCGTCGTCGCCCTGGTCATCGGGTGGGTACAAGCAGGCATAACACGGCCCTTCCGGAACGCGTGGGTCAAACACCGCCAACTGGCCCGAAAAGCGAATGGCCGCCCCAGAAACAAGCGGCACCTTGGCTTTTTGTGTAGCGGCGTTGATCGCATAGCGGCTCGAGAAACGGTCGGTGCAGTCGAGCACGACATCGGCGTCGGCAACCAACTGGTCAAGCTGCTCGCCTTGGGCGTGGTAAGCCAAGGCGCTAACCCGGCACTCAGGGTTGAGCGCCTGTAGACTCGCCTGGGCGGAGTGGGCTTTATTTTGGCCGAGGCTCGTCTGCTGGTGAGCAATTTGGCGCTGAAGGTTGGAAAGCTCGACGCTGTCCGCATCGACGAGTGTAATATGCCCAACACCCGCCGCCGCTAGATACAACGCCGCTGGAGAGCCCAAACCACCCGCCCCTACAATCAACGCATTGCCTGCAATCAGCCGCTCCTGACCTTCAATATCGACCTCGGGCAGCATGATTTGTCGGCTATAGCGCAACAGCGAGTGATCATCCATCATGGGTTATTTTTCCTCGAATTCCTCAAACTCAGGTACATGTAGGCTAAAGCTTTCTTTCACTTCCTCCATGACCACATAACTTTTCGACTCTTTAACCCCTGGCAGGGTTAACACCACATCGCCGAGCAGTTGTCGATACGCCGACATTTCCGGAATACGGCATTTTAAAATGTAATCGAATTGCCCGGATACTAAATGGCATTCCTGAATTTGGGGCAGTTTTTCGACGGCGCGTCGAAACTCGTCGAATACCGCAGGCGACTGAGTTTCAAGACTGATCTCGACAAATACCAGCAAGTTAGCTTTAAGTGCCTGGGGCTCAAGAATCGCTTGATAGCCGCGAATTATGCCGGATTTTTCGAGACGTTTGACGCGCTCGAGGCAAGGCGTGGTGGAAAGCCCTACTTCAGTGGCTAAATCCACATAAGAGATGCGCGCATTTTCCTGCAAACAGCGCAGAATTTTTAAATCGATACGGTCCAGCGTTCTATTTTTTACTTTCATGGCAGGATCCATTGCTGATGAATCAGGCGGTTGACGAAAAGCATCCTAGGGTAACGCGTTCATGGCCGGCCAAGTCACGAATGCTTTCAACGCTTTGGTAGCCCGCTGCATCCATCGCTTTGCGTAACTCGTCGGCTTGACGATAACCGTGCTCAAGCAGCAACCAACCGGTCGGCGACAGATAGCGCCTCGCTGTGATGATCAGGTACAGCAGATCAGCCATACCGTTGGCATCGGCAACTAAGGCAGATATGGGCTCAAAACGCACGTCGCCCTGGGCCAGATGGGGGTCGTCCTTGGCGATATACGGCGGATTACTGACGATAATATCGAACGTTGCGGCCTCATCCGGCGACCCAAACGCACTAAACCAGTCACTTTGCTGAAACGAGGCGTTGCGCAGACCTAATCGCGCGGCATTGGCTTGGGCCAGCGTCACGGCATCAGCCAGTATATCCACGCCTATAATCTGCCAATTCGGCCGTTCACTAGCGAGCGCTAGGGCAACCGCTCCGGTTCCCGTGCCCATGTCCAGCAAGCGCCCGCCATGCAGTTGAGCTCGGCTGAGCGCCACGTCCACCAAGGTTTCGGTATCGGGCCTGGGAATCAGTGTGTTGGGTGAGGTGGCGATGGCTAAACCCCAAAATTCGCGCTCACCGGTTAAGTAGGCAATAGGGCATCCCTGGGCACGCGCCGCAACGAGTGCGTCAAAACGGGCGTGCTGCCAGGTTGAACAGACTTTATCTCCCCAGGTGTACAGCCAAGTGCGGTCGCGGCCCAACACATGGCTAAGCAGGACGTCCGCATCAAGCCGCGCGGACGGCGAGCCTGCCTGGCGTAGCCGCTCGGCGGCTTTGATAAGCAGGGTATCAAGCGTCATCAGGCGTCCTGCAACGCGGATAGCTGCTCCGCTTGATACTCTTGAACCAGCGGGTCGATCACGTCGTCAAGCTGCTCGCCACTGACCACCTCGGTAAGCTTATACAGCGTAAGATTGATGCGATGATCCGTGATCCGCCCTTGTGGAAAGTTATAGGTACGAATCCGCTCGCTGCGGTCGCCCGAGCCGACCAGGGAGCGGCGGGCATCCGCCTGGCTCTGACGCTGAGCATCCTGAGCACTCTGCTTTAGTTTGGCCGCTAGCAACGACATCGCTTTTGCGCGGTTTTTATGCTGGCTGCGCTCTTCCTGGCACTCCACCACCACCCCGGTCGGCAGATGGGTAAGACGGATCGCCGAGTCGGTGGTATTAACGTGCTGGCCGCCGGCACCGCTGGAGCGGAAGGTATCAACGCGCAAATCAGAAGGGTTGATGTCCACGTCACCGATATCGTCGACTTCGGGCATCACCGCCACTGTGCACGCCGAGGTGTGAATACGCCCCTGGGATTCGGTGGCGGGGACGCGTTGCACACGGTGCGCACCGGACTCGAATTTTAGCCGGGCATAGACGCCATCGCCTTTGACGCGGGAAATAATTTCTTTGTACCCGCCCTGCTCACCATGGCTGACATTCACTACTTCAACGCGCCAACCACGCTTTTCTGCGTAACGGGAATACATACGGAATAGATCACCGGCAAACAATGCGGCTTCATCGCCACCGGTTCCCGCGCGCACTTCCAAATACACCCCACGGCCGTCGTCCGGGTCTTTGGGCACAAGCAAACGCTTGAGCTCGACATCCAACGCTTCCAACTGCTCGCGACCGTCGTCGATCTCCATCTCCGCCAGCTCGCGTATTTCGGGATCGCTGTCTCGGCTTAGTTGCTGCGCTGCGTCGACATCGTGCTCGATATGGCGATATCGCTGCCAAGCAGCTACCAACTCGTCGAGCTCGGCATATTCGCGGGAATAGTCACGAAAGCGTTGCTGATCGTGGATCACCTCGGGGTCGGATAACAGCATCGACAACTCTTCGAACCGGTCGGCAAAACTATCCAAACGTTGGCGCAGTGTTTCTTTCATGCGGGGGTGTCATCCTTCTGACGATTAGTCGTCGATACCGGTGGTTTTTCAAAGGCGGGCTTGGCCGGCAGCAAGAGATTTGGCGCCGCTTCCAGCAGGGCGTGATCCTCTTGGGACGCTGCATCGCGCAGCGCCTGAGTGGGCTGGTGCATAAGCCGGTTAGCCAGTTGGTGAGCCAGACGCTCCACCACCTTCGTGGGGTCTTCGCCACGCGCTAGCCGTTCCAGCGCTTGGTCTCGCGCCGTGTCGCGCAGCTCTTCCCCATGGCGGCGATAGCCGCGTATAAGTTCGCCGCCGAGGCGAATCCGTCGTTCATGCTGCCAGCCGCTAACCCCGTGCTCAATGAGCGACTCCGCCTGGTCGGCAGCCACTTGACGGTGACGGCGATTTTCTTGAATGGCTTCTTCAAGGTCATCCACCGTATATAAAAACACGTCGGCCAGCTCGCCGACTTCCGGCTCGATATCCCGCGGCACGGCGATATCGACCATAAACATCGGGCGATGACGGCGTTTTTTCAAGGCACGCTCGACCATCCCCTTGCCTAAAATCGGCAAGGGTGCGGCCGTCGACGAAATGACGATATCCGCCTGCTCCAGCGCTGCGGGTATTTCCGGCAAGGTAATCGCCGAGCCGCCCAATGCCGTCGAAATTTTCTCGGCGCGTTCACGGGTTCGGTTCGCCACTGTAAGCTTACCTACGCCTGCTTCGTGAAGGTGCCGGGCCACCAGTTCAATGGTTTCTCCCGCGCCGATCAGCAGCGCCTGCGAACGACCAAAATCGTCAAAAATCCGGCTTGCCATGCTGACCGCCGCGTAGGCCACCGACACCGGGTTTTTACCGATACCGGTTTCCGTGCGTACCTGTTTGGCAACGGCAAAGGTATGCTGGAACAACCGTTCAAGTTCGCTGCCCAGCCCCTGGGCTTCACGGGCCTGCTGATAGGCGTCTTTCAACTGACCAAGAATTTGCGGCTCACCCAACACCATGGAATCCAGCCCCACGGCCACGCGCATGAGATGCCGCACCGCTTCGTTGTCCAGGTAGTGGTAGGCACAGCGGGTCAACTCATCAACCTCTAGCTGATGAAAGCGGCCTAGCCAATCAAGTACAACTTGCTCTCCCGCCGCATTAGTTACGCAGTAAAGCTCGGTGCGATTACACGTCGACAGCACCGCCGCTTCGCTGATTTGTGGCAGCGCACGCAATTCTGCCAGCGCGTGATCCAGCTGCGCCGGGGTAAAAGCGACTTGTTCACGCACGGCTACGCCAGCGGTGCGATGGTTAATTCCCAGGGCAAGGAGCGTCATCGGGTATGCGTCTTCGCTAGTGTGTCGGTCTTCACGTCAATTTGAGCTTGCTCGGGCAAGTCTAAGCAGCGATGGTGAGGGCTAATCGCCACTCAATAAAGAGCATTATCTTATCACAGCACAAGATGATCTGGCGCCCACCACTTTGCCGCAGGCGGGCAAGCCGCTATGCTGAGCACTCGGCCACTGAATTGAGACCCGCATGCCACCACGTTTGCTGCTATTTTCCCTGGCCGCCATCATGCTATTAGCGAGCGGCTGCCAGCTGTCGCCCAATGCCCAAGATGAGCGGCTGCCATATACCGCTGACCCGATGCGTAACGCGCCTCCCATTGACCAGGGGCTCGACGCCGCAGGTTTGAGCACACTACTTCAAGCGGAGTTCGCCGGCCAGCGCGGCGACTTTGAACGCGCCAGCCGAGGCTACCTCGAAGCTGCTCGGCGCTATGGCGCGGAGGCATTAGCCGAACGCGCCACGTTTGCTGCACGTTTTAGCGATAACGACGGTTTGATCGAAGAAGCGGCGCAAAGCTGGCAAGCCCTCAACCCTCAGGCCGACTCCCCAAACCGGCTACTGGCTGCCCTTTCGCTCGAGCAAGGCAATTGGCTGGAAAGCTTAGAACGGCGTCTTGCGCTGACGTCGGCCAACCAGGATGGTGAATTAACCGCGTTTGCCGAAACGGCAATCGCCGAGCAAGCCCCGCTTGATGCGTTACTCAACCGGCTCGTCGAACATTTAAACCAAGCGTCTCCACAAGACACAGCGCAACAAGCCGATGCCCTGCTGGCCGCCGCTCTATGGGAGGCCACGCTGGGTCGGACCGAGCGAGCCAGAGGCTATCTTGACCAAGCCTCAGGGCTGACCCAGCGCCCAACGCTGCTACTGGTAGAGGGCCAACTGGCGATTGAAACCGGTAATCCCGGGAGAGCTCGCCAAGTGGCACAACTCGGCCTGCAAGATAACCCCGACGATGTGCGCTTTTTATTACTGCTGGCCCAAGCCGAGATTCGACTCGAGAACCTCGCGGCCGCCGAACAACAAACCGATGCGCTACTCGACCGGCATTCAGGCAGCCATGCGTTACGCGTGGCCCTGGCACAGCTTTATCTAGACGAAGGCTATGCCGCTCCCGCACAGCGGCTTCTTCAACCTCTGATCGGCCAAGAAGACGTGCCTAATCTGGCCTACTATCTATTAGGCGTGATTGCCCAATCTGAAGGCGACACCGATAACGCACTGCTTTATTACCGTCAGGTCGATGGCGGCAATGAGTTTATGCCTGCCCGCGCGACGGCGGCCCAAATGCTGATTGAGGACGACCGGTTAATCGACGCTCGCGCCTTTCTACGCGTCGAGCGCATGCGCTATGAAGACTATTTTAGTGAGCTGGTCAAACTCGAAGTCCAGCTACTTGATGAGCTGGGCCGCACCGCTGACGCGAGTGCGTTACTCGACCGCGAGCTGAACCGCACGCCAGACGACACCGACCTCCTTTATCATCGCGCCATGCGCGCCTGGGAAATGGGCGATGTCGAGCAAATGGAACAAGACCTGCGTCACGTGCTGAGCATTGAACCCGATAACGCGGTGGCGCTTAATGCGCTAGGTTATACGCTAGCCGACTTGGATCTACCCGGCCGACTTAACGAGGCACGCGAGTTAATCGAACGCGCTCACGCGCTTGACCCCGACAACCCGGCAGTTCTCGATAGCCTGGGTTGGGTCAATTACCGCCTAGGCGACCCTCAGCAAGCGCTACCCTGGCTCGAACAAGCCTATGCCCGCATGCCCGACCAAGAAATTGCCGCCCACCTCGCCGAAGTGCTGCATGTCCTTGAGCGCAGCGATGAGGCACGTCAGATTATCGACGACGTACAGCAGCGCAGTGATAATCACCCCACAATTGATGCATTAATACAGCGCCACCCCGAACTCGACCCGGCAAATCGCCTCTAAGGCGAGCTTAACGTCTTCTTTTAACGTGATAGCCGCTGACCGATTAACTGACAAGGAGCCCGACATGCCCACCTTTACCACGCCCCACGTGCTGCGCGGCCTTTCAAAACTAATGGCCTGCGCGGCGGTGGTTTTCTTGGCCGGGTGCGCGACCCAAGCGCCGCAAGACGAAAGCGGACGGCAGTCCGGCGACTGGGACGCCCAAAAAGCTGAGGTTGAAGCCTTCGACACCTGGACATTGGTCGGCAAAGCCGGGTTACGCACTCCCGAAGAAAACACCAGCGCCAATCTCGACTGGAACCAACACCCGTATTATTTCCGCATGCTGATTAGCGGGCCCTTCGGCGGTGGACGTAACGTGCTAGAAGGACGCGAAGGACGGTTCTCACTCTCCAACAGCGATGGCCGTTATGAAGCAGAGTCCCCGGAAGCGCTGATGAAAGAGCAACTTGGCTGGGCGCTCCCCGTCAGTGCCATGCCCGACTGGGTACGCGGCCTGCCCGGCGACCAGGGTAGCTATCAGTTGGAAACCGACGCGCTTGGCTTCCCCAGCCACCTATCCCAAGACGGCTGGGAAATCGACTACCGCGACTGGGAAGAATTTGCAGGCCTATGGCTACCGCGGCGCCTGGTTATGAACTACGACGATATACGCATCACCCTGGTGGTCAATGAATGGCGCCAAACGGACGGCGAGTAGGCCAAACACTCATGTCGACGTTAACGCTTCCCGCCCCCGCGAAGCTGAACAGGCTTTTACACATTACCGGCCGTCGTCCAGACGGCTACCACACGCTGCAAACGCTGTTTCAGATCATTGACCTCTGCGATCAGTTGACGCTAACCGCCCGCGACGACGGGGTTATTCAACTGGTGAATCGCATTTCGGGTGTTGCCGACGACGATAACCTGATTGTGCGCGCGGCCAAGCTATTGCAGCAGGCAAGCGGCACTCGTCAAGGCGTCACGTTGGCCCTGGAAAAGAAGCTACCCATGGGCGGCGGACTGGGGGGCGGCAGCTCAGATGCGGCCACCACGCTCGTCGGGCTCAACACGCTTTGGCAACTCGCCTTTTCGCTTGACGAGCTCGCCACGCTGGGGCTCCAGCTAGGCGCGGATGTGCCGGTGTTCGTACACGGCCATAGTGCCTGGGCAGAAGGGGTTGGCGAGCAGCTCACCTCAGCGACGCTCGACACCCCCTGGTTTGTGATTATTCACCCGGGCGTTAGCGTCTCAACCCCTGCCGTATTCCAAGACCCGCAATTGACACGCGACAGCCGCCCCATTACTATGGCGCGCGCACTGCAGGGGGGAGCGTCGGAGTGGCGCAACGACTGTGAAACGGTGGTCAAGCAGCGCTATCCCGCCATTGCGGAAGCCCTTGATTGGCTATCACAGCACGCACCGAGTCGGCTAACCGGCACAGGTGCTTGCGTGTTTGCTGCATTTAATAATGCACAAACAGCACACACGGTTGCCAAAGCAGCGGCCCCATACGGGTCAGCTTGGGTAGCACGTGGGCTCAACACCTCTCCTCTACATGATGCTTTGGGCTGCTGAGTGCGCCCGGTCGTTGCATTAGGTCGTTATTGGGGTATAGCCAAGTGGTAAGGCACCGGTTTTTGGTATCGGCATTCCCAGGTTCGAGTCCTGGTACCCCAGCCAACCTAGCGATGACCAGCGTTTTCCTCCCTAAACCCCAACACTGCAAAGGTGGCTGCGCGTGTCAAAATTGATGGTTTTTGCCGGGAACGCCAATCCGGAACTCGCTCAAAAAATTGCCGAGAGCTTAGACAGCCGAATGGGTAATGCCACGGTGGGTCAATTCAGCGACGGTGAAATCGCGGTAGAGATCAATGAGAACGTGCGCGGTAAGGATGTCTTCATTCTGCAATCCACCTGTGCGCCAACCAATGATAACTTGATGGAGCTGATCCTGATGGTCGACGCCCTGCGGCGCGCCTCAGCCACTCGCATCACCGCTGTACTGCCTTACTTCGGCTATGCCCGACAAGACCGCCGCGTGCGTTCGGCCCGGGTTCCCATTTCCGCCAAAGTAGTGGCCGACATGATGGTCAAAGGTGGCGTCGACCGGGTAATGACCATGGACTTGCACGCCGACCAAATTCAAGGGTTCTTCGACGTACCGGTCGACAACGTATACGGATCACCGATCCTCCTCGACGACATTGAGCGTCAGAACTACAGTGATCTAGTTGTTGTCTCCCCCGACGTAGGTGGCGTTGTCCGCGCCAGAGCCATTGCCAAACAGCTAAACGCCGATTTGGCCATCATTGATAAGCGCCGCCCCCAGGCCAACCAAGCCCAGGTCATGCACATCATCGGCGAGATTGAAGGCCGTACCTGCGTGGTGGTCGACGACATGATCGACACCGCCGGGACGCTGTGCAAAGCCGGCGAAGCGCTAAAAGATCACGGTGCTAAACGCGTCGTCGCATACGCTACGCACCCGATATTGTCCGGCCCAGCCGTTGACAATATCACCAACTCGGTACTCGACGAAGTGGTGGTGACCGACACCATCCCGCTGTCCGACTCAGCGCGGCGCAGCGGTAAAATTCGTCAGTTGAGTGTTGCTGGCCTGATCGCGGAAGCTATTCGCCGGGTCAGCAATGAAGAATCCGTCAGCGCGATGTTCCACTAATCGCCTGATGTCACAGCCCGTAGCGGGCTCCTGGAAACGTCGTGTCGTCTGGTCGCGGACGCCGACGTTTTCTTACTTAACCAAGAGGCAATTCCATGTCTGATTTTAGTTTAAAAGCCAGTGTTCGTAACGACCTGGGGAAAGGTGCGAGCCGCCGCCTGCGTCGTGCGAACGAGCAAGTACCGGCCGTGGTTTACGGCGGTGACAAAGACGCGCAGTCTATCGCCGTAGAAAAAACCGCTTTCTACAAAGCGATTGAAGATGAGTCTTTCTTCTCCTCGGTCATCACGCTAGTGATTGAAGGCAAAGAACAGCAAGTGGTTGTACGTGACCTTCAGCGTCACCCGTTCAAGCCGTTGCTGACCCACGCTGACTTCCTGCGGGTTGATGCCACTCACGAAATCACCATGAACGTGCCGCTGCACGTCCTCGGCGAAGAATCGTGTGTCGCCATCAAAGACCATGACGGCGAACTGCACGTCCTCGCTAACGAAGTAGCGATCAGCTGCTTGCCGAAAGACCTTCCTGACTACCTGGAAGTTGACATCAGCGAGCTTGAGCTGGGCACAACGTTGCACCTGTCTGACCTTACTCTGCCGGCGGGCGTGACATCTGTCGATCTCTCCCACGGTGAAGACCACGACAATGCCATCCTCAGTATCACCAAGATGAAAGTTCGTGCTACTGAAGAAGATGACGAAGATGAAAGCGAAGGCGAAGCCGACGGCGACAGTGAAGGTAAAGACGACACCAGCGCCGAGTAAGCAGCTTACCTGGGCCATGTCAGCATGGCCCTCGTGATGCTGGTATGATGTTAAGATCAAGCGCTTCGGCGCTTGATTTTTTTTTGCTGCCGCCGCTCGAGCGACGTCAAAAATGTCACCTGGAAATTTTGTATGAGGTGGGAATATGAGCCAGGTAACGGCCATTATTGGGTTAGGCAACCCCGGGACGGAGTATGCCGCCACACGCCACAATGCCGGTTTTTGGCTGGTCGATGCTATCGCACGTAGCACACACAGCGAACTGCGCCCGGAAAAGAAATTTCTTGGCCACTACGCAAAGGTACGCCTCGGCGACCATGAGCTACATCTACTCAACCCCGCCACCTTTATGAACCGTAGCGGGGCTGCCGTCGCCGCACTCAGCCAGTTTTTCAAACTGACGCCGGACAATTTACTGGTCGCCCACGACGAACTCGACCTACCGCCCGGGCAAGCGCGCTATAAGACCGGTGGCGGCCACGGCGGCCACAATGGCCTGCGCGATATCGTTAGCGCACTGGGTAACCAAAACCAGTTTCATCGGCTGCGCATAGGCGTGGGTCATCCAGGCGATTCACGCCAAGTGACGAATTACGTGTTGGGTCGCGCCGGCAAAGCCGAACAAGCCGCCATTGAACGCGCCATCGACGAATGCCTGGCCACCTTGCCCACGGCGCTCTCTGGTGACTGGGCCAAAGCCATGAACCAGCTACACAGCCTTAAGCCTGACTAGCCCTTGCAAAACGGGGCAATTTAGTCGGTAGCTGACGGCTAATGCATCTCGTAGAATGGCGACTAAATTTACCCCCTACCACTTTATTCTCAGGATCATTTTATGGGTTTTAACTGCGGCATCGTCGGTCTGCCCAACGTCGGCAAGTCCACTCTATTTAATGCGCTTACCAAGTCAGGCATCGACGCGGAAAATTTCCCCTTCTGCACCATCGAGCCCAACGTGGGGATCGTGCCCATGCCCGACCCGCGTCTTAACACCCTCGCCGAGATCGTCAAGCCGCAAAAAGTGTTGCCGACCACTATGGAGTTTGTCGACATCGCAGGCCTCGTCGCCGGCGCCTCAAAAGGCGAAGGGCTGGGCAATAAGTTTTTGGCCAATATCCGCGAAACCCAAGCCATCGCCCATGTAGTACGCTGCTTCGATAACGACAACGTCATCCATGTAGCCAACCAAATCGACCCGCGCGCCGATATTGAAACGATCAATTTAGAGCTCGCGCTGGCCGATTTAGACACCGTCGAAAAAGCCAGCCAACGGCTAGTGCGCGTCGTCAAAGGCGGCGATAAAGACGCTATCGCCACGAAAGCCGTGCTGGATAAAATTCAGCCGCACCTAGCCGAAGGTCAGCCGCTGCGCAGCCTGGGATTGAGTGAAGACGAGCAACGCCAAGTGAAAAGTTTTGGCTTTTTGACGCTCAAACCCACCATGTACATTGCCAACGTCAACGAAGACGGCTTCTACAACAATCCTTACCTGGATATCGTCCACGAGATCGCCGCCGAAGAAGGCGCCATCGTGGTGCCGGTATGCAATCAGATCGAAGCCGAAATCGCCGAGCTGGATGACGAAGAGCGCGAGATGTTCCTAAGCGAGATGGGCATGGATGAGCCCGGCCTGGATCGTGTTATTCGCGCTGGCTACTCTCTCCTCGGCTTGCAAACCTACTTCACAGCAGGCGTGAAGGAAGTACGCGCCTGGACAGTGAAAGAGGGCGCTACAGCACCGGAAGCCGCCGGCGCGATTCACACCGACTTTCAAAAAGGCTTTATCCGTGCCGAAGTAGTTGCCTATGACGACTTTGTGTCCTTGGGCGGTGAGCAGGGCGCTAAAGATGCCGGTAAGTGGCGCCTGGAAGGCAAAGAGTACATTGTCAAAGATGGCGATGTCGTCCACTTCCGCTTTAATGTGTAACCAGTAGGGCGCCCCTCCATAGGGCAGTAATGGGCCTTTGCAACCAGGCCCTGCTCCCCCTTTAGGCATGCTAGAACCGTTTAAAGCATCGCCTTCCTGGCACCGCAAAAGCTTGCTAGAGTTAGCCAATGCCTTTCTTTAGCCTCCCCCGTGGTCGGGATATTCGCCGTATATCCCGATCCCGCCCCCTGACCGCCACCTTGCTGCTACCGCTGCTCATGCTCTTGGGCTGCGAACAAAGCGAGTCTCCGGTCACGCAGCTTGAACCGCCCGAACCGGGCGGGACACTCAAGGTGGCCACCCGTAACAGCGCCACCACCTACTACCTTGACCGTGACGAGACACCGGCAGGACCGGAGCACGACCTGGTCGAGTCGTTCGCCGACGCCCACGACCTGCAGGTCGAATGGACGCTGTTCGAGTCTACCTCTGCGGTACTTCAAGCGCTGAAAGACGGCGATTTTCAACTGGCCGCCGCCGGTCTGACCCACCTACCCTCGCGCGACGAACACTTCCAACGAGGCCCCACTCACACAGATATCGTCGAGCAGCTCGTCTGCCACCGTGACATGCGCCCCATGCCTCGCCAGGTTGAGGAAATGGCCGGGGTCGATATTCGCGTCACGGCGGATTCCAGCTACGCCGTAAAGCTTCAGAGCTTGGTCAACCAGCACACCGGCATCGCCTTCGAGGAAGATCCTCGCACCACCGAGATGCTGCTGACCGAAGTGGCCGAAAAGCGCATCGACTGCACCCTGGCCGATTCCAATATCGTTCGGGTAGTGCGGCGCCACTTCCCACACTTGGAAGTGGCCATGAACCTCACCAGCGGTGATCGGCTGGGCTGGTATCTGCCTCCAGACCAACAAGCGCTCGCTGAGATGGCCGATGAATGGATGGAAAGCACCGAGGGGCAAGATAGCATTGCCGAGGTAAAGCAGCACTACTATGCCTACATTGGTGAGTTCGACTTCGTCGACCTGCGCGCGCTTAACCGACGCATCGACGAACGCCTGCCTAACTTCCTCGACATATTCCTAAAGGCCGAGGAAGAAACCGGTATGCCCGCTGACCTGCTCGCTGCCCTGGCTTATCAAGAGTCGCATTGGGATCCCCAGGCCGTTTCCCCCACTGGCGTGCGCGGCATCATGATGCTAACCCAGAATACCGCTGAATCCCTGGGCGTCGATAACCGCCTGAATCCCGCAGCGGCTATCGACGGCGGCGCTCGCTATCTCGCCGACCGCCATGAGCGCCTGCCCGGCACCCTCCCCGAACCAGATCGCACCTACCTGGCCCTGGCAAGCTATAACATTGGTCGTGGTCATGTGCTAGACGCTCGAAAACTGGCCCGCGAATTGGGCAAAGATCCGAATTCCTGGGAAGACATGAAAGAGGTGCTGCCGCTCAAGGCTGACAAACGCTATTACCCGCAGACCCGTTATGGCTACGCGCGGGGTTACGAGCCGGTGCACTATGTGCAACGCATCCGCAACTACCAGGACATAATCAGCGCTGCGATGGTGCGGTTGCCACTTGAGGATGGCTGACAGCCTATGTGCTTGCACAACAAACGCTTGACGGGCGGCGCGTCGCTGAGTAATATTCGCCCCCGTTGAAAGGCTACGTAGCTCAGTTGGTTAGAGCACATCACTCATAATGATGGGGTCCCCTGTTCAAATCAGGGCGTAGCCACCAACCGAATGCCAAAAGCCCGCTGACCCTGTCAGCGGGCTTTTTTGTGGGCAATCGACGAAAATCAGCTTAGCCTTGCGCGGTTTAAGAATCCTACCAGCGCGCAGGCAAGATGCTCGACGTCATGGGTGCCCGCCGTTTCACGCACCGAGTGCATTGCCCATTGGGGCAGCCCCACATCGATGGTTGGCACGCCGACTTCGGTGGCGGTAATCGGGCCGATGGTGCTGCCGCAGCCCATGTCAGAGCGGGTCACAAACGACTGAACAGGTACACCCGCCTCACGACAAATATCGCGGAACAGCCCACCTGTCACGCTATTGGTCGCGTAACGTTGACTGGCGTTAATCTTAATTACCGGCCCTGCGTTAAGCGCCGGCCCGTGTTGCTCGTCGTGTTTATCACGAAAGTTAGGATGCAGGCCATGGGCGTTATCGCACGAGATCATCAGCGATGACTGAATTAACTGAATCAGCGACTCCTCGCTCGCCCCGCCTACCTGGGCATTCAAGCGTTTCAGTACATCGCCCAGGAAAGGCCCCTGGGCGCCGCAGGCGCTGGCGCTGCCAACCTCTTCGTGGTCGTTGGCGACCAGCAGCGCGCCCTGCTGACCATCGCACGCCAGTAAGGCTTCCAAACCTACAAAACATGACAGCAAGTTATCCAGCCGCGCGCTGGCTAATAATTCTTGGTTAACGCCCACCAACGAAGGCGGCTGAACGTCATAAAAGCCCAACTCAAAATCCACTACATCGACCGCCCGGAGGCCATGCTCTTCTTCTAGCCAGCTTGCCAGCAGGTCTTGAAGCTTCGCGGTATCGCTTTGTAGCAGCACCGGCGCCATTTCAGTTTGCGGATTAATACTGCGTCCAGCGTTCACATCGCGATCCAGGTGAATCGCCAAGCTCGGAATCATCGCCACCGGCCTATTCACGTTGAGCAGCACACTCTCCAGTTGCCCATCGCCATGGCGGATATGCACCCGCCCCGCCAAACCCAGATCGCGGTCGAACCAGGGGGCCAGCAATGCACCGCCGTAAACCTGCACCCCCAACTGTAACCAGCCGGCGGCGTGCTGGGTGGCATTGGGTTTTAAATGCAGGCCGGGGCTATCCGTATGTGCTCCGATCATCCGCAATTCGGAAAGCGGCCCTGCGGGTAATTGAAAAGCAATTAACGATGAATCGTTGCGCGTAACGTAGTAACGCTGCCCGGGCATTAACTGCCAATTCGCCGTTTCTTCCAACCGCTGAAAACCAGCGTGCTCCAAACGCTCAGCCATCGAAACCGTGGCATGCCACGGCGTAGGCGACTGGCGTAAAAAATCGCATAACCGCGTGACACGATCAGCATTTAACGTTTCGGACATGGAAATCCTCTTTACCGACATGATTGAGTCTCAGCAAAGCAGGCGACCTGCTACAATGCTCCCTCGGCCTTCGCAACTCATAAGTCAGATGCGGGTCTAGAGCATGAGTGTACACAAATCCGGGAGAGCTTGACTGATGAGCTTGTTTGCAACGCTTTCGCGCTCGGTCGCCTTAGCGGTCACGCTGGTGATTACCAGCCCAACCGTGCTAGCGCAACTTGAGCCGACCGAAGAACAGCGCCAAGCGGCGGTAGAAATTGCCGACTCGCTCCGCTATGGCCACTACGCAGAGGTCAGCTTTGACCAAGCGTGGTCAGAAGAGGCCTTTGAACGCTACTTAGATATTCTCGATGGTCAGCGAGCTTATCTGTTGAGCAGCGATATTGCCCCCTATCGTCACCTGGAAACCGACCTGGCCGACACCGTTTTTGAAGGTGGCCTAAACGAAGCCTTTGCGCTTTATGACCGGCTTAGCGAGCGCCACACCGCTCGGCTTGAATGGTTACTTGAGCGACTCGATGACGACACCACCTTTGAATTCGATGGCAACGAACGCCTTGAGCTTGAGCGTGAGGATGCCGCCTGGGCCGATAACCAAAGCGAGCTGGATGCGCTGTGGGAAAAACGCCTCAAAAACGACGCCCTAACCCTGGCACTGAGCGACCAGGACAACGAGCAAATCGTTAAGAATCTGCGCCAGCGCTATGAAGGGCAGCTATCACGCCTACGCCAGACAGAGTCCGAAGACGTGTTTGGGCTGATCATGGCCGCAATCACCGGCACGATTGACCCGCACACCAGCTACCTTTCGCCTCGCCAAGGCGAGTCCTTCGACATTCAAATGAGCCTGTCGCTGGAAGGCATCGGCGCACTGCTTCAATCAGACGGTGAATACGTCAAAGTATCGAGCCTGGTGGCAGGCGGCCCTGCTGAGCGAGCCGGGGTGTTAGAGCCGGCCGACCGGATTATCGCCGTCGGCCAGGAAGACGGCGACATGGTCAATGTGATCGGCATGCGCTTGGACAACGTCGTTGACCTGATTCGCGGCCCGAAAGGCTCGGTGGTGCGGCTGGACGTGGTTCCCGCCCAAGCAGTGGATATGACCCGCTCACAAATCGTCGAAATTACCCGCGACACAGTTGATTTAGAAGACCAGGCCGCCCAAAGCGAAGTGATTGACGTCGAGCGCGACGGCACCACCCATCGCTTAGGCGTGATTGAAATCCCTACCTTTTACGTCGACTTCGACGCTTGGCAAGCCGGAGACGAGGACTACCGCAGCACGACCCGCGATGTTGCCAAAGAAATTAAGCACTTAAAAAGCCAAAACGTCGAAGGCATTGTGCTCGACCTGCGCAACAACGGCGGTGGCGCGCTTCAGGAAGCCAACTCGCTGATTGGCTTGTTTATTGACCGCGGCCCCACCGTGCAAGTGCGCGACGCCGAAGGACGCATCAATCTATACGGCGATAGTGAGGCCGGTACGCTTTACGACGGCCCGCTGGGCGTCCTGGTTAACCGGCTGTCGGCCTCGGCATCAGAGATCTTGGCAGGCGCCATTCAGGATTACGGGCGCGGCCTGGTGATGGGCAGCTCCACCTTTGGCAAGGGAACGGTTCAGACGCTGAGCGACTTGAGCCATGGCGAAATCAAGCTCACTCGCGCCAAGTTCTACCGTATTTCCGGTGAAAGCACTCAGAACCGCGGTGTCGAGCCCGATATTGACTTCCCCACCCTGCTCGACCCGGAACGCATTGGCGAAAGCAGCCTGGACAATGCTCTGAAATGGGACACGGTGCAGGACGTACAATACCGTCGTTATGGAGAACCCGAGCGCTACCTTGACGCGCTATTGGCGACCCACGACGCACGCGCGGAAGACAACCCCAATTTCCGCTACCTAGAGCGGCAGTCGTCGCTGTCGCAGAAACTTCGCGAGCAGAACACAAGCGTTAGCCTAAACCGCGAACAGCGCGAGCGTGAAACCCAGGCGCAAGAAGCCGAATTGTTGTCACTGGAAAACCAGCGGCGGCGCGCGCTAGGCCTTGAAGAGCTCGACGAGTGGACTGACGCCCGCGAGCAAGACCCGCTTAACGACAATGGCAACGACAGCGGCAGCGCCGATAACGATGAAGACGAGGAAATGCCGGTGGATCGCGCCCATGTACTCGAAGCCGTCGAAATCTTGCTCGACTACGCTCAGCTGCAATCCGCCCAGCGCTTCGTCAACCGCTAATCACGGCTGACCTGTCTCTAGACGAATGGTAAACAACAGCGCCGGTGCCTTGGGTATCGGCGCTGTTATTTTATCCCACTAACACAGGGCAGCTCGGCGCGTTGGGCGGTCTCCCATCGCCGCTAAACGCTGGGTCAGGCTGGCCAACCGCGCGGCACAGCCTTCTGGTGCAGCCTCAATAATACGCTGTGCCCACGGCGGCAGCTGCGGTGATAACCGATAGTACACCCACTGCCCGTCTCGCTGATCCACTAGCAGCCCGCACTGGCGCAGCTGAGCAAGATGGCGCGATATCTTCGGTTGAGACTCTTCTAGGGCATAGGTCATTTCGCACACGCACAGCGACTGCTCTTGGGCAATTAACAGCACCAACATCAGGCGTGTCTCATCGCTTAAGCACTTAAAGACCTGTAGCGCATTCAGTGTGGTTGCTTTCCCCACGACGATTTCCCCAACCAATAAATGAATCAACACAGTTTACGCCACTCACGCCACTGAAATAAGCGTCTGGCAGACATAAGAAATCCCCCAGGCCACCATCGGGCAGCGGGCGCTAAGCATCACAGAGCGGGATCAAACGAAATAAGCGAGTCAGTCAGCTGCTATTAATAGCCGCCAGACATCGTATTCAGGTAGGTAATAACGAGGTAAGTAATCACGAACTGGCTCCCCGAGCAGGACTCGAACCTGCGACCCAATGATTAACAGTCATTTGCTCTACCAACTGAGCTATCG
>NZ_FNII01000011.1:102107-149033 GCF_900103865.1 Vreelandella arcis
CGAGCAGGACTCGAACCTGCGACCCAATGATTAACAGTCATTTGCTCTACCAACTGAGCTATCGGGGAACTGCTCAAACACGGTGCGTAGTATACTGATAGAAACTTAACGGTCAAGCATCGATTCCTCGTCAGTGCTAGCCGCCTGTTGGTTGTGTCCGTATAATGCTGCCAATCAATAGCGCCTAGGCGCAACGACGCTCCTACATTCATCCCTCGTCCTTTTGACGACCCATAGATGACAGGTACCGATGGCGAAGAAGCTCTTCATCAAAACGCACGGCTGCCAAATGAACGAGTACGATTCCTCCCGCATGGCGGATCTGCTCGGCGTTTCTCATCAGCTCGAACTCACCGATAATGAGCGTGAAGCCGATGTCATTCTTCTCAACACTTGCTCCATACGTGAGAAAGCGCAGGAGAAAGTATTTCATCAGTTGGGACGCTGGAAGAAACTCAAAGATGCCAATCCCGACCTAGTGATCGGCGTGGGCGGCTGTGTGGCAAGCCAGGAAGGTGAGGCTCTGCGCAAGCGGGCGCCCCATGTCGATATGGTGTTCGGCCCGCAGACCCTTCACCGCGTGCCATCCATGTTGGATGCACGCCGCGATAACCAGATCGCCGCGGTGGATGTCACCTTCCCGGAAATCGAGAAGTTCGACCACCTGCCTAAGCCGACCTCTGACGGGGCCACGGCGTTTGTGTCGATCATGGAAGGCTGTTCGAAGTACTGCACGTTCTGCGTGGTGCCTTACACCCGGGGTGAGGAAGTCTCGCGGCCCTTCGAGGCGGTAATGGATGAAGTTATTCACCTTGCCGACCAGGGCGTGCGGGAAATCAACCTCCTCGGCCAGAACGTCAACGCCTACCGTGGCGAAAACCAGCTCGGCGATGAGATCGATCTGGCCGAGCTGATCGCCTGCGTCGCCGCCGTTGAGGGTATTGATCGCATTCGCTTCACCACCTCGCACCCGGTTGAGTTTACCGATAGCCTGGTGGACGCCTACGCCGATATCCCGGAGCTGGTCAGCCACCTGCACCTGCCGGTACAGTCTGGCTCAGACCGCATCTTGAGTGCCATGAAGCGCGGCCATACCGCAGAAGCCTACATCGAAAAGATGGAGCGTATCCGCGCCAACCGTCCGGATATCAGTTTCTCTTCCGACTTTATTATCGGCTTCCCCGGTGAGACTGAAGAGGATTTCGAAGCGACGATGGATCTGATCCATCGCATCGGCTTCGATCACTCGTTCAGCTTTGTTTATTCGGCCCGACCTGGCACGCCCGCCGCCGCGCTTGAGGATGAAACCCCGGAAAGCGTTAAGAAGCAGCGGCTAGCGATTCTGCAAGAGCGGATTCTCCAGCAGGCCGGTCAAATCAGCCGCCGTATGGTGGGCAGTACCCAGCGCATTTTGGTCACCGGCTTTTCGCCGAAAGATCCCGGCCAATTATCGGGGCGCACCGAGAACAACCGCGTGGTCAACTTCCGCGCCGCTAACCCCACCGAGCTGATCGGCTATTTTGTGGACGTTGATATCACCGAAGCACTGCCCAACTCGCTGCGCGGTGAATTAGCTTCCCCCGAGCGTTATTGAGCATCACATATCCCAGGTAATTGCCCCAACACCCGTTGGGGCAGTAAGCTGAGGAAGACACTCATCAACCGACAGGTTTTCCACTCTTGAGCCAGCCATCGCCTCAGGCCAATCGCATTATTACGCTAAGCCTTGAACCGAACGATCCGCAGCGCCTCGCCAGTCTATGCGGTCAGCAGGACGAGCACTTAAAGCTGATTGAAAGCCGTTTAGACGTGACACTGCGCAACCGAGGCAATGTTTTTCAGCTGGCTGGTGCGGCCAACCGTATTAAAGCCGCCGCAAACGTGCTGGAACACCTCTATCGTGAAACGGCAGCGGAAGAAGTATCTGCCGATACCGTGCATCTATTCCTCCAAGAATCCGGCCTGGAAGCGCTGGAGGATGAAGACGATAACGAAGGCGACAGCGACGAAGTCATCATGCGCACCCCGCGCACCATGATTAAGCCCCGCGGCCTTAACCAACAGCGTTACGTCACCAGCATCCGCGAACACGACATCAACTTCGGCATTGGCCCGGCGGGTACCGGCAAAACCTACCTCGCCGTGGCGGCCGCCGTGGAAGCCCTGAACCAGCAGGAAGTGCGGCGCATTTTATTGGTGCGCCCAGCGGTGGAAGCCGGCGAGAAGCTGGGCTTTTTGCCCGGCGATTTAGCCCAAAAAATCGACCCGTACCTGCGCCCGCTTTACGATGCGCTTTACGAAATGATCGGCTTTGAGCAGGTTGCCAAACTCATTGAGCGCCAGGTAATTGAAATCGCGCCGCTGGCTTACATGCGCGGTCGGACGCTTAACAACGCCTACATCATTTTGGACGAGAGCCAAAATACCACGCCCGAGCAAATGAAAATGTTTCTCACGCGGATTGGTTTTGGCTCTACGGCGGTGATTACCGGTGACGTCACCCAGGTCGACCTTCCCAAGGGTCAACGCTCGGGCCTTATCCAAGTGCTCGAGGTATTAAAAGACACCCCAGGTATCGGCGTCACACACTTTGCGGCTAAGGACGTGGTACGCCACCCGCTGGTTCAGCGCATTATTGAAGCCTACGATGCCTTTGAATCCCAGCAGGAGGTGGAAGAGCGCGCCCGTCGGGAAGTTCGCCAGCAAGAGCGCGAAGCCCGCTTGCAAACCCGTGAAGGGTCAGGAGACTCGCCACGATGAGCGACATCGTAGTTGACCGCCAAGTGGCGGTCGACGATCAGCGGCTACCCTCCCAGGCGCAGCTCATCCAATGGGTGAGCGATGTGCTGGCCCAGCACCCTGATGAACCACGTCGAGAACTGACCATTCGCTTTGTTGATCCGAGCGAAAGCCAGTCGCTCAACCGTGACTACCGGGGCAAAGACAAACCCACCAACGTGCTGTCGTTTCCGTTTGAGAACCCGCCGGGAATCGTACTGCCATTACTCGGCGATTTGGTGATCTGTCACGCGGTGGTTACGCAGGAAGCCGAGGAACAACATAAAACCCTCGAGCATCATTATGCCCATATGGTGATTCACGGCACCTTGCATTTACTGGGCTATGATCACTTAGCAGACGAAGAAGCCGAGGCGATGGAGCAACGGGAACGTGATTTACTCGCGGCCCTGGGCATCGCCGACCCCTATGCGACTTAAGGTCACTACGCAGAACTGGTATCGCGCCCCTGGTCAGTGATAAAACATTCGTGCATATCACTCCATCTGTGTCCGTCAACAAGAGATTACCCGCATGAGCGAAGACCGATCGAGCAACGCCAATCAACGATCCTGGCTCGAGAAACTCTTTGGTGCCCTTTCCGGCGATAACGACGAACCCAGCTCACGCGATGAGTTGCTGGCATTTCTACGCCACGCCGCGGGTCGCTTAAAGCTCGACCAGGACGCCATCATGATCATTGAGGGCGCGCTGGAAATTAGCGATCAGCAAGTCCGCGAAATTCTCATTCCGCGCTCGCAAATCTCAGCCATCACGCTCGACCAGACCAGCGAGGAGTATTTAGCGCTCATCCAAGAAACCGGGCACTCACGCTACCCGGTCATTGGCGAAAACCTCGATGACGTCAAAGGGATTTTATTGGTTAAGGATCTCTTGCCGCTGCTCTCGCAAACTCAAGCAGAGCGCGATGCGTTTCAGCTTGACGACATCGTCCGTTCGGCGATGTTTATTCCTGAGTCAAAACGTCTCAACAGCTTGTTAAAAGAATTCCGCGACACGCACAACCACATGGCGATTGTGGTCGACGAATACGGTGGCACGGCCGGCATCATCACCATTGAAGATATTCTTGAGCAGATCGTTGGCAACATCGAGGATGAGCACGACGCCGACGAAGAAGAGGACATCCGCGAGTTAGACAACGGCCGCTATGCCATCCGCGCCCTCACCACCATTGACGACTTTAACGAACACTTCGATACCCAATTCTCGGACGATGAGTTCGATACCATCGGCGGGCTGGTGATGCAGCAATTTGGTCATCTGCCCCAGCGCGGAGAATACACCCATCTTGGCGGCTGGCGCTTTGAAGTGCTTAACGCTGACAACCGCCGCATCCGCTTGCTCGAAGCCTACCGGGAACAGCGTCCCGACAGCGACGACGCACAAGAAGAGACGTAATCTTTACGCCCTCAACTTCCAGGACATTGGCTAGATAGGATATCTCGTAATGGGTAGTCTCCCCGCTGTGTATCGACAGTTAATTGGCGCGCTGCTAGCAGGCGGTTTGACGACGCTAACCGCTTCACCATTTGAGCTTTGGTGGTTGGGCCCGGTTGCCGCGGGCTTGATGTACGTAGGCCTTCATCAACTCACCCCCGCCCAGGCTGCCCTCAAGGGCTGGTTCTATGGGGTTGCGCTATTTGGCACAGGCGCCTCCTGGGTATACGTATCGATTCACGACTACGGCTATACCGGCGTACCTCTTGCGCTGTTTCTCACTGCTCTGTTTGTCTGTGTACTCGCGCTGTTTTTTGCCGGCACCCTCTGGCTCTACCGCCGTTTTACCCATCCACGACTGGCACTCGTCGCGTTTGCCGGCGCCTGGGTATTGGGCGAAGTGCTGCGCACGTACTTGTTCACCGGTTTCCCTTGGTTATTGCTCGGCTCGGGCTATGTGGATTCACCGCTGGCTGCTTGGGCACCGATTGGCGGCGTTTATCTACTTTCGCTATTGGTCGCCCTTAGTGGCGGGCTCGGGGCAGAGTTTCTACGCCGCCAATGGTGGACACTCGCACCGCTGGCGGCCATTTGGCTAATTCCTCTGGCGCTTCCGTCACAATGGACAACCGCCGTGGAGACGCCGACGCGCGTCGCGCTTTTACAGGGCAACCTTCCGCAGCTGTCAAAATGGACCACGGAAGGCCAACGCAACGCCGCGAACACATATAGCGACTTAACCCGCGATGTCGCTGACCAGGTGGATCTGATTGTTTGGCCGGAAACCGCCCTGCCGATGATGGAAACACAGGCACGCCCGATCCTTGAGCGGGTGCAAAGCAATTTACCCACCGACACGGCGTTGGTGACAGGCATTGTCCAACGCGACGCCGACAATCGCTATTTCAACAGTATCATCGGCATTGGCGATGTCGAGGGCAGCTATCAAAAAGAGCATTTGGTGCCGTTTGGCGAATACCTGCCACTGGAAAGCCTACTGCGTGGAGCTATCGACTTTTTTAACCTGCCCATGTCGAGCTTCGCCAAAGGAGACGCCGACCAAGCCCCCATGCAGGCAGCCGGAGTCAGCATTGGCAATGCCATCTGCTATGAAATTATTTACCCACAGCTGGTGGCCAGCCGCGCCAAGGACAGCGGTGTGTTGATGACGTTGTCCAACGACACCTGGTTTGGCGCTTCGATTGGTCCTCACCAACACTTGCAAATGGCGCGGCTTCGAGCACTGGAAAACGGTCGCTACGTGGTACGCGCGACCAGTAACGGCATTACCGCGATCATTGACCCTCAAGGCCACATCGTCGAGCGTGCACCACAGTTTGAAACCACCTCGCTGACAGGCGAGTTTTACGTCATGGAAGGCTTAACGCCGTTTACCCGCATGGGCAGCTGGCCGGTGTGGTTTTTAGCCGCACTTATGGTGCTGGTGGGTGTTCCGCGAGCTCGCCGCCGGTAAACTAGACGCCCTGGTCGATACGCGGCCGGGTGTCGATAACGCCGTTACAGGTATTGCCATGTTGAAATCCCGTCCCTTTTTATTGCTCGTCGCGCTTCCGCTGGTTCTGGCGTTGCTGCTGGGCGGCGCCATCTTTGGCGGGCAGGCGATGTCCGACAGCAATGTCGACGGGGATATTCAACGTGCCCTGTCGCAAGAGCTTAACGCCTCAAGTGAGATCGAGCTTTCAAAGCTGCAGAAAGTGCAGTACGGCTACACCATTTGCGGGCTGTACCGCACCGCCTCGTCGGAACGCGGCTACGCATCGTTCATGTACGATACGCAAAGCGACGACGTGGTTCTGGACATCACGTCGCCGCGCTATCAGTCGCGCTGCAGCCTCTCCGTCGCCTGCCAGTAACCTAGCTTTCCGTGACGAGCTGGTTGATGTCAGCCACGGCGTCAGTGATTGGATGGCTGTCGCGGATCAGAAACCGGGCCTCACCCTCGCGATCGAACGCAAACACCGCGCTGGTGTGGTTGACGATATAGTCGCCGCGCTTGTTGGGCGTTTCGTACTCGTAGGTGACCCGCATGCGATTGGTCAGCGCGTCGATCTCTGCACGTTCACCGGTAATGCCAGTAAACTCGTCGCCAAACGCGCCGGTATAACGTTTGACGACCTCGGGGGTATCCCGCGCAGGGTCGACGGTAATGAACAGCACCTGGATAGCGTCGCGCACGTCGTCGTCGAGCCGGTTCAAGGTGCCCGCCAGCCTCGCCAGCGTAATCGGGCACACATCCGGGCAGAAGGTGTAGCCGAAGTAGACGAGTGTCACCTTGCCGGCGTAATCCTCGGCCTCTACAGCCTGACCGTCTTCATCGACCAGCGAGAAATCCAGCGGTGGCATGATCTCGTGGGTTTCTGCCGTGCGCCAGTTGGTATCGACGCAGCCGGCTAGCCAGAGTGACGCAAGCGTCACCAACAAACCTTTATACATGACACATATCCTGCCTGGGAGGCGCTTAAAGCGATACTGGAGACACCACATCGAACGTGACCGATAGACGCTGGTCATCGGCGAACTCAAGCTGCACGTCCACTTCATCGCCTACCTTCAGCGCTTTCTCACGGCCGATCAGCATCAGATGATGCCCCTTGGGCGCAAACGCGAAGCGCTCGCCTGGGGCAATCTCGACCTGCTCAACCGCCTGCATATGCGCCATGCCGTCTTGGTTCGAGCTGACATGCAGCTCTACGCTTTCAAAGGCATCACTTTCGGCGCCAACCAGAACAACCGCCTCGTCGCCCGCATTGTAGAGCTGAAAATACCCTGCCCCCGGCTGCTCACCGGGCAATAAGCTCACCCGGGCATCTGTGACCTGCACGTCTTGTCCATAGGCATAACCAGCGGTTAATAGCATCACCAACATGCCGCCCGCCAATCGCCGGAACGTATTGAGTAGATTGCTCACCATTATGTTTTCTCCATTCTAGGAAAGGCTGGGATATCGCTGGGAGGAGTGCCGCTTTACCGGCTAGCTATTATAAAACACACAAAACCAAAAAAGTCCCGCCGATAGGCAGGACTTTTATCATGGCCAATGATAGCTTGCTCGGTGCCCTATTCAGTTATTTCTCCTAACACCTCGGGGATAGTCGTTTTTACATAGCGCCCGGGGGCTGGTTCAATCACTGTTAAATCACCTTCGCCTGGCTTGCGTGCAGCAACCATTTTTTTCGGATCCGGATCGGCATAGCCATTCTCGGTAATCCAAGCTTGCCAATGGGGCCACCAGGAGCCTTCGTTAAAGGTAGCGCTCTCTAACCAGGCCTCATGACTTTCCGGCAACTTATCATTCGTCCAATAACCATACTTTTGCTTATGCGGCGGGTTAACGATACCGGCAATATGGCCCGATCCGCCCAGCACAAAGGTCGATGACCCCTTAGGCAAGAGAGCTCCGTAATAGGTGCTGTTCCACTTGGCAATATGGTCTTCTTTGGTCGACACGAAATAGCTCGGCGTCGATACTTTTCTAAGGTCAATCTTCACCCCATCAAGTTCGATACCACCGGGTTCAACCAACTTGTTTTGCAAGTACATATGGCGCAGGTACCAAGGGTGGGTTCCGGCTGTCAGGTTGGTGCCGTCGGTGTTCCAGTACAGCAGATCGAAGGCCGCGGGAGTTTCCCCTTTTAAGTAATTATTAATATAAAACGACCAGAACAGATCATTTTCACGCAGCAGGTTAAAGGTGTACGCCATTGACCGGCCGTCCAAATAGCCTTTTTGCTGCATGCTGTCTTCGATGCCGTCGACGGCCCGCTCGTTGAGGAAGACACCGATATCGCCAGGATCGCGGAAGTCTTGCAGCGTTGCCATGTAGGTAACCGACTTAACCTTGCGGCCGCGTCGCGTACTGGTGAGGTAAGCCACGGTAGACGCCGTTAGCGTACCGCCGACGCAGTAACTCAGTATATTGACCGACTTCTCACCGCAGGCCTGTTCAATTGCCTCCATGGCGGTGATCGGCCCCAGCTGCATGTAGTCGGCCCAAGTGATGTCGCTCTGCTCCGGCCCCGGATTGCGCCACGAGATCAAGAAAACGCTATGCCCTTGATCGACCAACCATTTCATCATCGAGTTGTCTTCGCGTAGATCAAGCACGTAATACTTGTTGATCCACGGCGGTACGACCAGCAGCGGCGTTTTATAGGTCTTTTCAGTGGTAGGGGTGTACTGGATCAGCTGCATCAGCTCATTTTCATATACCACAGCGCCAGGCGTAACGGCGATGTTTTCACCCACGCCAAAAGCGCTACGATCGGTCATGCGGACATTGATGCCCTCAGCTGAATTGGCCAGATCTTCGCGCAAGCGCTCTAGGCCGTCGACTAGGTTTTGACCTTTGGTTTCCAGCGTGCGACGCATGACTTCCGGGTTCGTCGATACAAAGTTGGTGGGCGACATCGCGTTAACCACCTGGCGGGCATAAAATGCCAAGTTGCGTTGATGGGTTTCATCCAGCCCGCTAAGACTGTCCACCAGTTCATCCACCATCTGCGAGAACAGCAGATATTGCTGCATGATGGCCATGTAATGAGGTTCTTGGGTCCAGGCAGCGTCTTTAAACCGGCGGTCACCTTTTTCGGGCGTGACCAGAGGGGATACCTGTTCTCCGGCCATCGCCCGCATGCCCTGCTGCCACAGGAGCCACTGATCCTGCAGCAGGCGTGACTGAGTCTGCCAAAGAAGCGTTGGGTTCTGCATCAGCGCCTGCGCTCCGGCCTCGAAGCTTTCCCGCATGTCACTATAAACGGAATCTGCCGCTTCGCTAGGGGCAATGCGCGAGAGCAGGTCTTGCATGAGGCCCTGATACTCTTCACCAATATCTTTTAGCTGAGCGTTCCACGCTTCCAGCTCCTCTTGAGAAAGGCCATGGGGCGGTAATTCCCACTCTGCTGACATCTTCGCTCTCCTCTAACGGCGCGTCGATTTCTCACGCGATCCGTTGTGATGGCAGGTAATCAAAGGCTTAAACGAGGCGCGGCGCCAACAGGCGCCGCGATCTAAGGGAGGTTAGCTTTTACGCGACGACTGACTGCTCGCTTTCGCGGGCTGTTCACTCTTCTCACCCTTCGCGGTGGCATTGGCTTGGTCAGCCATTTGCTTACCCGCTTCGCCGAACAGTTTTTCCATTTCCGATTTGAACTCTAAGCTCATCTCACTCATAACGCGAGCGTCTTCCTGCATTTGCTGAGAAAGCTCGTTCATCATAGCGGCTTGTTGCGCGCCGAAATCCTTCAGGCCTTCGGCATCTTCAATTTCGGTCGCACTGCGCATGCGCTCGGTGCCCATTTGACTGTAGCGCTTCATCGCTTCCAGCTGGTATTGGGTCATTTTTTCCATGTTGTTGAGCATGAGCGAGTTCATTTTACGCATGGGCTCAAACATCTGACGGGTTTGGGCGTTAAAGGCGTCCATCATTTTATCTTGCATGGTGTCTGTTCCTCTTTTCGTTCCTTGGTATGAGCCTTGAATGGCTCACGTAATCGCAAATTGCTGCACTGCAAAAAGAGTAATTATTGACAGGGTGCTTTGCAACAACGCTGATGGTAACGACTCTACCGCTTTAGTCGTGTCACCCTTCGCCGCATTACTCCGCTTTCCGCTTTGCCCTGGAGCGGGAAGAGGCCGATGCGTTTGCATTAGCGCTCTTGTCGCTCTTGTCGCTTGACGTACTTCTTGAAGCGGCACTTGACGTGCTGCTGCTACTTTTCGCCTTTTCCTCTTGTGGGGCGTCGCTGCTGGCATTGCCCGCTTGCTTGAGCATGTCCAACATCATTTGTTGATAGGTACCGAAGTTGGCTAACCCCTGTGAAAGCCCTTGTTGCATCATCGGCTGCTGCACGAAGGGGCGCATCAGGCTCATGGGGTCATACCCTTCAACACCGGACTCCATTTGCCGCTGAATGTTCTCAAGCAAGCTTTGCTGGAACGCTTCTACGTCCGGCAGCCCCAGTGCTTGGCGAAACTCATCCGGGGTGAGATCAAACTCAACGTTAATCTTCATAGGCAACTCCTCAACCAACTGTCTTGAGTGTAGCAGTGTTATGCGAACTACACCGTGACGTTAACATTGAGATAATCTCGGCGTATCAACGCTTACCGCACCGTTTTGTCCACGCTGGCGTAACCAGTGGTCGAGCAGTGTTATCGCCATCATGGCTTCGGCGATAGGCGTTGCGCGAATACCCACGCAAGGGTCATGACGCCCTTTTGTCACCACCTCAACCGCCTGGCCGTGCACGTCAATCGAACGCCCCGGCGTGGTAATGCTGGAAGTCGGCTTAAGCGCCAGACGCGCCACGATGGGTTGACCGCTGGAGATGCCACCCAATACGCCACCGGCGTGATTGGATAAAAAACCCTCAGGGGTCATCTCGTCGCGGTGCTCGCTGCCGCGCTGGGCAATACAGTCAAACCCCGCCCCGATCTCAACCCCTTTTACCGCATTAATACTCATCAAACCATGCGCCAGATCAGCATCTAGGCGATCAAACACGGGTTCGCCAAGCCCCACCGGTACGCCGTCAGCCACCACGGTAATTTCCGCACCTACCGAGTCCTGATCACGGCGCAACTGATCCATATAGGCTTCCAATTCAGGCACCTTGGCGGGGTCGGGGCAGAAAAATGCGTTTTGGCCTACGGCCTCCCAGGTGCTGAAGTCAATTTTGATCGGGCCGAGCTGACTCATATAACCACGAATCTGCACCCCGTGGGTGGCCAAATACTGTTTAGCGATGGCCCCGGCGGCAACGCGCACCGCGGTTTCTCGCGCGCTTGAACGCCCCCCACCCCGGTAGTCACGATGACCATATTTATGATGGTAGGTGTAGTCGGCGTGGGCAGGACGAAATTGATCTTTGATTTTTGAATAGTCTTTCGAGCGCTGATCGGTATTCTCGATCAACAGGCCAATCGACGTGCCGGTGGTCTTGCCTTCGAACACGCCCGACAAGATTTTGACTTGGTCGGGCTCTTGGCGCTGGGTGGTATGCCGGGAACTACCCGGACGACGACGATCCAGGTCGCGCTGCAAATCCGCTTCGCACAGCGGCAGCCCCGGTGGGCAGCCATCGACAATGGCCCCCAGCGCCGGGCCATGGCTCTCCCCAAAGGTCGTTACGCTAAACAGTTTGCCAAATGTATTACCAGACATGGGCGTTAATTCCTCACGCAAAAGACGCCGCATGGGCGTCGAGTTCAGCGGCGCTCAAGACAAACACGCCTTGGCCACCACGCTCGAATTCAAGCCACATAAAGGGTACCTCGGGAAAGGCGGCCTCTAAGTGGCGGTCAGAGTTGCCGACTTCTACAATCAGCCACCCCTCGTCGGTCAGGTGCTCACGCGCCTCGCGTAGAATGCGCCGCACGATGTCCAGGCCATCGCTACCCGCCCCCAGCGCCAGTGACGGTTCGTGGCGGAACTCGGCAGGCATGGTGGCTAAATCTCGGGCATCCACGTAAGGCGGATTGGAGACGATCACATCAAAGCGCTGGCCCTCCAGCCCATCGAACACATCGGCTTCCATGGCGCGAACGCGCTCCCCCACATCGTGACGCGAGATGTTTTGACGAGCCACTGACAGGGCCTCCTGGCTGATATCGGCCAGGAAAACTTCGCAGGTGGGCAAATACAGCGCGGTGGCAATGCCGATACAGCCCGAACCGCTGCATAAATCCAACACCCTTGTTGGCGGCTCTTCCGGAAACCAAGCGGCAAAGCCATCTTCGATGAGCTCCGCCATTGGCGAGCGCGGAATCAGTACGCGTTCGTCAACGTTAAACGGATAGCCGGCAAAAAAGGCTTCTCCCAGTAAGTAAGGCAGCGGGCGGCGGGTGGTGATCCGCTCGCGGGTGAGCGCCACAATGCGCTCGCGCTCCATGGGCAATAACCGTGCATCCTGAACCCCTGGGTCGACATTCCAGGGTAAGTGCAGCGCCCCTAAGCAAAGCGCAACGGCTTCATCCCATGCCGACTCGGTTCCATGGCCGTAATACAGTCCCGCCAAATAAAACTCGCTGGACACCCAGCGCAGGTAGTCGCGTAAGGTTAAGAGCTCGCTCACCAGCGCGGTATCCGGCAGGGAGAGAGAGGAGTGAGAAGTCTCGGCGTTGAGATGTGTGGTCACATCGGCTCCTGGTCAACTGAGGTGCCCATGCCCCTAAAAATAGACTGGCATGGTATGGCGAAAGAAAAGATTGTACCTTTGACGCCGCCCGGTTCACAGCAACGCTCAGCCCGCTATACTGTGCGCTTGCCACAACTTTGCCTATTTGCCATTTGAGCCTGTCATGACACGACACCGTTACCTGCCCGATGACGACGATATCAGTGCTTTTCGCCAAGCGCTGAAGGCGGCGGGCGTGCGGCGTATTGCCACCAACCAAGCCGACCCTGGCAAACCCAAACGCAACGACGATGCCCAGCAAGCGCGGCGGCAAGCGGCGGTGGAAAGCAGTACGCTCGCTACCAGCGGGCGCACCTCCGATGGCCGTGTTGAGGCCGTGCGCCCTTCCGAGTATTTGGAGTTCAGCGTCCCGGACTTACCTTGGCGCACCTTCAGTCAGTTGAAGCGTGGCCAAACGGCGTGGCAGGCAGGCCTCGACCTGCACGGCTATACCCTGGAAGAGGCCCGCGTCGAACTGGAAAGCTTTTTACGCGATACGGCCGCCCAGGGGCTTCGCTGCGTGCTGGTGGTTCATGGCAAAGCCTGGGGCACCAGCGCCGATTTTCCCGTTCTCAAAAGCCACACCAATGCCTGGTTGCGAGAATGGCCCGGCGTGCTGGCGTTTTGTTCCGCCGCCGAGCTCGACGGCGGCACCGGCGCAGTGTACATCCTGCTGCGCAAGCGCGGGCAGTAGCTACTTCTTCGCCGCATCCGAGGCGATATCGGGTATGCCGCGTTCCAAGGCTTCATCAGCCAAGTAACGGCCCAGGCGAATAAGATCCTTAGCGCGGTGAAATTCGTAGGCACTGCACACCGTTTTAGGTATTTCGATCAACACATCCGGCGGGTAACCAGCAATTTTATACTTGGCCAGCGCCGCTTGGGTGATATCAAACGATTCAAGAATCATATCCAGCTTGCCCCATTCGCGCTTGCCGCGCATTTCCGACGTTTCGTCGCTACTCCCTTGTTCTTCGCTGCTACCCAGCCCATCCCATAGCCGCTTCGTCGCCTCGCGCACATCGTCCATCCAGCCGCCAATGTTTTCATCGCGTTCAAGCTCAAGCGCAGTGCGGCTATCATTCTCCGGCTCATCGGGCAACAACGATTCCAGGCTAATCGGCTGAGGGCTATGCGCGGTTACGTTTACCGCCACGACAAAATCCGCTTCATGGGCGGCCAGTGTCGGCATGATGGGCAATGGATTCAGCAAGCCGCCGTCGACTAACACCTGATCGCCGACATGCACGGGAGTAATTACACCGGGCACCGCGATCGAGGCGCGAATCGCGCGCAGCAGCGGGCCATTTTGAAACCATACCTCGCGCTGACGAACCAGGTCGGTGGCCACAGTGGTCACCGGAATCGGCAGGTCTTCGATCAGCATGTCGCCGACCAGCCCCTCCAGCTTGCTCATGACTTTGCTGGCGCGCATGGCGCCCATCGGGCTCCAGGTCACATCGACCAGTTTGAGCACATCCAGGTAGTCGAGGTTACACACCCACTCGCGGTATTCCGGCAGCTTACCCGACGCGTAAATCCCGCCGATCAGCGCGCCCATGGAACACCCGGCGATGGAAATAATCTCGAAGCCCCGCGCCTCGAGCGCTTCGATCACGCCGATATGCGCATAGCCCCGAGCCCCGCCACTGCCCAGCACTAGCGCCACCTTATTGCCGCTCTGCCCATTGGCGTTTGTCAGTTCGTTCATCGCGCACGTCCTTCTACTGATTCAGGCGTTGCGAGCTCATGCGCCGTGATCACCTGGGCAACCCGCGCCACGGCCTCGGGCTCAAGATGCAGGTGATGGCCGCCAGCCAGTACATGGCGAGTTAAACGCGGTACCGCTTGGCGGGCTTTTTCCGCCCAGGTTCGCTCGCCTAAAATGCCTTGCTCACCTTCTATCAATAGCACCGGCGCTTGAATGTCCGCCAGTAGCGCCAACACTTGAGAGGGCGTAAAGCGCACTAGCGATGGCTTTAACAATCGGCTGTCGGTGCGCATTTGCACATGACCGTCGGCTGTTACGTCGGCATTGCGTTCCACCAACGGGGTCGCCGTGGCTGTATCCAGCGGGGTAACGCCGCCCGCCACACGCGCCGCCACCGCAGTGGCTAAATCGGGATAACGCGGGGTTTGAGACAGCGGTCGCCGATGCGCCATCAGCCCTTTTCTGAGTTGGCTGGACGTATCGTCAGCGGGTGTATTTAGGGCCCCCAAGCCATCCAATAACATCAACCGCTCAATACGGTCGGGTAAGGCGGCAGCTAATAGGCACGTCACCGCCGCGCCCATGGAATGGGCGAGCAACGACGCCCGCTCAATATCCAGATCCTCCATGGCATCCAGCACATCATGGCAGTAGTCCCACAGCGCGTAGTCATTGCCCGCTGGGGCGTGCGCTGAGTGGCCGTGGCCGCGAAAATCAATCGCCACAATGCGAATATCTAACGTTTCCACCAGCAGAGGCGCCAGGCGAGTGAAGCTCGCCGCATTATCCAGCCAGCCGTGCAACGCCAGCCATATGGGCGCATCGACACGCCCCCAGCTTAGGGCGGCCAGGCGTCCTTGAGCGAGGGAAAGCGGGTCGGGATAAGCCGTTGTCGCGGGGTGAGGCATAATCAACATATCCTAAAACAGTCTGGCCGCCTTTGAGGGCGACAAGATGACGGCATAAATCACAAACGTTACCATGCTAAGCGCAAGGCACTGTACAAAATTGCCTGTACCCGCCGACGTTCACTTTTTCTTTCGATGAGGCTTTTATGAAACCCCACCGTGATACCCGTACGCGCAATTGGGTCTTTTTTATCGCCGTTACCAGCGCCATCGTGGTGGGCCTTTGGCTGGCACGATAGCCTTTCGCGACAATCCTTCACATTAGCTCCCTGGCCTCGTCCGCTCACGGGCATCCCTTGCAATTTTATCCTCGCGGCTAAATACTGTATATAAATACACATAAACAGTGAGAATGCCGACAATGACGTCCCAATTGCCTGTCGCGCCAGCCTTGCCGTTAACCTCTCAGCCGCTGCCTTTCCCACCGTTACATGGCCGCGCTGGGTTTAGCGGTTTTCCCTCACCCGCCCAGGATTACGAGCCGCGCACGCTGGATTTAAATGTGCGCCTGATCAAAAACCCCTCGCAGACGTTTTATCTATCCGCCACCGGCGACAGCATGGAAGGCTGGGGAATTTTTGACGGCGATTTGTTGGTCGTTGATCGCAGCATTTCGCCACGTTTGGGACATATCCTGGTGGCGATGCTCGACGAAGAAGTGCTGATCAAACGCTATGCGTTGCATCACGGCATCCCTCATCTATGTTCGGCCCATCCTGGCTATCCACCGCTCCCTCTAGAAGACGCCGACTGTCAGGTGTGGGGCGTTGTACGTGCCGTTATTCACGAGTACCTACGATGATGCATATGCCATGATCGGCCTAGTCGACGCCAACAACTTTTACGTTAGCTGCGAGCGCATTTTTCAGCCTCACCTAGAAAGCAAAGCCGTAGGGGTAATGTCCAACAACGACGGCTGCGTCATCGCCCGCTCAGCGGAAATGAAAGCGCTGGATATCCCCATGGGCACCCCCGCGTTTAAGCTTGAAACGCTGCGCCAGCGCGGCGAAATACACCTGCTGTCGTCTAACTATGAGCTGTACGGCGATATGTCAGGGCGGCTGGCCCAATTGTTGCGCGATGCTTGCCCGGATATCGCCCCCTACTCCATCGATGAAATGTTCATCTACCTGGATGGGCTGAGCGATCGTCAGTGTCAAACCTTAGGCGAAAGCTTGCGCCGCCGTATTCACCGGGGCCTGGGGTTACCGGTGTGCATTGGGCTGGCAACAACGCATACGCTGGCGAAGCTCGCCAACCACGCCGCCAAAAAACAGCCGCAGTATCAGGGTGTTTGTCTGCTTAACGGGCAGGATGCGTTAACCGCTTCGTTACTTGCGCAAACGCCGGTCAGCGAGGTTTGGGGTGTGGGCAAGCGACTTGCCGAACGGCTCGCCATTGGCGGGATTCATACCGCATGGGATCTGCACGAAAGCGATATCAAGCAGCTACGCAAGCGCTTCTCGGTAGTGCTGGCGCGCACGGCACTTGAGCTACGCGGCACGCCTTGCCTGCACATGAACGCCCTCGACCAGCCACGCCAGCGCATCATGACCTCGCGCTCGTTTGGCCAGTCTACCGGAGTGAAAGCCGAGGTACACGATGCGCTGCGACGCCATGCCCAGCGCAGTGCCGAAAAGCTACGCCAGCAGCACAGCCTTACTCGGGCGGTGATGCTGTTCTTAAATACCAATCGCCACCGCCGTGACCAGCCGCAGTATTTTCCGCAGGCACTAATCCCCCTGCCCTCACCTAGCGACGACACCCGAGTGATCCTTGACGCCGTACGCCAGGGGCTTGAGCAAATTTATCGCCCTCGCTACCGGTTTATGAAAGCTGGCGTGATGCTGTTGGATTTGGTGGACGCTGAACAGCACCAGCTTTCCCTGCTGAACGCCCCAGCCCACCACCATCCGTTGTTAATGGCCACGGTGGACGATATTAACCAGCGCATGGGGCAAGGCACGATTCGTTTTGGGATGACCGATAACGACGCCCCTTGGCAGCTTCGCTGCGCTCACCGCTCCAATCGCTATACCACGCGCTGGGATGAGTTAATGAAGGCAGGCACTCATCCCGGCGCTATTGCTGCGTGTACTTCGCGAACCTAACCGCTACTCTAGGCTTTGTACGAAAACTACCTGCGCTCGCCGGGTTTTCGTACAACCCTAAGACGTAAATTGCGTAGGAAACGCTGTCTTCATGTCCCTCACTCGCCCAGATAAAGAGTATGCACCAGCGCCTGGCCGAGCCCAACGTTGGGCTAACCGCTATATACAAGGCTACTTGCGCCGCCACCCGGCACTTGACGCTCCCGACCCACAGGCCGTGAAGCACGCCCGGCGATGGATAATCGCCTGGGCAGCGGTGGCCGGTATGATTTCCGGTACGCTAATTGGCGGCGCCGAGTGGTGGATGCGCGCATTTGCGGTTGACGACTGGGAAGCCATGAGCTTAAGGGAACAGCTTCCCTACTGGGCTGGCTATTTGGCCGTTGCAGGAGTAGTGACCGTGCTGGAAATTGGTTTCTTATACTGGAATGCGCTGCGGGGCGTAGCTAACGTATCACGCTTAGCCGGGTTACGTTACAGTCAAACGGAGCCGTTGGAGCCCGATATTCAGCTCACCGTACACGGTGTTTCGCGAGTGGCTTTGGAGTACCCAAGCCCCGGCAGCCTGATTTATGGCATTGATCCACACGCCTACCTACATGGCGGGAAACTAATTTTTAGGGCACTGCTCTATCGCTTAAAAATCAGTTTGAGCAGCTTCATACTACGTTTGCTGCTGCGTCGCTTACTGGGTCGCCTCACACTGCGCGGTTTACTTCCCGTATTAACAGGCCCGTTATACGCCGTGTGGAACGCCTGGATTGCTGCGCGTATCACGCAGCACGCCTACTTGCAGGCGCGCGGGCCAGCGCTGGTGGCACACTTAATGGGAACACTTGCCGACAGCGACGAACACATCCGCCTGCTGGTGGCACAGGGCGCCGGTGAACTCATCATGCGCAACCAATACCCTCACCCCAACTTAGTACTGCTACTGGCCCGTTTGCTGGATAGCCTGGCGGATAAACCGCAAACCCTAGAGGTTGATTGGCCAACCACCCTTCAGAACTATGCGCAGCTTACTGGCCCATCGCGAGACACTCTGCTCAGTGCTCTCACCCAAGCGGCGCTGCTTAGCGGCACCTATCGTGGTTCGCGTAAGCAGTTTTTAAAGGAGGTGTTTGCGACCTGCCAAACGCCGCTGCGACATGATGACATGAAAGCCCAGCAGCAGCGTTTGTTATCAGGACAGGCGCTGTAGCGGCTTAAACAGGCCTCAGCGCCTGACGCAACCGCGGGCTTAACGTTTCGCCCAACGCCACCATGGCGACCAGTATCGCCAGCAGCCACGGCCAATGGGCAGCAAAAACCACTTGGTAAACGCCCAGGGCATCGGCAAAAATCACCAGAATGCCCAGCGGGCTGACATAACGCACCATGGTTAGCCATAGCGCATAGGGCAAGGGCGCTAATCCTAGCTCATCGCGGAAGGTCTCGCTGTTCAGCACAAACCCGGCTAGCACCACCATGCCCAGACCACCCAGCGGCATCATCCAGCGCGAGGTCAGGTAGTCGAGCCAGCCGAAGAAGTGTTTGTCTGCCAGCGTCCATTCGGCGCCCAGGTTGAACGACAGCATCGCCAAGGTGCTGATCAACCAAAGCACTATGCCGGTGCCCCACGAAGCCGCTTTACGCGAAACGCCGCGGTTATCGCACAGCCAAGAGACCGTCGCCTCGACCATCGAAATCGAGGAGGTCAACGCCGCCATAGAAAGCATCAAAAAGAACAAAATGCCGAACAGCGTACCCAACGGCATCGCTTGAAACGCCAATGGCAGGCTCATGAAGATGAGTCCCGGCCCTTCTGCGGGATCCATGCCATTGGCAAAAATCACCGGGAAAATAGCCAGCCCGGCCATTAACGCCACCACCGTGTCAGCTAACGCAACGCTCAGCGTGGTACGGCCGATGGACGTTTTCTTGGGTAGGTAACTGCCGTAAGTCAGGATCGCCCCGGAGGCCAGCGACAGGGTGAAAAACGCGTGCCCCAACGCAGCCAGCATGCCTTCACTGGACAAGCTGCCCGCCTTGAAAGAGAACAGAAAGCTAAACGCTTGGCCAAAACCGCCCGAGAAAACGCCAAACCCAATTAGCAGCGCCAGCATCAACACCAGCCCGGGCATCATCCAACTAACGCTTTTTTCAATGCCTTCCTGCACACCTTTACCGACAATCAGCATGGTCAGCAGCGTGACCAACGTGCTCCAAAAACCCAGGTTCCAGGGGTTGGCATTATTGGCACTAAACACCGCCGTCATGTCATCCACGCTGCTACCGGCCAAACCTCCCGTTAGCATCTTCCACAGGTAGGAGAACGACCAGCCGGCCACGACCACGTAAAACGACAGAATCATGAAGCCGCAGAGCATGGCCATCCAGCCAATCAATGACCAGGCTGAAGAACGACCGGATTCGTTGACCACCCGGCGAATGGCATCAACCGGGCTGCCCCGACCGCGACGCCCAAAAGCGATTTCGGCCATCATCACCGGGACGCCCACCGCCAAAATACAGGCGAGATAGACCAGCACGAAGGCGCCGCCGCCAAACTCCCCGGTCATATAGGGGAACTTCCAGATATTACCTAACCCAACGGCCGACCCCGTTGCCGCTAACATAAAGCCCCAGCGGCCGAGCCATTGGATGCGAGGTTGCTCAGAAGACGCCATGACTTTCCACCCTGTTGGAAAAAAGCGCTTATCCTAGAGGATTTTGCGGTGAATGCCCAAAAAATCCTGACATCTTCTATTTAATTAGCGCTTACGAAGCGTAAACGGCCGCTTTGGCCTCGGCATCCAGTCGCTGCGCGGTTTGGTCGACGCGCCGCAGCCAAGCGAGCAACAGCGCGCCCAAGGCCACAAAGCCACCGGCCAGCCAGAGGCCAACGCCATAGTGGCCGGTTGCCTCAGCCAGCATGCCGGTAAGAGCCGGAGCAATGATCTGTGCGGAGCCATAAGCCAATGTCATCTGCCCCATTAGCCGTGCAGGGCTGGCAGGATATAACCGCCCCGCCATGGTCAGCACCAAACTGACACAGCCAAGAAAAGTGCCGCCATAAAGCACTGCGCTGAGCAGCACAGCGGAAAGGCTGGTGGTCACCGCCGGGAGGACGATGCCGATGACCTGCAGTCCCATTGCCACAATCAACGCACCCAGATAGCCGATTCGGCGTGCCACCAGATCCCAGAGCATCACTGCGGGGGCCGCTGCCAGGCCCACCAGCGCAAAGGTCCAGTTACCCGCACCAGCGAGCAGCGGCTCGCGCTCCACGATGGTGACGATAAACGTCGCACTAATGACATACCCATAGCCGGCGCAGAAATAGGCCGCGAGCATCCAGCGCATAAAGGTGCGGGTGGGCGGTTTAGCCACGGCACTATTGTTTCCGTCAGCCCCCGGTTTGACAGGCGATGGGCGCGGCAACCAGCGCCAGGCGGGCACTAGCAACGCCGCGCCTAGCACGCTAAACCCCCACCACTGCGCCTGCCAGTTCATCGACAGCGCCAACATCAGCTCTACCGCGATCGCTGCGACCACAATGCCCAGCCCCACCCCGGCGAAATGAATCCCCAGTTCCCCGCGCTGACGATGCTGTATCAGCCAGTGCAAAATCAGCCCCGAGGCCAATAGCATCGAACCGCTACTGGATAATCCTGCCAAAAAGCGCAGCCCCGCCCACAACCAAAAGTGTTCGGTCAACGCCATGCCCGCTGTGGTGAGCACCGCCAACACCAAGCCAATACGAAATAGCGTGTCTTTTATATATATGCTGCGAATTGACGCCGCCAGCACGGCCCCCAGCATATAACCGGCATAATTCAGTGCCGCCAACCAACCGCCGTCGGCATCGCCTATCCAGCTTTGCTGTTGCATCACCGGTAGCAGCGGCGTGTAGGCAAAGCGAGCCACCCCAATACAGAGCAGCTGACTGAAAACGCCCGCCAGTAGGACTTTAAAGCGCTGCGAACGCAGGGAGGCTGTGGTCATTTCGACATCCTCATCGTGATATTGTGCTTGTTATATGCGGTTTTGCTAAACCCATCATAGGATGAATTAACCTTGGGGGCAGATTCTAAATGTCATTGGCCAAATAAGCGCATGTCATCAGAATCTGGCAAACTAGGCAACGAACGACATCCACCGACTGGAGATTGCCCTATGAGCGATAACGCCACCCCTTGGACGCAACCGATGCCCGACGCGCAGTTCAAACTAATGCGCGATATCCTGGCGGCACCCAGCCCTGTGGGCCTGGAAGCCGCGATGACCTACGGCGTGCTGAAGCCTCATTTTGAGAGTTTTGCACCCAAAAGCTGGCACCTGCACCAGTTCAAGGGCAACGCGGGCGTTGTTCTGGATACTCACCCCGACCAGGACGATATGTTCAAGGTGATGATCATCGGCCATGCGGACAAAATTCGCATGCAGGTACGCTCTATCGGCGAAGACGGCAAAATTTGGATCAATACCGACTCTTTTTTGCCGACCGTGCTCATCGGCCACGAAGTTAAGCTATTTAGCGAAGACCCGGACGCCCCCGGCAGCTACCGCTGCATCGAAGGCGGCACAGTAGAAGCCCTCGGCGCCATTCACTTTTCTGATCCTGCCCAACGCGATGGCAGCAAAGGTCTGAAAAAAGAGCAGATTTACCTGGACCTGCAGATCCACGGTGAGAATAAAAAGCAGCAAGTGCTGAATTTAGGTGTGCGCCCCGGCGACTCGATTATTTTTGACCGCCCCATCCGTCCGGGCTTTAGTCCCGACACCTTCTACGGTGCCTACCTGGATAACGGCCTAGGCTGCTTTGTGGCTGCTGAAGTGGCGCGTTTGATCGCCGAAGCAGGCGGCACCAAAAACGTGCGTGTGTTGTTTGCGATTGCCAGCTACGAAGAGATTGGCCGCTTCGGCAGCCGCGTTATGGCGGGTGAGATGAAGCCGGATGCGCTGATCGGCGTGGATGTGAACCACGACTATGTGGCCGCCCCCGGCATCGGCGACAAACGTATGCAGCCGTTAGAGATGGGCAAAGGCTTCACTATGGCCGTCGGCTCGATCGCCAGCGAACAGCTGAACCGCGTGATCGCCCAGGCAGCCAAGGCCAACGACATCCCCATGCAGCGGGATATGGTCGGTGTCGATACGGGTACTGACGGCATGGCCGGTGTGCTAGCCTCGGTGGACAGCGCCGCCACATCGATTGGCTTCCCGATCCGCAACATGCATACCATTTCGGAAACCGGCAACACCCAAGACGTACTGGCGGCGATTCATGCGCTAACTCATACGCTGAAAGCGTTAGACGCGCTACCTGACTTGAAACGCGAATTTCTCGATAACCACCCGCGTTTAGATCAAGCGAGCCCGCTTACCCACCAGGGAAGCGACAAGCCCGACAGTGAGGGGGATGACAGTAAAGAAGGGAGTAAAGAAAGCAGCCCAAGTAAAGAGAGTAACCAGAGCAAAAAAACTAAGAAAAAAGCTAAAAAATAAATCAGACGTATAAAAAAGAAGCCCCGACCATTCCTTGGCCGGGGCTTTGTCAAACCTTCCTTGATTCGTCTTCACAGACGTCCTGTCCGTGCTTCCTTGAGTGCATCAAGCGTCCTGCTTGGTCATCTCCTTCTGCGCGTCCGTTGCACTAAGTGTACGGTGCGCTTACAAGCTACGAGATTATCTAACCTAAGCTATGAAAGCCGAAAAAAATGATTTTTTTGCTCACTGATGTCACCGCTATGACCTATGGTTAGTATTCACCTGCTTGCCACAGTCGATTTGAGTGGTCAGTAGTTCATGGCTAGCCCCAATCACACCCACGGGTAGGAGGTCAGCGTGCAAAACATCACCATTAACTACAAAGTCCACGGCGTCGACATCATATGTCGCCACTGCGGTAACTTTGATTCCCCTTCGTCAGGTTTTTTAACCCACTTCCGTCTTGAAGGCACGGGTAAGCATAGCGCCGTATTGCGCTGTCTAAACTGCAAAACCAGTGAAACAATCCCGCGAAGTGCGCTCGATATTCTAACTCGCGCCCGCGCAGGCTGACGCCTTAAGCGTCCTCACCATTATAGGGTTCCGCTTACCCAAGGACGGCCCGCGCGCCGCCCCTGGGTCTTGTTAAGCGTTAAAACGTTGCCCAGGCCTCTGGGTCGTGAATAGCGACGGTTCCACCGCTAATTTCCTGCGTCGATGATTCAATCAACCGACTAAGGTCTCCCACCGAATCAGCACTTAGCCCTGCCAAGCTGCGCACTTCGCAAGCGCATAAAATATGCCAGTCACAAAGCATTACATCGCAGAGCACGATGAAAAGTCACTTTCGTTAAAGTTCTACTTCTCAGGCCGATATAAATAGGCGACTGGTTCATACCAACAACACGCGTAACCGACACAACCGGGAAGCCATATGACACGATTGACAACAACACAGAAACTGTGGGGTACGCTAGCCATCATCTGGGTCGCCATGCTGTTAATGGTGGGCTGGTTAGCCTGGGAAAACCGACAGACCATTGAGAATGAGCGGCGGGATAGTCTGAAATACGTTATTGAAAGCGTGCATGCTCAAATTGAAGCGTTGCAGGCAAAGGTAGACGCAGGCGAACTGAGCCGTGAAGAGGCTCAAGAGCGGGCCGTCGACAATATGGCCAGCGTTCGCTTTGGTGATGGTGAATATATTTTTGCGTTCGATAACGATCTGAATATCGTCTCTCACCCGAGCCGCGATACCGGCACCAGTATGAGTGACTACCAGGATGCCAGCGGCCTACTGCTGTATGCCGAACTGCTCGAAACGGCTCAGGCTGGCGGCGGCCACGTGGGATACTACTCGACCCGGCTTGGCGGTGATGAGCAGGTTCCCAAACTGAGCTATGTTGACCATTTACCCGAATGGGGTTGGTCACTGGCTTCCGGCGTTTATGTCGATGATATCAATGCAACTTTTGTATCAAGCCTGATTCGCTCGGCGGTCATTTTGTTGATTATCGGGGTGCCGGTCACCTTGTTAATGGGCTGGGTGATTCGCGATGTATCGCGCCGCCTGGGCGGCGATCCACGCTACGCAGCCAGCGTGGTAAGGCATATTGCAAATGGCGATTTAACGCAAACCACCCAGCTGTCTGCCCGCGACCAGCAAAGCCTGCTGTTTGATATCGACCGCATGCGCGAGACGTTATCAGACACCATCGGCAGCATTCACCACAGCGCGGATAACGTGAATGCGTCGGTCGAACAGATTGTCGGCGTTAATGAAGAACTGTCGACCCGCACCGAGCAACAGGCCGCTTCACTCGCCGAGACGGCATCCAGCATGGAACAGCTAACCGCCACGGTGAAACAAAACGCCGAAAATGCTGACCATGCAAGCCAACTGGCAAGCAAAACCACCGACAGCGCGCAACAGGGCAGTAAGGCGATGTCGTCGATGATCAACACCATGTCGACGATTAATGAAAGTGCGGCACAAATGAGCACTATCATCAAAACGATCGACTCGATTGCGTTTCAGACCAATATTCTAGCGCTTAACGCCTCGGTAGAGGCCGCCCGTGCCGGTGAGCAAGGGCGCGGATTTGCCGTCGTCGCCAGTGAGGTTCGCCAACTGGCCAGTCGCTCAGCGTCAGCGGCGCAAGAGATTAAAACGCTGATCGACAACTCTGATAATCAGGTCGTGCAAGGCAGTCGCCAAGTGCGTGATACCAGCGATGTCATCAGCGGTATCGTCGACAATATTCAACAACTCGATACGCTAGTGAAAGAAATCTCGGCCGCCACCAAGGAACAAAGCCATGGTATTGAGCAGGTCAACGAGGCCGTCACCCAGATGGATCAAATGACTCAGCAAAATGCCGGGCTAGTGCAGGAGAGTACGGGTGCCACCCAGCGCCTGGCAGACCTCAGCTTTGAACTTCGCCAGCAGGTTGCTCACTTTCAAATTGCCGGCGCTTCAGCCCCCTCAACGCAGGCCCTCCCCTCCTCCCGCTAGCGTTTAACGCTAGCTTTCAACTTGGCTGGAGATGCCATCGCATCGCATGTCCAGCCAAACCTTTACCCACCCCGGTGATGGCGATTTAAACATCGCCTTGATTATCCAGCTCCACAGCTTCGTGCATACGCGATAGCAAATCTGGCACTGCTGCCTGCACCCGGTTCCAACTGGGAATAAAGGGACGCTCGCGGGGGTTGTCCAAAAACAAGTTGCCCGCCTCCAGCAAATTGCTGGCAAACAGCTCCACCGCCTGTTCTTCGCAGTGCCGGTCGAGGCTAAGACCATTCATAGTCGCGTCGTGGTCGTAGGCTTCAATCAAGTCCAACGCCAGCCGGTAATAAGTCGCCTTAATGGTCCGGAAATCCTCGCTACTAAAGCTAACCCCTTGGGTGGCCAGTTTGCGGTAAAGCGCTTTGGCAATATCCAAGCTCATACGGTTCAACCCGGCATCGGGATTTTCTTCGCTAACCGGCTGGTGCTTGTGGTCGTAGGCGTCGGCGATGTCGACTTGGCAAAGCTGACGCGGCGAATAGTTGCGCTGAAGCTCAGAGAGAACGCCAATCTCAAGCCCCCAATCTGCCGGGATACGAATCCCCTCCAGCACCTCGCTGCGCATGGCAAACTCTCCCGATAGCGGGTAGCGGAAGCTGTCTAAATACTCGAGATAGGGTGACGGGCCGCAAACGGTTTTAAGCGCTCGAAGCAGCGGCGTCACCATCAGTCGCGACACGCGGCCGTTGAATTTGCCTTCGGCAATGCGCGGGTAATAGCCCTTACAGAAACTATAGTTAAAACGCGGGTGAGCCACCGGGTACATCAGACGCGCCAGCAAGCCACGGTCATACGTTAAAATATCGCAGTCGTGAAGCCCGACCACCGATGACCGCCCCGACGCCAACACATAGCCGGCGCAGTACCATACATTGCGGCCTTTCCCAGGCTCTTGTGCGCCTAGCCCGTGCTGCTCAAGCTCGGCATCCAGAGCGCGAAGGCGCGGCCCGTCATTCCATAAAATGCGCGTGTGCTGCGGCAGGCTTGAGAAAAACTCCCGCGCGTACAAAAACTGCTCGCGATCCGCGCGATCCAGACCAATCACGACCTCGTTTAGGTAAGGTACTTTGACCAGCTCGTCAACGATGGCCGACAGCGCCGGCCCTTCAAGCTCTGAAAACAACGAAGGCAGAATAAGCCCCATAGGACGCCGCCGGGCAAACTGACATAACTCCTTTTCAAGCGCTTCAACGGGCCGTCGCGTCAGGTTATGAAAATCAGTAATCACGCCGTTTTGATGAAAATCACTCATGCGCTTGCCTCCTTTGCATCGCCCTGGTCGTCAGGCGCTAGCGCGTCTCCCCACCAGTGCGATAGCCCTTCCACCCAGCCCTCGGGGCCGGATGCGCGAGTTCGGTAAAGACATGGATTGGCCGGTTCAACCGCCAGCGAGTGGCGGCCACGGATCACGACGGCTTGATCAACAGCATTGAGCATCGACACGTCGTTGGGGCCATCGCCCAAACCAAGCGAGAGCGGATCACGCCCGCGCAGCGCCTTAAACCGCTGGATTAACCAGGCAACCGCGCTGCCCTTATCGGATGTACTGCCCATCACGTGGTAAAAGCGCCCGCCTTGGGTTAACTGTAGGCCGTCGCCCTCCAACGCATGACGAAATTTCTCCAGCGCTGCGTCATCGTCGTGCCAGAGTAACGGTTCGCTACCCTCCCGCTGGCGGGCCAGGTTCGCTTGAGGAATATCGAGCCCTGTCAGGCGAACCATCTCGTCAAGGCTTAACTCGCTCATTGAGGTAAAGCGTACGCCGAATCGTTTACGCCACACCTGCAGTCGGGCGCGGATAAATCTCACATCCACGCTAGCCTGTTTGATCACCATGCCGTCACGGCCATTGCCGGGACGATCCAGCCGGGCATGACACCAGCCCGGAGGCAGACCAATAACGGCTCCGTTTTCGGCGATGAACGGCGTTGCTGTGAGCCCTAATGCCTCACGCAAGGCAACTAGCTCTGCCCGGGTTTTACTTGTGACGGGAATCACCGGCACTTTGGCTTGCTTTAGCCGCGCTAACCAATTGATTGCCGGAGTAAAATCGTAGCTGTCATGGTCGAGCAGCGAACCATCTAAATCGGTCACCACCAGGCGAGGCAGATCGGTATCATCAACCCGGTCATCAGGGGGCGCAGAAGCGCTGACAGGTTCAAGCATGGCGCAGCCTCTTTACTTGCTAAGCGGTGGACGCGCGTCATCGCACCTTAACGGATAGGCCGATATCAGCGTATCTATTTATCTATCTACCACTAGCACAATGCATGCCAATACTTGTAAAGCTTTGATATCAGTATAAGAGCAGGTGATAGGTACCGATGGCGTTAAGGGGTTATGCCAAGCACGGCGCCAGTCGCGCACCACATCAGTGCATAGCGTCGACGCAACGATATCGGCATAGCACCGGGATGGAACCAGCATGCCTTACAATCAATAACAAAAAAAACAAGACAAACCTTGGCAGGGCTTCATAAATAGCTATACTGAAATTGTACCCACTGGCAACCATGTACACCCTTCCCCCTCTGCCAGTGGGCTGCAGTGAGCCAAGCCCTTTATGCCCGCCTCCCCCGGCGGGCTTTTTTTTGCATTCTCAACGGCTGAGTCGTAGTGGTGCTTGCCACGCCATCATTGGCGCTAAAACCTACCTAGACGTCATTCCACGTGAATCACGACCTCGACACGGCGATTACGCGCTCGGCCTTCGGCCGTATCGTTGGGCGCCAATGATTGCGTCGCAGCCAGCCCGACGGCGCGTAAGCGTTCGCTTGCCACGCCCGCCGCTTCTAAGGCTTCTACAATCGCAATCGCCCGGGCACTGGACAGCGCCCAGTTGGATGAATATTCAGGCGTATCAATGGACTGGCTATCGGTATGCCCTTCAACCCATACCTCACCGTCGTAGCGCTGAATGGTATCAAGCAAGGTGCCGATCAAATCGCTTCCTTCGTCGGTTAGCCCCGCATCAGCGGAAGGAAACAGCAACTTGTCCTGTACCCGCAAACTGATGCCCTCTTCCACCCGAGACACTTCGACACCTTCTAAATTGGGCAGGTAAGACGAGCGCTCTATCTGATCATCCAGCGCCAGCGCTCCGTCAATCGCCGCTTCGCTGACTGTCTCAACATTACTGGGAGGGTTATCGGTGAGTACCACCATGTAATCAGCCAGGGGAAACTGAAGCCCGGGCTGCTGAGTGGGCACCAGCGGTGTCGGCAACGCTGGCTTTCCCGACGCGGCGAGAGGCTCAGGTATCGCGTCAGACATGGCGAGCAAAGGCGGTACGCCTCTGGAGGTACGCTTTTGGGGACCGGCCACCCCATGGGCCACCGTAATCGCGCTGGTCAGCAATTCTCCACCCCACCAGTTTGCTTGGGCTCTGCGCGCGTCTCGCACATCGGCCAGCGGCTCTGGCAGCGGCACCTCAAGCGACGGAGATGAATCAAAACGCGGTTCAGGCGGCGGTTCAGAGGCCAACCAAGCCGGGGTTGTGGCGCCGGCAGCCGCGATAATGATCACAAACAGCGCCACCAGTAGCGTCATAATATCGATGTAGCTCACCATCCACACGCTGCTGCTGTCGTCTTCGCGGTAGTTGGACATGAGCGAGTCGTGGCGTGGTCCGCTGCGGTGATCTTCAAGCATCCGTGTGATTACTCATTCAAGTTTTTAGCCCCGTGGCCGATCTCTTCAATATGTCACGCTGACAATACTGTTATCGGTTGCGAATGCGTGTCTAAAAGCGCAAACCCTAAGTTATTGGAGACGCTGAGCCGCTGTCTGCTCAGCCGAACTTGGCGCGCCATTAATTAAATGCCGTCTAGTCTATCAAAAAGCCGTTTCGTAGCGAGAAGGAACCCCCTGGTGCGCACCCGTTTTATCAATTTATCCTCATTGGCGCTTCGGCCGCTGGTTATCGGCATGGCAAGCTTAACGTTAGGTGGCTGTTTTTATGCCAACACGTCACAAGCGCCGATTGCCACAACGTACCCTTATAGCGAACAACAACGCATGCAGGCCGCGCATCATTGGAATGTGCTGGCCCGCCACGAAGCCAACCAAATCCTAAAGCGCGAACGGGTACGCTTTCGCAATTTACATATACCGGACGCCTCTCAAGGAGCGACCCATGCCTACAGCGGCGGCGAATTTGGCCGGGGCTTTCGCACCTTGCTGACCAGCGAACTCGTCTCGCGCGGTGCTAATCTGACCACCCAGCCGCAGGCCAACAGCGCCGAGGTTCATATCGACGTTGAAGTCATCAAGCACCGCGACCGAGACTTTGTTCGCCCTCCGGTGGGCGCATTCACCGCGTTGGCAGGCGGTATCGCAGTAGCGGCAATCCCGATTAATCAATGGGCAGAGCCCGCCCTCGGGCTTATCCCTGCCGCCATGGCCGCCGATGTCACCAGTGGAAGCTGGACTCACACCGGAAACGAAGAAGTGATCATCACCACCCAGATTCTCGACGGCGAGCAGATTCTCTATTCCTCGTCGAACATTTATTACATTAACAGCGGTGATCGGCGTCAATACGCCCCCGACCGCGTCCCCACCGCGCCGTCAACGCCGACGGTTTCGATTACGGATGAGTGGTAATAACATGTCTGCGATGTCGATTGCCTTTACACATTTAACGCGCCACCTTACCGCCGCCAAGTGGTTAACGGCCAGCCTATTTGCGCTTAGTCTGACAGGCTGTAGCGCACTAGGGGGCGGTAATATGCAACAACAGGAACCCGATCCTGACCTACCGGAGCTCGCTCAAAAAGCGGCTGAACAAATGGTCGCCAGCAACCCCGAGTTGACGCGCTATAGCCCCATGATTGCCGCTACGTTTGTGAGCATCGATAATTTGAGCCAGTCCTCTACGCTTGGGCGTATTGGCTCTGAACTCATGGCCTCCGCCCTCGGGCGTCAAGGCATGCAAGTGCGCGAAGTCAAAATGCGCGACAGCCTGTTTATTGAAGAAAGCGTCGGCGAGTTGATCCTATCGAGAACGGTTCAGCGTTTAAGCGCACAGCATGATGCGCGTTCCATTTTGATGGGAACCTATGCACAAGGGCTAGATTATGTCTATATCAGCGCGCGGGTGGTACGCTCAAGTGACGCCATGGTGCTGGGCAGTGCAGACTTCCGGCTGCCGTTGAATAATAACACGCGCAGCTTACTAGAGGGTCAGGGCGGCTGGTAACCGTTTAAACTATTTAAATATAAACACCCACGGCGCAAGCGCCGTGGGTGTGAAGTAAAAGCTCTCGAGCGTTAGCCGCAACGCTAAGCCTGCTTGACCTTACTGATAACCCAAAGTAGGACAACCGCGCCGACAATAGCGGTCACCAGCGAGCCAATAAAGCTGCCGGATTGCAGTCCCAGTAAGCTAAACAAAAAGCCGCCTAACACAGCACCCACAATCCCAACGCCGATATTGCCTAGTATGCCAAAACCACCGCCGCGCATGATGTTGCCGGCAATCCAGCCAGCCAAACCACCAATAATTAACCAAGCAATAAAACCCATGTCGCCTCCTTTCTCTATGTGTGGTTACGTTTACTTGCTTGTTCTAACATAGCACACAGCGTTAAGGTCTCGCGCTAATATTGATTGATATATGGCACCGCTGAAAAAGGATTGCCCATGATTCCCGACTCCCTCCAGCAATTGCTTGACGGTGTAGACGGCCAACAGACGTCTCACTGGCAAGGACGCGACCTTGTACTGTTCAATGAACCCTGGGGTGAGTTGATCGTATCGTTACAAGGCGCACAGGTGCTGCATTTTCGCCCCCCACAGGATCGTGGCTGGCTGTGGGTAACGCCCACGCCACAGCCTATGCCGGGGGCCATACGCGGTGGCATTCCGCTTTGCTGGCCTTGGTTCGCCGATGAACGTTACGCGGATGAAACCCCCGACCGTAGCGGCACCTTCCATGGGTTAGCGCGGCATGCCGCTTGGCGGCTTGATGCCGTGGATGAGCATGCCGAGGGAATCGAGCTTCACCTGTCCCCGACTCAGCCGCTCCATTCCCAACTGACGGTAAGGGCAATAGTTCAAGCCAATGCGCAGCGCCTCGCGGTTGAATTGATCAGCGAAAACATCGGTGAAACCCCGGTTAAAATCAGCGGCGCGCTGCATTCCTACCTGGCGGTCGATGATGCTCATCAATGCCGCTTAGAGGGCTTGGCCGGCGCGCGTTACCTAGACAAACTGCGCGATTTTGCAGAAAGCGAACAACAAGGTACTTTGGCGATTCGCGGCCCAGTGGATCGCATCTACCACACCAATGAAGCCGTTATGCTTCACGATGGCCCGCGTACCCTGCGCATCGGCAAACAGTCCAGCGACTCCACCGTAGTATGGCAACCAGACCAACAGCCACCCTCTGATACATCCGTTGAGGCCGCCAAACGCTTTGTGTGTGTCGAAGCCGCCAATACCCGTTTAGATCCGGTATGGCTGGTGCCGGGTGCCCAGCATTTACTGGGCACCATGTTAAGCAGAGCCTAATGGCGCAAGCTAACCGCGTGGCTTTTCTATCCCTGAATAAGGACATCGCGCTATGCGCCAGCCGTTTCGTCGCGAGCTGAGTAATCTGATAGAACGCGGCCGTGACCGCCAACTTCGCTTGGCCGTCACCGGCCTTTCCCAAGCAGGGAAAACGGCCTTTTTGACCTCGCTGGTTAATCAGCTTCGCCACGCGGGCGTGGAAGCGCAGCTAGACCTTCTGCCGGCCGCCCGTGAAGGCCGCCTGCTCGGCGCGCAACGGCTTAATCAACCCGACCTGGGCGTACCGCGTTTTCCCTACGACCCAGGCATGGCTGCGCTGCGCGACACACCGCCGCGCTGGCCAGAGCCCACACGCGGCATTAGTGAATTACGCCTGCAGTTGCGTTACCGCCCTGCGCAACAGGGCTGGTTATCACCCGACATTGCTCACCTCACGCTCGATTTATTCGACTACCCGGGCGAATGGCTACTCGATTTACCGCTGCTGCAACACGATTTTTACAGCTGGTGCCAAGCCCAGCCACTGCACTCGGGCGATCAACGACGCGCCTTGTTTAGCGAATGGCTTGCCGAAGCAGACACCCTCGACCCCACCGCCGAGGCCGATGAGGCCCAGTTGGCAAGCCTTTCTGAGGCGTACGCAGAAGGTTTAAGGCGCGCGAAGCAGGCTGGGTTTTCCAACCTCCAGCCGGGACGCTTTTTATTGCCGGGCGAGCTCGACGGTGCACCGGTCTTGCAGTTTTTCCCGCTGCCCCAGTTGGACATGTCGAAAGAGGCGTTAGAGGCACTACCCTCCAATAGCCTTTATGCCACCTTGGCCGCGCGCTTTCGCTACTACCAACAGCAGGTGGTACGGCCTTTTTACCGCGACCATTTCAGGCGCTTTGACCGCCAGATTGTGCTGGTCGATGTATTAGGCGCGCTCAACGCCGGGCCTGAGCGCTTTGAAGACCTTTCCCAGGCGCTTAGTCAGTTGATGCACAGTTTTGATTACGGCCAGCGCAGCTTGTTGACGCGGCTGTTTGCGCCCAAGATCGATAAGCTAGCCATCGCCGCTACCAAAGCAGACCACGTTACCCCCGACCAACACGGTCACGTGGTGCAGCTACTCGAGGCCTTGTTAGCCGAACCCCTCAAGGATTTACGCTTTGCCAATGTGCCAGTAAAAGCACTCTCGCTCGCCGCGATTCGCGCCACCGAGGCGCGTGAAGTGATGCACAATGGCAAGCGTTCGCCCGCCCTGCGCGGAACAACCCTCGACGGTGAGGACGTGCTGGTCTACCCCGGCGACGTACCACCCCGCTTACCCACTCACGATTTTTGGCAGCAGCAAGGCTTCGACTTTCCCAGCTTCCGTCCCATGGGCGCTGGCTCCGACGCCCTCACCCACATCCGCATGGATGCCGCCATCGATTGGCTGATTGGAGACAAACTCGTATGACCACCCCACAGCCGCGTCAGCACTTCAACGTCGATGAGCCGGTAGCGCCACAAGACGGCCCAGATGCCACGCTGCGCCAGCGCGAAACCTTTGCCCCTACCGACCACCACCAGCCTCTTCCCCCCACTGCGGAAGAGAAGGCATTGCCCGACGCCCGTTTGGGCGCCCCACGGAAACGTCGCTGGGGGCTGATGTTGGCACTGGCCGGCGGCGCGACCCTGGGGACGCTTGAGCTGGTCACAGGCATCCCAGACGCCTTGGCGCAATCTCAGTGGCTGACCATGGCCTGGCAAGTATTTGGAATTGGGTTGATCGGGCTGGGCGGGTTATCGCTACTCAAAGAGTTGGGCCGTCTACGGCGTTTAAAACGCCACGACAAACTACGCAGCGACTTGGCCGAGCTACCCCAGCGCTCAGCCAAGCAAGCCCAAAGCATGGCGGAGCGGCTGAAACGGCAGCTCAAACTGACCGACGATGACCCACACTGGCAGGCCTTTCAGCACGCCTGCCAGCCTCACCATAGCGGCGATGAGATTCAGACATTGCTGCGCTATCATCTGCTTGCCCCCCGCGACCGCGAAGCGCAACGTTTGATTACCCGGATGTCCGGCGAAACGGCGATTATGGTGGCAGTAAGCCCGTTGACGCTGGTCGATATGACACTAGTCGCTTGGCGCAGCCTCGCCATGGTGGATCGGCTTTGCCGGCTTTATGGGCTGGAGCTGGGCTATGCCAGCCGCTTACGGCTGTTTCGCAATGTATTACACAACATGGCGTTTGCCGGAGCCAGCGAGCTGGCCACCGACGCCAGCATGGATATGCTGTCGCTGGATCTAGCCAGCCGCCTCTCAGCACGAGCCGGCCAGGGGCTTGCCACCGGACTACTCAGCGCACGCTTAGGGCTGCGCGCCCAGCGCCTCTGCCGCCCCGTTGCGTTTACCCAAGACGAACAGCCCAAGCTTGCCGATCTGCGTCAAAACCTATGGCGACAGATCAAACGACTCGACAAGGACACAGGCGCCCAGGATCGCTCGACCCAGCGGTAAACCGGCGTTACGGAACCGCCCGTTTGAACGCATTCATACTCCCTCTGCGTTGAAAATCCGTTGGTTTTCAACGCTGGTTAGCGCCATGATGGTTGACCTACTTGGCATCTTGTTGTGACTAAGCAGAGGTATCTTATGAATCACTCGAACGATTCCGAGTCGCCGCCTGGCGCGAACGACATGCAAACCGACTATGTCGTCGGCCAGGACAATATCAAAGGCAATCTCGGCCCTTTTGGTTTTGATATTCACAACCGGGTTTTTGTTGTATCGGCGATTGCTTCCGTCATCTTTATCATCTTGACGCTGCTGTTTCCCGAGCGAGCCGGGAGCACTTTCCAGTCCATCGTCGCCTTCTCCACAGGAACGCTGGACTGGTATTTCATGATCCTGGTAGATTTCTTCATTCTGTTCTGCCTGGCACTGGTCTTCTTGCCCCACGGGTCGGTCAGGCTGGGCGGGCCCGACGCCCGACCGGAGCACAGCTACCTGTCCTGGTTCGCGATGCTGTTCACTGCGGGCATCGGTATCGGCCTGCTGTTCTTCGGCGTACTGGAGCCGGTTTATCATGCCAACGTCTCGCTACCCCTGGGGGTCGCGTCGCCGTTCGGCGCTGATGGAGAACTGAACCCTGAGGCTATTGCTGACGCCAGCGCCTTGGGCCTGGCGGGCACCTATCTTCATTGGGGCATCCATGGCTGGGCTGTGTATATTGTCATGGCACTTGCGCTGGGCATCTTTAGCTATAACAAAGGCCTGCCCTTCTCCATCCGCTCGGCGTTTTTCCCGATTCTCGGGGAACGTGTCTGGGGCTGGTGGGGGCACGTGATCGATATCCTGGCCGTGTTTTCCACCCTCTTTGGCCTTGCCACATCGCTCGGGCTTGGGGCGCAGCAGGCCAATGCGGGGATGAACTTCGTCTTCGGTCTGGAAGTGAGCACAATGACTCAGGTCATCGTCATCGTGCTGGTGACGGCAGTCGCTCTGATATCGGTCTGGCGCGGTCTCGAGGGCGGCCTGAAAAAGCTCTCCGAGATCAATATGGTACTGGCCGTCTTGTTCTTCTTTTTCGTGCTGTTCGCGGGTTCCACCCTAATGGCTCTGAGCGGTTTCTGGGCGGGGCTTTCAACCTATGTCACTGACTTCCTGGCTTTGTCGGCGCCTTTCGGGCGTGACGATGATGCCTATCGCCAGTCCTGGACCATTTTCTATTGGGCCTGGTGGATTAGTTGGGCACCTTTCGTGGGTATGTTTATCGCTCGGGTATCGCGGGGCCGTACGGTACGCGAATTCGTCCTCTGCGTACTGCTGGTTCCTAGCCTGTTCATCTTTGTCTGGATGGGTGTATTCGGCTCAACTGCGCTTGAGCAACTGTATGCTGATCCCGCGGGTAGCCTGGTCAAAGCCTATGTGATCGACAATTACAGACCCGAACTTTCACTGTTCGGCATGCTCAACGAACTGCCGCTGACGGGCCTGATGTCGACCCTGGGCATCGTCCTGGCGCTAATCTTCTTTGTTACCTCGTCGGATTCGGGTTCGCTGGTCATCGATACCATCACCGCCGGCGGCAAGATCGATGCGCCCCGGCCCCAGCGGATGTTCTGGGCGATTGTAGAAGGCCTCATCGCAATCGTGCTGCTCATCGGTGGTGGGTTGACAGCGCTTCAGGCGGGCGTCACGGCCACCGCGATTCCGTTCTCGATTGTGATGCTGTTGATGTGCTACACAATCATCAAGGCGCTCAATGGCGAGCTACGCCATTTGCGCAGCTGAATAAAGAGGCACCCTGCTGGTTTCAGCAGGGTGCCTTTCGTTTTGCTGAAGTCCCCAGGCTAGGGCGCTTACGCCAGACGCTTTTCCGTCTCGGCGTTAAACAGGATCGCCCGCGCCATATCGACCCGGAGTGCTAAGCGCTCGCCGGGGGAAACGGCACACTTGGGCCCCACCCGCGCTGTCACCTCTTGATCGCCCAGCGGCAGGCGCAGCAGCATATCCGCCCCAGTAGGTTCTACCACCGTGACACTGGTGTGCATCAAGGTGCCTTCTGCCTGGGCAGTCAAGCGCTCATCCTCTTCGCTGAAATGCTCGGGACGCAAGCCTAGAACCACTGGTTGCCCCAACTGCTCGGTCATCGCTTCCGTAACCCGAGCTGCCGGCCAGGGCAGACACAAATCTTCCTCATCCGGCGTGGCGATGCGTACCGCATAACCGTCACCATCGCGTTCAAGCATCGCGCTGATGAAATTCATCGACGGTGAGCCCATAAAGCCGGCCACGAACATGTCCACGGGATTGTTGTAGACCTCGTCGGGGCTGCCCAGCTGTAAAATTTGCCCGTCGCGCATCACCGCGATGCAGTCAGCCAGTGTCATGGCTTCCACTTGGTCGTGGGTCACATACACGATCGTAGTGCCCAGGCGCTGATGGAGCTTCTTGATCTCGGTGCGCATATCGACGCGCAGCTTGGCGTCCAGGTTAGACAGCGGCTCGTCGAACAGGTAAACCTTGGGCTCGCGCGCCAAGGCCCGCCCCATGGCCACCCGCTGGCGTTGCCCGCCGGAAAGCTGCGAGGGCTTGCGCTCCAGCAGGTGGGTGATTTGCAGCAGGTCGGCGACCCGCTCGACGGCGGCTTCACGCTCAGGCTTGGGCACCTTACGCATCTCAAGGCCAAAGCTAATGTTTTGACGCACCGTCATGCTCGGGTAGAGCGCATAGGACTGGAAAACCATGGCGATGTCCCGATCCGCAGGGGTTCGCCAGGTCACGTCGTCGCCATCAATGTAAATATTGCCGCTGGTGACCGGCTCAAGCCCGGCAATCGCATTCATTAACGTGGACTTGCCGCAGCCCGATGGGCCCACCAGAATCAAGAACTCACCGGAATCGATCGAGATACTGACATCCTTCAGCACGCGTTCGCTGCCGAAGTCTTTGCATACATTGTGTATTTCTAACGCTGCCATAATGGGTCACCGTATTATTGTTAGCCTTTCACGGAGCCTGCTGTCAGCCCGCGCACGAAGTATTTTCCCGCCAGCACGTACACCACCAGAGTGGGCAGCGCAGCAATCATTGCCGCCGCCATGTCCACGTTGTATTCGCGCACGCCGGTTGAGGTGTTCACCAGATTATTGAGCGCCACGGTGACGGGCTGGGTGTTATGGGCAGAGAACGCCACACCGAATAGAAAATCGTTCCAAATCTGGGTGAACTGCCAAATCACCGAGACCACGATAATCGGCGTAGAGACGGGCAGCAGAATGCGCCAAAAAATACGGAAAAAGCCGGCACCGTCGAGCTTAGCCGCTGCCACCAGCTCGTCGGGAATGCCAACATAGAAGTTGCGAAAAAACAGCGTGGTAAAGGCAATACCAAACACCACGTGCACCAGGATCAAACCCGCCCGGGAGCTAGAAATACCCAGCCAGCCCAGGGTTTGCGCCATGGGCAGCAACACGACCTGAAAAGGAATGAAGCAGCCGAACAACATTAGGGCAAACACCAGCTCAGCGCCTTTGAAGCGCCATTTGGTCAAGGCATAGCCGTTTAACGCACCGATGGTCGTGGATATCAGCACCGCCGGGATGACAATCGCAAAGGAATTCCAGAAGTAGCCACCGACCCCTTCGCAGCGCATCCCGGTGCAGGCTTCCCCCCAGGCTTTGGTCCAGGGCGCTAGGGTGGGATCCTGCGGCAGCATCAGCAGCGTGCCCGCGCTAATTTCACTGAGCGGTTTCACCGAGGTGATCAACATCACCACCAGGGGCAAAAGATAAAACAGCGCGGCGAGAACCAGTACGCTATACACCGCGGCTCTACTGAGGCGCGCGGCGAGCGTTTGACGACGAATCACATTAGCCATGCCGACGGCTCCTCAATTCGGAATACAGGTACGGAATCAAAATCGCCAGCACACCCCCCAGCATCAACATGGCACTGGCCGAGCCCAGGCCAATTTGCGATCGATTAAACGCGTGGGCGTACATGAAAGTAGCAGGCAAGTCCGTCGCGTAGCCGGGGCCACCGCCGGTTAGCGCTACCACCAAGTCAAAACTTTTGATCGCAATATGCGCCAGAATCATCACCGCGCTAAACACCACCGGGCGAAGACAGGGCATCACCACTCGCCAATAAATGCGCGGCAAGCTGGCACCGTCTAACTGCGCAGCTTTGACAATGCTGTCATCAATACCTCGCAGCCCCGCCAGAAACAGCGCCATCACGAACCCAGACGCTTGCCAAACGGCGGCGATTACCAGGGTGTAAATTGCCATATCCGGATCAACAATCCAGTCGAAGCGAAACGACTCGAACCCCCAGCTTTGCACCATGGCTTGGATCCCCAAGCTGGGATTGAGTAACCATTTCCATACCACCCCCGTAACAATGAACGACAGCGCCATGGGATAAAGGTAAACGGTACGCAGCACGCCTTCCTGACGGATTTTTTGGTCTAGCAGCATGGCTAACAGCGCGCCAATCACCAGGCAAATCAACACAAACAGCGTGCCGAAAATCATCAGATTGGTGGACGCCACCCACCAGCGTTCGTTTTGCATCAGCCGGGCATACTGGCCAAACCCAACAAAGTCGTAGCTGGGTAGCATGCGCGAGCTGGTGAGCGACAAAATAAAGGTCCACAGCATGAAGCCGTAAACAAAGAACAGCGAAATGGCCACCGAGGGAGCAAGCACCAAGCGCGGTAGCCACGCCTGCAACCCACCCGACGTCGCGGCACGCGGGGCTTTCCCGGTACGCGTCGTAGCAATGTTTTTCATGGGAAAACGTCCTCGCCAAGAAGCGGTGGCGCCGCCCTAAAGGCGACGCCGTTTAGCGCCTGTCATCGTTGCGAATGAACGTTAGAAAGAGGCTGCTTCAGCCGCGTTGACCAACCGTTCAGCGGCTTCTTCCGCTTGCATGTCTTCGTCGTTGAAATAGTTGGTCACGACATCAAAAATGGCCCCCTGGATATCGGCACGCACGGCCATGCCATGGGCCATGCTGGGCACCAGGCCACCCTCTTCAGCGGTGCGCTGGAAGTCACTGAGCGACTGCTGAGCACAGCTGTCAAATTCGCTCATGTCCAGGTCGGGCCGCGCGGGAATCGACCCTTTGGCCAGGTTGAAGGTTTCCTGGAAGGTCGGTTCAAGCACTAGGCGTGCCAGCGCTTGCTGGGCTTCCTGCTCGTCTTCATCGCTGACCCGGAACATGGCCAGGCTATCGATATTGAAAGCAAACACGTCCTCGGTGCCCGGCGCCGGCGCACACAGGTAGTCTTCGCCAGCCGTCAGGCCACGCGCGGTAAACTCGCCCTTGGCCCAGTCGCCCATCAGCTGCATGGCGGCCTCACCATCAATCACCATTCCCGTGGCGATGTTCCAGTCGCGCCCGGACATACCGTCATCCATTAGCTCGCGCAGCCGCTTGAACTCCTCCAGGGCGTCTACCATCTGCTCGCCGCCCAACGCCTCGGGATCGAGGTCGACCAGCGCGCGCTGATAAAACTCGCCGCCCTGACTGCCAATCACCACGCTTTCAAAGATGGTGGCGTCCTGCCACGCCTGCCCGCCGTGGGCTAGCGGAATATAGCCCGCTTCGCGAATAGCGTCGCCCGCCTCGAACAGTTCATCGAGCGTGGTGGGCATTTCAACCCCGGCGTCGTCTAACACCTCAGGGTTGGCCCACAGCCAGTTAACCCGGTGAACGTTGACCGGCACGGCGACGTACTCGCCGTCATACTGCATGACGTCAGCGACGACGTCGGGTAATAACGCATCCCAACCCTCTGCCTCGGCGACGTCGTTCAGACTGCCTAGCAAGCCAAGCTCGCCCCACTCTTGAATCTCAGGTCCTTTAATCTGTGCCGCTGAGGGTGGATTGCCCGACATCGCGCGGGATTTCAGCACCGTCATGGCGGTTTCACCACCACCCCCGGCGACGGCAAAATCTTTCCACCCGTAACCTTCGGCTTCCATTAACTCTTTCAATACGTTAGCAGCACGCGCCTCGCCACCGGAGGTCCACCAGTGCAGCACTTCGACTTCATTGGCCTGGGTTTGTGCGGCTAAGGTTAGCCCGGCAAGCGTGGTCGCGAGGGCAAGGGTGGTTTTCTTCAACATGGGCATGGGTAACTCCTGCTGTTGTTGTTGTGTATTGTCAATGACATCTAACAGCGTACTGTAAATACGGCCGACTAGGCGTTACCGAGTCCTGCATAGTGTTGAAGGTTTATTACAAGTCAGTAATAGTTTCATGGCGGGGGATCGTCACGGTGACGCAGAGCCCGCCCAGGGGATGGTTCGCTAGTTGAATATCGCCTCCATGGGCTTTGGCGATGTGGCGTGCAATGCCCAACCCTAATCCGCTACCCCCCGTATGGCGGCTACGCGACGGCTCCAGGCGTACAAACGGCGAGAACACCCGGGAAAGCTGTGAGTCGGGAATCCCCGGGCCAAGGTCACGAATGCGGATGGTGACCACGCCAGCGTGCTCTTCTAAGGCTACCTCAGCGTGCTGGCCATAGAACACGGCGTTTTCCAGCAGGTTCGCCAAGCAACGCTTGAAGGCCAAGGGTTTGACAGTCAGCGGCGCGACATGGCCCTGCAGCGTCACGCGACCACCTTGAAGCCGAAGCGCGTCAGCAATGTCGTCTATCAACGGGGTCAGCGCCACGGGTTCGGGCGCTTCATGAAGGTCTAAACCTTTTACCGAGGCTAGCGCCCCTTTAACCAGATTATCCAGTTCATCAAGGGCCGCACAGAAACGTTCCCGCTGAACATCGTCATCCAGCATTTCGGCGCGTAAACGCAACCGGGTGAGCGGCGTTTTTAAATCATGCGAAATTGCCGAAAACAGCCGTTCTCGCTCTTCGATTTGCTCACGAATCCGCCGTTGCATTCGGTTAAACGCCACCGCCGTGGCGGCGACTTCCTTGGGGCCGCTCTCTTTGAGCGGTGGCATGTCCAAATCATCGCCGAGCTGATTTGCTGCCCGGGAAAGCCGTGCTAGCGGCCGGGTCGCGCTGCGAATCCCCAGCAACGACAGCGCAATCACACTAAGCAATACCAACAGCCCCACCAGTACCCGTTCACCGGAAAGCCAGCGATAGCCCGTAAAAATATCCGGCACGCCCAATAACGTGGCCACGTAGAGCCAGGTGTCGGGGGCTAACTCGAGCTGGACGACCAAAATGGGCGGCGAAAGCGGTTCCATCAATAAGCTGTGCTGGCCCCAACGGGGCGGCAGGTCTTTGAGCAACACTTGGTTATTTAATACGCGCAGCGTTTCCGGGCGGGAAAACTCTACCACCACGTCCTCAATATTGAGCTGCTCGGTGAGAATAGTGCGGACATTATCCACCACCACCTGCTTTTCAGGCCCCGAGCCAATGTCCTCGATGGTCAAGCGGCGCTCGTTGATGCTGACGAAAAAGCGGGTGCCGCCCATATTGCGCAGTTGGTCGAGCACGATGTGGCGATAGTCGTAAGGTAGCGAGCGGAAATACTGCATCGTAGAGGCAATGCTGACCGCCATGTTGGTGGATAGCTCATCAAGCTGTCGCAGCTGGCTCGAGCGCACCTGGGACGTCCAAATCGCATAGCTGGCAACCTGTGCGACCAACACGCCCGCCAGCATAATAATCACGAAGCGACCGCGTAGCGTGGTCGGTAGCCAACGTGCGCAACGTCGTTTGAGGGTTTGCCAATGCAGGTATTTCACGCCAGTGCATCAACGCGGGCGGTTAAAATGTAACCCGCCCCTCGGACGGTACGAATCAGCTGCGAATGCTGAGCATCCTCGCCCAGTCGCTGGCGCAACCGACAAACGTGGACGTCAATCGAGCGATCCAGCGGTGGGGCATCACGGCCGCGGGTGAGTGCATACAGATCGTCGCGGGTTAGCACCGTGGCGGGGCGCTCTAAAAAGACTTGGAGGAGCTGGAAGTCGGCCCCGGACAGCGCGGTGCGTTTGCCCTGCTGATCGATCAGTTCGCGGGTCATGCGATCCAACTGCCAGTCGCCAAAGCTCACGCAGCGCGCCTGCTCGGCGCTGGGTGCTGGCTGGACTGGTCGCGTACGGCGTAGCACGGCCTTGATGCGTGCCAACAATTCGCGAGGATTAAACGGCTTGCCTAAATAGTCATCGGCCCCCAACTCCAACCCCAGGATACGGTCGGTTTCATCCGCACTGGCAGTAAGCATGATAATCGGCACGTCGCTGTGTTTACGTACCTCGCGACAAATCGAAAAGCCGTCATCGCCCGGCAACATCAGATCGACGATCAGCAAGTCCGCCGCTGGCTCATGCTGCATTAGCGCCCTCAGCGAGTCGGCATCCTGAGCGGTGAGCACATGGTAGCCATGACGGCCTAAGTAGTCCGCCAGCAGTTCACAAATTTCCGGGTCATCGTCGACGACAAACAGCGTCGCTGACCGCGTTGTGAGAGTAGGTGCTGTCATGGTGGTCGGTGTCTTCGCGACAGGTTGGCCCCACGCGGTTGTTATGATTGGGAGACGATCATGGGCGAGCGAGTCACGGGTGACAAGGCGGCCTCGACTAAGGTTGTAGCCTAGTTATAGTGCAAAGCGCTTCGACAACCATTGGGCGACGGCGGCATCACCATGGTGGCCAATTCGCTCCGCGCCCGAGACCCGATCAAACAATGCCGGATGGGCATTGGCCATCACCTGGGCCTCCCCTGCCAGCTCAAGCATCTCGGTATCGTTGAGGTTATCGCCAAAGGCGAGGCAGGCGTCAGCGGTTAGTCCCAGCCGCTCAAGTAACGACGCCAACGCCACGCCCTTGTTGACGCCACGGGCCATGATTTCCAGTGAATCCATTGTTGAGTAGGTAATGTGCAGTTCATCACCATGAACCGCTTGCGCCTGCACTTCGAGCTCGGCGAGCGCATCAGGATCGCCAAGATAAAGCACTTTACCCACCCCATGACTATCCATTTTCTCAGGTGGCACCACCTCGTAGGAGAAGCCGGTAGAGGCATGCTGTGATAAAAGGTGCGGCGCCTCTGCGTCGATATGCCAACCGCTATCGCGGTATAGGCTCAGCCGGACCTGGGGCGGGCGCGGCAGTTGGATCAAGGTTCGCGCCGGCTCGGGCGCCAGATGCGCGGAGGCTAACAACATTCCAACCGGGTCGTGTACATAGGCACCGTTCGTGCTGATCAAATGAACGGGTATATCCAGTTGATCACGATACACTTTCATATCGTGATAGTGACGCCCAGAGGCAAGTGCTACGTGATGGCCCAGGGCGTAAAGCTGGCGAAGTACGTTAATCGTCTCATCGTGCAGCCGGTGGTCGCTGCCCAGTAGGGTGCCATCAAGATCCGAAACAATTAACCGTGGTGTCATAGCGCGCTCCCGAAAGGTGTCTTCGTAGCTTACCCGATTCAATAACCAGCGTGTAAGTGGTTGACTTACGGTGCTCGCAAGCGACCGACGACAACGACAATTGGCGCAGCCAAGGGGAATCCGTATAGTAGCAATCTACCTTCGCCAATTGATTGACCTCATGCTGCAAAACAATTCCGTGCTTGCTTCACTCAAGCAACAGATTCGTGATACCACTCCTCGTGCCGAAGGGGTGATTAAAGCTACCGAAAAAGGCTTTGGATTTCTTGAAACCGACGACGGTGAATCCTTTTTCGTGCCGCCCCCCGCCATGAAGCAGGTGCTGCACGGCGACCGCGTTGAAGCCGTCATCCATGAAAACGGCGATAAAAAGTCCGTCGAGCCTGAAAAGCTGATCGAAGCCGGGCTCGACCGCTTTGTCGGTCGGGTGCAAAAGCGCGAAGGCCGCCTTGCCGTCGTGCCGGATCATCCCTCGATTCGCAATGTGCTCAAGGCGCGCATCAAAAACAGCCTGGATGAAGCGACCATTGCCGACGGTGACTGGGTGGTAGCCCGCTTGGTGCGTCACCCTCTGAAAGAGAATGACCGCGGTTTCTTTAGCCAAATTGACGAGCTGGTGGCTAAATCAGACGACCCGGCGGTGCCGTGGCGTGTGACCCTGGCTCGCCATGCGCTGGAGCAAGAGTGCCCTGACGCGGGCAGCGAATGGCCGCTGCACGACGAGGGTCTTGTCCGGGAAGATTTAACCGCCCAGCCCTTCTTCACTATCGACGGCGAAAAAACCCGCGATATGGATGATGCACTTCACGTCGCTACTCGCGCCGAAGGCGGCTGGCAGTTGAGCGTTGCGATTGCCGACCCCACCGCCTATGTAGAAGAAGGCCATGCCGCGGATCTGGAAGCGCGCACTCGCGCCTTTACGGTCTACCTACCGGGGCAAAACGTGACCATGTTGCCCGAGCAACTGGCCGATGACCTCTGCTCGCTGTGGGAAGGTAAAGAGCGCCCGGCGCTTGCTTGCTCCCTGGATATTAACGCCGACGGCAGCCTGGGCGACTACCGCTTCTTCGCCGCTAACGTGAAATCCCACGCTAAACTGGCCTACGACCACGTGTCGGACTGGATTGACGGCCAGGGCGACTGGGCCCCGGCGGATGACATTGCCGAGCAACTTACCGCTCTACGCGACCTGACCGAAGCGCGCACCGCCTGGCGCAACGAACATGCGCTGGTGTTTAAGGATCGCCCGGATTACGTCTTCGACCTGGACGATGTGGGCAACGTGCTGGGGATTCGCACGGAAGATCGCCGCATCGCCAACCGCATGATCGAAGAGTCGATGATTGCGGCGAATGCCTGCTGCGCCGACTTCCTCGCTAAACACATCGGTCACGGCATCTTTAACGTGCACCGCGCTTTCGAGCCCGAAAAAGCCGAAGCTGCGCAAGAGTTCCTGGCGGGACAAGAGATTGAGGTGAACCAGGAAGCGTTGACCGACCTCGCCCACTACAAAGACCTGAAGCGTGCGCTTGAAAGCCGTGACGACGCTTGGCTGGATGCTCGCCTGCGCCGCTTCCAGGGCTTTACCAGCATGTCCGCCCAGCCCGGCCCGCACTTTGGCCTGGGCCTGGCTGCCTACGCCACCTGGACCTCGCCGATTCGTAAGTATGGCGATATGGTCAACCACCGCTTGATCAAGCGCGTGCTGAAAGGCGAGCAGGCGCCCGCAGAGGCTAGCCAGCAGCTCACCGAGCAGTTGACCGAGCGTCGCCGTTTGAACCGTATGGCCGAGCGCGACGTCAAGGATTGGCTCTATGTGCGTTACCTAACCCCCGCCGCGCAGAACCAGGACACCTTTGAGGCCGAAATCATGGCCATCAACCGTGGTGGTATGCGCGTACGCCTGCTGGAAAATGGTGCCACCGCCTTTGTGCCCGCCCCCTTAATGCACAGTGACCGCAGCAAAGTGGTCATCGACGACAAAGAGGGCCGGATTCAGATCGAAGGCGAAGAGCGTTACAAGCTTGGCGATCCGCTTCGCGTGGTACTCACCGAAGCCCGCGAAGAGACCCGCTCGCTGGTGGCAAGGCCCGCTGCTTAAGCCAGCCAGTCAACCTACGCGATACACAACAACGGCGCCCAAGGGCGCCGTTGTTGTGTATCTCAGAAGATTAGAATTCCACATGCTTCGCAGCCGAGGGTAAGGTCTTTGCAGTTTTGTAGCTTGATGCCTTATTCGGAATGGCGTCGTCTATCTGGAAAGCAGCTACCATCTCGCGAAGCCGCCCAGCCTGACCCTCAAGGGAAAATGCTGCATTAGTCGATTGCTGAACCAGCGTACTGTTCTGCTGAGTGGTTGAGTCCATCTCAGTAATCGCCGTATTGATCTGTTCGATACCGCTGCTTTGCTCTCTGGTAGCAGAAGACACTTCGGCCATTAGCGTGGCAAGACGCTTGATTACCGCTTCCGTCTCACCAATGGTTGCAGCTCCTCGCTCCGCTTGCTCAGAACATAGCTTTATTTTGCTACGCGTATCATCCAGCATGCTTCGAATCTCAGCCGCGGAAGCGGCACTGCGGCTTGCCAACGCACGTACTTCTGTTGCGACAACCGCAAATCCGCGGCCTTTATCACCCGCACGCGCCGCTTCCACAGAGGCGTTCAAAGCTAGAATATTAGTCTGAAAGGCAATCGCATCAATGACCTCAACGATCTTGTTCATACTAAGCGAAGCAGCCGTCACTTCACGCATTAATTCCACGCTACGGGACACTTCTTCCCCACCGTCATGCATCTGCTGTGATGCATTATAGGCCAATGTATCGGCCTCTTTGGTTGAATCGCTGTTCTGACGAACCGTTGCCGTCATCTCTTCCATGCTTGAAGCCGTTTCCTGCAAGGCTGCCGCTTGCTGCTCCGTACGTGCGGCAAGTTCCTGCCCGCCTTGGGCTATCTCATTGGCCCCGTTCAAGACGCTCTCGCTGGAATCACGTAGCGAGGCGACCAAAATCGTGAGCTCCTTTGTGTCTCTCAAGAGGGAATGATTAGCTACCATTCTCTCTGGCCAGAAGGGTAACCCGTTGGGCTCCTAAGGGGCATTGACCCTGTGTTGTAGATGGGCCCCTTCTGGTTTTTATCTCGTAAATTTGGACGGTATCCAAAGCCCTTCGCACGACGAAAGAGGCTGTACGAACAAGGCGAGACAACGAGATGGCATATATCGGCATTGATGTTAGCAAACAGAAACTTGATTGCCTGTGGGTGCGCGATCTAAGCAAGGGGAAAGTCAAAACGAAAGTATTCCCCAACCGCCATCAGGACTACCCAGGTTTGCTCGACTGGCTCA
>NZ_FNII01000008.1 GCF_900103865.1 Vreelandella arcis
GGCACCGGTAAGGTGAGCGACGCACACATAGTCGATCTGGTACGCGAGCACTTTGACCTGCGTCCCTACGCGATCACCAAGATGCTTGACCTGCTGCACCCGATGTATCAACTGACCGCTGCCTATGGGCATTTCGGTCGTGCACCGTTTGAGCACAGCTACACCTGGGTAGACGACAAAGGCGAAGCGCGCAAAGAGACCTTTATGGCCTTCCCGTGGGAAAGCACCGACAAAGCCGACGCACTACATCGGGCAGCCGCGCAGTAATTTACCCCGCGACGCCACAGGAGAAATTTATGTCGAGTAAGATTTACTGTATTGCCAACTTTAAACCTAAGCCTGGCAAGGAAAAAGATGTATTCAAGTCGTTACAAGTGTTAGAAGCTAACACCCGGCGTGAAGACGGCTGCTTGCAGTACACCGTCACAAGACACATTGATCACCCTAACGCCAAAGGGGCGAGCTACCCGATCGTCTTTCACGAGATTTGGGCCAGTCGAGGCGCGTTTGAGGCTCACTGCAACCGGCAGGAGATTAAGCAATTTTTTGCAGACCAGGTAGAAGCAGAAGACGGAAACATCGACCACGCCAATGTATGCGTGTACACCGATGAACCGCACAATTTTGATGCGCCTCGGTAAAAAAATACTGCTCGCCAATTTACCGCTGAAGAGTTATCAACATTTTCTACGCACACTAACCACAGGATACCCACAGCATGACCGAGCAAAAAATGAACGTTGAGAGCTTTAATCTGAACCACACTAAGGTAAAAGCGCCCTATGTACGCTTAGCCGATATTAAAGCCGGGCAAAACGGCGACCGCATTCATAAATACGATCTACGAATTTGCCAACCTAATCGTGCTCACATGGAAATGCCCGCCCTGCACTCCCTAGAGCATTTAATGGCAGAGCTTTCGCGTAATCATTCAGATAAGGTCGTGGACATCAGCCCCATGGGTTGCCAAACCGGTTTCTACATCGCAATGATTAATCATGACAACTATGATGACGTCTTAACTATTATTGAAAGAACATTGAACGACGTACTAGATGCTGAAGAAGTACCCGCTTGTAACGAAATGCAATGCGGTTGGGCGGCAAGCCATAGTTTAGACGGTGCTCAGGCACTCGCCCGTGACCTGCTCAGCAAGCGAAACGAGTGGACAAGCGTATTCGCTTGAACATCGCAAAAATAGCGGCGGCGAAAATCATCTACTCAAGAGACGGAAAAGTCATTAAGGTAATGATGTGTTAGGTAAGTAAACTAATAGCTAGCCCAATGAACCATCCCGACATCAATGCCGCAAAATGATCATACGCCTTGAAGATATTCGCGCCGCGCTTATCGAGGAACACTTCGATATAGCCACGCAATCGCCTAAAGTTATGCTTGAGGGGCCTTATCTAGGCCCGTTACTGCGTAATTCAATTGGCTTCCAGACAGCTGACATAGCACCGCAAAACAAACAGGATGTCCTACGCTCTATTGATGAAACTTTGCATCAGCTTGACCAGGGCCGATATGGTCAATGCCTGACGTGCCACGAATGGATACCCCTGGCACAGTTGCAGCTGGAGCGGCGCTGCTTGGATTGCGCGCTGGCTTGAACAGCCCAGCAAACGCGTCAAGGAACACCAATGAACAACCACGGTCTACGTAGTCTGGATACTAGGCGTTAACCCCCAGATACCTTAATTCCAAGGTCGCTGGTAACTGTAGAGGTTATTTATGATTCAGTTACAGCTCATCCCCATTACCTCCCGCCCCCATTGCCCTCCTTCACCACCCTAGACATCGTTTTTCCTTTTGCTATTTCATTTTTTGATTAAGGAAAACGCATGTATAGCCACACAACTATCGTTCCCGATGTGGGCGAGCTTTCATCTCAAGATGGATGGATTAGCGTTCATCATCATTTACCTATTGATCCGCGTGCTCACCTACTAGTGGTCTATCAAGACATTCACGGTTCGGGCGTTACCTCAGCTATTTTAGAAAAAGGTCGGTTCCTCAGCACCACTAATCGAGCACTGGTGCGCGGCGTGAAGACTTGGCGGTACATGCACGATTAGAGCAGCTTTTACCTCGTCGCATTGATGAATATTCACCCAAGCTGGTCTGATCCAATATGCCTCTAGAAAATACGAACCACAGCGATACTATTTTACAGCGTGAAGTAAAGCGTCGACGCACTTTCGCAATCATTTCGCACCCTGACGCCGGTAAAACCACTCTGACTGAAAAGCTTTTAATGTATGGCGGCGCAATACGCTCTGCGGGTACGGTAAAAGCCAAGAAAAGCCAGCAATTTGCAACGTCAGACTGGATGGAAGTAGAAAAGCAGCGCGGTATTTCTGTCGCCAGCTCTGTCATGCAATTCGAGCACCAGAATTGTGTCATTAACCTGTTGGATACCCCCGGTCACCAAGACTTTTCCGAAGATACCTATCGCGTACTTACCGCAGTCGATGCGGCGTTAATGGTGATTGATGCCGCCAAGGGCGTCGAAGCGCAAACCATTAAGCTGCTCGAAGTCTGTCGTCTGCGTAAAACACCGGTCATTACGTTCATCAATAAAATGGATCGCGAAGTTCGCGACCCTTTAGAGCTAATTGACGAAATTGAAAATATTCTGAAGCTATCGTGCGCCCCCATTACTTGGCCGGTGGGCATGGGCAAGGACTTTGCGGGTGTCTACGACCTGCAACAGGCCCAAATGCTTAAATTTACACCCGGTGAAAATCAGCGGGATCAGGAAGAAATAGAAGTGCTGGATGGTGCCGATCACCCCTATCTACGCAACCACTATCCAATCGCCCACGCCACTTTTAAAGAAGAATTAGACATTATAGAAGCCGCCGCCACCCCATTCGATCAACAGTCCTTTTTAGATGGCGATGTTTCGCCTGTCTTTTTTGGCTCGGCAATCAATAATTTCGGCGTCCGCGATATTTTAAAAGCATTAGTTGAATGGGCACCCTCACCGCGCCCTCGCCCAGCACGTCAGCGTATTGTTTATCCAGACGCCACCGATTTCACGGGCATCGTGTTCAAAATACAAGCCAATATGAACCCGCAACATCGTGATCGTATCGCCTTTCTACGTATTTGCTCAGGCGAATATCAACAAGGTTTGAAAGTTAAACATGTACGCAGCGCAAAGCCTATTCGTCTTGATCACGCCATTACCTTTATGGCCCAAGAACGTGCTCATCTTTCCAGTGCCTACGCGGGGGATATTATTGGCATTCCCAATCACGGAAAGCTGCGTATCGGAGACGTTCTTACCCAAGGCGAAATGGTTGAGTTAGAGGGCATACCTCACTTTTCACCAGAGATTTTCAAAGTTGCCCGGCTCAACGACCCCCTTCGAGCAAAACAGCTTAATAAAGCCCTAAAAGAACTTGGTGAGGAAGGCACCATCCAGGTCTTTGACCCTCTGGAAAAAACCGGCATTGTACTAGGAGCAGTTGGCCAGTTGCAGTTTGAAACTGTGGCGCATCGCTTGCTGACCGAATACAAAATTGATGCAACGTTTGAAACCGTGCCCATCAAAAAAGCGTTCTGGATAGACGGACAAGACGCTCATGTAAAAAGGTTTTCTCAAGCCAACACCAATCGTTTAGCGCGCGATGCGTCAGGTGCACTGGCCTTCATGTCACCCAACAATGCGGTACTGGAAGTTACCATGGAAAAATGGCCGGATATTACCTTCCAAAGCACACGAGAAATCGGTGCCGTATAACGATAACGGCACATGTCACACACTTAACTGACGAATCCCGCGTACAGATACCATGACGACTTCCAATGACCAACCCCAGCGCGACGCCGAGCAGCGTCATCTTCACGATATTCTGCAGCGCATCCGCGCCAATATCAGCGAGCTTGATGAGCGACTCACCGCCTACGCAGACGATATTCAGTCGCAAAAAGAGTATCTGTGGAACAGCCGCGACGAGATGGATCACATTGAAAAGATCTCGGCACGCGAATCCATTCAACAGTCGGTGATGACCGGCGACAACGCGTTAACACGACGCAAACGGCTGGAAAAGCTTAAGGATTCGCCCTACTTTGGGCGCTTCGACTTTACCCGCCACGGTAGTCAGGAACCCATTTACATTGGCGTCCATCACTTTCGCGACGATCTGGCTGGACAAAACCGCGTCTATGACTGGCGCGCGCCTATCGCCTCGCTGTTCTACGACTACGAAACCGGCCCGGCGGTCTACGCAAGCCCGGAGGGCAACGTGGCGGGGGAAATTACCCTTAAGCGCCAGTTTCGCATCAAGGGCAGCGCTATTGAGCTGATGATCGACAGCGCGGTTCACGTGGTGGACGATGTACTGCAGGACGAGCTGAGTCGCGCCTCGGACGAGGGCATGAAGAACATTGTTGCCACGATCCAGCGCGACCAGAATGCCATTATCCGTAACGACGAAGCCAATGTGCTGATCATTCAGGGTGTAGCGGGATCGGGCAAAACATCCATTGCGCTGCACCGGATTGCCTATCTGCTCTACCGCTTCAAGGATACTCTGTCGTCTGAAGACATTCTGATCATTTCGCCCAACCGCGTGTTTGCCGATTACATTTCCAACGTACTGCCGGAACTTGGCGAGGAAACGGTCAACGAAATCGGCATGGAAGACCTGGCAGACGAGCTGCTTGACGGCCAATACCGATTTGAGACCTTTTTCGAGCAGACCACCGCCCTGCTGGAAAAAAACGACGAAGCGATGAAAGCACGCCTGCGCTTCAAGGCCTCGACAGACTTTCTCGCCCAGCTGGATCAGTATGCTGCCCACGTTGAGGCAAACCGTTTCAGCGCCGAGGACATATGGATCGCCCGGCGTCTTGTGCCCGCCTGGCTGCTGGAGGAGGTATTTCGCAAGCACCGCCACCTCCCGACCAACGAGCGGGTTAAGCAGGTCTGCTGGGAAATTGAGCGAAAAATCGGCAATCAGTACAACTACGACCTGGAGCGCGAGGAGCGCAATACGCTGAAGGCAGCGGTCAAGAACATGCTTAAGCAGTCCACCCTGCGCGAGACCTACAAAGGCTTTTACCAATGGCTCGGGCAGCCCGAGATGTTCAAGACCGCGTCGCGCGGGCGGCTTGAGTATGCCGATGTCTTTCCGCTGATCTATCTGAAAATGCGTCTGGAGAGCGTGCAGTCAACGTGGCGTAACGTTAAACACCTGCTGATCGATGAAATGCAGGACTACACGCCAGTGCAATATGCCGTGATTGGGCGACTGTTCTCATGCAAGAAAACCATCCTGGGCGATGCCTACCAGTCGGTGAACCCTTACAGCGCCTCTAAAGCAGAGGAAATTCGACAGGTGCTACGCCAGGCTATGTGCGTCACGCTCAACAAGAGCTACCGCTCCAGCATCGAGATCACCCACTTCGCCCAGCAAATTGCTTATAACCCCGATCTTGAAGCGATTGAGCGCCACGGCGAGCCGCCTAGTGTCAAGCGCTATGCTAATCGCCAGGCAGAACTTGCCGCGATTGCCGACATGGCTCGTGCGTTTACAAAATCCGACCACAACACGCTGGGGATTGTGTGCAAAACCCAGAAACAGGCGCGCAAAGTGTTTGACGCTCTGAATGGCGAGTTTGACCGTTTGCAGCTGTTAAGCGAACAGAGTGCCGCCTTTGGTCAGGGGATTATCATCTGTACCGCGCACATGGCCAAGGGACTGGAATTTGACCGGGTGATTGTGCCGGACGTTAGCGAAAAAAATTACGCCACCGACATGGAACGCAACTTACTATACGTCGCTTGCACAAGGGCAATGCACCGCTTAGACCTGACCCATACCGGCCTACCAACGGCATTTCTCGCAAGAGAAATAGCCTAGCTAGACTGAAAAAGATCGTGTGCACGAATTTCATCATCAACTACTAACTGTAAGTGGCGTAAATGACGTAGATGGGGCAGCGCCTCGTCGACGCCAGCCAACGCATAGGATAATGCATCAGCGCTGGCTACTAGACCGTCAGCGCTTCCTGGCATGGAGAGCGATAATGAGACGAGTTCTTTCTGATCGGCAACAGTTAACACTCTTCGGTAACACTGCTGCTGCTGCCACTGCGCCTCCGCATCTACTGTCTCAGGAGGCGCGAATTTAATCGTTTTTGGCCCTTGCTGGAAATGTGACGACAATCCCCACGCTTCACCAATCACCTCGTTTCCTAAAGAAGCGATTTGTTGAGGTGTCGCGGGTATCGCCGTTGCCGACATTTTAGTGAACTCATGGTCTGAGGATTGAATCTCAACGTTAACCGCAGAACGTTTTAACGAAAGCATCATTTTCCTCTGTAATGGTTAATTGAGCTGCGAGGCTGACCTTCCATAACTAACTCACGCGTTCGTAACCACCCGCTACGCCTTTTTTACTGAACACAAACTGCCAAAGCTGGATTTCACGGGCGCGGAAGGCGCCCGCACAGCTAAGCAAGTAGTAGCGCCACATGCGGTAAAAGGTGTAATCAAAACGGTCACGAAACGCGGGCCAGTTGGCTTCAAAATTGGCATGCCAAGCCATGAGCGTCTTGTCGTAGTCGGCCCCAAAGTTGTGGACGTCTTCTACGACAAACAACCCTTCCGCCGCATCGGTGACTTGACCCAAGACCGGCAACTCACCATTGGGAAAAATATACTTATCAATCCACGGGTCGCACGCCGTGGCGCGTAGATTTTTACCAATGGTGTGAAGCAGAAAAAGGCCATCGTCTTTCAGGCAGCGATGAGCAACGTCCATAAATTCGCGATAGTTTTTATGCCCAACATGCTCGAACATGCCAATACTCACGATACGATCAAACTGTTCGGTTTCGTCACGGTAATCTTTCAGACGAAACTCGACGGGCAAGCCATTTTGCATCAGGCTCTTTCCGTATTCTGCCTGCTCCCGAGAGATGGTCAACCCGACGCATTCAACCCCGTAATGCTCGGCGGCGTAAGCCATAAAACTGCCCCAACCGCAGCCGATATCCAGCACCCGCATGCCGGGCTCTAACTGCAATTTACGGCAGATCAGGTCGAGCTTAGCCTCTTGCGCTTCATCGAGGGTGTTGGCGTTTTTCCAATAACCGCAAGTGTAGGTCATGCGCTGATCGAGCATAGCGGCATAAAAGTCGTTGCCTAGATCGTAATGCTTTTCGCCCACTTCCCAGGCGCGTTTAGCACTCTGACGATTAAGCAGCCTAGCCCGCAGTGCATGATAAGTTAACTGCATTGGCTTAATCCGTTGGTGAAGCTGAGCACGCATCAAGCGATAAAAGAATTGATCCAGCGACTCGGCGTCCCAATCGCCATTCATGTAGCTCTCGCCGAAGCCTAAATTACCTCGCGAGAGTGCAGTATCGATAACGCCTGGCGCTTTTAGTTGAATATCCCACGGCCGTTCGCCGTTGATCTCAATCTCCGCTTGTTTAAATAAATGAGCGAAGAAGCGATGGGAAGATAAGCGCTCGTCAAAAACCACGCGTGTTTTTTCTAAGGTTGGTAAATTCAAGGTAACACCCCTCGTATCCCCGTGAGTGAATCCGTAACACCTTTTCTTTAAGCATAGAACCATCTACGACGTTGGTGAAATATCCTGCACGATCAATGACTCCACAATGGCCAAAAAAAAGCCGGCCCTCATGAAGAGGGCCGGCTTTTGGGGAGAACTAGCGCAATATCAGTACAGGAATAGTGCTCTTACGCAGCATCTCCGTGGTGGTACTGCCCACCAACAGGTGGCGAATGCGTGAATGCCCGTAGGCCCCCATGATCATCATGTCGATGTCGTTATCTTTTGCGTAGGCGTGAAGCGTGGTTTCCACTTCACCAGCACGAATTGCTCCTTCAGCCTCATGCCCGGCGTCGCGCAACGTGGTTAATGCCCACTCCAATTGCGAGCTATGTTCGCCGGTATTCGCGCCTACGATTACCACATGGCAGGCGATACCGTTAAACAACGGGCTCTTGGCCAACATTTCGATGCCCGTACGTGCTGTTTTGCTGCCGTCGAAGGCCATCATCACCTTCTCCGGGGTTTTAAAGCCGCCCCGGGGCACCATCAAAATAGGCCGATGCATTTCGCGCACCACGCGCTCAAGGTTTGAGCCCAGGTGCCCGCTGGCCTGGTCGGCGGTTTCGCCGCGTTTTCCCATGACCAATAAGCGTACGTCTTTTTCGAGCTCAACCAAGGTTTCCACCAGCGTGCCATTACGCTGACGCGTGGCGGGGTCGGCAATGCCGTCTTCGATCGCACGCGCCTTGGCTGCGTCCAGCATCAACTTGCCTTGCTCGCGGTTAATTTTGGCCCGCTGCTCGTCAAGGTCGGAAAGCTCCTCCATGAGCTTTTCCCGTGCGCCGAGGCGCAGACTCCCTGACAGGTTGGCGTCTTCGCTGGTTTGCGGATGGTTGTCCACCACGTGGACGAACACCAGCGGTGCGTTCAGCGCCTGGCTGGCCCAGGCGGCATAGTCGCATACGCTTTCAGAAAACTGTGAACCGTCGATCGCGGCTAATACTTGTTCAGACATTGTGTGCTCCTTGCCTTGTTAGTGACCGCCCATGAGTTTTTCAACCGCGACGGGGTCATCGTGTACAGCGTAACGATCCACTACGGTGGCGCTGGCTTCATTGAGGCCAATCAACTCAACCTCGGTACCTTCCCGGCGGAATTTGATCACCACCCGATCCAGCGCTTGGACAGCGGTGATATCCCAGAAGTGAGCACGAGACAGATTGATAGTCACCTTATCGACGCTTTCTTTAAAATCGAAAGCCCCAATGAAGCGCTCAGAAGAGGCGAAGAATACTTGGCCCACGACTTGATATTCGCGCTCTGTGCCGGGCTCTACTTCCTTGGAGCCGATGTACATGATGTTGCCGACCTTGTTGGCGAAGAACATCGCTGCCAACAGCACGCCCACGAATACGCCAATTGCCAAGTTATGGGTACCCACAGTGACCACCACAGTGGCGACCATGACAAAGTTGGTACTCATCGGGTGTTTCTTCAGGTCGCGAATCGACTCCCAGCTAAAGGTGCCCACGGCCACCATAATCATGACCGCTACCAGCGCCGCCATAGGGATTTGCGAGACCCAGTCCGCGAGGAACACCACCATCAGCAACAACGCAATCCCTGCAATTAGCGTTGAGGTGCGACGACGACCGCCGGATTTAATGTTGATCACCGATTGGCCGATCATCGCACAACCCGCCATGCCGCCAATCAGGCCCGAACCAATATTGGCAATGCCCTGGCCTTTACACTCGCGGTTTTTATCGCTTTTAGTATCAGTTAAATCGTCGATGATCGTGGCGGTCATCATTGATTCCAACAGCCCGACAACGGTCAGCATCAACGCGGTAGGTAAAATAATCATCAAGGTTTCAAAGTTCAGCGGTACGTCTGGCCACAGGAAGATAGGCAGGCTATCGGGGAGCTCGCCCATATCGCCCACGCTACGAATCTCCATGCCGGTCATCATATATACCGCCGTCAGCACAACGATGCACACCAGCGGCGACGGAATCATTTTGCCGAGCACCGGTACATAGGGAAAGCCGTAGATAATCGCCAAGCCTGCGGCGGTCATCGCATAGACGTGCCAGGTAACATCGGTTAATTCAGGCAGCTGCGCCATAAAAATCAGAATCGCCAGCGCATTTACGAACCCGGTCACCACCGACCGCGAGACAAAGCGCATCAGGTCGGCAAGTTTTAAATACCCGGCGACGATTTGCAGCACACCTGTTAACAGGGTCGTGGCTAATAGATACTCAAGGCCATGCTCTTTGACCAGCGTAATCATCAACAGCGCCATGGCCCCCGTAGCAGCCGAAACCATGCCTGAGCGGCCGCCGGCAAAGGCAATAATCACACAAATTGCAAAAGACGCGTAAAGCCCGACTTTGGGGTCTACCCCCGCAATGATAGAGAACGCAATCGCCTCGGGAATCAGGGCTAGCGCAACGACGATACCTGCCAGGGTGTCACCCTTCAGGTTCGAGAGCCAAGACTGTTTAAATTTTTCGTACATGCGGGGGATCCATAGTTGAGGGTTAACCACAGGCCGCTATCGTGAGGCGTAAAACGTCCCAGGGCGGCACACGAAGCTTGTCGATTGAATAGATAGTGACGCGCGATGACGTCAAGTCACGGCGAAAGCGGTATGTAAGTATACCGTTTGGCGATGACAGCTCAGTGAAGGTGCCATGCGCACAAAATAGGAAGGGTAGCCTAGGGTGGAGTCATCAGCCCTGAGGTGGCAAATGCCGGTAACGTCATAAAAAGGTCACTGTGTGTTAACACGATTCAGCAATGTGGTCGCCATCGGCGCGCCACAGGCCATGGCAGAAAGCGCAGTATACTAACAGTAATTTTACAACGCTGCACCCGTCAGAGTCTTGTCACACAGTGTTAGGGGGCGTGTTCGACCACCGCAGGGTGCCCAAGCCCATCACTTTGGCGTACCATTATAACGTGAATATCAACTAATCAAGTCCCAACTTTCCACGTTGAAGCGGCAATCCGCCGAGTAGAGGAGCAGTAGATGAGCCAATCCATAGCAGTGATCAAAGGCGACGGTATCGGCCCCGAAATCATGGACGCCACACTCCGCGTCTTGGACGCCCTTGACTGTGGTTTGCAGTATGAATTTGTCGACGCCGGGCTGGGCGCGCTGGAGAAGCACGGCACGCTGATTCCTAAGGAATCGTTGGATGCCATCGAAAAGCACAGCATTGCGTTGAAAGGCCCCCTCACCACGCCGATCGGCAAAGGCTTCTCCTCGATCAACGTGCAACTACGTCGCCACTTTGACCTCTACGCCAACGTGCGCCCAGCCATCAGCTTCCCCGGCACGCGTTCGCGCTACGACGATATCGACATGATTACCGTGCGCGAAAACACCGAAGGTGCTTACCTCGCCGATGGCCAGGAATATACCGATGATGGCAACACCGCACTGTCGGTCATCAAGGTGACCCGCAAGGGCTCCGAGCGCATCGTACGCTACGCCTTTGAACTGGCGCGCAGCCAGAACCGCAAGAAGGTCACGGCGGTGCACAAGGCCAACATCATCAAAACCAGCTCGGGGCTGTTTTTGGATATCGCCCGTGAAATCGCCGAGGAATATCCGGAAATCGAATTCCAGGAAATGATCGTCGATAACGCCTGCATGCAGTTGGTCATGAACCCGCACCAGTTCGACGTGGTGGTGACCACCAACCTGTTTGGCGATATTATTTCTGACCTCTGCGCAGGCCTGGTCGGTGGCTTGGGCCTGGCTCCGGGCGCCAACATCGGCGAGAAAGCAGCGATTTTTGAAGCGGTACACGGCTCGGCGCCGGACATTACCGGCAAGAAAATTGCCAACCCGTGCGCCCTGCTGCTCGCCGCCGCGCAAATGCTCGACCATCTGGGCATGCCCGAGAAAGGCACCGCCATCCGCCAAGGGATTCGTACCGTGCTGGAAACCCGCAACGACATGGTCACCCCGGATATGGGCGGCACCGGCAATACCGATTCCTTCGCAGAGGCGCTGGTCGAGTACGTCGGCCGTTAACACTCAAGGCCTCTCGATCACGACCTTGCTACCTGGCCGCCCGCGGGCGGCCAGTGCTTTACGCCATGATCCGCTTGATTAACGGAACCGGTAGCCGAGCAGACGCATCGCATTGAGCGTCACCAGCACGGTGGCACCGGTGTCCGCCATGACCGCCACCCACATCCCGGTCACGCCCAACAGCGTCGACACCAGAAATATCGCTTTGAAGCCCAACGCCAGCACCACGTTGGTCTTGACGTTGCGTAGCGTGGCTCGCGATAGCCCGACCAGCTCGGCGACGCCCATCACGCGATTTTTGAGCAGCGCCGCATCGGCGGTCTCAAGCGCCACGTCGGTACCGCCACCCATGGCAATCCCCACGTCGGCGGCCGCCAGCGCCGGGGCATCGTTGATACCATCACCCACTTTTCCCACCGGCCCCAGGCCCTGCGCCTGCCAGTCCCGCACCCGCTGCGCCTTGTCCTCGGGCATCAGCTCGCCTTCGGCTTCAATACCCAACTGCTCGCCCATCGCCGACACCGTACGGGCGTTGTCGCCGCTGAGCATCACCACGCTAATCCCCAGACGGTTGAGCGCGTCGATCGCGGCGGGGGTATCCTCGCGGGGTTCGTCGCGCAACGCCAGCATGCCCAGGGCACGCTCGCCGTCAAGCAGCAAGACAACCGTTTTGCCCTGCGCCTCCAGCGCGGCGATTCGCGCTGTCTGGGCCTGCCCGCCTTGCCACTGGCGCGGGCTCATCAGGGTTAACTCCCGGCCCTCGAACCGACCGCTGACGCCCTGTCCGACCTGAGCTTGGCCCTCGGATGCTCTGCCCAGCGGCACGCCCGACCGTTCGGCATGCTCGACAATCGCCACCGCCATCGGGTGGCTCGAGTCCTGCTCCAGCGCGGCGGCCAGGCGGACAACCTCTTGTTCACTGGGCTCGTCCCAGCCTTCCACGTCGGTCACGCTGGGCGCCCCTGCCGTCAGAGTGCCGGTTTTATCCACGGCTACGCGCTTCAGTTTTCCCAGCTGTTCGAGCACCGCGCCGCCCTTGATCAGCAGCCCACGACGCGCCGCGGTGGAAAGCCCGGCGGCGATGGCGGCGGGCGTCGAGATGACCAGCGCGCACGGGCAGGCAATCAGCAGCAACGCCAGCGCCCGATAGACCGACTCGGACCAGGCCAGGTCGGTCAGCCAGGGCGGCACCACCGCCACCAACAGCGCAACGCCCACCACCAACGGCATGTACCAGCGAGCAAAGCGATCGATAAAGCGCGCCACGGGGGCTTTGGCGGCCTGGGCCTCTTCTACCAGATGGATAATCCGCGCGATGGTGTTATCGGCGGCCCCGCGGGTCACTTCGAGTTCCAGCGCCGCGTCGAGATTGACCGTACCCGCCCAGACGTTATCGTTGGCGGCGCGCTGCCGAGGCACGGACTCACCGTTGATCGGCGACTCGTCGAGGTGCGAGGTTCCCGAGACTATCCGCCCGTCGCAGGGCACGCGATCGCCCGGCCGCACCAGAACCCGCTGGCCGGGCGTTAACGTATCCGCCGGCACGTCACGGATGGCGTCACCCTCGAGCAGCCGCGCCGTGGCCGGGGCCAGATTGGCAAGGGCAGCAATGCGCCGACGCGCCTGCCCGGCGGCCACGCCCTCGAGCAGCTCGCCCACAGCAAACAGAAACACCACCACGGCCGCCTCGGCCGCTGCGCCGATGGTTAACGCTCCGAGGGCCGCAATGCTCATCAGCATTTCAATGGTCAGCGGGTTACCCATGCGCAGCGCGCGCCAGGCGGCCTGCCCGATCGGCACCCAGCCCACCAGCGTCGCCACAACAAACGGCCAGCTACCCACTTCCGGGAAGCTCATCGTCAGCAGCCCCGCGACCAGCAGCAGCGCCCCGCTAAACACCACCAGTTGCCCTTTGGGCGTGCGCCACCAGGGTGGCGACGATGATGCCTTGGGCGAGGCGTCCACCACCGGGTAGCCCAGCTTTGCCAGCGTTTGCGACAGGGTGTCGTGATCCAGCGCATGACCGGTAACGCTCACCGTTCCGTTCATGCTTGAGGCGCTGACCTGCTCCACCTGGGGCAGGCGGTTAAGCGCCGTTTCGACGTTACGTTCGCAGCCACCACAGTCCATGCCCTGAACGTTCAGGCGCAGGGTATCGCGGGGGGTATCCTGACGGGTTGTCATGGCATCGTCCTTCCCAGTCGGTTATCTTGGGAATAGCCTAATACCTGTAGTCACTAGAGGTTCAAGCCATGACCAGCACGTCCAGCCATGCCGCTATTGGCATCGGCGAACTCGCCAGCCGGACCCACTGCAAGCCGGAGACCGTGCGCTATTACGAGAAGATCGGCCTGCTGCCCGCCGCCCTGCGTAATGAGGGCAACCAGCGGCGTTACAGCGAGGCAACGGTGCAGCGGTTGATGTTTATTCGTCACGCGCGGGACTTTGGTTTTTCAGTGGACGCCGTGCGGGAGCTACTCGATATGGCCGACCACCCTACCCAACCCTGTCAACAGGTGGATAGCCTGGCACGGCGACATTTGGCCGAGGTGGAGTCGCGCATTCAGCGGCTGACGGTGCTGCGCGACGAGTTACAGCGCACGGTGGCGCAGTGCGATGGGGGGAGCGTTGAGCAGTGCCGGATTATTGAAGTATTGAGCGACCACCGTTTGTGCAGCCACAACACCGCCCACGGCGGCGCTGAGGCACTGCGCTAGCGTCTGGGGCGTCGTTACGCCCCCAGCCAAACGTCGAGAAATAACATAATGACCAGGCCAATCGCCAGGCCAAACGTAGCCTTCTTCTGATGCCCGCTACGGTGGGTTTCAGGGATAATTTCGTGGCTAATGACATAGAGCATAGCGCCTGCTGCAAAGGCCATACCCCAAGGCATTAATACCTGCGACACCGAGACAATGCTCGCCCCAAACAGCCCGCCGATGGGCTCGATTAAACCAGTAAGCGCGGCAATCGACCACGACCGCCACCGGGAATACCCCTCACCCATTAACGCAATGGCCACGGCCAAGCCTTCCGGCATATTCTGCAGGCCAATGCCAATCGCCAGTGGCATGCCGCCTTCCAGGCCATTCGCGCCAAAGCCAACGCCTACCGCCATGCCTTCCGGCAAATTATGAATGGCGATGGCAAACACAAATAGCCATACCCGCCGAAGTGCTGCGGCTTCAGGACCTTCCCGCCCTTGCTGAAAATGTTCATGGGGTAAGCGTTCGTTAAGCAACGCAATTGCCCCCATACCCAGCAAAATCGCCACACAGACGATCGCGGCGGGAATCGGGCCGCCCGGATAAAAGACTTCGGCTGCATCCAGCGCCGGGAGTATTAGCGAGAAAAACGACGCCGACAACATCACGCCGGCAGCGAAGCCAAGCGAGAGATCCCGAAACGCACGATTGGGGGTTTTACCCAGCAAGACCGGCAGCGCGCCGACGGCGGTCAACGACCCCGCGATAAGGCTGCCCAAAAAACCTAATAAAAAAGTATTTTCCATGCGTCAAGAAAGCCTTGTGTCAGTAGGGATGTCATACGCTTACAGGGGCAATCTACCTTAACCCGCGCAGAATATAGTCAACGGTATGTTGGGCTTGTTGCTTGGAGGCTCCGCTCTTCATCAACAGACGCAGCCCGGACATCGACATGGTTAAAAACTGCGCGGCGCTTTGGGGGTCGTGTGCTTCGGAGATGCTGCCTTCCTGCTGAGCGCGCTTGATGACGTCATGAAAGAAGGCGGTAACGCTCGCCACGCTGTCGCGGGCGGTCTGCGCTGGCCGCGAATCCTCACCGCCCAGTTCAGTGGCGGAATTGAACAGCAGGCAGCCAAGCGCTGCCTGTTGGCTGTCGGTATCGGCGGCTGAATATAGAAGCTGCTCGATAAACGACCAGGCGTTATCGGCGGCGTCTAACTGTTCGGAAAGCGTCGCCAACAGCTCTTCGCGGTAATTCTGCAGCGCTAACAGAAACAGCGCCTCTTTATTACCGAACGCCTGGTACAGACTGCTGCGCGACAGCGCCATGGCGTCCAGCAGGTCACGCATGGAGGTATGATAGTAGCCAGAGCGCCAGAAGGTGTTAACCGCGGCCTTTAGCGCTTCCTCTGGCTGATGCTGTAGGGGTCTGCCGATGGTCATCGTCACCACTCTTGGAATCTGTTGCCCAGTGGGGCAATCACTATCTAGGACGCTAATTTAACATGCCGCAGGGGCATTAGGGGAGCCAGCCGCCCTTCGCGACAACTGGGCAAAGAAAAAGCTGCACGTAGCAGCCAATGAGAAACAGCTACGCTCATCCCTGGCGCGGCCTAGCCGAACCAGGGGTGAGACGCATGATGAAAAAGCTTAAGGCTTAGTTCAGCAGTTCTCTAACCTGCTTGATGCCTTCACGGGCGAGCTGCACCGGGCGGGAATCGCTGATAGTCCAGGCGGCCATCGAGCCGTCATACATGGCGATGTTGTCGAACTCGGCGACTTCGCTGAGCACAAACCAGTCGGTAGCGGCCCAGTGACCGGTGTTGCAGAAGGCGATCGTGCGCTCGCTGCTATCCAGCTCCACGGCATTGATGCGCGACTGCAGACCGTCGACGTCCAGATAGTAAGCGCCGTTCTGGTCATTCAGGTGCGACTGGTGGGGCAGGCTCCGCGCGCCCGGAATCGTACCGGCCACTCGTGCCGCGGGTGATTGGTTGTCACCGGCGAAATAGTCGGCGGGCCGGGCGTCGACCAGCTGCGCCTGGCTTTCCCGGGCGGCTTCCACGTCCTCGGTTGACGCAATCAGCTCCTCGCGAAGCGTGGCATCAAATTCCGCGGCATCGTAAGGCTCGGGCTCGCCGCTTGCCACGTCAAAACCCTGCTGCTCCCAGCCCGCAAAGCCACCGTTGAGGATGGCAACATCGTCGTGGCCGAGGACTTTAAGCGTCCAATACACCCGCGCCGCACTGCCGAAGTCGGTGGCGCCGGTACCGGCGGGCACAATCACCACCGCGCTGTCGTTATCGATACCCAGGTCGCCAATCAGCGTTTCCAGATCGCTCACCTCGGGCATCAAGCCCGCAACGCTGTCGCGGGTTTCGCGCCAGCCGTCATCGGTGTAGCTTGAATAGCGGCTGCCCGGAATGCGGGCCTCGGCAAAGCTTTCAGCATCGCCACCCTCATTGATGGACGAGCGCACGTCCAATACCACCAGCTCCTCTTGATCAAGGTGTTCGTTCAGCCACTGGGCATCCACCAGCGGTGTCATTTCAAGCGCATAGGCCTGGGCGGAAAACCCCAGAACGCCGACCAGGCCCAATAGTAAGCGGGACATGAAACCTCCATCGCGGTCGCGAACAAAGCTCATCGACCTGAGTAAAACAGGTAAAAGAACGATTGGTACATTAATATGATAATGGGTGATATAAAACCATTATTAAAATGCTTTTTTGGCATAACCGTATAGATAAACGTCCCCGTGGTCGTGGCAGCGGTGCAAGGTTTGCTTTTGGCGATCGCTGAAAATTTTGTGTAAGCAATCTCGCGGATCGACCACTCACTGGTATTGACCCAATAAGGAGCCCAGGATGAGCGCGCACTCAACTCCCCCACCACGCTTTTGGCTGAGCGGCAAACGCCATGCCGAGCAGGATGTTTTTTTCCGCCAGACGCTGGAAGCCAAGGGCTGGCAGCAAGGCGACGAAGCACAGTGGCAGGCAGCCTGGGTTACCGGCATGCCGCCCAGGGCGGCATTCAAGGCAACATCCCCCAGTCGGATGATGAACCACATTCCCGGCAACGCCGCGCTCACGGTCAAAAGCCGCCTGCATGCGGTGTTGAGAGCGCTGCGCGAACGCACCCGGCGCCACTACGGTGAGCCGCATCCCAATACGGAACGGCTGAATTTCTTCCCGCGCGCCTATGAAATGCCCCACGACTACCCGGCGCTGGTCGAGGACGCCGCCGCGCATCCTGAAAAGCGCTGGATTCTGAAGCCGACCAATGCGTCCAAGGGCCAAGGGGTTCAGGTGCTGCGCGACCCAACCACCGCACCGCTGGCTCCCAACTGGCTGGTGCAGGAGTACGTTGCCAACCCGCACACCATCCGCGGCCACAAGTACGTGCTGCGCCTTTATATGCTGATTGCCAGCATTGACCCGCTACGCGTGTACCTCTACGACCAGGGCTTTGCCAAGCTAGCCTCGGCGCCGTGGAGCCCGGATGACATCGACAATCCCTTTAGCCAGTTGACCAACCCCGACATCAACGCGCTCAACGTGGACGCCGAGATTCCAGTAGAGTTTATCGACCTTGACCGCTATCGCCACTGGCTTCGCGAACAGGGCCACGACGACAAGGCGCTGTTTAGCCAGCTTCAGGATCTGGCCACGCTGACCGCGCTCTCCGGCATCGAGGCGATGCGCGCCCGTTCCCGGGAAGACGGCGCCGACCCGCGAGGCTGCTACGAGCTGATCGGCCTGGACTGCCTGGTCGACGACCAGCTCAAGCCCTGGATTCTGGAGTGCAACCTGAGCCCATCGCTGGGCACCTGCGCCAAGCCCGAGCACGGCGGCGTGGTCGAAGAAGCCGTCAAAACCGGCCTGGTGCAGGACATGATCGCCCTGACCGGGCTTGATCAACCGCCTCGCGACGCGACGACCTTCGATGCCGCGGCACTGGCGGCCGAGCGTGAACGGGCCGGTGGCTTTGTGCCGCTCTACCCGACCCAGGATGCCAATCGCTACCTGCCCTTTGTCGGGCTACCCAGCCTTGCCGATTACCGTTTGGCGGCCGAGCTCGCCCCGCTGAGCCTGTCTTTCCACGGCCAGGACGTCAGCGAGCTGATCGACGGCGAGCGGCTGGCGCTTTACCACCACCCCAGCGGGCGCTACTTCCAGCTTAACGACAGCGCGGCGCTGATCTGGCTGCTGGTCAGCGAAGGCGCGCCGATCGAGACCGTGCTCGAGCAGCTCCAGGCGGCTAGCGGCGGGCAGGTCGATGCCGACACCCTTGCCGGCGATCTGTGGTCGACACTCTCGCTATGGTGGCAGCACGGCCTGCTGGCGCCTGGGGATCACGACACCGCCGAGCCCGACACGGCGTCTCCCGCTCGCGAGCATCCCGCCACCTGGCGCAGTACGCTGTTCTTTGATCAGCGCCGCTGGTCGATCAGCGCACCTCAGGGCCCCGTGGCAGAGCGTATTGCCGATACGCTGGCGCCGCTGCTGGACGCCGACGGCAATGCCCCCGACACGTCACTGCATGTCCTGGAAAGCGCCAACGGCTATTGCCTGACCAGCGACAGCCGGGTGATTCGCTCGCGCCTACACCTCGACGACATCGTCCCCGCCATCACCCAGCACTGCTTGTCCCACGCCACCAGGGACGGGCAGTTGGTACTCGACGTTGTCCTGCTGAGTCGGCCGGAGGGACATGCCGTCTGCGTTGTGCCCATCCAGCAGTCTGCCCAGGCGATGGGCACGCTGAAGGCGGTGGCGGCACAGAACGGCCTTGCCCTGACGCGCGGGGCACGCCTCTCACTGGCCGCACCGGACACCCTGGAACCGCTTAATCTACCGCTTGGGGATGCCGGGTTCCTGCTTCAGGAACGCGGCCCTTGCGTTGGGCTTTTATGGCTTGATGCCGACCCGAGCGACAGCCCGGAGGCGCCGTCGTCACTCGAGTTACTCGGCGCCCTGCTCCCCGCGGCCCTGGAAACAGCAGAACACCCACAAGGATTAAGCCCTGACGCCTTGACCGCGCTGCAGCATATGACCCAGGGCGCGCATTGTGCGCGGCTAGCCAGCACGCAGATCAAGGCCGTAGGTCAGTGGCTTGACCGGACACCGCTTTTACCCTCTTCCCACGCCGCGGTATAGCGGCAGGAAGTCGCGCCATCTGGCGCATTTGCTTGTCACACCAAAAGGAGAAGCCTCATGTCTCAACACGAAGCTAAACGTCGTTTACTGAGCCGCCTTAGCCGCCAGTTCGGCTATACCGCCCCCGCGCTTGCGCTGGTAGCGGGTGGTCTAGCCTTTCAGGCCCAGGCCGACGAACCCACCGAAGGGTTCACCTCGATGCAGGAAGCCCCCATGATGCTGGCGGAAGGCAGCGCTGAGGGCGCCGAAGAGGAAGAAATGGAAGGTGAAGGTGAAGCGGAAGGCGAAGGCGGTGCCGAAGCCGGTTAACACCGGCCTTGCCCGCTAAGATAACTGCTTCTGTGCCGGTGTCCGCACCGGCACACTTCAAGAGGAGGCTAACGACTATGTCGACATCATCACTGTCACTACTGATTGACGAAAACGTGCAAACCCTCGCCCAGCTCGCCCAACTGCTGGGCCGCGTGTCGGCACAGGATTACCAGCGCCCGCTCGGCACCAAGAGCACCCAGTCGCTGGGCAAGCATGCTCGCCACATCCTTGAACACTACCAAACCCTGCAGGATGCCTGCGCGACGGCACCTAACCAGGCAACCTTTGACTATGAAAATCGTCAGCGGGAAGCAGCACTGGAAACCCAGCCCGGCTATGCGGTTGAGCGCGCCGAAGCGCTGCAGGCGGGACTCAAGGCATTAGCGACGATGCAGCACAATGCCGCCCTGACGCTGAGCTACCCGGTTGAGGTGGGTGACGTTGACGATTTGGTGGCACTGCCCACCAGCCTGGGCCGGGAACTGGCGTTTTTAACCAGCCACAGCATTCATCATATGGCGCTGCTGGGTATGCTCTGCGAACAGTTGGGCATCGCGCTACCCGAGCACTTCGGCGTTCATCCCTCAACGCTGCGCTACTGGGCGGGGCAGCGTTTCGCTTCTTGAAAACACTCGTCCCTTTTAACTGATAAACAATGAGGCTGTAAGGGTTGGCCCCTACTAGTCACTTATCCTCGACCAGATCAAAAAAATGCAGACTGTGGGAGGATTCCTCATGCCTACTTTGCCTACTCGTGAGTCAGGTGCCTGGCGTCGCAATCAAGGATTGCTTGCTGGTGCAAGGCAACGATTATCAACCCTTTTCATGGCGTTTTTACTGTTCAGTTTTTCACTCACCTCGAATGCCGATACGGCTGTCGAATGGCCGCAGGAAGGCTGGAACGTGGTAGCAACCGATAAAACCTATGCCGACCTGGTGGACGATCTGCGCCGCGCCGTTGAACAGGCCGATATGCTGGTGGTTACCGAAGCCAGCCCAACCGACGCCGCCGCCCGGCGCGGCGAAACGATTCCCGGCAACCGGGTCATCGGCGTGTTTCGTAACGATTTTGCCGTGCGCATTATCCGCGAAAGCGTCCCCGCCATGATTGAAGCGCCACTGCGCTTTTACGTAACCGAAAATGACTCAGAGAGCGCCACGCTGTCGTGGAAGACGCCCAGCGCCGTCTTCGCTCCCTATGGGCAGGGTGACGATGATGAATTAGCGGATATTGCCAGTGAACTGGATGAGTTATTCACACGCATAGCCAACAACGCAACCGACAACTAAGGATAATTCGAATGAAAGCACTAACGCTGCTGTTCCTGCGCATCTCACTTTCCGGGCTGATGCTATTCTGGGGCGCCAACAAGCTGCTCAACACCGAAGGTAGCGCGGCAATCAGCGAAAAATACTACCTTTCGTTCATGTCCGCAGAGGCGCTTTTGTACCTTTTCGGCGCGGTACAAATCGTGATCGGATTATTGGTACTGGTGGGGCTGATGCGCCGCTGGGTACTTCCTCTACAGGTGGCGATTAACGGGGCCTCTCTGGTTGCCGTTTTCCCCTCGATCATTGACCCGCTGGGCTGGTACCTGGAAGGCACTAACTTGCTGTTCTACCCTTCGCTAATTATCTTTGCGGCCAGTTTGTTGCTTATCGCGTTTCAGCGCGAAGATCGTTGGGCGCTGGATGCCATGCATCATGACAATCGACGTACAGTACAGGCCGGTTAGGCGCTTTTACCATCGCGTAGCGATTAACGACGCCGACTGCATCAGATCCCATTGAGCCTTTGCTCAATGGGATGGTCAACGGCTGACGCGGCTACCTGTTAGCAGCTTGCCGCTGTTGGCTCATCCAGAAAGCGATAAACCGTCATGGCGCTGGTCTCGCCAGTGCAGCCGGTGCGGGTCAAAACCACTCGCCAAACGCGGTTTAATAATGTCGAAATAGGGCGATAGGTCAAAATCGCGCGGAGTAAACAACGAATAATGGCGCTGAGTCATCAGCTGATCGCTACCATCAGCTTGCGAGGTTGACGATGGATCACCCTCCTCGATGGGCAAGATCGGATAAAGCACCGATTGAAACGCCTGGGCGATCAGCGTGGAGCAGATGGCTCGGGTAGGATCACCACTCCCCAGCGTTAGGAAGCGCTTTCGAAAGCGCTGTGGCACAGGCGGCAAGGGGAAGAAATAACGTGCCAGATCAATAATATTGTGCAGATCGTAACGCTGACCAAGACGCTGGCCAACATACGCCATCAACGCCGCTATTTCTCTGTCGTTTAAACCTACCGGACGGCAGATACGCAAATGACACCCCTTGAATTCGCTTAATCCCACCAGGCGGATGCCTTCGGCGACGTCGGCTTCGACAAAGCATTCCTGTCCTTGAGCGCCGAGGCGCCGGGCTTGCTCGGCGCCCACATATAGTGCCGCATGGGACCATGACGACTGGGTCAGGTATTGGATGACCACGCTCAGTCGTGATGAACCCTCGACGAGCAAGACATCGCCCGGCTCCAACAACGACGCCACGTGCTCATCGCTTGGCCCTGAACTCAGCTGGTCATGGCGTGGGCAGGACAACCAGCAACCCATCATGTAACCCATGCGATGCAGTATTGCTTTCATCTCAGCCCCTCCCCGCCTTATCGCCATAGAGATTGGTGGGATATCCGGTCAAAACTTTACAGTTTTTTTCAACAACGGCGACGATCAGGATTTTTCGCATTGACCATTGCCATTTTTGAACCAATTGTTCCATAATCAAGAAACACAATGCAGCGATCCTGCATCAACCGTTTTTTATCGATTCAAGGAGAGTGAAATGGCCGATTTTCCATTACACAACGCAGACAGCGCACCTGAAGCCGCACAAGCAAACCTGAAAGCCGCAGAAAAGAAAATGGGCTTCCTGCCGAATCTTTTTGCCAAGATGGCCGAAGCGCCGACGCTTCTCGAAGCGTATATGACGCTTGATGGCATTTATGCCAAGACCAGCCTGAGCCCGGTGGAACAGCAGGCGGCCCTGCTGGCCATCAGCGCTGATAACCGCTGTGCGTTTTGCGTCGCTGCCCATACCGGTGGCATCAAACAAGCCGGTGCCGACGACGAGATCGTCAAGGATCTGCGCGACCGCAAGACGCCCAACGATGCCAAACTGGCCGCCGTTACGCGTTTTGCACGTCACTTGAATGCTCAGCGTGGCTGGGCCGAGCAGCCGGAGCTAGACGCCTTTATTGAAGCGGGCTTCACCCATCAGCAGGTGCTTGAGCTGGTCATTGCCTGTGCGCTGAAAACGCTCTCGAACTACACCAACCACATTGCCGGCACACCGCTCAACGAAGAGCTCAAGCCGCTTGCGTGGGAAGCACCCGCGTCATAAACCGCGTTGACTTGTGGTCGCGAATGCGGCCACAAGCCTATTTTATAGCTGGAGAAATTGATGATTGACGTCATGGTTGCCTACCCGAACACCGACACGCTGTCTTTTGACGATGACTACTATCTGGAAAAACACGCGCCGCTAGTAAGTTCACTGCTTGAAGAGCGCGGTTTGCGCTATCTTCGTGTCCACCGCCAGATCGACCCCAAGGCGCCCTATCACCTTGTGGCGCATCTGGGATTTGACTCGGCGCAACGCTTTGAAACAGCGTTTGCAGAGGTCGGTGATCAGTTGCTGGCCGACATCGCCAACTTCACCAACGTGGAGCCGGTTCTACAGGCTAACGACGTTATCGATACACCGGTCTAGACTGGCGTATAAGATTGGCCATTTCTGCCATCAGATCTTGTCGTTGAGGACTAACGTGACAACCGCCACGCACTCACCCGATGAACATATTGCGGCGCTGCGACCGAAGCTAGTCGCCTTTGCTCGCCTACAGCTACGCGATAATGCTGCGGCAGAGGATACCGTGCAGGACACGCTGGTCACCGCACTGGAAAAGCACGACACCTTTGCGGGGCGCTCCGCGTTCGAGACCTGGGTCTTCGGCATACTCAAAAACAAGATGCTCGAAAGACTCCGCCAGCAAGGTCGTTACGTGGCGTGGCAAAGCGACGACCAGAGCGACGAAGACGCGCTGGACAGCCTGTTTCAGGACAATGGGCGATGGCAGGCGTCGACTCGACCCAAGCCCTGGGGCGATCCCGATCAAGTGCTCGAAAACAAAGCCTTCTGGAAAGTGCTGGATACCTGCCTGATTGCACTACCTGACAATACCGCCCGCGTGTTCACGATGCGTGAACTGATGGGGCTTTCAACGCCGGAGATCTGTGACGTCCTCGAGATCACCGAGGCCAACTGCTGGGTCATCCTGCACCGCGCGCGGCTGAAGCTGCGCCACTGTATCGAGAAAGGCTGGTTAGCCTAACGTTTTCCTCCCCCCTCAAAAATATTCGATCCGCTGTAAAGTTTTATGCCTCTCCACCACTAAGACCTGTAAAGCACGGGTTGATAGCTTTTGAAGGCCAGTAGCTAACAATATCTAAAAGGCCAATAAGACTTGGCATTGGGGGAGGAAACAATCAAATGCAAAACGACACTACCACACGCTCCTTAGAGGCATCTGGAATAGAACGCCATGCGCACTGGCTGTTGCGCCTGGGCCTTGCAAGTGTCTTTCTTTACATGGGGATCGACAAATTCATGGGCTCAGGGGTCGCCGCGTTTTCGACCATGATGAACCTACCGGTCTTTCTTGGCATTCTTGTGGCCTTAGGTGAGATTGGAACCGGTTTGCTTGTCGTCCTGGGTGGGCTGATGAAGAGTCGCTTGGGCGATGTTATTACTCGCCTGGGAGCGCTTGGCATGGTGCCCATCCTGCTCGGCGCAATCTTCATGGTGCACTGGGGACAATGGCACTTTATGTCCACCGATTCACACCCCTTGGGAGGCATGATGTTTCAGGTGATGCTGGCGATGGTGGCCATTTATTTGCTAGCCAAAGGTAATAGCGCTTAACAACTTAACCTAATAAACCTATGCCCTTGCGAAGGAGGCTTTATGTCGGACGATAAACGACAAACGTTACTGGATAGCCTGACCAAAGGGTTCGCCTATGCAGTCCCCGTTCTGGCCCTGGTCGCCGGTGGCTCAGCGCTACATGCCGTCTACTCTGACGTCACCACGGAAACAGGCTACTACATGATGGCTGAAGCCGAAGGTGAGGCCGAAGGCGAAGCTGAAGGCGAAGCTGAAGGTGAAGCTGAAGCCGCCTCATAACGAGTAAGCTCACCGCCCCTATACACTTTTATTTTGCTAGTTTTGCTAGCTGAGGAGTTAGCTATGCTGATGTGCCGTGAAGCGACGCGCCTGATGTCGTTAAAACAGGATAGATCGCTGACACTACGCGAGAGAGCAGCACTACGTTTCCATCTGTCCATGTGCGGCGCCTGTCGGGCTTGTGCACGTCAGTTTGACCTTCTGCACACCATCGGTGAACACCATCCCGCGGCGTTACAAACACCGCACACGCCCGACGATGACCGTACGCATTAGGAGTAACGCTATGCGCCCATTACAGCACGCGGTGGTGATCGCAGGTCTGGTACTGGTTAGCGACGCGGCCATGGCCGATATCCGCCTGACGCCCAACCAGATCATGACCTGGCCCACCCGCAACTTTGACGGCGAGAGTCGCTACGCCATCGTCGAAAAAGACGGGACGCAGGTACTCGAAGCCCAGTCCCAGGGGCAGGCGTCTGCCCGCTATCTGGAGCGCGAGATCAACCTTGACGAAACACCCTACCTTCACTGGTGCTGGCAGGTCAGCACCACCTATCCCGGGCTGGACGAAACCACCAAGGCGGGCGACGACTACCCTGCCCGCGTCTATGTGGCTCGCAAAACGGGGCTGCTGCCCTGGCAGGTACAATCTGTCAACTACGTATGGTCGTCCACGCAAGACGCCGGAAGCACCTGGATCAATGCATTTACCGACCGTGCCGAACTGATGGCCCTGCAAGGCGGCACCTCAAAGGTGGGCGAATGGGTCGCTGAAGTACGCGACGTGCGCGCCGACTTTGCCACCTTGTTTGGCGACACGGTGACCACCATCGACGGCGTGGCCTTGATGAGCGACGGCGATAACTCAGGCAGTCATGCCACCGCTTGGTTCTCCAAACTGGGATTCTCAGATAACAACACACCCCCAAGCTGCCCTTAACGGATCGACGGCTCCCATTGGCCGTATAGCTTTTGTACAAAAATTTGATTTATTTGTACAAACAGCTAATATCTCGCCAATGACAATTAAAGTAGTGGAGCTTCACGCCATGTTTTTAACCGCTCAAAAATCACCGCTTCGCCAGGCCCTGATGCAACACACGGCCTGTATCGAATTCACACCAACGGGCATCATCAAAACCGCTAGCGAGCGCTTTCTAGAGGCCATGGGCTATCGACTATCGGAAATCGAGGGGCAGCATCATCGCGTATTTTGCGACAGCGACGAGGCCTACTCACCCGAATATGCGGCGTTCTGGGACGCACTTGCCCGGGGTGAAAGCTTTCAAGGCAAGTTTAAGCGCATGAACGCCGATGGTATGGAAGTATGGCTTGAGGCGAGTTACTTTCCCATTTGCAACCGCCGTGGCCGGGTAACCAGCGTGTTTAAGGTCGCTAACGACATCACCCAGGCCCATCAGGAAGCCGAACGTAAAGATGCGGTGCTACAGGCGCTTAATAGTTCGATGGCCGTCATTGAGTTCACCCCAACGGGCGAAATCATTAATGCCAATGCCAATTTCGAAAAGACCATGGGCTATCGCAACGAACAGTTGGTCGGCACGCATCACCAACAGTTTTGCCATCCGTCGTTTTATCAGCAGCATCCGCACTTTTGGGAAGAGTTGGCCAGAGGTGAATTAAAGCAAGGCAAGTTTGAGCGACTAGACGCGGATGGCCGCAGCGTTTGGTTAGAGGCCACCTACAATCCCATTGCCGATACCGAGGGTCAGGTCTACAAGGTCGTCAAGTTTGCCACCGACATCACCCCCGCCGTACGGGAGTCCAATGCGGCGAAGGAAGCGGTGTTGGCGGCCCAGTCGACCTCTTCGCAAACCGAGCAAATTGCGCAGAATGGGCTATCCCATTTACAGCACGTGCTGGACGACGCCCAACAATCGGCCCAGGCGCTGAAAGAAGCCCAGCAATTAGTTGAATCGCTTAACGAACAGGCAAAAAGCATCAACATGATAACCGATGCCATCGCCAAGATTGCCAATCAAACCAACCTGCTGTCGCTGAATGCCGCCGTCGAGGCAGCACGCGCCGGCGAGCAAGGGCGCGGCTTCGCTGTCGTCGCCAACGAAGTCCGACAACTGGCCAAAGGATCAAACGATGCCGTGGGCGAGATCACGCGAGTGCTAAAGGAAAATAGTGATCTGGTAAACCGTACCACTCAGACCATGAAGCAGGTGATTGACCGTAGCCAGTCCAGCCAGGCAAGCGTCAGCGAAATTGAAACGATCGTGAATGAAATACTGACCGGCTCGCGTAATGTCTCGACATCCATCGACCAGTTAGCGCTTGAATCCGCTTGATCATCAACGCTTATTGAGTAAATCTCTGATTTAATAGGAATGAGACCGATGTTCTAGCAGCAGGGTGCCCGATGATTCCATCACTTAACAATATGTCGCTATCGTTAGCCCTGGTGTTGTTTGGCCTTTGTACCGTCATTATTGGTCTCATCGGCACTCGACTGGCCCGAGTTGTCGATGACCTTGCTGACCGCACCGGCTTGGGAGAAGCTATAGCGGGCGCCGTGTTACTCGGCATGGCAACCTCGCTGTCAGGGATTGTCGTTTCTGTGTCGTCTGCCTGGACCGACAAACCCGAGCTGGCAATGAGTAACGCTCTAGGCGGCATTGCCATTCAGACGCTATTTCTGACCATTGCCGATATGGCACACCGACGCGCCAACTTAGAGCACGCCGCTGCTTCGCTGGGAAACTTAATTCAGGCAACGCTGCTGTTATGTCTGCTGAGTTTATTGCTGGTAGGACACTTTGCGCCAGCGTGGACCGTTTGGCATGTGCATCCCATAACCCCGCTGCTATTTATTGCTTACTTGTTCGGCTTAAAGTTGGTTAAAAACGCCCAACAGCACCCTATGTGGAGCCCCGCACGCACCCGCGAAACACGCGAGGACGTACCGGAAGACAACACGGGCAAACTATCTTTAATGCGGCTATGGCTGGGATTTGTAGGGCTCGCTATTGTTATTGGCGTCACAGGCTGGTTACTCGAACGAAGCGCTAGCATCATTGCGGCTGAAACGGGCCTTAGCCATGCAGCTGTGGGCGTACTACTTACTGCTGTGGTGACATCGCTACCCGAGCTGGTAACAACGGTCGCTGCGGTTCGGCGGGGTGCGTTAACGCTTGCCGTGGCCGGCATTATTGGCGGTAATGCGTTTGATACCTTGTTTGCTGGCGCTGCAGATGTGGCTTATCGAGGCGGCTCTATTTATCACGCCATACCCAGCCATGTTTTGTTATGGGTGGCGATATCAGCGTTAATGACTGGCGTCTTGATGCTGGGCTTGTTGCAACGTCAAGAGCAGGGGCCAGGACGTATTGGCTTTGAAAGCACGGTCATCATCGGCCTCTACCTGGCGGGAATAGTCATGCTAATGATGGCCTAGCCACTTGGCAGTGTTTCAACCTCGATGGCGCCATTAACCTCAGCACTAGAGGCTACGCGCTAAAAAAAGCCAGCACCGAGGCGCTGGCTTTGTTGATCAAACGATGTGTCTTACGGTAACCGTTGCGTCTCTACACTAAAGCTTTTTTAGCGCAGCGGCGTCTTGCGCAGATAGGGTAAGACCGTTTCGTATTCACCGTACTTTTGCTTGGCGTCTTCATCAGAAACGCTTGGCGGAATGATGACGTCTTGCCCGACGGTCCAGTCAGCCGGTGTTGCCACGCCGTGCTGAGTGGTCGCTTGAAGGGCGTCCAGCGCACGCAGGATTTCGGCGAAATTACGACCGACGGTCATGGGATAGGTCATGGACAGCTTGAGCTGCTTGTCCGGGCCGATGATAAACACCGAGCGAACCGTGGCGCTGTCGGCAGGAGTCCGGCCGTCCGGCAGGTAGGCATCTTCGGGCAGCATGTCGTACAGCTTGGACACCTTGAGCCCGTCGTCGGCGATGATCGGAAAGTCAACGTCGCTGCCGCTGACGGTTTTGATATCGTCGCCCCAGCGCTTGTGGTCTTCGACACCGTCTACCGACACACCAATCACCTTGGTGCCGCGCTTCTTCCACTCATCGCTTAGCGTCGCCACGGCGCCAAACTCAGTCGTGCAGACCGGGGTGAAATCTTTCGGGTGAGAAAACAGGATCGCCCAGCTATCGCCGATCCAATCATGGAAGCGGATCGTGCCGTGGCTGGTTTCAGCCTCGAAATCGGGAACCACTGCATTGATACGTAATGACATGTTTTCCTCCTGTGGGTCAAAATACCCTAATGCCTTATGCGTCTTTCAGACCCTTCACTATAGAACATAAAGTGCTAAGCAAGCCAATCCCAAACCGGCTAACCGCCATAAAAAAATGCCCACCGCCGAACATAGCGTGGGCAACGGTTCGCTGGGTCGATAAATTGACTAGGCGCTGTCGGGCCCCGCCGGTTTTGGATCACCTTTATTTTCACGCTTGACCCGCTTGAGCCACACTTGTTTGGCGTAGCTGCGCAGGTTATCGACGTTGTCGGTTTCGTCGACAATGTCCTGCCCCAGAATCGTTTCGATGATGTCTTCCAGGGTAATCAGGCCCACAAAGGTACCGTGCTCATCGTAAATTACCCGCATGTGCAGTCGGTCATGCAGCATTGAAGCGAATACCTGTTCTACATTGTGCGATACATCCACGCTGGCGATGGGGTACATCATCTCCTTCATGGTTTTGTGCTCGTCCGCGTGGTACATATCGGCTTTGTGCACGTAACCAAAGGCCTGTTCACCGTTGTCCATTACCGGAAAGCGGGAAAATGGCGTCTTACTGTACGCTTCTTCAAACTCCGCCACCGTCAGATGCGGCAGCACCGTCAGGCAGACGGTACGCGGGGTCATCGCCTTGCCCACTTTAATATCGTGCAGATTAAGCATATTAACGATGGTGCGGGTTTCATCGGCATCCAGCACTTTTTCTTCCAACCCCACTCGCGCCAAGACCTTGATTTCATCGCGCAGATCAACGTCGTGCTCTGACTTACCCAGGCGGCGGGTAATTTGCTCAGACATCCAGATAAACGGCAGCAGAATGATGATCATCGGTTTGAGAAAACGCGGCAACAACGGCGACAAGCCACGCCAGTATGTCGCACCAATCGTTTTGGGAATAATCTCAGAGAGAATCAGGATCAGCATGGTCATCACCGCCGACACAATGCCGATAGACGATTCACCAAACACCACCGCCGCCTGCGCACCTACCGCCGTTGCCCCGACCGTATGCGCAATGGTGTTGAGGGTTAAAATCGCTGCCAGCGGGCGGTCAACGTTGTCTTTTAACTGGGCCAATGAAGCGTGAAGTCTAGGTTTCTCTTCCTTCTGCTTGGCAATATAGCTGGGCGTGATAGACAGCAGCGCCGCCTCGAGAACAGAGCACAAAAATGAAAGTGCAATAGAAACCGTGGCGATGATAATAAGAAGAAACATGAGAACCTGAGGTAATGGATGGTCAGGGGTTTATAGGGACATGGTATGTCAAAGTCAATGGGCATTAGTCTGGTTAACACAGGATCAGTCGACGCTGCGTTAGCTCAACCTTTAAACGGGAGTTGACGCGTATTTTGCGGCGTTCTTTAACTCTCTATACTATTGGCAGTATTTATCCCCCAACTGGCCACCCCATCACAGGAAAACATGCGATCGATCTTGCCGCGCCTCTACCTTCGCTTGTTATTGGCCGTAATTCTACCGTTAATCTTAGTGACATCCACCTTATGGCCTGTGCTGTATGTGCACATGGAGACGCGCCTGGACGGCGTTCGGAGTGAGGCAAATGCCGTTTTGAGAGTCGGCGAAGACGCCTTGACCCGAGATATCAATGAAACGCTTAACTACGCGCTCGCCATTGCGGAAATGCCCGCCCTCCAGCAGCAGCTAGCCGCTCAACAGCCCCCTTTTGAAGATAGTTTTTCACCTGACGATTCATCACGACTGGCGACTTTTTTAAGCACGTTAATGAATCACTCACCGCGCTATACCAAGCTCGTACTCATCGATAACGAGGGTAACGAGGTATTACGCGCGTCTCAGGGCATCGGGGCCGACCCTCGCTTTGAAACCCTCAACCACGCCCATACGGATTATTTCAAGGGATCCAGCCAGTTACGCTCCCGTGAGTTGTACATATCACCGCCCGGACGCAATTTGCAGTACGAACTGTTTAGTGGCGAGGTGGTTCCTGTCGTCAACGTCACCACCCCTGTGATCGACACTGACGGCAAGCGTCAAGGCATCGTGTTGCTTAGCCTTAATTGGCCACACCTTACTCGTGCTTTGCATCAGTCAATGCAGGTCGACCCAGAAGCCAAGGTGTTATTGGTCGATGCCCAAGGGCGATGGTTGCTAACCCAAAGCACTCAGCAGTTTCCGGATATAGGCTTCGGTGGTGATTTCACTAAGGAGGCCCCTGAAGCATGGCAATTGCTCAGCCGCCAAGACGAGGGCTACGTTAGCCTGGACGACCACTTACTCCGCTTTCAATCACCCGATATTCGTACCCAATTATACAGTGGCTTGGCGGGGCATATATTCAGCGCCGATGAAACGCTCCCATGGATGCTAGGAGTAAGCTTTCCCACACCGAGCTGGTATTCGTTGTTAAAGGAAGAAACCACCGTGCTGTGGTTTTTGATACTTATCTATGCAATAGCCGCTGCCTTTGGTGTGTTTTGGGCGTTCACCAATCACCAGCAGCGTAAGCTACGCAAGAATACTCAACAGCAGGCCGCCGAAGTGCGAAGCCTGTATGAGAACGCCCCCTGCGGATACCATTCGTTAGACGAAGACGGCACCGTCATCAAAATGAATCAGACCGAGCTGGATTGGTTGGGCTATAACGCTGAGGAGGTAATAGGCCGTCTTCAATACCGGGAGGTTATTTCGCACGATACGCGTGACGCCTTCGATGCAGCCTTTGCTAACGTCAAAAAAGGTCAGAAAGACGAGGCAGAATGCACACTGCTGACTCACCGTGGCCATGCCCGTCATGTGGTGATTCAAGCGTCAGGTTATCGGCACAACGGCCGCTTTATCTACTCCCGAGCGTCCGTATTTGACCTCACCGAGCGAAAACAACTCGAAGAACAACTCCGCGCCCAGGCGATGACCGACCCGCTAACCGGCGTTTTCAACCGACGCTATTTGCAGTCACAGGCAGCGATTGAAATGTCGCGCGGGCTCAGGCACAGCACACCGCTCTCGTTAATTGCCATTGATATCGACCATTTCAAGCGTATTAATGATGAGTACGGTCACGATACTGGGGATGAAGTGCTAAAACGCTTTACCCACGTCATGAAGGGGCTACTACGCCAGGAAGACCTGCTATGCCGAGTAGGCGGCGAAGAGTTTGCCATTCTGCTGCCCAACACCGCGATTCCCCAGGCGCAGCACATAGCCGAGCGCATACGGGCCACCGTGGAGCACACACAAGTGTCCATTGACCACGAAACCGCTGGCCAAACCCTGCGCATCACTGCCTCGTTCGGGGTGACCCATATCTTGCCTCATGAAACCACGTTAAAGGCCGCGCTCAAGCGCGCCGACACGGGCCTTTACGAAGCCAAAGAGGCTGGACGCAATCGCATTGTGGTCAAAGATAATTGACGACGTCTCAAGCGCCAGAAACACCAACGCCTCCCAATGGGAGGCGTTGTCAAACGTGCCTAGTTAGCGCTGAGCGCTAATCAGGCAAACACTTCTGTCCACTCATTGCGCTTAGCCAGCAGGGCTTTGGCGAGCTCCTGAGCGCCCTCTAGGCTGTGACTCGCCGCCCAGCCACACTGCATTTCGTTGCAGGCGGGGACTTCGGTGGCATTGACGACGTCATTCAGGGTTTTCTCAAGGATATCGAGCACGGCGTCGTAATCGTCGTGGTTGATCATCGCGATATAGAAACCTGTTTGGCAGCCCATCGGGCTGATGTCGACCACTTTATCCGTGTGGTTACGCGACATCTCGGCCATCAAGTGCTCAAGCGAGTGTAGCGCCGGCATATCCATGTGGCCTTTGTTCGGCTGGCAAATGCGCAAATCGTATTTATGAATCCGGTCGCCATTCTGGCCTTCTTTAATATCGGCCAAACGGACGTAAGGGGCTTTTACCTTGGTGTGATCCAGGTTAAAGCTCTCGACGTTCATCTTTTGCTCGGTCATCTTGGCTCCTTTCCGCTGTACGTATCTGACTTGGCCCTATTGTACACCTTTGAATTACACCTTGGGCGCGTCGAAATTCCAGGGTTCATCGGTGTAGACACAGACGTTGGCGTCTTCGATATCGCCATCGGGCGCTTCAACGTGCTGGGCAAAGAAGTCTTGAATCTCTTTGCGCTGGCAGTGGGCTTCAAACTCTTCGCGACTCGCCCAGATTTCATGAAAAACAATCGGGTAACTGGTGCCTTGGGCGAAGGGGTTATCGATTTGCCGCGTCACGGTGTAATGAATACACGCATCTTCACGATGAGCATTCGGCTCTAGTGACTGAAGCGCTTTAAAGACGGCTTCGTCTTTACCCGGTTTGGGCTTAAAGCTAGCGACGCAATAGATTTTTTCTGACATGTTTATATCCTAAGTCGTTATGCGTGGCCCATTATGCGGCCTGTGTGGCCGGGTTCACAACCTAGCGAATGATGCGCTCGGCCAGTGCTTCCAAATCAGTAACCGTCATGTCGGGCTCGCCTCCCCAGGGGTCAAAGGGGGCATCAGAACTGCGCCGTACCCAGGCGCTTCGTAACCCCGCGTGGGTGGCACCAATCACATCGAAGGGGTTGCTGGAAATCAGCCAGGTTTGCTCGGGGCGGGTTTCCAGACGCGTACGTAAAAACGCATAAACCGACGGGTCGGGTTTGAAGCGTTTTATATCGTCAACGCTGACCACGTCGTCCATGTGCTGATCGACCCCCGCGCGCTTCAGCAAGCCGGAGACCGCATCGGCGGTGCCGTTGGAAAACGCCACGCAGCGCATTCCCGCATCACGCAGTTGATCAAGCGCAGGCACTACATCGGCAAAAGCGGGAAGCTCGGCATACACGGCCATCAGGTGATCCTGGTCGTTATCCGAAAGCCCTGTCTGTAGGGCCCGGTCGGTGAATACCAGGGCTTCCCGGGTGCACTGCGAGAATGGCACATAGGCACCCATCAGGCCGTGGCGAAAACTGTACTCCAGCTGCTTATCGCGCCAACGGCGGGCAAATTCAGCGGCTTTATCCGGCTCGGTCAAGCGTCGCTCAAGCTCGACCTTGACCCCTTGGGTATCAATCAGCGTGCCATACACATCAAACGCCAGTACGGGCTGCATGGAAACTCCTCGGATTTATGGAACGTGGGGCCTATTAAGCATAGTCGAGGCGTTGAAAAACAAAAACGCCGCTGCACAGGCAGCGGCGTTAATCCGGAAAGGGCTCGCTTCACACCGTGAACGCGGCTTCTTTCTCGCCGGTTTTCAGGTCGCCCGCCCGCACCAGTTCGTCGGTGACTCGGTCGATGGCACGCTTGGCACGACCAATCATGTCGTCGATTTCGCCACGATTGATGGTCAGCGGCGGCGCAAAGCCAAGGATATCGCCCTGCGGCATGGCTCGGGCGATGAGGTTCTCTTCCATGGCCGCGGCGGCCACACGAGGACCGACCTTGAGCGCCGGGTCGAAGTGCAGGCGCTGCTTGGCATCCGGCGAGAACTCGAGCGCCGCCATCAGGCCAACGCCGCGCACGTCGCCCAGCAGTGGGTGGCCTTCAAAGGTGGCCTTGAGCTGCTGCTGGAAGTAGCCGCCGGTTTCCGCCGCGTTACCCACCAGGTTTTCCCGCTCGATGATATCCAGGTTGGCAAGCCCGGCCGCACAGCCCAGAGCGTGGCCGGAGTAGGTCCAGCCGTGACCGATGGGGCCGTATTCGCCGGTGCCCTGCTCGAGCACCTGCCAGACTTTCTCGCCAACGATGACGCCGGATAGCGGCTGATAGGCGCTGGTGAGGCCTTTGGCGATGGTGATCAGGTCAGGCTTCATGTGGTAGTGGTGGCTACCAAAATCGGAGCCGGTACGGCCAAAGCCACAGACCACTTCGTCGGCGATCAACAGCACATCGTACTTGGCCAACACCGCCTGAATCGCCGCCCAGTAGCCTTCCGGCGGCGGTACGATGCCGCCGGTACCGAGTACCGGCTCGCCGATAAAGGCCGCCACGGTATCCGGACCTTCTTCCAGGATCATCGCTTCCAGCTTGTCGGCGCAGAAAGCAGAAAACTCAAGCTCGCTCATACCGTGCTGCTCGGCCGCCCGTAGGTAATAGTGCGGCGCTTCGGTATGCCGAATGGTGTCGATGGGCAGATCGAAATGGTCGTGAAAGGCTTTCAGACCGGTCAGCGATCCCGACGCAATGCCGGAGCCGTGATAGCCGCGCATCCGCGAGATAACCTTTTTCTTCTGCGGGCGGCCCAGCACATTGTTGTAGTAACGCACAATCTTGAGCTGGGTTTCGTTGGCATCCGACCCTGACATGCCGTAGTACACTTTGGACATGTTCATGCCGGCGATTTTCAGAATGCGCTCGGAAAGCTCGATCTGCGGCTCGTTCGAGTGGCCCACATATGTATGGTAGTAAGAGAGTTCCAGGGCCTGCTTGTAGATCGCCTCGGCCACTTCGGTGCGGCCATAGCCGATGTTGACGCAGTAAAGCCCGGCAAAGCCATCGATAAACTCGCGGCCGTCCTTGTCCACGATATTGATGCCTTGGCCACCGGTAATCACCCGACCTGGTGCATCGCCATGGGCGAAGTCACGCAGGTGGGTAGAGGCGTGGAAGGTGACGTTACGATCACGTTCGATCAGATCCTGATGCAAGCTCATGGCGTTCTCTCTAAACGGTAAACCTCCCCGCATCGCGGGGAGGGTATTTATAATGGTGGCTTACGGCTGGGTAGCAAAGTGCCGTTAGCTGCCAGAAACAGACCCCAGCGCGCCGAGGCAGTAATACTTCGTTTCCAGGTATTCATCGATACCCGTGGCACCGCCTTCACGGCCGAGGCCGGACTGTTTCACGCCGCCGAAGGGCACTGGCGGGCCGGTCATTTTCACCGAATTGACGCTGACCATGCCGTATTCCAGGGCGCGCATCAGCTTCCAGATACGCCGAATATCGTGGGTGTAAATATACGCCGCCAGACCGTATTCGGTGTCGTTGGCCATTTCGATCACTTCATCGTCGCTGGAATACTTGGTGATCCCGGCAACCGGCGCGAAGTTTTCCTCCCGCCATACTTTCATGTTCGCGGTGACGTTAGTGAGCAGCACCGGCATGAAGAAGTTCTCGCCGGGCGCCTGGCTCTGGTCGCCTGCAATCATGGTGGCGCCTTTTGACACCGCGTCGTCGACGATCGAGGCGGCTTTATCGACCGCCTGGCGGTGAATCAGCGGACCCAAATCGACTTCACTCTCCAGCCCGTTACCCACGGTCAGGGCAGACATACGCTCGGCAAACTGCTCGACGAATTCATCGTGGATGGATTCGTGCACCAGAATACGGTTAGCCGCCAGACAATCCTGACCTGCGGTCTGGAACTTGGCCGCCACCGCCGCATAGGCGGCTTCCTTGGGATCCATATCCGGGCCCACGATAAACGGCGCGTTGCCGCCCAACTCCAATGCGAGCCGCTTGACGGTATTGGCGCTCTGCTCGATCAGGATGCGCCCGACACGGGTGGAGCCGGTGAACGACAGCGCGCGGATACGCGGCTCGGAACACAGGATCTTGGATACCTCGGGCGGATCGCCCAGCACGACGTTGAAGATGCCTTCCGGAATACCGGCCCGCTCGGCCAGCTCCGCCAGCGCCAGCGCTGAGAACGGCGTTTCGTTGGCTGGCTTGATGATCACCGGGCAGCCGGCCGCCAGTGCCGCTGCGGCTTTACGGGTAATCATCGCCAGTGGAAAGTTCCACGGCGTGATCATTGCCGAAATACCCACCGGCTCCTTGAGAGTGCCAAGCGAGGCATTGGGGATCGGGCTCGGGATGGTGTCGCCGTAGGTACGCTTGCCTTCTTCGGCGAACCAACGCACGAAGCTGGCACCGTATTGCACCTCACCGCGGGAATCGGGCAACGGCTTGCCCTGCTCCAGCGTCATAATGGTGGCAAGGTCTTCGCGGTTGGCTTGAATCAGGTCGTACCACGCCAACAATTTCTCGCAGCGCTCATCGGCACGCAGCGCCCGCCACTGTACAAAAGCTTCTTCGGCAGCATCCACAGCGGCGGTAATCTGATTAGCTTCCAACAGCGGGATATGACCAATGGCTTCGTTGGTCGCCGGGTCGTAGACCGCTTCTTCACGGCCACCTTCGCCATGGGTCCATTTGCCATTCACATAGGCGTACTGGCGGAACAGGCGCGGATCTTCCAGGCGTTTAGCAAGCGTCGTCGATAGTGTGGTCATAGGCACCTCCCCGGGTTGCACGCCTTGGCAGGCGACAACCGATTGAACATTGAAAAGGACGGCTGAGCCGTCGTGTTTCGATGTGTCTAGCCTAGAGGAGATAGCGCACGAAGTGTTTTTGAATGGCGGACACTTTACGTCGACTTTTTTGGCGACTCCCACTTAAAATGTGATTTTTTTTGGCAGTCAGCGCGCATGAATCATGTGGTGGCACCTTGGACGTCCCTGAGGAAGGCGCAATTTTACTCCCTGCCAGACGAGGATTATCAGCTAAACTAGCGTATTATCAATACTAATTTTAACATGCCAACTACTCAGCCTACCCTCTGATAGTTAGGCCGGGTCTGCTGAGAGACACCAACGTGTACCGACTCACACCCTACTACCGGCAGCTTTCACAACCCGCTGGCGACAGCACGGTTCGCCAACAGTACGACCTCGACCGCCACGACGAGCGCCTGCGCTCGCTCAAACGTGTTTGCGCATGGCTGGCGCTGTTTTATTTCACCTACACGCTGGTGGATATTTATCTGCTGCCCGAAGCGGCCTGGCGCTCGATCGTGTTGCGCTTTGGTCTGGTCGGCCCGCCTACCCTACTGCTCTTTGCGTATTTCAAACGCCCGGTCTCGATTCGTCGCAAGGAACTGGCCGCCGTCTGCCAAGGCTGTCTGGGCACGCTGGTCTGGTGCATGATTCTCATCAGTGCCAATACGCCCGATGTTTTGAATTATTACTACGCGGGGCTGGTATTTATTTTGGTGTTGACCATCGTGGCAACCCCTCCCTTCGAGCAGAGCTTATATGGCACGCTATTTGTATTTGCTACGCTTTACATCACGATCTGGTTCTTGCCGGAGGTGACGCTTCATTACATCCTTTTGCATCTTTCGGTGGGTATACCGATACTGGTACTTTCACTGATGGCCAATTACCGTTTTTCTGCCGAGTCGCTCAGGCTTTATCTGGAAAAAAACAGCGTGGATGCGCTTCGCCAGGAACTCGCCAAGCGTAATACCGAACTGGAAAGAATCTCCTACATTGACCCGCTGACAGGGCTTGCCAACCGCAGAGTCCTCGCCCGCCACGCTGACGAACTCCATAAAAAAATAGAACCCAATCAAATTATTACGATTATCATTGCCGATGTAGACCATTTTAAAGCCTTCAATGACTACTACGGTCATGCCGAGGGAGACAGTTGCTTACGCGCCGTGGCCAAGGCGATTAGCGCTGCCTGCGACAAGGAGGATGTCGTGTGCCGCTTTGGCGGTGAAGAATTCCTGGTGTTGCGATCAGAACACAGCCCGCAGATGGACAGCGCTATCGATACAGCGGAGAACATCCGCCAGGCGGTCGCCGATCTGGCGATTCCCCACCAGGCTGCTCAGGAGGGCAAGGTCACCTTGAGCATAGGCGTATGCACCGGCCCACTCGACCCAGGAGTGGGACTCAACAGCTTGATCAATGCGGCTGACGTTGCCCTCTATGCGGCCAAACGCGAGGGACGCAACCGAGTGCGCTACGGCAACCCTTCTGATGCTGCTCTCGCCTTGCTTGCTCCCCAAAGCCCTGTCACGCCAACTATTTAGCGCTGCTAAACATCGATATCGATGCCGATGGGCTCGCGCTTGACGGTTTTGGTCACGATATAGGTGAAATAGCGCTCGATACCCGCGTCGGACACCAGCCACTTGTCCATCAGGCGCTGGTAGCTGTCGATGGTGCGAGCTTCAAACTTGACCAGGTAGTCCACACCGCCGCCCACCGCCACGCACTCAGTGACTTCCGGCGTTTGCATCACCAGCGCTTCAAAGCGCGTAAAGCTGTCAGCATTGTGCTGTTTGAGCTCAATTTGCACCCAAACAGGATTGCGCGGCACCAACACCTCGGTATTGATGCGCGCGCTATAACCCTGAATAATCCCGGCATTCTCCAGGCGTTTTACCCGCTCCCAACAAGGGCTGACCGAGAGGTTGATCGCTTCGGCCAGCTTCGACTTGGTAATCCGCCCATCGCGGGAGAGAATATCGAGAATTTTCAGATCGTATCGGTCAAGTTTCATCACGGCAGGGGTTACGCCTCCAGACGCTCAACCACATCGGCAATCACCGCGAGGGTGTCGCCCATATTGATTAACGACGGCGCGCGGCGGGCCATCAGAATGCCGTCGCGCTCCGCTTTGTAAGCAACCGGCTCAGTACCGCTGCGGGTCATGTCGTAGACAAAGGCAATGGTTTGGCCTTTTGTCACTTCATCACCCAACGCCACCAGTAACTCGAGCACGCCGGAATGCTGGCTTTGCACGTAGCAGCTGGCATCGGGCATATCCAGATACACCTGCCCGCCAGCGGGCATGTCCACCTTGCCTTCCACCAAACCGTAATGGATTAAGAAGTTACGCACGCCGCGCTCGGCAATCGCGATACTCTGGGGCGTAGAAGTGCCGCCACCGCCAAGCTCGGTGGCCACAAACACTTTGCCCTGGCGCTCGCAGGCGGTGTCGAACAGTTTTTCGGCGTCCAGTTCAAACATCACCATAGCGTAGGGTGCGCCGAAGGCTTTGGCACCTTCCAGGGCGGACTGCTGCTGCGCTTTATTGTCCAGTACGTGGGACGCGCCAAACGGCAGGATATCCAGCGTACGGCCGCCCGAGTGCAGGTCGAGCACCACATCGCTCATCGGCACCAGCACGCGGGTAAAGTAGTCGGCAATTTGCGGCGTAACGCTGCCGTTGGGGTCGCCGGGAAAGCTGCGGTTCAGGTTGCCTTTATCCATCGGCGAAGTGCGCTTGCCTGCCATGACCGCCGGAGTGTTCATACACGGCACGATAATCACCCGCCCGGTGACGTCTTCAGCCTTGAGCGTTGAAGACAGCTTGAGCAGCGAGGTGATGCCCTCGTACTCGTCGCCGTGGTTGCCGCCGGTGAGCAACGCCGTGGGGCCATCACCGTTCTTAACCACGGTGATAGGAATCATCACCGCGCCCCAAGCAGACTCGTCGGTGGAGATCGGCAGTTTCAAAAAGCCGTGTTGTACGCCATCGGCGTCGAAATCCACGGTGGCAGAGATGGGGCTAGGCCGCAGGTCGCGAGAGGTTGTCGTCATCAGGTGTTCCTTTTTACTTAACAAACAGCTGGCGCGGGAAATTGGCCAACGTTTCGCAGCCGTCTTCGGTGATCAAGATGCTTTCGGTGATTTCCAAGCCCCAGTCTTCCACCCATAGGCCTGGCATAAAGTGAAACGTCATGCCGGGTTGCAGGATGGTTTCATCCGAAGGGCGCAGACTCATGGTGCGCTCGCCCCAGTCGGGCGGATAGGAAATACCGATGGGGTAACCACAACGCGCACCGCCACGGTCAAAGCCATATTTGTCCATCGCCGCCCCCAGTGCCATGGCAATATCCGCCGTGCGATTGCCGGGCTTGGCCACCGCCAAACCGTTATCGATGCCCTCGAGGAGCGCCGACTCCGCGCGGATAAAATCCATCGGCGGCTTGCCCAGAAACACGGTACGCGACATAGGCGCATGATAGCGCTTAAACACGCCGGCAATCTCAAAAAAGGTGCCTTCGCCTTCCCGAAACGGCGTGTCGTCCCAGGTCAGGTGAGGAGCCGCCGCGTCTTTGCCGGTAGGCAGCATAGGGACAATGGCGGGATAGTCGCCGCCAAACACTTTGCCGTTTTCGTCCACAAAGCCTTCAATTCCGACACGATAAATCTCCGACACCAGCTTGCTTTTGGGTAAGCCTGGCTCGATGACTTCCAGAATCCGCGTGTGCATGCCTTCGACGATTTTCGCGGCCGTGCGCATGTAGCTGATTTCCTGCGGCGACTTGATCGCTCGGCACCAGTTAACCAGCGCGTTGGCATCCATAAAACGTGCGTGAGGCAGCTCGCGCAGTAAGCTTTGGTAGGCCTTGGCGGAAAAGTAATAGTTATCCATTTCCATGCCCACTACGCCAAGGTGCCAGCCACGGTCGGGCATAATCGACTGGGCCAGGTATTCCATCGGGTGCATATCCGGATTCTGTACATAGTAGTCCGGATAATAGGTAATGTTGTCAGGGTGGATCCAGCAAGTGCGCAGCGCGCCGTTGGCATCCATACGCCGCCCGAACCATACGGGTTCACCTTCGAGGCCCACCAGTACGCACTGATGCACATAAAACGACCAGCCGTCGTAACCGGTCAGCCACGCCATGTTAGAGGGGTCACTGACGATCAATACGTCAATGCCGCGACCGGCCATTTCAGCACGCACCTTCCAGAGGCGGTTTGCATACTCTTCACGAGTGAAAGGCAGGGACACCTGATTCATCGGGCAACTCGCCATTAAAGATCACTAAGAACCAGCGCTTTTCAAGTCAAGCTGCTGGGACGCAGGATCGACCTGGCCACCGCCACAGTAGGCCCGCCAATGTCGTCTTGAGCCGATACTAGCACCCACCCTTGGTTGCCGGTCAAAGTCTTTATTGCAAAATCTGTATGCAGCATCATTATTTACGCTTAACGAGTCTGCTGCGGCGTTCATCGCTTACCATGATAGCCTGCCAAGAGGGCGCGTTAGCCCAAGGAGATCCCATGAAGATTGTCGTACACATTGACGAGGCCACACAGTGGCAACAAGCATTGGCGAAAGCCTTTCCCAAGGCCCGCGTAATCACCAGCGATGCACCTGCCGAAGAACGCCAAAACGCCGACTACCTAGCGGTGTGGAAAGCACCGGCGCATCTGCTTGAGGAGCAAACCCAGCTCAAAGGCATTGTTAACCTAGGCGCAGGGGTGGATTACCTGCTGAAAACGCCGGGATTGCCAAGCGATGTACCGATTGTCAAATTGCGCGATGCGGGTATGGGCGAGCTGATGGCAGATTACGTGCTTTACGGCGTACTGCATTTCTACCGTAGTATGGATCGCTATACCGTCCAGCAGCAGAGCGCCACCTGGCAACCCCAGAGCGTGGTGGAAAAATCCCAGTGGCCGGTGGGCGTTTTAGGCTTAGGCGCCATTGGACGCTTTGTGGCAAGTGAGCTTAGCCAAGCCGGCTTTCCGGTGCTGGGCTGGAGCCGGTCGGCCAAGCAGTTAGATGGTGTGCACTGTTTTAACGGGGAAGAGGGTCTCCGCGAGCTTCTTGGGCAAATTCAAACAGTGGTGACAATTCTACCTGACACGCCAGCCACTCGGCATGTGCTTAACGCCCAGCGGCTCGCACAACTACCCGAAGGCGCCAGCATCATTAACCCTGGCCGGGGCAGCTTGATTGATCAATCGGCACTGCTCGAGGCGCTGGGCAACGAACAGCGGCCAGGACATATACGCGGTGCATTGCTAGACGTGTTTGAAGAAGAACCGCTATCCGCCGACCACCCGCTGTGGCACCATCCCAGGGTGTTCATCACGCCGCACATGGCAGCCCCCACACCGCTAAATGACGCTATCGACCAAGTTGTGGCCTATTTGCAGGCTTTTGAAGCGGGCGAAGCCGTCACCACCATTGACCCAAAGGCAGGCTATTAAGCGCTGCAACGTCACGTTTGGCAGCTTGTCTATATGGACAATTGGTTATTAACTCTTTGGAAACGAAGGAGAAACGCATTATGACGTCCTCCCTCCATTATCAACGCCAAGACGCGCTGCTGGTGGTCGACATGCAGAACGACTTCTGTGAAGGCGGCTCGCTTGCGATTAACGGTGGCAATGCCTTGGTGCCCGGTATCAACGCCGAAATCGCCGCTGCGCTCGACGCTGGTGCTCTCGTCGTGGCTTCCCGCGACTGGCATCCGGTGGATCATATCAGTTTCGACCACCGGGGCGGCCCGTGGCCGACTCACTGTGTGCAGGATACGCCAGGGGCCGAGTTTCATCCCGACCTCAATTTGCCCGACGAAGTCATTCGCGTCAGCAAAGCCACGGCGTTTAATGCGGATGCCTACTCAGCATTCGACGGCACGGGGCTAGGCGACTACCTGCGCGAAAAAGGCATTAAGCGCGTGGTAGTCTGCGGTTTGGCGCTGGATGTTTGCGTCCACGCTACCGTGCTGGCCGCCTGCCGCGAAGGCTTCACCACCCTACTGTTAGAAACATTATCCGCCGCTGCCGACCCTGATGCCATCGAGCGTTGCCGCCATGACATGCAGGATGCCGGGGCGGAGGTACATGCATGAAGGAACCGTTGACGCTGAGCGTGGCTGATGACGAGCTAGCACTACTCACCGACCTATACCAGTTGACCATGACCCAGGCCTACTGGAAAGAGGGGATGCACGACACGCCCGCTACGTTCAGCCTGTTTTTCCGCCAACTCCCCCCATCGCGGCGATTTATCCTCGCCTGCGGCCAGCAGCACGCGGCAGCCACGCTTAGCCAACTGCACTTTAACGATAGCGCGATTGAAAAGCTGGCCTCGACCGGGCGGTTTGATGACGACTTCCTCAACTGGTTATCGAACTGGCGTTTTTCAGGTGATATCTGGACGGTGCCCGAAGGCACCCCTGTCTTCCCTCATCAGCCGCTGCTTGAAGTAGACGCACCGATTGCCGAAGCGCAGCTGCTCGAGAGTCTCATCATGAACCTTGTGCAGTTGGAAACCGTCCTCGCCTCGAAAGCCGTGCGCATGGCGTGGGCCGCCGGCGACCGCCCGGTGGTGGATTTTGGCATGCGCCGGGTGCACGGTATTGATGCGGCGGTGCGTGGGGTACGCGCCTACAAAACGGCCGGTCTTAGCGGTACCAGCAACGTGCTCGGCGGGCTGCGCCATGGCCTGGCGCTCAATGGCACCATGGCGCATAGCTATATCCTTGCCCACGACGATGAATTATCAGCCTTCCGGGCGTTTGCTCGCCACTATCCCAACACCACGCTGCTCGTTGACACATACGACACCCTGCAAGGGGTCAAAAACGTCATTGAAATACTCAGCGATTCGCCAAGCTTGAGCGTTAGCTCGATTCGCCTCGATTCGGGCGATTTAGGCAGCCTCGCCAAACGCGCGCGTACGCTGCTGGACGACGCGGGTTATTCCGCAATCAAAATTATTGCCAGCAGTGGACTGGATGAAGTTAGCATTGCCGACCTGATCGCCCAAGGCGCGCCGATCGACGCCTTTGGCGTCGGCACCCAAATGGGCGTCTCGGCAGATGCCCCGGTGATCGATATGTCCTATAAACTGGTCGAATACGCGGGTGAGCCGCGCATTAAACACTCCCCTGGCAAAACCAATCTGCCTGGGCGTAAACAAATTTATCGTCGCCGGGATACCCAAGGTCAGTACTTGGGCGATACCATTGCCCAACGCGATGAAACAGGAATCGACGGCGAAGCGCTATTGGTGCCGACGGTTACTCGCGGGGCCATCAACCGCGACGTGATGGACGATGCCGAGCACGCCCGCACTCGTGTAGCCGAGGCCCTACCCTGCTTTCCTGGCACGGTGACCTCGCTGGCGGATGGCGAAAGCGATTACCCAGTGGAACTGAGTGACGCCCTGGCACATCTATCATCCAAGGTGTAAGCACGACATACGGCCCAGGCACTCTACCAGGACTCTGTAGAGTAATGCCTTGGGCTACCGCTCGTCAGGGAGACTCATTATGCGATATGTCCGATGGCAACCATTTCAAACTTTGTGCCGACTGGCTGGTGCAGCGATGCTCTGCCTTACCGGCCTGATGGTCACCAACGCCGCAGCGTCCACCCCGGCGCTCACCGCGCCGCAGCCCTTTGAAGCCCAGTATCGCCTAAGCGTCAGCGGTTGGCCAAGCGCGACCATTACCCACCACCTAAGTCGCGAAAACAACCATTGGCGCAGCGACATGCGTTTTTCGATTGCGGTGGTAAGCGGTGAAGAACGCAGCCGCTTCAGCATTGCTGATGACACCACCCGCGCGCTGCTTTATAACAGCAGCTACTCGCTTTTTGGCATTGGCAACCGCTATCAGCTCGAGGAAGGCGACCTCTCAACCCTTGACCGGCAAACCGCCCTGTTCGATCTTTCCCGCCGTGCGGGTAACGAAAACTGTACCGAGATAGCGCCCTGTGAAGTCCGCTTTCTCGACCATGAAGGCGAGGAAGAACACTATCAATACTATTTGGATAGCCAAGCACCCATCAACGTCCCCGCCGGTGAGTTCGAGGCACTAAATATCGTCATGCTCAATGCCGACAAACAACACCGCGAGCTTCACTTAAGCTTCCATCCTGACTGGCCTGGACTGTTACTTTCGGCGCAATACTATAAAAACGGCGAACGTGAAACGCAGGTGGCCTTAACCCAATTCAACCCAAACGGGGGCACTCCGCCGTAAATGCTCTACGGATTATTGATTGTTCTTCTCCCGCTGCTGCTGGGTTACCTGGTTCGCGTTCCCTCGTCACGATGGCAGCAACGCATCAACCACGCCGTTAACAGCGCCGTTTACGCCATTCTGCTGCTCATGGGCATTAGCCTTGCCGGGCTTGAAAACCTCTCAAGCCAGCTTTCCAAACTAGGCGGCAACGCCTTGCTGCTGTTTAGCATTACCACGCTGTTTAACTTAGCGGCACTGTGGTGGCTATCTCGCCGCGTAGCATTAAAGGCAGGCGACTCGCCGGTGGTCAAAGACGCCCCGACCAGCAAGCTCGCCGCGATGCAAGGATCGCTGCTCTTAGTCGTTGTCGTCGCTGTGGGTATCTTGTTGGGCTTGTTAGCCGGCCCACGCCTGGGGGAAGGTCTGTTCACAGCAGCAGATTTATTAGCCGAATGGGCGCTGTATTGTCTGTTGGCGCTGATCGGCTGTCAGTTGCGTAACTCCGGCATGCCGCTCAAGCAGATCCTGCTCAACCGATTGGGGCTTGCTATTGCGATTACACTAGCGCTTAGCTCGCTGCTGGCGGGCTTAGCTGCCGCCCCCCTCCTTTCGCTGAGCTGGAACGAAGGCTTGGCCATGGCGTCAGGCTTTGGCTGGTATTCGCTCTCGGCCATTCTGATCGGCGACCAGTTGGGCCCGCTGATGGGTGGCGTGGCGTTTTTCAACGACCTTACCCGGGAGCTGCTAGCGTTTATCCTGATACCACTGGTCATCCACCGCCATACCGCGCTGGCGATTGGCTACGGCGGCGCCACTTCCATGGATTTCACTCTGCCCGTGATTCAGCAACACGGCGGCATCGCCTGCGTGCCCATCGCCGTGGTCAGCGGGTTTATTCTCTCGCTGCTTTCCCCGCCGCTGATTCTGTTCTTTCTCTCGTTGTCGGGTTAGCCAACCTGTGGCGTCAGATAATTGACATGGCTACGGTGGTCAGCGTCTGGCATTAGAACAATTGCATGCCGTCTACATGTGTGGAGGTTAGATAAGCGCCTTGCAGATATGGCAGTGAGGATCGGTGCAGGCTATCAGGTGGCGTTTTTCACGTTCTACACTCTCCCCTTACCGCACTCTTCAGTGCTTGTCGCAGAGCCCCACCCTCTAACCCACGGCCGATCAATACGGTGAGCTTAGCGATAGCGGCTTCCAGCGTGATGTCGCCGCCCGCGATAACACCGGCCTTATTGAGCGCGGCTCCGGTGGCGTAAGCGCCCTGCACCACCTCGCCCTGGGCACACTGCGTCACGTTGAGCAGCGCCACGCCCCGCTCGTTGGCAGCCGTCAAGGCGCTTAGCAGCTCGCCTTCAAAGCTGGGTGGGTTGCCTACGCCGTAGCTGTAAAGCACCAGACCCTTTAATGTATCATCGGCTAGCAGCGCCTTGGCACGACGCAGCGACATCCCCGGGTACAGCGGCAGCACCGCTACCGCCTCGTCGTCTACTTCAATCGGCGCGAAGTTGGGTATACCGCTTAGCAACGCCGAGGGCTGGGGGAAGTTTATACCAATGCCAATCTCGGCAAGCCAGGGGAGGTTGGGTGAGTCGAAGGCATCTAAGCCTTGAGTTCGCACCTTGCACGCGCGATTACCGCGCAGCAACCGGTCGTGAAATACCAGACTTACTTCGCAAGGTGTCGCAGGGTGAGCCGCAAGCTGAAGCGCGCTGATTACATTATTCAGCGCGTCGCTTCTTGGCTCACCCAGTGGAATTTGGGAGCCGGTGAAGATCACCGGCTTGTTCAGCGCACCGAGCATAAACGAAAGCGCGGCGGCGCTGTACGCCATGGTATCGGTGCCGTGGAGCACTACAAACGCATCGTAGTGCTGCCAATGGCTTTCCAGCAGTGCTACCAGACGGTTCCAGGACGCTGGCATTAGCTCGGCGCTATCAATCAGCGGCTGCATTTCAATCACATCAAACGCTGGCAGCCGGTAAGGATCGCCCAGCGCCAAGTGCGCCGCCAGGCGTTCGGCCAGCCCCGCGCAGGGCACATAGCCTTGTGTCGATGGCTGCATACCAATCGTCCCGCCGGTATAGAGCATCAGTACGCGGGGCATGGGCGCTCCTTTCCTTATCACGACTTACTTCGCAGGCGCGCCTTCCAGGCGCTGTTTTAACGCTTCGGCCTCTTCAGGATCTAGCTCCCAGGCTTTCGGGTCCAGGTCGAGATCCGGATGCTGATTAGCATCAAAAATCGGCTGTTTGATTCCCTGCCGACGCTGAACATCGAAGTCTTTCAAAATGCGTAGACCGCAGTTGAACAGCATGATCAGCGCAATCAGGTTGACCACTGCCAGAAGGCCCATGGTGACATCGGCAAAACCGAACACGGTGCCCAAATCAGTCGTCGCACCCCAGCAAACCAGCAGCACAATGGCGACGCGGAAGGCGTTAAACAGATTCTGGTTATCGCGGCTAAAAAAGTTCAGGCTGTTCTCGCCCAGGTAGTAGTTGTACAAAATGGTGCTGAAGGCAAACAGCAACAGCGCCAGGCTGACAAAGGTGCGGCCCCACTCGCCGACGTGGTCGGCCAACGCCGCCTGGGTAAGCGCAATGCCTTCAACGCCGCCAGCGACGGAGGGGTCGTATGCACCGCTAAGCAGAATCACGAATGCGGTGGAGGAGCAGATAATCACCGTATCGATGAACACCGAAAACGCCTGCACAATACCCTGGTTAGCCGGGTGCGGCACATAGGCCACCGCCGCCACGTTGGGCGCACTGCCCAGGCCCGCTTCATTGGAGAACAGGCCGCGCTTCAAGCCCATCATGATCGCCGCGCCAATGCCGCCACCGACGACTGGCTCAAGACCGAAGGCACTTTTCACGATCAAGGCAACAATCCCGGGGATCTCACCAATGTTCATGGCGATGACCAGCAGCGCGATAGCGATATAGCTCACCGCCATAAAAGGCACCAACACCTCAGAGATACGCGCGATGCGCTTAATACCACCGAAGATAATCAGCCCGACAAGCATCGCCAGGGCAATACCGCTATACAGCACCGGCACGCCGAAAGCGTCGCCGAAGGAGGTTGCCACTGCATAGGATTGCAGCGCGGTAAAAGCAAAGCCGAAGGTCAACAGCAGCAGTATCGAGTAGAACGCTGCCAGCCAGCGCCACTGCTTACCCAGCCCTTTAACAATGTAGTACGCCGGGCCGCCGCGATAGGTGCCGTCACCCTCGGCCTCTTTATAGGTCTGCGCCAGGGTGCATTCCAAAAAGCTGGTGGCCATGCCCATCAAACCGACTAACCACATCCAGAAAATCGCCCCTGGGCCACCCAGCGTAATCGCGACCGCCACGCCAGCGATGTTGCCACCGCCTACGCGCCCGGCGACCGACAGCACCAGAGCCTGAAACGAGCTTAAATGGCCGTGTTTGTTGCGCTTAAAGGCTTGGCCGGAACCAAGGATACGAAACATCTCACCGAAATAGCGAAACTGCACAAAGCGGGACGCAACGGTAAAACCGATGCCAACGCCCACCAGCAGCACTAGCAGAACCTTTCCCCACAGGAGGTCATTGAGCATATCGAGCATGTGATTCTCTCCGCGTTTTTGTATTAGCGTTATGTTTGAATTCGCGTCGTTTGCTATCGCGCTTTAGGAATTCACGCCGCGGAGAACGTTTTACCAAGCGTGGAACAGGATTGAATTTGGCGCAGCGGTGCAGTTGTGTGCACTCGCTGCATCAGCGGGTGCACCAGAGTGCATCACCCATAAAAAAACGGCGCGCCTCCGTTAAAGAGGCGCGCCGTTTGATTAGCGATCTGTTAATTGTTGGGTAGTTCACATATCGGCACTTGCCGCCCGGGCCGCGTGGAGCTTCTTATAGCTTTCGATCAAGCGCTGGTGGCGCTCCAGGCCTTCCAGCTGCATGTTCGTTGGCGTTAAGCCGTGGAAGCGCACTTCGCCACTCACCGAGCCCACCACGGCGGCCATGGTTTCCTCGCCGAACATACGCTGGAAGTTGTGCAGGTAATCACCCAATTCAAGTTCATCATCCAAGACAATTTCAAGCACCGCGTTCACCGCCTGGAAGAACAGGCCGCGCTCGACGGTGTTGTCGTTGTACTGCAAGAACATCTGGACGCAATCCAGCGCCTCTTCGTGGCGTTGCAGCGCCAGATAGACTAAAAGCTTCAGCTCCAGAATGGTCAGTTGCCCCCACTCGGTGTTCTCGTCGAACTCGATCCCGATCAACGTGATGATATCGGTGTGGTCGTCCATCTGACTGTCTTCCAGCCGCTCGACCAGATCAGTGAGTTGATCGTCATCAAGGCGATGCAGGTTGAGAATATCCTCGCGGTAATCCAGCGCTTTGTTGGTGTTATCCCAGATCAGATCCTCGATCGGGTACACCTCTGAGTAGCCCGGCACCAGAATGCGGCACACCGGTGCGCCCAAGTCTTCGTGTATCGCCACATACACTTCGGCACCCAACTCCTCAAAAATGCCAAACAGCGTTTCGGCCTCTTCCTGATTGGTGCCGGAGAAGTCCCATTCGCTGAACTCAAAGTCTGGCTTGGCGCTAAAGAAGCGCCAGGAGACCACGCCCACCGAGTCGATAAAGTGTTCAACAAAGTTGTTGGGCTCGGCCACAGTTTGCGAGTTAAAGGTCGGCAGTGGCAGGTCGTTCAAGCCCTCAAAACTGCGGCCTTGCAGTAGCTCGGTCAAGCTACGCTCCAGCGCCACTTCAAAGCTTGGGTGCGCGCCAAAGGAGGCAAACACACCGCCGGTACGTGGGTTCATCAAAGTGACGCACATCACAGGGAACTGCCCGCCCATGGAGGCATCTTTGACCAACACCGGGAAACCCTGGGCTTCCAAGGCATTAATGCCCTCTTCAATGCTGGGGTACTTCGCTAACACTTCCTGCGGCACATCCGGCAGGGTTAGCTCCTGCTCGAGGATTTCTCGCTTCACCGCCCGCTCAAAAATTTCCGACAGGCACTGCACCTGGGCTTCCACCAGGGTGTTACCCGCGCTCATGCCGTTACTCAGGAACAGGTTTTCAATCAGGTTGGAGGGGAAATAGATCGTTTCGCCGTCCGACTGACGCACAAACGGCAGCGAGACGATACCGCGGTCTTCACGTCCCGAGTTGGTATCGATCAGGTTCGAGCCGCACAACTCACCTTCCGGGTTGTAGATCGCCAGGCAGTGCTCGTCGAGGATATCGGCAGGCAGCTCATCATTTGGCCCCGGTTTGAACCATTTCTCATTGGGGTAGTGAACAAACTCACTATTGGCGATCTCTTCGCCAAAGAACTGATCATTATAGAAGAAGTTGCAGCTCAGGCGTTCAATAAACTCGCCCAAGGCCGAGCACAGCGCGCTCTCTTTGGTCGCGCCTTTGCCGTTGGTAAAGCACATGGGCGAGGCCGCATCGCGAATATGTAGCGACCAGACGTGAGGCACGATATTGCGCCAGGAGGCGATCTCGATCTTCATGCCCAGGTCGGCAAGTATCGCGCTCATATTGGCGATGGTCTGCTCCAGCGGCAGATCTTTGCCCTCGATATAGGTGCGGCTACCTTCCGGCGCGCCCATCAACAGCGCCTGGGCGTCCTCGTCGATGTTCTCGACCACCTCAATTTGGAACTCGGGGCCGGTTTGCACGACCTTCTTCACCGTGCAGCGATCGATGGAGCGCAGCATGCCTTCTCGATCTTTTTCCGAGATATCTTCCGGCAGCTCGACCTGAATCTTGAAAATCTGCTTGTAGCGGTTTTCCGGGTCAACGATGTTGTTCTGCGACAGGCGGATGTTCTCGGTGGGAATATTGCGTGCGTTGCAGTACACCTTGACGAAGTAGGCAGCGCACATGGCCGAGGAGGCAAGGAAGTAATCAAAGGGGCCAGGCGCCGAGCCGTCGCCTTTGTAGCGGATCGGCTGGTCAGAGATGACGTTGAAGTCGTCGAACTTGGCCTCGAGCCGGAGGTTGTCGAGGTAATTGACTTTGATTTCCATGAGAAGCTGCCCGGATAGGTAAATGTGCTAGCTGAAGGCCTTAGGGCCATAGGCTGATGGCGGCCATTATCCAGCTTTTTACCCGCTTCGTCTTGGGCAGTCGCCGAATCATCTACCAAACGTCGTGCAAAAATGACTGTGCTGGCTACAGCAGCAATTCAGGGTTCTCTTCAGTAAATGGCCGAACTACTGTGCTTGCATCATACGTTCTGCCTCAGCTTCGCTAACCCCAAGCATCAGCAAAATCTGGCGTTGGGTTGCTATCAACACCTGCTTTCGCTCTGCCTCCCCCGGCAAGCTTTTGGCAATGGCGACGGCCCCTACCAGGGAGGCCAATATGACTCGGGATTTATCAGCAATCGCTTTTCGGTCATTGGCAAACGGAAGTTGTTTCAACTTACTCAGTGCTATCAACCGCGTTTCAAGCATCTTTTTCATACTCATATATGACGCTTCAAACAGGGTGCGGATTTCCGCTTTTTCACTGCCTATTTCGTTGAACAGTACCGCTTCAGGCCCAGGCCTGTCCTTAGCTTCCAGCTCTTGGAGGTTGCAGTAGTTGGCGACTAATTCGGTTAGGTGTTGTAACGAAAGCGGCCCTTTTACCAGCCTGGCCGCCCGGCTGTTATCAATGGTCAGGCGCACAGACTCATTGTAGAGGGCCTCTTTCGAAGCGAAATGTGCATAAAAGGCGCCATGCGTCATCTTGGCTAGCTTCATAATCTGACCGATCGATACCTTGTGAAACCCATTGCGGCTGAATAGCTCTGTCGCCGAAGCCAAAATGCGCTCTTTGGTTTTCGATTTATGGCTCTTGGGGTAAGGCATATCTACCTCGTCAGCTAAATATTATCTTGATCATATATTGCCCATTGCTAGGGTGACCATATCAAAAACTCAGGAGTCACTATGCACTCACCTATTGTGATTACCGGCATGGGCATGGTCAGCCCGCTAGGCAACAGCGTCAATACAAGTTGGCAGCGACTAGTTAACGGCCAGTCTGGCATCAGCACCATTGACCGCTTCGACACAAGCAATATCCCGATCAAAATTGCCGGGGTGGTGCCGAGCATTAACCACGACCCCACCGGCGGTATCGACCTGAATGCGATAGCCGACCCCAAAGAGCAGCGCAAAATGGATCTGTTCAGCCTTTATGCGTTAGCAGCAGCCCATGAGGCACTGTCACAGGCCAACTGGTTCCCCGTTGAGCAGGCTCAAAAACGCAGAACGGCCACCATTATTGGCTCTGGCATTGGCGGCTTCCCTACCATTACTCAAGCCCAAAAAACCCTTGCTGAGCGCGGCTATCGCAAACTCTCCCCCTTTACTGTGCCCGCCTTTCTGGCCAATTTGGCGGCTGGCAATCTCTCCATTCGCTATGGCTTTCAAGGCCCTCTGGGATGCCCGGTTACAGCTTGCGCGGCAGGTCTACAGGCCATTGGTGACGGTATGCGCATCATACGCAATGGAGAAGCCGATGTTGCCCTGGTCGGCGGCGCCGAGGCATGTATTGATCCACTTTCACTGGCTAGCTTTAACGCCTTGAAGGCCGTTTCCACAGAAGCAGACCACCCTGAACGCGCGTCCAGACCCTTTGATAAAGCCCGTAACGGTTTTGTGATGGGAGAAGGCGCTGGCGTGATGGTGATCGAAACGCTTGACCATGCGGTCGCGCGGGGTGCAACGCCGTTAGCGGTAATTAGCGGCTATGGCACCAGCGCGGATGCCTACCACCTGACGGCAGGCCCGAAGGATGGGGCCGGCGCAGCAGCTGCGATTCAAGCGGCGCTGGGCATGGCGAACCTTACCACTGATGACATTGACCACATCAATGCCCATGCCACCTCTACGCCCGTTGGTGACCGGGCTGAAATTGCCTCGCTGCGTAACGTCTTCGGTGAGCGCTTGCCCGCCATCCCTATTTCGGCAACCAAAGCCGCCACTGGCCATTTATTAGGCGCAGCGGGAGGCATCGAGAGTATTTTTTCTGTATTAGCCGCCAATACACAGCAACTTCCGCCCACCATCAATCTTGAGCACTGCGATGATGATATGCAGGATTTAACCTTCGTCGCGGCGACTCGCAAGGAGCACAACACTCAGCATGTCTTGTGCAACGGATTTGGTTTTGGTGGCGTCAATGCGGCGCTGATCATTAGCAGTATTGAACGTTAAACGCCTATATCAGTAATTCTCAATGCAAGTTAATGTTGTAAATCCTGACCTCAGTCGCTAGCGGCTGTCACCTTTTAACTGCTGGATAAGAAAGTCTTTTAACGCAATCACAGCAGGCGTCAATGAAAGGCGATGAGGACACACAAGGTAGAGCGGCGTTGGCTCGCTGGGAAACTCCTCCAACATTGCCACTAGGCGACCATTTCGAAGATCTTCTTCAACGTCTAGCCGTGACTTGTAAGCAATGCCCTCGCCAGCCAATGCCCAGCGCCGCACACAATCGGCATCGTCGCTCACCCGATTGCCTTTTACGTTGATGTTGTCACTACCGAACTTCCACTGGTTATGGACACGTTCGCCAAGCACGAAACACAGGCAGTTGTGCTGGTGTAAATCGTCGGGGTAAGCAGGACTGCCATGACGCGTAATATAGTCCGGAGAGGCACATACCACGCGATAGTTATCGCTTTTAAGCGGCAATGCGACGAGGCTGGAGTCTTCCGGAACGCCGTATCGCAAGGCGATTTCTACGGGTTGGCGGAACAGGTCACTCACGCGGTCACTTACTCGCAGGCGTAAATGCAGCTGCGGGTGCTGGGCCATAAAGGTGTCCAACCAACCCAGCAGCACATTGCGACCCAGGTCGGAAGGCATGGCAAGACTGAGCTCTCCAGCGATCTCTTGGCGCTCGCGGTGAAGTTCTTTCTCGCCTTGGTTGAGAGCATTAAGCGCCGCTTTAGCATGCACAAGATAGTGCGCGCCCGCGGTGGTTAGCCGCAAACTGCGGGTGGAGCGCACCAATAGCCGCGTGCCTAGCGCGTCTTCCAAACGTTTGATGGCCACACTGGCCACCGCTGGCGTAATCGCTAACTCCCGCGCAGCGGCAGACAGGCTGCCGTGCTCGGCAGCATAGGTCAGCACTTTTAGATCATCGACACGCATTAAAACCCCTGGCGCCTGCTATTTTCAAAATTTATTAGAAACTTTTAGCAAGATTACCCCTCTTTTTAGCAAAACAACATCCAGGCATGATGGCGCAACCTAAACTCACGAGACTCCCCATTATGAAAGCGATTGCCTTTACCCAGAGCCTGCCTATTGATCACTCTGATGCACTTCAAGAGATTGAGTTACCTATCCCAACCCCAGAGGCCCACGACATTCGCGTTGCGGTTAGCGCCATTTCCGTTAACCCCGTTGATGCCAAAGTGCGCAACAGCGCCCTACCGGAAACCGGCGAGCCGCGCGTGCTGGGTTATGACGCGGTGGGCATTGTGGATGCCGTTGGCAGCGCCGTTACGCGTTTTCAGCCGGGCGACCGGGTCTGGTATGCGGGCAACGTTGCGCGCCAAGGCTCTAACGCCGAGTTTCAACTGGTCGATGAGCGTATCGCCAGCCTGGCGCCAAAAAGCCTTTCTGACACTCAAGCCGCTGCGCTTCCGCTGACCGCCATTACGGCCTGGGAACTGCTATTTGACCGGCTAGAGCTGGGCATGGGCGACACCCAAGGCAAAAGCCTGTTGGTGATTGGCGCAGCGGGGGGCGTGGGCTCAATCCTGGTGCAACTTGCCAAACAGCTCACCGATATTACCGTCATTGGTACGGCGTCTCGGCCCGAAAGCCAAGCCTGGGTGACGTCACTAGGCGCGGACGCAGTGATTGACCACCACCAACCACTTGATCAGGCGCTTAAAGTAGCAGGCTTTGACGGGGTGGATATGGTGATCAGCCTTAACCAAACCGATCACCACTTTGAAGCCATTGTTGAAGCCCTTAAGCCCCAGGGCAAACTGGCACTGATTGATGACCCGGAGCTAATCGATGTACGGAAGCTCAAAATGAAAAGCCTTTCGCTGCATTGGGAGTTGATGTTTACCCGCCCGTTATTCACCACCGACGATCTTGCCAAGCAGCACGACCTGCTCACAGAAGTGGCGGCCATGGTCGATGATGGAAGGCTAATAACAACCTTAGGCGAGGTGTTAGGCCCCATTAATGCTGAGAATCTAAAACGCGCGCACGCACTTATTGAGAGCAACCGCACGATCGGCAAACTGGTCTTGGAAGGTTTTTAAACAAAATACCGCTTAATGGGTGCGACGGCCCTGGCACAAGGCCGTTGCACTCTGAGGCGTGAACCATCACATTAGGCAGCCACGACACCAAGAGAATCGAGTCACTCCATGCATGACGATTTTGTGGCCAACCTACGTCTGCTGTGCAGCTACTATCCATCCATTGCTGAAGTCTGTCGGCGCCTGTCGATCAATCGCGCGCAGTTTAGTCGCTACTTAAGCGGGCGCTACTACCCTAGCCACGCTGCACTTCAGCGCATTTGCCACTTTTTTGGCGTCACGCCAGAAGATATCGCCCTACCCCACCACGATTTTCGTGCCCTGGTGCAAACCGGCCAACTAAAGTCAGAAGCAAGTCCAGCAACACTACCCTGGCCTAACGCGCTGATTCAGCGCGGCAGCGAGGGCATGGAGCGCTATATCGGCCGCTACTTTGAGCTTTATCACTCCATGTCCCGGCCGGGGCAGTTAATGCGTACGTTGGTTTGCCTGGAAGCACGGGAAGGCGGCGTGGTTTATCAGCGCACCGAGCGCATGCAGACCACGCCCGACGCCCGCCCATGTCACAATCGCTATGTAGGTACCGCGGTTAAGCTTGCTGATCGACTATTTTTGGTCGACCACGAAACCCTTAACGGCCATGAAATTACTCAGACGATTCTGTTTCCGAGCTTTCAGAGTAAAGTGACACGTTTGACCGGCTTAAAAATGGGTGTGGCGGATAATAGCGAGCGCATGCCCTGCTGTGTCCGGGTGGTGTATCAGCGTCTGGATGAACATGTCAGCCTGCGCGAAGCGCTGGCACAGTGCGGTTTAATAACCCTGGATGATCCGTCACTTGATGACGCCCTGATAGCCGCCACCCGGAACGATATAGCCGGTGAAGAGCATCACTTTCGTGCTCGCCACTAGAACACAAGTGATTAGGGAAACAAACGTTAAGGAGAAGGCACCAACACCTGCTGGAACAGAATCGCCTCGAACTGTTCCATCGGCACCACGGACTTGAGGGTTTTGGCACGCAGAATGGCCCCTTCCCATCCGGATAGGATAAAGCTGGCGAGCGCCTCAGCGGGCAAAGCAGCGCTTAGCTCCCCGGTTTCCTGGGCACTACGCAAGCAGCCAACGAAGTACTGTTCCCAGCGCTGGAACACGCGATCCAAGGCATCGCGGAAGGTATCGCTTTGCCCCGAAAGTTCCTGGCCCAAGTTACCAATCAGGCAACCGGTGGTGTGATTACAGTTGCACATGTGCTCGCGACCGGCGGCAAAATAACGCCTCAGCCGCTCAAGCGGGGGCGTTGAGGTATCTTCCAACAGTTCGGCAAGCTGAGCATCATAGATGTCGGAAAACTGTTCAATCACCGCTAGACCAAATTCTTCTTTGCTAGAGAAATAGTGATAAAACGAGCCCTTCGGCACGCCGCAGGTTTTCAATACAGTATTGATGCCCGTCGCGTTATAGCCGTGCTGGCCGATCAATTCAGCACCGGTCTCAATGAGTTTTTCGCGGGTAGCGGTATTTTTCATAACGTTAAAAATAGACCAGTCAGTCTAGTATAAGCAAGTAAAGCGTCAGCCAAGAGGGTCATCATGCCACGTGGCAGCAATATCGGCACCTTGCGACGAGAGTTGCACGCAATTTGCACATTGCTTACCTAATCGCTGCGTGGCGTTGCGTGATGCTAGCATGATACGCCTGCATAGCTCTAAGTTTCGCTTTCAGCCAATGGATGACCCGCGATCATGACACCACCCCACCCTTTTTCACCTTCGCAACATGGTCGCATTCGGCTAAGTGCCGTGGCCGCACTGATTGTGCTGATAGGCGGCGTTGCGCTGGCGTGGTGGATCGTCAGCCAGCCGCCGCGCATCGAGCGCCAACCGCCTCCCGAGCCTACGCCACCGCTGGTCGATGTGGTCAGCGTCTCCGCCTCGGCCCGGTCGCCAGATTTGCAAGCCTTTGGCCGCGTTGAAGCCGAGCAGGAAACCATGCTCGCCAGCCGGGTCGCCGGACAGCTAGAGCGGTTTGCCGAGGGCGTGTTGCCCGGCCAGGTGGTAGAACAAGACGCACCGGTCGCCTATATCGACCAGGCAGACTTACAGCTGACACTTGAAGATGCCGAGGCGCAATTAGCCAATGCCCAAGCACAACTCGCCTTGGAGCAGGCGGAGCAGCAGCGCGCCCGCAGCGAGTATGAGTCTTTCGGCCGCGAGCTCTCGGCCGAGCGCCGAGCATTGGTGCTACGTGAACCACAGCAGCGCCAGGCTCAGGCGCAGGTGACCCAGGCACAGGTGGCCCGCGACCAGGCAGCGCTGAATGTCGAACGTGCCACCCTCAGCGCCCCCTGGCGAGCCATCGTGCAAGAACGCTTAGTAGGTGCTGGTAGCCTACTCAGTTTAGGTACCGAAGTACTGCATTTGGTGGGCGTCGAACAGTTTTGGGTGCGGGCATCGCTGCCCGGCGAGTGGCTTTACTGGCTGACGGAAGGCAGCCATGTCACCTTGACCAGCAGTGGCTGGCCCGGTGGCGAACAGCGTGGTGGCACTCTTGTGTCCATGCTACCCGCGCTGGAAGAAAATGGCTTGCAAGCGCAATTGCTGATTGCCGTTAGCGACCCGCTCGCGCTTAACACCGACGGCCCCGCCCTGCGCCTGGGCGATGTACTGCGCGCTTCGTTTGAATCCAGCGCCAAGCCCAACCTCATCGCCCTGCCCGCCGCCGCGCTGCGGCCGGGCGAGCAGGTGTGGTGGGTCGACGACGATAATCGCCTCCAGCGTAGCCAGGTCACGCTCGCCTATCGTGGCCAAAACGAAGCACTGGTGAGCGGCGGCCTCGCTGATGGCCGCCGGGTGGTGACGGCCGGTTTAGCCCAGCCCCGCGAAGGCCAGCGCGTGCGTATACGCCAGGGTGATAACACCCTAGCGAACGACGCAGGCGGTGATGCCCAATGATGCGCAAAGGCCCCCTGGCATGGATGGTGGATCACGGCGTCGCGCCAAACCTATTGATGGTGCTGTTTATTGTCGGCGGGTTAATGGCGTCGCTGGCAATCAAAAAAGAGATTTTTCCTGATTTCGAAACCGAAGTGGTTCAAGTCACCATTAGCTACCCCGGTGCCACCCCCGAAGACATTGAGCAAAGCCTGCTGCTGCCCGTCGAAGCGGCCATTTCCGATGTAGAAGGTATTGATGAACTGACCGCCAGCGCCAGCGAAGGCAGCGCCAATGTCAGCGCCACACTGGTGGATGGCATCGACGTCATGCGCGCCTACCAGGATATTCAGCAGGCGGTGAACGCGATCACCACGCTGCCCAGCGCTGCCGACCCACCCCGCTTTACCCTTTCGGGTCGCGCGCACAGCGTCTTAAGTCTGCAGGTTTACGGCCAGACCGACCTAGGAACGCTGCACGATGTCGCCGAAAACGTGCGGGCCGATTTACAGGCCACCGACGGCCTTTCCCGCGCCGAACTATCCGGTAATCGCGACCGTGAGATCCAAGTGCTACTGGATGACGAAGCCATCGAACGCTACGGTCTGGATCATCAGGCGCTTGCCAGTGTCATTGGCGAAGAAGCCCTAGACCTGGCCAGCGGTCAGTTAACCACCGACGAGGGCGAATGGCTGATTCGCTACCAAGGGCGTCGCCATAATGCTGCTGACTTTGCCGAACTACCGGTTCTTACCAGCACGCAAGGCGCGCCCATTCGACTGGGCGAGATCGCCGAAGTCCGCGAGGGCTTTGCCGACACGGATCGCGAGGAATTTTATAACGGTCAACCCAGCCTCTCCGTCAACGTTTACCAGATTGGCGACCAAACCCCGACCAGTATCTCCGAAGCGGTCAACGGGGAACTTGAACGGCTGCGCGCTGGGCTACCGGAAGGCGTTAGTCTGGCTGTCTCCCGCGATAACTCTGAGGTCTACGAAGACCGATTAGGCCTGCTGTTGAAAAACGCCTGGATGGGGCTGGCCTTAGTGCTGGTATTGATGGCGCTTTTCCTGGAAGCACGCCTAGCGTTCTGGGTCACGCTGGGGATTCCCACGGCGTTTTTGGGCGCTATGCTGTTTCTGCCGTGGATCGGCGTGTCGCTCAACCTGATGTCGATGTTCGCGTTTATTATCGCGCTGGGCATCGTGGTCGACGACGCCATCATGGTAGGTGAAAATATCTATAGCTATCGCGAAGAGGGCTACTCGCTGCGCGATGCGGCTGTTAAAGGCGCCGGCGAAATCGCCACCCCGCTGACCTTTGCGATTCTTTCCAACATCGTCGCTTTTCTACCGCTGCTGTTCTTACCCGGCTTTTTAGGGCTGATTTTCGCCACCGTGCCCGTGGTGGTGATTACGGTGTTCTTGATTTCCTGGGCTGAGGCGTTGTTTATTCTCCCTGCGCACTTAGCTCACAGCCGCAAGCCCCGCCAAACACCCAAGTGGCAACGCCCCCTGGAAGCGCTACGCCAGCGGCTACAGGGCGGGCTGCATCATTTTATCTACCACCAGTTCGAGCCTTTCTTGCAGCGAGCGCTCAACGCGCGGTTGCTAACCGTCGCGTTGGGGATCTTCATATTGTTGGTAGCACTTGCCTGGAGCATGAGCGGGCGACTGGGGTTTTCGCTGATGTCGCGGGTCGAGTCAGACCAAGTCCAGGCCACGGTGACCCTGCCGATAGGCAGCCATATCAGCGTCAGCCGCGAGCTGAGCGATCAGTTGTTAGCGGCGGCCGAGGCGTTGAGCGAGCGCGAACCGTCGCTTGCATTTTCTAGCACGCGTAGCCGCCTCGACGGCGAAAGCCTGGAGGTTCGCCTAGACATCGCCCAGGACAGCCTGGCTGAGTGGCCTCCGTCACGCATTGCCAGGGACTGGCGTACGCTTTCCGGCGATTTGCTCGGCGCCCAGTCGGTGCGCTTTGAGTCCGACGTAGGCGGCCCCGGTAGCGGGGCGGCGCTGAGCTTACGCCTGTCCCATCCTGATACCCAAGTGCTCGAAGCGGCAGCCAACCAACTGGCCGACTCGCTAGGCAACTACGGCTTAACCGATATCGATAGCGGCCTGGGCGATGGCAAGCCACAGTTAGAAATGCGCCTCTCTTCTGAGGGCCGCTCGCTGGGCCTCACCGGCAGCGACCTTGCCCAAGCCCTACGTGGGCCGCTTCAAGGCGCGACGGCGCTCGAGCAGTTCGTGGGCCGCAGCGAAATCAGTGTCGAAGTTAAACTGCCCAGCGACAGCCGCAATAGCTTGAACGACCTCTACCAACTCCCGGTGCGCACGCCGGACGGACTCAGCGTACCGCTTTCGCGGGTCGCCGATATAACGCTAAGCCAAGCCTCCAGCGGCCTGCAGCGGATTAATGGTCGGCGTATTATTACCGTCACTGCCGATGCCGAGGATGGGCTGGCCATCAACCAGGTTCTGGCCACTCTGCAGGACGACATCTTTCCCGATCTGGAGAACAACTGGCCGGGGCTTGAGGTCAGCATGGGCGGGCGTCAGCAGGATACCGCCGACAACCTCGCCACGCTACGTACCGCCATGTGGCTGATGATCGCCGCGCTCTATGCGTTACTGGCCATTCCGTTTAGAAGCTACCTTCAACCCCTGCTGGTGATGGCCGCGATCCCGTTTGGCATTGTCGGGGCGATTGGTGGTCACATGCTAATGGGCTTTGGTTTATCGATCATCAGCCTGCTGGGCATGCTGGCGCTCTCGGGGGTGGTAATTAACGACGCGCTGGTGCTAATCGATTACGCTAACCGCAAGCGCCGCGAAGGCATGGCGGCCCGCGAAGCGATTGTCGCGGCGGCCACTCGCCGCTTACGTCCGATCATGATGACCACGCTCACGACCTTCTTGGGGTTAGCTCCGATGATTTTGGAAACGTCGCGTCAGGCGCGCTTTATGATTCCTATGGCCATCTCGCTAGGCTTTGGCATGCTCTTCGCGACGCTGATTCTGTTGATTTTGGTGCCCTGCCTCTATCTTAGCCTTGAGAATCTTCGCGAACGCTTGAAAGCCCCACCTCAGCCTGATTCACCAGGAGCCCGCTAATGTCCTCGCGCTTATCACGCTTTGCCCGAGGTCGTGTCGGCTGGCGCTTTTCGCGACTGGGACTGAAACTGTTCTTGATTATTCTGAGCGTCAACGTGGCGATCTCCGCCGGGGTCTTTATGGCGGTGTCGTTCAGCATCGACCGCGGCTTTCTCGATTACCTTAGCCAGGCTCAGGAGCGCCGGGCCACCCTACTGGCCGACAGCTTGGTCAACCGCTGGCAACCCGGGCAAAGCTGGGAGTGGCTGGAGCGCTCGCCGGAGCGCTGGTCGATGGTGGTGCGCCACGCGCTGGGCCGGGAGCGTAGCGATCGCCCCAGCCCCCTAGGCGAAGCGCAGGACTTCGTACTCCGCGATGCCGAACAGCGCTTCGTTGTGACGCCACGTCACACCGGCGAGGGTAAGAGCGATTGGCATTGGCTCACCCTACGTAGCGGCAATCAGGTGATTGGTGAACTGGGATTTCGTCCTCCCGTGCAAATCATGGAGCGCATGGAAAATCGTTTTCTCGAACGTCAGCAGCGTAACTTGCTGATTATTGTCGTCTCGCTAGGGGTGGCTTCGCTATTATTGGCCGGTGGCCTTTCCTGGTGGCTGGGGCGGCGCACCCGCGCACTGGCGACCGCCACTCGGCGACTAACCGAGGGCGATTACCAAAGCCGCCTTCCGGAACGCGGCCGTGATGAGCTTTCACGGCTAGCGAGGGATTTCAACGTATTAGCCGCCACCCTAGAAGCCAGCCGTAATGCCCGGGCCCGCTGGGTGTCCGACACGGCCCACGAACTGCGCACCCCGCTAGCCGTGCTGCGCGGGGAAATTGAAGCCATGCAGGACGGCATTCGTCCGCTGAACCACGATAGCCTGGCGTCTCTCAGGCAGGAAGTCGATCAGCTAGAGCGCCTGGTCGCCGACCTGCGCTTGCTCTCGCAAAGCGATGCCGGTGCACTGGGTATCCAGCTGGCGCCGCTTAATCTCAGCGACACCTTAGCGGGTCGTCTGGACGATGCCGAACGCTGGCTGAAGGAGAGCCATTTGAGCTTAACCCAGCAGATCGCCCCGAACGTGATGATTCGCGGCGACGCCCAACGCCTGCGACAGCTGTGGGATAACCTGCTAGATAACAGCTGTGCCTACACCGACTCCCCTGGCTCGCTTAACGTCACCTTGGCCTGCGAGAGAAACGAAGCAGTGGTGACCTGGCAAGACAGCGCCCCGGGCGTTCCGGACAGCGAGCTTGCCCGACTCACCGAGCGGCTTTACCGGGTGGAAGGCTCGCGCAGCCGCGCCAGCGGCGGCAGCGGCTTGGGGCTGTCGATTGCCAGCGCCCTGGCGCATGCCCACGACGGCAGCCTTTCAGCCTCCCACTCGATGCTGGGCGGGTTATGCTGGACGCTACGTTTTCCGCTGTTAAACGATCATTAATCCCGATACTTTTCTTCAAGTGAGCTTGCCATGATGGATAACGCCTCTTTACTGGTCGTTGAAGATGAACCCAAGATTGCCCGTCTAATGGCGGATTATCTGACCACCCATGGCTTCGAGGTCACCACCCTGGATCACGGCGACCATGTGATGCCGTGGCTGGCGAAGCAGGCTCCCAGCCTGATACTGCTGGATCTGATGCTGCCCGGCAAAGACGGCCTAACGCTATGCCGCGAGATCCGCCAGCAGTGGCCGCATATCGCGATTATTATGGTGACCGCCAAGGTCGAAGAAGTGGATCGCCTGCTGGGGTTGGAACTAGGCGCCGATGACTATATCTGCAAGCCATTCAGCCCGCGCGAAGTGGTTGCCCGAGTAAAAGCCGTACTACGCCGCAGTCAGGCGGCCGCCGAGCCAGCTCCACCAGCGGCCGGCAACGCGCCGGTCACACTGGATGAAGACGGCTGGCAAGCGCTAGCCAACGGCCAGGACTTAGGGCTGACCGCGGTCGAGTTCCAACTCCTGCGCGTTATGATGCAAGCCCCAGGGCGGATTTTTAGCCGCGAGCAACTGATGGATCACATGTACCGCGACAACCGGATTGTCTCGGAGCGCACCGTGGACAGCCATATCAAAAAGCTGCGCAAAAAAATCCACGAGGCGTTGCCCGAACTGGAAATTATCCGCTCGGTATATGGCGTCGGTTATAAGTATCAGCCGGAGGGCTGATCTTCCGCCCCGCTATATCAGGGGGCAACCTGCTGGTTAAGAAACGCAATACCCGCCTCGATTGCACCGCCGCGCAACAGAAAGCTGGCGAAATGGCCGCGGCCGTGGAGTAGATACAGCTCGCTCTCGACGCCGTTGTCGATCAGCGTCTGGTAGAAATCCCGCCCATGATCAACGGTCACCAGTTGATCCCAGGTGCCGTGGAAGATAAAGAACGGCGGTGCGTCAGGCGTTACCTGCCGCTCGGGGGACGCCAGGCGATACGCCTCCGGCTTTTCGGCGCGGGTGCCGCCGATAAAGTCGACCACCAGGCGCCCATCGTCGAACTTGAGCAGGTCGCTGGGCAGCCCGCCCGCCAATACCGCCGCCAACCGGCTCTGCTCGCCGCCATGGGGGTCAGCCAGCGGCCCCTTTACGCCAGCCACCGCCAGCAGACTGACCAGATGCGCGCCGGATGAAAACCCGACGCCCACGATACGCTGAGTATCCACCCGCCAGGCGTCGGCGTTGTCATGCAGCCAGGCCATGGCCTGCTGCAAGTCGTACAGCTGTGCTGGGAAGCGGTAGGTCGGCGCAAAGCGGTGTTCGATGTTGACCGCCACATAGCCTTGCTCAGCCAACTGCTCGGCAATGCCCTGCATGTCCTCGGGGCCACGGTTACGCCAGCCGCCGCCGTGGACGATCAGCGCCGCCGGACGGCGCGCCCGAGTCGGCGTATCGGGCAAGTAGACCTCCGCATTGAGGGTTTCGGGCCACTCGTCGGGGGTATACGCCATCGGCGGGAGACGTTTATAGGTCAGCGCCTCCTGGGGGGCGGCATCGTCAACCACGTTGGCGGGTGTCCCCTGGCTTGCCAGGTGCGTGACGCCACAGCCGCTGAGCAGTAACGTCAAGACACTGATACCGCCAACGCCCTGCAAGTGCTTCCAGCGAGGTTTCTTCCACATAGCCATTCGCCTCATGGGCTTTCTCCTCTAACGATCCCCCACCCTCTAGCAAGCATACTAAGATCACGATTGTTGCACACTCTCTGCATGTGTTTTGCACCCAGGCGGTCAATACTTAGATCGTCAACTCATCAGGAGATACGTTATGACCCAGTCACTTCGTCAATTAATGGCACCAGCGCTATTCGCCGCCGCCCTCTTGCCGCTAGCCGCTACCGCCCAGGCAGGCCAACATGACGTCGACAAGCAAGGCCCGGATCGCGAGCGCATGGAAGAGCGCATGGAAGCACACCGTCAGGATGTCTACGAACGCGCCGAACTGAGCGACGACAAGCAGCAAGCGCTGAATGAAGCCCATCAAACATTTCGTGAAGAAATGAGGGCGGTACGCGAAGCCCACCGCGAACTTATGGACGAGATTCTGTCCGACGACGAGCAGCAAGCGTTGCGCGAGGCCATGCACGAAGCCCGTGAAGATTACCGCCAAGCGCATGGTCAGCGTCGTCACGGTGAGGAGAAAACCAGCGAATAAGCGCACCTTCGAAACGTCTATCGTGCTGCTAATGCCCGGCTTTTGCCGGGCTTTTTTGTGTCTATAGCGGGTGAAGTAAGGGGTTCAGCGCTTCACGTTTTTGCGTATTGATTACAAAGGAGTATCGCTATGCGTTCGCACAGAGACTTGAAGACGCGCAACAAACCGCGTATTTTATTTGAACGTTCATTCAAAATAAAACGGATTCGTAAATTCTTACGTTTATTTCTAACAAAAGGAGACCGCCTCCATGGCGAAAGACAACCCCGTGCATCCCTCCCGCGATCGCCTAAACCCTGTGGTGTTTCACGGTAGCGTAGCCGGTATCGTAGTGTTCTTGGTGCTTACCATGCTTTTCACCGAGCAGGCAGGCGCTTTTTTTGATGCTGGCCTCGCCTGGGTGAGCAAAACCTTTGGCTGGTACTACATGCTGGCGATTGTCGCGTACCTGGTGTTCGTCGTGATGATTGGCATGTCGCGCTACGGCAGTATCCGGCTGGGGCCTGACCATTCACGACCCGAGTTTTCGCTGCTTTCCTGGTCGGCAATGCTGTTTGCTGCAGGCATCGGTATCGACCTGCTATTTTTCAGCGTTGCCGAGCCGGTGGCCCATTACTTGGCACCGCCCGACCTAGCGCCTGAAAGCCAAGCCGCGATGCGTAACGCCGTCGTCCAAACCTATCTGCACTGGGGGCTCTCCGGCTGGGGACTATACGTGTTGATGGGTATGGCGCTGGCCTATTTCAGCTACCGTCACCGCCTACCGTTGGCGATCCGTAGCGCACTCTATCCGATACTGGGCAAGCGAATTCACGGCCCAATCGGCAACGCCGTGGACATTACCGCAGTGATCTCGACGGTCTTTGGCATCGCGACGAGCCTCGGCATCGGTGTGATGCAGCTTAATTATGGCCTGAACTATATGTTCGACGTGCCGGAAACGCTCACCGTACAGGTTATTTTGATTGTACTGGTGGTGATATTAGCGACGATTTCCGTGGTGACCGGCGTTGAGAAAGGCATCCGTCGACTTTCAGAGTTCAACATGCTGCTGGCCCTGGCGCTGATGCTGTTTGTGCTCTTTTCAGGCAATACCTTGGTGCTGTTGGATAAAGTGGTCAATAACGCCGGTGACTACCTGTCTGGCTTTGTGGCGGCTAGCTTCAATACCTACGCCTTTGACGGTGAAGACGCTCAGCAATGGAAGATGTGGTGGACAATCTTCTTCTGGGGCTGGTGGATTGCCTGGACACCGTTTGTGGGCCTCTTCCTGGCGCGCATTTCCCGCGGCCGTACCATTCGTGAATTTGTCGCCGGCGCGCTGTTTATTCCGTTGGCCTTTATGATGGTGTGGATGTCGATATTCGGTAACAGCGGCATCGACCTCGTTGCCAACCATGGCGTAGCCGAGCTGGGTAAACAGGCGCTGAACACACCGCAAACCACGCTTTATACGCTGCTTGAGTACTATCCCTACGTGGGCATTACCGCGGCCGTCGTGACCATCCTGGGTATTGTGTTCTTTATTACCTCGGCAGACTCCGGCGCACTGGTACTGGCCAACTTTACGTCTATTCTTAGCGACGTGAACCACGATGCGCCGGTAAAACTGCGTATTTTCTGGTCAGCAGTGATCGGCTTGATCACCATTGCGCTGCTGATGGCCGGTGGCTTGAACGCGCTGCAAAGTGCCGTTGTAATAACCGCCCTGCCGTTTTCGGTGGTGATCTTTGCCATTATGGTCGGCATGTATAAAGCACTTAAGCTTGAAGGCAGCAAGGCCGACGCGCGCCGCATGATTGCCGGTGGCGCGCCTGGTGGCGACTGGCGCGAGCGTTTGGATCGCGCCTTGGATACCTCTACCCGCGCGGGTGCCGCCGCAACCCTTGAGCACTCTATTCGCCCAGCGATGACCCAGTTTGCCCAAGAGCTTGAAAGCCGTGGCCAAACCGCCAACGTCACCGAAGAGCACCTTGAGGGCGAGTCACTGCCTAACCTGATGCTACAAGTTGATTTAGGCGACGCCACCAGCTTTGTTTATCAGGTCTGCCCGCACCGCATGCGCACGCCGAGCTTTATCCCGGCGGACGATGACTTCTACGTGCGCCTGGATGTCTTCCTTGCCGAAGGCGGACAAGACAAAGACCTTAACGGTTACACGCGTGGTCAGGTCATTGGCGACTTGGTCGCCGAGTATGAGCGCCACCTGCACTTCTTAACGCTGGCCGGACATCAGCATGCGATGCCGGGCACTATCGGCGAACCACCGGAAGACGCCCAGTTGTAACGGCGTCTGCTTCAAAGCGAAAAGAAAAATCCCGGCCACGCGCCGGGATTTTTTATGTTCGAGCAACTCCATGACTAACAACCAGTTGTGCACATTCCAAGCTAAGCGTAGCGTAATAGCCTGTTTTCCCTGTTCTTAGGAGGTTGGCCCCATGTCCCGCGCCCATCGACCCTCGGATTATGTCTTCCCGGTGCCTGGCAGTGCATTACTTAACGCTTGGCGCGAGGGCTATACGCTGGACAAATTAAAGCGCGATGTGATGGCGGGGCTGACAATTGGCGTGGTGGCGGTACCACTTTCCATGGCGCTGGCGATAGCCACGGGCGTGCCGCCTCAACACGGGCTTTACACCGCGATTGTGGCAGGTGCTGTTATCGCGTTAACCGGCGGCTCGCGGTTTAACATCTCCGGCCCCACCGCTGCCTTTGTGGTGATTCTATTTCCCATTGTGGCTAATCACGGCCTAGGCGGGCTGCTGATTGCTACGCTCATGGCCGGTGCAATTTTGGTGGCGCTGGGGCTTTCACGGTTGGGCAGCCTGATTCAATACGTCCCCTACCCGGTGATTTTGGGCTTTACGGCGGGCATTGGGGTGGTGATTGCGCTGCTGCAACTGCCGGATTTTTTGGGGTTAACCGGGGTCGAACTAGGCGATAGCACCCTGCATAACCTAGTGCTGATTGGCCGAGCGCTGCCTAGCCTGTCGCTTGCAGAGGTCAGCATCGGGCTTATCACCTTGGCGACGCTGTTGATCTGGCCGCGTTTAGAAACACCGGTTCCTGCGCCACTCGTCGGCTTGGCAGTTGGCACCCTGGCTGCCTCGCTGCTGATGGTGGCTGGCATTGAAGTCGATACCATTGCCTCACGCTTTAGCTGGGAATCCCAAGGCGAAATCGGCAGTGGCATCCCGCCCTTCGCGCCAAGCTTTGCTGCACCGTGGCATCTACCAGGGGCGGATGGCACACCGCTTGAGATCAACTTTGCGCTGTTTCAAGCGCTGCTGGGCCCGGCGTTGGCCATCGCCTTACTGGCGGCGATTGAATCGTTGCTCTGCTCGGTGGTGGCGGATGGCCTAACCTGTACTCGTCACGACCCTAACGCCGAACTGATTGGCCAGGGGCTCGGCAACTTAGTGGTGCCCTTTTTTGGTGGCATTACCGCCACGGCAGCGCTTGCCCGCACTGCCACCAACATCAAAAGCGGGGCTTTTTCACCGATCTCCGCCGTGGTGCATTCGCTGGTGGTCTTGCTGGCGGTGGTCGCCCTAGCGGGGGTGCTAGGGTATGTGCCCATGGCAGCTTTGGCTGCGCTGCTGTTTATCATTGCCTGGAACATGAGCGAGGCGCGCCATTTTGTGCACACGCTAAAAAGCGCCCCCGCTAGCGATGTGTGGGTGCTGGTGATCTGCTTTTTGCTCACGGTGATTTTTGACATGGTCATTGCAGTGGCGGTGGGTATTGGGTTGGCAGCAGCGCTATTCATCCGCCGCATGGCCCAGTTAACCCATACCCAGCGCTTGACCAAGCCGGATGGCGACGAACACTTCCCGCCGGAAGTCGCGCTGTATAAAGTCAGCGGCCCGCTATTTTTTGGCGCTGCTGAAAAGGCCATTGCCACGCTGCGGGTGATTGATCACAGCGTGCGGATTGTCGTTCTCGATATGCGCGATGTGCCCAGCCTGGACACCACCGCCATGGTGGCGCTGGATACGCTGCGGCGCGAGCTGGGCGAGCATAACGTAGGGGTGATGTTTGTTGGGCTGCCACCGCGCATGGCACTGAAAATCAAACGCGCGGGCATTAAGCGCGAAGCGGGTAAATTAGCGGTCGTCAGCAACCTTGCCCATGCCGAGCGTATGACGCGCCGCTGGTTGGGCTAACTTGATAGAAGCGAGGTTACTGCAGGGATTTAAACAGCCGGTAAGCAATGACAGGCATGAAATTAAAAAGGGGGAGCTGCCTCCCCCTGGTATGACACCAACTAGCTAACTGTTAGCTAGCCATATCCAACACGATGCGGCCTTCTATCTTGCCGTCGACCATGCGCTGGAAAACATCGTTGATATTATCCAGCGTGTCGGTTGCTACCGTGGCTTTGACCTTGCCTTCAGCTGCGAAATCCAGCGCTTCCTGGAGATCATTGCGTGTCCCCACGATGGAGCCGCGAATGGTAATACCGTTGAGCACCGTGCTAAAGATCGGCAGCGGGAAGTCGCCCGGCGGTAAGCCGTTGAGCACCAGCGTGCCGCCGCGGCGTAGCATATTCTGAGCCTGGTCGAACGCCTTTGGCGACACTGCAGTGACCAGTGCCCCGTGAGCGCCACCAATGGTTTTCTTCAAGTAAGCCGCCGGGTCGGTTTTCATGGCGTTAACGGTCACGGTGGCGCCTAATCGCTCGGCCAGGGCTAGCTTACCGTCATCGATATCCACCGCGGCCACGTTCAGGCCCATGGCCTTGGCATACTGGACGGCCATGTGCCCCAGGCCACCAATGCCCGAAATCACCACCCACTGGCCGGGGCGGGTATCGGTCATTTTCAAGCCTTTGTACACCGTCACTCCGGCACACAGCACCGGGGCAATTTCGATAAAATCGACGCTATCCGGCAAGCGCCCTACGTAGCCCGCATCCGCTAAGGTGTAGTCCGCAAACCCGCCGTTAACGCTGTAGCCGGTATTCTGCTGGGACTCGCACAACGTCTCCCAACCGCCTAAGCAGTGCTCGCAGAAGCCGCAAGCCGAGTAGAGCCAGGGCACCCCGATGCGGTCGCCTTCTTTGACGTGGGAGACACCTTCGCCCACCGCCACGATATGCCCGACGCCCTCATGGCCGGGAATAAACGGGGGCGAAGGTTTCACTGGCCAGTCACCATGGGCGGCGTGTAAATCGGTATGGCAAACCCCAGAGGCTGCCACTTTCATTACCACCTCCCCCCGCTTAGGCCGAGGCACGTCCACTTCTTCTAGCACCAGTGGCTGACCAAATTCTTGTACGACCGCCGCGCGCATTGTTTTATCCATGCAGGAACTCCTAATGGTTTTCGATTCGGCAGCTTCATAACTGCTGTCATCGGTGGCGTCAGAGGCTGACAACACCGCCCGACATTACGCCGGACAGTGTGGCTAGCAGACCGGGCTAGAAGAAGCCCAGTGGATTGATGTCGTAGCTGACCAGCAGGTTTTTGGTTTGCTGGTAATGCTCAAGAGCGACTTTATGGGTTTCGCGGCCAACGCCGGATTTTTTGTAGCCGCCGAAGGCGGCGTGGGCGGGGTACTGGTGGTAGCAGTTGGTCCATACGCGCCCGGCTTGAATACCCCGACCCATGCGGAAAGCAACATTCATATCGCGGCTCCACACGCCAGCTCCCAGGCCGAACTCGGTGTCGTTGGCAATCGCCAGCGCTTCCTCTTCGTCTTTGAAGGTAGTCACCGCCACGACCGGGCCAAAAATCTCTTCCTGGAAGACGCGCATCTGGTTGTTGCCTTTCAGCAACGTGGGCTGAATGTAGTAACCATCGTTGATGCTGGCGTCCATGGTCTCTTTATTGCCGCCGGTGAGGAACTCGGCTCCCTCGTCACGGGCAATATCCATGTAAGACATAATTTTATCGAACTGCTCTTGGGAAGCCTGGGCACCCACCTGCACATCAGTATCCAGTGGGTTGCCGCGTTTGATGGTTTGGGTGCGTTCAATCACCTTGGCCATAAACGCGTCGTACATGCTCTCCTGGAGCAGCGCACGGGAGGGGCAAGTACACACTTCGCCCTGGTTAAAGAACGCCAGCACCAAACCCTCGACCGCTTTATCAATAAACGTCGGTTCGGCGTTCATGATATCGGCAAAGTAGATATTGGGGGACTTGCCGCCCAGCTCTACAGTAGAAGGGATAATATTTTCCGCGGCGCATTTCAGAATATGCGAGCCCACCGGCGTCGAGCCGGTAAAGGCAATCTTGGCAATACGCTTGCTGCTGGCCAGCGCCTGACCTGCCTCAGCGCCGAAGCCGTTAACGATATTCAACACGCCAGGCGGCAGCAGATCGCCAATCACTTCCATCACTTTCAAAATCGACGCAGGCGTCTGTTCGGCAGGCTTGAGCACCACGCAGTTGCCCGCCGCCAATGCCGGCGCCAGCTTCCAGGTGGCCATCAGGATCGGGAAGTTCCAGGGGATAATCTGCCCCACCACCCCGAGTGGTTCGTGGAAATGATAAGACACCGTGTTGGCGTCGATATCGGTGGCAGTGCCTTCTTGGGAACGCAAACAGCCTGCAAAGTAGCGGAAGTGGTCAACGGCCAGCGGGAGGTCGGCATTCAGCGTTTCGCGAACCGCTTTACCGTTATCCCAGGTTTCAGCCACGGCGAGCATTTCTAGATTTTGCTCAATGCGGTCGGCAATTTTCAGCAGAATGTTGCTGCGCTCTTGTACCGAGGTTTTGCCCCACGCTGGGGCGGCTTTGTGCGCGGCATCCAGCGCTTTATCGATATCTTCCGCCGTAGAGCGGGGGATTTCGCAAAACACATGGCCATTAACGGGGCTAATATTATCGAAGTATTGGCCTTTTACCGGGGCCACAAACTCGCCGCCGATATAATTGCCATAGCGTTTTTCAAAGGACACCACTGAACCGGTATCACCAGGGTTGGCGTAGATCATTGTCATGCTCCTGCGTATTATGATTATTAAAGGTGCATTGACAGTGTTGTTCACTAAAGCAAATGGCGATATAGCCCGATGGCAGGATTAGCCCTCATCCCTTGGTAGGAGACGCCATGTATTCCCTGTTGGTGGCGGATGACCATCCGCTGTTCCGCGATGCGTTGCAGGTGGTTATTCACAGCGGTTTGCCGCATAGCCAGCTGCTAGAAGCCGACAGCCTCGCTGCTGCGATGCCCCTGATTGCGCAGCATGACAGCCTGGACTTACTGCTCCTCGATTTGAGCCTACCGGACGCCGAAGGTCTCGACGGCTTAACCCGACTGCGCGAGGCCTACCCTTGGCTGCCGGTGGCCATTATCTCGGCGCATCAAGAACGTCAATTAGTGCTCGATGCCATTAGCCTAGGCGCGGTGGGCTACATCCCCAAATCAACCCCCCGGGAAGCACTGCTCAGCGCGCTCACCCAGATCCTTGAAGGTCAGCTTTACCTGCCAGCTGACGTCATGCGTCGTCCATCGGCACCCGCATCCCGCGCGAAGGCTCCGGCCGACGCCGAACGCTTGGCGGGTGAACGGCTTGCGCAATTAACCGGCAAGCAGCTTGATGTCTTGTGCTGCATGACCGAGGGCATGTCGAACAAACAGATTGCCCGCGAGCTGAGCATTGCCGAGACCACGGTCAAAACCCACGTCTCCGCAATCCTACGCAAGCTGGAAGCCACCAGCCGCGTGCATGCCATCGTGATGGCGGGCGACGCTAACCTGCCGCTATATATGGCCAGCCGAACGCCGCGTTAATCTTTAGCCCCTAGCGGCTGGGTTAACAGGCTGACCAGCAGCATCCGCAATCGCATGGGTTTTAAGGGCTTTAACAAACAGTGCATGCCCGCCTCCCGGGCGGCTCGGCTCAGCACCGCATCGTGGTTGGCGGTAATCACCACCGCTGCTAAGCCTGGGTAGCGACGACGTAGCCGCGTAGCCAACGCTAGCCCCGTTTCACGGTGGTCGCCCAGGTGGTAGTCCACTAATAATACCGCCGGGCGCTCACCATCGCTGGAGGCCTCCAAGGCGCTTACCGTTGCTGCCGCCCGCACCCGGCAGCCCCAACTGCCCAGCAGCGCCTGCATGCCTTCAATAATCGCCAGATCATCATCGATCACCCAAATGACACTGCCGTTGAGCGGATCCTCTGCTGCCTCAGGCAGTCGCGGGGCGCGAGCAGTGTCCGGAACGGAAGGGGGCGCCGTTGCCTCTGCGTAGGGCACGGTGATCGAAAACAGCGCCCCTCGGCCCGGTTGAGAGGCCAGCGTTACCGGCTGTTCGAGCATAGTGCTAATACGATCAACGATTGCCAAGCCAAGGCCTAATCCGCGGCTATGATGGCGCTGGGCATCGGGAGCACGCTGAAACTCTAGGAATATCGCCTCGCGTTGCTGCTCGGCAATACCTGGGCCGGTATCGCCCACTATAATTTCGACGCCTTCGACACGGCGACGACAGCCCAACAGCACACGCCCCTGCTCTGTATACCGCACCGCGTTGCTTAAAAAGTTGCGAATCACCCGCGCCAGTAGTGCCAGGTCGGACTCAACCACCGCACTAGAGGGCACGTAGTGCAACGCCAACCCCCGCACCCCGGCCACTTGGCGATACTCCTCCGCTAGGGCATCCAACAGGGTACTCACTGAAAACGGTGCTTTATCAACGTGCAGCACCCCGGCATCCAGCCGCGAAATATCCACTAACGTGCCGAGCAGCCCTTCCACATCTTTTAGCGAACGACCAATATGGCCCACCAGGGCTTGCGAGGCGTCAGGCAAGGCGTGAGTTTCCAAGGCACTGGCAAACAACCGGGCGGCGTTGAGCGGCTGCAGCAGGTCGTGGCTGACCGCCGCCAGGAATTTCGTTTTGGATAGATTGGCCGCCTCCGCTTCAGCTTTTGCCGCCAGCAAACGCGTGTTGGCCTGGCCCAACTCGTCAAGAGCGCGGTGCAACGCGTCGGTACGCTCTCTGACTTGTTCGGCCAACAGCACGGAGCGCTCGAAGGCGGCATAAGGCGCGCCATCGGCACCGCTATCCGACTCCACGCGGCTCATCAGCGCTTGGCATATTTTGCGCAGTCGGCGATTTTCTTCACGTAAGTCAGCGGGGCTGAGCGAGGTATCGTCACTCGTCGAAAGTTGGAAGAGTGCCAAACGCCACTCCTGTAAATGTTTGATTTACATGCATACCATGGTGCTGTTCACCGTAGGTGTTAAATCCCACTACTCGGGATTGGCGCAGCAGCGTTGAGGCCTGTTCAAGATGCTCGACGGCCTCAAGCTCCATACGCCGTAAAAAACAGTCGCAACCAATCATCAGCGACGGCTGGCCCAACCGTGCGGTCACCCCCTGCAGCATGCGGTTCAGGTCATCCAACAGCGGAGCCGGCTGCATGGCCGTCAGTACGATGCCGTTCTCTACCGCACAGTAAAAGTTTAGGCTGCCGTCGTCATTGACGCACTGAATCGAGCGTACATAATGCTGCCCACCCAGTTGAACCGCGAGGGGATGGCTCGCAAACACGCCAGGCGCCAGTGCATTGGGCGAAACCCCTACCAAGTCGGCGTAGACGCTTGCCGCCGGCAAGCCGTTTAACTCCACGACGCGGCGGCGCTCCCGATCCGCTTCGGTGACCACCAGTTTATGGCTCAACGGAATCAGATGGTGGGTCGAAAACACTTCAAATGGCAGGCCCGTGTTAATCATCACCACCACAGCCGCGCCGCTGTGAAAGCGTCCGTCAGCGTAGACATGGGTATGAGCCAGATGATTGTCATCACCGGCGGAGCCACCAAAGCTGGGTATACGCCCCAGCGCGGCATCCAGCGTTGCCAGCACCTGTTCTTCTCGGCTTGAAAGCCCATCCAGCAGGGTTAACGCAAAGCTGTGTTCGTTCACCGGCGCCAACGCCTGACGACGGCAGCGCTCAATCAAACCATCGACCAGCGGCTGGGCATCGCTCAGCGCGAACTGATCCAAATCGCCGATCAAGGCCGTTTCGATGGCGAAGACCCGCCGGTCAAAGCCAATCGCAACAATACTGCCGCGATCGTAGCCGTGCGGGGTAATCTCACCGGCCGTGGTGCAGCCACTGACCGGCACGTCTGGGAATGCGCTGATCAGCGCGGCCGCCAAACGGTCTAAATCATACTCGGCGCTGCAGAAAAAAATAACGCCGCCAAGGTGGGCGTGGTTGAGGTCTTGGGCTAACGCTTGCACGGCGTGTTCGGCATTCAGCGAGCGGCTAGCAACCACCACAGTGCCCTGATTAGCTGGATAAGTGGTCACGTTTCCACCTCTCTAACGCCGAGTATGTGCGTGCAGCGGTTTGCCGCAACGTACTTAACGCATGGTCAAGCGCGCCAGCGGAGGGTGCTTCCTGCCTGACCAGGGCGTCAAGCTGCTTGGCATGCTGCGCCACCTGCTGCGCACCAATACTTAGCGCTTCGCCACGCAGTTGGTGAGCCAGGCGGGCAACATGCTGGGCGTACTCGGCGGGTAATGACTCAAGCCCGAAGTACGTCGCCAACTGGGCGAGATAATCATCAACTTGCTGATGGTAAAGTGCGATAAGTTGGCGCAAGTAGGCCTCGCCCAGAGTGCCGTAAAGGCTACTTAACGTGTCGGTACTCAACAACGCTTCACCGTTTTCAGGAGGGGAGCTTGCCGGCAGGGGCGTTTTGGGCTCGGTGCCCCCTAGCTGAAGCGCCAGCGTATTACCCAATGCTGCTATCGACAGAGGCTTGGTGATGTAGTCATTCATGCCCGCCTGCAAACAACGCTGACGGTCATCCTCCGCACCGCCCGCGGTCATCGCCACAATGGGCACACCGGTTAGCCAACCTCCCTTGGCTCGCAGCTCGCGAGTCACCTCGAGTCCATCTTTATCGGGCAGTTGAATATCCATAAAAATCAGTTGAACTCGCTGAACCTCCACCATGGCCAGCGCATCTTCGCCGTTTTCAACGCAAATCACTTCGCAGCCCAAGCGCGACAACAGTTCAGTGGCGACTTTACGGTTAATGGCATTGTCCTCGACCAGCAGCAGCGAAGTGCCGGAGAAGCGTTGCTGAGTCGGCGGCGAGGGTAGCGGTGTACCATGATAAGGCGTCGCTTCTATAAGCGGTAATTGACAGCGGAAGGTACTGCCCTCACCGGGTTGGCTATCAACGCTCAATTCCCCACGCATGGCTTCGCTTAGCCGCTTGGAAATCGCCAGCCCCAAGCCGGTACCGCCGAACCGTCGGGCGACCGAAGCATCCGCCTGCTGAAAGGGTTCAAACAGATGCTGCTGCTGCGCGATGCTCAAGCCGCAACCGGTATCCGTTACGTCAAAGCATAAACGGTCATCGGTAGCTGATACGCGCACCTCAACTGAGCCGTAATCGGTGAATTTAATCGCGTTGGCAATCAAGTTAAGCAATATCTGCCGCAAGCGCCCAGCATCTACCATGACCCAGGCCGGTACCTTTTCCTCTATGTGGCTGGTAAGCGCCAACCCCTTCGCTTGTGCCCTGGGTTTAAACAACGCGACAACGCTTTCTACCAACGATTTAACGGCGGTTGGAGCGGTTTCCAGCGTCAGATGGCCCGCTTCGATTTTGGAGAAATCCAAGATTTCATTGATCATAGCCAGTAGCTGGTTAGCGCTTTCGTGGATTGTGTTCGCGTAATCCGCTACCTGGACGCGGTCAGCGGGCTCACGCAGCAATTCGCTCATACCAATCACGCCATTCAACGGCGTGCGAATTTCATGGCTGACCATGGCGAGAAAATCGGATTTCGCGTGGTTGGCCGCCTGGGCTTGCTCGGCGGTGACTTCCAGTTGGCGGCTGAGCTGCTCTTGATTTCGCCTAGCGGCAGCGCTCTCACGCATTTCGCGCACCAGGAACGCCACCACCATCAGCGCCGCTATGCTCATTGCCACAATCAAGCTCATCAATAACTTATACAATAGGCTCAGTTGAGCGCGCTCTTCGGTGGCAGATTCAGCTAAGTAGCCGTTGATGGTAATCACCAGCCGTTCGGTGAGGCGCGTCAGAGTTTGCATCTCGTTTTCTATCGCCGTAATGGGCATTTGCTCAAGTGTATCGTGAGGCTCAAACATAGGGTCGAGAATATCCAACTGCTGTTGGATTTCGTCGAGTAATTGATGTGCAGGCTCAATGCGTCTCAGAAGCTCGCTGACCTCGCCTTCATTGAGCAACGTAATGCGGCTATAGAGCAGTTCAAACCCTAGGTCGAGTTCATCTTGGGCATCAGGCGACACTGGTCCGCGGGTTGCGTTAAGCAGCTGATTCAATAGCTGGACTGCGTCACGATCGAGCTTGTAAACCACCCAAGAGGTATCTTCACGTAGCGATTGTGTCAGATTGTCTTGCCGCCAAGCGGCGATGGTGGCCACCACCAGCGCCGCCGCACATAGCACCACGGCGGTCATAGCGACCAGTTTGAAACGCCAGGGATAGCGCAACAAGCGGGGGCTAGGCGTCATGTTAAAGGGCATTAATCTGCATCACCTGCCAGACAGCGCGAAAGCGCATTTTTTCACTCAATAAGGCGGCATCTTGATCAAAAGGATAAAGCACCCAAAGCGGGCCGTACTCACGGATGGGAATGGCGTTGCCATCACGCTTGAGCGCTAAAATAACGTCGTAGTCGTAAAAATCACTGACGGGGATTTCCGCTTCGTAGCCGTTGAGCGCTAATACATTGACGCTGCCTTCTTCGACGCCCACGCAGGCCAGTAAATCGCGCATCAAAGGCCCTTCGTAGTGACTGCTGCCCTCGGTCCAAGGGGTGCTCGTCTCGAAGCCATGCTGAGGCAATTGCTGCAGCATCTGCCGATCAAAATGCACTTCGTCGGCGTTATTTGGCTTATCAATATCGCCGCCCACTTTAAGAATAACCGGCCCTATCGGCTGTCGGTTTTCTACCGACGTATGCGCGAGCCCCGCCAAGGGAATGCTGAACGCCAGCACGATGTACCCTAATAACAACGCTTTCATTACGATATCCTCTTGCCGCGAAACCCACTGGATAACTGATGGCAGATCCCTCTAAGGTTACGCCATCTCCTTGGCAAGATCCGTATAAACGCGACTTTTTTCGCTGGACGCGGGCTGGTTTTACTCCGCCCAGACGCTGGGAAATTAAAAAGCTCCAAACGACGTTTGGAGCTTTGTGTTTCACCGTGCAGACGGTTAACGGACAATCATGACCGACATTTTGGAATGATGCACCACATGCTCGGCGTTTGGCCCCAGTACATAATCGACAAACTTACGCTTGTTATGAGAGGCCATGACAATCAGGTCAACATCAAGCTGTTTGCCGACTTTGATAATCGCCTCCCAAGGCGAGCCATCAACGATCACGCTTTGGGTGGTAATCGTCTCCGGCACGTGCTTTTGAATAAACGCGTGCTGCGCCTCTTTCACGGCCTCGTGGGCCTTTTCCGAGAAGTCTTTGGGGAAATAAGCGCCCACCATGGGCATCTTAAATTCCGGCAACACCGTCACCACATGCAGCGATGCGTCAAACGTCTGGCACAGCTTGATCGCCGTGGGTAACGCTTTTATCCATGAACTCTCTTCGTTGAGGTCAACGGGCAGTAGAATTTTATGGTACATGGCAGCCACCTCCTTTACGCGGTATTGGCCTTGGTATTGCGACCCTCGGCGTGCCGTCGACGGCGTTGTAGCATCACGATAAGGGCGAATACCGCTAGTGCGGGTATCCAAATCCACTCTTTCGTCCAGCGATCCACCGGTGCCAGCACTTCGACGATTTCTTGATCGAAGTCAAAGCCGAGTTCTGCGGCAGAGCTACCGTACGTCACCATATCGACAGTCGCCGTACCGTCTTCGGTCAGCAGCATCAAGCCGAGATTATCCAAGCGCTCCTGCCCGCTGTCGCCTTCGGGTACCGGCACTAGGATATAGGTGGTCATGGGATCGCCGTAATCATCCAACCCACTGATTTGAACCCGTAGCGACGACTCTTCATCCGCTTCGCCCAAGGTCTCAACGAACTCGGCAGGCGGGGTAGACCGATAAGGATCGTGAATCATGTCCATAAAGAAGCCCGGGCGGAACAGCGCAAAGGCCACCACCAGCAGCAGAATCGACTCATACCAGCGGTTGCGCGTCACCATAAAGCCCTGGGTAGCCGCCGCAAAAATCAGCATCGCCACGGTGGCCACCACAAAGATCAGTATCCCTTGCAGCGGCGTCACATCGATTAATAATAAGTCGGTGTTGAAGATAAACAAAAACGGCAGCGCGGCGGTGCGCAGGCTGTAATAAAACGCCTGGAAGCCAGTGCGAATGGGGTCGCCCCCTGAGACCGCGGCGGCCGCGAAAGAGGCCAGCCCCACCGGCGGCGTCACATCCGCCATAATGCCGAAGTAAAACACAAACAAGTGCACGGCGATTAGCGGTACCAGCAGGCCATTTTGCGCACCCAACTGAATAATCACCGGCGCCAGCAGCGCGGATACCACGATGTAATTGGCGGTGGTCGGCAGCCCCATACCCAAGATCAAGCTGAGAATAGCCGTTAGCAGCAAAATCAACAGCAGGTTGCCCATGGCGAGCGTTTCTACCACCCCTGCTAGCACCAAACCGACGCCGGTCTGGGAGACCGCGCCGACAATGATACCGGCCGTTGCCGTCGCAATGCCTATGCCGATCATGTTACGGGCACCGGTCACCAGCCCGTTCCATAGATCCATACCGCCTTCCCGCAGGTCGGCAGCAATATCGCTGCGGCCCCGGAAATACGCGGTAACGGGCCGCTGGGTCAGCATAATGAAGATCATAAATACCGTGGCCCAAAACGCCGACAGCCCTGGCGACAAGCGTTCGACCATCAAACACCACACCAATACGATCACCGGTAAAATATACTGCAAACCGACCAGCACCGTCGGGCGGGTTTGCGGCAGTTTGACCACCGGCTCGTTAGGATCATCGACTACCAGCTCGGGATAGCCCGAGGCCAGTTTAAGCAGCGCAATATAAACCGCCGCTAGCGCCACACCAATGACCCAGGGAGCCGCCGGGCCCAACACGGGTTTCAACCACCCCAGGCCGTAATACACCGCCAGCGCAGTGATCATCAGCAATAACAAACCGCCTAAAAAGCCGGTTACCTTGCGGATCAATGGCTTAGGTGGGTTACTGCTTTCCAGCCCCTGCATGTTGGCTTTCAAGGCTTCCAGGTGAACAATATAGATCAGCGCAATATACGAAATCAGCGCAGGTAAAAACGCATGCTTGATCACTTCAACGTAGGAAATGCCCACGTACTCGACCATCAAGAACGCTGCGGCCCCCATGACAGGCGGCATAATTTGCCCGTTGACCGAGGACGCCACTTCGACGGCCCCGGCTTTTTCTGATGAAAAGCCCACCCGTTTCATCATTGGGATCGTAAACGTACCGGTGGTCACCGTGTTAGCAATTGAGGAGCCCGAGATCAGGCCGGTCATTCCCGAAGCCACCACAGCGGCTTTAGCCGGGCCGCCTTTGTAATGCCCCAGCATAGAAAACGCGACTTTAATGAAATAGTTACCGGCACCCGCTTTATCCAGCAGGGCACCAAACAAAACGAACAAGAAGACGAAACTCGTCGATACCCCGAGCGCAATACCAAATACGCCCTGGGTGGTTAACCATTGGTGATTGACCAGCCCGTGCAGACTTACGCCGCCGTGGGCCAACATACCCGGCATCCAAGGCCCTGCCAGCGAATAGAATAAAAACACCGAGGCCACAATCATCAGCGGCGGCCCCAACGCACGCCGGGTGGCTTCTAACAACAGCAAAATGCCTGTCACACCGACCACCACATCAATCATCAGCGGGGCACCGGGTCGCTCCGACAAGCCTTCGTAAAAGATGAACATATAGGCACCGCAAAACGCGGCCACCGCCGCCAGCACCCAGTCTTGAATGGGGATACGATCGCGGGGCGATCGCTTCAGCGCAGGGTATGCCATATACGCCAAAAACAGCGCAAAGGCTAAATGGATCGAGCGGGATTGAGTGGCGTTAAACACCCCGAAGCCGACCAAATAAGGCAGCGGCGACGCGATCCACAGCTGAAAGAGTGACCACACCGCCGCAATACCCACCAGCAACTTGCCCGGCACTCCGGCTGGCTTGCGCGAACCGGAGTCCGTTGAGGCGACAAGATCCTCAAGATCAACATTCGACCCACCGGTCTTGGTGTTGTCCGTTGTCATAAGCATGCCCTGCAAAAATATGGATGGCACTGTGGAATGCCAGCACGATGCCTAGCGGCATCCCAAACACAACGCGCGGCCCCGTGGGAGACCGCGCGCACATCTTTCATTGGGTGGTTAATCACCCCTAACCGATGACCTTACTCTTCGATCCAGCCCTGCTCTACGTAGTACCGTTTGGCACCGTCATGCAGCGGAGCGGACAGACCTTGGGTGACCATGTCTTGGGCATCCAGGTTTTCGAAGGCCGGGTGGAGTTGTTTGAAACGGTCAAAGTCGTCGAATACCGCTTTAACAGTTTCATACACCACGTCGTCGTCTAGGTCAGCGGACGTAACGAACGTGGCCGCCACACCAAATGTCTCTACGTCGTCGGGGTTGTTTTTATACAAACCACCGGGGATCACAGAGCTTGAGTAGTAGGGATATTCGTCAACAATGCCTTGAATATCTTCGTCGTTCATCGGAATCAGACGCGAATCAACGGTGGTGGTGGCTTCCTGAATAGAGCCATTTGGGTGACCCACCACATACACCATGGCGTCGATGTTGTTATCAGAAAGTGCGGCAGCTTGCTCGGCAGCACCCAGCTCAGAGACCATGGAGAAGGTATCTTCGTCCCAGCCCTTCGCATCCATCACCACTTCCATGGTGTTACGCTGACCCGAGCCTGGGTTGCCGATATTAACGCGTTTGCCTTCCAGGTCATCCAAGGTTTCGATGCCAGAATCTTGACGGGCCAGTAACGTCAAAGGCTCGCCATGGATACGGAAAATAGCGCGCAGGTCGTCAAACCCTTCGCCATCGAAGGTTCCTTCGCCATTGTACGCTTGGTACTGAACGTCAGACTGGACAACGCCCATGTCCAGCTCGCCGGATTTAATGCCGTTAATATTGGCAACAGAGCCACCAGTGGACGGTGCGTTACAACGAATGTTGTGCCCGTCGCTGCCACGGTTAACCAAGCGGCATACGGACTGACCAACGACGTAATAAACACCGGTTTGGCCACCGGTACCGATGGTAATGAATTGTTCGTCTTCCTCTTGGGCCATTGCTGGAGAAGCAAAAGCGGCGGCGGCGAGTAGCGCACCGGAGAAAGCAGCGGTAGAAAATGCGTGGCGTTTCATGAACACACCTCTTTATCTTGATGTTATGAGTATTGGGCGTTGGGCCATGCCTGCATGATACTTCCACAGGTCAGCAGACCCAAAACGTTGTCAAGTCAATCTGTTATCAGCGCCGACAGTGTCTGTCGGCTGTCACTACTTTAGCGAAAAAAAGCCAAATTAGCGAAATACGAAACGCTAAATAATACCCTAACGTCTATTACTCAGTGTAGCGATCTTCATCGTTTAGGGAGCGTTAACCGGTATTCCGCTGTTGCATAGGCCAATCGACATCAGCCAACGTTATAGCCCAAAACGCGCGGCAGCCAGAGCGCAATACTGGGGAAAACCGCGACCAGCGCCAAGGCACAGCCCATGGCGACCACAAACAGCAGCGCCCAGCCCAGCGTCTGCTCCAAACGAATCTTGGCCACTTCGGTGGTGACCATTAAATTCACCGCCACCGGCGGAGTAAACTGGCCAATGGCAATATTCATCGCCAATAGAATCCCAAACCACACCGGATTCCATTCGAAATGCTGCATCACCGGAATCAAAATCGGCATCATGATCAGATAAATCGAGATGGCATCCAGCAGCATCCCCGCCACCAGCACCGCCAGCATGACTAAGACCAGCAGCAGCACGCCGTTATCGGTCAAGCCAATAATCCACTCCGCCAGGTGGCGGAAGGTGCCCAACATGGTGCCCGCCCAGGCAAAAATACCCGCCAGGGCAATAATCAGCATCACCACGCCGGAGATAATCGCCGCTTCACCGAATAGCTCCCAGAGGTCACGCCATGACAGTTCACGGGTAAGAAAAAGCCCGACGACGGCACCGTAGGCAACCGCCACGACCGCCGCCTCGGTAGGCGTAAATAGCCCCGTGCGAAGCCCGCCGAGTATTAACACTGGCGCAAAAAGCGCGGGCAAAGCCTGCCTAAAGGTACCTCGCACACTCAGCCGTTCGGCGCCTTCCCCCGACGTACCGCCTTCCCACCCATAACGTCTGGACACCAGCAGTGCCGGTAGCAACAGCGCCAGGCCAGCCAACACACCGGGAAACAAGCCAGCGGCAAACAAGGCGCGCAGGTCAACACCCGGCACCACAATGGAATAGAGAATCAGCGCCACCGAAGGTGGAATGAGAATGGCAGTGGAGGCAGACGCCGCAATCAGCGTAGCGGAGAACGGCTTGGGGTAGCCCGCCTTGGTCATGCTCGGCAGCATCACCATGGCAACCGCCGCCGCATCGGCGGGGCCTGAGCCGCTCATACCGCCCATGATCATACACACCAGCACCGCGACCAACGCTAGCCCTCCGTGGCGCGGACCAATCAATGCCTGGGCGAAGCGCACCAAGCGTAGCGCGACGCCGGCACGCTCAAAAATCAATCCGGTTAGTATAAATAACGGAATCGCAATGAGCGGGTACTTAGCCACGCTGTTGTAGGTATTGGTGCCCAGCGTTGCTAACATATCCGGCGAAAGTCCGAGCACAATGCCCACCGCCCCCGACAGCGCCAGCGAAAACGCCACCGGCACGCCGGCAATAAGAAACCCTGCGAACGCCAGGATCATCCATACGTCAGGCGTCATCGTCGTGCCTCCCGGCCAGACGATCGCGGGTTTGCTGCAGCAACCGCCACAACATGGCAGCAGACAGCACCGGCAACCAGACGATGTACCACCACTGCGGCAGGCCAAGACCGGGCGAGAGCGACTGCCACTGATATTCCTGCCAGGCTAGTTTAGCCCCGAACCACGTAATCAGCCCCAGTACCACTAGCCCGCAAAGCGCTTGAAAGACGATCAATAGCCGCCGGGGGCCAGGTGGCAGCGCTCGCTCTAAAAAGCTGATACGAATATGGCGCTGACGACGCAACGCCACCGAGGCGCCAGCGAAGGTCAGCACCACCAGCAAGAACACCGAAAATTCCTCAGTGAATGAAAACGACCCGCCGGTTAAATACCGCGTGATCACATTACCCAAGCTAATCAGCGAGATAACGATCAGTGCCAGTGCCCCCAGCCAGCGTTCGGGGCGCGCATCTGGAATGCCTTTCATGGCAGCCTCACAGCTAAAGCTACCGGCCCTAAAGGCCGGTAGGAAAACAATAAAAATGAATAGGCTGTGCCTAGCGAGCGTCGATGGCCGTCTGTGCTGCCTCTACGAGATCTTCACCAATCCGCGGTGCCCACTCATCGTATACAGCGCGTGTGGCGTCAACAAAGGCTTGGTACTGCGCATCGGTCAGTTCCGTCACCGTGACGCCGCGCTCCCGAATAGCCGCGAGGCGATCGCTTTCTTCTTCACGCGTCATAGCGATTTCCCACTCGCCTGCCTCGACGGCGGTTTCGCGCAGCAGGGTACGGTGTTCTTCGCTAAGCGACTGCCACACCTGCTGGTTAACAGCGAAAATCAGCGGGTCGTTCATGTAGTTCCACAGCGTCAAATGCTCTTGGCCGACTTGGTCAATGCGCGCCACATCAAATACCGAAAGCGGGTTTTCCTGACCGTCTACCGCCCCAGTAGTAAGCGCCGGCTTGGCATCCGCCCAGCTCATTTGCGTGGGATCGGCATCCAGCGCCGAGAACGTATCCTGGAACAGCGGCGACCCTACCACGCGAATTTTGAGGCCTTCCAGATCACCCGGCTCACTGATCGGCCCGCGGGAGTTAGAGACCTGGCGGAAGCCGTTTTCACCCCAGGCCAGCGGCATCACACCACGGGATTCAATCGCTTCAAACACCATCTCACCGGCCTTGCCACCGGTGACCGCATCCACAGCAGCTTCGTCGGGGATGAAAAACGGCAGTGAGAAAAGGTTAAGTTCAGGTACCTGCGGCGACCAGTTGATCGTCGAACCAACGGCGGCATCAATTAACCCCGAACGCATGGCGGAAAATTCGCGGGTTTGATCCCCGGATACTAACTGCGAGTTGGGATAAACCCGCATCGTCAGTTCACCGTCGCTACGTTCTTCAACCAATTCTGCCCACTTTTCCGCAGCCTGCCCCCAGGGAAACGCATCCGGCAGCACCGTCGAAACAGACAGCTCCCGAGCCTGTGCGGAAAGCGAAGCAGAGAGCAGTGCAGCACCGGCCAAGCCGGCAGTGAAACGAGCCATTGAGCGTGTCAGCGTCATGGTAGATCCTTTTTATCGGTTTTTGTGATGACTTTATTATTGGGCCAGCCCTTACCACCGAAGTCGACTCATATTGGCGATAAGCACCCCATTGTAGGTATTCTTTTGTTGAAAGGAACCCATCCAAACGGCTATTGAAGACCAATATGGAACGCCGGAGGCTGCATACCGCCAACCCGGGGCTTATACGACAATATTGTCACCTGATATCCTAGCCGCGCTTTCTCTTCTACTTCTACCAACGGACATCAACGTGCCACTACGCGACCTGCTGCTCGGCCTCTTTGTCATCGCTATATGGGCGCTGAATATCATTGTTATCAAGGTCGGCGTGGCGGAACTGCCGCCGCTATTGCTGACCACGCTGCGCTTTACGCTGGTCGCCGTGCTGCTGGTGCCCTTCTATCCTGTGGCGCGAGCTCAGCTGCCATTTTTACTATTACTTTCCTTCACCTTCGGTAGCCTGCATTTCGGCCTGCTGTTCATTGGCTTACAGCAGGCCGAGGCGGGTACTGGTGCGCTTTTAGTGCAGATGGGCACGCCCTTTGCCACGCTGCTGGCGGTGATCTTTCTGAAAGAGAAGCTGGGCCCCAAACGTGTTGTCGGGCTGCTGCTCTCGTTTGCGGGCATTATTGTGTTGGCGGGTGGGCCCACCTTACCGACGCCCCTCCCCCTGGCGATTCTTTTGTGTAGTGCAATGGGCTGGGCGGTGTCACAGCTATTGATTAAGCGTGGCCCGCCGATTGCGCCGATGGCGTTGGCAGGCTGGGTGGCGCTGTTTGCGGTACCCCAGGTAGCGCTGGGCTCGTGGCTGTTTGAGAGTGACCAGTGGCAGGCAATACAGCAAGCGAGCTGGTTGGGCTGGGGGGCGATGATTTACACCGCCGTGATGTCGTCAATTGTCGCTTACGGGATTTGGTATGCGCTTTTACGCCGCCACCCGGTTAATCGCGTGGTACCCATGACGCTACTCGTACCGGTATTGGCAGTCGGCCTAGGCGCGCTATTAATGGGCGACAGCCTAGGCGTGCATAAGCTGGTGGGCGGCGGCTTAGTGGTGGCGGGTATCGCCCTGATTGTGCTTAATTTCAGCCGACGCCCGCGCTCCGTTTAATTCGCGAGTTGGCAGGGATCGACGATCTCAGGGCGATCCGCCCGTCGTTATCGATAAAGGCAATGTCGAGAGGAATCAGCGTAGCGACATCGGCAGCAGCGCCGTCATCGAAACGTCACATATCCGCGCGGGCCAATCAGTTAAGCTAGATCGTTACCGAGCCGGGAGTTCACCATGAAGATGCTGGCGCTTTATAGTATCAAGGGCGGCGTGGGCAAGACCGCCTCCGCCGTTAATCTCGCCGCCGAAGCGGCACGCGACGGCAGGCGGGTGTTGCTGTGGGATCTAGATCCCCAGGCCGCCACCACCTTCTACCTGCGCAGCAAACCCAAAGTGCGCGGTGGCGTCGACAAACTGGTCAAGGGCAAGGCCGATCTCGATCGGGCGATCCGGGAGACTGACATCGAGGGGCTCGACCTGCTGCCGGCGGCGCTGGGCTCGCGCGAACTGGAAGCGTCGCTGGAAACCCGCAAGCCCAGTCGGCTGCGCAAGATCCTCAATCCGGTGAAGGGTAGTTACGACTTGGTGATACTCGACTGCCCGCCGAGCCTGTCGGCGCTCGCCGAGCAGATCTTCTCCAGTGTCAATGCGCTACTAGTGCCGGTGGTGCCGACGACCCTGTCGTTGCGCACCCTTGAGCAACTGGACGGTCATCTCGACGAGGTCGACCATGCCTGCCCGATCTGGCCGTTCGTGACCCTCGCCGACCGCCGCAAGACCCTGCACCGCCAGGTGATGGAGACTCTCAGCGAACGCTGGCCGAAGCGCCTGTCGACGAACGTTCCCAACGCTAGTGCGGTCGAGCGCATGGGTATAGAACGCGCTCCGGTGGGGCATTTTGCCCGTAGCAGTCGGGGCGCTCGCGCCTACGCCGCGCTGTGGCGAGAGATCGCGCAGCGTCTGCAATGACCGTCTGCAACAACTGTTTACAACAACCCGGCTCAAGGCCGGGGCGGTGGCTTGGTGGTCGTGGGTATTGCCCTGATTGTCATCCGATTCCGCCGTCGTCCAGCTTAATCTGCGGACTGGCAAAAACCGGCCTCGTCGGGGATGGAAACACAGTCGCCCACTTGGATGCCGCGTTCGGCAAAGTAGCCAGCGTTGACCTCTAGTGCTGAATGATACGCCGCGCCAGCCGGATAAGAGGGGCAGTCACTCGGCGAGGAAGATTCACAGGGCGGCATGGTATTAATCGCTACAATCCGTCCATCGCTATCGATAAAGGCTATATCCAAGGGGATCAGCGTGCGATACATCCAAAAGGCATTGTTAGCCGACTGCTCGCGCTTAAAGCGGAACAGCATGCCGCTTGATTCGGGTAAGCGCTCGCGCCCCATTAAGCCGCGCTGACGCTGGGAGACCGTTTCCGCTACTTCGACCTCTAAACGATGTGGGCCGCCCTCGCTGTGAATAGCCAGCGCCATTGTCTCGGCGTCATCGGGACTCGTTTGTGCCCACAATGATGCGCCCGGCAGATACCAGGCTAACGGCAGCATAAGCGACGCTTTTAGCAGCGTCCGTCGATTCATGGTCATGGTGTGTTCCTTTTCTCATCGGGCGCTGTGTCTACGCCGTGCCCTGGCATTAGATGAATGCCCCCCGCCAGCAGCGACACATTCACCGCCACGCCGGGGGTTAATTGGTTACGTCGCACTGCGTGGGTCGCGATATCGAAACGTAGCATATCGCCATGTGGAACGCGCAACGCGACCGAGGTCATGCCGCCTAACACGATAATCTCGTCGACCGAGGCAGCTACAGGATTCTCCCGTTCCCCCTGTGAGGGGCGATCACGGCGATGGAGGACGATATCCGAAGGCGGTAGATACCAGGCCACTCGCTCGCCAACGTTAAGCCCCTCAAGCCCCGAGGCAACGTCTAACGCATAGCGCCCCCACTGCAAGCGTCGCGTGCCGTCAACCTCGACCACCTGCCCGTCAAACACGTTATTCCGATCCAACAGCCGTGCAACGTTGGGTGACGCCGGGGTGCGAAACAGCGTTTCGGGCGGGGCTTGCTGCAGGCTATTACCGTTATGCAGCACGCAGATTTGATCGGCCAGCGCGGCGGCTTCTTCCAGGTCGTGGGTGACCAGCACAATGGGTATCGAGATCTGCTGGCGAAGCCGGGCCAGCTCGCGCTGTAACCGTCGGCGCGTGACTTGATCCACTGCCGAAAACGGCTCGTCGAGCAGCAATACCTGAGGGTCTCGAGCCAGCGCACGCGCCAGTGCCACGCGCTGACGTTGGCCACCGGATAGCTCACTAGGGTAACGATTTTCCAACCCTTTCAAGCGCACCGTTTCAAGCCACTGCTCGGCTTTAGGACGGCGCAGCGGTGTCGGCAAATGGCGTAGCGGTAGCTGAACATTGGCAAGCGCAGTTAAGTGGGGAAACAGCGCATAGTCTTGGAAAACCATGCCCACACGACGCCGTTGGGGGGATAGCGATTGTTGGCGCTGGGTATCGAGCCAGGTGTCACCCGCGCACTCGATACGCCCGTGCTGGGGGCGATAAAGCCCGGCAATGGCACGTAACAAAGTGGTTTTACCGCTACCCGAAGGCCCTACCAAGGCTAAAAGCTCTCCGGGTAAGCAACTGAACTCGGCATTCAACGGGATTGGCCCGGCCTGCTGCGCTTCAACGGTAAGCTTAACCACGCGCCCACCTCCGGCGACCCGCCAAGCCATAAACCACGCCCAGGGTGGTAAACGAGACCACCAATAATAGCGCGGCCATTTGTGCTGCCCCCTGTTCGTCAAAGGCTTGCACTCGATCGTAGATGGCAATGGCAAGGGTGCGTGTTTCGCCGTCGATGGCCCCACCGACCATCAGGATCACACCAAATTCACCCAGGGTATGGGCGAACGTCAGCGCGGTAGCAGACAAAATGCCCGGCCACACCAGCGGCAATTCAATAAGCAACAGCGTTTGCCAAGGGCTAAGCCCGCTGCACCACGCTGCTTCGCGCAGGTTGTGGGGCACGTTTTCAAAGGCACGTTGAATCGGCTGGATGGCAAACGGCAGGTTAGCCACCAGCGAGGCCAACAAAATACCGCTAAAGGTAAAGGTTAGCCCACCCCCCGTCAGTGACATCCATAGTTGCCCTACGGGTGCCTCGCGGCCAAAACTTTGCAGTAAATAAAACCCTAACACCGTCGGCGGTAGTACCAACGGTAGCGCCACCAGCGCCTCGCAAAGCCCTTTGCCGCGAAACTGCGCCGTGGCCAGCCTCCGACCGACCCAAATACCAATGGGCAGCAAGAACAAGCAGGTGAAGATCGCCAAGCGTAATGAAACAGACAGTGCCGACCAATCCATTAGTCTGTACTAAACCCGTATTGGTGAAAGATAGCCTGCGCTTCAGACTGCTGCAGCCAGGTGTAAAACGCCCGTGCGGCGTCGCCTGCCTGCGGGGTCAGTACCATGCGCTGACGTAACGGCGTGTGCCACGCCTCAGGGATCAACACATACTCGCTGCGCTCGCTAAGCGTCGGCGCAAGCACTAATGAGTACGCCACCAACCCCCCACGGGCCTCATCTGAAAGCGCGAACTGGGTCGCCTGGGAGACGTTTTCCCCCTGCACCCGTAGCGGCTCGGTGGCGTCCCAAAGCCCCTCATTCCTCAACACTTCTCGAGCGGCAATGCCATAGGGCGCATGCTCTGGGCTCGCAATGGCAATGCGCAAGCGCTGCCCGGCTTGCAAAGCCTCCAAGGCGGCGTGAACGCCCGCCAGCGGGGCTTGCTCATCGGGTGCTGAATATCGACCTTTGGGCTGCACCCAGGCTAAACGTCCTCGCGCGTAGATCACGCCGTCATTATCGACATCGCCATCCTGGTAGAGCGCTTGAACAAAGCCCTCATCAGCAGACAGAAATAGCTCGAAGGGGGCGCCTTGGGCAATCTGGCGTCGGAAATTACCCGATGAGCCAAAGTTAAGGCGCAGCGTATGCCCTGTTTGTTGGGAAAAACGCGCGGCGGCTTCTTCCAAGGCAAACTGTAAACTGGACGCCGCCGCCACAATCGGCGCGCCCGCGGATGCGGGCACGCTCGCCAGTAACAAACAGGCCAGTAGTAGTGCACGCATGGTTTAGCGCTGCGCTTGGGCGACGTGCTGTTCGGTAATCGTCATCACTTTCATGGTATTGGTCCCTCCGTGGGCATTCATATGATCACCGCGGGTAAGAATGACGTAATCACCCTGCTTAGCCACGCCCTGTTTGACCAACCTTTCGAGCGCGCGGTCATTAAGCTCTTCGGCGCTTATCGCCGAGGTATCAAACGGCAGCGAAACGACCCCGCGATAAAGCGCCATACGGCGCTGAGCGATGGGGTTGTGGGCCAAGCCAACAATCGGCAGGCCCGAGCGAATACGCGAAGCGATCAACGGCGTGTAACCCGACGAGGTCATACAGGCAATCGCAGCGATGCCTTCCATGTGGTTGGCCGCGTACATGGCGGAAAGCGCAATGGTCTCATCCGCGCGGGTAAAGCCTTCATGGATACGGTGCCCAGATTCTTGGGCAGACCTTTCCCGCTCAGCCCCCAAGCAAACGCGCGACATGGCTTCCACGGTTTCTAGCGGATAGTCGCCCGCCGCCGTTTCCGCTGAGAGCATGACCGCATCGCTGCCATCCAGCACCGCGTTGGCTACATCGAATACCTCGGCGCGGGTAGGGAGCGGTGATGAAATCATGCTCTCCATCATTTGTGTGGCGGTAATCACCGCGCGATTGAGCGTCCGCGCTCGCTTAATCATGCGTTTTTGCACGCCAACCAACTGGGCATCGCCAATTTCAACGCCCAGGTCGCCCCGCGCCACCATCACTGCTTCCGAGGCTTCGATAATGCCGTCTAGGGTGGCGTCATCCGCCACGGCCTCAGCGCGCTCCACCTTGGCCACCAAGCCAATCTCTTTACCTTCCTCGCCCAACAAGCGGCGCGCCTCGAGCATGTCTTCGGCATGGCGGGGGAACGAAATAGCTAGATAGTCGACACCTATCTCAACGGCGGTTTTGAGATCGACCTTATCTTTCTCAGTCAGCGCGGGGGCCGACAGACCACCGCCCTGCTTATTGATGCCTTTGTTGTTGGAGAGCTTGCCGCCCACCACTACCGTGGTATGAACCTGTGTGCCTTTCACCTCGGTGACATCCAGCACCACGCGGCCGTCGTCGAGTAGCAAACGATCGCCTGCCGACACATCGTCGGCGAGCGTCTTGTAATCGCAGCCAACCTGGGTGATATCGCCCGCGTCGCCGTCCATCGCCATATCCAGAATAAACGGCCGCCCTTCTTCCAACATCACCGCGCCATCTTTAAAGCGCGCGACGCGAATCTTTGGCCCCTGCAGGTCGCCTAACACCGCGACGCTGCGTCCCAGTTTGGCAGCGGCTTCGCGCACCTGCTGCAAACGGCGACGGTGATCATCGGCGGAGCCGTGGGAGAAATTCAGCCGCACCACGTCGACCCCCGCCGCGAGCATGGCATCTAGCACGCCCTCGCGGTCACTAGCAGGCCCTAGCGTGGCGACAATTTTGGTGCGGCGAATTGAAGAATGGTGCAGTGCGTTCATAAAGCTCCCGGCGATTAACGTAAGTGATCATTAGCCTACCAGTATAAAGCGCTAAACATGACCGCTATGCAACACCCTGCGTTATTCGTCCAGGTGAATTCGCAGGGTCAAGGGGTATTCGTCACAGTTGCTTCCGTCGCCGCCCCGATCCACGACCAAAAACTCACCTTCGCGCTCCAGAACCGACTGAATGGCGTGCCAGGTACCCGCGTGATAGTTCACGCCCTGGCGACCATCGGTCACAAAAGCACGTACATCGTCAGGGCTAATATGCTCACCGGGAGGGGCAACCACGACAATAAACCGCTCCTGATGCAGTGGCATAAATGCCTGGCTGCCCTGAGGGTGGCGCTCGAGAAACGTTAGCTCCAGTGGGAGGGTGACCGGCTGACTGACAAAGATATTAATCAGCGTGTGGGCGTTTTCGCCCAGGGTTTCCACCTTCGCCAGATCATGGTGGCGCTGAGTGCGCCCGCCGTTGATGGGAAACGACGCGGAGGTACGCGCATCAATCACGTCGCCAAAGGGAGCAAAGGCCTCTGCTGTTAGCGGCTCGGCTTTCAGCTTCAACATTGCGGCTCCTTAACGAGATGACAGTTTTAGAGAAGCATGGCGATTAACATCTTTATACAACAAATACCGGAAAGGCCCGGGGCCACCGGCGTAACACGCCTGGGGGCAGAAGGCGCGCAGCCACATGAAATCCCCCGCTTCGACTTCTACCCAGTTTTGGTTTAAGTGGTAAACGGCTTTGCCTTCAAGCACGTAAAGGCCGTGTTCCATCACATGGGTTTCGTCAAACGGAATCACGCCGCCGGGCTGAAAAGTCACAATGTTCACGTGCATATCGTGGCGCACATCGGCGGGGTCGACAAAACGCGTGGTGGCCCAGCGCCCTTCGGTACCCGGCATTTCGATAGGCGCAATATCCTGCTCGTTGGTGACAAACGCCTTCGGCACCTCAAGTCCTTCGACATACTCGTAGGCCTTACGCACCCAGTGAAAGCGCACCGGCGCGTTGGATTCGTTATGCACCTGCCAGTGGCTACCGGGGGGAATAAACGCATAGCCGCCAGGCGTCATCGTATGGCGCTCGCCGGATAGAGTAAGCGTTAACTCACCGTCGACGATAAACAGCACGCCTTCCGCCTGGGGATCCAGCTCCGGCTTATCGCTACCGCCCTCTGGCTGCACTTCCATAATGTACTGGGAAAACGTCTCGGCAAACCCCGATAGCGGCCGCGCCAGCACCCACAACCGGGTGCCTTCCCAAAACGGCAGATTGCTGGTGACGATATCGCGCATCACCCCTTTGGGAATCAGCGCGTAGGCCTCGGTAAATACGGCGCGATCAGCGGTTATCTGTGTTTGCGGCGGATGCCCGCCGGTGGGGGCGTAGTAAGAAGGTTTGTGCATTATTTTGCCTTTCAGCGGTTCGTTGCGGGATGGTGCTCGGCCCAGTGACGGGCAATATCAACCCGGCGGGCAACCCAAACTCGGTCATGGGTTTCGATGTAATCCAAAAAGCGTTGCAGGGCGCGAAAACGTCCTGGGCGACCCAATAAACGACAGTGCATGCCCACCGATAGCATTTTGGGTGCCTCCTCCCCTTCCGCGTAAAGCACATCAAACGCATCACGCAGGTAAGTAAAGAAATGATCCGCGGTGTTAAACCCTTGCGGCGAGGCAAAGCGCATATCGTTGCTGTCCAGCGTGTAAGGCACGACCAGGTGGTTGTGGTCACTGCCCTGACTATCGGTCACCTGCGTCCAGAAAGGCAAGTCGTCACCGTAGTAGTCGCTATCGTAAAGGAAACCGCCCTCGTCCAACACTAAACGCCGGGTATTGGGGCTATCGCGGCCGGTGTACCAACCCAGCGGTTTCTCGCCGTACAGCCGCTGGAAAATCTCCATGGCTTTTTGCAGGTGTTCCCGCTCAACGTGCTCGGGCACTTCCTGATAGTGAATCCAGCGGTAGCCGTGACAGGCAATCTCGTGGCCTAGTTCTTTAAATGCCATGGCGACATCAGGATTGCGCTCCAGCGCCATGGCCACACCAAACACCGTGAGCGGCAAATCGCGCTTCTCAAATTCACGCAGAATTCGCCACACCCCGGCGCGGGAGCCGTATTCGTAGATTGACTCCATGCTCAGGTGCCGATCTGGATAGGCCGGTGCGCCGATAATTTCCGATAAAAACTGTTCGGAGCCTGAGTCCCCGTGGAGTACGCAATTCTCGCCGCCCTCCTCGTAGTTGAGCACGAACTGAACCGCTATTTTGGCGTTGCCAGGCCAGTTGGCGTGAGGCGGGTTGCGCCCGTAACCGATTAAGTCGCGAGGATAGTGGCTCTTAGAGGATGACGACATACGTAGCTCCTTATTCATGCAAACCCTGGCTCATCACTGGCGAATACAAGCCCAGCGCTACAGAAAATTATTTGTATACAAAATAGCGGCATTAATAACCAACCGCAACGCAGTCGACTGCTAATCCCCTGATGCTAATAGCGTTTCTTAGTTTAAACACCGCTAAGCCGCTGAATCCTGAACAAATGGTCAAATACGTCGGCACCCATTTTCGTAGCGTATTGCCACTTTGATACTTGCGTCTCGCCAAATACCGCCCTATTTTTGTATACAAGAATTTCCATATTGTTTACACACGGAATAGCTATCGTGCATATACGCATTATTAACCCTAATACCACTGCGTCCATGACCGCTGCTATGGGTCAGGCAGCCCAGCAGCAGGCCGCCGCGGGCACCTCGGTTAGTGCTTCACAGCCCGACGCGGGCCCCGTTTCTATTGAAAGCCATTTCGATGAAGCTATCAGCGCGGTGGGGGTTGCTGAAGAAGTCATTAAAGGCGAGTACGAAGGCAACATTGATGCCTACGTGGTGGCCTGCTTTGGCGACCCAGGCTTGCTCGCCGCGCGGGAGCTAACGCGCGCCCCGGTGATTGGCATTGCCGAAGCAGTCTTCCACTTGGCCACCCTGGTGAGTACTCGCTTTTCCATTGTCACCACCTTGGGCCGTACCGGCATTATCGCTGAGCACTTGTTGGAACAGTATGGTTTTCATCAGCACTGCCGCCGTATACGTGCCGCTGAAATCCCGGTGCTGGATCTTGAGCGCCACCCTGAAGTGGCGTTTACCCGTATCGTCGAAGAGTGCTGCCGCGCCCGGGACGAGGATGGCATTGGCGCCATCGTTTTAGGCTGCGGCGGTATGGCGAATTTAACCCAGGAGATCAGCCGCGAAGTCGGCCTGCCGGTAGTAGAGGGTGTTACCGCCGCGCTGAAACTGGCGGAATCGCTGGTCAGTTTAGGGCTACACACCAGCAAACACGGCGATCTTGCCTACCCACGGCCAAAAGCGTTCACCGGTAAATTTTCCGGGCTTTCTGATCTTGCGCTACCGCTTAGGTCATAAAGCTCTAAAACAATAACGACTCAACATTATTTAATAACAATAGCTTAAACAGAATTTTGCAAAAGTACGTCCATTAGCACGCCACGCCGCAAGCGTTTCCCGATTAAAAATTGGGAGTTAATAAAACCGATAATCTTGCGAGGACGACACCATGAGCGCTACAACCTCGGCTCTTGCGTCAGAAGAACGATCCGATACTGGATCAAAAGCACTCGGGGCAGAGAGCCTGGCCCCTCAACACACCCGCATAATGGGGCGCAGCTCCTATTTTCTGGCGTGGTTCGGCGGCTGCGTTTCCATTGGCACCTTCGCCATGGGCTCAAGCGTGGTCGGCACCTTAAACCTGTTACAAGCCACGTTGGCCATTGCCATCGGCTGCTTTGTGATCGGGATAGCCTTGGCCATTAACGGGGCCGCAGGCTACAAGTACGGCATTCCGTTTATGGTGCAGGCGCGCAGCGCCTTTGGCTTTACCGGCACGCGCTTACCGGGCTTGGTGCGCGCGGTACCTGCGGTAGTCTGGTACGGCTTTCAAAGCTGGATTGGCGCCGGGGCACTCAATATGGTGTCGGCCACCCTGTTCGGTTTCGATAACCTGATCTTCTACTTTATTACCTTCCAGTTTCTGCAAATCGGCCTGTCGGTAATGGGTTTCCAGGGCATCAAGTGGTTAGAGAATATCGGCAGCGCCTTTATCCTCGCCTCGCTGATGTATATGTTTTACGCCACGGTGCAGCGCTATGGCGATGAGCTTTCGGCCAGCCTGCTGACCATGGAAGGTTCCTGGGGCATGCCGTTCTGGGGCGCGACCATGCTGTTCTTGGGCATCTACAGCACCATGATGCTCAACGTTAGCGACTACGCCCGCGAGCATAAAAAGGGCACGGCCCAGAGCCTGCTGACCACCATTTATGCCATGTCGATTCTGCCCTGCACGCTGTTTATGGGCTTGATCGGCTATATGGTCTCCCAGGCCACTGGCACCGCCGACCCTATCCAGGTGTTTGCCAACGCGGTGGACAACACCCCACTGTTAATGACCACCCTACTGTTCATCGCCTTTGCCCAGGTCACCACCAACGTCCTCAACAACGTGGTACCGCCGACCTATGTATTGATGGACATCTTCAAGATCAAATTCTCGTTCGCCACGATGATCGTTGGCTTGCTGGCCTTTGCCACCTTCCCCTGGAAACTGGTACAGCCGGGTTCTGCGGCGGGCCTACAGCTGTTTGTGCAGACTTACTCCGCCTTTTTAGGCCCCATCTTCGCCGTTCTGGTGGTGGATTATTACATTATCCGCCGCCGCACTTTGGATATCAGCAAACTGTATGACGCCACCGGCCCCTACCAAGGCGTGAACTTAGCCGCGTTCATCGCCACGGCGGTGGGCATTGTGGCGGCGCTCTCTTTCTCGGCGATCTCGTGGTACGCCAGCCTGATCCCTGCCGGCCTAAGCTACTACCTGCTAATGAAGTACTGGGCACCCTGCCAGCGCTTTAGCCAGTAAATCCATTTGCCAACTTGGGGCCAATACCATGAAAGAGAGCAACGACATGAGCGAGCTAGATATTAAGCACATCGATCCGACGCTGTATAACGAGGATCTCGCTCCGCTTAAACCCCAGGATCGTAACTGGGGCGCGTTTGAGATCTTTAACGTCTGGTCTAACGACATCCAGAGCCTGTTTGGTTACACCCTGGCGGCCTCGCTGTTTTTAACCTACGGCCTGAATGGCTGGGCGGTGATGGCGGCGATTATCCTGGCGGGCGTGATCGTGATGTTTTTGGTCAACCTTACGGGTAAGCCCAGCGTTAAATACGGCATTCCCTTTCCGGTGATGGTGCGCGCCAGCATGGGGGTACGCGGCGCCAACCTGCCCGCGATGCTGCGCGCCATTGTGGGGATTTTCTGGTACGGCGTGCAGACCTACTTTGCCTCCACGGCGGTTTCCCTTCTGATTACGGCCTTTATTGGCGCTGGCAGTGGCAGTACCTTCCTAGGGCTTTCAGGCGTGGCGTGGGTGTCATTTGTGATTGTGTGGTTGTTTCAGATCGCGATCTTTTGGCAGGGCATCGAGCGCATTAAGCACTTTCTTAACTGGGCAGGCCCGCTGGTCTACTTGGTGATGCTGGTGCTAATGGTCATTGTTTGGTACCAGGCAGGAAGTGAGCTGATCCCCGCCATTGGCACCATTTTTAGCGGTGGCACTGACACCAGCGGTAGCTCTATCGCGGCCTTTATGGCGATTGTTGGCACTATGGTGGCGTACTTCGCAGCGGTGGTGATCAACTTCGGCGATTTCACCCGCTTTGTGAAAACCGAGCGCCAGATGAAACTGGGCAACCTGCTGGGCTTGCCGCTCAACGTGGCGTTTTTCTCGTTTATCGCGCTAATTATTACTGCGGGTACGCTGGTGCTGTTTGGCGAGGCGCTGACCAATCCCGCCGATATCGTTGAACGGGTTGATTCGCTGCCGCTGACGATTATCGCCGCCCTCACCTTCTTTGCCGCCACAGTGGGCATCAACCTGGTCGCCAACTTCATTCCGCCCGCCTACGACCTGGCCAACCTGTTTCCCAGCAAAATCAGCTTCAAGATGGGCGGCCTGATTACCGCAGTAATCGCATTCTTTGTCGGCGCGCTATGGCTTTCGGTGATCAGCCAGATTGGCGTTCCCGGCTTTGTGAATGCGCTAGGCGCCGTCGTCGCGCCCTTCTACGGCATTATCGTGGTCGACTACTACCTGATTAAGCGCCAGCACTTAAACATGCAGGAGCTCTTCTCATCAGCGCCGGGCAGCGCCTACTACTACGTAAACGGCTGGAACACCCGCGCGCTTATCGCCTTTGGCGTGGCGGCGTTGTTTTCGCTTTCTACCGTGTTAGTACCTGCACTTTCAGCCCTTGGCGGCTTTGGCTGGATGATTGGTGCGGCCCTGGGTGGGCTGTTCTACTACGGCTTAATGCGCCAGTTTAAGGCAGAGCCTGCGTATGCTGAACAGAAGGCAGGTTGAGACGGCAACGCCGTAACTGACGGCTTAGCTACTCGAACAAGCGCCATCGGCACACAGCCGATGGCGCTTTTATGTTTCACAAAGCTCCCCCCTGAGCACGGAAAACATTTTCGGCCTACAGGGCGCGTTTTTCCGCCAGGCTCAGCAGAACGTTTGCTCATCTTCCTGACGTTTACGTCATAAAAACCATCAAAAAATACGTTGAAAAATGTCTTTGTATGTATATGCGCAATTTGTAAAGATGATGAGAAATTATAACGCGCATGCGCACTAATAAACTGTTAGGACTCAGTATGAGCAAAGGGCTAAGTAATAAGCTAGCGGGCCAGGTTGGTGAATTTCTTGTTTGTGCAGAACTCGGCCGTCGGGGGCTCATCGCTACTTCATTTACAGGCAACGTTCCCGAATTTGATCTTATCGTAGCCGATGGATCACTTAAGACGTTACCTGTACAAGTCAAGACTTCTAGAGGCCATAGCTGGCCAACGAGAGCCAGTCTATGGATCAATGTCACCATTGATGAAAAGGGAGAAAAACAGATTGATCATGGCGATTCCGATATCCCGCATCCCGATCTGATTTATGTTTGTGTCTTGTTAGCAGCCCCCGGAGCAGACCAAGCCGACCGATATTTCATACTGCTAAAACGAGATCTTCAGGCTATATGTGCGAGAAACTATCGGGACTGGATGTCAAAGCACAATTGGAAGAGACCAAAGAATTTTCGTTCTCTAGACAACAGATACTACGTCACAGATCTCAAACCTTTTGAAAATAATTGGGCTCTATTCGAACAACAATTGGGTCCGTCCTAACAATTACATGAGTGCGCGCTTGCGGCCGCCGGACACTCGCACGCTCGAGTTTTATGGCAGCGTTAGATTTCAAATTGGAGCATCCAGAGAACGGTATGTTATATTTCGATCCAACAATCGGCTGGTCAACGATCGTACAGCTAGCAGGATTCGTGGTTGCAATAGCTACGGTATTCTACCAAATGCACGCCCAGCGAAATCTCCAACGAGAGAAGCACCGGCAAGAGTTGCAGGTGAGCACTTACGAAAAGATTGCGGAGCAAATGAGCTTCGTATCCCCGGTTGGGGTAGCGATGACGTTTCAAATATTTTACGAAGCACTGGAGAATGCAGTAGCAAAGAAAAACGAAACGGGCACATACGTTCCTCCTCCATTCGATCCCAAAGAATTAGATAACGATTTCAAAAAGTCCAGCATGGGACTTTGGGAAATTGCCTCCTCAATTCAGGCTTATGAAATCGTGGCGCCGAATATCCCTCTTTTTCGGAAAGCTTTAGTAATCAAGCTTCGCCAGCTTGGAGGTGCATATCTGCCACTTGTGCAGGCATTGCCTTACTTACTTATATCCGAAAAGGGAATCACCGACCCAGAAAAACTAATGATTCCAGATGAACAGGAATTCCGCACACTTCAGGCTAAAGTTGACAAATTTCATGAAATTGCCTATGACGTTACATCATTTTTATATGACATTCAGGTAGAAATGCAGAATTCGTTACTGGGGACGCTATTTCACAGAAAGGTTCCCGTCAGAACTCCCGAGAACAAGTCGTATATTGTACTTACCTCGGAAGATTATGAGATGCTAGAACGAATAGAAAGGTTTGTTAAAGAAAGCTGATTTCCGGCGTGAGTCCTCGCATGGCGTCGCTATCCAAGGCGGATCGTTGTCCCAAAGGGATGACGATGCGCGTTGCCAGCTCGCTGAGAAGACTACTCTGAATATCAACAAGGTAAGAATAGTGCGCTTTGCTGGCGTTACTTGGGTTGGGGTACACATCGAACTATGCCATCAAACTCCCTGAACTCTTCGCCGAAGCAACCATGTTGTTCGACAATATCGTTGTAACTCTTTATCGCTGCGCGATTTTCTTCAACCCATTGTGCTGCTTCGCGTTTGGAAAGCTCTTCTTTTAGCGCGCGTTCCAGAGTAGCCGACAGGTTAATATCCATTTCCCGGATCTTGCGTAGCAGGTCGCTGTTGATGGAGAGGTTTGTCGCTTTAGTGGGGCAGCTGCATTATAGGGTTCTTCCATAAGAGCCTCCAAGTGGCTGGTTGATGCACGATCTTAATTTATGTGGTCGGCAATGCGCATTCAAGCGTTTAACCAAGACGTGATGCCCTGATCCATCCTTGATATTTATACGGCATCGCCGTATATTTTAAGAATGCTATTCATCGAAACCTCCACGTTCACCAAGCTACTGCCGGATTACCTCACGGATGAGGAATACCGTGGACTTCAAACGTACCTTCTACAGAAGCCGGATGCGGGCGACCTTATAAAAGGCTCGGGTGGTGTGCGCAAGGTTCGATGGGCACCAGCGAAGTCAGGAAAGAGTGGCGGTATTAGAGCCATTTACTATTGGAAGGTATCTGACCACGAGATATGGATGCTCACGCTGTACAGTAAATCAGAGCGCGCCAGTATTCCTGGTCATGTGCTCAAACAGATAGCGGAGGCCATCAAAAATGAGTAATAGAAACCTTGGCGCGGAGATACTTGACGGCATCAACGAAATCAAACAGTTCAAGAAAGGTAAGCTAGCGCTTCGGACGCATGAGCTTTCAGAACCCTCTTCACCTAAATTGATCAGACTGAAGTTGAACATGTCACAATCGGCGTTTGCAGGCCTAATGGGCGTGAGCGTACGAACCCTTCAGGACTGGGAGCAGGGGCGGCGCGATCCCCAGGGTCCTGCGATTGCCCTGCTGCGCATTGCTGAGCAACACCCGGAGGTTTTTGATCAGCTTCACTAACCAACGTTGAGGGTAAAGCTCTGTGCCGGCGGCCAAACCCTGCGCTTCGCGGCGGTGATATCAGGTTGATGGCAAGGGCTAAAGGTTGTTAACCGCGACGAATCTGCTGCTCGTCACCATTGACGCTAGGGGCTTTTCAACCCCCAAATATCTGCTGCAAATCCGGAACGTTCTCCTCCTCTTCGACCATGGAGAGCGAGGCTTCGATGGCTTTTAGGTGGCGGTTCATAAAGGCTTTGGCGCGCTCGCCGTTGCCGGTTTCCAGGTAGCCGATCAGGTCATCGTGGTCGTGGGATTCGCAGCCTAAATGGCCGGGGTGACCGTAAACGGCGAGTATCAGCGATGAGCGCGAGCAGAGCTGTTCGACAAACGCTGCCAAGGCAGCGTTGCCGGAAAGCTGCGCTAAACGCACGTGAAAATCTGCCGATAGACGAATGGCCACGCTTTGTTGCCCGCTGCGCAGCGCTTGGCGTTCGCGCTTGGCCATGTCACGCAGCTCTGCCGCTTCTTTTTCGCCCATGCGCCGGGCTACGTCGGGCATTAATCCGCACTCGATTAACTGGCGGGCATCGAATACGTCTTTGGCTTCATCGGCGGTGGGCCGGGTCACGCTGGCCCCACGGCGCGGCGTCAGGGTCACCAGCTGCTCCAGCGCCAGCCGCTGCAATATCTTGCGAATGCCGGTGCGGCTGATGCCGAACACCTCGGCCAGGGCATCCTCGCGCAGCCGCGCACCAGGCTTTAAGCGCTGCTCAACAATCGCATCGCTAACCGCGCGATAGATCGCTTCGTGGCGTTCATCGCCCTCCGCTTTTGACGCGGGTCGTTTAACCACCGCCTGCGCATCGCTCATGGACTCTCCTCGTTTGTCATTCCTCCCAGGCGGCAATGGTATCGCGCTCTTCATCGCTCATCTTGGTCAGGTTGCCTAGGGGCATATAACGACTTTCGACGACCTGCTGAATGACCACTTTATGAGCCAGGATGTCGTCCCAGTCGTCGAACGCATAATCGGCAGGCGGCGCGGAGAAACCGGGGTGTTCCGGCTCACGGGCGTGACACTGCACACAGTGTTCTTCTATCAGGCCGCTTATCTGATTCTCGGGGGCGACGCTTGTCTGTACATCCGTTGTTTGGTCGTCTTGGCTAGCCGGGTCAGCGGAGCGCGAGTCCGGCGCCGCCACCCAAAACGCCAGGATGATTAACGCTACCCCGGCAGCCGGATACCCCCACTGCCATTTGCCAGCATGCATTAGCACGAAGAACTGACGGATGAGTGCCCCTGCAAAGATAAACAGCGCCATCACCACCCAGGCCAGCTCGTGGGTATAAAGAAACGAATAGTGATTACTCACCATCAACAACACGACCGGCAGCGTGAAATAGGTATTGTGTACCGAGCGTTGCTTGCCGCGTTTGCCATCCAATGGATTCGGCGCATCGCCTGCTTTCATGGCGTTCACCATGCGCCGCTGGCCGGGGATAATCCAGAAGAACACATTCGCCGACATGGCGGTGGCCATCACTGCCCCGGTGAGCAAGAATGCCGCCCGCCCGCCGAACAGTTGGGTGCTCAAGTAGGCCACTATCACCATCATCACCGCGACGGCGACGCTCAGCAGGCCATCGCGCTGCATGGTGGGGCTGATGCGCTTGCACAGTTCGTTGTAGACCACCCAGCCGCCGAACAGGAACAGCAACGCCAGCAGGTTCGCCTGCCAGCCCGACAGGTTGGCGGCCCACTGCCAGGGACTATCCGGGTTTACCAAATAAAAACCGGGATTAACCATATACAGAATGACGAACAAGGCAAAGCCGGTAAGCCAGGTGGTGTAGGCTTTCCAGAACGACCAGTGCAGGTCATTGGGCAGCTTATCGGGGGCCGTGGTGTATTTCTGGTTGTGGTAAAAGCCGCCACCATGGACGGCCCACATTTCGCCAAAAATGCCCTTCTGGCGATCCGATTCTGCCTTTGGCGTGCGCAGACTGTTATCCAGCATTACGAAATAGATGGATTCACCGATCCAGGCGATCGCCGCAATAACGTGCAGCCACCGCAGCAGCAGGTTAACTGCCTCAATCAAATACGCTTGCATTGCCAGCCTCCGCGATTAGCTGCCACGGTACGTCGAGTAACCATACGGTGAGAGCAATAGCGGCACATGGTAATGCTGCTGTGCGTCTGCTACGCCGAAGCGGATGGGAATAATGTCGAGAAACAGCGGTTCAGCGGCGTCAATGCCCTTGGCGCGCAAGTAATCGCCAGCGTGAAAGCACAGTTCATACTCGCCCGGCGTTAGGGCTTCACCCTCTAGCAGCGGCGTATCGCAGCGGCCATCCTGATTGGTTGTCACCGTTTTTAAATGCTGGCGTTCACTGCCGTTCAACCGAAAGATGTCGATGGCAATTCCCTGGCCAGGGCAGCCATGTGCGGTATCCAATATGTGGGTGGTCAGACGTCCCATAGTGATTCCTTATAGCTATTGTGTGTCGTGACATAAGGGTTAACGTATCGCGTGCCAATAGCTTTAGAGTACCGTTAGCTTGTTTTATTGTATACATTGCGCCATCACAAACTCAGCTTAGCCTGGAGCCACCATGTCGTCATCTCACACTGCGTTATGCCTACACCCCCGCCCGAGTGAGTTATCCCTCGACGCCTTTATCGACCATTATGGCGATATCTACGAGCACTCGCCCTGGGTGGCGCAAGCCGCTTGGGAAACTGGGTTAACTCCCGCGCACGACGATCCCGATGCGCTTGCCGAGTTAATGGGGCATCAGTTGCAGCAGGCAAGTAGCGAACAGCAGATCCGCGTGATTCAGGCGCACCCGGATCTCGCAGGAAAAGCGGCATTGGCAGGGGGATTGACGCAGGATTCGACGAGCGAGCAAGCCGGAGCAGGGCTTGATCAATGCTCACCGGAAGAGTTCGCACGCTTCGAGACATTAAACGCCGCCTACAAAGAGGCGTTCGGCTTCCCTTTCGTGATCGCCGTTAAGGGCTTGGATCGGTATGCCATCTTAAAGGCCTTTGCCCAACGCCTTGAGAACGACGCCGCGACGGAGCGAGAAACGGCGATAAAACAAATTATTCGTATCGCTCGCTTACGGCTGCATGCACGCGCAGAAAATAATGGGCATCAAGCTTAGTTGCTCTCGTCACATTTTGTATACAAACAAAAAACTGCGCCCTAAAAAGAGCGCAGTGATAGATCTGAGCTGAAGCGTTAGTGGCCTAGCTTACTGCTTGGCTGATTCAACCGCTTTCTTGGTGGTGTCTTCGGCCACTTTCTGGCTGTCTTGCACGAAATGCTGGCTAAGCGAGGTGACTTTCTCACCGTCGCCTTTCATGCGTTCCATCAGATCGCTGGCGGTTTTCTGCTGACTTTCGATCGCTTTTTTAAAGCTGTCGGCGTCTTTCACTTCCAGCCAAGTCCGGGCCTGAGCAATGCTCAGATCCGAATAGGCGCGTGCAGCGTCAAGCTGTGCGCTAACGATCTGGTCATAATAGTCCAGCGCCGTGAGCGTATAAGAACGCATCGGCGATACAAAGATGGACTCGACTTGCTGGCTGGTTTTTTCGGCGGCTTTATTCATCGCGCTATCTCCTTAAGAGTGATAAACGACATAGGCGCGCCTAAAAAAGGGAACATCAGTAAGGTCGGCGCCTCTGCTACCCCACACGTTAGCAGGCACTTTTGTGCAGTGCAACATTAATTTCGTCACTACGCTAAATCGCGCACCGTGGTCGCCTTACCCGCAACGCCGTCGTGAGCGCTCAGCATGCGTTTAAACCATTGATCAACGTCATCGCCTGCCGTTACCAGCGGCTCTAAAGACACGGTATAAGCCCACATCATGCTGCCAAATAACAGGTAGTCCGCACCGCTCGGGGCATCGCCATCGATAAATTGACTTTCTTTCAATTGGGCATACACCGGCGCCAACGCTTGGGCTAATTGTTTCCGGCCCTGATCAGGCTGGTGAAGTGCTTCCAATGTGCAGCCAAAACGAGCTTCGCGGGTTTCGCGAAAGTATTCACGGTCGCTTGGGTGAATAGCCGCCAGCAAATCCAGCGCGACAATTTTAAATAGCACGGGCGTCACGCTGCGCTCTACGAAATGCTTGAAGAATCGCGCCCGTTGATAGCTTGCACCCTCGCCAAAAAGCGGCGCCTGGGGATAGGCATCGTCAAGATAACGCATAATGTCAAAGCTATCGGTGACCACCTGCTCTCCATCAACCAGTACCGGCACTTTATCGTGATGGGCGAACGCGAGCGCTTCTTTTTCGAGGAAGTGCCAAGGACGCGTCGTAAACTCAAGGCCTTTGTGGGCTAAGGCCATACGCACTCGCCAGCAAAAAGGCGAAAAACGTAATCGCTCGTCGCGGCCACATAAATCATAGAGCTGTCGTGCCATGATGAATCTCTCTTTATTGATGCGTTAAAAGCTAAGGGGTAAAGCGTTTTACCACGCGACAGTATTAACATTCGAGCATAAGTGCTAGCGAAGACTATCTATTAGTCTAATGAATAACGCTCGATAACGGCTCACCAGATGTTCATAAAAACAATTAAAAACATGAACTTAAACCCCCATACATTAAGAAAAACAGAGCATTTGGCCAGCCACATATTGGTCTTACCAATTTTCCAATAGTGGTCATCTAACCGGCTGCGCCGTATCTTTCACCATGACATTAAAGGCCGCTATGCGGCCTGTCATCTTTGTGGAGTACTTGATCAATAACGAGGGGCAGTTCCTCCCATGAATGAATCATTTCTTGCACTTCTGGCATTTACGCCACTGCTATTAGCAGGGGTACTGCTAATTGGCTTTAAAATACCCGCCAAGATAGCCATGCCCATCGTTTTTCTTGCTGCAGCGATCATCGGCCTGACCGCCTGGGACATGTCCTTTTCGCGGATTGCGGCCTCGACGATTCAAGGACTCATCCAAACGGCGGGGCTGTTATGGATTATTTTCGGCGCAATCCTACTGCTTAATACGCTTAAGCACTCGGGGGGCATTACCGCCATTCGTAACGGGTTTTCGGGGATCAGCCCCGACCGTCGCGTTCAGGCGCTGATTGTCGCGTGGCTGTTTGGCTGCTTTATTGAAGGGGCGTCTGGATTTGGCACGCCTGCCGCCGTTGCCGCACCGCTAATGGTGGCCCTGGGTTTCCCCGCGTTGGCAGCAGTGGTCGTCGGTATGATGATCCAATCCACCCCGGTGTCTTTCGGTGCCGTGGGTACGCCGATCGTCGTCGGCGTGGGTAGCGGGCTAAATCGCGCTAGCATCACCTCTGAATTAGAAGCGGCCGGCTCAACCTGGGAGATCTTTTTCCAGCAGGTGACCAGCGGCGTGGCCATTACTCACGGCATTGTGGGTGTTTTAATGCCGCTGATCCTAGTAGTCGTGATGGTTCGCTTCTTCGGCGCCAATAAGTCCTGGAAAGAAGGCTTATCAATTACCCCCTTTGCCCTGTTTACCGGCATCTCTTTCGTAGTGCCGTACATGCTGGTTGGCGTGTTTCTGGGGCCCGAATTCCCGTCCATGATCGGAGCGATGGTAGGCCTCGCCATTGTCGTGCCTGCTGCGCGTAAGGGCTTCCTGCTGCCCAAAGACACCTGGGACTTCCCCGAATCGAGCGCCTGGCCCGACGAGTGGATCGGCAACCTGCAAATCAAGCTTGAAGACGTTGTCGGGCAAGCGCCAATGTCGACCTTCAAAGGCTGGATACCCTATGTTTTGTTGGCGGTTTTCCTGGTCGCCTCAAGAACCATTGAACCGTTAAAAGCAGCACTCACTTCACTTAGCCTGAGCTGGTCGAATATTCTCGGCGAAGAAGGCATTAGCGGCAGCATGCAGCCACTTTACCTGCCTGGCGGTATTATCCTGGCGGTGGTCGCGGTCACCTTCTTCATCCACCAGATGAATGCCCGCAAGATGAGCGCGGCGATATCCGAGTCGACCAAAACCATTTTTGGTGCGGGCTTCGTGCTGATCTTCACCGTGCCGATGGTGCGTATTCTGATCAACTCCGGGGTTAACGGGGCCGATATTGTCTCGATGCCGGTGATGATGGCGCAGGCTGTTGCCAGTGGTGTCGGGGACATATACCCGTTCTTTGCCCCGGCTATCGGTGCCATGGGGGCCTTTATTGCTGGCTCTAACACGGTATCTAACCTAATGTTGGCCGAGTTCCAGTTTAGCGTTGCCGAAACCCTTGGCCTGTCTACCGCGATGATGGTGGCACTTCAAGCAGTCGGGGCGGCAGCCGGTAATATGATTGCGATCCACAACGTAGTGGCCGCTTCTGCTACGGTTGGTTTATTGGGTCGTGAAGGGGCTACCATCCGTAAAACGATTCTGCCGACCATTTATTACCTGATCGCTGCTGGTCTGATCGGCTTGATCGCCTTTTACGTTTTGGGGGTCACCGATCCGCTCGTCGGATAGCCATACATGACCCATTTAGGTCGCCGGGTGGGAACCTCGGCGACATTATGCAAAAGCTTCCCACCACCGGGATAGATTTATGGAAATCTTTTCCATAATATAAGTCTAACAATTGCCCACGCCCTCCTCACCGCTAGGAGCTAGCCATGAATATCTCCTTTGATGAGCGCCTCGACGGCGAACTGGTTCGCCGCGACAAAACCGAGGTGCTGACCGACCTGCAGCAAGCCGTGCCCACGCTCACCTTGCTGCACCGCGAAGAAGACCTGCACCCGTTTGAATGCGACGGCCTGGCGGCCTACCGCATCTTGCCGATGCTGGTCGCACTGCCAGAGACCCTGGACGAAGTTGAGGGGTTACTCAAACGTTGTCACGCACTGGGCGTACCGGTGGTGACACGCGGTGCGGGCACCGGGCTTTCCGGTGGCGCGCTGCCCCTCGAACGGGGCGTCTTACTGGTTATGTCGCGCTTCAATCAAATCTTAAAGGTCGACCCCGAGGCGCGCTTAGCCAGGGTACAACCCGGCGTGCGTAACCTGGCGATTTCCGAAGCCGCCGCGCCCTTCGGGCTTTATTATGCACCGGATCCCTCGTCGCAAATCGCCTGCTCGATCGGCGGTAACGTGGCCGAAAACGCCGGGGGCGTGCACTGCCTGAAATACGGCCTGACCGTGCACAACGTCATGCGTGTTGACGTACTGACGATTGAAGGCGAGCACATGACGCTGGGCTCCGAGGCCTTGGACGCCCCAGGTTTTGACCTGCTCGCGTTGATGAACGGTTCTGAGGGCATGCTGGGTGTGGTGACCGAAATCACCGTCAAACTGTTACCCAAGCCCGAAACCGCCAAGGTTCTTATGGCGAGTTTTGACGACGTTGAAAAAGCCGGCCGGGCAGTGGGCGATATTATCGCCGCAGGCATTATCCCTGGCGGCTTGGAAATGATGGATAAGCTGGCCATCAAGGCCGCGGAAGATTTCGTCAAGGCCGGTTATCCGCTGGATGCCGAAGCCATTTTGTTGTGCGAACTCGACGGCGTAGAAGCCGACGTGGACGACGACTGCGACACCGTGCGCCGTGTGCTAACCGAGGCCGGCGCAACCGATATTCAGCAGGCCCGCGACGACGCCGAACGCGCCAAGTTCTGGGCAGGCCGGAAAAACGCCTTCCCGGCGGTTGGGCGTATGTCGCCGGATTACTACTGCATGGACGGCACCATTCCCCGCCGCGAATTGCCCCGCGTGCTGAAAGGCATTGCCGCGCTTTCTGAAGAAAGCGGCCTGCTGGTGGCCAACGTCTTCCACGCCGGTGACGGCAATATGCACCCGCTCATTCTGTTTGATGCCAACAAGGAAGGCGAGCTGGCACTGGCGGAAGACGTGGGCGGCAAGATCCTCGAGCTGTGTGTCGCCGCCGGCGGGTCAATTACCGGTGAGCACGGCGTGGGGCGGGAAAAGATCAATCAAATGTGCAGCCAGTTCCAGCCCGATGAGCTGAGCATTTTTCATGCATTGAAAGCGGCATTCGACCCGCAGGGGTTGCTCAACCCCGGTAAGAACATTCCCACCTTGGCGCGCTGCGCCGAGTTTGGCGCGATGCATGTACATAACAACGAACTCCCGCATCCGGATCTGCCGCGTTTCTGATGCGCACCATGACTAGGAAAGACCATGACTGACACCGTGACTCACACTGCGGATCGCGACATAGCCGACGCGCTATGCGAGCAGGTTCGCGAGGCCTACGCCTCTCGCACGCCGCTGCGGATTGTCGGCGGCGACACCCGCGCCTTTTACGGCCGCCCGGTAGACGGCCAAGCGCTCAACGTCACTGACCACAGCGGCATCGTTGATTACGACCCAGTGGAGCTTGTGGTCACCGTGCGCGCAGGCACCCGCTTAAGCGCGTTAGAGGCCGTGTTAGCAGATAAACACCAGATGCTTCCCTTCGAGCCCCCCGCTTTTGGCGAGGCCAGCACGATTGGCGGCGCCGTTGCCACCGGACTTTCCGGCCCACGCCGCCCCTGGGCAGGCGCGGCCCGCGACTTCGTCCTTGGCACACGAGTCATTACCCAGGAAGGCAAGTTGTTGCGCTTCGGCGGTGAGGTAATGAAAAACGTCGCCGGCTATGATTTCTCGCGCTTGATGGCTGGCGCACAAGGCACGCTTGGCGTGCTGGCCGACATTTCCTTCAAAGTCCTTCCATTGCCCAGCGCCACCCACAGTTTGCGCTTGCCGATGGGCATCGATGACGCACTGAAAAAACTCGCCGAACTGGGCCGCCAGCCGCTGCCGATTACCGCTGCTGCTTGGCACCAGGGAGAGCTTTTCATTCGCCTGGAAGGCGGCCACAGCTCGGTAAAAGCCACTCAAGAACGCCTGGGCGGGGACGAGCTTGACGCCAGTTTTTGGCAATCCCTACGCGACCACCAACATGCCTTCTTCACGCTCGGCGAAGGGCAAGCGTTATGGCGGCTATCACTGCCACCCAACACGCCGCCTTTGGCGCTGTATATTGCCGATGCGGATATCTTTTACGACTGGGGCGGCAGCCAGCGCTGGGTGAAAACCTCGCTTGATGCCGACACGCTGCGCAATGCTTGCCACGCCGCAGGCGGCCATGCCACCTGCTATACGCCCTATACGCAAGGTGGCGCGCAAAGCCCCTTTACGCCGTTGCCCAGCGTGGTGGAAAAATACCATCGCAACTTGAAAGCGGAGCTGGATGTCCACGGCATTTTTAACCCTGGACGTCTCTATGCGGCGTTTTAATCAGGAGAGCTGACATGCAGACGCAATTTACCGATGCCGCCCTTGAAAAGCCGCATATCCAGGAAGCCGATCGCGTTTTGCGCACCTGTGTACACTGCGGTTTCTGTAACGCCACCTGCCCCACCTATCAACTGCTGGGCGATGAGCGTGACGGCCCCCGAGGGCGCATCTATTTAATGAAAGAGCTGCTTGAGAGTCACGATGACGATGACCAGGTAACCGAAGAAACTCGCCTGCATCTGGATCGCTGCCTCACCTGCCTCAACTGTGAGACCACCTGCCCATCGGGGGTGGAGTACCACAAGCTGCTCAACATTGGGCGTGCCGAAATTGAACGCCGCGTGCCGCGCCCCGCTAGCGAGCGGGCGCAACGCTATGCGCTGCGCAAAATGCTGGTCGATCCGCAACGTTTTAAGGCACTGCTGGCATTGGGTCAAACCTTCAAGCCGCTGGTGCCGGGCAAATTGCGCAGCAAAATGCCCCCCGCACCGGTCGATGCAGGCCAACGGCCCAGCACTCAGCACAGCCGCCAGGTACTGATGCTGGAAGGGTGCGTGCAGCCCGGGCTGTCACCCAACACCAACGCCGCCACCGCGCGAGTGCTGGACCGTCTGGGTATCAGCGTCACGCCGGTGAGCGAGGCGGGCTGCTGCGGTGCGGTTGACTTCCACCTCAACGCTCAGAAAGACGGACTCGCCCGCGCGCGCGCCAATATCGACGCCTGGTGGCCCCACGTTGAGCAGGGCGCGGAAGCCATCGTGCAAACCGCCAGCGGCTGCGGCGCCTTCGTTAAAGAATATGGCGAAATGCTCAAAGACGATCCGGACTATGCAGAAAAAGCCCAAACAGTCAGCGCGTTGGCCAAAGATATCGTGGAAGTACTGCGCGACGAGCCGCTGGAAACGCTGGATGTTCAGGCCAGACAACGCTTGGCATTTCACTGCCCCTGCACCCTGCAACACGCGCAAAAGCTCAACGGCGCAGTTGAAGGCGTGCTCACCAAGCTGGGCTTTGCGCTCACCCCGGTGCAGGATGCTCACCTATGCTGCGGCTCGGCGGGTACCTACTCGATTACCCAGCCAGAGCTTGCCACCCAACTGCGCGACAATAAGCTTAATGCGCTGGAAGCAGGTGACCCGGAAATGATCGTCACGGCGAATATCGGCTGCCAAACTCACTTAGCCGGCGCCAACCGCACACCGGTTCGCCACTGGGTCGAGATCGTGGACGCCGCCTTACACTGAGCCAACCGAAAGGCTTTACCGCCCATGCTGCTTTCGTCAGCATGGGCTTTTCTAACAGGAAACCTGACAAAAGGACATCCTAATGCAAAGCAAAGCGATTCTATCCCAAGCGGACGTTATTAACGTACTTGATGCCGCCCAAAAAGAAGCCGACAGCAACGGCTGGGCGGTCACCATTGCCGTCGCCGACGATGGCGGCCACCTGCTCGCCCTGCGCCGCCTGGACGGCGCCGCCCCCTTTAGCGCCGACGTTGCCACCCAAAAAGCGCGTAGCGCCGCCCTCGGCCGCAAAGAAACGCAAGTGTTTGAAGATATGATCAACGGCGGTCGCACCGCGTTTGTCACTGCGCCACTTGAGGCGTTGCTGTCAGGTGGTGTGCCCATTATCGTCGATGGCCAAGTGGTCGGTTCGGTAGGCATTTCAGGCGTTAAGCCGGATCAGGACGTTCAGGTTGCCAAAGCCGGCGTTGCCGCGATTGCCTAAGCAATGCCTTTAAAAGGCACGCACAACGAAAAGCCCCGGATCATTGATCCGGGGCTTTTTAAATTCGTTCGGTATAAAACCGATGACTTACTATGCTGACAATCTATACTGACGATGAAAACCAGATCAGACGACGAATAAATGCTTAATGGCGGACCGGACGAGACTCGAACTCGCGACCTCCGGCGTGACAGGCCGGCATTCTAACCAACTGAACTACCGGTCCACGTTAAAGCACAAACATCAATCTGGGTCTTGCATCGCTACCATTTAAACGCGTCAGAGCGCTTTCAAATGGTGGGTGGTACTGGGTTCGAACCAGTGACCCCCAGCTTGTAAGGCTGGTGCTCTCCCAACTGAGCTAACCACCCAAGCCGTTGGAATACCAACAGTAATACAGCGTGTTTATCGTGGCGGACCGGACGAGACTCGAACTCGCGACCTCCGGCGTGACAGGCCGGCATTCTAACCAACTGAACTACCGGTCCGCTGTATCGCACTATTAACGCACTGCGTTTTCCTTACTATCACGTATCCAGATCATCATAAGATGGTGGGTGGTACTGGGTTCGAACCAGTGACCCCCAGCTTGTAAGGCTGGTGCTCTCCCAACTGAGCTAACCACCCGCTGGTTACGTGGCGCTGAATTCTACAGCAGATGCGAAGGAAGTCAATACGCTACGTTCAAATACTGTGTCCACAAACCAGGTTTACAGACTAAGATTTAAACGCACGCTTGGCTGACGCCTTACTGCAGGTCTGAGCGCGCACGAAGGATGCCCCATGAGCGGCAGCTTCGTCAATCAAAATCGTTTGATTCAGCCCCGATGCCCGACGGGGTTTAAAGTCATGATCACCATCGGACAGCCAGGCCAGGCGCAGGTTAGTTGGCAGCGCATACTGAGCCACCTCTTCGCGACCACCAAAGGGGTCACGCTCGCCCTGTAGTATCAAAGCTGGGGCGCTCACGTCCGGCCAGTGCGCCAGACGCAGCTTGTCAGGCGCTTTAGGCGGATGAAACGGATAACCGGCGATTAGCAACCCAGGGCACGACTGTTCACTGGCCAGCATGCTCGCGGCACGACCTCCCATCGACTTACCACCCAGCCAGAGCGGCAGCGGCGTTAGCGGTGCCAAACAGGCATACCAGCGCGCCAATTCTGCCACTGTGCGGGCAATGGCGGGCGGCGGACGGCGTTTACCCGTTGCCTGCATCTGCTGCATGTAGCCAAAATCAAAGGTGATGACCTGGAGCCCCTGTTGCGCTAAGGCGCTTGAGAACTGCTGCATAAACGCTGAGCGATGCCCGGCCCCCGCCCCGTGGGCCAACAATAAGCTGCCGTGAGTTGCCTGCCCATAAAGCCTCAGCGGGCCCAGGCCCTCGAGCCAAAAACAGCCGCTGACTTGCTCAGCGAGCGCCCCGCTTAGCACCTGCTCATCTACCACGGTTTCTTGCGGCCACTCGGCGTCCACTTCCCACCTCCCCTGTTGTTGCGCCCTTTAGCGCCTCTTTGTTTGACATGGCTCAACATTCGCCCGCCCCCCAGCGGCTACTATCGCTATAAGCTTTTGATTTGGAGCACGGCCCTATGCCAGCCAACATTCCCACAGCGCCTAACGACGCGCCAACCTCAGCGGCGTGGGCCGACGAGTTAATCCACCGCTATGCACAAAGTGGCCCACGGTATACGTCTTACCCCACGGCGCTTTCCTTTAGCGAAGGGTTTACCGCGGGCGACTTTACCGCCGCACTGGCCCGCAGCAACGCTGGTCAAAGGGCGCTGTCGCTTTATGTGCATATCCCATTCTGCCGTAAAATTTGTTTCTACTGTGCATGCAATAAAATCGCCACAAAAAACACCGCACTCGCCGAGCCTTACCTTGAGCGGATCGACCAGGAAATGGCTCTCACCTCGCGCCACCTCGACCACCAGCGCCCAGTCCAACAGCTGCATTGGGGTGGCGGTACGCCGACATTTTTAACCCTCGACCAGATGAGTCATTTAATTGACCGCCTGGACACTCGCTTCGGACTTTCCAGCGACCCTGATCGCGATTACGCTATCGAGATTGACCCTCGTGAAGCCGATGTATTGACACTGCGCCACCTGCAGTCGCTGGGCTTTAATCGCTTGAGTCTTGGCGTGCAAGATCTTGACCCGCAGGTGCAGCAAGCGATCAATCGTCATCAACCGCGAGTGCTGACCGAAACGCTAATGGACGAGGCTCAGCGGCTAAGGTTCCGCTCGCTCAACCTCGACCTGATCTACGGCCTGCCCCTGCAAACGGCGGACAGTTTTGCGAAGACCCTAGGCCAGATTATCGAGTTAAATCCAGCGCGCCTGTCGGTGTTTAACTATGCCCACCTGCCACAGCGCTTTCCCCCACAGCGGCGCATTAACCGCGATGACATGCCCAGCGCCGACGAGAAACTGGCCATGCTGCGTATCACCATTGAAATGTTAACCGCAGCGGGCTATGTGCATATCGGCATGGATCATTTTGCCCGGCCGGACGACAGCTTGGCCGTTGCCCAACGCAACGGCACACTACAGCGCAATTTCCAGGGCTACTCCAGCCATGCCCAGTGCGACTTGATCGGCCTTGGCGTCTCGGCGATTTCACGCATCGATGACAGCTACGCACAAAACAGCAGCGTGCTTGACCACTATGCAGCCGCCATTGATGAGGGACGTCTGGCCACTCAGCGTGGCCTACGCTTGAACCGCGACGACTTAATTCGACGCGATGCTATCGAGCGCTTGATGTGCGACATGCGACTGGATTTAGCCGCCCTCGGCGAGCGCTGGCAGATCGATGCCCCAGCATATTTCCGTCCGGCATTGGCATCGCTTGATCAGGCCCAGCAGGACGGACTGATCGTTCTACAAGACAATCAACTGCAGGTTACCCCTATGGGACGGTTACTTATCCGTCACTTAGCCATGGCGTTTGACACACACTTGCCTAATCAAGACAAACCGAATTACTCGAATATTGTTTAATGGTTGTTAATGATGCGCTCCAGCTTACATAATGAAGAGACGCCATCCCTCTCGGAGACTCTTATTATGGAACCCGTGCGTCGGCGTCGTGCCGTATTACACGAAGCGCGCTGTCAAACCTGCAGCCTAAGCTCGCTGTGCCTACCTCTGTCGCTCGAGATGGAAGATATGGATCAGTTTGACGCGATCATCCGACGGCGTGCTCCGCTTAAAAAGGGTGAGCACCTTTTCCGCCAAGGCGATGACTTTACCAGCGTTTATGCGGTGCGCTCGGGCAGCCTAAAGCAAATCACCAGCGAAGGGGCTGGCGTTGATCAATTGACCAATTTTTACCTGCCCAGCGAACTGGTCGGGCTGGATGCTATTGATGAACGCCACTATCCGGGTAGCGTCATTGCCCTGGAAACCACCACCGTATGTGAGATTCCCTTCGACCGTCTGGATCAACTATCCGAAAAGCTGCCCGAGCTACGCAACCAACTCTACCGCAGCATGAGCAAAGAACTGCGCGATGACCGGCGGATGATGCGCTTGCTATCGCGCAAAACCGCCGACCAGCGATTGGCGAGTTTCCTGGTTAAGCTCTCTGACCGCTTTCGTCGCCGGGGCTACTCACCCTACAGCTTTCGTCTCTCGATGCCTCGGGCAGACATTGGCAGTTACTTAGGTCTCGCCGTCGAAACCGTCAGCCGAATTGTGAGCCGCTTCCAGGCTCAAGAGATCCTGGCCGTCTCAGGCCGTGAGGTGCAGATTCTCAACATGGCGAAACTTCAGCAGTTCGCCGAAGAGGAAGACGTGTCTTAGCCGACGTTAAACGCCTGTATCCGCCCCGCCATCAGTTCGGCTTGCTTGGCTTCCAGCCCGGCAAAGTCGAATAAATCGCGATCCGCCAGCTGTGAGGGCGCCACGTTGGTGACCGCTTTGAACATGCTCTCTAAGCGGCCGGGGTGTTTTTTACCCCACTCCGCGAGCATGTCTTTCACCACTTGACGCTGCATATTGGGCTGGGAGCCACATAGGTTGCAGGGAATAATCGGGAACGCCATTTGCCGCGCATATTCTGCGATATCCGCTTCTTTGCAATACGCCAGCGGCCGAATTACAATATTCTTGCCATCATCGGAAAGTAATTTCGGCGGCATTGATTTCAGCGTACCGCCAAAAAACATATTCAAAAACAGCGTCTCAAGAATATCTTCGCGGTGGTGGCCCAGAGCAATCTTGGTCGCGCCAATTTCCTCGGCAAAGCCGTATAGCGACCCTCGCCGTAAGCGCGAGCACAGCGCGCAGGTGGTTTTGCCTTCGGGGGTTTTCTCCTTCACCACCGAATACGTGTCGCGCTCCAGAATATGGTATTCGACGCCGCGAGCGTCGAGATAAGCAGGCAATACATGCTCGGGAAAACCCGGCTGTTTTTGGTCCATATTGACAGCGACCAGCGAGAAATTCACCGGCGCGTTGCGCTGCAGGCTAAGCAGAATTTCCAGCATGGTATAACTGTCTTTACCACCGCTCAGGCATACCATGACGCGGTCGCCTTCATTGATCATGCGATAGTCGATAATCGCATTGCCCACTTCACGACGCAGACGCTTTTGCAGTTTATTCAGCTCACGCTTGCGCTTGGCATCGTCAAGCTCGGACGAGCCCTTCAGGTTATCAGCAAGCGTCGCCTCTGACGTTGCGGGGTCAAATTGATCTGGTTGTTGCATGGGGAGTAACCATTGCCGACAGTAGAAGAATGAACATATTCTAACAACTCTACGGACGCTCACCCAACACAACCCCAAACAATGCCGTTTAGAGACGACACCGAACACCCCGACGGCCGCTCAATAGGTATCGTTTTTGCCTGTGTCAGCCATGACGCGCTTGACCAGCAACGGGCCAAATAGCTCGAAGATGATGGTAGAGGTTACGACCGTCGCAACGATCAGCTGCCCTTGCTGGGGAAAGCGCTCGGCGGCGAGCAATGCCATCCCCATTGCGACCCCTGCCTGAGGCAATAGCGCAAGGCCGATGTCGGTATTTAAGCGCGGTTCTCGTCGGCGCATGGCCAACACCCCAAGGTACCCACCGAGATAGCGCCCGATACTACGCAGCACGATATAAGCGGCCACCAGGCCTAATGCCGTGCTCAAATACGCCAAGTTGAGACTCGCCCCGGCCAACACAAAGAAAAACACCAAAAACGGCCACTCGATTTGTTCAATTTCGCTAAACGAGCGCGTGTGGTGCGACGAGACATTGACGATCACAAATCCTGCCACCATCGCCGCCAGTAGCGCGGAGACATTGAGATAGCTTGAAAGTCCGGCTATCAAGAGCATCAGCGCCAAGGCCTCCGCCTGGGTTGGGCGTCCCGGCTTGAGCTGGCCCGTCAGCCACGCCGCCGGAAAGCCAAGTGCCGTTCCCAGCAGCAGCGCCCCGCCTAGCTCCCACAGCGCGTGTACTAAAGACGCCCCTCCGCTGGTGGCTCCTAACCAACTAAGCAGCGCCATGCTCAGGCCGAATACGATAATGCCCCAGGCATCGTCGATGGCCACAATGCCCAGCGTCACGCGGGCGGCAAGGCTTTTCTTACCGCTCTCCTGAATGGCCTCGCTTACCGCTGCGGGGTCGGTCGCCACGGAAATGGCGGCTAGGGATAGTGCCACGGCAAAGGAATAGTCCAATAGCCACAGACCGGTGAACACCATGGCCAGTGAACCGATCACTACTGCCGCAGAAAGCGCGAAAATTAATGGCCCTGTCGATTTAAGCCGGGATAATGTCAGCTCGCCACCCAGCAGAAACGCCACCATCACGAGGGCAAGGTTAATCAACGGCTCGCGTAGTCCGTTGAGCGGCTCAGCATTACCCCCTAACAGACCCTGCTGTATCAGTGCAAAGGCCACCCCCACCAATACAAGCAGCGAAATTCTGGGCAACGCGGTTCTACGCGAAATGGTGTCCACCACGATGCTAAGGGATAACAAAACACCAAGCATCAGCAGCGTCCACGCGCTTGTACTCATCGATTGGCTCTGCTCACTGACATACACCCATAGCGCCTCCATGAAACAAGCCTCTCCTTAGCTAAAAACCACCACAAAGAACCATGGTGGCAGAAGCGAAGACGACTAGTCACGCTTGCCAACACTGGCATGGCGTCGTCGCGTGTAAAAAAATTGACTCACGCTCTGCTATGCAGAGATGCTCAAGAGCGGGATGGCCGCCTAATTCGCCATCTATCAGACGACCTGATCGGCGTCACGCCTCAAATGCAGATAAAGCAGTGCACTAGCCGTCGCATCTTCAAGCGCCCGCTGAGGGGCCGCACTGGGCACTTGCCAGCAGCGTAGCGCACACGCTAGTTCGGCCTGCTGCTCAGCCTGGGGATGCAAGCGCCGCAAATAACGCTGGTGAAGCTTGGTGACATCTACCCGCGCATTGGGCAAGCCAAACCCCAGGTGTCGGCGTAGCTGTTGCTCAAGGGGAGCGAGACGCTGTTCGAGCTGCCAGCCAAGAATCGGCCGGTTACCAATAAACTCTATCAGCGAGCGCAGGCTTTCAATATTCAGCGGCAGCGTGGTGTCAACACTGTAGAGCAACTGATGGCGGCGCTCGGCCGCGGCGCTACCCGATGCAGTGTTGCTTAGTGCTGCCACCCAGGCACCGCTGGTGAGGATTTGATGTTGACGCAGCGTGACCGCCGCGACGCTGATTACCCCATGGTGGGCAAAGCACGAAAGCGCCACCAGCTCATTACCCAGGTAAGGCTGAAAGAGCCATGCATAGGGAGAGGCCGCATAGCGGCGGCGCTCGCTTCCCCGTCGTAGCATGCTGCCAAGCCAACCCAAGGGTGCGTCTAACGCGTGTCGACTGATCACGAATACTCCAGGTGGTAACGGTGCGATAGACGCTGTTTGAAATCTTTGACGATATGCAGGGCTTCTCTTAATAGATCTCGCTCTAACGACGATAAATCTTGCACGATGACCCGGTTAGAGCGTTCCTGCTGGTCGGCGGGTGTACCGTCGGATATATCCTGCAATTGGCGTCTGAGTCGTAACTCGGTAAATAGTGCAAGGGCTTCGCCAAGGTCGTCGGCAAAGCGTCGGTTAAGTCGGCCATCCTCGGCCAGCGCGTCTAGCCGATCAAACGTCGAGGTAGCGTAAATACGCCGCTCAAGCGCCATGGTACGGACGCCGTGGACAATCGGAAAAATGCCGCCTTTTTTAATATCGATACCGTGCTGGGGTTTCTTGAGGGAACCGAACAGCGTCAACGGGGTGGAAAAGCGCAGTGCCGTGCGGGCGAAGTAAGACAGCAGCAGCTCATCCCGTGAACAGCGCTCAAACAACTCTTCCCGGACGCTCTCCAGCAGGCTCGGGTTGCCCGCCACACCATGGGCATCCAACATAATCGCCAGCTTCATCAGACTATCGCCGTCCCGTGAGCTGGCCCACCGGGCGATGTGCCCTTTCCACTCGCTCACTGTGCCAACCCAGGCAGGGTTCGAGACCATGATATTGCCCGGGCAAGGTGGGTACCCCAGTTCAATCAAGGTGTCGGTGAGGCGTTGCATGTCGTCGCTCAAGCCAGGCCATTCGGCATCATCGGCCAAGATCAAGCCATTGTCCTGGTCGGTTTTTAGGATCTGCTCACCACGCCCCTCGCTGCCCATGACCATCATGCAGCTGTGCTGATGATGCGTTGTATCGATCGTAAACTCCCAGGCCTTGCTCATAATGCGGCCATTGAGAGCGGCCAGAAGATCCATGGCAAAGCGCAGTTTTACCCCTTGGGCCATTAATGCATTGACCAACTCTGGCGTGCGGTGGCTAGCGGCGGCCAAAGACGGCAAATCACCGGCCTGTTCAACCTGAAGGCTGACCACATAGCTACGGCTTGAGAAATAACTCAGCACGTCGGTTAACTCGACCACGCCGACGACCTGGGCATCATCAATCACCACCACACGCGTTACCTTGTGGCGCGTCATGCTGACCAAGGCTTCAAACAGATATTGGTTGGGTGTCACCGTTACCAGCGTGTACTGAGCGATATCGGCAAGCAGGGTGGTCACCGGATGCTCCGCCAGCACAATCGCATTGAGCAAATCGGTTTTGGTCACAATGCCCGGCTGGCTGGCGGTTTCCACTAACAGACTATCGGCATGACTGTCGTTGAGCGTGCGTACCGCTTTGCCGATATCGGCATCACTGGGCAACAGCAAAGGCGCGCGCATACACTCGCTAACACGAGCCAGCATAAACCCAGCCATCGTCACGCCGCCTTCCGCGCGCTTTTCTGTCAACAGGCGCGCCTTGTGGGCTAATGATTGGTGGAAGAATTGGTTAAAGTCGGGGTATTGGTCGCACAAGGCCTTAAACAGCGCCTTAGGCATCAGGTAGCACAAACACTCCTGCTCGGCTTGAAAGCGGTAGCGGCTTTTACCGTTCAATATGCTAATCGCACCGAATAGATCGCCCGCCGTATAGTGCCCAATACGCGAAACCGAGGCCGGCAAGGTGGGATCGAGCTCGGCGACTTCACCTTTATGGATTAAATAGACGTATTCACCCGCCTGGCCTGTCTCAACAATAATATCGTGGCGATCAAAGTAAGCCAGATCCATGCCGTGGCGCACTTGTTCCTTCCCCTTCGCATCCAGCAGCGAGAACGGGGGCTGGGAAAGGTCTACATCTACCATGGGCATGACCTCGTCAATATGGATGTGAAGTAAGCGAGCCTCGTTTACCTGAGGATTTTGAGCAGTGCTTATTAATGGTTGAGTAAACCAGCATACTTAACCCATATATCGCCACTAGACACTAAATTGAAACAAGCCAATAAACCGACTAATACTTTAGGTTATTGCGCTAATGTCTAATCACTGGATTAACATCTTGCATTCACTTCGGGGCACGAAAGAAACAAAACAAACTGCTGCTTTCTGACTTATTAAAAAACACCTGCTGCCCACTCTTTGAACATAGCAAACATCGCCGCCTTCCCCCCATATAGACCATCGTCCCATGAAGCTAAGTAAAACTTACTCAAAGACACTAAAAGCCAATAAATAAGCTCATTTTCAACTGATTGGCTACTTTTTGCTCACCACCAAAGTTTATTGATACCAAAGTCTGGGATTTATTTTTTGGATTTATTGCCCAGTATTGTCAGTAAGTCATGCAGGGTAATCACACGTCATTGCGCCACTCGAAATCCATCTTCGCCAAGTGACGTGTTAACAAACAGCTGATTCATGACAACGATAGCGAGTGGGTCGCAATACGTGCGATTGGCCTGATGGGTCATACGCTATTCCGAGTGAACTTTCCAACCTAAAAACACAAGTGGAGAGCAACACAATGGCAGACGACAAATCCAATGCTGCAGAATACTGGAAAGCCAACGTCCGTACGATTATTGGATGCTTGGCAGTCTGGGCATTCGTTTCTTACGGATGCGCTATTCTCTTTCGCCCGCTACTTGCCTCTATTCCAGTCGGTGGTACCGATCTGGGCTTTTGGTTTGCTCAGCAAGGATCAATTCTCACCTTCATCGTCTTGATCTTTTTCTATGCCTGGAAAATGAACAAGCTCGACGAAAAATTTGGCCTGGGGGAGTAAGCCGGTATGAGCCAATTTGCAATCAACCTACTCTTCGTAGGTGCCTCCTTTGCCTTGTATATAGGCATCGCGATCTGGGCACGTGCGGGTTCGACGAAAGACTTCTATGTCGCGGGGGGCGGTGTACACCCGATCACCAACGGGATGGCCACCGCGGCCGACTGGATGTCAGCGGCGTCGTTCATCTCAATGGCGGGTCTGCTGGCCTCAGGTGGCTACGCTAACTCGACCTTCCTAATGGGCTGGACCGGCGGGTACGTTATCCTCGCCATGCTGCTGGCACCTTACCTGCGTAAGTTCGGCAAGTTCACCGTGCCCGACTTCATCGGCGACCGGTTCTATAGCAACACCGCACGCCTTGTAGCGGTTATCTGTTTGATCGTGGCCTCGGTCACTTACGTTATCGGTCAGATGACCGGTGCGGGCGTGGCCTTCTCACGCTTCCTGGAAGTACCTAATACCGCTGGTATCTGGATCGCAGCAGCAATTGTGTTCTTGTATGCCGTCTTCGGCGGTATGAAAGGCATTACCTATACCCAGGTGGCTCAGTACGTTGTGCTGATCGTCGCCTATACGATTCCAGCGGTGTTCATCGCCCTGCAGCTGACCGGCAATCCCATTCCGATGTTTGGCATGTTCAGCACGCATACCGAATCGGGAATTCCGCTGCTTGCCAAGCTCAATGACGTGGTCAACGCATTAGGCTTCCAGGATTACACCGCCGACGTCGACAACAAGCTCAACATGGTGCTGTTTACCTTGTCGCTGATGGTCGGTACCGCGGGTCTGCCCCACGTTATCATTCGCTTTTTCACCGTACCCAAAGTCGCTGATGCACGCTGGTCAGCCGGTTGGGCTCTGGTGTTCATCGCGCTACTTTACCTCACCGCACCGGCGGTTGGCTCCATGGCGCGCTTAAACCTCGCCACGACAGTCTACCCAGAAATGGCGGGGCAAGTAGAAGACTATGACGCCGCTGCAGAACAGGCACTTATCTACGAAGATCGCCCTAACTGGATCCGCACCTGGGAAGAAACCGGCCTCATCAACTTTGATGACAAGAACAATGATGGTCGCATTCAGGTCTACAACGATAGCAATGAAGAATATGCCGAGATTGCTGAGTCGCGTGGTTGGGAAGGTAGCGAGCTGACCGTCAATAACGATATTCTTGTACTCGCAAACCCCGAAATTGCCAACCTGCCCGGCTGGGTCATTGGCTTGATTGCAGCAGGCGGTATTGCGGCAGCGCTATCGACGGCCGCCGGTCTTCTGCTCGCGATCTCGTCGGCCATCAGCCACGATTTGATCAAGACCATGATTAATCCCAAAATCACCGAGAAAGGTGAAATGTTGGCAGCGCGTATTTCCATGGCGGGTGCCATCCTGGTAGCAACGTACCTTGGCCTTAATCCACCCGGATTTGCCGCGCAAACCGTGGCCTTGGCATTCGGTATCGCAGGTGCATCGCTGTTCCCTGCACTGATGATGGGTATCTTCTCCAAGAAGATGAACAACTCAGGCGCCGTTGCCGGTATGCTCGCCGGTCTGGGCTGCACCCTGCTGTACATCTTTACCTACTTGGGCTGGCTCTTCATCCCGGGCACCAATATGCTGGCCAACACGCCCGAAAACTGGCTGTTCGGCATTTCACCACTGTCCTTTGGTGCGGTTGGTGCGATGATCAACTTCATCGTAGCCTTCAGTGTCCGCAGTGTGACCCAAGAGCCGCCGCAAGAAATCCAGGACTTGGTCGAAAGCGTTCGCTATCCGAAAGGCGCTGGCATGGCAGTCGACCATTAAGTCATAATTATTCCCTTACCTGCTGACCCAAGCGTCACAGGCTTTGGAATCGACCCGCCATCGGGCTTCCTCCGGGAGGCCCGATGGCTTTTTAGAAGGACATATTATGATTTGGCATCTGATTGCCGCGGTGTTTGCTGGTCTAGCGGCAGCGGGGATTGGCTTGTTGCTGCGCGTACTGAGCGGTAAGCGACTTCCCAAGTGGATCGTCCCCGTGTGTGGTGGGCTGGGAATGATCAGCTACCAAATCCATATGGAGTATTCATGGTTTGAACATAAGCAGGAACAGCTTCCCGCCACCGCTGAGGTTATCTCTAGCGATGTTAGCCAACAGGTATGGCGCCCCTGGACGTTCTTCTTCCCGGTGACCACCAAGTTCAGCGTCATCGACAGCGACAATATTCAATTGGGTACCAGCGGCGATGACCGACTGGCAGAGTTTATTCTCTACCAGTTTGAACGCCACTATACCGATGTCATCACCCACCAGCCGTATTTGCTCAACTGCGATACTCGTGAGCTGATTCCTCTCGAACAGAATACTCAGGAACCACAAGTCGACCAAATGCGCACCTTACGTGACTCCTCACCCCTGCTTATCAATGTGTGCGACGGCGCGTAACATCACCCGTTTCACGCCTGACGATCAACGACTTTTCCCCTAGAATAGTGCGCTGGACGAGCAGCCTCATAGTGGCTTGATCGATAAGCATAAGGCGGGAGAAGGCTATGTTTCATGGTGGCGTGTTAGTCGCGGTATCGCTAGTGTATATCGCGGTGCTATTCGCTATCGCCTGGTACGGCGACCGTCGAGCCCGCACCGTCGGGTCTACCCGGCGCCGACCGATCATTTATAGCCTTACCCTGGCTATTTATTGCACCTCCTGGACGTTTTACGGAGCCGTGGGACAGGCGGCGACGGACGGCTGGTCGTTTGCCAGTATTTTTGTGGGGCCCATCCTCACCTTTTTATTATTTTGGCCCGTGCTAGCGAAAATGATCCGCGTGGCCAAGCATCAAAACGTTACCTCCATCGCCGATTTTATTGCTTCGCGCTACGGTAAAACTCAGTCACTCGCGGCCTTTGCCAGCCTTATTGCGCTGGTCGGCACCCTGCCCTATATCGCCCTACAGCTAAAAGCCGTGTCGACGACCTTCAGCGTATTAACCGCCGAAGGCGATATGACCAATACGCCGCTGTTTGGCGACACCGCCTTTTATGTGGCGGTGGTCATGGCGATTTTCGCCATCTTGTTTGGCACGCGGCACACCGATGCCACCGAGCATCACGAAGGGTTGATCCACGCGGTAGCCTTTGAGTCGGTGGTCAAATTGCTCGCCTTTGTCGTGCTCGGCGCGTTCGTCACCTGGGGCATGTTCGACGGTTTGGCTGAGCTGATGGGCTATGCGGAAACGCAACTGGAACTCCAGCGCCAGCTTGCCAACCAGGACTTTGGCCAAAGCTTTTGGGCACAAACGCTGCTCGCCATGCTGGCGATTCTCTGCTTGCCCCGCCAGTTCCATGTGGCGGTCGTGGAGAACACCCACCGCGACGACGCCACCAAAGCGCGCTGGCTGTTTCCGCTCTACCTAATTGCCTTTGCCTTTTTTGTCGTGCCGCTAGCCGCCGCCGGGTTAATGCTGTTTTCCGACAGCTCGGTTGAGCCCGACACTTACGTACTGGCGCTATCAATGGCGTCCGGCCATGAATGGCTAACCCTACTGACGTTTATCGGTGGCTTTTCCGCCTCCACTGGGATGGTCATCGTCGCCGCGGTGGCCGTATCAATCATGATTTCCAATGAAATCGTGATTCCCGCCCTATTTCGTCTGCGCTGGTTCGATACCAAAGCGCGCGATTACGGCCGTTTGGTACTGCGCGCCCGTCGACTGACCATCGTGGGCGTATTGGCGATGGCTTACGGCTTCTACCAGATGATTGCCGAGTTCACCACGCTGGCCTCGATTGGCATGCTGTCTTTTGCGGCAGCGGCCCAGTTTGCCCCAGCGCTAATCGGCGGGCTGTATTGGAAGCGCGGCAACCGGCTGGGGGTTATTGTCGGCCTGAACGTGGGCTTTGCCATTTGGGTTTACAGCTTGCTTATGCCGGCCATGATCAACGCCGACGTACTGCCTGCCAACTGGCTGGACGGCGGCCCATTAGGTCTTGCCTGGCTGTCGCCGACGGCGCTTTTCGGCCTAAACATGGGCGATAGTTTTACCCACGGTGTGATGCTCTCCCTGGGGCTCAATCTGTTTGGTTATATTTTCATCTCTCAGGTGACCTCTCAGCGGGTGGTCGAGCGTATTCAAGCATCGCTGTTTGTGGATAGTGTTGAAACCCGCCAAACCTCGGTCAACCGCCCTTGGACAGGGGCCACCACGGTGGGCGATTTAAAAGTGCTCTGCGAGCGCTTCCTAGGCGCCGGGCAAGTCGGTCGCGCCTTTGAGGATTACGCACGGCGGACGGGCAAACCACTGGATGACGGCACCCGCGCCTCCATCGATGTTATTCAGTTCACCGAACGCTTTCTTGCCTCCGTGTTGGGCGCGTCATCGGCACGTATTGTGGTCAACTCTGCCCTCCAAGGCCGTGGGATTGGCATTTCCGACGTTATCTCGATTGTCGACGAAGCCTCCCAGGTACTGGAATTTAACCGCGCGCTGCTTCAGGCGACGATCGAGAACATTAACCAGGGCATTAGTGTTGTCGACCAGAACCTACGCCTGGTGGTTTGGAATCAGCGTTATTTAGAGCTGTTCCGCTTTCCTGACCACCTGATTCGCGTGGGCGCGCCGATAGACCGCATCTTCCGCTACAACGCCCACAGCGGCGAGTACGGCCCCGGTGACCCCGAAGAACACGTCCAACTGTTGCTGGACAACATTCGTGACGGCCAGCCCCATCGCTATGTGCGCTATCGCCAAGACGGCAGCGTGCTGGAAGTACAGGGCAATCCGATGCCTGGCGGCGGTTTCGTGTATACCTATCAGGACATTACCCAGCAAAAACGCATCGAAGAAGCACTGATTCGTTCCGAGAACAATATCCGTATTTACACCGATAATGTTCCCGCTCTGATCGCCTATTTTGACAAGGAGTGCCGCTACTTATTTACCAACCGCGCCTACGAGCAGGCCTTTGGTATCGACCGGAACGCGGTAATCGGCAAGCGTTACGAGGATGTTCTGCCCGCGCGACAGGCCCAAGAACGCGCCCCCTGGGTAGCCCTCACGCTGAACGGCGAGCGAGTCAGCTTTGAGGTAGCCATGCAGATGAACGACGCCATGCGCTACATGCTGGTGACCTACACGCCCCACTTCGGGGATAGCCAGTCGATTTTGGGCTTTTTCGCCCTCTACCAAGATATTACCGAACGGCGGCAGGCGGAAATCGCCCTCAAAGAAACCAATGAAACTCTTGAAGAGCGCGTCCGCGAACGTACCCAGGCGCTCTCAGAAGCCAACGCGGCGCTGCGCCAGGAAAACCGCGTGCGTGCCGAAGCCGAGCAGGCGTTACGCCAAGCCAAGCAGTTGGCCGAAGATGCCAACGCGTCCAAAACCCGCTTTTTGGCGGCGGCAAGCCACGACTTACTGCAACCGCTGAATGCCGCAAGGCTGTTCACGTCGGCGCTAATGCAAAATGTCACGGTACCGGATACTCAGCGCACCATTGGCCATATCGATAATTCGCTGCAAGCCGCGGAAGAACTACTAAGCACCTTGCTGGATATTTCCAAACTCGACGCGGGCGCCCTGACACCGCGTCGCAGCCACTTCGCGCTATCCGATATTTTCCGTCCGCTACGCGCCGAGTTTGACGTCATGGCCGATGACCGAGGGCTTGACCTGGTCGTGGTGCCCACCCGGCGGTGGGTCGACTCCGACCCGCAAATGCTGCGCCGTATCGTGCAAAACTTTCTCTCCAACGCGATTCGCTATACCCAGGAAGGTCGCGTACTGCTGGGCTGCCGCCGTCAAGGCGACCGACTGCTCATCGAAGTATGGGATAGCGGCCCGGGTATTCCCGACTCGAAACTTAGCGAAATTTTTCAGGAGTTTCGTCGGCTTGATCAGGCCTCACGGCATAAAGAGAGTGAAAAAGGCCTCGGGCTTGGGCTCTCGATTGCCGACCGGATGAGCCGCGTACTCGACCACCCCATCAAGGTTCGCTCATGGGAAGGCATCGGCACCGTTTTCTCGGTCAGCGTACCCTGCGTTGAAGCAAGGGAGACGAAAGCTGACGATCATGAACAGGGCCCGCGCCGCAGCGGCAATAAGCTCGCGGGCACCCGCATTGTGTGCATCGATAACGAAACGCTGATTCTCGAAGGAATGACCGCCATGCTCACCGGCTGGGGCTGTGAGGTATTCACCGCGACGAGCATTGGCGGCGCCAAGTCGATTCTGCGCAATATGGACGGCGACCCGGATGCGATTTTAGCCGACTACCACCTAGATAATGAAGTCACCGGCTTAATGGCATTGGAGGCGCTCAGCGAGCGTTTGGAGGGTGCCGTTCCCGGCATCGTGATTACCGCGGATCGTACCGAAGGGGTGGCCGAACAGGTTAAGCGCGGCGGGTATCAACTGCTGCTTAAGCCAGTGCGTCCAGCGGCACTGAGAGCGTTGTTAACGCGTACGCTGCAGGCGAGCCGCGCCAAGCCATAACAACTCTATAACAACAAATTGAGAGGCCAAAACAATGACACCGCGCTTGTGTCGCCACAAGCGCGGTGTTCGGGAGGCTACCGGAGAAGACGCCGCAAGCAAGGCGTAGTAACTACGACTCGACTTTCGGTGGCTCAACTTCCAGTTTCTGCGCCGCAATAACTGCCTGGGTACGCGAGTGAACGCCCAGCTTACGCAAAATAGCCGTGACGTGGGCTTTGATAGTCGCTTCGGAAACGTTAAGTTCGTAGGCGATCTGCTTATTCAGCAAGCCTTCCGTCAGCATATTAAGCACACGAAATTGCTGTGGCGTTAGCGACGCAATCGCTTCAGCAAAGCGCGATTCTTCTTCGCTGGTTTCTTCCAGCACGCCGGCCAAGGCCTCAGGCAACCATACCTCGCCCTGCAGGATTTCCCCCACCGCTTCGGCAATAAGCTGTAACGACGACGATTTGGGGATAAAACCAGACGCGCCATAGTCGATCGCACGACGCACTACGTAAGGTTCGTCACTACCCGACACGACCGCAACGGGAACATCGGGCATCTGGCCACGCAATTGGATGAGGCCTGAAAACCCATGGGCACCCGGCATATGCAAATCCAGCAGGATGAGATCAGCGTCCGGGTGTCGATTGACCACGTCAGTGGTGGCCTCCATGGTATCGGCTTCGACGATTTCTGCCTGCGGCGCCAGCTGGCGCAACGCCTGGGTGAGCGCTGCGCGAAACAGCGGGTGGTCGTCTGCGACGATAAATTTGTGGGCTACTGCCATGGATATTCCTCCGGTTCCTCAAGCAGCGGGGTTTGCTGCTGCCGCGACGCTAGGCTCATACGGTTGAAGCATGGTACCCCATGGGCTTCCTCATGCCCAAGCATCACATGCACAATTTATGATGGATTATTCATCACACTCAACATAGCAGTGCCGGCTCGTTGGCCGGCACTGACATTTCACTGCCCTTAGGAGGCAGGCCGAAACGCTCGGCCTGCCCTCTCTCACTCGCCCTTCCGTGATAACAGCGGGCAAGTGAGTGGGCTATTGATTAACGCGATGCTCGATGAGTTCATCCACTACCGAAGGATCGGCCAGCGTGCTGGTATCCCCCAAGCCATCGCACTCATTGGCCGCGATCTTGCGCAGGATACGGCGCATGATCTTGCCCGAGCGGGTTTTGGGGAGCCCCGGTGCCCACTGAATGACATCCGGCGAGGCAATGGGCCCGATATCCTTGCGCACCCATTGAGTGAGCTCTTTTTTCAGCTCGTCAGTCGGGTCGATTTCATCGTTCAAGGTAACGTAAATATAGATACCCTGACCTTTAATATCGTGAGGAAAACCCACCACCGCGGCTTCGGCCACGGCGGAATGCGCGACGAGCGAAGACTCAATCTCGGCGGTGCCCATACGGTGGCCCGAGACGTTCAAGACGTCATCAACACGGCCGGTAATCCAGTAATAGCCGTCTTCATCACGGCGACAGCCATCACCAGTGAAGTACATGTTGTCGTAGGTCGAGAAGTAAGTTTGCACAAAGCGATCATGGTCACCCCAAATAGACCGCGCCTGACCAGGCCAGGCATCCAGGATCACCAGGTTGCCTTCCGCAGCCCCTTCCAGCAGGTTGCCTTCGTTATCGACCAGCGCCGGCTGAACGCCAAAGAACGGCTTGGTCGCTGACCCGGGTTTCAGCGGTGTTGCGCCGGGAAGCGGCGAAATCATGATGCCGCCAGTCTCGGTCTGCCACCAGGTATCTACAATCGGACATTTTTCGTTACCAATCACGCGGTAAAACCATTCCCACGCTTCAGGGTTAATCGGCTCGCCGACCGACCCCAGCAGGCGCAATGAATCGCGCTTGCTGGAATCCATAACGTTTTCGCCATGAGCCATTAGCGCGCGCACCGCCGTTGGAGCGGTATATAGGATGTTGACGTTGTGCTTGTCGACAATGTCACCCATCCGACCATGGGTCGGGTAGCTGGGCACACCCTCAAACATCAGTGTCGTAGCACCATTGGCAAGCGGGCCGTAAACGATATAGCTATGCCCGGTCACCCAGCCCACATCGGCGGTGCACCAATAGACTTCGCCGTCTTGGTAGTCGAACACGTACTGGTGGGTCATCGCCGCAAAGGTGAGATACCCGCCGGTGGTGTGCTTCAGGCCTTTGGGGGCACCGGTAGAACCCGAGGTGTAAAGGATAAATAATGGATCTTCCGCGCCCATTGCTTCGGGCTCGCATTCTGTGGACTGTTTGTCGACCAGGTCGCCAAACCACAGGTCGCGGCCTTCTTTCCATTCGATATCGCCACCGGTGCGCTTGACCACCAGCACGTTTTTGCACACGTCGGTGCCATCGCGGGTCAGTGCCGCATCAACGTTGTCTTTCAACGGTACTTGCTTGCCACCGCGAACCGACTCGTCAGCGGTAATCACTAGCTTAGAGTCGGCGCCAATGACCCGCTGGGCCACCGCGTCGGGCGAGAAGCCGCCAAACACGACTGAGTGAACCGCGCCAATGCGGGCGCAGGCCAACATCGCCATCGCAGCTTCAGGGATCATCGGCATGTACAGCGTAACGGTATCGCCTTTGCCGACACCCAGCTCTTTCAAACCGTTAGCCAACTGATTGGTACGTTCGTAAAGCTCGCGGTAGCTAATATGCTTGGAGTCGTTCGGATCATCGCCTTCCCAAATAATCGCGGTCTGATCACCGCGTTTCTCAAGGTGGCGATCCAAACAGTTCGCACTTACGTTGAGCTGGCCGTCTTCAAACCAGCGAATATCGACATTGTCACGCGCGAAGGAAGTATTCTTAATACGAGTAGGCGCTTTGATCCAGTCAAGCCGCTTGGCCTGCTCGGCCCAGAAGCCTTCCGGATCGTCTACCGATTGCTGATACATGGCCTGGTAAGTGGCTTCATCAGCCCATGCGTTGGCGGCGATATCTTCGCGCACCGGATAGACGTTCTGCTGTTCGCTCATGAAATTGCCTCTGTCCGTGGAAATGCACTCTCTAAAGAAATGTAGCCGATATTAGCGTTTATGTTATCGGCACCTCATAATGACACCCAGCATAAACCTCTCAGCGCAGGCTTCCCTTTAGACATTGGTATTAACATTTTTAACCTAAATTACAATAACTTATAATAAAATACTGCAGAATTATTCGGCACAGTAGACCAAGGTCTGAGCACAGTGGCGGCAACGATAGCGGCGTCCTTTTACCACCAAAGCATGACGCCGTGGGGTCAACTGATGCTGCTGGCAGCCACACTGGTATCGGTATGGCGCTGGCTGCGCCCGGGAGATATCAAAGCGATGGGTAACCCGTGGGGTTAAGCCAAACAGATCGCGCATGACGGTCTTCCATTCCCGCCCGTGGGGCTTTAAGCGAGTACCATCCTGTAAATGAAAAACCAGCCAGTGCGCCATCTCATGGGGAATGACCTCATCGAAGAAGGCGCGACGATTTTCATTTAGCAGTACCGAATTAAAGCGCAAGCCGCCACGGCCCAGGTGCGCCTGACCGGCGGATGCCCCAGTTAAGTCAAACCATACCGATGGATTAGGTAGCGCTGGGTAGACTTCACGACAGAGCTGCCATGCAATAGCAGCACGTTCACGCGCGGCCTGATGCAATGCGTCAGGCGACAAGTCCGCTAGCGCATCATCGCTCCAAGGGGGGAGTGGCGTGGTCTTCATAAGTGATAAACTAGCTGTCGTTGTGTCATGTTGACTGTTTGTATCCGATGCTTATTGACGAGGCTCTTATGCCAGCGCCCCCCCAAACTCCCGAAGACTCCAACCCACCACAGCCGCTGCTTGACGACGAGCAGCTCGACAGGCTGGACGATTTCCTCGCTTCCGAGCAGGTCGATGAAGATGCCCTCGACCTGATTTCGGCGCATGGGTTTCTCGTAGCGCTAGCCGTCGGCCCTAGCGAGGTTCCCCCCGCTCAGTGGCTCGCCGAGCTATTTCATGGCGAACCACGCTACGTCGATGATACCCAGCGCGATGACATTATCCAGCTACTGAGCCGGTTACGCGATAACGCCATGGCCGTGTTGGAACAAGGTGGACTGCCCGAGCTACCTTTCGAGCTGACCCTTGACGGCATGCCCGCCGAAGAAACGCCCATCGGTGACTGGTGCGCCGGGTTCATGGAAGGCGTGTTCTGCGACGAAAGCGCTTGGTTTCAAGACGATGAAGAAACCGCTGCCACGCTGCTATTGCCCTTTATGTTGCTGTCGGGGCTATTCGACGACGAACCCGACATGGCCGACATGGTGGGCGACTTACAGCGCCAAGAAGCTCTTGTAGCCCAGCTGCCGGAGCTGGTGCTCGACCTGTATCTGCACTATCGCGTGCCACCAGAAACTACCAAACCCAAGCCGCGTAAGAAAACGCCCGCCAAAGGCAAAAAACGTTAGGCTTTGTCTGAAAAGTCGGCGAGCGAAGGCCAGACAAGGCAAAAATCGGCGAAAAGACGGAGTTTACGTAGTGTAAATGAGTACTTTGAGCCGATTTTTAACGCCGTATGGTCGAGCGCAGCCAGTTTTCAGATAGAGCCTAGGGTTATTTAAGCCGGGTTATCAACCCATCTAGCGTGCCGAATAGCCACTCTTTAACACGTTGCGGCCATGGCCGAGCCGCCCAAGCGGCGGCATCTACTTCGTCACTGGTGACAAAGTTACGCTCAAACAGGTCGCGCACTTCCTTAGCGAAGTGCGGATCATCGACTTCCTGATTGGCTTCTAAATTCCAATGCAGGTTCCAGTGATCGAAATTACATGAACCGATACTCACCCACTCATCGGCCAGCACAAATTTGGCATGAATAAATGTCGGTTGAAATTCAAAAATACGCACCCCGGCTTTGAGCATCGCCTGATAAAACCGCTGCCCCGCATAACGCACGCTGGGATGATCGTGTTTAGCACCGGGTAGCAACAGCCGCACATCGACGCCACGCTTAGCAGCACGCGCCAACCGCCAGCGTAATCGAAACGTGGGCACAAAATAGGGCGTGCACAGCCACAGTTGCTTCTGGGCCAACCCCACGCGTTGGTGCAGCGAATAACGAATCGCCTGGTAGCGATAGCCCCTTGCCGGCATCACCCGCCCGCGTACGCCGTCATTAAACGGGGGCGGCGTGCGCGAGACAGGTAACGGTTGGCGGCGCGCTTGCCTTTGATCAGCCTGCGTCAATTTGGAGCGCCACAGCCGCCTGAACAGGGCTTCCCAGTCGGCCACCACCGGCCCATCAGCCCGCAGGGCAACTTCATACCAAGCGCTTAAAAATTCGTCGACCGCGCCAAATCCGCCGGTGAACGCAACCTCGCCATCCACTACCACGATTTTGCGGTGATCCCGGCTCAAATTGCGCGCCAGGGAATGAAAGCCCAGTGGGTTAAAAAAGCGCAACTGCACGCCCGCTTGCGTCAGACGCTGGCGGTCTGCGTTGGACAATCCCATGGAGCCAAAACCGTCTAATAGCAAGCACACCGGCACGCCCCGCTCGGCAGTACCGATCAATGCATCGCTAACTTGACTGGCCAATGTCCCCGTCTCCATTAAATAGAGCTCCACCAGCACATAATACTGCGCATGGTGGATAGCCTCGAACATCGCCGGCAAAAAGCGCGAGGCCTCGGGAAGCAACGTAAAGCGATTGCCCTCACGCCACACGGGCTGCATAAGGACTCCTTGATAGGGTTAGCGGGTCAGGGCGCGATGTACATACATATCGTACCGGCTGGTTTTGCCTTCCAGGGTGTGGTGGGGCGCAGGCCCGTTAATCGGCGGCGCTTTGCGTGGGCGCTTTACCACCACCCGATGCGTCGCTACGTCCAAGGCGGCTTCCAGTAGACGCGGTGCGTCGTCGTCATCCCCGGCCAGTTCACGAAACAAACGCATTTCCTTTTTGACCAGCGCCGATTTTTCGCGGTGCGGGAACATCGGGTCAAGATGGATCACCTGAGGCTCAAAACCAGCGTCAGCCACCAGCGCCCCCAGTGCCTGGGCAGCATCCCCATGGCGCAGGGTCATGCGTGCGGCAATCGGAGCAGTGGCGTCGGCCTTGGCCGCGCGTGCCAGCCCATCGGCTAGCAGTGCAGCAATCGCTGGCACACGCTCGATCAACAGCACCGGTGAGCCAAGGCTGGCGAGCACAAAAGCATCGCGCCCCAACCCGGCGGTGGCGTCGACCACGTGAGGGCTAATGCCTTTACTCAGTCCGCAGGCTTTGGCGATTAGCTGTCCGCGCCCGCCGCCAAATTGGCGCCGATGAGCCGCCCGTCCCGTGACAAAATCAACACTGAGCGGGTTGCCAAACTGCCGCTCGTCTCCTTGCAGCATTAGCTGTCCATCGTGGTAGGCTAGCGTTAACCCTAAGGGTAGTGCGCCGACATCGGGCACGCTCATGCAGGCTTCTTCCACGCCACTTGGTTGCGCAGGTAAACCGGTTGAACGGCATGGGCGGCTTGCCCTAATCCGGCGGCATAGTCCCGAGCCGCCAGCCAAACCATCTCTTCGGCACGCGGTTCAAGGTCGCTCAAATGGTGCGTCATGGCGGCCTGCAACGGCGTATTGAACTGCTCCCAGAGCGTAAACCCTGAGCCCACCCCCACCCAATCGGTTTCATCGTCTGGCAGGATCACCTTATCCGGCGCCATAACGGCTTCCTCGTCTTGTCGACGTATGGTGTCCTTTAAACAGTGCCATGTGGCTACATAAACCTCCCCCATGCGGGCATCCAGCGCGGTCACCACATGCCGCAGGTGATAGCGGCGATGCCCTTGAAGGGCAAGCGCTTCGAGCGTGGAAATACCCAGCAACGGGCGGTTCAATCCGAATGCTAAGCCCTGGGCCGCGCCCGCTGCGATGCGCAAACCGGTAAATGCGCCCGGGCCACGGCCAAAGGCGATAGCATCGAGTTGACTGGTCGTGACCTGGGCGTCAGCCAATACGTCATCGACCATCGGCAACAGCCGCCGCGTGTGCCCTCGCGGGGTCATTTCAAAGCGCGCCACGCACTCGCTGTGGCCATTGTCCTGGCGCAGCAACGCCGTCGAACAGGCACTGGATGACGCATCAAGGGCGAGAAGATATAGCGACATAACGATTCAGCACTCGTAAGAAATAATTAGCATTGTACCTTTGCCATGCCCAAACAACGATGGCCCGCTGTTGGCGGGCCATCGCGTATTCGCAGTTCAACCCTAAAGAGGGCTTAACTCAGTGCGTTTTTCACCTGGCGGGTAATGTCATCAACGCTGCCAACCCCTTCAACGCGATGGTATTGCGGGGCGGCTGCGGGGTCTTCTTTGGCCCACTGCTGGTAGTAGTCTACCAGCGGCGCCGTTTGATCGTGGTAGACGGCCAAGCGATTGCGCACGGTGGACTCTTGATCGTCTTCGCGCTGAATCAGCGCTTCGCCGGTCACGTCATCCTTGCCCGGTTCTTTGGGTGGATTATGCTCAACGTGGTAAACCCGACCCGATGCCGGGTGCACGCGCCGACCGGCCAAACGCTCGACAATCTCCTCGTCGGGCACGGCAATTTCCAGTACGTGATCGAGCTTAACACCGCCTTCTTTCATGGCGTCCGCCTGAGGAATAGTGCGCGGGAAGCCATCGAACAGAAAGCCATTTTCGCAGTCGGGCTGGCTGATACGCTCTTTGACCAAGTCGATGATGATATCGTCCGACACCAGACCACCGGTGTTCATGATTTCTTTAACTTTGAGGCCCAGTTCGCTGCCGTCCTTGATCGCCGCGCGTAGCATGTCCCCGGTAGAAATCTGGGGGATTTTATACTGCTCGCAGATAAATTTTGCTTGAGTCCCCTTCCCCGCCCCGGGGGCACCCAACAGGATTAAACGCATGGCACTGCTCCTTGGTAATATAAATACAATAAATCAGTTAACCGACAATAACCGTGCCTTTCAGGCGACACAACTCTCCAAAAGCCTGAAAGCACTGCTCTGAAGGCATTTTTTTTAAGTAAAAACAGCTAAATGACGCCCGCCTCGTACTTTGGTCGTCCTCTTATTCAACCTCTAGTGACCCCAAACACAAGCGGCGCCCTTTCGGGCGCCGCTAGCAAGACCGTTCGTTGTCACTTAAAGCAGTAAACGACGGATATCGGTCAGCGCATCCGCGAGGAAGGCGGTGAAGCGTGCTGCATCCGCTCCGTTAATCGCGCGGTGATCATAGGAGAGCGACAGCGGCATCATTAAGCGCGGCTGGAAGGCGCTGCCGTCCCAGACAGGTTTTATCTGCGACTTAGAAACCCCAAGAATCGCCACTTCCGGCGCGTTGACGATCGGTGTAAAGGCCGTTCCACCAATCGAACCAAGGCTCGAAATGGTAAAGCAGCCGCCGGTCATCTCATCACGCTTGAGCTTTTTGGTCTGCGCTTTTTTACCCAGCTCGGCCATTTCCTTGGCAATTTCAACCAGGGATTTTTGATCGGCGTTACGCACCACCGGCACCATCAAGCCCTCAGGTGTATCCACGGCGATACCGATATGGACGTAGTTCTTCCATACCAGGGTTTCGCCATCGCCCTTCAAGCTGACATTGAACTGCGGGAATTTACGCAGCGCAAACGCACAGGCTTTTACCATAAACGGCAGCGGCGTCAGCTTAGCGCCCTGGGCTTCCACTTCGGCTTTCATTGCCTTGCGGAAGTCCTCAAGCTCGGTAATGTCCGCTTCGTCAAACTGAGTGACGTGGGGTACGTTGAGCCAACTGCGATGCAGGTTGGTCGCGCCCATCTTGAGCAGACGGCCCATCGGCTTTTCTTCGACCTCGCCAAACTGGCTGAAGTCGACTTCCGGGATCGGTGGAATGCCTGCTCCGCCGGTTGCGGCGGGGGCAGCACCTGCCTGGGCCTTGCCCTGACTGGCAATGGCCTGCTTAACGTAAGCCTGAACGTCTTCTTTCAGCACCCGGTCCTTCGGTCCGCTGGGCTTAACAAGACCCAGATCCACGCCGAGTTCGCGTGCCAGCATCCGCACCGCAGGACCTGCGTGAACCAACTTGCCATCACGCGGCTTGTGCGACGCCATCTGCGCTTCAGGACTCGGCGTTCCGGCCGATGCCTCGGCGGGCTTGGCGCTAGGCTGACTCGCACTGCTCTGAGAGGCTTTTTCTGGCGCGGCCTTTTTGGGTGCCGCTTTTTTCGCGCCACCGGCCGAGGCCACTTCGATATAGCCAATCACATCGCCTTCAGAGACGGTGTCACCCTCTTTAACGGTTAGCTCCAGGAGCTTACCCTTGTAGGGGCTGGGCACGTCCATAGAGGCTTTGTCGGACTCTAAAGTGATCAGCGGGTCTTCTTCGTTGACCTCATCGCCTGCCGCCACACCGATTTCAATAATCGGCACATCTGATGAGCCAGATAGATCCGGTACGCGAATCTCTTTGCGCTCCGGTTCGCCGCTAGCGGCTTCTTCTTGCTCATCGCCATCAGCCGCCTCTTCCGGCTCGCTGCTGGCTTGGCTAGAGGCTTGCTCTGCCGGCGCGTCATCGCTGTCGCCACCGTCGTCGCCAGCGATCTCCATCTGGCCGATCACATCGCCTTCGGAAACGCTGTCGCCTTCTTTGGCGGTGAAGCTAACAATTTTGCCGCTGTAGGGGCTGGGCACATCCATGGAGGCTTTATCAGACTCCAGGGTAATCAGCGTATCTTCAGCCTCGACCTCATCGCCTTCGCTAACCGCGACTTCGATAATTTCAACGCCGTCATCGCCACCCAGATCCGGTACTTTGATATCAACCGTCTGCTTACCACCGGCTGACTTTTTAGCCGCGGGCTTCTGCTCTTGCGGTTTTTCTTCTTTAGGCTTTTCTTGTTTCGCTGGGGCCTCTTCGGGCTGGCTATCAGACGAGCTTTCTTCGCTACTCGTTTCGCCGCCGCCTTCGACTTCCAGCTCAACGATATCGTCGCCTTCGGAGACGCTATCGCCTTCTTTGACCAGTACTTTGAGAACCTTTCCGCCTTTCGGGGCGGGGACGTCCATACTGGCTTTATCGGATTCAAGCGTGATTAGGGTGTCTTCCGCTTCAATGACATCGCCTTCCGACACCGCAATCTCGATGATTTCGACATCGGTATCGCCACCAATGTCGGGAACTTTGATGATTTCGCTACTCAAGGTCGCGCTCCTTTAAAATCGGATCGAGCCGGCGGGCATTGCCCGCCGGGCAGCGGATCAGCTGGTCAGCGGGTTCGGCTTGTTGGCATCAATGCCGTATTTCTTCAACGCTTCGCCGACGTGCTTGCGATCAATGTCACCACGATCAGCCAACGCGCGCAGCGCCGCGACGGTCACGAAGTAACGGTCTACCTCGAAGAAGTAACGCAGCTTCTCGCGGGTGTCCGAACGACCAAAGCCGTCCGTACCCAGCACTGTGTACTCACTCGGCACCCAAGCGCGCACCTGGTCAGCGTAAAGCTTCATATAGTCGGTAGACGCAATAACCGGCCCTTCACGGCCTTCCAGGCATTTCGTTACATGGGGCTTGTTGGCGTCGGCATCCGGGCTTAAGAAGGCCTCACGTTCCAGCATTAGCGCTTCACGGCGCAGCTCGTTGAAGCTGGTCACACTCCAGATATCAGCACCGACACCCCAGTCGTTTTCCAGCAGCTCGGCGGCATGCTCAACTTCGCGCAGGATCGTGCCAGAGCCCATCAGCTGGACGCGGCCCTTTTTACCCTTAGTTTCGCGGAGCAGGTACATGCCTTTGACGATGTCCTCAGTGGGCACGTTTTCAAGCTCTGGATGCTCGTAGTTCTCGTTCATGACCGTGAGGTAATAGAAGCAGTTCTCCTTGTCGGTGAACATGCGCTTCAGGCCATCCTGGAGAATCACCGCGACTTCGTGGGCATAGGTCGGGTCATAGCTCCGGCAGTTGGGAATGGTCGATGCCTGAATCAGGCTGTGGCCATCCTGGTGCTGCAGACCTTCGCCGTTAAGCGTGGTGCGGCCTGCCGTGCCGCCAACCATAAAGCCACGCGCCTGAAGATCACCTGCCGCCCAGGCCAAATCGCCAATCCGCTGAAAGCCGAACATCGAGTAATAGACGTAAAATGGCAGCAGCGTGACGTTGTTATTGCTGTAGGAGGTAGCGGCAGCAATCCACGCCGACATCGCCCCTGCCTCAGAAATGCCCTCTTCGAGAATCTGCCCCTTCTGGTCTTCACGGTAGAACATGATCTGGCCTTTATCGACCGGCTCATACTTCTGACCTTCAGAGGTGTAGATCCCTAGCTGACGGAACATGCCTTCCATGCCGAAAGTACGTGCTTCATCAGGAATGATCGGCACGACTTTTTTACCGATTTTCTTGTCTTTGACCAGCCCGTTGAGTACGCGCACAAACGCCATCGTGGTCGACACTTCGCGCCCTTTGGAGCCGCCCATTTGCGAGGCAAAGGCTTTGTCTTCCAACGTAGGAATTTCCAGCGCATCAAAACTACTACGCCGTTTAGGCAGGTAGCCACCCAAACGCTCACGCTGCAGGTGCATGTACTTAAGCTCGGGCGAATCGTCTTCCGGCTTGTAATACGGCACATCCTTGAGCTGCTCATCGGTCAATGGAATGCCGAAACGATCGCGGAAAGTCTTCAGCGCTTCGTGTTCCATGCTCTTGACCTGGTGCGCTTCGTTAGCCGCTTCGCCATCGCCGCTACCCATACCGTAGCCTTTAACGGTATGCGCCAGAATCACCGTGGGCTTGCCGTTTGAGGTATTCACCGCTTCGTTGTAAGCCGCATAGACCTTAAACGGATCGTGGCCACCGCGGTTGAGCTTCCAGATATCCTCGTCGGAGAGGTCGTTGACCATCGCCTCCGTTTCGGGATATTTGCCAAAGAAGTGCTCGCGAGTGTACGCGCCACCGTTGGCTTTATAGTTCTGATACTCGCCGTCGACCGCTTCATCCATGCGTTTTTGCAGGACGCCTTTATTATCCTTCTCGAACAGCGGATCCCAGTGGCGGCCCCAAACAACTTTAATGACGTTCCAGCCCGCGCCGCGGAAAACGCCTTCAAACTCGTCCATTACCCGCGAGTTACCCCGTACAGGGCCGTCTAAGCGCTGCAGGTTGCAGTTAATCACGAAGATCAGGTTGTCGAGGTTTTCGCGACCAGCCAGGGAAATAGCGCCCAGGGATTCCGGCTCGTCGCACTCGCCGTCACCCATAAAGCACCAGATCTTACGGTCGTACATGTCTTTCAGCTCGCGGTGATGCAGGTACTTCATCACGTGAGCCTGGTAGATCGCCTGGATCGGGCCTAGCCCCATGGACACCGTGGGGAACTGCCAGTAATCCGGCATCAGCCACGGGTGCGGGTAAGACGACAGGCCATCGCCATCGACTTCCTGGCGGAATTTATCCATCTGCGCTTCGCTCAGACGGCCTTCCAGGTAGGAGCGCGCGTAAATGCCCGGTGCCACGTGGCCCTGGATGTATACCAGGTCGCCTTCAAAGTCGCCCTGGGGCGCGCGGAAGAAGTGGTTAAAGCCCACATCGTAAAGCGTCGCCGACGACATAAAGCTGGCAATGTGCCCCCCCAGCCCCGGCTTGGCGCGGTTGTTGCGAATGACCTGGGCAATGGCGTTGTAACGAATCAAAGAGCGAATGCGACGCTCCATGAACAAGTCGCCGGGCATAGGCGCTTCGCGATGAACCGGAATCGTATTGCGGTGCGGGGTTGTCACCGAGAAGGGCACCCTCATCCCGTCCCGGCGCAGGCGATCCGCCAAGCGGGTCATCAGGTAGCGGGCACGATCTTCGCCCTCACGATCCAACACCGATTCCAAGGAATCTATCCATTCCGTAGTTTCGACCGGATCGAGATCTTCTCTTGACTCCAGACTCATAGAGGTCTCTCCGAATGACAATAAATGACGATGAGCCCCGCTAACCCTTTGGGCCTGGGGCGGCTGCAGTGTAACGCCACCACAGGCAAGTAGTTGCCGGCACCGAGGTGCCATGCAGGGGGTTTTCGTTCTACATTCAATAAGCTACGCGTTTTTGAATGTAGTAAAGCTACATAAATGTTGTGAAAGTTAGCCTTTTGTACAGATGAAGATACCGCAAAGTCGCCACGCTGCCAATTCCAGCGAGACCAAAAAGGCTATCGAAAACAATCTATTGCACCGCAGCATAAGACTTTTCTGAGGCATTGAATAACGCGACCAAGGGGTAACTCAATGTAGTCAAACTACCGTTTTATTGTCTTCAATCACCGCCACTTAGCTAGTGTTCAAGGCAGCTAACCGCTGGTACAAATACGCCCAATCGAAGGCTGGCCCTGGGTCTGTTTTGCGCAGTGGTGCCACCCGTGCGTGACTTGTCATGCGGGCTTGGGTGATTGCAGGGTAACGCGTCTTGAGCCACTCAACCGCCTTCGCCAACGTGACATACTGAGCTTTGGTAAAGGGGGTCAAATCGTCCCCTTCCATTTCAATGCCTACCGAGAAGTCATTGAGTGCCTGCCGCCAGCAAGCCTCGCGCGGATCCCACCAGCGAGATCGACCCGCGTGCCATGCGCGCTGATCAGTATCGACAAACTGAACGCACTCGCCATCGCGGCGAATTAACAAGTGGGCTGACACCCGTAAATGGGCAATGGCCGCAAAATAAGGGTCTGCCTCTGGATCCAGCTGATTAGTGAACAAGGCTTCAATCGCGGGGCCATGAAACTGACCGGGCGGTAAGCTAATCGCGTGGATCAACAGTAGCGATACCTCATCATGGGGACGCTGATCCGCATTCGGCGAAGCCACCTGGCGTGCGGTTTGCCAGCGGCCAGGGGAAGATTGTCGGTCAATCACGCGAAGGACTCCTCTACGTTGGCGCAGTCTTTCACTATAATGCCGGGCATCGACGCAAACGCCCAGAGAATTGACCGCTATGCATTATCAAACCGCACTTGCCGAAGAAATCCGTTCCAGCGCTGCCCGCTTGCTCGCCGAAGACATGGGCCCTGGTGATATTACGGCCGAATTGATCCCCGATAAGCAATGGGCAACGGCCGAGGTTATCACTCGGGTGCCTGCCGTGCTTTGCGGTGTGGCCTGGGTCGACGATATTTTTCGCCGTTTGGATGGCCGCGTCGCGCTGCATTGGCACGCCGCCGACGGTGACCGGCTGGACGCCGACCAGTGCTTCCTCACCTTGGAGGGGCCCGCACGCAGTCTATTAACCGGAGAGCGCGCCGCGCTCAACGTGCTGCAAACCTTATCGGCCACCGCAACGGCCACGCGGACTTACGTGGATCTTATCGCCGACACCGGCGTGCGCTTATTGGATACCCGTAAGACACTGCCTGGCATGCGGCTGGCCCAAAAATACGCAGTAACCTGTGGCGGCGGCCATAACCACCGCATTGGGCTCTGGGATGCCTTTCTCATTAAAGAGAACCATATCGCCGCGTGTGGCGGGATTCAGGCCGCGGTAAAGCAGGCACGCAAACTGGCCGCCGAGCTTCCCGTTGAAGTAGAAGTCGAGAACTTTGACGAGCTTGAGCAAGCCCTGGCGGCTAAGGCGGATACCATCATGCTGGATAACTTTAGCTTGGATGAACTGCGTAAGGCGGTTGAGCTGACAGCCGGTAACGCAACGCTTGAAGCCTCGGGCAATGTTGACGCCACCACTTTGCGCGCCATTGCCGAAACGGGAGTCAACTGTATTTCCTGTGGCACGCTGACCAAAGACATCCAGGCCATTGACCTGTCGATGCGCATTACCCGCCAAGAGCCCGTATAGCCGACACGCGCTTAAGTTTCGACAGCGTTAAGCCGCTTCTGCAAACGAAATCGCTGAAGCGGCTCACCGCCTCGCTCTACCCACTGCTCGCCCAGGTTATCCCAACCGCGCCGAAGCAGCCGCTCGTAAAGCGTTAAGCTCGCTTCGATCTGGATGCGGGAGACACCTTGTTCTAACAGCCATCTTTCGGCGTGAATCAGCAGCGTGGTGCCAATTCCCCGTCCGTTGAGCGAAGGCCAGACGTATAACGTTTCAACCCGGCCATCGGGCACATCTAGCTCTAAAAACCCCACGCAGCGTCCATCGCAGTGAGCAACAAGGGTGGTATACAGCGCTTGACGGGCAGACCAGGCACTGGCCTCCCGGGGCAAGGCGCTTGCCCAAGCTCGCCGCTGCCCTAACGTGTAGCGCGTCGCAGCACCTTGCATCACGGCATGGTAAAACACTTCCGCTTGATCGGCAGCGTCCCGCGCACGCGCCAGACGGTAGGTCACGCGAGTCGTCGGGGGCTTGGCAGTCTGATCGTCTGTCATGTTTCACCTTGTGGGCGTTAACGCTTTCTTTTTCAAGGCATGTCCTGCGCCACTGCGCTAAGAACACGGCTGTTTTATACTCGGCTACCTGGTTTTCCCTTTGATGAGGCAGTGTGATGCAACAGGCCCCTCCCGGCGAGCACTTTTCGCTGACCCCCGTTGGCTACGTGATCAGCGATTACGCCGATAAATTTGGCGTTCCCCGCCAGCCTGGGCTTGCCCCGGCGGCTAACGCACAGCTGGTAATGCATCCACCCTACGACGATCCCCTCGCCGTGCGAGGCCTGGAGGCCTTCAGCCACGTCTGGATCAGTTTTGTATTCCACCAAAGCCCTGAGCGTTGGTCACCCTTGGTTAGGCCACCCAGGCTCGGCGGAAATCGCAAAGTGGGCGTCTTCGCCAGCCGCAGTACACATCGCCCTAACCGGCTTGGCCTTTCGCTCGTGGCGCTGAGCGGCATCGATACCCACCAGGGCGTTCGCTTAATGCTCTCCGGCTGTGACTTGGTCAATGGAACCCCCGTCGTGGATATTAAGCCTTATCTGCCTTGGGCTGAAGCACTCCCCAAGGCCCAGGCAGGCTTTGCCCCTGCCCCTCCCAGCCAATTGGCGGTGCACTTCAGTGCCACGGCCCTCGCTCAACTCGCTATGCGCGACGACCATGCCTCGCTACGGGCGCTGATTGAGCAAGTGCTCGGCCAAGACCCCCGCCCCGCGTATCAGCACGGCAAGCCGTCTGAACGGGTCTACGGGGTGCGTCTTCGCGATGTGGACGTTAAGTTTCGTCCGCACCAGAACGACGAAGCCACCACGTTGGAAGTGGTGGCTATCGAGACATTGAACGCTACGCGTTAACGGGGAAAGGTAATCCCCAGGCGGCGGCCCACCTCTTCGTAGGCCTCGATCACGCCGCCAAGCCCCTGACGGAACCGGTCTTTATCAAGCTTTTCACGGGTGTTGGCATCCCACAAGCGGCATCCATCGGGGGAGAATTCATCGCCTAGCACCACGTTGCCGTTAAACACGCCAAATTCAAGCTTGTAATCCACCAGTAGCATATCGCCTTCGGCAAACAACTGTTTTAGTACATGGTTCACTTTGAAGGTAAGCGTTTTCATCCTGGCAAGCTGCTCGGGGGTCGCCCAACCAAAGGTTTCGGCCAATGAGTCGTTAATCATCGGGTCGCCTTTGTCGTCGTTCTTCAAGAACAATTCAAACGTCGGCGGCGTCAAGGCAATGCCTTCCTCAACGCCCAGGCGTTTCACAAGCCCGCCCGCCGCGATATTACGCACTACGCATTCCACCGGGATCATTTGCATTTTCTTGACCAGGCTTTCCGTATCAGAAAGCTGTTTCTCAAAATGCGTTGGGATACCGGCATCTTCTAATCGCTCCATGATGAAAGCGTTAAAGACGTTATTCACCATGCCTTTCCGCGCTAGCGACTCTTTTTTCTTGCCGTCAAAAGCACTGGTATCGTCACGAAAGTGCATGACCAGCAGATCCGGATCATCGGTGGTATATACAGATTTTGCCTTACCGGCGTAGAGTTCTTGGCGCTTTTCCATGGGAGCTCCGAAAAGAGACAAAGGGCTTTCAGTTAACGTAAATAGCCGGATACCCGCTCAAGCAACTCGCGCTGAGCGTTTTCGCTTAACCGTTGGTCGCCGGTGGCCTCAGCGCGCAACACGCTTTGTTCGCCGCGAGGCTCAACGTCAAGGCGCACTTCTTGGGCCAGCGTGCTGACATCGGTAAATAGCACCACCTGTAGTAGGCTTCGGTCGCGCTCTTCACGCGCTAAGTAATCGACCAAGAAGTCGTAATCAGCCGGGTTAGCGGCAAGTAATTCACGCTCGCCTGCTTGATCAAAGTCTTGTGCCAAATAGTGATGAATTTCCGCCCATACACGGTCAGCATCATAAGGCACCGCCACTTCCCATGCGTCTCCCTGTCGACGCAAGGCTAGCGGCTCGTCGTTATCCAGGCGCTGCGCATTCCACGAAGACGCGGTGGCTGATGCCGACTGAGGCGAGGCGGCGTTATCGCTTAGGTAGGCTTGCAACGCATTAAGGCAACTCGCCATGCTTTGGCCTCCACGTTCACAGCGCACTTCACTGCTGCCGTCACGCAGCGCGCTTTGCAAACGAAATGTCGCCTGCGAGGTCAGCATCACGCCTTCAGACGGACGACTTTCTTGCACATTTAAATTGCGCACACGCGCAAAGCGCTCAAGCTGTGTCCATACGCTACCCGGATTGGCGGCGACCACCAGCCAACGCTGATCGCCGATTTCACGAGATTCAACGTAATCGGCATCCGCACTACGCCCGACCGTAAGCGGCCGAGGCGGACGCACCTCGGCGACATCCCCCTGGGAGCGCTGGCTCGCAGCTTCCGGCACCGGCAATGCATTGCGGTAGCGTTGGGTATTACGGGTATCAGGTAATACCAATGGCGACGCAGATTCGACATCTACGTAATCTAAATTACGATCATCGTAAAAACCTTCATCACGAGCGCAACCGGCAAGCGTCACGGCCGCTGCCAGAGCCAGCGGTATCCATTTAAGCACACGTTTTTCAAGCACAGAGCTCATCAAGCCACCTTAAGTCGACTGTTCGGTTCCCTGGCGCATGAGGACGACATACCGCCAGATAGCAAAGAGTATTTCGCGGATTATTCCTCAACCACCCCGGCGAGTTGAAGGGCTTCGCTGACCGTGGCGTGATATTTGTCTGAAAGCCAGGTTAGCGGCAAGCGGATGCCCGCCTCTGCGTAGCCCATACGATGTAACGCCCACTTGACCGGAATAGGATTGGACTCGATTCCCAAATTGGTATGCAGCGGCATTAAGCGCGTATTAATTTGGTGCGCTTTATCCGCATCTCCCGCTACCGCCGCAACGCACAGCTCATGCATGGCATTGGGGGCGACATTAGCCGTCACTGAAATATCGCCATGCCCACCCATCAACATGAAATCACAGGCAGTCGCATCGTCACCTGAATACAGCATGAAATCGCTGCCTTTAAGGCGAGCGATCAGGTCTTCCGCGCGCTCCAGGTTACCCGTAGCGTCCTTCAAGCCAATAATATTATCGACTTCGGCAAGACGTAACACTGTCTCGTTGTAGATATCCGAGCAGGTGCGGCCGGGTACATTGTAAAGAATGACCGGCAGGTCACTGGCTTCGGCGGTGGCCTTAAAGTGCTGAAACAAGCCTTCCTGAGTTGGCTTGTTGTAGTAAGGCGCGACCGTTAGGCAGTAATCGGCGCCTACCTCTTTGGCGTAGCGGGTCAGTTCCACTGCTTCGGTAGTGTTGTTCGAGCCGGTACCCGCAATGACGGGGATGCGCCCATTCACTTCTTCTACCACACTGCGAATGACGTCAAAGTGTTCCGCGAAGGACATGGTCGTAGGCTCACCCGTAGTGCCAGCAGCCACGATGGCATCAGTGCCATTTTCGAGATGGAAGTTCACCAGGCGACGGAGCGCCTCCCAGTCGATGTCGCCATTAACTTTCATCGGCGTCGCCAGGGCGACGATGCTGCCTGTGATCATCCGTTTATTCCTCACCTACTAATGGTTAAATCAAGCCTCTATGTATCACGCGACAAGGAGCAGTTGGTAGTTAACGCAACGCGCCATCATCTCAACAGGGATCCACAGAGGACAAATGGTACTCAGGCGACTCGACCCTGTACAGCGGAAAGCACGGCGAGTTTGCACCTTGGGACGTTTTCGCCTTTGACACATGACGCAAGCTTGCGTGTAATCGCCTGTGAAAGCCACTACGCAATAGGAACCTTTATGACACTTGAAGAAGGCCAACCGGTCCCCGATTTTTCGGCACCGGCGACAGGGGATACCACCCTGACATTATCCGAACTTCGCGGCCGTCAGGTCGTGGTGTATTTCTACCCTAAAGCCAGCACGCCGGGGTGTACCACGGAAGGCGGTGATTTCCGCGACCGTAAAGCCGATTTCGACGCGGCGAACACCGTCATTGTGGGTGTTTCCAGGGATGGCTTACGCGCCCAGGAAAACTTCAAAGCCAAGCAAGACTTCAACTTTACGCTAGTGTCGGATAAGGACGAAAGCGTCTGCCGACTGTTCGACGTTATTAAGCTCAAGAAGCTTTACGGTAAAGAGCACTTGGGTATTGAGCGCAGCACCTTTTTAATCGATCGCGACGGCAAGCTAGCCCAAGCGTGGCGGGGCGTCAAAGTCCCCGGCCATGTAGACGAAGTGCTGGCCGCGGCACAAGCGCTTAACGCAGCGTAAACCACTCCGCCCCATCCGCATGCCGGATGGGGCGGTCAATGACACTACTTGTCGCTCGTCACCGCGACCTGCCTTTTTTCTTCTCGCTCGTGTAATCCCCGGGGCCACGCATGCACCAACGCTTTTAACAGCGTCGCCAGTGGAATGGCAAAGAACACACCCCAGAATCCCCATATTCCACCAAAGAACAACACCGCGACAATGATCGATACCGGATGGATATTGTTGGTTTCCGAAAACAACACCGGTGCAAGTACGTTGCCATCCAACGCCTGAATAATGCCGTAGGCCACTAACACATAGACGAAGTCATCACTCAAGCCAAAATGGAACCCCGCCACCGCTGCGACGGGCAACGTTGCCACCGCTGCGCCGATATAAGGCACCAGTACTGAAAAGCCCACCAGTACCGCTAGCAATGCGGTATACGGCAGCTCAAAGAACGAGAACGTGATGAAAGCGACCGTGCCCACAATGATGATTTCGATAAACTTACCGCGAATATAGTTGGCAATTTGATCGTCCATTTCACGCCAAATACGCGACATTAACACCCGCTTTTGAGGCAATAACGATAAGGTAAAGCCAACTAGCGCCTCGCGGTCTTTAAGCATAAAAAAGACTAAAATCGGCACCAGCACCAAATAAATGATCAGCGATAAAATATTGCCTAACGACGCCAGCGACAGCGTTAAAGCGCGCTGACCCAACTGGCTAATTTCACGGCTGGCCACACCAATCCAGTTCTGCATTTGATCAGGTGTAATCAGGTTAGGATAGCGCGCCTGTAGCTCATCCAACCAGTTTTGGCCGCTGGCAAACATCCGCGGTGTCTCCTGAACCAGACTAATCAACTGATCCCAGATCAACGGCATCAGAATAAAGGCCAACGCCAGCAGCACACTGAGAAACGCCAGGAAGACTAAAATGACGGCCAGCAAATGAGGCACATTGCGGCGCGTTAATGCACCCACCACTCCCTGGAGTAAAAACGCAATCACCAACGCGGTAAAAAACGGCGCTAGCATACGGCCAAACCAAATCACCGCAGCGAATCCCACGATGAGCACCGCCAGCAAGATGAGCGCTTCTTCATCCGAAAAATAGCGCTCCACCCAGCTTTTCAGGATCGTGCGCAGGGTCATGAACTCGTGCCCTCGGCCTTGCGAAGCCAGTAATGATAAATGTCACCGCGCTGCTCGCGGGCTTCTAAGCGGTGTGCGCTCTGCTCGGCGAAAGCCTCTATATCGCGCCACGAGCCTGCATCAGTGGCGCGAACTTCCAGCAACTGACCCGGCGCGAGTCCTGCCAGTGATTGCTTGGCTTTTAACAGCGGCAACGGGCAGTGCAGCCCACAGGCGTCGAGCACTTTATCAGGCTGAAAGTGCGTCGTTTGCTCTACCATTTTACTCCCCCTTAAAAAGACGCTGCACGCATCCGCCATTGTTGCATAGACTGTACAGTGTTCATTGCGCAGTTGATTTAACGGCACTTCTATTCGTGAATCAATGTCATAAGTAATTACTTAGCGCTTTACATCACCAACGAGGATGCCATGCCGCGCTTTTGTATCCCCTACACAGGCTGGACGCGCGCCCTAGCGCTCGCCTGCAGCACCTTATTATTACCCCTGCCGGCCGTCAGTGACGAGCAGCAGTTGCCCAGTTTAGGCAGCACCTACTCGTCGGGAACCAGCGAGGAATATCGCCTTGGCAGAGCTTGGCTTCGTCAGTTCCGTGCCCACGCGCCCCAATGGCAGGATCCAATTGCCCATGATTATTTAACCGGCCTGATTGATCGGCTAGCCCCCCATAGCCAACTGAGCGACCTGGATGTCATCACGGTAATGGTCGACCACCGAACGCTCAATGCATTTGCCGTTCCTGGCGGCATAGTGGGCATTAACGCCGGCTTGTTTGCCTTTGCAGAAGACGAAGGGGCGTTTGTCTCGGTAATCGCCCACGAGCTGGGCCATCTATCGCAACGCCATTATGCGCGCAGCAGTGCGCGCGCCGAACAAACACAGCTACCGGCGATGGCCGGAATGCTGGCAGGGTTATTAATCGCGGCAGGCGGCGGTGGTAATGCAGGAATCGCCGCCGCCATGGGGTCTCAAGCCGCCCTCATTCAGGATCAACTAACCTACTCGCGTCGTTATGAGCAGGAAGCCGACCGCGTGGGCCTTCAGGCGATGGCCGATGCCGGGTACGACCCTAACGCCATGGCACAGATGTTCCGCACCTTACAGCGGATGACCAGCCTCCAGGGCGGCACCCCCCCGGAGTTTTTATTGACCCACCCGGTGTCGGAATCTCGCTTGAGCGACGCCCAATCGCGCGCCGCCCAGATGGATATTGCGGCAAGCTACTCAAGCGATACGCTCTACGACATGATTCGCGGCCGAGCACTACTGCAGATTCACCAGCAGTCGCCCCAGCAAGCACTCTCTCGGTTGAGACAGGAGGACGCCGACGACACCGCGCAGCGCTACGTAAGCGCTCTGGTCGATGCCAAGACCGGGCAAGTCGATACAGCGCTTCAGACGCTCGACCAGTTGGCCAACCAACAGCCTGATTTAGCGATGCTGCCCGCCTCAGCGGCCGAGGTTGCCCTTGAGGCACAGCGCTTCGATGAGGCGATCCGGCGCAGTCAGCAGCTTTTGCGCTTAATGCCTGATTACATCCCGGCCCAACTGATACTGGCCGAAGCGCAGCTTCAACGCGACCCTGACGCGGCTTACGATGTATTGCGCGACGTCACCGCGCAACATCCGGAAAATCCACAGGGGTTCAACTTACTGGCAGAAGCCGCTGGACGCAGCGGACGCAATGGCTGGGGCCATTTGGCTCGGGCAGAATACCTTCAGCTAACCGGCCGAATGGATAGCAGTATTCGCCAGTTGGATATTGCCGAAGATGCTGCCGAGCAGGAAAACGATCGCCAGGCACTGGCGAGAATCGAGCAGCGGCGCGAGGATTTCATGGACTATCGCGAAGCACTGGAAGCCTTTTAGCCGCAACAAATACGGGCTCGCCAGGCAGGCCCTTAGAGCCCGCCTGGCCATGAACGGCTAAGCGTTGAAGTTCAACATTCGCTCCAGCGGCTTAAGCGCCTGCTGGCGCAGCTCGCTGCCGACGTGAATTTCACCGCTACCCTCACGTAGCGCGCCCGCCAGGTTATCGAGCGCGTTCATTGCCATCCACGGGCAATGCGCGCAGCTGCGACAAGTAGCGCCATTACCCGCCGTTGGGGCCTCAAACAGCGTTTTACCCGGCACCGCTTGCTGCATTTTGAAGAAAATGCCGCGGTCGGTGGCCACAATTAATTGCTCGTTGGGCAAGGTTTTGGCGGCGTTAATCAACTGCGACGTAGAGCCTGCCACATCGGCTAACTGAACGACCGGGGCGGGCGACTCAGGGTGAACCAGGACGGCGGCATCCGGATAAAGACGCTTGAGATCCTCGATACCTTTCGCCTTAAATTCCTCGTGGACGATACAGGCGCCGTCCCACATCAGCATATCGGCACCGGTTTTTTCCTGAATGTAGCCGCCCAGGTGTTTATCGGGCGCCCAGAGGATTTTTTCACCTTTCGCCTGTAGATGCTCAATCACGTCGACGGCAATCGATGAAGTCACCACCCAATCGGCTCGCGCCTTAACGGCCGCTGAGGTGTTGGCGTACACGACCACCGTGCGGTCGGGGTGGGCATCGCAAAAGGCGCTGAATTCATCGGCGGGGCAACCGATGTCCAATGAACAGGTGGCCTCCAGGGTCGGCATCAGTACGCGTTTTTCAGGCGAAAGAATTTTCGCCGTTTCGCCCATAAAGCGCACCCCGGCGACAACCAGCGTGGTGGCGTCATGGCGTGCCCCAAAGCGCGCCATTTCCAGCGAATCGGCAACACAACCACCCGTCTCTTCCGCCAACTGTTGAATGGCATCGTCGGTATAATAGTGAGCGACCAACACGGCATTGTGCTGCTTAAGCAATTGCTTGATTTCTGCCACGCGCGCTTGGTCTTCGGTGGGAATGCGGGTCGGGCAGTACGGGCTGGGGAGCGGAGCATCGAGCTCAGCTTGAGAAGTCATAATAGTCATCGTGTCTACCACTGTGACGAACAGGGAATCCCCCTGTTAAACACCAGTCACGGCGTATGCGCTCCGCACGCGCCGCTCTCGTTGGCAATGAGCCGCTGCGTCTTTCGCGGTGGGCTCATCTGCCGGTTACATTGATGTGACCATTTTGGCGGGAAATGGTTGCTAACGGCAAGTCCAATCTCCCGACTTTCATTTCCCACATAGCAAAACACCCCTGGCAGTAAACTACCAGGGGTGTCGAATTTGGTGGGTCGTGCAGGATTCGAACCTGCGACCAATTGATTAAAAGTCAACTGCTCTACCAACTGAGCTAACGACCCAGATGCACGCGACGGCACATAAGGCTTTTTCTGTTCGGTTGGTGGGTCGTGCAGGATTCGAACCTGCGACCAATTGATTAAAAGTCAACTGCTCTACCAACTGAGCTAACGACCCGCCCGAACGGATGCATATACTACGGACGACCTACGCTATCCGCAAGTCTTTTTTGAACTTTTGCCTAATCCGCCGAACCTTGCTTATCGCTTTTGCGTGGTCATTAGGAACGCTTTGGTTTACGCATCGCCTGTACAGGGCGGCGCTTATTTTTATCGCGACTCCAGCGATTTTTTTCGTCCGGCGTCAATTCTGGAACTTTACGCGTTTCCAGGTTTGCGAGCGCGGCTAAGTCGTCCACCTCAGCCTGCGAAAGCTCGACCCATTCACCCGCTTTGGCGCGCTTATCGAGGAAGATGTTGCCATAACGGACCCGTTTCAAACGACTCACCGTCAGTTCCTGCGATTCCCAAAGGCGACGCACTTCGCGGTTGCGACCCTCTAAAATCACCACATGAAACCAGGTGTTGATGCCTTCACCGCCGAATTCTTGAACGTCGGTGAAGCGCGCGGGGCCATCTTCAAGCATTACGCCGTCGACCATCGCCACCACATGTTCGCGCTTGACCTCGCCCATAACGCGCACCGCGTATTCACGCTCCACCTGGGTGGAGGGATGCATCAAGCGGTTAGCGAGTTCGCCATCGGTAGTGAACAATAAAAGGCCGCTGGTATTGATATCCAGGCGTCCAATGGCGATCCAGCGCTCGCCTTTCAATCGCGGTAGTCGATCAAAGACGGTGCGGCGGCCTTCCGGGTCTTTACGGGTACACAGCTCGCCTTCCGGCTTGTTGTACATAATGACCCGACGCGGCGTTTCATCTTCCGGGCGCAGCGCCACAGGCCGGTCATCAACGCTGACCTTATCGCGGGCGTCAACGCGATCGCCCAACTTGGCGACCTGGCTATTGACCTTAACACGGCCGTCGGCGATGACGGTTTCCATCTCGCGCCGTGAGCCAAGACCGGCACGGGCGAGTACTTTTTGCAGTTTTTCACTAGCGGAAGGGGTATTACTCTGACTCATGGTCGTCTGACCTCTCATCATGGGTCTGCGTGCGCGCGCTTTGATCATCAGAGCGCTGCGCACGTGCCGCCAGGCGTGCCTCTAAATCGGCAAAGCTCAGCGGCTGGGTTAACGCCGTCTCGGCGTGCGTCTCGGCACTATCGGCCGTTTCGGGTGGCGCATCCTGCACGGTTTCAGGCGCGCCGTCCAGTCCTTCTTGGCCGTCAGGGGGCTGGGGCTCAGTTGATGGCGTCTGTTGATTGAGGGTATCGGAGGCTTCACCGCTATCGTGCTCACTATCTTCCCCGCTAACCAGCGCGTGCATCGGCGGCAGCGCATCCAGGGTTTTTAGCCCAAAATCATCCAGAAAGCTCCGCGACGTGGCATACACGGCGGGACGCCCCGGCACATCGCGATGCCCGACTACGCGTATCCAGCCCCGCTCCATCAGCGTGCGCATAATTGAGCTACTCACGCTCACCCCGCGTACGTCTTCGATGTCACTGCGGGTCACCGGCTGGCGATAAGCGATGAGCGCCAGGGTTTCGAGCAGCGCCCGCGAGTAGCGCTGCGGGCGCTCGTCCCATAAACGGGAAACCCACCGGGAAAGTCGGGGGCGAATACGCAGTTGATAGCCTGAGGCGGTTTCGACCAGCTCCAAGGCCCCCGCCCCATGGCGTTCACCCAAGCGCGCCAGCACCTCGCGAAGCTCGCCTCGTGAAGGGCACTCCCCATCGAGAAACAACGTTTCTATACGTTCCAGGGGTAGCGGTTCGCCCGCCGCCAATAACGCGGCTTCTACAATATCGTCCAAAGCCGAGGTGACTTCACTCATGGCGCATCCTTGTCGGCCTGATTATCGGGTTCATCGGCGCGCGTCTCGAATGCGCTTTCTTGCTGGGCATTCTCGCCGGCGTCATCCATCTCAAAAGCGCCTTCAGGGTCGCTTGCGTCGCTAATCGCTGCGGGTCTTGCCCGTACATGGATCGGCGAGAGCGGCGCATTCTGCACGATATCGATCATCGCCTCTTTGGCAAGCTCCAAAATCGCCATGAAGGTCACTACCACACCCGCGCGACCCTCCTCGAGGGTAAACAGCGCGGCAAACGGCGTATAGTGCGGCTGACCGTCTTCCCCTCCGCTGAGCTGCTCCATAATCTTCAGCATGCGCTCACGGGTGGACAGCACTTCGCGGCTTATATGGTGAGCCTTGGCAAGCTCGGCGCGTTTAAGAATATCGGCCAGCGCTCCCAATAACTCATCGAGCTCGACCGGCGGATGAATAACTCGGGCTTCCAGCGGCGGCAAGCCTGCCTGCACGCTGAACCAGTCGCGGCCGACACGGGGCAGCGTATCCAGCGACTCGGCCGCTTCTTTCAGGCGCTCGTACGCTTGCAACCGGCGAATCAGCTCTGCCCGGGGATCTTCTTCCTCCTCGCCTTCGGCTTTAGGCGGGCGCGGCAGTAGCGTGCGCGATTTGATTTCAGCAAGCATCGCGGCCATGAGCAGATATTCGCCGGCCAGCTCGATTTCCATCGCCTTCATCAGTTCCACGTATTCGATGTACTGATGGGTGATGGTGGCCACGTTAATGGTCAAAATATCCAAGTTCTGGCGGCGAATCAGGTAAAGCAACAGATCCAGCGGCCCTTCAAACGCCTCCAAAAAGACACGCAGCGCTTCCGGGGGAATATACAAATCCTCCGGCAATTGGGTAATCGGCTCATTGAATAGCCGCCCCAGCGCCTCGGCCATCGGCTCAGCGGCCGAGGTATCCGTGCTGGCTGGAGCGGCATTGACGCTTGGCGTCTCGCTCACGCGGGTCGGTTTCCTTGGTTAATCAACGGGGTTTATAACGACGTTTAGGTTGTCTGGCTCATACCAACGGGCAGTGTAACAAAGTCGCTGAACGTCGTGGCTGACGCCACTTTATCCTGCTTCAGCGGCTTTACGGTAGCGCCCCTGATAATCAAACAGCTTATCGCGAAGCTGCCAATGACGCCCGACTTTGCGACCGACGACGAAATCGGGATGGCGCAGGCGGCGCTGCTCGCTGACCACCTCCTGTGGGGTCATAGGTTGCCACGCCGACGCAGGGGCGCGTATATGGTCGCGCAAAAAAGCCGCATAGAAAGCGCGGCGCTGCGCCGATGTCTCCAGCGCAAACCATTCCGCTAAGCTCGCGCCGTCTTCGTCGTAATAGGTGACTTTGAGGCGCGGCAGACCGCGGCCGTTAGTCGTCGCTTCCAGCGCCATGCCGCTGACCCTTAACACCTTGGCGTCTTTCAGCTTTAGGGCATCCTTGAGTTTGTTATCGGCGTCGACCAGCAGCGTCTCACAACCGTGGCATCGCCGGGCGGCGATATCATTTTCGGCGCCGCACTCATCGCAGACCTTGAAGCGAAAACGGAAGTCGCACTGATGACGCTTGCCTTCATCCTTTTCAATTAACCCCTGACAACGGCGACCAAAGTGTTCAATGACAAGCTCGCCATCGCGCTTGCCCCAAAACAGATTGGCATGGCCGCAGGCGGGGCATTCGACCTGAACGGGCTCGCTATCACTATCCGGCTTGGGCTCACCGACTTCCGGCGCATACAAATCCCAAGGGTTGCCCGCGTAGTCGAGCACTAAGCAGTCCTGCTTGCCCGGCGCAAGGCGGAGCCCCCGCCCCACCATTTGCTGATACAGGCTAACCGACTCGGTGGGTCGCAGAATCGCGATAAGATCCACATGGGGCGCGTCAAACCCGGTGGTGAGCACCGCCACATTGACCAAGTATTTAAGCGCTTGAGCCTTGAACGACTCAATAATCGCCGTGCGCTCTTGCGATTCCGTACCACCGGTAATCAGCGCTGACTGCCCCGCTGGCAGATATCCCATGATTTCTTCGGCGTGGGCCACCGTCGCGGCAAAGATCATTACGCCTTGGCGCTCCACGGCGTATTCAATAACCTGCTGAATAATGCCCGGCGTGGCACGGTTGCCCGCCACCACCTGGTTGAGCGCCGCCTCGCTATAAATGCCATTAGCTGCCGGCGCCAGGCGCGAAAAATCGTAGCCCTCAACCGCCATATCGCGTCGTTTGGGTTCAGCCAAAAAGCCTTGTTTGACCATCAGCCTAAGCGGCTGTTCAAACACACAGTCACGAAAGAAACAGGCATCACTGCCTTTCACCATGCCGTGATAATGGCGGTGATAGATAAACCCCTGCCCCAGCCGATAGGGCGTTGCCGTTAGGCCGAGTATTTTAAGCTGCGGATTTTGCCGTTGCAGGTGGTCAATCACCTGGCGGTAGCTGGCATCTTCATCCAGCGAAACGCGATGGCACTCGTCGATCACTAGCAGGGTAAAATGGCCATCGGCAAACCGATCAAGATGTCTAACCACCGACTGCACCGAGCCAAACACCACCTGACGCGACGCCTCCTTGCGCTTTAGCCCGGCGCTAAAAATATCGGCTTCCAGACCGTAAGCCCGATACTTGGCGTGGTTCTGCTCGACCAGCTCACGCACATGCGCCAGCACCAGCACCCGGCCACGGGCCAGCCGAGCAAGCTCGGCAATCACCAGCGACTTACCGCTCCCCGTGGGCAACACCACCACCGCCGGCTCGTGGGAGGCACGAAAGTGCGCCACCACGCGGCTTACCGCTGCTGACTGGTAAGGGCGTAGCTGGGGTATGGGCAATGGATAAGAAGACGGCAAATTGATTAGCCTGCTATTGAACTATTTAGACATTCGTCTAATCTTAAGACGTACAGGGAAATAAAACGCCGACTCATTAAGCGTCAGCTTATCGATTTTGTCATCTATATAGGAGATTACTCATGACAACCTCTCACTTCAGTCCCGAGTGCCCCGAGTGCCAAAGCCGGTTCAAGAATTTACCCGCCACGCGTCGTGGTAAAAGTCATGTGTACTGCTCAGAATGTGGGCATGACTTTGGCCGCTACGAAAGCCTGGTGAAACGCTATCGTCACGAGCTTGATACCCTGGAAACGCAGTTGGGCATAACGCCAGCCGCCAGCGATAACGCAGCCCTGGCCTCGCCTCAACCGTAACCTGACGCCACCTGATGCGGCGGCGCTCGCCGCCGCATCAAACCCGTCGCAAGCGCTACTTCAACCAAGCACGCGCGTTGCGGAATAGACGCAGCCAGGCGCCATCCTCAGTCCATTCGCTGGGGCGCCAGGAGTTGGTCACTGCCCGCGCCACACGCTCGGGGTGAGGCATCATAATCGTGGCGCGCCCATCGGTTGAGGTGAGCCCGGTGATCCCGGAAGGTGATCCATTGGGGTTAGCCGGGTAACGGGTGGTTACCTGACCGTAATTATCCACGAAACGCATTGCCACTTGGCTGCTCGACTGCATGCGCCGCAGGTGGGCACTGTCGCGGAACGCCGCCTGCCCCTCACCATGAGCCACCGCAATAGGCAACTGCGAGCCTTCCATACCGGCCAGCAGGATGGAGGGGCTTTTTTCAACCCGCACCATGGAAAGACGCGCCTCAAACTGCTCGGATTCATTACGCACAAAGGCGGGCCAGTCTTCCGCGCCCGGGATTAACGTTTTAAGCTGCGAGAGCATTTGGCAACCGTTGCACACACCAAGCGAAAAGCTATCGTCACGGTTAAAGAACCCGGCGAACTGGTCACGAGCGCGCTCGTTGAACAGCACTGATTTTGCCCAGCCGCCGCCCGCGCCTAACACGTCGCCGTAAGAGAACCCGCCGCAGGCCACCATGCCTTTGAATTCATCGAGCGACACCCTGCCTTGCAAAATATCGCTCATATGCACATCTACGGCATCAAAGCCCGCTTTGTCGAACGCCCAGGCCATTTCGACCTGGCCATTGACGCCCTGCTCGCGGAGCACGGCCACGGCCGGTTTGGTAGTGTTGATAAACGGCGCGCTGATATCGTCGTTGATATCAAAGGTCGGCGACGCGGACAGCCCCGGGTCGCGAACGTCGAGCAAATTATCGAATTCGTTTTTCGCGCACTCGGGGTTATCGCGCAGCGCCTGCATGCGGTAGCTGGTTTCGGACCAGGTACGCTGCGTGAGCTGACGCGTGGTTTCGAGCAGCGGCTCTTCGAATAGCGTGACGCGCACTTGATCATCGTAACGCGGGCGCGCAATAACCCCGCAGGTTTCGATGCCGGCCACGGCGAACTGGGTCAGCACCTCTTCGGTATCTTTACGGTTAACCTGGATCACCGCGCCCAATTCTTCCGAGAACAGCGCGCTAAACGCTTCCACGGGTTCGTCGACCAACCAGTCGAGCTTGATCTCGAGCCCGGCGTGGGCGGCAAAGGCCATTTCCAGCAGGGTGACCAGCAGGCCACCATCGCTGCGATCATGGTAAGCCAGCAGCTTGCCATCGCGGTTGAGCCCCTGGATGACTTCAAAAAACGCCTTGATGTCCTCGGCGTCATCCACGTCCGGGCATTCGTTGCCTACCTGTCCGTACACCTGGGCCAAGGCCGAGCCACCTATACGGTTCTGGCCATTACCCAGGTCGATCAAAATAAGATCGGACTCGTCCTGCTCAAGATTGATCTGAGGTGTCAGCGTCGCCAAGGCATCGGTTACCGGGGCGAACCCAGTGACCACCAGCGACAGCGGCGAAGTAATGCTCTTGTCTTCCGTCTCGCCCTGGGGGTTCTCGTCTTGCCAGGCCGTGCGCATCGACATCGAGTCTTTGCCTACCGGAATGGCAATGCCCAGCGCCGGGCACAGCTCCATGCCCACGGCGTGAACGGCATCAAAAAGCGCTTGGTTTTCACCCGGATGGTCAGCAGCACTCATCCAGTTGGCCGAGAGCTTGATATCGCCAAGCTTGGCGATCGGCGCCGCAGCCAAGTTGGTGATGGCTTCAGCCACGGCCAACCGAGCACTAGCGGCAGGGTCAATCAAGGCCACTGGTGGGCGCTCGCCCATGGCCATCGCCTCACCCGCGTGGGTATCAAAGCTGGCAGTGGTCACCGCCACGTCGGCCACTGGCACCTGCCAAGGCCCCACCATCTGGTCGCGGGCGACTTGCCCGGTAATCGAACGGTCGCCGATGGTAATCAAGAAGCTTTTAGACGCCACCGTGGGCAGGCGCAATATACGGTCGAGCGCTTCGCGCAGGTCGAGATTATCCAGCATCACACCCGACAAAGCGGGCGTTCGGCGGTTAAATTCACGCTGCATTTTGGGCGGCTTGCCAAACAACACGCTCATCGGCAGGTCAACCGGCTTGGTCTCAAAATGGCCGTCGCGGACTTCCAGATGGTGCTGCTCAAGGGCCTCGCCAACGACCGCAAAAGGGCACCGTTCACGGGCACATAGCGCTTCAAAGGTGGCAAGGTCTTCGGCGGCCACCGCCAGCACGTAACGCTCTTGGGCTTCGTTGCACCAGATTTCCAGCGGGCTCATGCCCGGCTCGGCATTAGGCACGGTGCGCAGATCAAACAGCCCACCGCGACCGCCGTCTTTGACCAGCTCCGGCAGCGCATTGGACAGCCCACCGGCCCCAACGTCGTGGACAAAGCGGAGAGGGTTATGGTCGCCAAGCGCCCAGCAACGGTCGATGACTTCTTGTGCGCGGCGTTCCATTTCCGGGTTTTCCCGCTGCACGGAGGCGAAATCCAAATCCGCACTGGAAGCACCGGACGCCATGCTGGATGCCGCCCCGCCGCCCAGGCCAATGAGCATTGCCGGGCCGCCCATGACGATGAGCTTGCCCCCCACCGGAATGTCGCCTTTTTGCACGTGTTGAGCGCGAATATTACCGTAGCCGCCGGCAATCATAATCGGCTTGTGAAAGCCGCGCCGCTCGATGCCCTCTTCGCTGAGCACGTCCTGCTCGTAGGTGCGAAAGTAGCCGGTCAGGTTGGGCCGGCCAAATTCATTGTTAAACGCCGCACCACCGATGGGGCCATCAAGCATAATCGCAAGTGCCGACTGCATGCGCTCGGGCTTGCCGTAATCGAAGGCCTCCCAGGGCTGAACAAACTCAGGAATACGCAGGTTAGAAACACTAAAGCCGGACAGACCCGCCTTGGGTTTGCCGCCGATGCCGGTGGCCCCTTCATCGCGAATTTCACCGCCTGCCCCGGTCGCCGCCCCCGGGAAAGGCGCAATGGCGGTCGGGTGGTTATGGGTTTCCACCTTCATCAGGATGTGAATCGGTTCCTGATGCGTATCGTACAGCGCGCGTTCATCTTCCGCGCCGGTCAGTGGCGTGGCAAAGAAACGCCCCGCCTGACTGCCTTTGATCACCGCGGCGTTATCGCTGTAGGCAGACAGAACATTATCCGGCGCGGTGGCAAAGGTGTTTTTGATCATTTTGAACAGCGAATGGCTTTGTTGCTCTCCATCGATCCGCCAGTCGGCGTTAAAAATCTTATGCCGGCAGTGTTCGGAATTCGCCTGGGCGAACATCATTAGCTCAACGTCGCTGGGGTTTCTATCCAGCTCGTTAAACGCCTCCACGAGATAGTCAATCTCGTCATCTGCAAGCGCCAGCCCCAGCTCGCGGTTTGCAGTCGCCAGCGCATCGCGCCCACCCGTGAGAATATCCACGCTACCCAGCGGGGCCGGGTCGTGACGGGCGAACAGCGCAGCGACCTGGTCGGCGTCAGTCAGCACGGTTTCAGTCATGCGGTCGTGAAGGCAGGCAGTCACGGCGTTAAGCGCGTCTTCGTCGGGCGGCGAGCTAAACGCAATGCGGTAATCCATACCGCGTTCGATCCGTGAAATGCCCGTCACGCCACAATTGTGGGCGATATCCGTGGCTTTAGATGACCAGGGGGACTGAGTGCCGATTCGCGGCACCACCAAAAAACGCTGTGCGCCCTTGGGTGGTTCAACCGCCGCCTCGTGGCCGTAATCCAACAGCTGCGCCAACCGCTCCCGGGTGGCCGCGTCTAACGCCTCGTGGTGGTCAATAAAGTGGACGTAATCAACGGATAACGCCTCGACCTCGGGAACACGTTCACGCAGCACCGCTAATAGCCGAGCATGACGGAAGGCAGAAAGGGCGGGCGCGCCTCGCAGTTCGAGCATATCCAGAAGCCTCTAGAGCAGGAAGAATTCGAGCAGGGAAATCACCAGGCCGCAGTGCGGCCCTCTTTTACGACACTGATTAGGCCCTATGATACTGGAAAGCGTCGGTCACACGAAATCTACAAGGTGACAGCCTGGGAACGGCTGGGTATCGTGGCAGCTTTCTCCATGACCAAAAGACGCCATGCTGACGTTGATTTGCCGACATTTTATCGCCCAATCGAGCTATTACTTTGCGCTCATCGCCATCGCGTTGTTAGTGATGATGCCGACCTTTTCGTTTGTGCCGGAAGGCGAACACCTAGCGCAGATTCGCCAGCGTGATTTCATTACCATTCATACCCGCAACACACCCACCACCTATTACCAAGGCCGCCACGGACCCACGGGATTTGAGTATGAACTGATGCGCCGGTTTGCCGACAGCCTGGGGGTCAGCCTCAACCTGAACGCCGACCACCACCCGGAAAGCGTGCTCCCGGCCGTGCGCGAAGAGGGCGACTTAGGCGCCGCGGCGCTACCGCTACTCACCGATACACCCGGCATTCACTTCACTCGCCCCATTATCCAAATGCAACCCTTGGTGGTTTACCGTCGCGGCCTTAACGGCATCGCTACGCCAAGCGACCTGGTGGGGCTCTCATTGGGCACCCTAAGCGGCGCGGGCACCAGTAATGCCTTGCGCACCCTGCAGCGCGATCACCCTGAACTGAGCTGGAACGAATCCCACGAACTGGAGGTCGCCGAACTGCTTGCCCAAGTCGAAGATGGGCCGCTCGACGCGGCAGTGATTTTCGACCACCAGTTCCGCATCAACCGACTGTTTTTCCCCAACGTGGAACGCGGCTTTACGCTAGGCGACCCCCTCTCAATGGCCTGGGCAGTGCCCAGCGGGCGAGGGCTAGGGTTGCTTAACGCGGCAAATAGCTTTCTGGAAGATCTACAGCAAACCGGCATCCTTGATCAGCTGGTCGAGCGCTATTTCGGCCACGACGATTACCTTGAGTATGTCGGCACCCGCACCTTTCTCACCCACCTGGATGCCCGTTTGCCTCGCTTTACTGACGAGTTCAAACAAGCCGCCAAAACAACCGGTTTTGACTGGAAGCTGCTCGCGGCGGTTGGCTACCAGGAGTCCCATTTGGATCCCGACGCAGTGTCCCCCACCGGCGTACGCGGGCTAATGATGCTCACCCGTCCTACCGCCAAAGAAATGGGCATTGAAAACCGCCGGGATCCTGCCCAAAGCATCGACGGCGGATCACGCTACCTGCGCAGCGTCATGGATCGCTTACCCGACGAAATTACCGGCGACGACCGTCTGTATATGGCGATGGCCGCCTACAACGTCGGATTAGGACACCTATATGACGCCCGCGATATCGCCGAGATGCGCGGCGGCAATCCCAACCTCTGGGCCGATGTGCGCGAGGCTCTCCCCCTCTTACAACAGCGCGAATGGCACAGCAAAACCCGCCATGGCTACGCCCGCGGCGGCGAACCGGTCATCTACGTCCGCAACATTCGCCGCTATTACGAGATGATCGAGTACGTTGAGCGCAGCCGCCAGCAGTTTTTCCAGTTAGAACAAACGCCTGTCAACGCAAATCCGCTGTTAATGTTTGAACCTGTACCGCCGCTTGATTAAATCGAGACCGCAATGCCCCAATGGCTTTTCCCACGCACAGCACTTAGCTTAACCGTCGTCGCCTTAGCAAGTGCGACGGGGTTGCTATTGGTGTCGCCCAGCGTCACCTGTTTGGCGTTGGGGCTATTGAGTCTCGCGCAGTTGGCCGCCATGCGCAGCGCATGGCGGGTGGCGTGCTTGATCGCCGCTGCCACTCTGGGCTTACTCACCCCAGGAATGATGAGCTACCTGCTGCCAGAGGCCTGGGTTGCCACGACCACTTGGCAATCGCTAGCCGCGCGTATTTTGCCGGGCGCGACAATTGAAACCCTTAGGGCACCGTTACTCGCCACAGTGTCGCTCCAGCTAACCGCCCTGGCGCTCATACTCCGCTCACGGGCACGGCTCGGGGCTCCGCTGCTGATCATTGCGGCCACTTTGCTGATCGGTTTGCAAGCCATAGAACCGGCGCTGCATCCCGACTTTATACCCTTACTTCACTACGCCACGGTTTGGCCGGCGCTGCTCGTCCATGCAGTCTTACTGCTGGCTCACGTCGTTTATGCCCTCCCTTATTGGCGCGGCAAACAGTATTTGACCACCGCCTTATGGTTGCCCCTTGGCTTAGTCATCGTATCGCTACTGCTTTGGCAACAGTCACACCTTCAGGCCGAACGCACGCTCCATCAACGCGCTGAAGCCCGCGTTCAAAGTGTGATGACCCAGCTCAACCGTGAACTTACCGATCATCTTGACGCGATGCGCCGCTTTACGCGCTCATGGGCACTACAGACTGCCCCACCTGACTACCGGCAATGGGCGCATCAAGCGGAGGGCTACCAACGCGATTTTGACTACTTGATTAATATTGCCTTCATCACGCCCGACAGCGGCATTCGCCAGGTTTACCCCGCCACACCAGATAATTTAAGTCTCTTAGGGCTACGCCTGTTCGATGTTCAGCCGGCAGGCCGTCGCGCGCTTGAACCGGCACTGCGCGATAACCGAGAAGGCAGCACCGACATCATCGAACTACTGCAGGGCGAGCGCGGCATGATTCACTATCTTCCCGTCATGAACGCGCAACAGACCCATATAGGCGCAACGGCGATAGCGTTGAGCTTTCCGTTGCTCGCCGACACCCTATTCAAACCGCTACCCAAGGCGGAAGGCTTAATCCAATGGCACGCCAACGGCCAAATACTCGCCCAACATGGCGATGCTACTCGCCCCGGCCCATGGACTTACCACCATCGCATTGCGCTCGGCGATAAAAGGCTGACGCTTTCCGACCAACCGCGTCGCGACCACTTATTAAGTCAACTGCCCAGGCTGCCGACGATCAGCTTGGTGCTGGGGCTGGCATTCGCGTATTTGGTCTACTTGGTGATATACACCCTCAAACAGCTGGGCCACCATCACCGCGCCATGCAGCACAGCAACCAGTCACTACAGCAAGAAATACGCACCCGCAGCGAACTGCAGCGCGAGGTCGAGTGGCTGGCGCGCCACGACGAATTAACCGGCGTCGCCAATCGCCGCTATTTTCTTGATCATGTCAGCGAGCACCAAGACAAACGACCGCTCAGCTTGGCATTGTTTGATATTGACCATTTCAAGCGCGTGAACGACCAGTTGGGGCACCTCGTGGGCGACGACTACCTGAAACGCACGGCTTGGTTAGGAGAGAAGCTGATTGGGCAGCACGGCGGCATTTTTGCACGCTACGGCGGCGAAGAGTTTGTTGCCTGGCTGCCCGGCCTCGACGTCGAGGCCGCACAACGCGTGGCTGATACGCTGCGTTTGCAGCTGGCCGACGCTCACCTGCCCCATGCCGACGGCAACCCCATCACCCTAAGCGCTGGCGTGGTAAGCGTTAACGATCCGCAGCCGGTCGATATGACGCGCATGATGCAAACCGCCGATGAAGCGCTTTATTACGCCAAACGCGCTGGCCGGAACCGTGTCGTTCCCGGTCGCCTCGGCGGCTAACTCACCTCTCAGCGTCAACGCGCCTGGCAGCAAAAAACGCTTTTAAACATTTTTTGGCCGGTACCGCCAGGATACCGCCCTGCACCTCAATGGCATGATTGAACCATGGCTGCGCCAGTAGGTTAGCTTTTGATTCGATCATCCCCGTGCGCGGCTCGGCGGCCCCGTATACCAAGCGTCTGAGCCGTGCGTGAACCATCGCCCCGGCGCACATCATACAAGGCTCCAAGGTGACAAATAGCGTGCAACCGGCTAAGCGATAATTGCCCTGGTACTGGGCGGCGGCGCGAAGGGCAAGAATTTCCGCATGGCCGCTGGGGTCGCAGTTGACAACGGGTGCATTGCCCGCCTCACCGATAATCCGGCCCTCGGCGTCGACCACCACAGCCCCCACCGGCACTTCGCCCATATCAGCCGCTAAGTGAGCTTGATCAAGCGCCCGGTGCATATAAAATTCATCGCTGCGAATCACGGCAAACTCCGCTAAGGTAGCTAAACGATCGTATGAACGGTGCCCTAAGCGCCGCTGAATTAGACACTACAGGATACCGAGAATGGCAGACGCGCTGAATACGCTGGTCAATTTACTGGAGCTAGAAACCCTGGAAGACACACTCTTTCGAGGCCAAAGCCAAGACTTAGGCTTCCCTCAGCTCTACGGCGGGCAGGTATTGGGGCAGGCATTAGCCGCCGCAAGCCGCACCGTACCCGACGAGCGCCGCCCGCACTCTCAGCATGGCTACTTTCTTCGCCCCGGAGACCCTCACCGCCCGGTGGTCTACCAGGTCGACACGATTCGCGACGGCGGCAGCTTCACCACCCGCCGGGTCACGGCGATTCAAAAAGGCCGCCCCATCTTTTTCTGTAGCGCTTCTTTTCAGAGTCACGAAACCAGTTTCAGCCACCAGCGTGCGATGCCCGACGTCCCAAGCCCGGAAGCACTGATAGAAAGCGGGGATGTTAAACACGCACGTTTTCCCGGCCACCCTATCGAATTTCTGCACCTCAAGGGCAATCCCGATCAAGCAATACCCACCGGTCAGTGCCTGTGGTTTCGCTTAGCGGGCAGCCTGCCCAACGACGCAGCACTCCACCGTCATTTGCTGTCTTACGCATCCGATTTTAATTTACTGACCACCAGCCTAGTGCCCCATGGCATCCGCTACACCGACCCGCAGTTGCGCATTGCCAGCCTCGATCACACGCTTTGGCTGCACGAAGACACACGACTGGATGACTGGCTGCTTTACGTCATCGACTCGCCCTGGGCGGGCGGTGCGCGCGGCTTGGCGCGGGGGCATATTTACCAACGCGATGGCCGCCTGGTGGCATCGACTGCTCAAGAAGGTCTAACGCGCTACCAAAGCGCCGACTAAGTCACAAACAAACGCCCGCTTTTAAGCGGGCGCTGCTATGCAAGGCATCAATACAGGGATGACAGTGACTTATTCTCCGTAAACGTCATCAATGGTGCCGAGCGGGTAATGCGCCGGGTACGGCTTACGCGCCACACCTGAGTCGACCGCTGCCTGGGCCACCGCTGAGGAAATACGCGCCAGCAGCCGCACATCAACAGGTGTGGGGATAATATACTCGCGCCCAAACTGCATGTCGGTGCGCTCGTAGGCATCCAGAACTTCCTGAGGCACCGGCTCGCGGGCCAAGTCTTTCAGGGCATGAACCGCCGCCAGCTTCATGGCTTCATTGATGCGCGTTGCGCGTACGTCCAACGCCCCGCGGAAAATAAACGGAAAGCCTAAGACGTTATTCACCTGATTGGGGAAGTCCGAACGACCAGTGGCCATGATCACATCCGGGCGTGCTTCGCGGGCAACGTCGGGATGAATCTCGGGGTCAGGGTTGGTGCAGGCAAAAATCACCGGATCCGCCGCCATTTTCTGGATCTGCGCCGCCGACAACAACCCTGGACCAGACAACCCAATGAACACATCGGCCCCGTCGATGGCGTCGTCCAGGGTGCGCATGTCCGTGTCCCGGGCGAATTCCGCTTTATATTCGTTGATGCCCTCGCGGTCGCTATGGATAACCCCGCGACGATCCAGCATCACCAGGTTTTCTTTACGCGCCCCACAGGAAACCAGCAGGCGCATACAGGCGATAGCGGCAGCCCCAGCGCCCATGCAAACGATTTTCACGTCTTGGATGGCTTTCCCTGCAATATCCAGCGCATTGAGCATGCCGGCTGCGGTGACAATCGCCGTACCGTGCTGATCATCGTGAAAAACCGGAATACGACAGCGCTCAATCAGCGCTTTTTCAATTTCAAAACATTCCGGCGCTTTAATGTCTTCTAGGTTGATACCGCCCCAGGTATCGGCAATGCGTGCAACAGTATCGATAAACGCCTGCGGACTCTCTGCGTCCACCTCGATATCCACCGAATTAATCCCAGCAAAGCATTTAAACAATACCCCCTTGCCTTCCATCACCGGCTTGCTGGCTAGCGGCCCCAGGTTACCCAATCCCAGAATGGCACTGCCATCCGAAATGACGGCGACCAGATTTCCTTTACCGGTATAGCGGTACGCATTTTCGGCTTCACGGGCAATTTCACGAACCGGCTCCGCCACGCCAGGACTATACGCCAGCGCCAGATCCCGTGCCGTAGCAGTGGGTTTGGTCAACTCCACTGACAGCTTACCGGGGATCGGCCGAGCGTGGTAATCCAAAGCAGCCTGCTTATTTGCATCCGTCATGGTTAAGGGTCCAGTTGCATAAAAGGAAAGTAAGCGCCCTCAGAATATAGAAAAACCCCAGCACGCTCAAGCCAGCTGTAAACCTGCCAACAAAACGGCCGTTTAATCGACTTTTCCTTCAGTTTCGCCACATTTGAGCGATATTTAATGAAATTTACTCTCAATCACCTCAGGCGTAATGGCCACTTTCATGGATGCAGCGCAGCATTTTTGGAAATATTTTTCACCTTTATGTTTTTACGGCTCACCAGCAAAGCACCCTACCGACGCTGTTTATCGACAACGCGCTAGCCACCTATAAAAAAACCCACGCCGAAGCGTGGGTTTTTCGCAAGCACCTGGATGCTGGCGAGATGGCGAATCCGGACTGGATTAGCCGCGCTTGATGGCAGCGCCAAAACGCTTGTTGAAGCGCTCTACACGGCCACCCGTGGTCGCTTGCTTCTGCTTACCCGTATAGAAAGGGTGGCAGTTGGAGCACACGTCCAGAGAGAAGTCCTGACCCGAGGTAGAACCGACCTGGAATGTAGCACCGCAAGAACAACTGGCGTTGACCGTGTTGTAATTCGGATGGATACCTTGTTTCATCTTGAGCCTCATCAGCGGTATGCCGCCACCTGATCTCGTGCCAGGCACCGCATACGGGTTTAAAAAACGACTAACCGGTTAATCGCTCCATCGTTTAGATTTAGAGCGGCCGCATATTCTAGCAAAACTAATGCCGGAGGCCAATTGTCCGACGCTGTTTCTGCCCAGGTGCTGAAAATCGCCCTGCCGTCGCCGTTGCGACGCTTGTTTGACTACTTACCCAGCCGCCAGACGCCCCCTGGCGGCTGGCAGCCGGGTCTGCGCGTTCGCGTACCGTTTGGCCGTCGAGACGTTGTGGGGGTCATCGTCGAGCTGGCAGACCACAGCGACCTGCCGCGCTCCCAGTTGCGCAGTGTTCACGAGACACTAGACGATGGGCCACTGCCAGCCGATTGGTTCTGGCTTTGCCAGTTTACGGCGCGCTATTACCAGCACAGCCTCGGCGATACGCTGCACTTAGCAATGCCCGCAAGGCTCCGCCAAGGCCACCCTATGGCCGGCCGAACACAAACCCTCTGGCTTTCGTCAGGTGCGCCCGACGATGAACGCCTTAGCCGCGCCCCAAAGCAGGCCGAGCTACATGCATTACTGCGCCAGCACCCCCACGGGTTACCGGGCCGCGCAGTGAATGCCCATGGCTTTAGCCGCGACCAATTACTCGCCCTAGAGAAAAAGGGCCTCGCCCATGCGCAGGACATTACCCTCACCGCCCCCACGCCTCCCGGCGGCAGCCTACTGGCTAGCCCGGCACTGCCGCTTAACCGCGAACAGGCCACCGCGCTGGCCGCGCTGCACGAAAAGCTCGATGGCTATCACCCTTGCTTGCTAGAAGGCGTCACCGGCAGCGGTAAGACCGAAATTTACTTACAACTGATAGAGGCCGTAGCGGCCAAGGGCAAGCAGTCGCTGGTATTAGTGCCGGAAATTGGCCTCACCCCGCAGACGCTTGCGCGCTTTAAAAGCCGCTTTCGCGTGCCGGTTCTGGCGCTACACTCCGGACTCACCGACCCGGAGCGCCTGGACGTGTGGGAGGCCGCCGCCAGCGGGCGCGCACTGATCATCATCGGCACTCGTTCGGCGATTTTTACGCCGCTGGCCAACCCCGGCGCGATCATCGTCGATGAAGAGCACGACGGCTCCTATAAGCAGCAGGACGGCCTGCGTTACCACGCCCGCGACTTGGCCGTTGCCCGTGCCCACCACCATAAGATTCCTTTATTAATGGGCAGTGCCACGCCATCTCTGGAAAGTTTACAGCAGGCGCTGACTGGCACTTATCGGCATTTACGCTTAACCCAGCGCCCCAGCCGTCACCCGCCTGCCAAACTCGAACTGGTCGACATGCGTCACCAGCGCCGCCAGGGCGGGTTGTTACCAGCCGCCCTAACAGCCATCAAAAACACCCTGGCTGCCGGCAAGCAGGTACTTATTTTCATCAACCGGCGTGGCTTTGCGCCGACGCTTGCCTGCCATGCCTGCGGCTGGATAGCCGAGTGTGGCCAGTGTGATTCGCGCATGACACTGCATCGCCAGCCTCCGCTACTCGCCTGCCACCATTGCGATAGCCGTCGCGGCTTGCCGGACGCCTGCCCGGAATGCGGTAGTGGCGATTTGCGTGCGCTGGGCAGCGGCACCGAGCGCACCGAAGAAACCCTGCAAAGCCTGTTCCCCAAGACCACCGTGCAACGCATCGACCGCGACAGCACACGTCGCAAAGACAGCTTCGAGCAAATGCTTAAAGAGATTCAGCGAGGCGAACCTTGCCTATTGGTGGGGACACAAATGCTCGTCAAGGGGCACCACTTGCCCCATGTGACGTTGGTCGTGGTGGTCAACGCCGACGGCGGTCTTTACGCCGCCGACTTTCGCGCTCTGGAGCACAGCGCTCAACTGTTGGAGCAAGTGGCCGGACGAGCAGGCCGTGCGGCCCACCCCGGCCGCGTGCTGGTGCAAACCCTGCACCCCGACGACCCGCATCTCGGCCAACTCGCCGAACATGGCTACGGGGCACTCGCACGCAACTTACTCGAAGAGCGTCGCCTCGCCCAACTGCCCCCGTTTTGTTTTATGGCGCTGCTACGCATCGAAAGCCCCAAAGAAGATGCCGCGCTGGCCTTGGCCCAACAGGCCGCCCAGGCACTGCGCCAATGGCTAACCCATAGCAACACCCCAGCGCGCTGCCTAGGGCCGGCACCCGCGCCCATGGAACGACGCCAGAACCGTTACCACATGCAGGTCATGCTCGCCGCGGATAAGCGCAGCCAGCTCCACGCCGCTGCCAGTTGGCTAGTTCAATGGCTCGAGGCAAACCGCGATGCACGACGGGTTCGCTGGTCGATCGACATCGATCCGCAAAGCCTATCTTAGCCGCCTCCGCACACACGGCTTTGAAACTGCGCGCCAATTGCCGATAATAGCCGCCTTACTGGCACACCTCGTATAAATGCGCGCCACCGACGTAACCGGATACTTAAATGAAAGATACGATTATTTCCCTGCTCGACGGCGCGGTTTCCGCGCTCAAGCACCAAGGCGTGCTGCCCGCTGATTTACAGCCCACGATCAAGGTGGATCCTGCCAAAGATAAAGCCCACGGCGATTATGCGACCAACTTGGCATTGATGCTCGCCAAGCCGGCCGGTATGAAACCCCGTGAGCTGGCGGATGCGCTGGTCGCGGCGCTACCCGAAAGCGATGCCATCCAAAAGATCGACATTGCCGGCCCGGGCTTTATCAACTTTTTTGCGGCCTCCGACGCCGCTGCGCAAATTGTCGCCCAGGTGCTAGACAGCGGCGATACGTTTGGCCGCAGCCTGATCGGCAAGGGTGAAAAAGTGCAGGTGGAATTCGTCTCCGCCAACCCTACCGGCCCGCTTCACGTGGGTCACGGCCGAGGAGCAGCGATTGGCGACTGCCTATGCCGCCTGCTCGACGCCACGGGCTATGACGTGTCACGTGAGTTCTACTACAACGACGCCGGCGCGCAAATCGACAACCTGGCGCGCTCCGTGCAAGCCCGCGCCAAAGGGCTTGGCCCCGAAGATCCCAGTTGGCCGGAAGACGGCTATCGCGGTGAGTATATCGTCGATGTTGCCAACGACTATCTGGCAGGTAAAACGGTGAGCGCCGATGACCGCGAAGTCACCGCCAGCGCCGACCCCGACGATCTGGACGCCATCCAAGCCTTTGCCGTGGCCTGGCTACGCCGCGAGCAGGATATGGATCTTAAAGCCTTCGGTGTCGAGTTCGACGTCTACTTTCTCGAATCATCGCTCTACCAAGATGGCAAGGTAGACGCGACGGTTGAGAAACTCATCGCGGCAGGCCACACCTACGAAGAAGACGGCGCCATGTGGCTGCGTACGACCGATTTCGGCGACGATAAAGACCGCGTAATGCGCAAGCAGGAAGGCGGCTATACTTACTTTCTGCCCGACGTGGCATACCACCTAGACAAATGGCAGCGTGGCTTTACCACGGTGATTAACGAACAAGGGGCCGACCACCATTCAACAGTGACGCGGGTTCGTGCAGGCCTACAAGCGCTGGAAGTCGGCATTCCCAAGGGCTGGCCCGACTACGTGCTCCACCAAATGGTCATGGTGACCCGCTCAGGCGTCGAGGTAAAACTCTCCAAACGAGCGGGCAGTTATGTCACCGTGCGCGACCTGATCGACGAAGTCGGCCGCGATGCAACGCGCTTTTTCCTCGCTGCCCGGCGCGCCGACTCCCAGTTGACCTTTGATATCGACCTGGCCCGCTCCCAGTCCAATGACAACCCGGTGTACTACATCCAGTACGCTCACGCTCGGGTGTGCAGCATGTTGCGCAAAGCGGAAGCGGCCGGACAGACCTTCGATCACGACCTGGCGCTGGCTAACCTGGCGCTACTCGACAGCGACCAGGAGCGCGCCGTACTCAACCGTTTGGCCCGCTACCCCGAAGTGGTCGAAAACGCCGCCAACAACCGCGAGCCCCAACAGGTCGCTCAGTACTTGCTCGACTTGGCGGGCGACTTCCACACCTGCTACAACGCCGTCAAGGTAATGGTCGACGACACCACGTTGCGCAACACCCGTCTGGCGCTAGGCCTGGCCACCCGCCAGGTTTTGCGCAACGGCTTGGATTTGATGGGGGTCAGCGCCCCCGAGGAGATGTAAGCCATGGCCACCCCGCGTAAAAAGCCCACCCGCCGCGGTGCCACTAGCCAGCGCAAAGCCGCCCGTCGTTCGGGCGGTGGATTTCGGCTACCCGGCTGGCTCTGGGGGCTAGCGGGCGTTGCAGCGGGTTTCTTTCTTGCCCAGCATCAGCACGGCACAGCCCCCTGGCAGGATGCCCCAGACGAAACCGCCCAAGCGACATCAGGCTCAGCCACCGCCGAGCAACAAGAACGCCAAGCGGCACGCGAAACCGAAGCGTCGGAGGAGCCGTCCATGCCCACCTTCGAGTTTTATACCTTGCTGCCTGAAACCGAAGTGATCGCGCCTGGCGTGGCCCCCGACTCAACCGTTGAACGCCCTACCGCCGCCGATGCGGATGAAACCAGTCGCGCCGAGAGCAATACCGCTGACGACCCTATTGCCCAAGTCATCGCTGCCAATATGCGTCCGCAAGAGCAAGTCACCACCGCGCAGCAAACCACCCCCGACGATGAGGCGCGGTATATGCTGCAAGCGGCGTCGTTCCGTGAACTTGGCGACGCCGAGCAGCTACAGCAACGACTGCGCAATTTGAGCCTACTGGCTAAAATTAGTGAAATCCAAGCCAATGGCAGCACTTGGCACCGCGTGCAGGTCGGCCCCTATGAAGACACTCACGAACTAAATCGCGCCCAAGACTTGATGGGCACGCAAGGCATTGAACCGCTGCTTATTCAACTGCAGAACTAGCTGTTGCCAATCCAGGCGGTCAATTTTTAAAACGCTTTATTGAACGGCTTTATTTAGCGGGTGGTTGATTTTTTATCGACCGCCCGCATTTTGTTGTGAACTGCTTTCACAATGGTCACAACACGACCCGAATGTCATCGGGAGCACGCCTCCCCCAAGGAGTTACCTCCATGACCACCATCGTATCCGTGCGTCGCGGAAACCAAGTCGCCCTAGCGGGTGACGGCCAAGTCTCCCTTGGCAATACCGTCATGAAAGGCAATGCCAGCAAGGTGCGCCGCCTGTACCGTGGCAAGGTGCTCGCGGGCTTTGCCGGCGGCACCGCCGACGCCTTTACGCTATTTGAGCGTTTTGAAGCCCAGCTTGAAAAATACCAGGGTCACCTTACTAAAGCTGCCGTTGAGCTCGCCAAAGACTGGCGTACCGACCGGGCACTGCGCCGCCTAGAAGCGCTCCTCGCCGTAGCCGACCATAGCGCTTCGTTGATTATCACCGGCAATGGCGACGTCGTTGAGCCCGAGCGCGGCATTATCGCCATCGGCTCCGGCGGCAACTATGCCCAGGCGAGCGCCCGCGCGCTGCTCGAAAATACCGAGTTGGGCGCCCGTGAGATTACCGAGAAATCGCTCGACATTGCCGGTGACATCTGCGTGTTCACCAATCATCACATCACGCTTGAAGAGCTGAACATCAGCGAACGTTGAGGCCACTTTTTTATGACCCAGATGACACCCCGCGAAATCGTCCACGCCTTGGATCAGTACATTATTGGTCAACAAGATGCCAAACGCGCCGTGGCTATTGCGCTGCGTAACCGCTGGCGTCGGATGCAGCTGGACGACGATCTGCGCCCGGAGGTCACGCCTAAGAACATTTTGATGATCGGCCCTACCGGCGTGGGTAAAACCGAGATTGCCCGCCGCTTGGCCAAATTGGCCCGCGCGCCGTTCATTAAAGTCGAAGCCACCAAATTTACCGAAGTGGGTTATGTGGGCCGCGATGTTGAGTCGATCATTCGCGACTTGATGGAATCAGCGATCAAGATGGTTCGCGAACACGCTAAAGAAGAAGTCGGCCACCGGGCCGAGGACGCTGCCGAAGACCGCATTCTCGACGCCCTGCTGCCTCCACCCCGCGGCCAGGAAGACAAACCGCGCGAGGACAACGGCACGCGCCAAACCTTCCGCAAGAAACTCCGTGAAGGCCAGTTAGACGACAAAGAGATCGACATTGAAATTTCCGCCCAGGGCCAAGGCATCGACATCATGACGCCGCCGGGTATGGAAGAAATGACCAGCCAACTGCAGAACCTGTTTTCCAACATGGGCCAGCAGAAGCGTGAAACGCGCCGCGTTAAGGTCAAAGAAGCCTTCGGCCTGCTGCGCGATGAAGAAGCCAGCAAACTGGTCAACGAGGAAGAAATTAAAGCTCGCGCCGTGGAAGCCGTCGAACAGCACGGCATCGTTTTCCTCGACGAAATCGATAAAGTTGCCAAAGGCAGCGGCCAATCCAGCGGCGGCGAAGTCTCTCGCGAAGGCGTGCAACGCGATCTGCTCCCGTTGATTGAAGGCTCAACTGTGTCGACCAAATACGGCATGGTCAAAACCGACCATATCCTGTTTATCGCCTCGGGGGCTTTCCATCTATCGCGCCCATCGGATTTAATCCCCGAACTGCAGGGCCGCCTGCCTATCCGCGTCGAGCTGGACGCGCTGACCCCAGGCGACTTCAAGCGTATCCTGACCGAACCGTCTGCCTCGCTGACCAAACAATACCAAGCGCTGTTGGCCACCGAGGGGCTCGACGTTGATTTCACCCAGGACGGCATCGAACGTATCGCCGAAATTTCCTGGCAGGTTAACGAAGGCACCGAAAATATCGGCGCACGTCGGCTGCACACGGTCATGGAGCGCTTGTTGGAAGAAGCCTCGTTCAAAGGCGGTGACATGGAAAGCCCACTGCTGATCGACGCCGACTACGTAAATGCCCAACTGGGTGAGCTAGCCGTCGACGAAGATCTGTCGCGCTATATTCTGTAACGCATTGGCTCGGCAGGGATGCCGAGCTTAGGTGTGCCACACTTGGTCACCTATGCCCAGCCACATTTGAGGTGTGTTATGAATGCTCCCAAGCCCACCCGCGTTCACTACCACAAGTCGACCCGCGAACTAGAGCTGGCTTACGCTAGCGGTGAAAGTTACCGCCTGCCGGTGGAGCTTTTACGCGTTTATTCCCCGTCGGCCGAAGTACGCGGCCACGGCGGCGATACCGCCGTGCTTCAGGTCGGCAAAAAAGACGTGGGCCTGCAAAACATCACCCCAGCGGGCAACTACGCGCTTAAACTGCATTTTGATGACGGCCACGATAGCGGCCTGTTTAGCTGGAATTACCTCTATGATCTGGCCCAACATCAAGCGGCCTACTGGGAAAACTACCTGCAACGTCTAGACGAGGCCGGCGCGTCTCGCGAGCCTGCCAGCATCCAATTCAAACAGCTGTGACGTCGCGCCCCAGGGCAAACGCAGACAAGTCGGGGCAGACAAGGCTACAATGTCGTCAACTTTTTTAACGCGACGACCGCTTGGTCGACGACCACTGCCTCGAACTCGGGAGCTAGAGCCCCATGAGCCCCACCGATAAGCGCACGACCGATTTTGGTTATCAGGAAGTTCCTCTCGACGAAAAAGCCTCACGCGTGGCCGATGTTTTCCATTCGGTCGCCGCCCGTTACGACGTCATGAACGACCTCATGTCAATGGGCATCCACCGTGTATGGAAGCGTCTCACCATCGAGCGCGCCGGGGTTCGCCCTGGCCACCACGTACTCGATATCGCCGGCGGCACTGGCGACCTAACGCTTAAGTTTTCGCGTTTGGTCGGCCCCCGGGGCAAAGTGGTTCTGGCCGACATCAACGCCTCGATGCTCAATGTGGGCCGCGACAAACTGATGGACAGCGGCGTAGGCAGCAACGTTGAATATGTCCAGGCCAACGCCGAGTGCCTGCCGTTTCCCGATAACAGCTTTGACTGCATCACCATTGCGTTTGGATTGCGCAACGTCACCGACAAAGACGCTGCGCTACGCTCGATGGCCCGGGTGCTTAAACCCGGCGGACGTCTACTGGTGCTGGAATTTTCCAAACCCAACAACCCACTGTTATCGAAAGCCTACGACGAATACTCTTTCCGCCTTCTGCCGAAAATGGGCGAGCTGGTAGCGGGCGATGGCGAAAGCTACCGCTACTTGGCCGAGTCGATCCGTATGCACCCCGACCAAGACACGCTGAAAAGCATGATGGAGAGCGCCGGTCTTGAGCGGGTGGAATACACCAACCTCACCGGCGGTATCGTCGCGCTGCACCGCGGCATTAAACTATGACATCAACCACCATGAGGTCAGCATGCTGGTAACACCGACCTTATTGCTGGCCGGATGTGAACGCACCTTGAACGCCTTGCTCGCCCGCGATCCTGCGTCGCCTGGTCGGCTAGCCGCGTTGGCGGGTAGCCGCTTGTTAGTGCGTTTCGAGCAGCCCCACCTGGCACTGGTCATGCACTACCACGCCGCCGGCGTCGACTTACTCCGCGCCGACGGCCTAGACGACCAGCAGGCCGATGCAGTGGTAGAGCTAACCCCGGAAACGCTATCGGCTTGGATGAGCGGGGCGTCGGTAGAGCAACTGATGTTTGAAGGTAGGCTCGCCTTTCGTGGCCAAGTGCACTTGCTTGAGGCGACGCGCGCGTTGCTGCTTGACCTTGACCTCGACTGGGAAAATGAACTGGCGCGCTGGCTGGGGGACTATCCTGCCCACTCACTGGCCGAAGGCCTTCGGCGGGCGGCAGGCTGGGGCCTACGAACCAAAGACGAGCTCGTGAAGGACGTTTCGGACTACGTATTTGAAGAGGCCCGCCTGCTTCCCGGCCGCCAGCAACGCGACGTACTGCGTGACCAGCTAACCGCACTAGAAGTGGCGACTGATCGCCTGGAAGCTCGCTTTAAACGCCTTGATCGACGGCTTCGCGCGGAGGCGAACCAATGAGCCTGCGGCTTATTCGCATCAGTTGGATTATTGCCCGCCACCGCCTGGATACGCTGCTGCCGCTTGATCGGCTACCGTGGTGGCTGCGGTTTCTGCTGTGGTTTTCGCCGCTGCGCCTGATGCCCATTGGCCGGCGCTCACGGGCTGAGCGGTTACGTCTCGCCTTGGAAGCGCTCGGGCCTATTTTTATTAAATTCGGCCAGATGCTTTCCACGCGTCGCGACCTGCTGCCCGCCGACCTCGCCGATGAACTCAGGCGCCTACAAGATCAAGTCCCGCCCTTCCCTGGTGAGCACGCCGTTGCCCGGGTGGAAAAAGAGCTTGATATGCCGCTTAGCGAGGCATTCGCCTTTTTCGACCCGGCGCCCCTAGCATCGGCCTCAATTGCACAAGTGCATGTCGCCCGGTTGCATAGCGGTGAGGACGTGGTGGTCAAAATCATTCGCCCCGGCATCGACCGCATCATGCGTCAGGACATGGCTCTGATGTATCAGGTGGCCAAGCTGCTTAGCAAAGTGCCTGAGGCACGTCGCCTGCGCCCGGTAGAGGTGATCAGGGATTATGAGGCGACGCTCTTCGATGAGCTCGACCTGTATAAAGAAGCCGCCAACACCTCGCAGCTTAAGCGCAATTTCAAAGATTCCCCGCTACTGTTTGTGCCGACCATCTACTGGCCCTTTACCCGCCGCCACGTCATGGTCCAGGAACGCATTCGCGGCGTGCCTGTGGCTGACCTTGACACGCTTAAAGCCAACGGCACCAACCTTAAAAAGCTCGCCGAGCGCGGCGTGGAACTTTTCTTTACCCAGGTATTCCGCGACAATTTCTTCCATGCTGACATGCACCCTGGGAATATTTTCGTCAACTGCGACAACCCTGAAGACCCGCAATATATCGCCATTGACTGCGGGATTGTCGGCAGCCTAACGCGGGAGGATCAGGATTACCTGGCGCGCAACCTGCTGGCATTTTTTCATCAAGACTATTACGAAGTGGCGGCGCTGCACATTGAGTCAGGCTGGGTGGGTGAAAACACCCGGGCCAACGAGTTTGCCGCAGCGATACGTACCGTTTGCGAGCCAATCTTAGAAAAACCGTTGAAAGATATATCCTTTGGCCAGGTACTGCTGGGGCTGTTCCAAACCGCCCGGCGCTTTAATATGGAAGTTCAGCCCCAGCTGGTGTTGCTGCAAAAAACCCTACTGAATATAGAAGGATTGGGGCGACAGCTTTACCCAGACCTTGACCTGTGGAGCACGGCAAAACCCTATTTAGAGCAGTGGATGAAGGATCGCGCCGGCGTCGGCGGCTTGTGGCGGTCACTAAAACGCCAGGCACCGGAGCTTTCTCATCAGTTACCGGAGCTGCCGGTATTAGCGCACCAGGCACTTAATCGCATGGAGCACGAACACCGTCAGCGCCACCAGCAGGCTTCGGCTATCAGCGCCATGCGACGGCAAATGGCCCGACAAGGAAAACGCCAGCATCGCTTGCGGATTGGTTTGATCTTGCTGGGGCTCGCTCTGGCTTGGCAGCCACTCAGCCAATGGGCAAGCGGTCAAGAATGGCCGGTTCTCTTCGCTGCGGCCATCGGCTTATTGCTGTTAGCATGGCAATAGTTAAAGCACCTAAGGATCCCCATGGACACGACGCCTTCGACCCCCAATAATACGCCTGTGCTCGATGCGCTCGCCGAGGTATTACAACAGCGCCGCCACGCAGCGCCGGACGATTCGTATGTTGCCGCCTTGCATTACAAGGGATTGAACAAGATACTCGAAAAAGTCGGCGAGGAAGCCACCGAAACATTGCTTGCCGCTAAAGACGCCGAACACGGCGGTTTGGCCGAGCGACAGGCATTGGTCGCTGAAACAGCCGACCTGTGGTTTCATAGCTTGGTGATGCTGTCGCATCTGGACATGGATCACCGCGACGTACTAAACGAATTAGCGCGTCGCTTTGGCATGTCGGGCCACGACGAAAAAGCGGCGCGCGAACAATAACCCATTGGCTTTGCAACGTAGATCCATTATGAGGACACGCTTATGTTAGGTGGTATCAGTATTTGGCAACTGCTCATTGTGCTGGGCATCATCATCCTGGTTTTCGGCACTAAAAAACTACGCAACGTCGGCACAGACTTGGGCGGTGCGGTTAAGGGCTTCAAAAAAGCCGTTCATGAGGATGAGAAAGACACCGATAAACCAGACGCCGATCAGCCTCAGTCGAAAGTCAGCCACGACGAAGCTGGCAACACCTACGACGTTCAAGCAGAAGAGAAAGCCAAACAGAAAGCCGAAAATAACGACGAGCGCAAATAAGCCATGTTCGACTTTGGCTTTTTTGAAATACTGGTCATTGGCGTTGTCGGGCTTTTGGTGCTGGGCCCTGAGCGCCTGCCGCGCGCCGCGCGCACGGCAGGGCTGTGGGTCGGTAAGGTTAAACGCACCGTTTCGGGAATGCAGCGTGAAATCAGCGCTCAGCTTGAGGCGGAGGATCTACGCCAAAAGCTCACCGACCAGCAAACAAAGCTAGATGACAGTTTACGCAAAGCCAAACAGGACGTAGAGCGGATAGCCGACGACCCCGAAAAACCAACGGCCCCTTCACGCAGCACGTCAAGCGAGTCGGAACAGCGCGCCGCCAGTGCTGTGTCGCACCTGGATGATGCGCTGGAGACCGTCCAAGAGGAAGCCCCAGAGTCGCCGGCGCCAGCCTCCTCCGACGCTGAGTCATCTACTAAGGACCGCAAGCACCCATGAGTACGTCTGGCGATTCCCAGGAGCCCAATAATGAGCCGCCCCAAGCACCGCTAATCGAGCATCTCATAGAGTTGCGCTCGCGCCTGATGCGGGCGGTTATCGCCATTTTGGTGATCTTTCTGGGACTGTATTCGTTCTCAAACGATATCTACATTTTCGTGGCGGAACCTCTCATGGCGCTGCTGCCTCCCGGGTCGCAAATGATTGCGACGGAAGTCGCCTCGCCGTTTCTTGCGCCGTTTAAACTAACCTTGGTGACTGCGCTGTTCATTGCCGTTCCCTTCGTGCTTCACCAAGCATGGTCGTTTATTGCCCCAGGGCTTTACGATAATGAGAAAGCGCTGGCTATTCCGATCCTCGTTTCCAGCATCTTGCTGTTCTACGCAGGGGCGGCATTCGCCTATTACGTGGTATTTCCGCTGCTGTTTGCGTTTTTCACCCAAACAGGACCGGAAAATGTCACGGTGATGACCGACATCAACCAGTATTTGAACTTCGTGCTCAAGCTGTTTTTTGCCTTTGGTGTGGCCTTTGAAATCCCAGTGGCAACGTTTTTGTTGATCCTGTCAGGCGCCACGACGGTCGAAAGCCTTTCTCAGAAACGTCCGTATATCATATTGGGCTGTTTCATTATTGGCATGGTGCTAACACCGCCCGACGTTATTTCCCAGAGTTTGCTAGCGGTGCCGATGTATCTGCTTTACGAAGTTGGCCTGTTGTTTGGCCGCTTGGTGCGCAATCGTCGAGCCGAAAAAGCCGCTCAAGAACAGAGCGACGAATAAGCGATTCGTTTTCACTGTAAACACCCAATAAATAAGCCGCTGCCCTAGGCAGCGGCTTATGCGTTTGTACGGGCGTTCGCTTGCAAACTAGCTCATCATGTCATCAATCCGATCCACCAACTTAAAAATACCCGTGGCCGCTTCGCTAATCCGCGTGGCGAGCATATAGGCGGGTGTTGTCACTACCCGATGTTCCAGATCCACCACGATATCGTCAACGCTACAGCTGCGGTGCAGTCCGCCCATGGCGCTGATCGCTCCGGATACGCCGGGATCTTTGCCTACCGTGACAGCAATGCCATCGCCTAATAAACGCGTTGCCAGCACCGGCGCAATGCAGATTAAGCCAATCGGTTTGGCGTCTTCGCGAAAGCCTGCCAACACCTCTTTGAGTGACTCAAGTACCTGCATGCTGTCACCTGCTGTGGCGAAATCCGACAGGTTTTTGGCCACACCAAAGCCACCCGGTACGATCACCGCGTCAAACTCATCGGCCACTAACTCGGTCAGCGGGGTCACCTCGCCGCGGGCCAAACGCGCTGACTCCACCAGCACATTACGCCGTTCGTCTGCATCGGCTTGCTGGGTGAGGTGATTTACCACATGGTGTTGCTCGATATCGGGGGCAAAACAGCGATATCCTATTCCCAGCTGATCCAAGCGTAGAAGCGTCAACGTGGTTTCGTAAATTTCTGAACCATCGAATGCACCGCAACCAGCGAGAATCACTGCCACCTGTTTGGTCATGCCTATCTCCTTGTCCAGGGTCTGCTCATTCAGCAGCGTTCGCGCCACTTTAGTCAGTCTTGTGGCGCGCCACAAGGCGGCTTTCGCCGCAGGTCAAGGCTGATATACTCAGCTAAGGCCGATAGGCACCTTTATTCACGAGTTTTTGTGGAGAATACCGTTGAGCACATCAACCCCTCGTCACTTCCCTGCGACTCGTATGCGCCGCATGCGCCGCGACGATTTCTCGCGCCGTTTGATGCGCGAGTCATCATTAACCCCCGACGATTTAATTTTGCCGGTCTTTGTCCTGGAAGGCAGCCAACAGCGTGAAGCGGTCTCCTCGATGCCGGGCGTAGAGCGCCTGTCGATTGACCTGCTGATTGAGCAGGCCCGCGAAGCCTATACGTTAGGTATTCCCGCGATTGCGATCTTCCCGGTGGTGGGTGCCGAGCAAAAATCACAGCTTGCCGAAGAAGCTTACAACGCAAACGGCTTGGTTCAACGCAGCGTACGCGCGCTGAAAGAGGCCCTGCCCGAGTTAGGCATCATCACCGACGTTGCCCTTGACCCTTACACCATCCACGGGCAAGACGGCATCATTGATGAACAAGGCTATGTGCTCAACGACCGTACCGTCGATACCCTGTTGAAGCAGGCGCTATCCCACGCCGAGGCCGGTGCCGACGTGGTCGCCCCCTCCGATATGATGGACGGTCGTATCGGCGCTATCCGCCAGGTGCTGGAACAAGAAGACCTCCCTAATGTGCGCATCATGGCCTACAGCGCTAAATATGCCTCGCACTATTACGGCCCCTTCCGCGATGCCGTCGGTTCGTCGGCAAACCTAGGCAAAGCCGACAAGCGCACCTACCAAATGGATCCGGCCAACAGTGATGAAGCGCTTCACGAGGTGGCCATGGATATTGCCGAGGGGGCCGATATGGTCATGGTAAAGCCGGGGATGCCCTATCTGGATGTGGTTCAGCGGGTCAAAAGTGAATTACGCGTACCGACGTACGCCTACCAGGTGAGCGGCGAGTACGCGATGCACCGCGCCGCTTTCGATAATGGCTGGCTTGACGCCGACACGGTGATTCTCGAATCATTGATGTGCTTCAAACGGGCTGGTGCCGACGGCATTTTGAGCTACTTTGCACTCGATGCGGCTCGCTTGCTGGCCAAAGCGCGTTGATCTGCGTGCGTAGATGACAACGCTGTGACACGTCTTTGTCATCTTGCTTTGTCATACTGCGTTGATCATCGCGTATCGGGCAATGATACGCTCCAAAATCACTGACGCCGGAGGCAGTCAACATGGACGATCAGGTCACCGACAGCTTGCCCAATCCGCCTAATGAGCATGGCAGCGGCGATACCGAAACGTCCACGCTTCGCGTTAACCGCACGCCAGCGGGCATTCAGGCCCGCGAAACGCCGCCCGAAACCGACCTAGACAATCCGCAGCTCTACTTCAACCGCGAGCTGTCGCACCTGAAGTTTAATATCCGCGTGTTGGAGCAGGCGCTCGATGATGCCCACCCGCTTCTCAACCGACTGATGTTTCTGCTGATTTTCTCATCCAATATGGATGAGTTTTTTGAGATTCGCGTCGCTGGGCTTAAGCACCAAATCGCCCTAGGCGACGATACAACAGGCGCCGATGGGCGGCTCCCCAAAGCCGTACTGGCCGAGATTTCCGAGATCGCTCACGAACAAATCGTGCGCCAGTATCAAATACTTAACGATACGTTGTTGCCGGCACTCGAGGCTCAGGGACTCAGGTTTCGGCGTCGCGATCAATGGACCAAAGCGCAAAAAGACTGGGTTCAGGAACTGTTTAATAACGATATTATGCCGGTCATCAGCCCTATCGGGCTGGATCCGTCGCACCCCTTTCCGCGATTGGTCAACAAAAGCCTCAACTTTATCGTCGAGCTGGAAGGCAAGGATGCCTTTGGCCGCGCCGGTGGCATGGCGATTCTGCCCGCCCCCCGCTCGCTGCCGCGCCTCATGGCCCTGCCCAAGAACCTTTGCAGCGAAGGCTTTACCGAGTACGTGTTTTTATCATCGATGATTCACGCGCATGCCGAGGAGCTGTTTCCAGGCATGAAGGTGCGCGGTTGCTACCAGTTCCGCCTGACGCGTAATGCGGACATGACGGTCGACCCCGAAGAGGTGTCCGACCTGGCCTCGGCGCTGCGCGGCGAACTGTTGGCAAGGCGCTACGGCAGCGGGGTGCGCTTAGAAGTCGCCGATAACTGCCCGGACGATTTAACCAACTTCCTGCTACGCCAATTCAGCCTTGAGAGCGACGATCTTTACCGCGTACAAGGCCCGGTCAACCTGACCCGTATGATGTCGGTGCTTGGCGACGTTGACCGCCCCGAGCTGCTATATCGGCCTTACACACCTGGCACCCCCAAAGCACTGAGAGGTGGCAGTTTATTTAGCGCTATCGCTAAACAGGATCTCCTGCTGCACCATCCTTTTCAGTCGTTTTCGCCAATTGAAGATCTACTCAGCGAGGCGGCACGCGACCCGGATGTACTGGCGATCAAACAAACGCTCTACCGGACCGGTGCCGACTCGCCGATTGTTAGCGCGCTGGTGGACGCCGCGAGTCATGGTAAAGAAGTGACCGTGGTGATTGAGTTGCGGGCGCGCTTTGACGAAGCAGACAACCTGCAACTGGCGTCACGGCTTCAGGAAGCCGGAGCCATCGTGATTTACGGCATCATGGCGTATAAAACCCACGCCAAAATGCTGCATATTGTGCGCCGTGAGAGCGATGGGCTCCGCCACTACGCCCACCTGGGCACCGGCAACTACCATTCCAAAACCGCCAAACTGTACACCGACTACAGCCTGCTGACCGCCAATAAGGCACTTTGCGCCGACGTCCATCGGGTGTTTCAACAGCTGTCGGGCATGGGTCGCGCGCGTAAAATTGATACGCTGCTCCACGCGCCGTTTACGCTGCACGAACGATTAATAGAAATGATTGATCGCGAAGCGCAGGTGGCCCGCAAGGGCAAACGTGCTCATATCATCTTCAAGTGCAACTCGCTCACCGAGCCTCAACTTATCAAGGCGCTATATCGGGCGTCTCAGGCAGGCGTGGAGTGTGACCTGATTATTCGCGGCATGTGCTGCCTAAAACCCGGGCTACCAGGCGTATCGGAGAACATTCGCGTGCGTTCGATTATCGGGCGTTTTCTAGAGCACACGCGAGTTTTCCACTTCCACAACGATGGCAAGCCGGAAATTTGGTGCTCAAGCGCTGATCTGATGTCGCGTAATATGTTCCATCGGGTGGAAACCTGCTTTCCGCTGCTCGATAAAAAGTTGGCCTCCCGTGTGCGCAAGGATCTGGAAACCTACCTGGTGGACAACTGCCAAAGCTGGCTGCTGAAAAGCGACGGTAGCTACCACCTGCAAGACCCGGGCAACAGTGATCCCATCAGCGCTCAGGAAACATTGCTCTACGCCTACGCCACTAAAAGTTGACCATGTCAGATGAAAAACCCCGGCGCGTTGCCGGGGTTTGACATGTTGAGACATGCGATCCGCATTTAGGCGTAACGCTGGCGCAGTTGCTTAGCGGCCTCTACCATATTGGCAAGCGCCGGCTCTACTTCGGCCCAGCCGCGGGTTTTGAGCCCACAGTCGGGATTGACCCATAGCCGTTCGGCGGGGATTTTTTCCAGCGCTTTTTCCATCAAGTCCACCATCCACCCCACATCAGGAATATTCGGGGTGTGGATATCATAGACGCCAGGCCCAATCTCGTTGGGATAAGCAAAGTCCTGGAAGGCGTCGAGCAATTCCATATCCGAGCGTGATGTTTCGATGGTGATCACATCGGCATCCAGCGCCGCGATCGCTCCGATGATGTCGTTAAACTCCGAGTAACACATGTGGGTATGGATCTGAGTCGCGTCACTAACCCCCGCGGCACTTAACCGGAAACATTCCACCGCCCAGTCTAAATAGCTCTGCCACTCGTTCTGGCGCAGCGGCAAGCCTTCACGCAGGGCGGGTTCGTCAATTTGAATAATAGGGATACCGGCCTGCTCCAGATCCAGCACCTCGTCGCGAAGCGCTAAGGCAATCTGCCGGCAGGTGGTATCACGCGATTGATCATCGCGCACAAACGACCACTGCAATATCGTCACGGGGCCGGTCAGCATGCCTTTCATGGGCTTATCGGTGAGCGTTTGGGCATACTGACTCCAGCGCACGGTCATAGCCGCCGGGCGGGTCACGTCGCCAAAAATGACCGGCGGTTTCACGCAGCGCGAGCCATAGCTTTGAACCCAACCAAAGCGGGTAAAGGCAAAGCCATCTAGCTGTTCGCCAAAATACTCCACCATGTCGTTGCGCTCGGCCTCACCGTGTACCGGCACGTCCAAGCCGAGCGCTTCTTGGCGTTCAACCGCGTATGCAATCTCTGCTCGCATACGTGTTTCATAGTCGGTTTGGCTTAACTCACCGGCTTTAAACGCGCGCCGCGCCGCCCGAATGTCGTGGGTTTGTGGAAACGAACCGATGGTCGTGGTGGGAAATAGCGGCAGATTAAGCGCTCGGCGCTGCGCCACCGCGCGCTCAGCATAAACAGAACGACGCTGGCTATCGCCGGGCGTGACCGCGGCAACGCGCGTGCTCACCGCTGGCTGGTGAATCCGCCCTGATTCACGCCGGGCATCCAGTGCTTGTGTGGCGGCCTTTAAACGCTGCTCATCAAGGTCGGTGGCACGGTTATCGATCAAGCGGGCCAGGGTCACCACCTCGTCGAGCTTTTGACGAGCAAACGCCAGCCAACTGACTAAAGACTCATCAAGCTCGGTTTCTTGTGTGAGGTCTACCGGCACATGTAACAGCGAACAACTGGGGGCAAGCCACAGCCGTTTACCCAGACGCACCTTTAACGGCAGCAGCCGCTCACGCAGCGCGGCAAGATCGGCACGCCAAATATTGCGTCCGTCGATAAAGCCTATCGACAGCACCTGGTGGGGGCCTAAGCGATCGATCACATTGTCGACTTGTTGCGGTGCGCGCACGGCATCAATATGCAGTCCAGCGACCGGCAGCCGCGTGGCCAGCGACAAATTATCGCCCAGGCCACCGAAGTAGCTCGCGACCAGCAGCTTTAAGGGAGCAGACTGCAGCCGATGGTAAGCGCGCTCGTACGCTTGATGCCACGCCAGAGGCAAATCCTGCACCAACGCAGGTTCATCCAACTGAACCCACTCAACCCCCTGCGTTGCCAGACGCGCCAGCACTTCGCTATACACATCCAAGACGCTATCCAATAGCGATAAGCGATCCAGCTCGCCGGTTTTGGACTTGCCCAACCACAGCCAAGTGAGTGGCCCGGTGAGCGTCACTTTGGGGGTAAACCCGGCACTTAGTGCTTCATCAACCTCTTCGAACAACCGATTAGAGGCGAGGGTAAAGCGTTGTCCTTCATGCAGCTCCGGGACCAAGTAGTGATAGTTAGTATCGAAGTACTTGGTCATTTCGCATGCTGGTGCCGGTTCACCGCTTGGCGCCCGTCCCCGCGCCATACGAAAGGCAGTATCCAGGTCAACATCACCCGCCGCGACTTCCTGTGCCGCGTTGAAGCGTTCGGGCACCGCACCCAATAGCACCGAGACGTTAAGCACTTGATCGTAAAATGCGAAATCGCCGACACTCACCAGATCAAGCCCCGCCGACTGCTGCGCCTGCCAATGGCGTAAGCGCAGTTCGCGACCGGTCTTTTCGAGTGCTTCGCGCGAACACTCGCCTTTCCAGTACGCCTCGGTGGCTTTTTTTAGCTCGCGTTGAGCGCCAATGCGGGGATAGCCGAGAATATGAGAAACTGTCATGATGAAACCTTACAACGTGAATGATTTCGCACAGTCTGGGCACCGCCACCAGGTGAATCAAACTAAAGTTTCTAATATTGAAAATGAAAAAAACTCACCATGATTGAATTACGCCACTTGCGCACCCTGCTTGCGCTGCGCGAAACCGGGTCACTGGTTGAAGCCGCTGATCGCGTCCACCTCACCCAGTCAGCGCTGTCTCATCAGCTAAAAGACCTCGAAAGCCGCGTGGACAGCCCGCTGTTTGTGCGTAAGACCCGACCCGTTGAATTCACCCGTGCGGGGCTGCGGCTGCTCGCCTTGGCCGATCAGGTACTGCCTGAAGTACGCAAAGCGGAACGCGACATCGCACGCATGGCGGGAACCGAACTCGGCCGCCTGCACATGGCGATTGAATGCCACAGCTGTTTCCAGTGGCTGATGCCCACGGTGGATTACTTTCGCGATCATTGGCCCGAGGTTGAGATCGACATCCCCAGCGGCCACCATTTCGACCCGCTGCCCGCGCTTGCCCGGGAACAGCTCGATTTGGTCATTACAGCGGATCCGCAACCCCTGGACGGCGTTCGCTATATGCCGCTATTCCGTTATGAGGGTCTATTGGCGGTTGCTCGCCAGCATCCGTATGCCGCGTACAGCTTCGTCACCCCTGAGGCACTCGCCGATGAAACCTTAATTACCTACCCGGTAGAGCAGTCTCGACTTGACGTCTTCACTCAGTTTTTAGCCCCCGCCGGGGTTCGCCCACGGGAAATACGCACGGCCGAATTAACGATCATGATGATGCAACTGGTCGCCAGCGGGCGAGGGGTGTGCGCACTGCCCAATTGGGCACTCACCGAATACCTGGAACGCGACTATGTTAGCGCGGTCAAGCTCGGTGAACAGGGCGTTTGGAGCACGCTCTACGCGGCCGTTCGCGAAGAAACGCTGGAAGCCCCATGGATGCAGGATTTTTTACGCACGGCTAAGGAAACCTCGTTTGCCGTACTGACTGGCATCAAGCCGGTGACTCGCGACGCGGAATCAGCAGCGTGAATCGTGCGCCGCCCAAGGTGGGGCTGACATCCACGGTCACGCTGCCGCCATGGCCGGCCATGATTTTTTGCACAATGGACAGTCCCAACCCGTAACCGCCCGAGCTGCGTGCCCGGCTGTCGTCTAAACGCGCGAAGGGTTTAAACACGTCGGCCCGGACATCGGCGGGAATCCCTGGCCCATCGTCTTCCACGTCAATACGTACCAAATGCGGCTCGTCCCATAGCCCAATGACAACTTGGGACTGGCCATAGCGACACGCGTTACTCACTAGGTTTTGCAGCGCTCGCTGAAGGTAGCGGGGTTCTGCCAACAGCTCGATGTCTGGCCCCGGCATTAAGGTGATGGTCAAGCCCTCGTGAAGCGGCGAGAGCGTATCGATCACCCGCTCGGCCATCGCCCGGCATTCGACCAGTGCGGTTTCCAACTCGGCGCCGTTAACGGTCTCGCCGCCCAATCTCGCGTAGGTAAGAATTTCATCGACCAGTTCATCAAGCTCGGCGATATCGGCATCGATGCCCTGCAGCTGGCGTCGTATAGCGGGCTGTTCGGTCATGTCCTCGACCATTTGCACCGCAAAACGAATGCGGGCCACTGGCGTGCGTAGTTCGTGGGACACGGCGCGGATCATCTCTTGCTGACCGCGCAGCAGCGACTGCACTTGATTGGCCATGCCGTTGAAGGCCATGCCCAAACGCCCCAGGAAGTCGCCACTTTCCACTTTTACCCGGGTCTCCAACCGGCCGCTGGCAATCCGTGTGGCGGCTAATTCGAGTCGCGCCATGCGTGATTCAATGCTGCGCATAATCAGATAAATAATCAGCGCCAGCACGACCATCAACGCCATCAGCAAGAGTAGCTGGAGATTAAACGGCAGGTTATTGCCCCGGGAAGCCGGCCCTACGGCAAGCCACTGGGCTCTCCCCGGCAACTCATAGAGAAAGCTGATGGTTAACTGCTCACCGCGTAACCGCGTGACGACTTCACCGCGGGCAAGCTGGGCGTGCTGAGTATCGCTTAGTTCGCTGGGCGGTCGATTTAGCAGCGCAAGGGGCCAACTCCCCTGCTGCAAATCCCCTAACCGCTCACGGCGTTCGCCGTCGTTAAGCGGCGATAGCCACGCCCCAAGCATGGCAATCGAGGCGTGCCATTGCTGTTCACTCCAGGCGGGAAAGTCGGCCTGCAACAGCCAGGATTGACCGGGAATGCGGCGCTTTAACCGCCAGGGTGAGGCCTCGACCAGCACCTTGCCCTGCTCTAAACGAGCGCGTTCGAAATAGCTCAGCGAGGCGTCTCCCAGCGCCACCAGCGACAACTGCATATCAAGCTTTTCCGCCCAAATGCTCAGTTGGTCTTGGCGTTCACGTGGCGTGCTCTCGGCTAACTGTTGCGCCATCAGCGACATGGGCAGCGCCGCTAGGGCTTCGCGATAGTCCTCACGGCGCACCTGTTCAATAAAGGCGCGGCCGCCCAGGGCGATCAGAAACACCACTAATAGCGCGGTACCCAGCAGCAAATAAAAGCGTAAAAACGAGCCATGACTGAGCACCCGCCGCATGAGACTGTCCTTCTGTTTAATCAGCTGTCCTTCACAAACAGGTAACCCTTGCTGCGTACCGTTTTGATACGGTGGGGCTGGTTAGGATCGTCGCCAATTTTGGGGCGAATGCGTGAAACGCGCACGTCAATCGAGCGATCTTGGCCGTCGTATTTGATTCCCCTCAGGTCGTTGAAGATCTCTTCACGGGTAAGCACACGTCCGGCATTGCGCGCCAGCAACCATAAAAGATCAAACTCGGCGCTGGTCAGGTCAATGCGCTCCCCCGACAACCAAGCTTCGCGGGTCGCATTATCAATTTCCAGATTCTCAAAGCGCAGACGAATTTCACCATCGGGGGTCGGCCCATCGGCACGCCGCAACAAGGCGCGCATACGCGCTAAAAGCACCCTCGGCTGAACAGGTTTGGGCACATAGTCGTCAGCGCCCATTTCCAACCCCAACACTTGATCCAAGTCGTCGGTGCGGGCCGTCAACATCATAATCGGACCCGCGAAATTGGGTCGAACACGACGACAAATCGCCAGGCCATCCTCTCCCGGCAGCATTAAATCAAGAATCACCAGATCCGGCTGCAGGGTTAGGATACGATCCACCCCTTTTGCCCCATCAGCCTCTAACGTGACTTGAAAACCATTGGCCTCCAAGTAATCGCGGGTGAGCTCAGCCAAGCGTTGGTCATCCTCGATGATGAGCACATGATCCTGGTCAGGGTAGTCGGGTTTTTGTGGTTCTTGAGATCCAAGCGCCTGAAACTGTTCTTCTAAGTGATCCGCCATCCTCGTTATCAACTCCACTTCTAGGTGTCTTATCGCCTGCTTCCCCCATACAAAAGCAGAACCTTGGTATTTGTTTCCAGGATACCTTAAAAGTGCCCAGGCGCCTGCTAGGCGACGCCAAATCCACGATATTTATCCATTTAAGCCAACGGCGATGGCTTGATTCTTATCACAACCACGGCTAATGTAGAGATGCAAACTGTCGACAATCTGACAGGAGGAAAAGCCATGGGAAGCGGTAAAGCCAAAAGTATTATCAAACGCGTTTACGTACCGACTCAAGTGCGCGACCTGCCCAACGGAGAGAAGCTGAAAATCCCCGGGCATTACAAATCGCCGCCTGATGAAGAGCAAAGTTAAACAAAATCAATATGAAGTTACTTAATAAGGCAGGCCTAGCGCCTGCCTTATTCATATCAGCTTGCTGAACCTTGCGGCGCTAGCCTTTGGGGCCTAACAAAAACCATACAATCAACCCGACCAGCGGGAAGAACAGCAGCACTAATATCCATAGGAGCTTGGACAAACCGCCCGCCGAGCTTTTCGACACTTTGATAATCGCCCAAACGACGATGATCAACCAAATTAAGCCCAGTAGTCCACCGACTTCGATACCCATATCAACTCCTTATGTTGGGATCTGTGCCCTCGCAGCTAAGCATATCGATACACCCGACACAAGCTGCTAAGCCAAGGGCTGCCAATTGAGTGCCGCCTGACGGCCCCGCGCCTCATTGACCTGCGCACAAATCAGCATCGCCACGCCAAACAACACCGCACACAGCAGAATAGACGCCTGCAAGCCCACCAATGCCTGAAGCCCACCTAGCAGTACAATCCCCATAACACCGGCCAACTTATTGGCCAGGCCCCAAAAGCCGAAGAATTCCGCTGACTTAGTGGTCGGCGAGAACAGCCCCACCAGTGCTCGGCTCGCCGACTGACTGGAGCCCAAGCTCAGCCCCGCCAAACAGCCCACCAGCAAAAAAACGTACTGAGCTTGCCACTGCCACCCGGCGTAATGGTTCACCCAGTCGGTAAACTGAGGCGTCAGCCAAATAGCCAGAATGGCGCACACCCATAGCGCTAAGGTCATTTGATAGGTGCGCTTTGCGCCGACGTGGTCTTGAATCCAACCAAACCCCAACGCCCCGGCGGCGGCAGTAATTTGCACAATAATGAACATAATATTGCGCACGCCGGCTTCCCAGCCAATCACCTGCGCACCATAGATGAAGGCAAAGGCGATGATGATGTACACCCCCGCCATGGAGAATAACAGCGACACAAGGAAAACCGACAAATCCCTGAAATGTTTTAGTTCGTGGAAGGTATTGGTCACGCGCCGCCGCGCCGTATGCCAGTAGGATCCGCGCCGGGGTAGCGGTGTTCCTCGCTCCTTCAGCCACATAAAGGTGGGTATGGCGGCCACCAAGAAGAACCCCGCTGCAAAGGGGCCTACCCAGCGAATACGCTCGAAATTATCGGCACTCGCTTCTCCCAGCACGATGAGCGTAAACCCAGCGGCAAAAAGGCCGCCGATATAGCCCAATGCCCATCCAAACCCGGAAATTTTGCCCAGCGCATGCGGTGGCCCCAGCGCGGGCAAAAAGGCCGCAATAAAAGACTCGCCCATTGAGTAGGCGTAATTTGAGATAATAATCAGGATAAGCCCCAGAACCACATAGCCGGGCGCTACAAAGTACAGCATGGCGGTGGCGGCGACGGTGGCTAAATAGCTGACGAACAGAAAGCGCTTTTTTTCCGCGCGCTCGTCCATGATCGCCCCGCAGAGTGGCGCGGTGATCACGACCAACAGATAGCTAATCGCAAGGGCAAGGCTCCACAGCAGGTTGGCAAGACGAAAGTTACCGTCACGCTCTCCCACGATCACCGTGGTAAATAATTCACCGAACACCACGGTGATAATCAGCAACGTATAGGCTTGATTGGCAAAATCGAACATCGCCCAGCCAAAAATCTCACGGCGCGAAGCGAAGTCAGAAGCAGCACTGGTAGGTTGAGCGCGCACGATGGTTTCCCTCACCTGCTAGCAAAGTGACTTAGCCTAGCAGCTTGGAATAAAAAAGCGACACACCAAATGTTGGACAATAGGCATGGGGATTGAGCGTCACGGTTGGCGCGCCTGAATTAAGCTTTCAAAGCCACCAGTGGGCAATCACTGCGGCAAGCCCAACGACAAGCGCTGTGATCACGGTGACAGACACAGCACGGTCTAACCAGCGGTCGAAGACAACCCCCTTGGCATGCCTTCGTGTGGCTCCGTGCCGTGTTTTCTTGACCATTAGTCTTTACCCCATTTAATGGTTGATGCGACGATTAATGACGTTCGGGGCACGACGCAGCCGCTCCTCTTCGCCCAGCTCTTCGGCTTCAAAGGCATCGGCGCCCACCGGGGTTTCACCATGCCGACGGTACAGTTGAGTGAGCATGGATTTACGGTCGGCACGTAGCTCACGCACCAACACAATCACCATCATATAAAGAATAAAGGTGAAGGGTAATGCCGACAGCACCGACGCCGACTGCAACCCCGAAAGACCGCCCGCCACAATCAACGTAAAGCAGATCGCAGCAATCAAAACGCCCCATATTACACGCTTGTATAACGGCGGGTTAATTGAGCCATTATCGGTCATTTGCGCCACGATGTAGGACGCCGAGTCGGCTGATGTCACCAGGAAGATAAAAATTAGCATGATGGCGATAAGCGACAACACACCGGAAAACGGCATTAGGTCGAACATTTCAAACAACGCCACGGTGATATTGTCCTGAGTGGCAGCCGCCAGGCCAACATTGTCACCGGCCAGCTCCATATTTAACGCGGCACCGCCGAATACCCCGATCCATAAGCACGCCAGCAATGGAGGAACCAGCAGCACGCCAAAGATATATTCCTTGATCGTCCGGCCACGGGAGACGCGCGCCACAAAGGAGCCAACAAACGGCGACCAGGCAATCACCCATGCCCAGTAGAAAATGGTCCAGCTACTCGCCCAGTTTTCATCGCTGTAAGGCGCGGTGCGCAAGCTCATGCCAATGAAGTTTTGCAAATAATCGCCAATCCCCACCGTAATGGTTTCCAGGATAGCAACGGTTGGGCCGGTAAACAGCACGTAGAGCATCAAGCCGATACATAGCAGCATGTTCAAGTTCGACAGCCGCTTAATGCCTTTATCAAGCCCTGACCAGGTCGACAGCATATAGGCGCAAAACATCACAAACAGGATAACAAATTGCCAAAAACCATTTTCCGGCAGGCCAAAAACAGCATTCAACCCGCCGTTCATCTGTAACACGCCGAGCCCTAGCGATGTGGCGACCCCCATGACCGTGGCGACAACGGCAAACACATCAAGCCAGGAGGCATAAGGACGAATCCGCGGGTGTTTCGCCGTAACCGATGACAGTACCGACGACACCAGCCCTGCTTGGCCTTTGCGGAACTGAAAGTAGGCAATGATCAGACCGACGACAGAAAACGCCGCCCACTGGTGAATACCCCAGTTAAAATAACTGTATTGAATAGCGTAGCGCGCCGACGCCTCGGTTTCCGCCGTCACATCCCCGTAAGGCGGCTCGATGTAATGCAACATGGGCTCGGCCATGCCATAGAACACCAACCCCACACCGAAACCGGCGGCCAGTAGCATGCTGATCCAGGAAAAAAAGCTATAGTTTGGCCGGCTATCCTGGGGGCCCAAGCGTACCTTGCCGTATTTGCTTAGTGCTAAACCAAACAAAAACACCACAAAGCCAAATACAGAAAATAGGTAGAACCAACCGAATAGCTCGGTAACCCTTGATAACGCCGCCTCTGCCGCACTGCCAAAACTTTCAGGAAACGACGCGCCGACAACCACCAAGCCGAAGATGATCAGCGTTGATGCGATGAATACCGACTTGCCTCCATGATTTGCCATATAACCTCCCTGTTAAATGAGCATGGCGCGCAAACTACGTGCGCCTGCGAGCAAAATCGTAACACCTACATTGTTACTCTGCATGGACGCCGCTTTAACGCCAAACCATGCCAGGTCCACTGAACTCTCCCTAGCCAGCGCGTTCCAACGTACGTAACCAAACGAGGGAGGCTTCATGCCCCAGATGAATCGTGATCAACGTAACGCCGCCTGGCAAGCCGCCAATCAATGGCGTGCGCGTGCCGCTCAGACTCAACCCAGCGGCCTCATGGGCAGTTTAAAACTGCTTTTCACATGGCTGGCGTTTGGCGCATTGATGATTGTCGGCGTGGTACTAGGTTTGTTTTTCCTGTTAGTGGGTTGGGCCATGATGCCGTTTGTCCGCCACAAGATGAAAAAGCGTATGGAGCAGATGCGCGCCCAGAATGCACAGGATATCGGCGGCAGCCAATCGGAGCCGTCGCCAGGCGCTGGCCGCCATGATGTGCTTGAAGGCCAATATGAAGTTAAACGTGATGCACGTAACAGCGCCAAAAACGACAGCCCATAATGGCTCAGGCTCCATTACGTTCGTTGGTATAGTTATTGGGGTGCATGAAGCCAGATAAAGGCGGCCGCTAGCGTCAATGGCATGACGACTAAGCTACCCAAATTGCCGATCAGCACCAATGAAGCCACCTTGTGAGGGGCTAAACGGTATTGTTCAGCGACTAAGTAATTCAACACGGCAGGCGGCAATGCCGCAAACACCAGCAGCACGGCTGCCTGCAAGCTATTGAAAGGCAACAGCGCAATCAACGGTAGTGCAATCACCAGCCCCGATAACGGACATAGCACCGCGCCCAAAAGACCGGTTCGCCAATCGCTAAAGTCGATTTCCAGCAAGCGAACACCCAGCGCAAACAGCATCAACGGGATGCATACCCCACCCAGCATATTCATGGCATCCAGTAGCCACACAGGCAGCGGCAGTCCGCTTACGTTGACTGCCAGTCCCGCCAAACTCGCCGCCACAATCGGCATGCGTAACAAACGCCATAGCGAAATGCGCGGGTCGAGCATATGAAGCCCCACCGAAAAGTGCAGCAGCATCTCGACGATAAATACCACCACCGCGGCCGGCAGTGCCTGCTCGCCGTATGCCAGCACGATCAGGGGAATGCCCATATTGCCGGAATTGTTGAACATCATCGGCGGTAGAAAGGTTTTGATGTCCAGGCGCAACCAGCGAGCGACCGGCCATAACAACACCCCTGAACCGAGCACCACCGCAACGGCAGCGCTCGCCAGCCAGGCATAATCGGCTAGGGGTGCCTGTCGGTCGGCCAACACAGCAAACACCAAAAGCGGTACAAACAGCTCCATGTTCAGGGTATTCAAGCTGCGAATGTCCGGCGTTCGGAAACGTCCGTACGCGACACCCGCCCCGGTAATCAAAAAAACCGGCAATAGCGTCGCGAGAATTTGGCCGATCATCGCCGGGCCCTTCCCTGTAGCACTCTATCCATCAACGATCCTTAATGCGCCGCTACGGCTCCAGGAAACGCTTCCACACCGCCGTGACGGCATCGCGATGCGCTTCAAAATCAGTTGCACGCCCCACCGCTTTGTCACCGGTTAGCGCCGCACGATGCGTGGTACTCCGGTAGGCTAAATAAGCGTCACGGAGCCGCTCCGCCTCGTCTTGAGGTAAGTGCCCACTCTCCGCCAAGGTCTCTAAAATACGGATATTATCGCGATAGGTGAGCAACTCAGGTGTTTGGTTGGCAAGCGCTAACACCGCGTACTGGCAGAGGAATTCAATATCCACCATGCCACCAGTATCTTGCTTAAGGTTGAAGGTGTCGCCTTGGGTTTTAGTGGCAAGGTGGTCGCGCATCTTATGACGCATTTTGACCACGTCATCACGCAATGCTGTGGTGTCCCTCGCTTGCCCCACAATATCACCGCGCAGGTGTTCAAACTTATCCGCCAGCGCTTCATTGCCTGCCACCACCCGAGCGCGAACCAGCGCCTGATGCTCCCAGGTCCAGGCATGCTGCCGCTGATACTCGGCAAAGGCCGCAAGCGAGGTCACCAGCAAACCTGAATTGCCTGAAGGCCTGAGCCGCATATCGACTTCGTAGAGGCTGCCGGTCGGGGTGATCGCCGTCAGCAAATGGATAATCCGCTGGCCTAAGCGGGTAAAGAATACCGGGGTATCGATGGGTCGTGGGCCATCGGTGGATCCTTTACCGTCACTATCGTGGAGGAACACCAGATCCAAGTCAGATCCGTAGCCCAGCTCAATACCGCCAAGCTTGCCGTAACCGACAATCAAGAACGCGGGCTCTTGCGCATTACACCCGCTGGGCACGCCATGCTTAGCGACAATACGCTTCCACGCCATCGCCAACACGGCCTCCAGGATCACTTCGGCGATATATGTTAAGTAATCACTTACTTTCATTAAATGGCGGGTACCTGCAATATCCGAGGCCGCCACGTGAAGCATTTGAGCATGCTTAAATACCCGCAACGCTTCCAGTTGCGCTTCTTCGTCGTCTTCGGGAAGCCGGTTCAGCGTTTGGCGTAGCTCATCCGCCAAGCGGGCTTTATCAGCCGGGGTATAGAGCGTATCGGGGGTCAGCAGCTCATCCAGCAGAATCGGGTAACGCGCTAATTGCTCGGCGATCCAAGGACTGGGGGCGCATAGCCGCATAAGGTGCTCAAGCGCATGGGGATTCTCGCGCAGTAGGGCCAAATACGCCGTACGCCGAAGCACGGCTTCAATCAGCGGCTGAACGCGCGCCAGCGCCGTATCGGGTGTTTCATTTTCGGCCACGGCGTCCAGCAAAAGCGGCATTACCGCGTCAAGGCGCTCAAAACCGATGCGCTGCATACTCTGCACCTGACGCGAGTGATAAAGGCGAGAAAGCCGGGTGAGCACCTTGCCGGGCGCTTGAAACCCTGCTTCTTCCAGGTGCGCCAAGGCTTCGTCTTGATCCAACTCACCTCGCCATATCAACCGCCACTGCTCCAACCCGGGACCTTGTTCGTCACTCGCGTCGTCTACTTCGTCTTCGGGTTCGGCAATCACTGCGTCAAAATGCTGGCGAACACGCTCGCGTACTTCTTCTAGCTGGTGCACAAGGCTAGGCCAATCATCGTGGCCGGTGGCAAAAGCGACCCGTTCACGATCCTCGTCCTCGCTGGGCAAGGTTTGCGTTTGGCGATCTTCCAAGGCCTGTAGCGCGTGTTCAACGTCGCGCAAAAACGCGTAATCGGGCAGTAAGTCATCCACAACACCTTGTGGTAGTAACCCGAGCGCCGGCAAGCGCGTTAGTGCCGTGTATAGCGAGGTCACCTGGAGTTCGGTATCGCGCCCGCCGCGAATCAGTTGAAACGCCTGCACCACAAACTCGACCTCACGGATACCGCCAGGCCCAAGCTTGATGTTGTGCTGCATACCTTTGCGCTTCACCTCACGGTTAATCATCGATTTGAGTTCACGCAGCGATTCAATCGCCCCAAAATCGAGATAGCGGCGGTAGACAAAGGGACGCAAGCTGGCCAGCAGCTCCGCGCCGGCCGAGACATCGCCCGCAACCGGGCGCGCCTTGAGCATGGCATACCGCTCCCACTCGCGGCCCTGATCCTGGTAGTAGCTGGAAAGCATCGCAAAACTGCCCACCAGCGGCCCACCGTCGCCTAGCGGGCGCAAGCGCATGTCCACCCGGAAGACAAAGCCATCAGCGGTGATGGCGTCCAATGCGGCGATTAATTTCTGGCCTAACTTGGTGAAGTATTCTTGGTGCTCTAGCGGCTTGCGGCCGCCTTGCGTTTCGCCGTTCTCGGCAAACGCAAAAATCAGATCGATATCCGACGATAAATTAAGCTCGCCGGCCCCCAACTTGCCCATCCCGAGCACGACTAGCCGCTGAGGCTCGCCGTCACGCGTCGAGGCTGGCAACCCCCAGCGCGGCGCATAAAACTGCTCAAGCCAGCCAAGCGCTGCTTCAAGGCAAATTTCTGCCAGTTGCGAGACCGCATGGGCAGTCTCCCACATGGTGTAACCCGCTGGCCGGTTGAGGTCTCGCCATACGATGCCCAGCATACGCGCTCGCCGAAAGCGGCGGATGGCACGCTGCATCGTTTCCTCATCGTCGGCGTTGTCCAAGGCGTCAGCCAGCAATTGTGCCTGGTCGTCACGGCTTGGCGTGGCATCTAGCTCACCGCCGCTGTCTAACATGACCAGCCATTGGGGATAACCGATCAGCGTATCGACGGCAAAATTCGAAATGGCTAGCACGCGCGCCAGCGCTTCACGGCGCTCCGCCGACAGCGAAGGCCATTCGGCAGATGGCATCGGTTGGTCGGTCATCTCTGCCACGTTATCGGCTTGGCTGAGGGCCTCACACAGACGCTGCCACGCTTGCCCCGCCAAGGGTTGAAGCGCTTTGGGTAGCGTATCAACCGGTAAAAACGCTTCATTGAGTTGCATAGTGACCTCGCGTCCCTGGTTAAAGCTAACCGATGATTTTTTGCCAGCCTAACAGGCTCCAGGTGAGCCCCGCGAGTAGCAACGACAGCATTACCGCGGCAGAACCAATGTCTTTGGCCCGCCCGGACAGCTCATGATGCTCAGGACCTATGCGGTCCACAACGTTTTCAATCGCGCTGTTCAGTAACTCAACAATTAGCACGATAAATAAGCTGCCCACCAGTAACAGCCAGTTAACCGGCCCATCGCCAATCCACCAAGCCAACGGTAGCAGAATAACGGTAATCGCTACCTCTTGACGAAACGCTGCCTCGTTACGAAACGCTGCTTTTAATCCTTTCAATGAATAGCGCGTGGAATGCGCTAAATGTGCCAAGCCGGTATGTCCTGGTTTCATGGCTTTTGCCTCAAAATAAAGTCATCAATTGGCGAGTATCATGGCATCAAGATCCTTCGTCAGCGGATCCAGCACCTGCGACCAGTTTAAATAGGGTGTACTGGCATCACCGTTGACCAGCACACTGAACACCCCCCAGCGGCCTTGCGCGGTACGAAAATAACCCGCGGCGGCTCGCACCGCGAACGGCTGGTTCAATGTGCCGGTTTTTAACATGACGTTGTGTTGAAACGTCTCCGGACCGCGCCTAATAAAGCGCATCACCCCGTTGGCGGGCGACTGAAAGGCGGCGATAAAGCTCGGGAAAAGCGCACTTTCATGAAACATCTCGGTCAGCATAACGTTGATACCGTGCGCCGAAGTACGGTTTTCAGTGGTCAGCCCGCTACCGCTGTACAGCGTCAGTGGGCCGTGTCCCGGCAAACTCTGGGCATAACGCTCCAGCGCCTGGCCTGCTTCGCGAAGCTGCGCTTGGGGCGAATCTACCAAGTTTAGGGCCAGCACATCGGCCATGTAGTTATTCGAATAGTTCATTATGCGCAGCAGTAATTCCTGCAGAGGCTTACTATCCACGGCGGCAAGCTGCTGCGCATCACCGGGCGGGCGCATTGACGTCAGTTGCCACCCATCGCGCACGTTAATACCCGCCTGACGGAGCATGCCCAGCAACACCTCGGCGGTTACCTCGGCCGCATCACCCGCGCCACGGTAAACATCCCGCGCGTGCGCATTGGTGGATATTTGCCCGCTCAAGCGCATCACATCACCCTCAGCGGTGGTAATCCGCTCGGCATTGAGCTTGGTGCCGCTATTATCGGGTTTGGTGACCACACGGTTGTCAATGGTAAGGTCTAACGCCTGTCCGTCGCACATCGATATCCGGGCGGGCGCATTAGGCACTGAGGCGGGCCTCACGTTGGCACACCAGCTACCAAAATTAACCCCCGCCGACGATAACGGCGCACTGTAGGTATTTGCCACGCGCGTTTGGGCATCACAACGATCCGTGGTGATGCACTCGACAGGGCCAAAACGCCATTGGTTAACCACCAAGGCGCCCTCAACCTCACGCACGCCGGCTTGCTGCAACCGCTGCACCAAACGCCATATATTTTCCGCGCTCAACCCGGGGTCTCCGCCCCCTTCAAAAATTAAATTACCGCGTAAAACACCGTTCTCAAGCACGCCGGGGCTTACCAACTGGCTAGTAAAACGATGCTGGGGGCCAAACCGCTTTAAGGCCGCGGCAGCCAGGTACGCTTTGGTAACCGATGCCGGAGAGAGCTGACGGGTCGGCTCGATGCTCGCCAGTGGTGCCGCGCCAGCATCAACATTCAGCAAGCGTGCTTCAGCGCTAATCGCGAACCCTTTGCTTTGTAACTCCCCGACACGGCTAAAGTCCGCCCACAGCGACCCGCTGGCCATCAGGCTTATGATGGCCACGGCAGGCCGCCATCCCCAGTGCTTTGTTATACAACGCCGCCAGCCAACGCGGAACATTCGCTTCTCCTTAATGCACGCTCATTTTTGAAAATACCTGTAGCGTCACCACGCCCGCGACAATCAAACCAATACCGATCAGGCCGGGGGCATCTGGCTTTTCGCCAAACACGACAACGCCCACCAGCGTGACCAAGACAATCCCTAACCCCGCCCAGATGGCGTAGGTAATCCCCACGGGCAAGCTACGCAATACCAGGCTCAACAGGTAAAATGCCACGCCGTATCCACCCACCACCAAGAGGCTTGGCAACGGGCGAGTAAAACCCATGGAAGCTTTTAACGCGCTGGTTGCCACCACCTCGGCAATGATTGCCAGCACTAAATAAACAAACGTCATGTCGACTCCAACGTCACGCACAAACGCCATAACGTTTGGCCACTTTGATGATACTTGGCCTCAAACGGCGTTAAATACTCGCCGTTGGGCACCCACTCGCCTAAGTCGGCCTGCTGGCCGGTCACCTGCGCCACAGCTAAAGCGAACTCTTCAACATAAAGCTGCCAGTTAGACCGCAGTTCAATCAGGCCACCAAGCGCCAACAGTGTGGGGAAGACCGGATGCCCATGCCAGCGCATTTTCAAATGTGACGCTTTGGGGTACGGATTAGGATAAAGCAAATAGTGACGCTCAGGTGCCCAACCGGCCAAATGGGCCAGTCGCCAAAAATCGACCAGATCGGCCCGCACCAGCCGTGCATTAGGCGGTAGTTCGCCGTGGACCCGCGTTAGCCGATCGTTGCTACGGTCAACGCCGATCACCGCGTGTTCAGGAAACTGCGCCGCCAATCGCCGAGTCGAGAGCCCCACACCGCAACCGGCGTCGAGTATCAATCGCGGCGACTGACTCTCTCGCCACTCTGCCGCCAACTCAAATGCCCGTTGGGTATGCGCGGCGATAGGCTTACGCAACGGGTGCGCTAGCCCACGACTAACCCGGCGGGCTAAATCGTGGTGAGGGCCTGGCTGATTGGATATCACAGGACGCGAAGGCTGCTGCATATTGACTCTCTTTTGATGCCAGCGCGAAATAAATAGCGCAAAAAAACGTGATTCTATCAGCCCAGCGTGGATGCGGCATGACGCCGCCGCTCGCCCGGTGATATGATCGTTGGCAGTAATACGCATTTTGTCATATTTATTAAGTGCAAAGCGGCGGGTCAGGCGTTTGTTTATTGTTTAAGCGTTGGTGGATACTATGTTTCCGAACTATGTTTTTGCAGACTTCGCCGATGACCTCTAGCGTTACGCATTGCCAATAACTGTCATTTAAAAACCACCGCACCACGAGGAACCCGGCTTGTCACACTTACCGGTGATTGTCGGCATGGGCGGCATCAATTCCGCCGGCAGAACCTCGGGCCATCAGGCCTTCCGCCGCACCGTGCTTGATGCGCTCCCTGCTGACCAGCAACGCCAGACATTAGAAGGCCTCGCGACACTGATGCGCTTGGCTTTGCCATCTCCACAGGGTTGGCACGATAGCGCAGGGCAGCCCATGGCGGCCCCGGCCGATGTGCTGCGCGAGCAAATCCTCAACCATACGTTAATTCGACGCAACGAAGACCCGCGGTTTAGCTCACCAGGTCTGCCGGCGAATCGCCAAGTGAGCATGCAACTCGACGAACCGTTGCGCTTCAGGCTGCGTCGTCGGCAATTGCCCGATCACCTCCCCCCTCATTGGCAGATCGAGCCTATTGACGCCCGTATGGTGGAGGTAGTCGTTCCCGCCGGTGAAATGGAAGCCCTGCTGCCCGATGCACAAACGCCTAAGGTGCGTGCCGCGGCACGGTTGCCCTCAGGCTTTGACCCCACGCTTTTATACCGCAGCGTGCATCATCCGCGCGGCTTAGCCATGGCAATATTTGGGGCAAGCGACTGCCTGGGCGCCAGCGGCCTGTCGTGGGAACAACTGCGCCAACAGTTAAACCCGGATCACATTGCCGTTTACGCAGGCAACTCCATCGGCCAGTTAGACGACCAAGGTTGGGGCGGGCTACTAAAAAGCTTGGTCAGCGGACAGCGTGCCACCTCTAAACAAATGCCGTTAGGCTATGGCCAGATGCCCGCCGATTTTTTGAACGCTTACGTGTTAGGCAGCGTCGGCGGCACCGGAGCCGCGTTAGGCGCTTGCGCAAGCTTCCTTTACAACCTGCGGCTGGGCATCGATGACATTCGCGCCGGTCGCCGCCGTGTGGTGATGGTGGGCACCGCCGACGCGCCCATTACCCCCGAGATTATCGAAGGTTTTCGCGCCATGGGGGCGCTGGCCGATGATGCCAGCCTCAAAGCTCTCGACGCTTTAGAGCTTCTCACGGACGCCGATTACCAGCGCGCCTGTCGCCCCTTTGCGCGCAACTGCGGCTTTACAATGGCCGAGTCCAGTCAGTTTGTGCTGTTGATGGACGATGCTCTCGCCTTGGAGGTCGGTGCCGATATCTTGGGTGCCGTACCGGAGGTATTCGTCAACGCCGATGGTTTCAAGCGCTCTATCTCGGCCCCCGGCATTGGCAACTATATTACGCTGGGCAAGGCGGCCTCGCTGGTTCGCGACATGCTGGGCGATAATGCCCTGCGAACGCGCAGCGTGTTACACGCCCACGGCACCAGCACACCGAAAAACCGCATCACCGAATCCCATGTTTTCGATGAAATCGCCCGCGCCAATGGCATTAGCGACTGGCCGGTTGTGGCCATTAAAGCCTTTATTGGCCACTCCCAGGGAAGTGCCGCTGGCGACCAGTTGGTGAGCGCTCTGGGCAGCTTCGCCCACCAACTACTGCCCGGCATCCCTACGCTTGATGCCGTCGCCGATGACGTTTACGCCGACCGCCTGCGATTCTCGTCAACCGCCCAACCCTTTAATGCCGATGCGGCCTTTATCAACGCCAAAGGGTTCGGCGGCAATAACGCCACCGGGGTGGTGCTTTCGCCTGCCGTCACCGAGCGCCTATTGACGCAGCGACATGGCAAAGCCGCTATCCAGGCTTGGAAAACACGCCGCGAAGCCGTGCGCGATAACGCCGTCGCATATTTTGCTCAAGCTGACCAAGGCCACTACGCCCCCCGCTATCAGTTTGGTGAAGCGGTACTCGAAGGCCCCGAACTGGATATTCAGGCAGATCGAATTCACATTCCCGGCTATGCCCAAGCGGTTTCTTTACAGAGCGATAACCCCTTTGGCCGCCTTGATGATGAGGAGCCAAGGTCATGATGGGCCAACGCGAGAACATTGCCGTCTATCCGGGGACTTTTGATCCCATCACCAATGGGCACTTCGACCTGATTCAACGCGGTGCCCGGATGTTCGACAAAGTAGTGATTGCCGTCGCCGCGAGCCCCGGCAAACGCCCGAACCTGGAGTTAGCCACGCGGATTGAGTTAGCCCAGGTTGTGTGCGCCTCGCTACCCAACGTAGAGGTGATTGGCTTTTCCACGCTACTCACCACCATGATGTATGAGCAGCAGGCGACCATTATTTTGCGCGGCTTGCGGGCGGTCTCGGACTTTGAATACGAGCTACAGCTAGCGAACATGAACCGCGCCCAGAACCCTGAGTTGGAGAGCGTTTTCCTGACCCCAGCGGTGGAAAACTCGTATATTTCCTCTACCATTGTGCGAGAAATCGCTAAGCTTGGCGGGGATGTTTCGCCGCTAGTGCACCCCAAGGTCGCAGAGGCTCTACGTAAGCACTACACTATGCCTCCTAAGACACCTCCTGAAACCTAGATCCTACACGGTGGCGGTAGAACACTGACTGCGTTGCGACGCGGCCACCGCTGCGTTATTCGCGAGGTATACCCATGGCCTTAATGATTACCGACGAATGCATCAACTGCGACGTCTGCGAACCTGAATGCCCCAATGATGCGATCTCGCCCGGTGAAGAAATCTACGTGATCGACCCCAACCTATGCACCGAATGCGTGGGCCACTTTGATGAACCTCAGTGCCAACAGGTTTGCCCAGTCGACTGCATTCCGCTAGACCCTGAGCGGCCTGAAACGCACGACCAACTGATGAAGAAGTACCGCATCATCACAGCTGCCTAATCCTAATGAGGATATGGGCTCTTGCCTGGCCAATCATCATCTCCAACATCACCGTCCCGCTACTGGGACTGGTGGATACGGCGGTGGTCGGCCACCTACCCGACTCACGTTACCTCGCCGCCGTCACCCTTGGCGCCACGCTGTTTAGCTTCCTGTATTGGGGGTTTGGCTTTCTACGCATGGGTACCACCGGATTAGTGGCCCAAGCGGTCGGCCGCGAAAGCCACAGCGACGTGCGCAACTTACTCGGCCAGTCGCTTATTATGGCCGTGGTGATCGGCAGCCTGCTAATTATCTTCGCCTCGCCGATTATCTCCCTGGGGCTCTGGCTGCTCGACGGCAGCGAGGTCGCCACCTCCCTGGCAAGAAGTTACGCCGAAATACGCCTTTGGTCGGCCCCAGCCGTGCTGGCTAATTACACCATTTTGGGCTGGTTTCTCGGCCAACAAAATGCCCGTGTCACGCTGATGATTTTGGTGCTTACGAACAGCGTCAATATCGTTCTCGATATCTGGTTTGTCATGGGGCTGGGCCTCACCAGCGACGGTGTCGCCTGGGCCAGCGTAATCGCGGATTACTGCGCTCTGGCGTTTGGTGGCTTTCTCGTTCTGCGTCAGTTGGGGACACTCGAAGGTCGTTTTCTGCGCAGCCGTCTATGGGCTCTTTCTGCCTACACGGCACTATTTAACGTCAACGCCAATCTTTTTATTCGCACGCTTGGGCTATTGTTCGCCATGGCATTCTTCACCGCTCAAGGAGCGCGCCAGGGCGATACGACCCTCGCCGCCAACGCCGTATTGCTGCAGTTTATTATGTTGACGAGCTATGCGTTGGATGGTTTCGCCCACGCGGCGGAGTCCCTGGTCGGCAGTGCCTACGGACGCCGCGATTGGCCAGCCTTCGCCGCCACCGTGCGTGCGGCAGCGCGTTTTTCATGGTGGACCGCGGCAGGGGCTGCGTTGCTATTCGCCCTTGGCGGCAATGGGTTGATTGCGCTACTCACGGGGCTTGAAGACGTTCGCGCGACCGCGGCGACTTACTTGCCCTGGATGGTCGCCATGCCGTTGATCGCCGTATGGAGCTATTTATTGGATGGCGTCTTTATCGGCACAACATCCATTGCCGCAATGCGCAACAGCATCTTTATTGGCTTGGCCGTTTATTTGCCCACCTGGTGGCTGACCCAAGGCCTGGGTAACCATGGCCTATGGTTCGCCTTTACACTATTTACCTGCGTACGTTCGGCGGTCTTAATCGGTTATTATCGGCATTACCGTATTAACCACTGGCGTTAATACGACAGCTGTCAAGTGCGCCTAATGTGATGAAAAATAAGCCTTGGCCCCGTATATTAGCTATGCACTTCCTAATAACGAATAAAGTGAGCCTGCCATGCTGAAAATGATATCCAAACCGGCAGTGAAGATGGTCGAACGCTATCTTCCTGATCCGTATATTTTTGTACTGCTCCTCACGCTTATTGCTGCCGTCGCGGCGATCGCCATTGAACGCCAAACGCCGCTCGCCGTACTGCGTTTTTGGGGGGATGGCTTTTGGGGATTACTGACCTTCTCCATGCAGATGCTGCTGGTGCTGGTGACCGGCTTTATGCTGGCAAGCTCCCCACCGGTCAAACGCCTGTTGCAACGGCTGGCCAGTACCGCGAAAAGCCCGGGTGGCGCCATTATCCTGGTGACGCTGGTATCTCTGACGGCAAGCTGGATTAACTGGGGCTTTGGGTTGGTCGTCGGCGCACTGTTCGCCAAAGAACTGGCGCGCTTGGTACGCGTTGACTATCGCTTGCTGGTGGCCAGTGCGTACTCCGGCTTTGTGGTTTGGCACGGTGGACTTGCGGGTTCAATTCCGCTCACCATTGCCACCGAAGGCCACTTTTCCGCGGATGAGATTGGCATTATTGGCACCGGCTCAACAGTGTTTGCCTTCTTTAACCTTGCGATTGTGGTGTGCTTGTTTATCACGATTCCGCTGGTGAATCGGCTAATGCTGCCAGACGAAAAAGACAGCGTTTACATCGACAACAAGCAGCTGGAAGATGAGCCGGAAACTAAAGGCCGCATTACCCGTCCCGCTGAAAAACTCGAAAACAGCACAACGCTAGCGTGGCTAGTGGGGATACCGGGCCTGCTGTTTCTAGCCGACCATTTTCTGTTACGCGGTGGCGGCCTGAACCTGAACGTCGTTAACTTCTTGTTCCTGTTCCTCGCCATTGTGCTTCACCGCACGCCGCGAAGCCTGCTGAACAGCTTGTATGAAGCGGTTAAAGGCGGCGCCGGCATCGTTATCCAGTTCCCGTTTTACGCCGGCATTATGGCCATTATGGTGCAATCGGGCCTGGCGCAGAGTATGTCTGAGTGGCTGGTATCCTTTGCTACCGCCACTTCGCTGCCGTTTTGGTCGTTCATCAGCGCCGGGATTGTGAATCTTTTTGTGCCCTCCGGAGGCGGTCAGTGGGCCGTCCAGGCGCCGGTCATGCTGCCTGCCGCAGAAGCACTCGGGGCGGACGTTGCCCGCGTTGCCATGGCCGTTGCCTGGGGCGATGCCTGGACAAACCTGCTGCAGCCGTTCTGGGCACTGCCGGTGCTCGCCATTGCCGGTCTAAAAGCCAAAGATATTATGGGCTTTTGTCTGATTCAGCTGCTTATCACCGGCGTCATCATCTCGATTGGCTTAGTCTGGTTCTAAGCCTTTTCGTAACCCACGTAAGCGCCTGCCAATTTGGCAGGCGCTGAGCATTTACCTGGACGCATCGCTTATGTCGGATACCACAACAACCGCGCTACCCGGGCAGCACGAACTCTCCATGACCGTTTTAATGACGCCCGACATGGCGAACTTCAGTGGCAAAGTTCACGGCGGGGCCATCCTTAAAAAACTCGATGAGGTGGCCTACGCGTGCGCCAGCCGCTATTCAGGGCACTACGTGGTCACGTTATCCGTCGACCAAGTGCTCTTTAAGCAACCCATTCACGTAGGTGAATTGGTGACCTTTTTGGCCAGTGTTAATCACGTGGGCCGCTCGTCGATGGAAATTGGCATCAAGGTCGTGGCGGAGGATATTCGCAACAAGCTCATTCGTCATACCAACAGCTGCTACCTTTCCATGGTCGCTGTGGATACCGACGGCAATCCCGCTGAGGTGCCCGCACTTGCCTTGGCAACGCCTCTACAGCAGCTACGCTTTGAGAAGGCGGCACTGCGCAAAAAAATGCGCAAACAAGCCGAACAAGAAGAGAAGTTAACCCAACAGCAGCATCAATCACACCAGCCGCGTTGAGCTATTAAGGCACAACACCGCTTCCTCACCAAGCCAAAGGAGTTGCCATGCCTGCCAGGGAGCGCTACCCCCACCTTCCCAAAGGCGTTGAGTACGCGCATATTGGCTGGGACTTTTTCATCTTAGCAGCCGTGGTTATTAACCTTGGCTTGTTATTGTTTGATTCGCTATTTTTGCTCGCCCCGTTTAACCAGGCTATTGAGGCACTATCACCGGGCTTTCATAGCATCTACCAATCGGCTATTCACAGCCGCTTTATTACCATCGACCTATTTTTTGTTGGCATTTTTATCGCCGACGTTCTGCTTGGCTGGACGGTAGCCATTGCAGAGCGACGCTATCATCGCTGGTTTTTCTATCCCTTTGTGCATTGGTACGACGTGCTGGGCTGTATTCCCCTTAGCGGTTTCCGCTGGCTGCGCATTCTGAGGGTGATTTCGTTAATGAACCGGCTGCATCGCCTGCGTCTTATCAACATCGAACGCTGGGCGATTTATCAGTTTTTTGCCAAATACTATGAAATTCTGTTGGAAGAACTCTCCGACCGCATTGCCTTACGCTTACTGGATAACGTGCAGCATCAGATTCGCTCCAGCGACTCACTCACAGAGCGGGTTATTGACCGTGTTGTCATGCCGCGCAAACAGCAACTGATTCAAGAAATCGCCCAGCGGCTAGAGGCTTCGGTGGGCACCGCCTACCAACACAACCGGCAAGCGATTATGGCGGCGATTAGCGAGTTGGTCAGCCGCACGCTACGTGAAAGCCCCGAAATTCAGCGTCTGCGACGCCTGCCTATGGGTGAACCGGCCACCAGCGCAATGGAAGCCTCGCTGAGTGGCGTGGCTCAACGACTGGTCGACGAGGTTGCCCTGGGAATTTACTCTCCGGAGTTTCGCGAGCTGGTGGTGGGCATGGCAGAGAACGGCTTTGATAGCTGGCTGACCGTAGATGAAGGGAGTGATCGAGTCACCGAACAAGTGCTATTTGACGTACTGGAAATGCTTAAAGATCAAGTACGCCACAAGGAATGGAAAGATCGTTATGAATAATCTACAACGTTACCGGGGCTAACGGCCGCTCGGTTAAACAGGCGGCAACGATACTTAATGCCTGAATGAGCTCGCTGCGATCCGCTGCGGCCCCCACACACAGACGAATAGCCTGCGGCGCTGGCGTGCTACCTACACAAAAAGGCTCTGCGCTGCTTACTTTAACACCACGCTGTAGCAGCCGATCACAGAGCTCTAGTGCGCGACTCCCCTCCGGAAGCGTAAGCCAGACATTACTGCTATGCGAACGCCCGCTTAACGTAAATCCTTGAAGCCATTCGGCGGCCAACTGCTGACGCTCGGCTAACTCTTGGGTTTGCCAGTCAAGTAAGGTGTCAGCCGCGGTTTGGTTAATCCAATGGCAAGCAACGTCGACCATTAACGGCGGCACCATCCAACTCTGCGCGCGAAGGCCCGCGGCTAGTCGTTCGTATAGGCTGTCAGGTGCACGCAGCACGCCAATACGCAGCCCGCCAGCCAGCACCTTAGCGGTACTAAAGACGAACAACGTGCGTTCCGGGGCCAACTTATAAAGGAGGGTGCCACGCAGCTCCAGCGGTAAATACTGCACGCCATCCTCTATTAGCCAGATATCATAGCGCCTCGCCAACGCCACCAACTGTTCACGACGCGACTCGCTCAGGCAAGCACCCGTGGGGTTGTTTTGATCCGGCGTAATATAAATCGCCCTCGGCGGCTGACGGGCACACTGAGCCTCTAGCTGATCCATGCGCATGCCGTCATCATCCTGACCAATTCCTACTAACTTAAGATGCCCCTGTTGTGCAGCACTAATCGCACCCGGATACGTTAAGGCATCGGCGGCCAACAGCTCGCCCGGCCGTAGCAAGGTACTCAGCGTCAAACTAAGGCCATGTTGCCCTCCCTGAGTTATCAGCAATTCATCGGCCACCAGCGGCATGCCTAACCTATTCAACCAGCTCGCTAATGCTTCGCGGTGCTCTCGGCGACCTTGAGCTTCTTGGTAGGTAACGCCGCGCGCCAGTGCGGCCTCTGAATGGCTTAAACTAACCAGTGCCTCACTCAGCAATGACTGTCGCAAGGGATGCGGTGGTGGCAAGCTAAGACTTAAATCGATCACACCGGGCATTTCGTCAGCGGGAAACGACGGGCTAAAAGCGTTGTCCTGCGCCGGGCTTTTCACATAGGTGCCACTACCCACGCGGGCCAACACCCACCCATTGCGTTCAGCCTCTGCATAACCCCGCGTCACCGTACCTATCGTCACGCCTAATGCATCCGCCAAACGGCGCTGGGGCGGCAAACGCTCACCGGGCGCTAACGTTCCTGCACGAATGTCGGCCTCTATTGCGTGTGCGATGGCGCGATAGCGCGAACCGTTAAATGCGTCCAGTGATGGAACCCACATTGTCATGGTGACAATAAAACCTTTGACGTCAATTTAAAGCCCATTATGCTAGGTAAAACCACCGAATAATACCACTTTAAATAATATTGTATGGATACAATAAAATGAACAGCGAATGGTTAATCCTCGGCCCTGCCGCGCTCTATATGATGTCGATGACGCTTACCCCCGGGCCGAACAACATTATGCTCACCGCCTCGGGCGCTAACTTTGGTTTTCGGCGTACGCTGCCGCATATGTGGGGGATTTTAGGCGGCTGTTTTATACTGTTTGCAGGTATCGCGTTGGGCTTAGGTATGTTGTTTGAGCGCTACCCGGCATTCCAAACCACGCTGCGCTGGGTGGGTAGCGCTTATTTGCTTTACCTTGCCTGGAAGATCGCCAGCGCGCCGCCGCCCAATCTCAAGGTGCGGGAGCATAGCGTCCCGTTTACCTTCTGGCAGGCGGCCGCGTTTCAATTTGCCAACCCTAAAGCGTGGGTGATGGGCTTGGCACTGATGGCTGGCTTTCTCCCCGAAAGCGGCCCGCCGGTGTTCAATGCGCTGCTGCTGGCAGGCTTTGCCGAAATAGTGGGATTACCGTGCATTGCTTTATGGGCCGCCTTTGGCAGTGCCATTGGGCAGTGGATCAAAAGCGACAAGGCATGGCGGGCGTTTAATATCACCATGGGCATTTTGACCGCCGCCTGCGTAGTGTTGATTCTTGGCTAGGTTTAGCACCGCATGCTCAAGACGTCACCAAATCTGAGTTTACTCAGCTAATGGATGTGTCCCTGTCTTATCGTAAGATTGATTGGGAACATACCGTTGCGGGCACTTCAGGCTCTGACGACTGGCGCGCGCCCATCGAGAGCTAAGCGCCTCGCCATGCGTAGCCTGCAAAGGCTACGCATGGGTTTTATCGCCAACGGCTCACCTAAGCGGCCCTTAGTGGGCTTCGTCCCAGTTGTTACCGCTTTCCGCTTCTACAATAAGCGGCACGCTCAGTTGCGCGGCGCCTTGCATACGCTGCTGAATCTGTTGGATAAAGGCGTCTACCTGAGCCTCGGCCACTTCAAATACCAGTTCGTCGTGCACCTGCATGACCATCAGCGCGTCAAATTCCCCCTCTGCCAGCCAGGCGTCCACATCAATCATCGCTTGCTTAATGATATCGGCCGCCGTGCCTTGCATGGGCGCGTTGATCGCGGTGCGCTCCGCTCCCTGACGCCGGTTACGGTTTTGGGAGTGAATTTCGGGTAGGTAGAGACGGCGCCCGAATACAGTTTCCACAAAGCCGTCTTCCGCTGCCTGGCTGCGAATACGCTCCATGTAGCGCGCCACGCCCGGATAGCGGTCAAAGTAGCGGTCGATGTAGGTTTGCGCTTGATTACGCTCAATGTGCAACTGGCGTGAAAGACCCCAGGCGCTCATCCCATAGATCAAGCCGAAGTTGATGGCTTTGGCGCTGCGCCGCTGATCACCGGAGACTTTTTCAAGCGAGGTGCCAAACACTTCCGCAGCGGTAGCGGTATGAATATCGCGCCCCTCGGCAAACGCTTCCAGCAGCCCCTTGTCCTCCGAGAGGTGCGCCATGATGCGCAGTTCGATCTGCGAGTAGTCGGCCGCGACGATGCGATAGCCGGGGCGAGCCACGAACGCCTGGCGAATCTTGCGGCCTTCTTCGGTGCGGATCGGGATGTTCTGCAGATTGGGATCGGACGACGATAGCCGCCCGGTGGCCGTCACCGCTTGGTGGTAGCTGGTATGCACCCGCCCGGTGGCTTTATTGAGCAGGCGCGGCAGCTTATCGGTGTAGGTGGACTTCAGCTTGGCCAGCCCGCGATGCTGCATAATCACCTTGGGCAGTGGGTAATCCAGTGCCAGTTCTTCAAGCACCGCTTCTGCCGTGGAGGGCGCACCTTTGGGGGTCTTTTTGAGTACCGGGATTTTCTGTTCTTCAAACAGAATCTGCCCCAGCTGTTTGGGCGAACCCAGGTTGAACTCACGGCCCGCCAGTTCATACGCCTGACTTTCAAGTTCGCGAATCCGGGTGTCTAGCTGCTGGCTCTGTTCATGGAGGCGCTCAGCATCCAAAGCCACGCCGTTGCGTTCAATGCGCGAGAGCACGCTGATCAGCGGCAGCTCAAGGGTGTCCAGCACCTCGGCCAAGCGGCCCTCTCGCTCGACCTGGGGGCGCAACGTCTCTTGCAGTCGCAGGGTAATATCCACGTCTTCACAGGCATATGGCGCCGCCTGCTCCAGGGCTATCTGGTTAAAGGTCAGTTGCTTGGCGCCTTTTCCGGCGATCTCCTCAAACGAGATGGTGGTTTCGCCCAGGTACTTCAGCGCCAGCGAGTCCATGTCGTGGCGGGTGGCGGTGGAGTTCAGTACATAGGAGGCCAGCATGGTGTCGGCCAGCGGCCCTGACACGCTAATGTCGTAGTTCGCCAGTACGGAAATATCGTACTTGAGGTTTTGGCCGATTTTGGTTTTCTGCGGGTCTTCGAGCAGCGGTTTTAGCGCGGCCAGCACGGCTTTACGATCAAGCTGCTGGGGGGCATCCAGATAGTCGTGGGCAAGCGGAATATAGGCGGCTTCACCAGCCTCCAGTGCCAGGCCGATGCCGACGATTTCCGCCTCCATGTAATTGAGGCTGGTGGTTTCCAGGTCGAAGCAGAAGCGCTCCGCTTTTTTGAGCCGCTCAAGCCAAGCGTCGAATTCGCTTTGGCTGACGATGACGTGATCATGACGCTCACTGGGGGCAGGCGCCGGGCTATCGTCGACCGCATCGGCGGATGCCGGCTCGCCACCCTTTACGTCATCAACGCCTTCGTCTTTGCCCTCGAGCAGCTCACCGAGCCACTGCTTAAACTCCATCTCTTTGTAAAGTTCTACCAGCGCTTCGCGGTCGGGATGGGCGATATCCAGGTCGTCCAGCCCCACCGGCAGGTCGCAGTCGACTTTGATCGTGGCGAGCTGGTAGGAGAGAAACGCCTGCTCGCGGTTTTCCTCAAGCTTCTTGGGAAGCGTTTTTGCGCCACGGAATGACAGCGTTTTTACCCGCTCCAAATCATCGTAGATGGTATCGAGCCCGCCGCCCATGCCCTGTAGCAGGCCAATAGCGGTCTTTTCCCCCACCCCAGGCACGCCGGGGATGTTATCCACCTTGTCGCCCATCAGAGCGAGAAAGTCGATAATCAGCGCCGGCGGCAGGCCAAACTTCTCTTCAACCCTTGCTTCGTCGAGGGTTTCGTCCTTCATGGTGTTGACCAGCGTGATATGAGCGTTTACCAGCTGCGCCATGTCTTTATCGCCGGTGGAGATGACCGCATCGCGCCCCGCCTGGGTGGCGTGGTGGGCCAAGGTGCCAATCACGTCGTCCGCTTCGACGCCGTCGATGCATAACAGCGGCAGGCCAAGGGCTTTCACGCAGGCATGGAGTGGCTTGATTTGGCTGCGCAGGTCGTCGGGCATCGGCGGGCGATGCGCTTTGTATTCGCTATACAGCTCATCGCGAAAGGTTTTTCCCGGCGCGTCGAACACCACCGCCATAGGGCTTTCGGGGTAATCTTTGATCAGCCGTTTGAGCATGTTCAGCACACCCTTAACGGCCCCCGTGGGCTGGCCGTTAGAGGTCGTTAAAGGCGGCAGCGCATGAAACGCGCGATAAAGGTACGAGGAGCCATCGACAAGCACGATCGGAGCACGGGCCATAACCAAATTCCATTGTGAGCAAACAGTAAGAAAGTCTGCTCGCCATGATACGCGTTCAACGCCTACGCTGCAGACCCAAGATAGTTCAATGGCGTACTTCAACATGACACAACGCTGCCAACTGTGGCATCAAGCCGCTACAATAATGGGCTTAGCAACCTGGGCGAGATTCTCATGGCTGTATTCACCCCGCTTAGCGACGCACAGGTCGCTACGTTTTTAGAAAAATTTGATGTAGGTAACTTCGTTTCGCTCAAGGGCGTGGCGGCCGGCACCGAAAATTCGACCTTTTTTGTGACCACCGACCGCCGCGAATTGGTATTAACCCTGTTCGAGCAAGGCGAGCATGCCGAGCTGCCGTTTTTTGTCGAGTTACTCGACTATTTGGATGAGCATCGCCTGCCGGTTCCGGGCACGGTGCACGACCGCGACGGTATCTCACTGCACAGCCTGGCCCATAAGCCGGCGCTGCTATTTCCGCGCTTGCCGGGGCGCCATCCCGAGGCACCCAACCTCAGCCAATGCCAGGCACTCGGCGATACCCTCGGGCGGATGCACGTGGTTTCCAAGCGCTTCCCTGGGCACCGCCCCAACCCGCGAGACCTGCATTGGCTGCGCGTGATGCATCACAAAGTGCTGACCTACTTAAGCCCAGACGACCAAATGTTAATGAAAGACGAGGTCGATGATTTCGAAAGCGCGTTCGCCCAGCACGACGAACTGCCGCAAGGCGCGCTACACGGCGACTTATTCCGCGATAACACGCTGTTTGAAGGCGATACGCTCGGCGGTATTATCGATTTTTATAATGGCTGCACAGGGGATTTGCTGTTTGACTTGGCCATTGTGATTAACGACTGGGCTTCCAACCAAGACGGCTCGCTGAGTAGCGAACGCTATGAGGCCATCTTGAGCGCTTATCAGGCGCGTCGCGCCCTAACGGCGGATGAGCAAGCGCTGTGGCCGACCATGTTGCGCATGACTGCGCTGCGCTATTGGCTATCGCGTCTGCTGGTTGTTTATGTTGACCCGCCCGCCCACGACTTAACGCCCCATGATCCCGAGCGCTTCCGTACCATTCTAAAAACGCGCATAGCCAAAGGCGCGTTGCCGCTACCCAAGGTGTCTTCATGAGTGAGATAGCCGCCACCAGCCCCTCGGCCCTACGTGCCCGCCGCACCTGGAACATTGACCAGTGGGGCAGCGGTTACTTCGACGTGGATGACCACGGCCAAGCGCTGGTGCGCCCGCTAGGCAGCAACGCGGAAGGCCCAGCGTTGCCGATTAGCGGCTTAGTTCGCCAACTTCAGGCCGCCGGTCTACGCCTGCCTGTGCTGGTACGCTTTAGCGATATCCTGCATGACCGCGTGGAACAGCTTTGCGGTGCCTTCGATATGGCGATGCAGGATAGCGACTACCGCGGCGGCTATACAGCGGTTTACCCCATCAAGGTTAACCAGCAGCGGCGCGTCGTAGAAGAAATTTTGGCCACCGCCGAACGGGGCAATGGCCGTGTTGGACTTGAGGCCGGCAGCAAGCCTGAACTACTGGCGGTACTCGCCTTATCGGACGGTGGCTCTTCGCTGATCGTATGCAATGGCTATAAGGATCGCGAATACATCCGCCTGGCCTTGCTAGGCGAAAAGCTCGGCCACCGGGTTTATCTGGTGGTGGAAAAGCTTTCAGAACTGGCGATGATTTTAGAGGAAGCCCGCGAGCTTGACGTGACTCCACGCATTGGCCTGCGTGCGCGGCTTGCCTCGGTGGGCAAAGGCAAATGGCAAAACACCGGCGGTGAAAAATCCAAGTTCGGCCTAACCGCCAGCCAGATTTTGGAAGTGGTCGACACACTACGCTCCCAGGATGCCCTGGCAAGCCTGCAACTCGTGCATTTCCACCTGGGCTCACAGATTGCCAATATCCGCGATATCCAGCGCGGCCTGCGCGAGTGTGCCCGCTTTTACCAAAACCTGATAAGTCTGGGCGCGCCCATTGACACCGTCGATGTCGGCGGGGGCTTAGGCATTGACTACGAAGGCACGCGTTCGCGCAGCGACTGCTCGGCCAACTACTCGATGCGCGAGTATGCTCGCAACGTGGTCAGCGCATTTGCCCAACTGTGCCAAGAAGCCAACCTGCCCCAGCCGCACTTAATTAGCGAATCTGGCCGAGCACTCACCGCCCATCACGCGGTGTTGATTACCAACGTGATCGGCGACGAACGCATCGACGCTACCCCACCCGAGCGCTCGCTTCAGAACGACCCACAGGTTGAGGCATTGTGGGGTGTCTTTGAGCAGTTATCCGAGCCCCAAGAACCTCGCGTGTTGGTAGAAGCGTGGCACGATCTCTTGCAAGCGGTGAGTGAGCTTCAGGATCGCTTCGTGATGGGACTGAACACGATCAACGCCCGCGCTGAGGGTGAACGCGTCTATATGGCCGCGTGCGCGCGACTGCGCGACCAGCTCGACACCCGCAACCGCGCTCACCGCGAAATCCTGGATGAGCTCGCCGATAAGTTGGCCGATAAGCTGTTCGTCAATTTTTCGCTGTTCCAGTCGGTACCCGACGTGTGGGGCATTGAGCAAATCTTCCCGGTGCTGCCGTTAAGCGGACTGGATCAACCACCGACCCGTCGCGCGGTTATCCAGGACATCACCTGCGACTCGGACGGCCGCATCGATAACTATGTAGACGGCCAGGGCGTCGAAAGTACGCTCCCCATTCCCGAGTGGGCAACGGATGACGAACGCTGGTTAGGTTTTTTCCTCGTCGGGGCTTATCAAGAAATTCTGGGGGATTTGCACAACTTATTTGGCGATACCGACTCGGTGGATGCCGCCCTCGGCTCCAACGGCGAATGGGTGCTGACCAATCACCAGGCCGGCGACACGGTGGCCGATGTGCTTGGCTACGTAAATTTCGACGCACGGGTATTAAAGCAAAAACTCACGGAACAATTGATTACCAGCGGCTTTTCTACTCAAGAGCAGGCGCGCTTTGCAGCTAGCTTAAGCGACGGCTTAGAAGGCTACACGTATCTTGAGTAACGGCTCGGTAAGAAGATAGCTATTTTTTATTCCTCTAATACAAAAGGTTAGAGGAATTTTTTATTTTTGCTGCCAGTTCCCGCCAATAACCACCTCTGTCACCACATTCTGTAATCCCACCACAAAAAAGTATAATTTTATTTAACAGGCTAAAAATAAACCTTCCAGGGTGATGGGCATTTGCCTTATCACCGTCATGGATCTACGATGGGAACGGTTCCATTTGTAGAGATAAAATGCCAACAACCACTCAACAACGCACAACGATCCTCGAGGTCGCACGCGAGGCCAGGGCTTCCAAGACCAGCGTTTCCCGCTACTTCAGTGAAGAGCGCGAGCGGCTCTCTCCGGACATGCAGACGCGCATTGCCGCCGCTGCCCAGCGCCTGGGCTACCGCCCCAATCGGATGGCCAGCGGCCTTAAGGGGGGGCGCTCGAGGCTGATTGGGATGCTGGTGGCGGACATCCGCAATCCCTTCTCTGTGGCGGTGATGCACGGTGTAGAACAGGCCTGCCGCGAGCGCGGCCTGTCACTGATGGTGTGCAACACCGACAATGACCCGGCCCAGGAACGTGAGCACCTCGCCCTACTCGCCTCGTATCGTGTCGAGGGCCTGGTCATCAACGCCGTCGGCAGCCCGGATCGGGAACTGCAGGCGCTGGTCGAACAGGGCACCCCCCTGGTACTCCTCGAGCGAGAGCTGGGCGAGGTAGAGGCTGAAGTGGTGGGACTCGACAACGTACGAGCGCTCGACATGGCTCTGAACCACCTCCAGGCCCAGGGTTATGGCGAACTGCTTTACCTTAGCGAACCCCCGGAGCAGGCCAGTCCACGCCAGACACGCCTGACACGCTTCCATCAGGGGATCGCGGCGCGTGGCCTGGCCGGTGAGGTGCATTGCCGGCCCCTCGGCGATACCGAGGCTCTGCACCATGCCATTGGCGATTTCGTGGCACGCCCCAGCACGGTGCCCCGGGCGGTACTGTGCGCCAACGGCAATGCCACCCTGGCCGCCACCCGAGCCCTCCGGGCCCTCGGCGCGCGCCTCGGCGAGGTCGGACTGTTGGGCATCGACGAGCTCGACTGGTGCGAGCTGGTCGGCCCCGGCATCACCACGCTGGCCCAGCCCACCGAGGCAATCGGTCGTGCTGCCGTTGAGTGCCTAATGCGCCGCCGTGAGGGAGGTGGTGAGCGCATTGCCCCAGCGCGCCGAGTGCATTTCCAAGCCAGCCTGATCCCACGCGGCTCTACCCGCCGCTAATCCACCTATTCGAGAATCCCTATGCCCAGCCTAACCTCCAACACTCAAATGGTACCGTTCCCACCATTACTGCCCGGCGCGTCGGAGCCCCCCGCCGTCCTGATCGCCACCTCCGCCTATGGCCACGAGGCTATCGCCACCCACGGCCATAGCGAGGTGCTATCGTGGCTCGCCGCGGCCGGGGCCGACGGTGTGGAGATCCGCCGTGAACTGCTGCCAGCTGGCTTCGCGGATTTTACCGACCTTGGCCGAGCCTGCGCCGATATGGGCCTGGCGGTCGTTTATTCCGCCCCCGAAAGACTTTGGGAAGCCGACCGCTTCGCCGCGAACCTGGACGAGCAACTTGGCGAGGCTGTTGCCCTGGGCGCAGTCGCGCTCAAAGTCCCCATGGGACATTACACCGGTGGGGCTCAGGTCGACTGGGCGGCGCTGCGCGAACGCCTCGCCGCCGGCCCGCCGCTACTGGTAGAAAACGATCAGACCCACGAAAGCGGCACCCTGGAGCCCCTCGCCACCTGCTTGGAAGACGCCGCGGCAGCGGACTGCCCGCTAGGCATGACGTTTGACATTGGCAACTGGCACTGGACCGGCACCGATCCCCTAGACGCGGCACGGCGCCTGGGGCCCTTCGTACGCTATCTTCACTGCAAGGGGGTCGTGCGCGATGATGGGCGCCTCGAGGCCGGCGTGCCCGGCGACGGTGAGCTTTCCGACTGGCGTACACTGCTGACGCACTTACCCGCCCAACTGCCGCGCACCGCCGAATACCCCTTACAGGGCCAGGATCTGACCGCCCTCACGGCGGCACAAGTGGCGCGGCTGCGCCGCCTCTGATAACCCATCCATGACATAGCACCCATGACATAGGAGACTGCCATGACCCCACCTTCCGCACCTCCCGAGATCCTCGCCTTCGGCGAGGCCATGACGATGTTCGTCGCCGAGGATCCCGGCGAGCTGGCAGGTGTCGAGCATTTCCAGCGCCGCATCGCAGGCGCCGACACCAACGTGGCCATCGGCTTGGCCCGCCTGGGTTTCCATGTCGGCTGGCTAAGCCGGGTAGGCAACGATAGCTTCGGCAGCTTCATTCGCCGCGCCCTGGAAGCCGAGGGGCTGGACTGCCGACACCTGCGCACTGACCCCAAGCACCCCACTGGCCTGGTGTTCAAGGAACTTGCCCAGGATGGTGCCGATCCCCACGTGGAATACGTCCGTCGTGGCAGTGCCGCTAGCCATTTGGCGCCGACGGACGCCGACGGCGTCGACTTCTCGGCGCTGCGCCACCTGCACGCTACCGGCATCCCCCCAGCGCTCTCATCGAGCGCCCGCGAGCTTGCCGAGACCATGTTTGAGCGGGCCCGAAACGCTGGCGCCAGCCTCTCCTTCGACCCCAACCTGCGCCCCAGCCTATGGAACAGCGAGGCCGAGATGCGCGACACCCTCAACGCCCTGGCCGCGCGCGCCGACTGGGTACTGCCCGGCCTGGCCGAGGGCCGCCTGCTAACCGGCCGCGACAGCCCCGAGGCGATCGCCGATTTCTACCTGGAGCGCGGCGCCCAGGCGGTCATCATCAAGCTCGGCCCCCAGGGCAGTTACTATCGCGGTAACCTGGGAGGCAAGCAGGCCGACTTTACCGTTCCCGGCGTACCGGTGGCCGAGGTTGTCGACACCGTGGGCGCCGGTGACGGCTTTGCAGTAGGCGTGATCAGCGCTCTGCTCGACGGCCTCTCGACTCGGGAAGCACTGCAGCGCGGCAATCTGGTCGGCGCCCTAGCAGTGCAGGTACGCGGCGACATGGAAGGCCTACCCGATCGCACCCAACTCGAAACACTGGCATCTACACCTCAATAAGGAGACCTACATGAAGAAGCGCATCCTAGCCTACGGCCGCCTGAGCGAAGCCCAACTGGCCCAGCTGTCCCGCGAGTTCGAGGTTCAGCAGTTTCACGGCCTCGCCTCGGCAGATGATCCCGAGTTCCGTGCCGCGCTGCCCGAGGCCCATGGCCTGATTGGCTCCAGTGTAACGATCCCCGCAGAGCTGCTCGATGAGGCTCCCAACCTAGAGGCTATCGCCAGCATCTCAGTGGGCTATGACAACTACCCGGTGGACGCACTGACAAAGCACGGCATCCTGCTGTGTAACACCCCGGACGTGCTCACCGAAACCACTGCTGACACCGGCTTCGCGCTGATCATGGCAACCGCTCGCCGGGTCGTGGAGCTGGCCGACTTCGTTAGGCGCGGCGACTGGCAGAAGAGCATTGGCCCTGAACACTTCGGCAGCGACGTGCACGGCAAGACTCTCGGCCTGGTAGGCTTCGGGCGCATCGGCGCCGCCGTGGCCCGGCGCGGCGCCCTGGGATTTGGCATGCAGGTGCGCTACGCCATGGCCTCGCCCAAGCCAGCCCTGGAAGCGGAACTGGGCGCTGAACGCCGCGAGCTTGACGAGCTGCTCGCCGAATCCGATTTCGTGTGCGTCACCGTTCCCCTCTCCGAGGCCACCCGCCATCTGATCGGCGCTGATGAGCTCGCGCGCATGAAGTCCTCGGCGATCCTGATCAACATCGCCCGTGGCCCAGTGGTGGACGAGGCGGCGCTGATCGAGGCGCTGGAGACAGGGGGCATCCACGCCGCCGGCCTCGATGTCTACGAGCGCGAACCCCTGTCGCAGGCGTCACCGCTGCCTCACATGGCCAACGTGGTGGCCCTACCGCACATCGGCTCGGCGACCCACGAGACCCGCGACGCCATGGCCCAGCGGGCGGTGGACAACCTCATCCTGGCGCTCTCTGGTGAACACCCCATCAGCCTAGTCAACGAAAAGGCCTGGGAGTCGCGCAACGGCGCTTGATCGGGCGGCCTTAGACTAAAGACGATTGGTAGGAACCCATCGTATCAGCTAAGTTTTAGATCAATCTAAAAACAACCATACGGAGACACCATGCGCCAGGATGCCTCGCCCCGACAGGATCAGCGCGATAGCGCCAGCGTGACCCTGCAGGACATCGCCGCCCACGCCGGGGTGTCCCGCTCGACGGTATCACTGGTGCTGCGCGAGAGCCCGCTGGTCGCCGAGCGAACTCGGCTAAAGGTTCAGCGTTCGATCAAGGCATTGGGCTACGTCTATAACCGCGGCGCGGCGGCCTTGCGCGGCAGCCGTACCTCGACCCTGGGGGTAGTGGTTTACGACATCGCCAACCCCTTCTTCGGCGCCATGGTGGCCGGTATCGATGCCGCCCTGAACCGCGAGGGCTACGTCTCCTTCCTGGCCAACAGCGAGGACTCGCCAGCGCGCCAGCAACGCTTTTTGGAGCGCATGCGCGAACACCAGGTCGACGGCATCCTGCTGTGCCCTGCTGAGGGTACCGACCCGGCACTGATCGACACCCTCGACGACTGGGGCATGGCCTGCGTGCAGGTGCTGCGCCACGTAGGCGAGCCGCCCTTCGACTATGCCGGCGCCAATTTCCACCAAGGGGTCTGCCAGGCAATGAACCACCTGGTGGCCCTAGGGCACCGTCGTATCGCCTTCCTTGGCGGCCACAGCGAGCACTCGGCAACCCGCGAGCGTTGGCAGGGCTATCGGGAATCGCTGGAACACCACCAGCTCGCTTACCAGCGCCTGTTGCGTTCCACCGTGACCCGCCGCGATGGCGTCGACATGATTGAGAAGCTGATGGCCGAGTCACCGGCGCCCACGGCCGTGGTCTGCCACAACGACCTGGTGGCCTTTGGCGCTATGCTCGGCCTGAAGCGTCTAGGGCTAGTACCCGGCGTCGACTGCGCGGTGATCGGCACCGACGACGTCGAGGAAGCAAGCCTGGGTGACCCGGCGCTGACCAGCATCGCCACCCATCCTCATGCAATCGGCGAGGAGGCCGCGCGCTTAGCGCTGCGGCGCATCGCCAACCCGGCGGGCGCACGGGAACAAGTCGTGCTGGCGCCCCGGCTGCAGGTTCGCGACTCCTGCGGGGCCGCCAGGCCCGCGTCAGACGCAGCAGTACCCGACCCTGCAGCCGGGGAACACGCCTAGCGTCTTATCCCACGTCCGCCACTCACCAACGCCTAGAGCGACGACAACAACAAGGTATTATCATGACTCAGAAATGGATCGATCCAAACCGCACTACCACCCGTGGACTACTGGGCACCGCCCTACTGGCCACCGCCGCCCTCGGTTTCGCGGGCACCGCCCAAGCCTTGGACCTGCGCTTCGGCCACGGCGGCACCGAAGACACCGCTTACCAACTGGGCGCCGAGCGCTTCAAGGAGCTGCTTACCGAGGCCAGCGACGGTGAGATCGGCGTCCAGATCATGGGCAACTCGGTGCTCGGTCACGAGACCGAAATGTTTGAACAGCAGATGGCCGGCGCCCTCGACGTGTCGATCATCAATCCTGGCCTGATCACCGACTTTTCACCCACCGCCAACGTTTTCTCGATCCCCTTCCTGTATCGCGACGAGGAGCACTGGCGCCAAGTACTCGACGGCGAGGTGGGGCGCGCGATCGCCGACCAGATCACAGCAGAGACCGATGTGCGAGTGCTGGCTTTCTACGGTGGCGGCAAGCGTCAGGTCGTTAGCACCGAGCCGCTGGAGAGCCTTGACGATCTCGAAGGCTTAAAGATCCGCACCAACCCCACCCAACCGCTGATCACCGCCTGGGAGGCGCTGGGCGCTGATCCCACTGTTATGGAGTGGAGCGAGATATACACCGGTCTGCAACTGGGTGCCATCGACGGTCTGCTCAATGAGGCGGAATGGATCCACCGCATGCGCTTCCACGAAGTTGCGCCGCATATCGGCCTTTCCGAGCACGACATCACGGTGCGACTGCTGACACTTTCCCAGGCGACCTGGGATCGCCTCGACGAGTCCCAGCAAGACCAGGTGATGGAGGCCGCCGCCGAGTCCGCTAGCTACGCTCGCAACGTGCAACTCGAGCAAGACGCCGAGGCGCTCGACCTGTTGGTCGAAGAGGGCGCCACCCTGCACGAGATGGATCGCGAGACCATGATGGAGACCGTGGAGGGGCCGCTTGAGAGCGTGATCGCCGACATGGGTCTGACCGAGTATCACCAGATGATCGTCAACGCGAAATAACCCACCCGGCGCCGGCCTGGCCGGCGCCTCGCTTGCCATAGGTAATCGCCATGTCCCGACTGCTCGCTGGCCTGGCACAGCTCAACCGGGTCCTGGAGCGTGTGCTCCATTGGATTCTGCTGTCGCTGGTGCTGGGCTTCATCCTGCTGGTCATCTACCAAGTGATCAGCCGAAACCTGGCCTTCATGCCGAGCCTCTACTGGACCGAGGAGTTCAGCCGTTTCGCCTTCCAATGGATGGTCATGCTGGGCGCTGCGGTGGGGGTGCTTCATGCCGACCATTTCGTGCTCGAGGCCTTCCCCCGCGGCTCGCGGGCCGATCTCGCTACCCGGGTAATCCGCGACCTGGCTTGCCTGGCCATCGGTATCCTCTTCATCTTCCACGGCCACGAATTCGCCCTCTCAGGGCTGCGCCGTAACGCCACCGCCTCGGGGCTATCAATGATCTACGTCTATTCCACCTTCATGGTCAGCGGGGTGTTCATCTTGTTGTTCAGTGTACAGCGCCTGCTACATGCCCTGCTCCACGGCATGGACGCCATGGAAGCTTCGCTCAACACCCCGAGCGAGATCGAGACACTTGAGGTCGGTGCGCCTGGCAACAGCGTGGAAGGCCTCGAGCCACCTCCCGGAAGTAGGGAAAAATCCGACCGGGGAGGGCCCCACCTATGATGCCCGCCGACTGGATGTTCATACTGCCCTGGCTGCTTTTCGGCCTGCTCGCCGTGTTCATTGTGGTGGGCGTGCCCATCGCCATGGCGCTTATCCTGACCTCTTTCAGCCTGATTCTGCTCGACCCGCGACTAACCTCCTGGGTGCTCTTCCAGCGCATGTACAACGGTATGGACTCCTTCGTGCTGCTGGCCGTACCACTCTTCCTGCTGGCCGGCAATCTGATGAACGCAGCACGCATCACCGATCGCTTGATCACGCTATGCATGTTGCTGGTGGGTCACTTCAAAGGTGCCCTGGCCCATGTCAACGTCATGGTCAGCATGCTGTTCGCCGGCGTTTCCGGCTCCTCGACTGCCGACAGCGCCGGCGTAGGCACGGTACTGATCCCGGCCATGAAGCGTGAAGGCTATCCGACGCACTTCGCCGTCGCCGTTACAGCCGCCTCCTCCGTGATGGGCATCATTATCCCGCCCTCGATCAACATGATCGTGTGGGGCGCCCTAACCAACACCTCGATCGCCGGGCTTTTCCTGGGCGGCATCCTGCCCGGGATCATGATCGGCGTCGCTCAGCTGGCACTCAACCTGGGCTATGTGCGCCGCTACAACGTGCCGGTGCGACCGCGAGCTACCTTCCGCGAACTGCTGCACTCGGGCAAAGACGGCCTGATGGCGGCGGGCATTCCGGTGGTGATCATCGGCGGCATCACGCTGGGCATCGTCACCCCCACCGAAGCGGCCATGATTGCCGTACTCTACGCCCTGGCACTGGGCTTTCTCGTCTATCGCGAGCTCACGTTCCGCGATGTCCTGGATTCCTCCACGGCGACCGTTAGGCTCTGCTCGCTGTCGCTGTTCAGCCTGGTGGGAGCGGCGATCTTCGGTTACCTGATCAGTTTCTACCAGATTCCCCCCAAACTGATGGCCGGGGTGAACATCACCGATCCGGTGATGCTGCTGCTGGTGATGACCGCCGTGATGCTGCTCATCGGCACCTTTATGGACTCGCTGCCCGCCATGGCGATCATGGCGCCGATCTTCATGCCGTTGGCCATGCAGGCGGGCATCCACCCGGTGCAGTTCGGGGTGATCGGCGTGATGGCGCTGGGCCTGGGACTCATCACGCCACCCTACGGGCTGTGCCTGATGATCTCAGCCAAGATCGGCGGCATCCCGCTGCTCAAGGCGCTAGGTACCACACTGCTCTACCTGGCGGTGATGCTTGCGGTGATCCTGCTGCTGATCGTCTACCCCCAGTTGATCCTGGCGATTCCTCGCGCCCTGGTGCCGGACTTCGTCTAACCCACCCCGACGCCGGTTCCTGCTAAGATGAACCGGCGTTTCTTTGTTCACCGACCGAGAGGCCCTCATGCCCCTACCGCTCTGCTTGCTCTTCGACTCCGATGGCACCCTGGTCGACAGCGAGTGCCTGCTCGCCGAAGTGATGGCCGACCTCCTGCCAACCTTCAACCTGCCCTTTTCCGCCCGGCAATACATGGAGGAGTTCCGCGGCGTACGCTTCCGCACCATCGTCGACACCCTCGGCGAACGCCACGGCGCCCTGAACGAAGAACGCTTCCCGTCGCTGGAGAGCGAGATGCGCCGCCTGATGGAACAACGCATGCGCGCCGAACTGCTACCCATCGACGGTATGCCGGAAGCACTGGAGGCCCTGGCCGCCCACCCCAAAGCGGTGGTCTCCAACGGCCCGGAGCGCAAGATTCGCTGCGCCATGGAAAGCACCGGCTTGGCATCCCACTTCGGCGACAACCTCTACAGCGCCTATACCCTGGGCGTGTGGAAGCCCGATCCGGGCCTCTACCGTCAGGCCGCCGAGGCCATGGGCCAAGCCCCCGAGCACTGCGTGGTGATCGACGATGCCGCCGTAGGCGTGGCCGCCGGACTGGCCGCCGGCATGCGGGTAATCCACCTCAACCGCTTCCCCGGTGAGGAAACAACGCCGGACGGCGCCATCGCTATCCATCACGCCGGCGAGCTACCCACTGCCGTGGCCCAGCTCGCCACAAAGGAGAGCGTCCCTGACCCACTTTAACCGGCATGGCCGGGTGGCCATATTTACCCTGCCGGCTGCAACAAAGGGTGCGGCCAGGGCCTAACCCTGGCGGGGCCAGCGCAGACATCATCGCCCAGAGGCGCTACCGGTTCTCAGGCCGGTGGCGTTTATTCCACCACGGTCGTCGTAACGTCCAAACCACCGGTTAGCGTTAAACGCAGCGTGGCGCCCCGCGGCAGCTCACCCACCCCTGAAGGGGTTCCTGTTAAAATAACGTCGCCGGGTTCTAAGGTGAAATGACGGCTCATTTCCGCGACCAGAGTGGGAATGGTAAAAATCATATCGGCCCCTTCCCCGTGCTGACGCTCCTCACCGTCGATCTCCAGCGTAAACGCCAGCGCATTCCAATTAGGTACACGGTTTAACGGTAAAAACGACGAGAGCGGGCACGCCCCGTCAAATGCCTTGGCAATTTCCCAGGGATGGCCTTTCTCTTTTAGCTGCATTTGTACATCGCGCAGCGTTAGATCAAGCGCCAAACCGAGTCCGATGATCGCCGCACTGGCTTCATCCGGTGTTGCATCACAGATCGTTTTCCCCACCAGCAGCGCTAACTCGACCTCGTAGTGAACCTCGCCACGACTGAAAGGCGGAGACAACGGCTGTTGGATATCCACAACGCTGGTCGCTGGCTTGATAAACAGCAGTGGCTCACTGGGAATCGGGTTGTCCAATTCTTTAGCGTGGTCGACATAGTTGCGACCGACACAGACAACCTTGCCCAGCTCATGGGAAAACGCTTGACCATCCGTAAACTGGGGAACAAAACGCATGATGGGATTCACTCCTTATGGTGCGCACATTTAGATGCGCACCAGTCTACCCCACCCATGCGATTGTTCCACATTTCTCTGGTCGTCAAACAAAGTGACTTAACTTACGACCAAGCGTCGTTTGCCCCGTGGGCCAGGAAGTCGGGGCGCCGGGTTGGCGCTGCGAAAGGCGCACGGCAACGGTTATCCGGACGATTAAACACAAAGAAAACGTTGCTGCGCGGATCGGGGGACAGGTTGGCGTTAGATGCGTGCAGCGTGTTGCAGTCAAACAGCAGCAGCCCACCAGCCTTGCCTTTGGGCGCTTCGATACCGTGCTCCGCGACCAGCGCTGCTAGCGCTTCTTCACTCGGCACACCGATTTCCTGGGTTTTCAACGAGCGCTTATAGTTATCTTCCGGCGTTTCACCCAGGCACGGCACGAATTTTTTATGCGAACCAGGGATCAACATCAGCGGACCATTAAACTCGTGATTATCCGTCAGAATAAGTGACGCGCTCACCGCATGCATGTTGGGCATGCCATCTTCAGCGTGCCATGTCTCAAAGTCCGAGTGCCAATTAAAGCCCTTACCGGCAAACCCGGGTTTGTAGTTAATACGTGACTGATGCACGTAGGGATCCGCCCCGATTAGCTGCCGAGCAGCGCCCGCCAAGCGCTCATCGCGCGCCAATTCACCCAAACGCTCAGAGAGGAAATGCACGGCAAAGAGCGAACGGATTTCCTGGCTTTCAGGTTCAGTGATACTAAAGTCTTTGTCACGATAGGCATCGTGATTCATCAGTGACTGCATTTCCCGACGCAGCTCATCGAGCTCTGAACCGGTAATCAGGTTGGGGATAAACAGAAACCCTTTGCGTTCGAACTCGTCGAGTTGCGCCTGGCTTAATGGGCCTGATAAATGCTGCCCTTTCACCACTGCTTCTTGGCGCGGCTGCCAGAGTGAAGCGGGGGCATTTGCCAACCGAGATGGATAAGCATCCTTTGCTACCGCGGGTTGGGCAGACGGTATATCCGTCATTTCACTGTACTGCTTATGCGCGTTAACAACATTGAGAGGTGTGTTGCTCACTGCCATCTAATCCACTCCTTGTATGATTAAATTTCAGATCAATTATCTTGCAGTGCACAAGATAGACAACTTCAGTTCCTCTGCAAGTCACACATGCATGTTTCGTAACGTGGGTTACGTGAAAAAAATTCACTCTTTTTGGGCATTCTAACCAAGCGCACCCTTTCATCCTGAATTCAAACATTAAGCGCAGCACCTGCGGTTTTTAGCGCCCCTGAATACTCTCCCAGGAACACTTGTGCCGGTGTCCGATACCCCAAGCGTTTTCTGGGGCGATTGTTCAGCTTGGCAACGACTCTCCTCAGTGCTGAGTCGCTCACCTTTCGGAAGTCCGTTCCTTTCGGGAAATACTGGCGAATCAGGCCGTTGGTATTTTCATTGGTACCACGCTGGCATGAGCGGTACGGGTCACAAAAATAGGTCTTGGCCGAGACGGCCTTGGCAACCTGTCGGTGCTCAGCGAATTCCGAACCGTTATCCAAGGTGATGGTCTGCACTGCGCCTCGGCGTGGTTCT
>NZ_FNII01000020.1 GCF_900103865.1 Vreelandella arcis
GCGCAGTGCAGACCATCACCTTGGATAACGGTTCGGAATTCGCTGAGCACCGACAGGTTGCCAAGGCCGTCTCGGCCAAGACCTATTTTTGTGACCCGTACCGCTCATGCCAGCGTGGTACCAATGAAAATACCAACGGCCTGATTCGCCAGTATTTCCCGAAAGGAACGGACTTCCGAAAGGTGAGCGACTCAGCACTGAGGAGAGTCGTTGCCAAGCTGAACAATCGCCCCAGAAAACGCTTGGGGTATCGGACACCGGCACAAGTGTTCCTGGGAGAGTATTCAGGGGCGCTAAAAACCGCAGGTGCTGCGCTTAATGTTTGAATTCAGGATTTAAATAAAAAATTCATGGAAGCTGTTAGCGCCTACAATGATTATAGGGCTGAGCAAAACAAATTAATGATTGCTGATTATGAAAACGATATGCAGCTCATCACCTATATTGATATCGCCGTACTTTTAATTGCGGCGTTAATGGTTCTATTTGTGCGCATTGCCATGGTGGGGTCTATTGTAAAACCACTAAATGAAGCGGTGGCGCACTTCGAGCGTATTGCCAAAAATGATCTTTCAGGCCAAGTAAGCGACCGTGGCCGTAACGAGATCGGTAAGCTGTTTAGCGCCATGCAGTATATGCAGAGCAATTTGGCGAGTACGGTTTCGGAAGTACGTGACAGCAGTGGCTCGATCCATATCGGTGCGCGTGAAATTGCCAGTGGCAATGCGGATCTATCGTCGCGTACTGAACAGCAGGCCGCCTCGCTCCAGGAAACCGCCGCCAGCATGGAACAGTTAACCACTACTGTGAAACAGAACGCCGATAATGCCCGTCAGGCGAGCCAACTGGCCAACGACGCCTCAAGCACGGCGGGTAAGGGTGGCGAAGTGGTCGAACAAGTCATTACCACTATGCACGGCATTTCTAGTAGTTCGCAAAAAGTGTCGGATATTATTAGCGTTATCGATTCCATTGCCTTTCAAACCAATATTTTGGCCCTCAATGCCTCGGTGGAAGCGGCACGCGCGGGCGAGCAAGGTCGCGGTTTTGCGGTAGTGGCCAGCGAAGTGCGTAACCTGGCTAGCCGCAGTGCCGATGCTGCCAAAGAGATTAAGGCCTTAATTGATGCCTCGTCTACTCAGGTAAAAGAAGGCTCGGTCTTAGTCGAAAGCGCCGGCACCACCATGCGGGATGTGGTTTCCTCTGTGCGCCGTGTGACCGATATTATGGATGAAATTTCGTCAGCTTCTCAGGAGCAGAGCGCGGGGATTGAGCAGGTCAATCAGGCGATTACTCAGATGGATGAGGTCACCCAGCAGAACGCGGCGTTGGTTCAGCAGGCATCGTCAGCGGCGAGTTCGTTGGAAGAGCAGGCAGCCAAACTTGAAAGCGTTGTGTCTTCCTTCCGTTTGGTTGAAGGGCAGGCGACTACCCATCGTGCACCATTGACATCGTCTAAGCCGCAGGCGGCCTTGCTTCGGCCTGCGCTGTCTAACAAAGCCAAGGCGAACGCTGATCAAGAGTGGGAAGAGTTTTAAGCCTGTAGCCCACAGGGTTTCTGCTTCGGCCTTAAGCGTTTGTCGCGCTTAAATTAAGCAGTACTCTTTGGTTTACGCAAACGCCACCGCCTTCACTACGTAAGGGCGGTGGCGTTATCTTTTGCGTTAATTAAGAGGCCACGCGGAAGGGGTTGCGCGGGTCGTTATCCCAAGCCAGGAAGGGCTTGCCGGTTTCCTGGGGCACCATGGTGATGCAGTTTTCCACCGGGCAGGTGATCTGGCACAGGTTGCAGCCCACGCACTCCTCTTCAATCACTTCATAGCGGCGCGAGCCGTCCTGCTCGGTAAGCTTGGCTATCGACTGGTGTGAGGTATCCTCGCAGGCGATATAGCAGCGGCCGCACTCGATGCATAGATCCTGGTCGATCTTGGCGATGGTTTTGAAGTTGATATCCAGGTGCTTCCAGTCGGTGGTCTGGGGGATCGCCTTGCGCGAGAACGCCTCGATCGAGTCGTAGCCTTTTTCCGCCATCCAGCGGGAAAGCCCGTCTTTCATCTCCTCCACTATCCTGAAGCCGTTGAGCATCGCAGCAGTACACACCTGCACGCTGCCTGAACCTAGTGCGATAAATTCCGCTGCATCCCGCCAGGTGGAAATACCGCCAATGCCGGAAATGGGCAGCGTTGGCGTGGCCGGGTCGCGGGCGATTTCCGCCACCATGTTCATCGCGATGGGTTTGACGGCGCTGCCGCAGTAGCCACCGTGGGTGCTTTGATGGCCGACGGTGGGCTTGGCGACCATGTTATCCAGATCGATGCTGGTGATCGAGTTGATGGTGTTGATCAGCGATACCGCATCGGCCCCGCCGCGCAGCGCCGCCTGGGCGCCTACACGTATATCAGTGATGTTGGGTGTTAGCTTCACAATCACTGGCTTGGAGTAGTGCTTCTTGCACCAGTAGGTGACTTTCTCGATCAGGTCGGGGTTTTGGCCCACCGCCGCGCCCATGCCGCGTTCGGGCATGCCGTGGGGGCAACCCAGGTTAAGCTCGATGCCGTCCGCACCGGTGGCTTCTACTAGCGGCAGAATGTACGCCCAGGCCTCTTCTTTGCAAGGCACCATAATGGAGACGATTAGCGCCCGGTCGGGCCAATCCTTCTTCACCTGGGTGATTTCTTTAAGATTGATCTCAAGCGAACGGTCGGTAATCAGCTCGATGTTGTTAAAGCCGATTACCTCGCGGTTCTTACCGTAGTGGGCCGAATAGCGCGACGAAACGTTCACCGCGGGCGGCTCTTCGCCGAGAGTTTTCCATACCACGCCGCCCCAGCCCGCTTCATAGGCGCGCACCACGTTATAGGCTTTATCGGTAGGCGGGGCAGAGGCTAGCCAGAACGGGTTGGGGGCTTTGATACCGGCAAAATTAACCGACAGATCAACGCCGTTGACCACGCTATCGCCGCTGTCGTGCTTGCCCGGTGGGGTAAAGTTGAGGGTGTTCATGCGGCCTCCTGCTTGGCGACGAGCGCCTGATGAATGGCGTGGGCGGCAAGCTTGCCGTGCTGCACGGCCTGAACGGTGAGGTCCTGGCCGGGTTTTACACAATCGCCCCCGGCGTAAACATTGGGCAGCGAGGTGCGGAACATGTCATCCACGTGGATACGCTCGCCCTCGCGTGCCAGTTCACTGGCGGTGGGGTCTTTTAAGCTTGAGCTATCAAAGCCCTGGCCAATGGCTTTGAAGATGGCATCGGCGGCAATCTCGAAGGTTTCGCCGGTAGCCGTCAATTGCCCCGCTTGTTCCCGGGTCTTGGCAAAGCGCATGCCGGCTACCCGGCCTTGGCTGTCCAGCAGAATATCGTCGGGCTGTGCCCAGGTGATCATGCGCACGCCGTTGGCTTTGGCGATCTCCTGCTCGTGGTCGGTGGCGGACATCGCCTCGACGCCGCGACGGTAGACCAGCGTTACCTCGCTGGCGCCCAGGCGGGCCATCTGGGTGGCCATGTCGATGGCGGTATTGCCTGCGCCAATCACGATGCAGCGCTTGGCGACCGCCAGGCTGCCCAGATCGTCGGTTTGGCGCAGGGTCTTGATGTAGTCCACGGCGGGCATTAGGCCGGGCGCTTCATCGCCGGTTAGTCCTAAGGCGCGACTGGTGCCCAGGCCCAGGCCGAGAAATACGCTGTCGTACTGCTGATGCAGGGCGGCCAGTTCCAGATTGTCGCCCAGGCGCTGACCGTACTGGATATCGATGCCGCCGATCTCCAATAAAAACTCGACTTCCTTACGGGCGAAATCATCGGTCATCTTGTAGCGAGCGATGCCGTATTCGTTCAGTCCGCCGGGCTTTTGCTCGGCTTCAAAAACCGTTACCTGATGGCCGAGCATCGCCAGTCGATGCGCGCAGGAGAGCCCCGCCGGCCCGGCGCCGACCACGGCCACATGTCGGCCGGTGGAGGCGGCGCGTTTGAAGGGGTGGCCGTCGAACTGCATATGGTCGGTGGCGTGACGCTGTAGCAAACCGATCAGTACCGGCTGGCATTCGGCGTCGTGGTTGCGCACGCAACTGCGCTCGCAAAGAATTTCCGTCGGGCACACCCGGGCGCAGCTGCCGCCCAGGATGTTGGCTTCCAGAATGGTTTCCGCCGCGCCGTTGATGTTGTTTTCGCTGATCTGGCGAATGAAGCTCGGGATGTCGATCTCCGACGGGCAGGCCTCCACGCAGGGCGCATCGAAGCAGTAGAGACAGCGCTGGCTTTCGATCATCGCCTGGCGATGGGTCAGCGGTGGGTGTAAATCGCTAAAATTGCTTGCCAGCGTATCCGGGTCGTAGGTGCCGACCTCTTTTGCGCTGGGTAGGTGGTTCAGTGGGCTAGTCACAGTAGAGCCTCCGCTGTTGTTATGGGCACAGCTGTTATCTTTTTACAGCCATCGGCGCATTCAGCTCGGCGCGTTTGGCCAGCAGCTCGAAGACACCGGGGTAGGCGGGGCGCTCCAAATAGCGGCCTGCGCCGCGCTCGGCGCGTAGGTCGCCGTCGCGCCATACCCATTTGCCGTGGCTGACGGTGTGGCGGGCGATACCGCGCACCGTCTTGCCTTCGAAGATATTGAAGTCGACGTTCTGGTGGTGGGTTTTGGCAGAAATCGTCCGCGTGCCGTTGGGATCCCACACCACGATATCGGCGTCGGCACCCACCTGAATGGCGCCCTTGCGGGGGTAGAGGTTGAAAATCTTGGCGGTGTTGGTCGACGTCAGCGCGACAAACTCCTGGGGCGAGAGCTTGCCGGTGTTGACGCCTTCATCCCACAGTACGGCCAGGCGATCCTCGACCCCGGCGGTGCCGTTGGGGATCTTGGTGAAGTCATCCTTGCCCGCGGCTTTCTGGTCGGCGCAGAAGCAGCAGTGGTCGGTGGCGGTGGTTTGCAGGTTGCCCGACTGCAGGCCGTGCCAGAGCGCTTCCTGGTGGCCCTTGGGCCGGAACGGCGGGCTCATCACGTGGGCGGCGGCGCGGCCCCAGTCGGTATCCTGGTAGACGCTATCGTCGATCAACAGGTGGCCGGCCAGACATTCGCCATACACCGGATGGCCCTGCTGGCGGGCGTAGGCGATCTCATCCACCGCATCCTTGGTGGACACGTGAACCAGATAGATCGGCGCGCCCAGGGTGCTGGCGATGCGGATCGCCCGGCTGGCCGCTTCGCCTTCCACCTGGGGCGGGCGCGAAAGTGGGTGGGCTTCCGGCCCGGTGAGACCCTGGGCGAGCAGTTTTTGCTGCATGTGATAGACCAGCTCGCCGTTTTCGGCATGAACCGTGGGCACTGCACCCAGCTCCAGACAGCGCGAGAAGCTTTCCACCAGAATATCGTCGGTGGCCATGATGGCGCCCTTGTAGGCCATGAAATGCTTGAAGCTGTTCACGCCGTGTTCATGCACAAGCGTGCCCATTTCCTCCCGTACGCTATCGTCCCACCAGGTGATTGCCACGTGGAAGGCAAAGTCGGTGGCGGCTTTTTCTGCCCAGCCCTGCCAGGTTTCGAAGGCCTCAAGGAGCGACTGACCTGGCTGTGGGATCACGAAGTCGATGATCGAGGTGGTGCCCCCGGCCAGGGCCGCGGCGGTGCCGGTATAGAAATCTTCGCTAGCCACGGTGCCCATGAAGGGCAGCTGCATGTGGGTATGTGGGTCAATACCGCCGGGCATCACCAACTGGTCGCTGGCATCGATGGTTTCGCAGCCCGAGGGGACGTCCAGATCGGTGCCGATGGCGTGGATTTTTCCGTCCACACACAGCACATCGGCACGGTAGGTATCAGCGTGGGTAACCACGGTGCCGCCTTTGATCAATAAGCTCATGGTTCGCTCCTGTTATGTTTGTTTGCCAGCAGATTCATTCGCCGTCGGTCAGTCGGGTATAGGTTTCCGGGCGACGATCACGGAAGAACTGCCAGTTGTTGCGCACCTCGCGCACCATGTCTAAATCGATCTCATGCACCAGCAGTTCGTCCTCGGTGTCGCTGGCCTGGGCTTCAATTTTGCCGCGCGGGTTAACGATGTAGCTTGAACCGTAGAATTCGCCGATATTCCAAGGTGCTTCGGTGCCGACGCGGTTGATGGCGGCGATAAAGCAGCCGTTGGCCGCCGCGGAGGCAGGCTGTTCTAGCTCCCACAGATATTGAGAAAGACCGGCCACGGTGGCAGAGGGGTTGAAGATCACCTCGGCGCCGTTGAGTGCGAGTGCCCGCCAGCCTTCAGGGAAGTGACGGTCGTAGCAGATATACACGCCGATTTTGCCGTAGGCGGTATCAAATACCGGCCAGTTGGACTTGCCGGGTTTGAAGAAGAATTTCTCCCAAAATCCGGCTATTTGAGGGATATGGGTCTTGTGATATTTGCCTAGATAACTGCCGTCGGCATCGAATACGGCGGCGGTGTTGTAATAAACCCCGGTCTCGGTTTCTTCGTACACCGGTACGATGATCACCATGCGATGTTCAGCAGCGAGTTTTTGCATCATCTGGCAGGTGGGGCCTTCCGGCACCTGCTCGGCGGCGGCATACCACTTGGCGTCTTGGCTGGGGCAAAAATACGGCTGGTTAAACACTTCCTGAAAACACAGCACCTGTACGCCTTGGTCGGCCGCTTGCTGAATCAGTGGTAAGTGGGCTTCGTTCATCGCGTCGCGGATGGCTGCAGGTTCCAGGTCGGTGTTGGTTTTCAGGCCCATTTGGATCAGGCCAATTTTCATCTTTTGCATCGGGGACTCCCTCTTAGCGCTAAGACTTACTATCAGTTTTAGTTAATATATTGCTTGCCAGGGTGGTATATCAAAGCTGACCATTAAGACAGCTTTTAAGAAAGTATCGCCAGGATGTGGGTTTTATCAAGTTAGCTCACGGTTTTTTTAACGTAATATTTAAGTCTTTGAGTTAATTTGATTTTTTTGTTTTTGAATGACTTTTTCACTGTTGTGGTGAATCCTTGCACTATTTTGGTATCTTTTTATATTTAATATTAATCAATAAGTTATCGTATGCTTTTGAGTTTGTTTAGATTTTTTTATGTTTAAAGTTGGTGCAAATATTTTTTTTGTTCTAGCCTTTTCTGGTCAGTAATAGGTTAAATGGCCTAAGGTTGGAAAAAACTCAGCAAGATGACGACAACAATAAAATTCTTGTCCTTGAAGACAGTTTTTGATCAATAAGTTAAGTGCTTATGATGGGATAGTCGGCATGCTTATTGCTTAGAACACCTCAGACCGCGAGGGTTTTCTGGGAAACGGATGACTGAGGAGAGACCAATGACGAAAACAACCTCTCAGATGGTAGACCGAGCAGGGCTGATTGAGTTGGACGTGGGCGACGACGTACGCACTAGCTCGCGTTTTAATGAGGATATTGCGCCTACTCAAGCAAGTGAGCGAACGTGGTCAAAGTGGAACGTTGCCGCGCTATGGGTAGGGATGTCGATTTGCGTTCCCACCTACACCTTGGGTGGGGTGCTAACGGCCTACTTTGGCCTAAGCGTTGGGGAGGCACTGTTTGCCATTTTATTGGCTAACCTGATCGTGTTGATCCCGCTGACCTTGAATGCCTTCCCCGGCACCAAGTTTGGCATTCCATTTCCTGTTGTGCTTCGTTCCTCATTTGGTATTTTTGGCTCTAACGTACCGTGCTTAATAAGGGCGCTAGTTGGCTGTGGGTGGTTTGGCGTGCAAACCATGTTCGGTGGTTTGGCCATTCATCTGCTGCTTGCTGAGCTGGTGCCTGGCTGGGAGTCGCTGGGAGGCGTGGGTGAGGTCATCGGTTTCTTTACCTTCGGCGCGATGAACTTATACGTGGTGATTCGCGGGGCGGAGTCGATTAAATGGCTGGAGACCTTGGCGGCCCCGTTGCTGCTGGCCGTTGGTGTCGGTCTGATGGTGTGGGCGTGGCCGCACATGTCGATGACCGAGCTACTCGCGCAGCCCCCTTCACGCCCTGAAGGCGCCTCGGTTTATGGTTATTTTTTTGCGGGCTTAACTGCCATGGTGGGCTTTTGGGCGACGCTGTCGCTGAATATTCCAGACTTTAGCCGTTTTGCTAAAAGCCAGAAGGATCAAATTGTCGGCCAGGTGATGGGCTTGCCACTGACGATGTTTTTCTTTGCGGCGTTGGGCGTGGTAATGACGGCGGCTTCCGAGTCGTTGGTAGGGCAAACGATTGCTGATCCTGTCAATCTGATAGGCATGATCAATAGTCCCTTCTGGGTCGTGCTGGCCATGATCATGATTATTATTGCGACGTTGTCGACCAATACCGCTGCGAATATTGTTTCCCCCACTAACGATTTTCAAAATATCGCACCGAAATGGATTAACCAGACGCGTGGGGTGCTTTTGACGGGGGCAGTAGGGGTGCTGCTGATGGCTTATGACCTACTGCAAAAGGCGGGCATTATCCCTCCAGGCGTTTCGCTTGAACAGATGTACTCCAACTGGCTGTTGGGCTACTCAAGCCTGCTGGGCCCTATCGCTGGTATCATGGCGGTGGATTACTTCCTGATTAAAAAGCAGCGACTAGACGTGCCCAGCCTCTACATGGATAACCATGCCTATCCCGCCGTTAACATTGCCGGTTTCATCGCCTTTGGTATACCGGTGGCGCTGACCATCATATCGCTAACCACCGGTACGATGTACTGGTTCTACGACTTTGGTTGGTTCACCGGTTCGGCGCTGGGAGCGATCATTTACTATATTGCGAGCCAGTTACTTTCTACGGCTCCCACCGTTGGCCCAGCGCCGATGACGGAGCGCGAACCTACTGAGCAACCGCACTAAATAAGCGTTTTTGCTTGATTAGTGTCAGCCTAACACCCGGCCACGAGCCGGGTGTTAGCGTTTAACGAGCGCTAGGGGCGTCAATGAAGTTTATAAAGGCGTCAACCACCCTGTTAGGGCGGCGGTCTCGGCGAGAGATCAGCACAAAGGGGATACGGTAGTATTGGGTAGCCGTGTGCAAAGCGCGCATCTTGCCCGCGGCCACCCATTGTTCGGCTACATGCTCGGGGAGAAAGCCGATAAAACGCCCGGTAAGAATAAGAAACGCCGCTCCCTCGCGGTCGGAGGCCGAAGCACGCAGGCAGAGAGCATCGTGGGCTTGTCGCGCTTCAGCAGGTAGTGGGTAGCGCGGTGAAATCGCCGGGTGGTGGGCCAATTCTGACATCGTTAGGCGGTCATCGTCGCGATCAAACAGCGGATGGTCAGCCGCGCAATACAGGTAAGAGGGCTCGTCATAAAGGTGCTGGGTATCCAGGCTGGTGGGTAGGTTCACGGCGGGCACCACACCGACGTGCAGATGACCGTCCATTACGCCTCGGATCACTGCGTCGGAAGGCTCCATATAAATATGCAGGGTGACGTCGTGTTCGGGAGCGCTCAACCTGGCCAGGGCATGGGTAACGTGCATGGCGGGCAGTGTCACCAAATTATCGGTAATGCCGATATTGAGCTCGCCCTTAATCGTCCGATGTAGCGCGTTGACATCGCTTTTGAAGGTTTCAAGCGCCGTTAGCAGTGTAAGCCCCGCCTGATAAATCTCTTTACCCTCCTCGGTTAAACTGAACCCACCACGTCCGCGCTGGCAGAGTGAAAAGCCTAACCGGCCTTCCAAATCGTTCATGTGCTGGCTAATGGCCGAGCGGCTGATACCCAGGGTCGTTTCCGCCGCCGTGAAGCCACCGCACTCCACCACCGTTTGAAAAATACGAATTAAGCGAATTTCATAATCGCTCATTTGACCAAGTGCGGGCATGGCAAGCTCTCATAGCGAGTGATCAGTTGATTTAATGATAGGTAAGTTGAAAAGGCCGGATATACTTTTCAAAAATAGCCCTTCAATATCATGGATGTTTTGGCTTATGTTAAAACAATGTCGGTTGTTTAATGCCACCTTATGACAAGGCGCCCGCGCAATGCCACAACCTGTTATTCCGCTATCGGCCGATTTGGCGAAAAAGTATCGCCAACAGCGCCATGGCGCCCTGACGCTTTACGGGGTGGCAATGCTGCTGTGGCTGAGTATTTTTGCGTGGCTACTTTACGAGCAATATCGCCAAGAAATTCATAGCCTTGAAACACGCAACGCCGCCAGAGCCGATGTCGTCACCGAGTGGACGCAGGGCGTTTTCGCGCAAAGTGGCCAGGCATTATTGGGCATTGCCGAGCTGGTCGAGCTCCAGGGGATGCCGGCGCAAGGGGAACCCCGGGTGCTCCAAGATGCGTTACGCAATCGAAGTCGCTACGTCGATTGGATCAATGATATTGGGGTTATTGATGCCGAAGGGATTATTCAAGCCAGCGCGCTTAACACGGGACAGGTGGGGCGCGACTTGAGCGGCAGCTCCTTTTTTCAAGTGTTTCGCGACCAGGAGGATCGTACTGAACTGGTCACGCCACTTTACTCTACCTCCAATGACGATGATTACTACCTCTATCAAGCACGACGCTTAACCCGTGACAACGGTGATTTCAACGGCATCGTAGTGGCCAGTATTTCCCCTGCGGTGTTTGAACGCGCTTTACAGCGCTTAGGCTTGTCCGATGGTGAAAGCATTGCCCTGGTAGACGGCGAGTTAAAGTTGATCGCTCGGTTACCCGCGTTAGACGACCCCATAACGACGGGATGGCAGGTCGACAGCCCGGAAACCCTGGCGATGATTGAGCAGGGAGCCGAGAAGTGGTCGCTGCAACTAATCTCACCGCTGGATAAACGCAAGCGGATGTTTCACATGCAGTGGATTGAAGAGTTGCCGCTGCTAGTGGTGGTCGGCGAGGATCTTCAGCTTCAGTTGGCCGGTTGGCGGCAGCGAGCTGGAGTCCTCGCAGGGTTCATGTTGTTAATTGCCTTACTGGGTGCTTGGGGTGTGCGTCACTACCTGAATCGGCTGCGTTTTGAGCACCGTTTGCATCAAGGTGAAGCCGAACTACGTATTTCTGCCACGGCATTTCAAACCCACTTAGGCATGCTGATTGCCGATGCGCAGGGGCGCATTTTGAAGGTCAACGAGACCTTCACGCGGATTACCGGTTACAGCGAAGCCGACGTTGTCGGGAAAAGTACACGCATGCTCAACTCCGGCCGCCACGAGGCAGCGTTTTACCGCAAAATATGGCGGCGGGTGCAATCAACCGGCAGTTGGGAAGGCGAAATTTGGAACCGGCGCAAAAACGGCGATGTGTTTCCTGAATGGTTGACCATCAGTGCCGTCTACGATCCTCAAGGTACATTGACCCACTACGTGGCGACGATGAGCGATATTAGTGAGCGTAAAGCAGCAGAACAGGAAATTCACCAGTTGGCGTTTTACGATCCACTGACCGGGCTTGCCAATCGACGACTATTTTTGGATCGCATGGAGGCGACACTCAAAGAGGTCACTCGTCATGGCCGCTTTGGCGCTTTGCTGTTTATCGATATTGATAATTTTAAACAAATTAACGATACCTTGGGCCACTATGTCGGCGACCAATTGCTGCAGCATTTGGGCCGTTTGATGGGGCAAATGCTACGCGAAACCGATACCCTGGCGCGTTTGGGGAGCGATGAATTTGCCGTGCTGATTGGTGGGATGGGCAAAAGTCGTGAGCATACCGCCGAGCTTGCCGAGAACATCGCGCAAAAACTACAAGATGTGATTCAACAGCCGATTACCATTGAAGACAACCTCCTTAGCGTGACCGCCAGTATTGGGCTTACCGTGGTGAGCGATTATGCAAGCTCGGTAGACGACTATTTACAGCAGGCAGACATGGCGCTTTTCCAGGCCAAAAGCAGCGGTCGAAGTGCATTGAGCTTTTTCGATCCCACCATGCAAGCTGAGCTATTGGCGAGGGTGCGCTTGGAAAACGAGCTGCGTCAGGCGCTGGCCAATGAGGAGTGGCGACTTCACTATCAACCTCAGGTCGACCAGGACGGCCGTTGCATCGGCGTCGAGGCGCTTCTGCGCTGGGAGCACCCCGAGCGCGGATTGGTGACGCCGGACGTTTTTATTCATTTGCTTGAATCGACCGAATTGATTAACCCGGTCGGCGATTGGGTATTGGAGACTGCCTGCCGGCAACTGGCTCAATGGGCCCGTCAACCTGCGTTTGCCAAGCTAAGCGTGGCGGTTAACGTCAGCGCGCTTCAGTTCCGGCAGGTGGACTTTGTCGGCAAAGTGGAGGCCATATTGCAGCGAACGGGCGCGCCGTGCCACAAGCTCAAGCTGGAAGTGACCGAGTCGTTATTTGTCGAAGCGCGCGATGATGCCCGTGAAAAAATGCTGCGCCTTAAACAGCATGGGGTGCGTTTTGCGCTGGACGATTATGGCACCGGCTATTCATCGCTGGCGTATTTAGCCCACTTGCCCCTCGATCAATTAAAAATCGACAAGTCCTTTGTGCAGCAGGTGATTGAAAGTAAGGCGAATGCGGCGATTGTGGAAAGTACCATTGCGCTGGCGAAAAGCCTATCGCTTGAGGTGATCGCCGAGGGGGTGGCGAGCGATGCGCAGCAGACTTGGCTGTTATCCCACGGTTGCCGAACGTATCAAGGTCATCGATATGGTCAGCCAATGCCGTTAGCCGCGCTGGAGACGCAGCTAACGACCGAGCATGCGTCTTAAGCCGTCAATGTACGCGCCAATGCGGCCTTTAGGTCGGCAGCGTCAGGCAAGCGCGGTGCTGATGACGCGGGGGCAATGACCTCTACGCGAGAGTCTTGTCGCCAGGAGGCGGACGCGACGCTTAGGCTGCCGCTCGCTCGGTTGAGCTGCCGCCAGCCGCTATCGGTATGAAACACGCCCTTAACGCGGACGTCCGCGGGCAATTCACCGAGGTAAGCCGCTAAGCGATCTAGGTCGAAACAATCACTTGGGTGCCAGCGCAGACCGATGCTGGTGTACCCCAGCGAGGTGCCCGTTTCGCACTGCGGGGTGCCCGGTGAAGGCGGCGCGTCGAAGAAGCTGCCCTCTAAACTGGGTGAAGCGGAAAGCGGTTGATGCGTCGCCGGGGTAGTCACACTGCCTTGGGCGTTTCCGCCGTCGAGTACACGTGCAAGCGGCAGCTCGCCATTGTTGGCCTCGTGAACCCATTTGCGCGGTGGCCAGCGCTCCGCGACGAAGGCACGCGCTGCGCTGAGTTGCTCAGCGGTGCTCTGGTCGCGCATGGTCAAGGCGACAGCGTCGGCGATGTCCAATTGGTCGCGGAAGGTCTCGTGGGACAGAACGCGAGGGTCATCCAGGCGGCGCGGATCTAGCGTGGCAATAATATCGCGCACCTCGACGGCCCCTTGAAACGCCTCGCCGCGAAGAAGATCCACCAAGCCGGCTGGATGGCCAAGGCCGGAAGGTTCAATAATCACGCGGTCAGGTTGAGTACGCGCCAGAAGATTCACCAGGGCGGCCTGCAGCACAAAAGCAAGCTGGCAGCACAAGCAGCCGCCCGGCAAGCCTTTTATGACCACGTCATCGCGGGTTTCAAACATCGCTTGGTCGATACCGATCTGGCCAAATTCATTGACCAGGATCGCCCATTTTTCATCCACAGGCTTTTGTTCAATCAGGCTGTGGATAAGCGTGGTTTTGCCGCTTCCCAAGAAGCCTGTAATGATATGTACCGGTACGTTGGAAAGAGCTGCCACGCTTAGCCGCCGGTCATGTTCATAAAGCGCACGACCTGGACATCGCCGTCGGTGGTGAAGTGGTGGCGCTCGGGTTTAAGCGGCAAGGCATTGATAATCGCGTCTTTCAGCGCTTGCATATTGCCGGGATGACGGCGCAGCACGGCACGCAGGTCTACCGAATGCTCGTTGCCGAGGCAGAGCAGCAAGCGTCCTTCGACGGTCACGCGCACGCGATTACAGGTATCGCAGAAGTTATGGCTATGCGGTGATATAAAGCCGATACGGCTGTTGCTGTCGGCCATCCGGAAGTAGCGCGAAGGGCCAGGCGTCGTTTCCGGGGTGGCGATCAGCGGATAGCGGGTTTCAATCAGCGCCTGAACATCGTCGCTGGAATAGAAGGTTTCCGCGCGGGAGTGATCCGACACATCGCCTAAGGGCATTTCTTCGATGAAGCTAATGTCGATTCCTTCACGACGGGCAAAGTCGACCAAATCCAGCACTTCATCGTCGTTACGGCCCTTCAAAATAACCGCATTGAGCTTGATGCGCTCAAAGCCCGCTTCCTTAGCGGCGTGAATACCGTCGATGACTTTATCCAGGTCACCGGTGCGGGTGAGCTGTTTGAAGCGTTCCGGATCAAGCGAATCCAGGCTGATATTGAGACGCCGCATCCCGCCCGCGTAGAGTTGCTTGGCGTGTTTGCGCAGGCTGGCCCCATTGGTCGTCATGGTGAAGTCAGTTAGCCCAGGCATTGAGCCGATTTCATCAACGAGCTGGTTAATATCTCGACGCACTAAGGGCTCGCCGCCGGTCAGGCGGATTTTTTCAACGCCGAGCTCGGTGAAGGCGCGAGCGACCATGGCCAACTCTTCCAACGTGAGAACCTGAGCACGAGGCAGGAAGGTCATTTCCTCGCTCATGCAATATACACAGCGGAAGTCGCAGCGGTCGGTTACCGAGATACGCACATAGCTGATGCGGCGGCCAAAGTTATCAATTAATTGCTCGGTCATAGCCATCCCGTTAGTGGTTGTATGCTGACTACCTCGCCTGATTCTACGCCGTCTTGGTCGTCGGCGAGCTCAATTAGACAATTGGCCGCCACCATCGAGGTTAATATGCCCGACCCCTGGGAGCCGGTGCTACGCACGTGTAGCTGTCCCTTTTCATCACTATGGTAGACGCCGCGAATAAAGTCTGTCCGTTGAAAGCGGCTTTTCAATGCCTCATCGGCTATCGCGTTGAGGCGGCGGGGCGGCGTTACCGGCCGCCCGTGAAGCCGTTGCAATAACGGCACTACAAACTGTAAGAAGGTTACCATGACCGCGACGGGGTTGCCGGGTAGGCCAACGAAAGGTGTACGCGTCGTACCCAACCAGCCGCAGGCCATCGGGCGGCCAGGGCGCAAGGCCACGCGCCAAAAGGCGAGTCGTCCCAAACGCTCCAGGGCGTCGCGGGTAAAGTCGGCATGACCCACGGAGACCCCGCCGCTGGAAATCACCAGATCGCTGTGCGCCGCCGCGTGCGACAATGTGTCCGTCAGCGCGTTAAGATCATCCGGCAAAATACCTAGGTCGACAACCTCCACCCCGTATTCGATGAGCAGCCCTGTCAATGTAAAGCGATTTGCGTCATAAATGCCGGCGTTGGGTAAGCTGTCGCCGGGGGCGGTGACCTCATTACCGGTCGAAAAAATGGCCACTTTGGGGCGGTTATAGACGGGTACTTGTGACCATCCCAGCGAGGCTATCAGCCCCAGGGCGGCAGCGTCTAACCGTGTGCCTTCAGCCAGGGCGACGCTTCCAGCGGCAATGTCTTCTCCCGCTTGGCGCACATTTTGGCCGCTTTTGACGCGCCCGGGTGAGTCGATCACCACGCTTGCGTCATGCTCGGTGAGTTGCTCGCGCATGATGACCGTATCGGTTCCCGGCGGTAGCGGCGCGCCGGTGGTGATGCGAACGCACTGCCCGGCAGCGACACGGCCCTCGAATGCCTGCCCGGCAAAGGCATCGCCTGCCAATGCCCATCTGGTTTGAGAGTCGTTCGTCCAGGCCAAGGCCACGCCATCCATCGCGGCGTTGGTATTCTGCGGCACGTTGATGGCGGCCGTGATGGCGTCTGCCAGGCGGCGGCCATGCGCCTCGGCCAGCGCCACCTGCTCGCTACCCACGGGCCGTTCGACCAGCGTGGCCAGCGCCGTCCGCGCTTCATCCACACTGAGCATCTGCTCGCCGAGCTCAAAGCAGGACAGCGTCATGGCGTTTCCGGTTTTATCGTGGGGGTTAAAGCAGCTTCCAGACGGAATTTTTCTTCCTCTGTATTGAGGTTGGCAAAGGCATCCGGACAGTCTGACATATCCACCTTGCACCACGCATGGCGCGCATACCAACGGTCGATTTTGCGCTCCCCCTCGGCCAGGGTGGCAGCTAGGTCGTCCGCCAGCGAAGTACGCAGCAAGGCCACCACCGGATGCAGGCGTTCGCCGTCAAAGGCAACGCCAATATCGTGTTCACCGATGCCCGCGACCATGCGTGATACAAGATCCTTAGGTAGTGCAGGAGAGTCGCAGGGGGCTACCAGCAGCCAAGGCGTTTTAGCAGCGCGCAGCCCGCTATAAATACCCATCAGCGGCCCCTTGAAGCCACTTTCAGCATCTTCGATGACCCGCTCGGCAAATAAGTTATAGGCATCAGCGTTGCGGTTAGCGTTGATCAACAGCTCGGCTACGCGGCCATCGAAACGTTGTGCGACGTGGGCCACCAGAGGCAGCCCGGCGAAGGGCTCGAGGCCTTTATCGCGGCCGCCCATGCGGCGGCCCTCGCCGCCGGCGAGAATCATGCCGGTGAGTTCGTGAGAGCGAATCATGAGCGCGCCTCCTGTGTTGCCGCACGAGCGCGGGGAGGGCGCGGTGGAATGGCATCCAGCGTGAGGCGGCCCTGGGAGTTGATGGCTTGCAAATGTTTGCCCTTGGCACGGGCGATCAGCATCACGCCAAAGCGCTCGGCTAGTTCGACGCCTTTTTGGGTCACGCCAGAGCGCGAAACCAACACACTAATACCCATCTGGGCGACTTTGAGCACCATTTCCGACGTTAACCGCCCAGTCGTATAGAAAATATCGGCATTTGCGCTGTCCGACTGCTGAAGCCACTGGCGGCCCGCCAATGTATCCACGGCGTTGTGCCGCCCGACATCTTCAACGAAATCCAGCACGTCGTGCTGCTGACATAGCGCACAGCCATGCACCGCCCCGGCGCTGCGGTAGGTCTCATTATAGGCGTTGAGGTTTTTCAACAGCTGGTAGAGCGTCGCTTGGGTCAGGCGCGTGTCGGGCAGCTCGGTTAGTGCGGTCTGGTCGAGGAGTTTGCCGAATACCGTACCTTGTCCGCAGCCGGTGGTGACTGTTCGCGTGCTGAGGCGTGCCTCCAGATCGTCGGGCAAGTGGCCGGTGACGACCACAGCCGCTTCAACCTCCCAATCGACCTGAACGACAGACAGGTCGGCAGCGGCGCGCAGCAGACCCTGGTTGCGCAAGTAGCCAACCACCAGCGCTTCTGGATCGTCGCCCAGCGTCATGAGCGTGACGATCTCACGCTTGTTGAGATAAACGGTCAAGGCCCGCTCGGCAGCAATGGCCTGCTGGCGGGTATCACCAAATTCGTCTACCACGTTAATCTCGGTGGTGGCCGGTAAGCGGGCTCGGCTTAGCTCCAGGGCGGACATTCACAATCCTCGTCGTACTTCAGAAACGTACTTAAAAAATACTTGAGTAAAAAGGTCTGAGTTGACGATGATGGCGCTCGAAAGGCTTACTTGTCTACCCGAACCTCTTTCAGAACCTGTTTTTTAGAACCTGTCTTCCAAGACAAGGCATAAGGGCTAATGTGATGACCGATAATCTACGCCCACTAAGCATGACACTGGTCGCCGAGACCAAGCGGGTAAACCGTTTTAGCGAAACGCAGTGGCGCATTGATGACCTGACACTAGGTGAGCAGGGCCCGCATGTGCTTTTTCTTCAGCTCTATATGACCGAGCGTGCGGCATATCGATTTAACCTCACGTCCTCTACCCCCCGCCTCTTTGTGCGCGCTGGGTTTACCGGGCAAGCCCCCGAGCCCGCCGCTATTACTGCAAGCCAGGACGTAGCGGCTGGGTGGATGGATGGAGAGCAGCAGGTGTTAGAGGTGGCGATGCCGATGGCCATTCAGATATGGATCGAAAGCTATTTGGCCCGCCACGGCGAAGCACCCATGGAAATTCGTAAGAAGAAAAACAAAGGGGCCGGGCGAGCTAAAGAAACGCCCACCCAGGAGAAACCGCAATGAGTCGATTAGAACGCTGGTCGCGTATTAAACGGGGAATCGAGCCGGAAGATCCTGCTCCTGAGCCTGAGCCTGATAAGCAACTGCATAATGACACCGCCGCGGATCCTGGAGTAGCGGATTCACAGCCTCTGGATGAAGCGCCGGAAAAGCATGAGTCAGAAACAGCTGATGACTCAGAGGAGCGGGCCAGCGCACCGCCACCGCCTGGTAGCTTAGACGCGACCCTCCCCGACCCCGAAACGCTGGAGGCGGGCAGTGATTTTAGTGGCTATATGGTGTCCGGCGTGAGTTCAACCTTGCGACGTCGGGCGTTGAAGCGACTCTGGGCGACCGGTAACTATAACGTCCGCGATGGCTTGGATGACTACGACCTGGATTATCGTCAGCAGCTAAAGCCAATGGCATCGGAGCTGGCGGGCAAGCTGCGTCAGTGGGTCAAAAAAGCCGATGAGACCCTGGAGCAAAATGCTGACGAGCCCCCGGCAAGTGAACAAACAGCCCTCTCGACAGCAAAAAACGCTACCCAGCATCCAGAGTCTGACGATGAAGTGACTGCGACACAGCTTGAGAATGGACAGAAGACCGTTCAAGACGACCAGTCTGATAGTTCTAAGACCAAAGCATAAAAAAAGACGTTAGTGGATTGGAAACAATACGTTGTAGTAAATGTGGAATAACAGCGTTGAAAGTGTGGGGCTTAAAAGCCTTGGCAAAGCCCACCCAGTCGCCATAGGCTTGTACAAGGAAGCAACAAGACGATCAAAGAGGACTGATCAGCTGGCTAGTGCTATATATTGGTGCAGCCGTTATGCCATAATGGTAAAAAAATACGATTAATCATAATAAAAAAATGATCCTCTGACCGTGAGAATGCATGAATCAACGAATCCAGCTGGCGTCGATAGACGATCAGCGTAACGCCGAAGCCCGAGAAGCGGTACGCCAGCGTATCTCGTGGCCAGCGAACTTAACGCCCGCCAATGTGACCTATCATAGCCATGGTCACGCGCTAGTGATTGGCTCGAGCGACACAGCCGAACAAGCAGCCCGCGCCCTTCAGGGCAGTGGGCTGGCTTCGCTTACGTTGCTTATTGCCAACACAGCGGACAACGCAGCGCATTCGCCAGAGGCTGCGTCGCAAGACGCGCCGCACCAAGGGCATGCTCAGCCGCTTGTCCGCCACGTGATGACCCCCGGCCAGTTAGAGGCATTACGTATCGACGGCCATTTAGGCGCGTTTGCCGTTCAGATAGATGATAACGACGCGCCGCTTAACTTGGCTCGAGCCTTTATTGACCGTGATCATTTTGATGTGGTGTTGGACTTAAGCGCCCGCCCGGTGCTGGCGCGTGAGTTGCCACCTCCAGGTTACGTTACTCTCGACTGGTTCGACGCTGATCGACGTCGCGACGGAATTGAAGCCGTCGCTGAACTGGTCGGCGAATTCGATAAGCCACGCTATTTCCAAGTTAACAGTGACCTCTGTGCGCATTCCTCAAGTGGCAACACCGGCTGCACACGCTGCCTGGATGTGTGCCCTGCCGATGCCATCAGCAGCCATCAAGGGCGCATCGAATCGCAAATCGAGATCGACCCCTATTTGTGCCAAGGCGTAGGTAGTTGCACCAGCGCGTGCCCTACCGGCGCGATCGAATTTCGCTTGCCTGATACACGCCGCCAACAAGACACACTCTCCAGTTGGCTCGCTGCCTACCGTGAGGCTGGCGGTCAAGCCCCCGTACTGCGGTTTATCACCCATGACTCGCAGGCCGCCGAGCAGGCGGCTGGCGTCGCGCCTGCCGGACATGTGATGGATATTCCTCTGGAAGAGTTGGGTGCTGCCGGACACGACCAGTGGTTAACCGCCCTGGCGAGTGGTGCAGCCGAAGTGCGTATCCAACAGCATCCAGATATGCCCCCCCGGCTCAGCACCTTTTTGGTCGACCAATTAGCCCAAGCGCAGGCACTGCTATCTGCGTTGGGACATGACCCAGCGCGCATTCAACTGCTGGGTGCCATGGATGAGCAAGCGCGTGATGCGCTGCCTATGCTAACGCCGTTAACCGATCAGCCGTTGACACTGACCGAGCCCGATAAGCGCGCCCGTCTGAATATCGTGCTGGCCCGATTGGGGAAGCTTGGTGCGCCCAGCGGCCAGCGCCACGCCATGCCACAAGGCGCGGCGTACGGGGGCATACAGGTCGATAGCGATGCCTGCACGCTGTGCCACGCCTGTGTTAGCAACTGCCCAACGCCTGCGCTTTCATCCGGCGGCAACACGCCTTCGCTGAACTTCCGCGAGGCGGATTGTGTGCAGTGCGGGCTTTGCGAGCAGGCTTGTCCCGAAGATGCCATTACGCTAATGCCGGGCTTCTTGGCTGCCGACGAGCGTGAAGCACGCCAGGTCTGTCATGAAGAAGCCCCCTTTGAGTGCATTGGCTGCGGTAAGCCGTTCGCCACGGCGAGTACAGTCGCCAATATTAAGGCCAAGTTGGCTGATCATCCCTATTTTGCGGGCGACGCCATGCTGCGCCTGGAGATGTGTGAGGATTGTCGGGTGAAAGACGTATGGAAAACCATGATTCGTGATCCCGACGCTCAGTTGAAGGTATAAGTCATGACGCAAACTGCCCCCACACTGAATGAAGCTGATGCATTACGCGTTGATATTTATCGGCTGATTGCCGCGCTACTGCGCGAAGCACCCACTGACGAATTGCTCGGCTGGTTGGCGTCGCTAGACATTGAACAAGATGGCAGCCGCTTGGCCGAGTGCTGGTTCGGGCTCAGTCAAGCCGCTGACGGAGCCGACTCTGCGCGCTTAAAAAGGGCGCATTTCGGCCACTTGGTGGGTGTTATTCAGGGCGATATCGTGCCGTATGCCTCTTGGTATCGTAACGGTGAGCTGATGGAGGCGGCGTTGGTGGCGCTACGTGGTGATCTTAAAGCGTTGGGTTTTGAACGCAACGAGCACACTAACGACCCCGAAGATCATCTTGCGGCACTGTGCGAAGTAATGTCGATGCTGATTGAAACAACTAGCTCCGACCAAGCGCACTTTTTTATGCAGCACCTTGCCCCTTGGGCAAGCGATTGTTTTAACGACTTAGGGCAAGTCGATACGGCTTTTTATGCAGCGCTAGGACAGTTGGGTAGTGCTTTCATGAACAGCGAAGAGGATCGCTTAGCGATAGAAGCGAACCATGCTCCGGTAAGAATTGTGGAACCTTGACGTGACGCGCTAACGCGTTGATTCACCGTCGGGTGAGTGCGCGGCAGCCATAGCATAAGATAAAACGGCCAAAGGCCATGGCAAGAGAGAGGAGAACACCATGCAAAAGTCACACAATCCTGAGCGCCGCCGGTTTATGAAAACCGTCGGGTTAGGGACAGCTGCCGCGGGCGCGGCCGCCGCAGTCGGCCATACCACCTTGGCGCAAGCCGACAGCGCCCCTGCCGACAGTGAAAAGCCTACAACGAACTATCGTGAGACCGACCACATCCGTGCTTTTTACGCGACGTTGCGTGACTGACGGCGGAATGCCAGGAGAATTGCCATGCGTTTAACTCGCAAAACAGACACTCCCAAAGCACCCGGCCTGGGTATTTCGCGCCGCCAGTTCATACAGCGTAGTGGTGCAGCAACGGGCGGTGTGGCCGCGCTAGGGTTTATGGGCGCACCCATGATGCGACGTGCCGAATCGGCGGATAAAACGCCGGTACTCGACTCCCCAGTAGAAACCAAACGTACAATCTGCTCTCACTGTTCTGTGGGCTGCGGCGTGTACGCCGAAGTGCAAGAAGGGATTTGGACCAAACAAGAGCCCGCTTTTGATCACCCGATCAACCGCGGTGCACACTGCGCCAAAGGCGCTTCGTTGCGTCAACACGGCCACTCCACGCGGCGTCTTAAATACCCGATGAAGCTTGTGGGCGGCGAATGGGAGCGCATGAGCTGGGAAGATGCCGTCAACGAGATTGGCGACAAGCTGCTTGAATTGCGCGAAGAGCACGGCCCGGACAGCGTCTACTGGCTGGGTTCGGCCAAGTTTAACAACGAGCAGGCGTACCTGATGCGCAAGCTTGCTTCCTTGTGGGGTACCAACAATACCGACCACCAGGCGCGTATTTGTCACTCCACGACAGTGGCCGGAGTTGCCAACACCTGGGGCTACGGGGCGATGACCAACTCGCTCAACGATACGCACAACAGCAAGGCAATATTGTTCATTGGGTCGAACCCGTCTGAGGCTCACCCGGTGGCAATGCAACACTTCCTGATTGCCAAAGAACGTAACAACTGCCAAATCATTGTTGCCGACCCGCGCTTTACTCGCACGGCAGCCAAGGCTAATAAGTTTGTACGGATTCGTCCGGGTTCCGACGTCGCCTACGTCTGGGGTCTTCTGTGGCACATCTTTGAAAATGGTTGGGAAGACAGCGAGTACATCAACCAGCGCGTGTACGGCATGGACGAGGTGCGCGAGGAAGTGGCGAACTTCCCACCCAGCGTGGTGGAAGAAATCACCGGCGTTAGCGAACAAGACATGTTCGACGTAGCCAAGACGCTATCGGAAAATCGTCCTGGCTGTGTGGTGTGGTGTATGGGCGGTACCCAGCACACCACGGGTAACAACAACACCCGCGCTTACTGCATCCTTGAGCTCGCGCTCGGCAACATTGGCGTTGCGGGCGGCGGGGCAAACATTCTACGTGGTCACGACAACGTCCAGGGGGCAACCGATCTAGGCTTGGGCTCCGATTCGCTACCCGGTTATTACGGTTTGTCCGAAGGCGCTTGGCAACACTGGGCACAGGTATGGGATGTCGACTACGAGTGGCTCAAAGGCCGCTATGACGACACCGAATATGCCGATGGTAAGCCCATGTACAGCGCCGGTATTACCGTGTCGCGTTGGGTCGACGGGGTGCTGGAAGAAGACGAAAACATCTCACAGCGGACGTCGCTCAAAGCCATGTTCTATTGGGGACACGCGGTGAACTCCCAGACCCGTGGCGTAGAAATGCAGCAGGCGATGAAAAAGCTTGAAATGATGGTCATCGTCGATCCGTACCCCACCGTGGCAGCGGTTATGCATGATCGTACGGATGGCGTCTATCTACTGCCTGCAGCGACCCAGTTTGAAACCACCGGCAGTGTAACGGCCACCAACCGTTCACTTCAGTGGCGCGATAAAGTCATTGAGCCCCTGTTCGAGTCTAAACCCGACCACGAAATCATGTATCTCTTTGCCCGTAAGCTAGGCTTTGGTAATGAGCTGGTGAAGAACTATCAGATGAACGGCGACGAGCCGCTGATCGACGATATTCTGCGGGAAATCAACAACGGCATGTGGACCGTCGGCTATACCGGGCAAAGCCCCGAGCGCCTCAAAGAACACCAGAAAAACTGGCATACCTTCAGCTTTGAAAACCTGCGCGCCGAAGGCGGACCCGCTGACGGTGATTACTATGGCCTGCCGTGGCCTTGCTGGGGAACGGCAGAGTTCAATCACCCAGGCTCGCCCAACCTTTACGATCCCAGCGTGCCGGTGATGGAAGGCGGTATGGGCTTCCGTGCCCGCTTTGGTATCGAGCGCGACGGCGTCAACCTACTAGCCGAAGGCTCCGCCCCGGTTAACGGTGATATCGACGACGGATATCCCGAGTTCAACGATCAGCTACTGAAAGATCTCGGTTGGTGGAACGACCTTACTGCCGAAGAGAAACAAGCGGCGGAAGGTAAAAACTGGAAAACCGATTTATCCGGCGGTATCCAGCGCGTGGCCATCGAGCACGGCTGTGCGCCTTACGGTAACGCCAAAGCGCGGGCGGTGGTGTGGACTTTCCCCGACCAAGTACCGAAACACCGTGAGCCGCTGTATTCAACACGCCGTGACCTGGTCGATAAGTACCCGACGTGGGACGACTTCAACTCGATTATGCGTCTGCCGACCATGTACAAGAGCGTGCAGGAAGCTGCTCCCGCAGTAGAAGACTATCCCATCATTCTAACCTCCGGGCGTTTGGTGGAATACGAAGGTGGTGGCGAAGAGACGCGTTCCATGTCGTGGCTGGCCGAACTACAACAAGAGATGTTCGTCGAGATCAACCCGGCCGATGCCAATGATCTAGGTATCAGCGATGGCGACGAGGTTTGGGTCGAAGGGGCCGAAGGCGGCCGCGTGAAAGTGAAGGCAATGGTCACACCGCGTGTAGGTCGCAAGGTCGCCTTTATGCCGTTCCACTTTGGTGGCATGTTCCAAGGCGAAAGCCTGGCAGGCATTTACCCTGAAGGCAGCGCTCCCTACGTGATTGGCGAAGCGGCCAATACCGCGACGACCTATGGCTACGACCCGGTGACACTGATGCAAGAAACCAAGTGCACCATCTGCCGTATCGAGCGTGCCTAAGGCCCGCCTAGACCTGACTAGCATGACGGTGCGGGAGGCATCCCGCACCGTGATAAGGAGAACACCATGGCTCAAATGAAATTTATGTGTGACGCCGAACGCTGCATCGAATGCAACGGCTGCGTCACCGCCTGTAAAAATGCCAATGATGTCGAGTGGGGCATACAGCGTCGGCGTGTTGTGACGCTGAATGACGGCGAATCCGATGAAATGTCGATTTCGGTCGCGTGTATGCACTGTGACGACGCCCCTTGTATGGCGGTGTGTCCTACCGACTGTTTCTACAAAACCGATGACGGCATCGTTCTGCACGATAAAGACCTGTGTATCGGCTGCGGTTATTGCCTATACGCCTGCCCATTTGGTGCGCCGCAGTTCCCGCAGCAGGACGCATTCGGCGAGCGCGGCAAAATGGACAAATGTACCTTCTGTGCCGGCGGCCCCGCCGAAACCAAAGAGGAAGAGTACGAGAAGTACGGAGCCAACCGCATCGCCGAAGGCAAGCTGCCGCTATGTGCGGAAATGTGCTCCACCAAGGCACTGCTGGCAGGTGACGCCCAGGACGTTGCCGATATTTTCCGTCAGCGCGTTGTGCATCGTGGTCATGAAGACGGTGCATGGTCTAACAACCCAAAGGCCAGTGCCGATAACCTAGCCTACGATGCTGCCCGTAAAGGGTAAGGAGGCTTTCCATGAACCAGTTGACTGCTCAGGCACCCGGTGGGGTGCCGCATCTGACCCATTGGCAAGGGGTGTGGCGCTGGCTACTGCTGGCCTTTGCATTGGTACTCAGTCTAGGGGTCGCCCAGGTAGTGCATGCCCAGGCCGATCCTGACCGTGAAATGAGCACGGGGGCGCCCGGCATTGATGCGGATCAGTGGCGGCAAGTGCGCAGTGGTGAGACCGGTGATAACTACCGTACTTCTCGCTATGAGAGCGACTACAATCTGATCAACTCAAGCGGTGAGACCTGGCGTCAATGGCGCAACCGTTGGGTGTCACCTTTCGGTTTGATCGTGATTGGCGGCATGATCGTCATTATCACGCTGTTTTACCTGATCGTAGGTCGCAAGGAACTGGAAGGCGAGCGAACGGGGCGTAAGCTATTTCGCTGGCCGTTGTTTCTGCGTGCCTTGCATTGGTCGGTCGCTTCGCTGTTTATCGTGTTGGCGCTTACCGGTCTCAACTTGCTGTTCGGCAAGTTCGTCTTCCGTGGCCTATTCGGCGATGCTTTTTGGGGGGGGATGATTTCTGCCTCTAAATTCCTGCATAACTATCTTGGACCGATCTTCGGTGTGCTGCTAATCGTGCTGTTGGTCTGCTTAATCAAAGACAACATACCTAAAAAGCATGACCTCGAGTGGTTTAAGAAAGGCGGCGGTATGGTTGGCAAAAAACACGTCGATGCCGGCTTTGCCAACGGCGGTGAAAAAGCCTGGTATTGGATTTTGGCCACAGTAGGGGTTCTGGTGGTGGCCAGCGGTTTCGTGCTTGATTTCCCCAACTTCGGCCAAGGCCGCGACACCATGCAGTGGGCGAATATCATCCACGCTGTTGGTGCCTTGGGGCTAACCGCCGTGTCTATCGGTCATATCTACATCGGCACCCTGGGAACGGAAGGTTCGTTGGAAGGCATGACCACCGGTTACGTTGATGAAACCTGGGCCAAAGAGCACCACAACCTGTGGTACGAAGAGGTCAAAGATCAAAGCGTTTCCGAACAGGAGCTGGTTGATCGGCGTGCGTCGAAAGGCGCTGGCGATTCGCCTGCCACGCGCTCTTCGTAAGGTGCGCTGGAATGTTGCAAAAGACACCGCCTGCGGGCGGTGTCTTTTGTTATGCTGCGTGCATCTCCACAGACAATCTGTTTTGACGAAAGGGGCACCGCGATGGATCAGTTTGACGACACCACCCGTACCGAGATCGAGGCCGCTGCGTTTCGCCGCCTGTTACAGCATCTCGACGACAACAAAGACGTGCAGAATATCGACCTGATGATTCTGGCCGACTTCTGCCGCAACTGTCTCTCCAAGTGGCTGGTCAGCGCAGCCGAAGCGCGGGACGAAAGCCTGAGCTATGAAGAGGCCCGCGAGTACGTATACGGCATGCCTTACAGTGAGTGGAAAGAACTCTATCAGCCGCCCGCGACACCAGAGCAGATGGCGGCCTGGGAAGCCCATCACGCGAAAAAGAAAGCTGCGAAGCAGGAGTAAAGGTGATGGAAGAGACAATGATTCCTTTATCGATAGCGGTGTTAACCGTGTCCGATACGCGCACCGATGAAACCGATCGCAGCGGCCAGGCACTGGTCGAGCGGCTGACCCAGGCCGGCCATCATCTGGTCGAAAAGCGTATCGTGCCGGACGACGTGTACACCATTCGCGCCGTGGTAGCTCAGTGGATTGCCGAAGCCAGCGTGCAGGTGGTGATTACCACCGGCGGCACCGGCTTTACCGGCCGCGACTCTACCCCGGAAGCCGTGGGCGTGCTGCTGGATAAACGCATTGAAGGCTTTGGCGAGCGTTTCCGGCAGCTAAGCGGCGACGAGATCGGCAGCTCCACGATTCAAAGCCGCTGCCTCGGTGGACTGGCCAATGCCACGGTGATCTTTTGCCTGCCAGGCTCGACCGGTGCCTGCCGCACCGGCTGGGATGGCATTTTGGCAGAGCAGCTCGACAGTCGCCACAAGCCGTGCAACTTCGCCAACCTGGTGATTCCCGAGCGTGGCCAGCATGGCTGATTTGCATACCATCGACGATGCACTGGCTGCGCTACTGGCCGATATCACCCCCACGGCGGCAGAACGGGTGGCGCTTAGTGACGCCGCCGGGCGTGTGCTGGCCGATTCCGTTACGGCTCAGCTTGATGTGCCGCCCTACACCAACAGCGCTATGGATGGCTATGCGCTGCGTGCGGCGGATGCCGGGCAGCGTCTAGATATCAGCCAGCGGATCGCGGCGGGCACGCCCGCCACACCGCTTGCTCCCGGCAGCTGCGCGCGCATTTTTACCGGCGGCGAAATTCCGCCAGGGGCCGATTGCGTGGTCATGCAGGAGCGCGTTGAGGTAGACGGCAATGTCGCGATCCTTCCAGGGGGTATTCCTGCGGGCGATAACGTGCGCCTCCAAGGGCGTGATGTGCGTCAGGGTGACGTGTTGTTAAACGCCGGTGAGCGTTTAGAAGCAGCGGCGCTTGGCCACTTAGCGGGGCAGGGTATCACCCACGTATTGGTGCGCTGTCGGCCACGCATCGCGCTGCTGTCTACCGGCGATGAGGTGATTGATCCGGGAACGCCACTCAAGCCCGGCCAGTTGTATAACTCCAACCGCCCGATGCTCACACGGTTGCTGGAAACTTTTGGCGCTGAGGTGGTCAGTCAGGTCAGCGTGCCCGACAACGCAGAACGCACTCAGGCGTTGCTAGCCCAAGCGGCAGAAGATGCCGATGTGGTGGTTAGCACCGGCGGGGTGAGTGTCGGCGAGGAAGACCACGTCAAAACTGCTCTCACGGCGCTTGGCGAACTATCTCTGTGGCGGCTGGCGATTCGGCCAGGCAAACCGCTGGCGTTGGGGCGCTTGCCTCGCCGGGGCGATGGTCAGGCGCGTTTTATCGGCCTGCCGGGTAATCCTGTTTCGGGGTTTGTCGGCGCGTGGCTGTTTTTACGCCCATTGATGGGGGAGTTGTTAGGCTGCCCCGAGCTAGCGTCGCTGCCTTGCATTACTGCGCGGGCGGGCTTTTCGACCTCCACCGGACCGCGTCAGCATTACATGCGGGTGAGTTTGGTGTTTGATGCCCAGGGTGCGGAGGCGAGGGCCTTCGACGACCAAAACTCTTCAGTGCTTTCGTCGTGCATTCAAGCTAATGCGCTTGCCGTGATTCCGCCACATAGTCAACTGGCCTCGGGGCAGCCAGTGCAGTGCTTATGGCTTGCGGGCTAACCGCCCGGGTATCTTTCCGCATTACCTCTACGCTTTACCCTGCCGCTGGTGTCTCGCTGACGCCAGCGTTTCCCATCTATTTATTCGGCATACCAGGCCATCGTTAATTTGCCTGCGATCGCTACAAATGTCTGATATTTAGAAAAAATAGTTAAAAAAACACACCATTAGCCATAAATGTTCGACTAAAGGCCAATAGTAGAATCGAGTCACCCCTCTACAATCCCTCGCCAATCGGTAAATTTACCTAAATTCACTGCGCTGGCGTTTCGTACTTCAAAGTACACAAGCATGCGCGACCGCCCCGAAGGATGTTCTTATGCATGCCCTCACCCTGGCGTCATTTCTATTCTTCACTTGTTTAGTGGCCTTCATCACCTGGCGTATTACGCGCCGGGACGATCACAGCAGTACCAGCGGTTATTTCCTGGCGGGGCGGACGCTCACGTTCCCGTTGATCGCCGGGTCGCTATTGATGACCAACCTGTCCACCGAACAAATGGTGGGCCTTAACGGCGCAGCGTTTAGCGATGGCTTAAGTGTGATGGCGTGGGAAGTTGTCGCGGTCATTGCCTTGGTGGCGCTGGCGCTGTTCTTCCTGCCGCGTTTCTTGAAAAGCGGTATCGCGACGTTGCCGCAAATGTTGCTGATCCGTTTTGATAAAGGCACTCAACTAATCGCCAACGTGATCTTCCTGATTGCCTATGCGGTGATTTTGCTGCCGATTATTCTGTACTCCGGCGCGGTGGGGCTACAGGGCATGCTCGACCTTCCCGCGCTGACCGGCATTAGCTCGCCGTCCACGCTGCTGTGGCTGACCGTGTGGGTGGTTGGCATTGTGGGCGCGATCTATGCGCTGTTCGGTGGTCTGCGCACGGTCGCGGTGTCCGACACGCTTAACGGCGTTGGCTTGCTGATTGGTGGTTTTGTGATCGTGTACTTCGGCCTGCAAGCCGTCAGCGACGGCAACGGTATTGCGGAAGGCTGGAATACGCTGAAAACCAGCAATCCTGACAAGCTAAATTCGATCGGCGGAGACGATCAGCAGGTGCCGTTCTTCACGCTGTTTACCGGCGTTTTCCTCATCAACCTGTTCTACTGGACGACCAATCAGCAAATTATTCAGCGCACCTTTGCGGCCAAAAACCTCGCAGAAGGCCAGAAGGGCGTGCTGCTGACCGGCTTCTTCAAACTACTGGGCCCGCTTTACCTGGTGCTGCCGGGGATCATTGCTTTTCACCTGTACGCCGATGACGGCATCCGTGCCGACGAAGCTTACGGCCACCTGGTGTTTAACGTGCTGCCGCCGTATCTCACCGGGTTCTTCGCAGCGGTGATGGTGGGCGCGATTCTATCGTCGTTTAACTCCGCACTGAACAGCACAACGACCATCTTCAGCTTGGGCATTTACAAGCAAGTGCTCAATAAAAACGCCAGCGAAGAGCAGGTCGTCAAGTCGGGCAAGGTGTTTGGTTGGGTCATGGCGATTATCACCATGATCATCGCGCCGCTACTGGCAGGGCAGGATAGTCTGTTTGGCTACTTGCAGAAGATGAACGCCATCTACTTTATTCCCATCCTGGCCGTTGTGCTGGTGGGGCTGCTGACCAAGCGTGTGCCGCCGATGGCCGCTAAAGTTGGTCTGGTGGGTGGCTGTTTGTTGATCGCCGCGGGCTATTTCGTGCCGCCGTTCAACAAGCTGCCGGCCGTCATGCACGAATTCCACTTTGTCGCGGCGGTGTTTGTGCTGTTGGTGGCAGTGATGTTGTTGATTGGCAAGCTGCGTCCGCGGGAGACCGACTGGGTTCAGGAACACTCCGGCGATGTTGACCTTACCCCATGGAAGGGCGCGGTGCCCACCGGTATCGTGCTAGTGGTGTTGGTGATTATTATGTACGCCTCGTTCGCCGGGTAAGCGCCTCACTATCATCCGGCTAGACGAAAACGCCCCGTACCTGTTTCCCAAGGGCGGGGCGTTTGTTTTAGGCGTTACGCTGACTGGTAGGTGTCCTGGAAGCGTTTGCGTAGCTCGTTTTTTTGCACCTTGCCCATGGTGTTGCGCGGCAGGGTATCGATAAAGAACACGCGTTTAGGCTGCTTGTACTTGGCCAGCCGACCCTGCAGATGGCCGAGTACCGTGGCCTCGTCGATGTTAGCACCCGGCTGGGGCACCACAGCGGCGGTCACGCCTTCGCCAAAGTCCGGATGGGGCAGGCCAATCACGGCGGACTCTGACACCCCCTCCAACTCGTCTATGACCTGCTCTATTTCCTTGGGATAGACGTTATACCCACCTGAGATGACCAGGTCTTTATCTCGCCCGACGATATGCACATAGCCCTGTTCGTCGACCATGGCGAGGTCGCCGGTAATGAAGAAACCATCTTCTAACAGCTCTTCGCGGGTTTTTTCCGGCATACGCCAATAGCCAATAAATACGTTGGGGCCGCGAATTTGCAGCATGCCAATTTCGCCGGGGGCAACCTCATCGCCGGTTTCCCGGTCGGTGATGCGCATTTCCACACCGGGTAAAGGTATCCCCACCGTGCCCGCACGCCGCGCGCCAGAATAGGGGTTGGAAAGGTTCATGTTAGTTTCGGTCATCCCGTAGCGTTCGAGAATGGCATGACCGGTTTTGGCCTCAAAAGCTTCGTGGGTCTCGGCGGTTAGCGGGGCCGAGCCTGAAACAAACAAACGCATATTGGCGGTGACGTCGGGGGTCATGCGGTCATCCTGCACCAGTCGAGTATAGAAGGTGGGCACACCCATCATCACACTGCCTTTGGGCAGCTCGTCAAAAATCACGTCGACATCAAACTTGGGCAAAAACAGCATGCTGGAGCCGGCCATCAGCGTCACGTTGCAGGCCACAAATAACCCGTGGGTGTGGAAAATCGGCAGCGCGTGGATGAGGCGGTCTTCAGCGCTAAAGTGCCAGGCCTTGACCAGGGTTTCGGCGTTGGACGCCAGATTCTGATGGGTCAGCATGGCCCCTTTGGAGCGCCCGGTGGTGCCCGAGGTATATAAAATTGCCGCCAGGTCAGATGGCTTAAGTTCGGCAATGCCATCATGCGGCGTTGCGCTGGTCGCTTCTTCCATTAAGCTGCCGTCGGCCGCGTCGCCCAGAGTGACGACCGCTGGGCAGCCGGTGTCGTCGGCAATTCGTCGAGCCTCATCGTCCACGGCGGGACGGCATACAAACAGCGCGGGTTCGGCGTCGGTCAGGAAATAACGAATTTCCTCGCCGGTATAACCGGTGTTGAGTGGTAAATAGACGCCGCCGATTCGCAGGCAGGCAAGGTACAGCAAAATCGCCTCGGGGCTTTTATCCACCTGAACCGCCACGCGGTCACCCCGGCGAACGCCCAGCGTGGTGAGTGCCCCGGCGAGGGCAGCGCTGTGCTTGAGCGCATCGGCGTAAGAATAGTGGCGGCCTTCGCGGGTAGTAATAAAATCGGCGTCCCCGCGCTGGTGCATTTGCGTGGCAAAGGTGGCAAACAGGTTATGGTTCATTTGGTGAGTTCTCCCTTGGCCAGCTTGCGCGCCCGTTTGGCGAAGTCGCGCACATCGCTTGAACAGGCCACAGTGCCCTTGGCGGTATAGTTTTCGTGATTGCGCTCAATGTAGTCGAGCACATAGAGGTAGTTGACCATCAGGCCGGCGGCCTGCTTGAGGCCTTTGTCGGAAATATCGCCAAGCCAGTTGATACGCTGAAGCTTGGCGCCGTTCCCCAAATGAAACCGGGCGACGGGGTTGAGCGGTAGGCCGTGGCGGTTTTTTTCATCGACCAGGTAGTGCGCGGCAAGTGGCTGGATGATGGCTTTGAGCCGCTCCTGGCGTTGCTTGTCGCGGTGCCACCCAGGTGTATCCAATTCGGCCAGGGCGTCACGGACGCTCGGGGGCCATTGGTCATTCTCGCGCTGCTCGGCGAGCCACTGGGCAAACCCCGGTACCGGCGAGAGCGTCACAAAGTACTTGAGCTGCGGCAGTTCCTGGGAAAGCTCCTGGACGACCTGCTTGATCAGGAAGTTACCGAACGATATGCCGCGTAGGCCGGTTTGGCAGTTGCTGATACCGAAGAAGGCGGCGCTGTCGGCGTCTTCCGGGTCTTCAATGCCGCCTTCTGCACCAGAGAGGATCGGTTGGATACGGCTTGGGAGGCCTTTATGCAGTGCCACTTCGACGAAAATTAGCGGCTCATCGCCGATTGCCGGGTGGAAAAAGGCAAAGCAGCGGCGATCACGTGCGTCCAATCGACGGCGTAAATCGTCCCAATCCTGAATTTCATGCACCGCTTCGTAGCGGATGATCTTCTCGAGAATCGACGCCGGGGTGTTCCAGTCGATGCGCTTGAGCATCAAAAAACCCCGGTTGAACCAGGAGCCGAACAGGTGCGCGAAGTCGTCATCGATCGGTGCGAGGTCGGGCTGCTCGCGCAGCAGGCCAAGCAGATCCTGACGCATATTGACCAGTTCGTAGGTGCCGTCGCTGGCGAAGTTGAGCCGCCGGAAAAGCTCCTGACGAAGCGGTTCGCAGGCTTCGAAAAGCGTCTGCAGGGAGCGGTTGTCCCGCGCCTCGCGGTAGGCCGCGTAGGCGCTGTCAATGTGCTCGGGCTCGGCGGCGAACTCTTCGGCGAGGCGTTTGAAAAAACGCTGTTTCTCGTCATCTGATAGGCGCCGGTAGATCGCCAGGGCGCGGCTGGCCAGGGCGATGCTGGAGGCTTCGCCGTCGCTCTCCAGTAACGCCTGGCAGGCCTTGACCAGGTGAGTGTGGTCTACCGCTGAGGCGACAGACTGGCGCCGCCGCAGCAGCGCATCGCGCTGGGTAATGTTGTTGAACAGTTCCTGTAGAAACGTCATGTTCATGGTAATCCTCCCTTTAGCCCATGATCAGGTTGGGCAGCCATAGCGCAATGCCCGGGAACAGGCACAGCAGCAGGATGGCGAGCACCATGCACAGCGCATACGGCAGGCTGCCCAGCAGGATGTCGCGCAGCGAGATATCCGGTGCAATGCCTTTGATGATGAACAGATTGAGCCCGACCGGTGGGGTGATGAGGCCAATTTCCAGATTGATGGTGAGAATCACCGCGAACCAGTAAGGATCGAAGTTCGCCGCCAGGATGATCGGCAGCAGGATCGGCGCGGTCATGACGATCACCGCCACCGGCGGCAGGAAAAAGCCGGCGACCAGCAGAAAGACATTGATGACGCCCATCAGTACCCAGCGGTTGACGTCCATATCGGCAATGGCGGCCGCCACGGTCTGGGTAATGAACATCGACGATAGCGCGTAGGCGAACACCTCGGCGCAGGCGATGACCAGCATGATCATCACGCTTTCGCGCAGGGAGTCGCGCATGATCAGCTTGATCGGCCCGATTTGCCACATGCGGTAGATCAGAATGGCCAGCATCAGACACAGAAAGGCGCCCACGCCCGCCGCTTCCGACGGTGTCGCGACCCCGCCGTACAGCGCTAACAGAATGCCTGCAACCACTCCGAGGAAGGGCAGTACACGCACCACGGCCTTCATGTTGCTGTCGACATTCTGCTGGACAGTGTTCTTGAGCTTTTCAGCAGAGACTGCCAGGGGGTTGGCGTAACCGCCTGCCAGCTTGCAGGCGATGATCGTCCAGATCATGAAAAGCCCCGCGAGCATAAAGCCCGGCACCACGCCAGCGATAAACAGACGGCCAATGGAGGTTTCGGTTGAAATACCGTAGATGATCATGGTCACGGAAGGCGGAATCAGTATCCCCAGCGTGCCGCCCGCCGCAATACAGCCAGCGGCGACGCCATCGGGGTAGCCCCGCGTGCGCATTTCAGGAATGCCCATTTTGCCGATGGCCGCGCAGGTGGCGGGGGAGGAGCCGGACAGTGCGGCAAAAATCGAGCAGGCGCCGATGTTGGATACCGCAAGCCCCGCCGGTAGCCGTCCCATCCACAAATCCAGCGAGCGATACAGATCGCGTCCGGTAGGCGAGGACGCCACGGCTGCGCCCATCAGAATGAACATGGGGATCGCCACAAAACCAAATTCGGCAATACGGTCAAAAAACGTTTCCCCGAAGTAAGTCAGTTCGGGAAGCCCTCGGTCGTAGAGCAGCGCCATCAGCGACACGCCGCCCAGGGCAAAGGCAATCGGCGTGCCGATGGCCATCAGCACGATCAGGCCCACGGCAACGATAATACCCAGCGTAATCGGATCCATGGTCAGCCCTCCCCGCGCAGTATATCGGCGACGTACTGAAACGACAGCAAGGTGGCACCTACTGCCACAGGGAGCAGCGCCGGCCAAAGCGGCGGATTCCACACCGAGCCCGTGGTCCATTCGCCGTGCAGCGCCTCCAATACATAGACCCAGCTGGCATAGGCAAGCGCGGCGCAAAAAGCCAAGCCAAACAATGAGGCGATAGTCAGCATTATCTTGCGACCAAGGCCGCCAATGGCGTCGGGTAAGATGGTGATGGCCACGTGGCCTCCGGTCATGAGTACGTAGGGGCTACCCATCAGCATCGCCCCGGTAACGGAGAAAATCGTAAATTCGGTTTGCCAGCTGGTGCTCCAGCCGAGCACGTAACGCGTGAACACCATGTGGCAGATGGCCAGCACCCCGGCGATAAACAGGGCGCAGGCGATATAGGCCGAAAAGCGCGAAAGCTGATCCATTGTCCGGATGTAGCCGCCAATCAGGCCGCTGCGTGTTGCCGGAGTGTGCGTTGTTGTTGCCATACGTCCCTCTCTAGCGGTGTCATCAAGCGGGGTCATCAGGTCGGGTAAGTCGTCAATCATGCCGGCCATCCCGCAGGATGGCCGGACAGGTTGAATGCATCGTGACTTATTCGACGGCTAGCGCCGCATCGATGATGGCTTGGCCGTTAGGGACGTTTTCGGCGAAGTTTTTGTACGAGGTTTCACGGGCGATCTCGAGCCAAGCGTTGTAATCCTCTTCGGTCATCTTGACGACCTCAACGCCGTTTTCCTCGTAGACGTCGACCATCTGCTGGTCAATGGCGGCGGCCTCTTCGGCAAAGAACTCTTCGGCTTTTTCTCCCGCGTCCATCAAAGCAGTCTGCTGCTCGTCGTTGAGGCCCTGCCAGACTTGCTCTGAGATCAGGATCGGCTCGTACATGAACCACAGGGCAAAGTCGCCAGGCTCGGTCAGGCACTCCACCTGTTCGTAAAGACGATATGAAACGAACGACATCGACGAGGTGTTGGCGGCGTCCAGTACGCCGGTTTGCATGGCGGTGTAGATTTCCGATGATGGCATCGAGGCAATCGATGCACCGGCGGCCTCGAGCATTTCTTCAAACGCGGGGCCTGCAGCGCGGAAGACCTGACCGTCCACGGTGTCGGGCGAGGTAATGCACTGCTCGCTAGACGCAAAACCACCCGATAACCAGGCATCGGCTAGCACACGTGCGCCACCTTCCTGGATAACGTCTTTGATCATGCCCATGTATTCAGAGTCGTTAAGACGCTGGGCGTGTTCGTGATTGCGTACAAGGCCGGGCATCAGTGTGGCGGAAAATTCCGGATGGCGGCCGCTGGCGTAGTCGAGGGGTAGCGAGGTGATATCCAGGCGTCCCCGCGCCAGCGCGCCCCACTGCTCCCGGGCCTTGAACAGCGATTGACCGGGATAGATTTCAATTTCCAGGCCAACATCGGCATTGGCCACTTCCTCAGCCATCATTTGAACCATCTCATCACGCACGTCGCCCTGGCCACCAGGGAACTGGTGGGAGGCACGCAGTACGGTATTTGCCGAGGCCTGTGAGGCGGCGATCATCAAACCTAGGGCGGTGGCAGTTACTAAATGTTTACGTTGCATGAGGCGTCTCCAACGATTGTTGTTGTGGTCTTGGATTGGCATTATGTATGTATCAGGCGAGCTGATATATATATCAATAGGCGCTACGTATGCTAATGTCAACTTTATGTCACATGCTTTCTGTACGATGCAGCGCTGCTAATAAAGGAGGTGACGCATGCCCGGCTCAAAACGCTCCAACGCCCAGCGGCTCAAAGACTCACTGGAAGACGACATCATTAACGGACGCCGCGCGCCCGGCGAGCGGCTTGACCCTGAAACACTGGGACAGCAGTTCAATGTGTCGCGCACGCCGGTTCGCGAGGCGATTCAGCAACTGGTGGCCAGCGGCCTGGTCACGGTGTCGCCCAAACGGGGCACCTTCGTTGCCAAGGTGGGCATCGATCAACTGATCGAAATGTTTGAAGTGATGGCCGAGCTGGAGGGGATGTGCGGTCGGCTGGCGGCCCGACGTATTAGCGAACAGGAGCTGGGAGCGCTACGCGATGCGCATCAACGCTGCGAAGCGGCGGCCCTGGTGGGGGACACCGACGAATATTATTACGAGAATGAAGGCTTTCACGACTGCATTTACACGGCGAGCCACAACACTTTTTTGGCTAGCGAGGCGCGCCAGCTCAAGCAGCGCTTGAAGCCCTATCGGCGACTGCAACTGCAGGTTCGCCAGCGTATGCACAACTCGTTGAGCGAGCACCAGGCGATTTTTGACGCCATTGAATGCGGCGATGCGCCTCGCGCCCAGCAGGCGCTTAGCGACCACGTTCTGATTCAGGGCGAGCGTTTCAGCGACTTTGTCTCCAGCGTGCGTCGCATGCAGACACCTATCTCCCAAACCGGTTAAACGGTTTCAGGCGTGCGTCCTGCTACAAACGTGAGGATGTCTATATCGGTGGGGTAACCGTCCTTGCCGACATCGCGCCTAACAGGGACACTCTCTTCTATCCAATGATGGGAGAAAAAACGTGTCTCGCCATATTGCGCTAATCGCCTATCCTGACTGCCAACTGCTTGATGTGAGCGGCCCCTGGCAGGTGTTTGCCAGTGCCAATGCGCTAAGCCCTCAACCGCTCTACCAGTTGACCCTGATTGCCGATGCCATCGGCCCAGTGGCCACTAACGGCGGCTTAGCCGTTCACGCCACGCATACTTACCACCAGCTAAATACATTACTGCCCCTGGATACGCTCTTGGTGGCGGGCGGTAGTGGCGTGATGCGGCAGCTTGAAAAAGCCGCCGTTAAACAGGCGCTTTGTGAGGCTGCCCCAGGGGTTCGGCGGCTTGGGTCGATCTGTTCCGGGGCGTTTTTGTTAGCCGCTGCGGGGTTGCTGGATGGCTGTCACGCGACGACTCATTGGCGGCATGTGGCTCAATTGGCCGATGAGTACCCCGCGCTAAGCGTCGAGCCCGATGCGTTGTATATCGAGAGCAACGGTCGCTATACCAGCGCCGGGGTGACCGCAGGGATTGATCTTGCGTTGTCGCTGGTAGAGGCGGATCACGGTGCTGGATTAGCCGGGCGAGTGGCTCGCGAGTTAGTGGTGTTTTTGCAACGCCCAGGCGGGCAGTCGCAGTTCAGCGAGATATTGCGACACCAACAAGAGGTGGGGCCGCTGCGCCGCTTGCTGGATCAACTCCACGCCGACCCCAGCGTGAACCATGGGCTTGAGAGCATGGCTGACTTGATGGCGGTCTCCCCGCGCCATTTAACCCGGCTGTTTAGGCGTTACTTAAATACGACCCCCGGCGCCTACTTAACCCAACTGCGCCTTGAACAAGCGCGCCTGACGCTGCTCAACGAGCGCGAAAATTTATCCCTTGAGCGCCTTGCACAACGCTGGCGGTTAGGTGGTGCGGAGCAGCTGCGTCGTCAGTTCCAGCGCTACTACGGCGTATCGCCCTCGGTTTATCGCCAACGTTTTGCCTCCACCTTTCAAACCCTGCCAGCGGAGACCGCCCCATGCCCATCACTGTGATGCTGTTATCGCTTTGCCAAGCGCTGTTGGTCAGCGGCAATATTTTATTGATTGCCGTGTCGCCGCTTATTGGTGCCTCCTTGGCGTCAAGCCCCTTTTGGGCCACCGCCCCCGTGGCGACCCAATGGCTGGGGCTGATGTGCGCAACGATTCCGGCCTCGCTGATCATGGGGCGCCTAGGACGAAAACGTGGCTTTTTACTGGGTAATACGATCGGCCTCGTGGGCACGGCGGTTGCAGCCCAGGCGCTGATGGCCGAGCACTTTGGGCTGTTTATGTTGGGAACCTGGCTAATTGGTATCGGCATTGGGTTTGGCCAACTGTATCGTTTTGCCGCCGTCGAAGCGGCACCGCTGGCCTTGCGTGATCGCGCGATTGGTCTGGTGATGGGCGGTGGTGTTCTTGCCGCGTTTTTCGGGCCCTGGCTGGCGCGCATCAGCCGCGAAATCGCTGAGGTAGCATTTTTGGGCAGCTTTATTGGCCTGGGCTGTTTGTATGCACTGGCGCTGCTAGTTTTGTGTGTCACCCGGTTACCCAGCGCAACGGTAACCCACGCAGACGGCGTATCGCGGCCCATGGGTGAAATCATGCGCCAGCCGAGTTTTGTGGTCGCCGTGTGTGCCGCCCTAGTGGGTTATGGGGTAATGAACCTGGCAATGACCGCAACGCCGTTGGCCATGGCTGGGGCGGGCCATTCCTTTGACCACGTTTCGATGACCATTCAATGGCATGTCGTGGCGATGTTTTTACCCTCGTTTGTGACCGGGCATTTAACCGCCAAGTGGGGCCACCAGCGCATGATTATGGCAGGTTGTTTGCTATTGGTGGCGAGCCTGCTGGCTGCGCAGTGGCAGATGAGCGTGGCGGGCTTCAATGTCGCGCTGATTTTGCTCGGGCTGGGCTGGAATTTTACTTTTCTGCCCGCCACAGGGCTATTAACCGAGAGCTACCGCCCGGTGGAAAAAGCCCGCACCCAGGCGGCCAACGAGTGCCTGGTGTTTTCCACGGTGGCGATTACGGCGCTGCTCGCCGGCCCTATGGTCAGCAGCTTAGGCTGGACGTCGCTCAACCTGCTATTAATACCCTTCTCGCTGCTGCCGATCGTCGCCATGGGCTTGCAGCAGCGCCGGAAGCGACGTGATAGCCTAGCCTAAAGGCCCAAATCGCCCTTAGGCTAGGCTATATCTGAAAACCAGGAGCCATCCTTTAATGCTTGAAACGTATAGCCACAGTGCTTTGGCCGGTCAATTTTTTGGCTTGGTGGCGCTGGTGATTTGCCTGGTGGCTTTCGCGAGCAAGCACGATGATCGTCTGCTCGTGCTGCTGATTTCGGCCAATGTGGCCTTTGCGCTCCAGTTTGCCTTCTTCGAGAGCTGGACTGCCGCCGCGCTGACAGTGCTGGTCATTGTGCGCATCGTCCTGGCCCGCCGCTATTTGGGCAGCAAGCGAGTAATGGCGGGCGTGCTGGCGGTGAGTGGAGTCGCGGCGGCGCTCACCTGGCAGAGCTGGGTCGACGTTTTACCCTTAACCGCCATGGTGCTTGGCACCCTGGGCATGTTCCTGCTGCGCGGTATTGCCATGCGGGTATTCTTGGGGCTGGCTGCCCTGGCGTGGATGCTGAACAACCTGCTGATTGGCACGATCGGCGGTACGCTCGCTGAAGCGCTGATTGTCGTCACCAATACGGTGACCATTTTTCGCCTATGGCGGGCCAAGCGTAAATACCCCGAGGTGTTTGAGGACATCACCAAGAACGATCCATCAGCCTAGCTGCTATGCTAAGAGATCGTGATTAGCTGAGCGAGGAACGCGACCATGGCAGGCGGATGGGCAAAAGACGGCGCTGAACAAGAGCAGATTGAAAGCACGCTGGACGATGCAGTTCAGCGTGCCCGCCGTCAACTGCCCCGTGGCGAAAGCCTAGCTGAGTGTGAGGAGTGCGGCGAGCCGATTCCCGAAGCGCGCCGTAAGGCGATGCCAGGGGTTCGGCTTTGCGTCGCTTGTCAGAGTGAGTTAGACAAAAAGCAGTCGGCCTTCAGCGGTTATAACCGACGCGGCAGTAAAGATAGCCAACTGCGTTGAGCTTACGCGAATGAATCCGCATTTCAGTCGCAAAGGTTAACGCCTTTCCACTAGGCGTCATGATTGGTATCCGGAAGCCGCTGGAAATAGATATAGCGATGCAGACGAATAGCGGGACGAATCAGCAGCTGTATGCTGCCAATGACGAATAACCACACGCCAGCAGTTTGTATCTCACCTTCGTAAAAGAAACAGACACTGCCGATGGTAAACCAAACCCCCAGTAGAAAATCGTTGAGCATGCTCAACACTTCATAGCGTTGATGCACGACTAGTTCACGGCGTCCCAGCGTGAAGATCCAATCGTGTGTTTGTGGGTTCTGTTCGCGCTGCATGCCTGTTCTCCTTTCAATAGCGGATACTGACTTGACCAGTGAGGTAAGGATGTTTGCCTTCGCCGAAACGGAAATGACCGCTGATGATATACTTTTCCACGCCGACCAGGCGCTTTACCAAGCCAAACGCTGGGGTCGCAACCGTATCTGGATAGCTAGCCAGGCTGGTTTACCATCCGACGATGGCGCTGTTGGTGGCTTAAGTAGATCAGCCCAATAGCGCCTATTAGCAGAGCCATGGCGAGATAGCGTGAGCCATCTAGTGGACGTACAGCGTTGTCTAGCCAACCGAAGTGATCAATCAATAGACTCATCAACAGCTGGCCCGAAATCACTGCCACCGTTGCTGCTGCGGTACCTACCCGCGGGACGGCAAACACAATCGCCAGCATATACACCACACCGAATAACGCACCTGTGAGCTGCCACTTGGGTACGCTGAAGAGGGTCGCATCATGCGCTGGCTCAAAAAAGAACATCAGCAAAAAGGTCAGCACGGCCCCCATAATAAACGTCAGCCAGGCGCTTTCGATAACGCCCGTTTTGGCGCCCAAGCGGCCATTGATGGAGGATTGGGCCGCCAGAACCGCGCCGCCCGCTAGCAAAATCAAAAAGATAAAAGGAAGTAGCATGGTTGAGCTCCTTAAATAGCCTTTTCCGTTACATTAGCCACAGGGCGGCAAGTATCATCGCCAAGGCGCCGACGCGATAACCGTCGACCCTACGTTGCTCGCTCCCCAGCCAGCCGAAGTGGTCGATAGCGACGCTGGCCGCTACCTGGCCGCATAAAATGCCCACCATGGTCATGCCCACGCCCACTAGCGGTGTGGCAAGGGTCAAGACAATGACGTAGACCGGGCCCAGAATGCCGCCCGTTAGTAACCAGCGCGGCTGCTTGAATAACGTTCCTAGCTGGCGGTTAGGGGTAAACACCAGTGCTAGCGAGAGCAGCAGCGCCCCCACCATAAAAATCGACAGAGTGGCCGATAAATGGCCGACCTGCTCGCCGAGTGGCCCCAGCAAGCCGGCTTCGACTGATAACCCCATACCGGCGATAAGCACACCGATCAGGATAAGTGCGTGTTGCATAGGTAACTCCGCTGAGAAAGAGGAGCCAGCACTGTAGTGAGTTCGTGTTGTTGCTACAATGCGTTAAAAGAGCAAAGGACTATTGCATTTTGGACAACTCGATTCGTTTGTTGGCGCTGCGTCTGTTTGCTCGTGTCGCCTCAACCGGCAGCTTCGCCGAAGCAGCGCGCTACTTTGACCTACCGGCATCCTCGGTTTCGCGACATATCGCGGGGCTTGAGCGCACACTTGGTCAGCGGTTGCTCTACCGCCATACACGGGCGGTACGGCTAACCGATGCCGGTGAGCGGTATTATCAGGATATTCGTCGCGTGTTGGATAGCCTGGATCTGGCCACCGAGCAGGTGACCGGCGGGGCCAAGCAACCCCAGGGACTGCTGCGGATCAATGCGCCGGTGGCATTCGGGCGTCGGCACATCGCGCCTTTATTAGCTCGCTTCCAGGACGCAAACCCCGCCGTTGAGGTAGAACTGGCGCTGAGCGATGCGTTTATCGACCCGGTACATGAGGGCGCAGATGTGGTGATTCGGGTTGGGGCGCTTGACGATTCCAGCCTGGTGGCTCGCCAATTGGCAACCCAGCGCTTTGTGGCCTGCGCTGCGCCCGAATATCTCTCGCGACACGGCGAGCCCCGTCATCCGGAGGAATTAAAGACGCATAACTGCTTGGTCTATAAAGGAACACGGGGCGTGCAGCCGTGGTATTTCCGTAATTATGACGATGCCCCAGCAAAGCGTTACCCGGTAAAAGGAAATCTCCACAGCAACAACGCAGAAAGCCTGGTTGAAGCGGCGTTGCAGGGCCAAGGCATTGTGCTATTTCCTACCTGGCTGCTGTTTGATGCCCTGCGCGAGGAGGCGCTGGTTCCTATATTGAAAAATCATGAAGCGTTGGGTGAAGCGACCCGAGAGGGAATCCATGTGATTTATCCGGAAAATCGGTTGCGCTCATCCAAAGTGGCCACCTTTCTGGAGCATTTGTTCGCGCGAATTGGTGACCCGCCTTACTGGGATGGTTAGCGCAATACCGTCAGCTGATAAACATGGCGGATTCGCTGTCCATCCCAGTCATACCCGAGATGGCGTCCTTGCCTTGTGGCGGAGAGCACGGGAGGGCGGAGCACCGCGGCACACTCGCCTTCCGGATCCCGAACACTGGGGTATACGATGCCGTCGGTTTGTTCCTCCCAGGCTGTTCTACCCAAGGTTTGCCCGGCTGCCCAGCTATCCGGTCTGAGAAGCGTTTGGGCCACATCCTGTCGGCGTAAATCAATCAGTTGGCCCGTTAAATCCGATAGATAAACACGCTGCTGAAGCATCATGGGCGGTTCGTTTGACGCCTCCATAAAGCGCTCTGCGTGGTAAACGGTTTCGGAAATGGCGGTGGCTTCGGTGAGTGCGCAGTAGTAAGCGCCAAAGGTGCCATCGCTAAAACGCGAACCGGTCGCTGGGAAGTGGCAGAAGGCCGCCATGACGGGCGTCCAGCCGGGGCCGTAGCGACGGTCGTCATCACGAACCAAGTGAATAGCGCCCGCTTCCTCACGTAGCCTTGCGGAGGTTTCACCCTCCAGCTCATTGAGTAAGTCCCTGTCATCAGCGTTGCTGTTGACGCCTTCGAATAAATCAATGGGAGGGAAACGCGAGGGAATAACCCGGTAGCTAGGTTGCCACGTAACGTTGCTCAGAGGGAACGTCATGCATGGCCTCCACCACGCGCGGCATCTAAATGCTGGCGAACAACGTAGAGGTCGGAGACTTGTCCATTTAACAGACGCTCCATTGGTGTGTGGCCAGCAAAAAGAGGGTTACGGTTGGCTCGCTGCAACCAACTGTTAGCCGCTTCTTTATTGGGCAACAGTATATGCAGTGCTTTGTAGATGCCAAGAATCAATGACATCCGCTCCAGATGATTAGCATCCAGGCGGGCATTCTCTGGTGACTGCTTCCAACGCCGATAGGTGGAATCAGGCACCCCGAGCAGAAGAGCAGCTTCGCTCTCTTTCAAACCCCATGCGTGTGAAATATTGGGGTAGGTGCGCATCGCAGCGGCCCCCATTTCGCGGCGCTTGTCGGCTGTTTTGTGCTGAATAGCCATCTATTTTTCCTCCTCACTTATCTATACATTACGCCAAGTGAGCGAATTTTGAAAATATCGACCATTTGAGCTATTTGCTGTGCTGTCGTCTGGAGAATCTGGTTTATCGACTTATCGCCATGTGTTCGATTGTTTATTACAGCTTTAACGAGCGTGCTTCCACCCTGGTGTTGTTATGAAACGCTTATTTTTCGACAAACGGCTACACCTGTTAAGGACAATGCAAAGCCAGTTATCTGAAACAAAGACAATTGTTCACCAAAGAGGAGCCATGCTTCGATAGCTGCTAAAGGCGGGGAAAGCAATAAAAGCGACGTTGTTTGTGTTGTGTTGCCATGTCGAATCAGCCATATTAAAAGAAAAGTTCCAAGCCCTGATAAGACGATAACAGCCCAAGCAAGCGCGAGTATAAAATTTAAGTTTAATGAAATCGTCGATTCATTTAATAAAATAATCAATGCAGCCGATGTGACAGCAGCGAATGCGTTTTGAATAGCCATAGATGGCAATAATTCGGAACTGGCTATCGACGATTTCTGAAGAATAGTACCCCATGTAATAGATAGAATTGATGCAGCCGCTATGAGAAGCACAACCGGCGAATAGTTTTGACCCCCAGATGTCTCTATAGATGGCAGTAGCACCATAATCACGCCAGAGAGGCCGATAAGTATGCCAATTCCTTGGAGTCTGGATAGTTTTTCACCAATTAGGAAAAATAAAATTATCATTGTCACGACAGGTTGTAATGCTCCAAACAGTGCCATGAGCGCAGCTGGGAAGCCTTGAGCAATAGCCCAATAACTACCGCCAAGATAAATTCCGTTAATAAAAAAACCTGCGATTGCATGCTTGTACCACTCTGAAAGCGGGGGCCACTTCTTGTTTAAACCTAGTGCAAGGGTTGTGAAAAGTAGGCAGGAAAGAAAGAATCTAAGCGCCAAAAATATATTGGGTGAAGCAGATCCAACAATCATCCTACCTACAATGAAGCCTGTCGACCATAGTAAAACAAATACACAAGAAGCCGCGAAGCTAGTTTTAATAGACACCATGTTTCTATACTTCTTAATCGATTTGTTAACTTGAGGGTTCGGTCAGAAAATACGCTAATGCAATAAGTCCAAAAGCAGTACCTACTACTGAGGTGCCGAGCCATCCATAGTGAGCAAATGACCACCCTCCTGAGGCAGACCCTATAGCGCCGCCACAAAAGAAGGTGGACATGTACAATCCATTCAAGCGACCTCTTATCTCAGGAGCCAGAGAAAAAATAATTCTTTGACCAAGTACTAAATTCGCTGATACGGCGAAATCAAGCACGATTCCAGCCACAACGAACAACGCCAGTGAAAGAGACGTACCCTGTGTGCCGATATGTGTCATGGCGAAGGCCGCGATGGCCATGATCATTGCTAATGCTGTCGCAGGCCTTATCCAGCCGCGATCGGCGACACGACCTGCGATAGGTGCTGCAATGGCACCAGCGACGCCCGCAAGAGCGAATAGTGCAATGCCTTTTTGACTTAATCCGAAGGTAGGGCTCGCCAGCAATAGCGGAGTGGTTGTCCAAAACAGGCTGAACGCGCCAAACATACAGGCTTGATAAAGCGCCCTGCGGCGAAGGGCGGGTGTGGTTCGAACCAGTTGCAGCATGGACATCAGCATTTGATGGTAACCAATTTTGGCTGTCACAGTCCGCTTAGGTAACGCTAGGCGCAAGGTTAGCATTAGGGCTAACATGGCAACGAAAGATACTAAAAATACCGTCCGCCATGTCGCAAAGTGAGTGATCAAGCTCGCTACCGGCCTGGCTAACATGATGCCTAGCATTAGCCCGCTCATGACATTGCCGACAACTTGTCCACGAGTAGCCTCTGGTGACAGGTGCGCTGCATAAGGTACGAGGATTTGAACGGTGACCGAGCCCAGACCTACAAGCAATGCGGCCGCCAGAAATGGTGTGGTTGAAGTGACTAGGCCGGATGCGAGTAGGCCAGCAGCACCAATAGCAAGAATGGTTATCGCCAGTCGGCGATTTTCAAATAGGTCAGCCAAGGGAACGACCAGCAATAGACCTGCGCCATAGCCGATTTGCGTTAGTGTTACGATCAAGCCGGAAGACTGCTCCGACAGCCTAAGCTCCTGACTTATCGGGCCGACTAAGGGTTGTGCGTAGTAAATATTGGCGGCGATTAATCCACATGCACACGCAAGTAGCAGTATCAGCCAAGGTGATATTTCATGTTGAGTGTCACTTGGGACTGTATTGGCGTTTGATGAATGTTTAATTTGGGTCATTTTGTTTCCTAAATGATTCTAAAAAAAGCCGCGGATAATCACGGCTATATCAAATAGCAGATGCTATTTCAGTTCAGTTGAGAAGTTGCATCGCTGCATCCACCACCGCCATCATGTCTTCGCGCTTCTGCCCAGTTTTGCCCAAGACACGCATACCCTGGGCCAGAGATAGCATTAACCTCGCCGTTGTCTCAGCATCGACTTTTTTTGAGATTGATCCATCATTTTGCCCTTGAAGAATGATGTCCTTAAGACGTTTCTGATTTCCTTCTAGTGCGGAAGAAACTTTGGCGGCAATTTCTTCGTCTGTGCTGGCCAGCTCTACTGCCCCAACGATAACAAGACAGCCATACCGGCCCTCTGAGGCATGAGAGGACTCAGCGTAAAAAACTAACAGGCGGCGTAATTTCTCTCGCCCTGACTCCTCGCTGTTCATAATATCCAATAGTCTGGCACTGCGTAGGGCCATGTATCGGTCTAGTGCAGCAGAAAACAAGTTGTGCTTATTCAGGAACGCTTTGTAGATACTGCCGGATGACAGTTTAAGAGCGCCTGAAAGATCGGCAATCGACACCCCATTATAACCGTGCTTCCTGAAGTGCAGGATCGCGCGGTCTAATGCTTCGTCAATGTCGAACTCCCTGGGACGGCCTCTGCCTCTAGAAGAATCGTTTATAGAAGACATTGCTGAAATATTATCTGATATGCTCATTTTTCGATATTAGGACATAAATTCATCCAAAACAAGCTCCCGTATTGGAAAGCCTATGTCTAAGAGGGTAAACCACAGGGGTATCTGACATCTCCCGCTTGTCAAATCCGCAGCGCTCAATGCTTGAATCTTTTCAACTAGCTCTCTAGTGAAGCTCGGCCTGTAAAAAACGACTGCACGAACTGGCGCTGGAAGAGCAAAAAGGCGATCAAAAACGGAGCGATAGCATGCGGTGAACACTGCCTGATGGTTAGGTTGCGCCAAGTGAGCGAATTTTAAAAATACCGACCATTTGAGCTTCTTGTGTGATTCAATCACCACGCTGCGCTGGACGCAAGGAATCATGGCGGACTCACACCTGGAGATGTTTGTGACACGGTAGTGCTAGTTTGCTTCGGCTAGGCGCTGTAGTCGCGTCGCCTGGCGTTGAAGCTCATCGCGCAGCGAGGTGGGTTCGACGACCCGGAAGTCAAAGGGCAGGCGGGTCAGCTGACGGGCGAACCAACTCAGGCTATCGGTGCTGCCGTGCAGCATCACGCCGCTGTCTGCGGGGGTCAGCAGGCCGATATGGGGATCGAGCTCGGCGGCGGCGCTCTCCAAGTCGGTGTCGAGCCACAGCGCGACGGCGGTGGCGCGGGGCAGGGAGGCAAGGCTGTGGATCAGATGAGCGGCAGCATCGAAGTCCGTAGGCCGATCAAAGGTGGCCGAGAGGGGGACGGCCTCGCCGATCCGATCCAAGCGAAAACTGCGCAGGTCGCGGCGCAAGTGACACCAACCGCTGACGTACCAACGACCACTGTGATAAACCAAACCATAGGGATTGAGCACCCGTCTGGAGGTCTGATCGTAGCTATCTAGATAGTCAAGCCGTAACCGCTGGCGCTCTTGGGTGGCAGTGGCTAGCAGTCCCAGCAGCTGCTCGTTGTTCTTGGCGTGGGTCGTAGGTAACGCCAGCCGAGTACTCTCATCTATGGCACGCACCCGCTGCTGCAACTCGGCGGGCATGACCCTTTCCAGTTTTGCCTGGGCGCTCTCCACCGCTGGGACCGACTCGCTCAATCCCAGATGCAGAGCAGACTTCAGGCCCAGCGCGAGAGCTTGAGACTCCTCGGCGGTGAACATCAGCGGCGGCAGCTTGAAGCTAGGCATTAATCGGTAGCCACCGTGGCATCCCCGCTCTGTGGTCACCGGAATACCTAGTTCCTCCAAGATCCGGATATAGCGCCGTAGAGTGCGGCGGTCCACGCCGAGTTGGTTCGCCAGATCTCTGCCGCTTAAGTGACGGTGTGTCTGCAACAGCTCTAGCAGGGCTAGCACACGAGCGGTGGGGTTGAGCATTTTCTTGATTCTAATAGGACAAATTATTTCCTATTTAACCACTATCTTGTTTACGTAACCAGGCGTCGAGAAGTCGCTGATTTTCGTAATAGAGCGCATAGAGGGGCTGTCAATGAACAAGAATTGCTTTCCGATGGAGACGAACATGGTCTTTTTACAGGTATCCCTAAATGGCGATCGTCGACACCCGGCGGCCCCTAGGACCCCTGAGGAGATTGGAAATGACGCGGCGGCAACAATTAAAGCTGGCGCTCATTCCGTTCATGTCCATGCTTACGATAATGCTGGGAAAGAGACTCTAAACTCTTTTGAATGCGGTGCTGTCATACGGGCAATCCGAGCTCGTTGTCCAGGTGTTCCAATTTCACTTACTACTTCCGAAACGATTATTTCCGATCCTTTACGGCGTTTGCAGACGGTGCAGTCCTGGACTGAGCTCCCAGACCTGGTAACCGCGAATCAGGGGGAGAAAGGAATTATTGCACTATGTGAGTGGCTTATATCGCGTGGGGTTGGTATCGAAGCGGGATTACTGTCGCCCGCTGATGCCCGAATCTTTGTTGATTCACCGCTTCGCGATAGATGCCATCGCATCCTTATAGAACCCTGCAACCCAGATCCTGTGGCTGCCTTGCGCGATGCGGAAGAAATGGGGGAAATCGTATCGTCTGCTGGCCTGACCCTTCCGCAGGTGCATCATGGATACGATGGGTCGTGTTGGGCGGTGAACCAACGAGCGCTCTCGTTGGGACATGGTATCAGGACAGGGATAGAAGATGTGACAGTCTTACCGGATGGTCGAGCGGCGAAAAGCAATGCCGAGCTGGTTGAAGCTGCCCGCTCATTAATCGAGAGTAACGTCTGCCATACCTAAATGACCAAGAGGCCAGAGCAGAACGTCGGCGTCGATCTATCAACCTCCTGGGAGGATTAAGGGTTTGCAAGGCTTGAGGGCCCCTTCAACCAGTTAATCCGGATACCTATAAAAGACTGCACGAACGGGGGCTGGAAGAGCAGGGCGACGGACGCCACAGCGCTACTGCCCTTGGGCATGCTGGTTCAGCTGCTTTGCTCGGTTTCCTGATGCGCCAGAATAACGTCTAGAAAGCCCTCGCCGTAATCCGCCAGCTTGCGCGCGCCGATGCCGGATATGGCGCCCAGTGCCGCTAAACTCTGGGGGTTCTGCTCGACCATTTCAGCCAGGGTGGCGTCGTGGAAGATCACATAGGCTGGCACGCCCTGGGCTTCGGCCAGTTCCCGGCGGTGCTGTCGCAGGGCTTCCCACAGCGGGCCGTGGCCCTGGGGCGCGGAGGTACTTTTGCTTCCCCGTCGCGCGGTTTTGGCTTTGCTGGGTTTTTTGCTTGGCTTGCGCAGAGTGAGGCTCTGCTCGCCGCGCAACACCGGCTTGGCATTGGCAGTGAGCTTAATGCCGCCGTGCCCCTCCATATCCACGCTTAAAAAGCCGCTGGCAATCAGCTGGCGAAAGAGCGCTTTCCACTCGCTGGCCGCGAGGTCTTTACCAATGCCGAAGGTGCTGAGGCGGTCGTGGCCAAAGCGGGCGATGCGCTCGTTGCTTTTGCCTAGCAGCACGTCCACAAGATAGGTTACGCCGAAGCGCTGTTCGGTGCGGTAGACGCATGACAGCGCCTTTTGCGCCGCCACGGTGGCCTCCCAGGTCTCGGGTGGAGTCAGGCAGTTATCGCAGTTGCCGCAGGCTGCGTCCAGATGATCGCCAAAGTAATGAAGAAGCGCCTGGCGGCGGCAACTGATGATTTCGCACAGCCCCAGCATGGCGTCGAGCTTCTGCTGTTCGATGCGCTTTTGATGGTCAGCGGCGCTGGAGTCCTGCTGCATCTGGCGCAGCGTGATCACGTCCTGAAGCCCGTAGGCCATCCAGGCATTGGCGGGCAGGCCGTCACGCCCGGCGCGGCCGGTCTCCTGGTAGTAGGCTTCGATGCTCTTGGGCAGGTTGAGGTGGGCGACAAAGCGCACGTCGGGCTTGTCGATGCCCATGCCAAAGGCGATGGTGGCCACTACGACTACGCCATCTTCCCGCAGAAAACGGGTCTGGTGGTACTGTCGCTGCTCGGGGGGAAGCCCCGCGTGGTAGGGCAGTGCCGTCAGCCCCTGGCGTTCCAGCCAGGCGGCGGTCTCCTCCACTTTGCGCCGGGAAAGGCAGTAGACGATACCCGCCTCGCCGTCGTGGTGCTCGCGGATAAAGCGCAGCAGCTGTTCCTTGGCGTTGCCCTGATTCTCGGCGATATGGTAGCGAATGTTGGGTCGGTCAAAGCCGCTGTTGTAAAGCGCTGCCTCCTGGAGCTGCAGATGCTCCATAATATCGCCCCGGGTGGGCACATCGGCAGTGGCGGTCAGGGCGATGCGGGGCACTTGGGGGAAACGCTGATGCAGATGGGAGAGCTGGCGATACTCGGGTCGAAAATCGTGGCCCCACTGAGAGACGCAGTGGGCTTCATCAATGGCGAACAGCGCAATCTGGGTCTGCTCCAGCAGCATCTGCATACGCGCCGTGGCCAGTCGCTCGGGCGCGACATACAAAAGATCCAGCTCCCCCGCCCGCAGGCGGTTCTCCACCTCGACTGCCTCGTGATAATCGAGGCTGGAATTCAGGTAAGCCGCTCTGACGCCGTTTTGCTCAAGCGCCGCCACCTGATCCTGCATCAGCGCGATCAGCGGCGAGATCACAATCGCGGTGCCTTCGCGCAGCAGTGCAGGGATCTGGTAGCACAGCGACTTGCCACCGCCGGTGGGCATCAGCACCAGCGCATCGCCGCCGGCCATCACATGCTCAATGATGGCCTGTTGCGGGCCGCGAAAGCTGTCGTAGCCAAATACCTCCTGCAGCACCTTTAGGGCTTCCGGGTGGGTGTCGCCGTGCATCAATGCTCTCCCGTGTCTCATACTTAAGAGAGAATTGTGCACGAAAAATGTGAGGGGCGTCAGCCTAGCGAATCCCCGCCCGTAAAAACGATTGCACGAACTGGCGCTGGAACAGCAGAAAGGCGACCAGTAGGGGGGCGATACTTAACAGCGTGGCGGCGCTGACGGTGGCCCAGTTAACCCCAGTTTCTGGCGCAGAGAAAACGCCTAACCCCACCGTTAGCGGGCGGCTCTCTACCGAGTTGGTGACCACTAGGGGCCAGATAAAGTTATTCCAGTGGTGGCTGATCGATACCAGGCCATAAGCCAAATAGGTGGGCTTAGCCAGTGGGACGTAAACCTTCCACAAAATTTCCAGCCAGTTGCAGCCTTCGATGCGGGCGGCGTCTTCCAGCTCCCTTGGGATGGTTTTAAAGGTTTGGCGGAGCAGAAAAATACCCAAGGCGCTGGCCACGTAAGGTAAGCCAATCCCGGTGATGGTATTGATCAGCCCCAGCTCGCTGGCAATGGCGTAGTTCTCGACGATCAGCACTTCGGGAAACACAAATAACTGGATCAGCACCAGCATAAACAGAACGTTCTTGCCGGGAATTGGGAAACGCGCAAAGGCAAACGCCGCTAGGGTACACACGATGAACTGACCGATCACCACGCCTGTCACCAGCGCAAAGGTATTTAGGTAGTAGCGGGCAAAGGGCGCCTGTGACCAGGCATCGGTAAAATTTTCCAGCGTCAGCGGGGCAAATAGAGAAAAATTCACCATAAACTCGCTAGGGTGAAACGCCGCCCAAAAGGCGTACAGCAGCGGGAACACCCAAATAATCGCCAGTAGCCATGCAGCCACGGTTTCCAGCGATGGAACGGAGACAAAGCGAGAGTGGGGCGCGACCATTTTTGATGTCGATGAGGTTGAACTCATTGGTAATGCGTCCTGCGATCTAAAATCGTGAACTTCAGTGTGGCCACTACCGCCAGCACAATCAGAATCACCACCGTAATGGTTGCCGCCGTAGTACGGTCAAAGAACGAGAAAGCGTTCTCATAGACGTAATACAGCAGCAGGTTGGTGGCGTTGTTGGGCCCGCCTTTGGTCAGAATAAACAGGTGATCGACGACCCGTACCGAATTGATCAGCGCGTTGATCAGCACAAACAGTGTGGTGGGCATCAGCAGTGGAAAAGTGACCCGCCAGAAGAAGCTCCAGCGGCTGGTGCCTTCAAGGTCGGCGGCCTCTTTAAGCTCGGGCGGTATACTTTGCAGCGCCGCCAGATAGAAGATCATAAAAAAGCCGGCTTCTTTCCACACCGACATCACGATCACCGAGCTTAACGCAACGCTTGGGTCACCCAACCAGTTAACGCCAGGAATGCCCAGCGAATCGAGCAGGCTATTGAACAGACCAATTTGTGGGGCGTAAAAAAACATCCAGATATTAGCGGCGGCGATCATCGGCAGAATGGTGGGTGTGAAATACGCCATGCGCACAAAGCCGCGCCCCGGCAGCTTACCGTTGACGAACAGCGCCATGCCTAAGGCCAGCGCGATGGACGTAGGGATGGTGCCCAGCGCGTAGATTAGGTTATTGCGGGCGACCTGCCAAAATGTGGGGTCATCGAACAGCACCTGATAGTTTTCGACCCCGACAAACTCGGCGGGCTCGCCGCGAAAGCCGGGCAAAAATAGGCTATTGATAACCGTGGTGACGGTGGGCAAGTAAGCGAAGGTGGTTAACAGCAGCGCAGCGGGAAGTAACAGCAGCGCGCCATATAGCTGCATTTTGCGGTGGGCGTTTAAGGTCATAGGAGCACCGCTAGTTGAAAAAGCCGGGGCGCGCCCCGGCGAGCATGGAAAACCGTTAACTCAAGAGAGGAGGCTCAGCGAGCGTAGCGACGCAGCACGCTGTCGGCCTCTTGCTGTGCCTGGCTAAGTGCTTCTTCAGGCGTCATTTGGCCGGTTAACGCGGCTTGTACGGCGTTATCCAAGGCGCGGCGCACCCGGCCACCCTGGTAGGTGGAGAGCTCCGCCGTGCTGTGTTCCAACTGGTCGCGGGCCACGGCGGCCGGTGCGAAATCTTCAACATAATCGCGCAGCGCCTCGGTCTCGTAGGCGGCGGGGCTGACGCCCATATAACCGGTTTCGATCGACCAGGCGGCGGCGCGTTCTGGGGCGGTCATCCAGCGGATGAAGGTCATCGCTGCGCGTTTCTCTTCTTCGCTGGTGTCTTCGAAAATATAGAAGTTACCGCCGCCAGTGGGGCTACCGCGTTGGGTTTTCATCGGCAGCATGGCCACGCCAAAGTCAAAGTCCGCTTCGCTGCGCACGGCGCTCAGGTTGCCGGTGGTGTGCCACATCATGGCTGTCGACTCTTCGAGAAAATTCTGGCGCAGCGTGCCCCACTCAATGGTGTCGTCAGGCATGGCTTCGTGTTCAGTGGCAAGCGATACCCAATATTCGAGTGCCTCAACGGCGGCTGGGTCGTCAAAGTAGACCTCAGTGCCGTCTTCACTCATTAGCCGGTGACCGTTTTGGAAAGCGAAGGCCTGGAACATCCAGTAGGGGTAGCCGGTGGAGGGCACCATCACGCCCCACTGCTCACCGTCGGAGGCGTCGCGCACGGTCGCCGCCATTTCGGCCATCTGTTCCCAGTTTTTGGGCGGTGTTTCGGGGTCTAGCCCGGCGGCTTCAAAGGCGTCTTTGTTCCAGAACAGCACGATGGTGGAGCGCTGGAAGGGAATGCCGTAGGTTTTGCCGTCTAGCTGGCCGTTTTCCATCAGGCCTGGGTAGAAGCTGTCGAGCCATTCGCGCTCCTCGTCGCTTTCTACCAGGTCATCGAAGGCCACAATGGCGTTTTGCTCAAGCAACTCGTAAAGATCGATGGAGAACATGACCGACAGCTGAGGCGTATCGCCAGCTTCCATCGCGGACATCGCGCGTACACGGGTATCGTCGTAGTTACCGGCGTAGATGGCTTCTACGTCGATGTCAGGGTGTTCGCTTTCAAACTCTTCTACCAAGTTGTCGACCACATCGGTGAGCGCACCGCCCACCGCAACCGGGTAGTACATGGTAAGTTCGATAGGGTCATTGGCGGCGGCCTGGCCGGCGGTCAACAAGCCAGCGGTTAGTGCCGATAGGGCAAACGGGATACGTGCACGCATGGGGAAGCACCTCAACGTTGGGCATGGTACTGGGGTTGGAGCGAATCGGTTGGCGATGTGCCCACTGGTGCAGGGCTTTCAACCGCCATTGCCTCAGTGGGCATCAGTGGGTAGAGGGCAAGGTCATCACGCCGCAGGCCATCGCCACCGAATAGATGCGCCGCCGGCGTGGGCCAGCCAATCCGGCATGGTTGGCCGGTAATGTCGTGTCGGCCGCTCAAACGCACTCTAAGTGTGTGTTCACCGACCGCCAGATGGGCGATGGTGTCAGCACCGAGATACTCATCGCTCAGCACCTTGGCCGGTACGCCGGAGGCCGACGCGGGGCGTAGCTCTATATCTTCCGGGCGAATACCCAACTGCCCACCGGCGGCGTCCAAGGGTGCAACCGGCGTGCTGGGTTCGCCTTCTATAGTGGCGCCATGCTCGCCTTTTACTAGCGGCAGCAGGTTCATGGCCGGGCTGCCAATAAAGCTGGCCGCAAAAGCGCTCGCGGGGCGGTTATACAGCTCGTCGGGGGTGTCGTCCTGCACGATTTTGCCGTGCTGCATCAGAATGACGCGATCGCCCATGCTCATCGCTTCGACCTGGTCGTGGGTGACGTAGATCACCGTCATGGCCAGGCGGCTTTGCAGCGCTTTGATTTCCCGGCGCATATCGCTGCGCAGCCGGGCGTCCAGGTTGGATAGCGGCTCGTCCATCAGGCAGATGGGGTGTTCGGAAATTACCGAGCGCGCCAAAGCAACCCGCTGGCGCTGGCCGCCTGAAAGCTGGGCGGGTTTGCGGTTTAAGTAATCAGTGAGGCTGACCAGTTCGGCGACCTTGGCCAGCCGCTCGCGCTGCTCGGCTTTAGGCACTTTACGGCTGCGCAGGCCAAATACGATATTGTCCGCCACGTTTAAATGCGGAAACAGTGCGTAGGACTGAAATACCATGCTGAGCCCGCGATCCCCTGGGGGTAGGCGGGTGACGTCACGCTCGCCGATGTAAATACGCCCGTCGCTGGCTTCTTCCAAGCCGGCAATCATGCGCAGCGTGGTGGATTTACCGCAGCCCGACGGGCCCAGCAGAATGACGAATTGCCCAGGCGTGACGTCGAAGGAAATACTATCGACGGCAGGCGTTGCGTCCCAGCGTTTGGTAACGCGTTCCAGGCGGATACGCGATTGGTTTGACATAGCACACACATCACGAACTGTGGGTTATTATTGATCCAGCTTGTGTGGAATATGTTGCCGTTGCATGACACTTATATAGCAATCTAGTGTCATGTGGGCAAAGTTACTAGGCGACATTGATGATTTTTGCTGATGACGATATGGATTTCATATCAATGGCAGATTTGAGGTAGCCTTTTTTGTATTTTTATAAAAAAATCAATAGTTATGGGTTTTATAGGATAGATGCACTATGACTAAGATATTTTCATTAGAAGGTAAAGTGGCAGTGGTAACAGGATCCTCTGCCGGTCTAGGGCAAGGCATGGCAATCGGCCTGGCTGAAGCAGGTGCTGATATTATCGGAATTGGTTCTCGACGTAATCAAGAGGACACGAAACGAGCAATCGAAAATATAGGTCGTAAGTTTTATCAAATTCAAGCTGATTTGTCTCGGCAGGATCAGATTTCTCGCATTGTAGAGGAGTCCATCAGCAAAACAGGTAGAGTGGATATTCTTGTGAATAATGCAGGGGTGATTAGAAGAAATAAAGCAGAAGAGTTTACAGATGAAGATTGGGATGTCGTCGTTGATGTGAATTTAAATGCTGTTTTTCGATTAACGCGGGGGATAGGCGCGCACATGATCGAGAATGGATCAGGAAAAATTATTAATATAGCCTCAATGCTGTCTTTCCAGGGTGGATTGAAGGTGCCAGCTTATGCGGCCACTAAACACGCAATTGCCGGTTTAACAAAATCATTTGCGAATGAATGGGCTGGCAAGGGGTTAAATGTTAACGCGATCGCTCCAGGGTATATGGTTACAGATAACACTGCTGCTATCAGAGAAGATAAAGAACGCTATAATTATATTACCTCTAGCCCGAATTTCTCACAGGGGATAATAGAAAGCGGCTGAAAGTGCTATGATTTCAAGAACCTAACCAATCCATCAAGCACCAACAGCCGCTTCCAAAATGGTACCTGAAAAGCTGACCTTCTCGCCACTCTCGCGCCGCCAAATTGAAGCCGACTTCTCCGGGGGCCACATCACGTCGGACGCCGGATTACTCCTGCTTCGTGAAGTCGATAAACAGCATCGCCTGACACGCCGCTTGGCCGCCGTGCTTCTTGATCCCCGCGCACCAGAACAGGTTCGTCATAAGCTCGACACTCTGGTTCGTCAGCG
>NZ_FNII01000028.1 GCF_900103865.1 Vreelandella arcis
GTTTTCATGACCGCTTGCCTTGATATTTGGTGATTTATCACCCTCATCGGCAAGCGCCCACATGAATTACCTGATCAAATTATTAAAGAGCAATCGCTTGCGGGCCGATACAACATGACGTGGCCGCTGCTAAGCGAGGAAGACGTATTCTACGCACTTCGCTGTGCTTGTCAATCACTGATTGGCAGAAGCGAAGGAAATAATCGACCTGCTTTTCCTTCTAGCCATTTGCCTAACCACCTGACAAACCAAGGTTTTTACACCTCATCCACCGCTGGCAACGCCGTGCGTCCCCGGCAGCGGATGCGTACTTTACGGCTTCACGGCCTCGTTGGCAAGGGGGTTGGGGAAATCTAACTACCGACGGACACCCCTAAGTAAAGACGTCAACGTCATCCACCATAGAAGTTAGTTTGATTTATAAACACTCATCTCTCTGCCCCTCCGAACGGCTCTTGAGTTCATTACGTAACGACTCTATTGTTGGTCTTACCAATTTCAGGAGCCGTTATCATGAGCTACCCACAGCTCCGCCAACAGCGCTTGGCTGATGTCATCACCGAGCGCTTAGAGGCCATGATTTTAGAGGGCAGTCTAAAACCTGGGCAACGGCTACCGCCTGAGCGCGAACTTGCCGAACGGTTTGGCGTATCGCGCCCTTCGTTAAGAGAAGCCATACAAAAATTGTCGGCTCGCGGCTTACTGACCAGCCGCCAAGGGGGAGGTACCTTTGTTAACGAATCGCTGAACAGTGGCTATACCGATCCCTTATTAGAAATGCTCTCTCGCCACAAAGAGTTCCACTTAGATTTATTAGAATTCCGCGATGCCATGGAAGGCATTTCGGCTTACTACGCGGCATTGCGCTCGACCCCAGCCGATAAAGCCGTTCTTATACAACGCTTTGAAGAGCTCGACGGAGGATTCATTGGAACCGACCCCGCTCAAGAAGCAAAGCTAGATGCCGCCTTTCATCTTGGGATTGCGGAAGCGGCTCACAATGTCCTACTGCTGCACACCATTCGCGGGATTTTTCACCTACTAGAGCAGAGTATCGTCGATAATTTAGCGCATCTTTTTGCCAAACCTGACTCACGCAGCCAACTAATGAAGCAGCACCGCGCTTTGTTGGATGCCATCTTAGACGGGCGTCCAGAAGACGCACGCGCACGGGCACACGAACACTTGGTGTTTGTTGAAGAAGGGCTACTCGAAATGGCGCGCGCTGAAACACGTGCCCAGCGGGCCTTACGCCGCGCGCAAGGAACGAGTTCGACACCAGCATGAAGGTATCTTTTTTGCGTTGGCGGCACCTGTGGTTAGTCGCTGCCCCTCTGGGACTTGCTTTATGTATGTGGCAAGCATCGTTAATCGCCCGGGAGCAAGCGTTGTCCAGCCTTCAAGAAGAAGCGGAAAACGAACTCCGTCTTTCGGCCGCTAACCTAAACGGCTATTTATTACGCTACGATTACCTGCCCCAAATGCTCGCGACACGTGAGGGTGTACAGCGCTTTCTTACCTCGCCGAAAAGCCAAGACCCCATGCCACTCAACTTGCTGCTTGACCGCTTTCGTTTCACCTCGGGCGTTTCTGACGTTTACCTACTAGACCGCCATGGCGACACCATTGCCGCCAGCAACTGGCACCGTCCAAACACATTTATCGGTCAAAACTACGCTTTTCGTAGCTATTACAGCGATGCGATCGCAGGAGGGCAAGGCCGTTTTTACGGTCTTGGCTTGCAATCTCAAGAGCGCGGGTATTATTTCTCAGCCCCCGTGTGGCTGGATGATACCTCTCCGGACGCACGCCCCGATGGCGTCCTTGTCGTTAAAGTATTGCTTAAAGACGTTGAGGAGAGTTGGGCAGAACAGGAGTCAACGCTGTTTGTTACCGACAATGACAATATTATTTTTCTCGCCAGCCAGCCGGAACTGCGCATGAAGGCCCTCCTTCCGCTTTCCGATGAACAGCGCCAAACCTTGCATGAAACGCGACGCTATGGCCAAGAACCACTGCCCCCGTCAAGCATCCAGATGCAAGCCGTGCATGATAACCATAGCCAAGTAGTGACTTTCCAAGAGGGCCCGCTAAGTGACGAGCATTACCTGAATCTAACTCGCGAAATACCCGAGTTTGACTGGCAAATGCATATTCTCAAACCAATGCGCCCGGTGGTGAGCGCGCAGTGGATGGCCGCGCTGATGGTGGGCGGTCTATATGGCATCGTTGCCCTGGCCGGCGGTATTGGATGGCAACGCCTGCGCCTGCGCCGCGAGCGAGAAACCTTTGCCGAACGCGAACGACAAACGCTAGCCCGTGTGCGCGATGAATTGGAAATGAGCGTTGAACGACGCACCCGTGACCTCGTCGCCAGCAACCAACGCTTATCTGATGAAATCGACGAGCGTCGACGCGCCGAAGCCAATCTACGTCAAACCCAAGATGAATTGATCCAAGCCGCTAAGCTTGCGGTATTAGGCCAACTGGCAGCGGGCATCAACCATGAGCTCAACCAACCATTAGCCGCCATTCGCGCCTACAGCGAAAACGCGCGGCGCTTTATCGCGCTCTCGCGCGTAGAGCAAGCGGATGCCAACCTAGAGCAAATCATCGAACTTACTCATCGAATGGCTGATATTAGCGCTCAGCTGCGCCAATTTTCCCGTAAAAGCAGTGACCATTCTGAGACGATCTCCGTACAGGCGTGTATCGATTACGCTTTACGCCTTTTCCATACACGCCTTCGAGACGACCTTGTGCACGTTGAGCAACGCTGGCCCGACGAGACGCTCTGGGTGAAAGGCGACTTGGTACGCTTGGAGCAAGTACTGGTCAATTTAATCAGCAATGCGCTCCAGGCCATGAAACAAACCACCACGCCACAGCTTACCCTTAGCGCCCAAGCAAACAACCAGGAGGTAGTGATCTGCGTTACGGATAACGGCCCTGGCATTCCAGCCCACTTACTTGAACAGGTTTTTGAGCCGTTTTTCACTACCAAAGCACCGGGTAGCGGGCTAGGCTTAGGGCTTTCTATATCCTCGCGTATCATGGACGATCTAGGCGGCAGACTTCAGGCGACCAATCTGTCAACAGGTGGCGCTTGTTTTACCATTACACTCCCCCTCGCCGCGTCCCCGCGAGCTACTCAGGAGATTCAATCCGATGCATGAGCCGTCAACGCTGCCGGTCATGGTGATTGACGACGAACCGCATCTGCGCATCACCGCAAGCCAAACGCTTGAACTCGCCGGTTACACACCGCACTGCTTTGAATCCGCCGAAGCAGCCTTAGCGGCGCTACCCGCTAACTTTCCCGGCGTGATTGTCAGCGACATTCGCATGCCGGGCATGGACGGCATGACGCTGCTCCACGAACTTCACCGTCGCGACAGCACCTTGCCGATCATTTTGATTACCGGGCATGGTGATATTTCAACGGCGGTTGAAGCCATGCGCGCCGGCGCGTGGGACTTTTTGGAAAAACCTTTCGCCGGTGATGAGTTGCTCGACGTGGTGCGACGCGGTATCGAAAAGCGCCAGCTCAGCCTGGAAAATAATCGACTTAAGGCAGAGCTTGAGGCTCAGCAAGCCGCCCTTGGCCCTCGGTTAGTGGGGCGAACGGCGGTGATTTCCAGGCTTGCGGCGATGATTCAGCGCATTAGCCAAGTGGAAGCGGACGTACTGCTGTTCGGCGAAACCGGAACCGGTAAGGATCTCGTCGCTCGGGCAATTCATGAGCGCAGCGCCCGGCGCAACTACCCGTTCATGGCAATTAACTGTGGTGCTGTGCCCGAAAACACCATCGAATCTGAGTTGTTTGGCCATGAGAAAGGCGCATTTACCGGAGCCGTCGAACGGCGAATCGGCAAGTTTGAGCACGCAAACGGCGGTACGGTTTTTTTGGATGAAATTGAGTCCATGCCGTTGGCCCTGCAGGTCAAACTGTTGCGCGTGCTGCAAGAACGTCATGTTGAGCGTTTAGGTGCCAATGAAGCGATACCGCTCGACATACGCGTCATTGCCGCGACCAAGACCGACCTTAAAGCGGCGGCTGAGGCAGGAGACTTCCGAGAAGATCTTTATTACCGGTTAAACGTGGTGACCTTACCATTACCGGCATTAAGAGAAAGGCGCGAAGACATCCCGCTACTTTTTCAGCATTTTGCCGTCGTGGCCGCCAACCGAAGCGGCCTAGAAGCCCCCACCATCGATAGCCAAGGCATTGCCAGCCTGCTCGCCCACGACTGGCCAGGCAACGTGCGCGAATTACGCAACTTGGCAGAACGTTACGTGTTGCTCGGCGCTGCCTTCGATTACCGCCTCGACACGCTACTGGAAGGGGCTCAGGCAGACACTCAGGAACCCACACTACCGCGCCAGGTCGAGCTATTCGAAAAAAGCCTGATCAGCCAGTCGCTGTCTCGCCATCATGGGCGTGTCACCGAGGTATGCCAGCACCTGGGCATCCCTCGCAAAACGTTTTACGACAAGCTGAAAAAACATGGCCTCCACGCGGACGATTACCGCCACAGCAGCGAGCCCTGAGCGACCAGCTCGCCCAGCACGACCCATGGGGGCAGCCAGGGCCACAGGGGCAAAATCGCAATCATCATCAGCCAGTTCGACATCGGGCGTCGGCCATCGCCCAGCTTCAGCGCCGTACCGAAAGAGCGCTTGAGCCGCGCGCCCTCTAAATCGACGCTATAAAGTTCGTCCAGCGTCAAATGCACGATGAACCCCAGCCACACGGCGCCGCCGTGTGACCAGGCAAGCCAGGGGGGCTGCGCCAGCAGTTGAAAGCTCACCGCGGCGGTCAGCAGCGCGCAAAGCAGGCTGGCCAGCAGTGAGTGCCAGATGCCTCGGTGGACGGTAAAGCGTGAGAACGAGAACCCGCCAAGGTAACGAACCGCCAGGTAGATCCCACCGCAAGCCACCAGCAGTTGGCCTGACGACAGCCAGGGCTGCAGCAACAGCACCCCCAGCACCAGCGCGGGTATGGATAAAATATTGAAAATCAGGCGAATTGAGTGCGATCGGTCAGCATCTATGTCGGGCAGGATACCGCCAAACGCGGTCAGCGCCATCACCAATAACGCCTGGGAAGGCGCCCACCACTGAGCCTGCCAGCCAGCATAAGCCAGCAGCATTCCACCTGCAGTAGCCACTGTGATGTGGGTGCGAAAATTCGCCATATCGCGCTCGACCAGGAAACTGTATAAATTAACAGATTCCCGGCCAGCACAATACGGGTTGCCAAGAAAAAAGCGGGGGAATGAAGCGCTTAAGTAACGTTTGGCTCAGCGAGGAAGCGGTCTTTCAGTTTGACGTAGTTACCTGCAGTATAGCTAAAAAACGCCCGTTCCTTATCTTTCAGTGGGCGCATTGGCTTGGCCGGATTGCCTCCGTAAACGTAACCGCTTTGCAGGTGTTTCCCCGGCGTGACCACAGCGCCAGCGGCGATAATCACCTCATCTTCCACCACGGCACCGTCCATCACAATCGACCCCATGCCGACGAGAATACGATTACCTAGCGTACAGCCATGCAGAATGGCTTTATGGCCAATGGTCACGTCATCGCCGACGGTGAGCGGGAAACCATCCGGGTTAAAGTCGCTCGCATGGGTGATATGCAGCACACTGCCATCCTGTACGCTGGTACGAGCGCCGATACGGATACGGTGCATATCACCTCGAATGACCGTCATGGGCCACACCGAACTGTCATCGCCTAACTCGACGTCACCAATCACCACGCTGGCCGAATCAATAAATACTCGTTCGCCTAAACGCGGCGACACACCGTTAAAGCTTCTCAACGCACTGCTCATTATATTCTCCTCGTTTTATAAGAGGGGAGGACGCCCGTCGGCATCACTATAGCAACCCACTGAGTAGCACTATAAGCGTCAGCGGAATAGACACCCAGCGGATCACGGCACGCCACCACTGATAGCCCCGTTCACCAGCCCCCAGCGCGGTCATCACCGTGTCGCGAGGTAATACCCAAGCGGCAAATATCGCAATCAGCAGCCCCCCAAGGGGCAAGAAAACATCCGGTGGGATACTGCTGACCAGCTCAAATACGTTGCGGCCTAAAAACGGACGAAAATCCGCCAGCGTAGAGAACGATAACGCTGAGAGCAGGCCAATCAGCCATACGCTCAGCGCCACCACCGCGGTGGCTCTACTGCGCCGCCAGCCTAGTCCCTGCAATGTGGCCACCATAGGCTCGGCTAGGTTAATCGCCGAGGTCCACGTCGCCAACAGCAGCAGCAAAAAGAACAAGCTCAGCCATAACGATCCCCAAGGCAGTTCAGAAAACGCAATCGGCAGAGTAACGAACATCAACCCGGGGCCATCGGCGGGATCCATACCCTGGGCAAACACCACTGAAAAAATGGCGATGCCGGCCAGTAACGCCACGCTAATATCCAACACCGCGACCGCGACAGCCGCCCGCGGTAGGCTTTGTTCATCCGGCATATAGGCGCCATAGGCCATCAATGCGCAGGCACCCACCGCCAATGTGAAAAAGGCATGCCCCATGGCGTGTACGACTATGCTAGGCGTTAACGCATCGAAGGAAGGCAAAAACAACCAGGCAAGCGCCGTACCAAAACCATCGGTAGTTGCAGCATAGCCTGCCAGCAGCAAAAGCAGCCCATACAGTAACGGCATCAACAGGTTATTGAGCCGTTCTAAGCCTTTGGCGACACCCGCCGCAACCACCGCCATGGTCATCAATAAAAACAGTGAGTGATTAAAAATGAGTAACCCTGGGTTGTCCAAAAAGGCCTCAAAACCAGCACCGATATCCGCCGCACTGGCTCCCTCAAAATTACCGTTAATGGACGCCACAAGAAATTCAATCGACCAACCGGAAACCACCGAATAAAACGACAGTATACAAAACACTGTAAAGGCACCAAAAAGGCCCAACCACCGCCAGTGGCGCGAGGCACCAGCCTCTACGGCCAAGGCCCCCAGAGATTGCATAGGACCTTGACGCCCCGCTCGGCCAATTAAAATTTCCGCCATCATCACGGGAATACCGAGTAACAACACAAACGCTACGTAGACTAATAAAAAGGCGGCCCCGCCGTTTTCACCCGCCACGTAAGGAAAGCGCCAGATATTACCTAACCCCACCGCAGCACCCGTCACCGCCAGGATAAAGGCTCGCTTTGACCCCCAGCGTTCTAGCGTTTTACTCATCAATGGCTCCCGCCGTGGTGGCATAAAAACAGGCAAGACTAACAGGCGCAGGGCCGAAGGCAAGCCAAGCGAGCGCCTTAGCATTGAAACAGCGCCCGTTCGCCCGCACTCTGTCAGCATGAAGGCGTATATTGCGCCCTATCGATCCCCGAAGAGGTGCCTATGTCCCGCAATCCGTTGCTTGAGACTCACTCGCTCCCCCCGTTCGCCGATATCAATGCGGAGCACGTGGTCCCAGCGGTTGAAACGCTGATTAGCGAAAGCCGTGACACGATTGACCGCCTTGCTCAGCAAGCCGCCGCGACGACGCCCACATGGGAGAATTTTGCCGAGCCTTTTGAAGCCGTTAACGACCGACTGACCCAAGTATGGTCGCCGGTTTCACACCTCAATGGCACCATGAATAGCCCTCAGCTGCGCGAAGCGTATCAAGCCTGCCTAGAGCAACTGTCTGCTTTTAGCACCTGGGTGGGGCAACACGAAGGCCTGTTTCACGGCTGGCAAGCGTTGAAAGAAGGATCGGCGTGGCCACAACTGGATATCGCCCAACAACGCGCCGTCGACAATGCGTTACGCGATTTCCGCTTGGCCGGTGTCGATTTACCCGCCGATCAAAAAGCCCGTTACGGTGATATTCAGGCGCGCCTGTCAGTATTATCCAACCAGTTTTCCAACAACGTGCTGGACGCCACTCAGGCCTGGCATAAAGACGTTGAAAGCGCAGACACTCTGGCAGGTGTACCCCAAAGCGCGCTGGATACGCTGAAGGCGACCGCCGAGGCTAAAGGCGTCACGGGTTACCGCATCACACTCGACTTTCCTTGCTTCTTCCCAGTGGTCAGTTATGCCGATAACCGCGAACTGCGCCGTGAAGTGTATACCGCCTTTGTGACCCGAGCGTCTGACAAGGGCCCCGATGCGGGTAGCTTCGACAATGCGCCGATTCTTGAAGAAATATTGGCGCTGCGCCAGGAGTTGGCACATCTACTTGGCTTCGACACCTACGCCGATTATTCACTCGCTACCAAGATGGCGGACTCGCCTGAACAGGTACTGACCTTCCTGACCGACCTTGCGCGCCGCGCGGTTCCTCAAGCCAAGCAAGAATTTGCTGAGCTAAGCGAGTACGCGCGCGATGAACTCGGCATTGAGACACTTGAACCCTGGGATGTGGCCTACGCCAGTGAAAAGCTACGTGAAGCGCGTTACGCTATTTCGCAAGAACAGTTACGTCCTTACTTCCCCGCCCCCCAAGTCGTAGACGGGTTATTTCAGGTGGTGGAACGTCTTTACGGGGTGCGCTTTACAGAAGATAACCAGGTGCCGCGCTACCACGATGACGTGCGCTTTTATTGGATCACCGATAATGACCAGCCCATTGCGGGCTTTTATCTTGACCTCTATGCGCGGGAAGGCAAGCGCGGTGGTGCCTGGATGGCGGATTGCCGTGTGCGTCGTCAAACGGAGAGCGGCTTGCAGCTGCCCGTCGCGTTTCTCACCTGTAACTTTACGCCCCCGGTCGACGGTAAGCCGGCCCTGCTGACTCACGATGAAGTAACCACGCTGTTCCACGAGTTTGGCCACGGTCTGCACCACATGCTCACCAAGCAGACCATTGCCGATGTGTCAGGTATCAACGGGGTTGCCTGGGATGCCGTTGAGCTGCCCAGCCAGTTCATGGAAAACTACTGCTGGGAACGCGAAGGCCTCGACCTGATTGCTCGACACGTTGACAGTGGTGAAACCCTGCCCGAAGCATTGCTTGAGCGCCTGCAAGCGGCGAAAAATTTCCAATCGGCGATGGGCATGGCCCGCCAAATTGAGTTTTCACTGTTTGACCTGCGCCTGCACCATGAGCTTGAAGCGCCAAGCGCCAGCGACGTTCAGGCACTGCTGAATGAGGTTCGCGACAGCGTTTCGGTGGTGCCCACCGTCTCATTTAACCGCTTTCAAAATAGCTTTGGGCATATTTTTGCTGGCGGCTACGCAGCGGGTTATTACAGCTACAAGTGGGCAGAAGTACTATCTGCCGATGCCTGGAGCGCCTTTGAAGAGGCCGGCATTTTTGACCCGACAACGGGCCAACGCTTCCGGCGGGAAATTCTAGAGCAAGGCGGCGCACGAGATGCCGCCGAGTTATTCCGCGCGTTCCGCGGCCGCGAGCCCAGCGTCGAGCCACTGTTGCGCCACAGCGGCATTCGCGCTGCCTAACCTGCACAACCTAAGCGCGGCTGTCTTATGGGCCGCGCCTTTGGAGCTTTATTATGTCTAGTGTGAAACGTTTTATCGCCGGCGTGACCTGCCCGCGGTGTGCCGCGATGGATCGCATTCGTGCCTGGGAGCAAAACGGAATTCGCTACCGGGAATGCGTGAGCTGTGATTTTTTTGAGCAGCTTCCTATCGAAGACGACGCACTTGCCGAGCTCACTACCCGCGTCAATCAACCCCGCTCTGAGCCCACGGACAATGAGATCCAGCCAGTGCGGATTATGGATCCTGACCACAAGCCTTCGGACTCATAGGTATCGAAGGGCCACCGCACCGCCTGTTAAACGCCATCACATGTGCGGATTTACGCACAGATAATAACGCAAAGCGTGCGTATTACCAGACACTCCGACACTACACTTATTCGACTAACGTTGAACGAATAAAATATAACCTTTTGTTTTTAAAATAAAACAACCTTATTGGCACGACAATCGCTCTAGTTTATTGCTCTCCGCTGATGGCGTCGGTTTGCTGTACGACCATCAGCGCGTTAATAACCTCAATAACGACTAGGGAAATACGCCATGCGCAATTTTAAACCGACCACAATGGCATTGCTGACAAGCGGCGCACTGCTCGCTGCCGGTAGTGTCCAAGCGGATCGCTCAGAGTGGCCCGATAACTTTACCGTCGGCACAGCTAGCCAAGGCGGCACTTACTTTGTTTACGGTTCCGGCTGGGCCAACTTTATTGCTGACGAGCTAGACGTTTCAGGCGGCGGCGAAGTTACCGGCGGCCCGACCCAAAACCTGGCACTGGTTCACGAAGGTAACGCTGCCTTCGGTCTCACCACTATGGGTCCTGCGGCTGACGCGGTGAATGGCGAAAGCCCTCTCGCCCCCGGCTTAAAAATGGACAACGTATGCGCCATGTTCCCGATGTATGAAACACCGTTCTCTATCACCACCTTGGCTGATAGCGGTATCGAGTCCATCTCCGATATTCCCGACGGTGCACGCATTGGTTTCGGCCCAGCGGCCTCAACCTCTGACACCTACTTCCCAGCGATGCTGGAAGAGCTAGGCGTCGACTTTGAACGCCGTAACGGTGGCTGGTCGGATCTCGGCGGCCAATTGCAAGACGGACTGCTGGACGTTATCGCCTTCGCTGCCGGCATCCCCATCCCCGCGGTTAGCCAGCTTGAAGTTCAAACCGATGTGAACATCATCGAGTTCAATGAAGAAGAGCTGGAAATCATCAAGGAAAACTTCCCGGTCGCGGAATTCTCCATTCCTGCTAGCACTTACCAAACCCTGGAAGAAGACGCCCGCGCCGTTTCCATGTGGAACTTTGCCATCGCCGGCTGTGACCTGCCGGAAGACTTTGTTTACGAAGTCACCAAGGCCACCATGGAAAATAACGATCGCATGATGTCGGTTCACCGCAGTGCGGCCACCACCATTCCGGAAAACATCAAGCACAACACTGTACTGCCTTTCCATCCGGGTGCTGCACGCTGGTACGAAGAAAACGGCTACGAAATTGATGAAGCGCTAATCAAATAAGGCTTTATCGTTGTCGTCTGCCCCGCGCCAACCCAGGTTGGGCGGGGCAGTTTTAGCTAATGCCCCTTTGTTTGCTGTGAGGGTGAACTCTAATGAGTCACAAAACCGACCAAGAATCCAACGGCCTCAAGGATGATGCCCAGGCTACTTCATCCGCCTCTGAGCTACTCGCCGAAGGTGTCGATGAAGAGATTGTTGAATCCAACCGCCGCCTTTTTACCGGTTGGCAGTTTTTCTTATTTGCGGCGTTAGCCATTGCTTACTCAAGTTTTCACCTGATTTCACTCAACGTGTATCCCATGGAAACTTGGTCGTTTCGTATCGTGCATATTGCCGGTGCGCTTATTCTCGGTTATGGGCTATTTGCCGGGGCCCGTTTTGCCGAAGACGATCGTCAGGCGTCAGGTGCTTGGCTGAAGTGGGCGAGCTACGCGCTGCTTATTCCCGCCGCCTATACACTGGCGCAAGTGTTCTTAATGCACCAAACGCTCAGCGGCAGTGCCATGCGCATCGATCCCAATATAGAAAACTGGCACTACGGTTATCCGCTCATGGCGACGACGGCTGTTGCGGTTGTGCTGTCATGGTTTTATCGTCAAGCTCGCCATCGCTTTAACCCTGCCGACTTGGTTCTTATGGTTTGTGCGGCCGCCAGTGCCGGCTATTTGCTGGTGGCATTCAACACCAATATCCGTATGTCGACCGGTACGTCCTTTGCCCCGTCAGGTATTTCCTGGGCGGCGATTGCTGGCTCCATGTTGATATTGGAACTAACCCGCCGGGTGGCCGGGTTGGCATTAGTGGTCATTTCGGCGGTCTTTCTCAGCTACGTTTTTGCCGGCCCCTATTTACCCGGTTTTTTGGGCTACCCCGGCCTGTCGCTGCAGCGCTTCTTTAGCCAAGTGTATACCGATACCGGCATACTCGGCCCAACCACCGCGGTTTCATCGACCTACATTATTTTGTTCATTATTTTTGCCGCTTTCCTGCAGGCGTCTAAAGTAGGCGACTATTTTGTTAACTTTGCGTTTGCCGCCGCAGGCCGTGCCCGGGGAGGCCCGGCGAAAGTGTCTATCTTTGCTTCGGGTTTGATGGGCATGATCAACGGCACGTCAGCCGGCAACGTGGTATCCACTGGCTCGCTGACGATCCCATTGATGAAAAAGGTTGGTTACCCTGCACGCAGTGCCGGGGCCATTGAAGCGGCCGCCTCGACCGGCGGGCAAATCATGCCGCCGATTATGGGCGCGGGTGCCTTCATCATGGCGGAAGTAACGGGTATCCCGTATACCGAGATTGCCATTGCCGCTATTATTCCAGCGATCCTTTACTTTGCATCCGTCTACTTCATGGTCGATTTTGAAGCGGCGCGCAAAGGCATGCGAGGCATGCGCGAAGACGAGATACCGCTGTTCTCAAAGCTAGTGAAACAAGTCTACCTGTTTGCGCCGATTATCATCCTGATCGTCGCACTGTTTATGGGCTATTCGGTCATTCGCGCCGGCACCTTGGCCACCGCTTCAGCCGCTGTTGTCAGCTGGATTTCGCCGAACAAAATGGGCCTGCGCGCCATTTTGAGAGCCCTACAACTAGCGGGCACCATGTCGATTCAAATTATCGCGGTGTGTGCCTGTGCCGGTTTGATCGTCGGGGTTATTTCGTTGACCGGCGTGGGCGCGCGCTTCTCGTCGTTACTGTTAGGTTTGGCGGGCGTTAGCCAACTACTTGCCCTGTTCTTTGCCATGTTAATCAGCATTATGCTGGGCATGGGCATGCCGACCACGGCCGCTTATGCCGTTGCCGCTTCGGTCGTGGCACCGGGTTTGATCAACATCGGTATTGAGCCGCTGGTTGCCCACTTCTTCGTGTTCTACTTTGCGGTGGTCTCGGCGATTACGCCGCCGGTCGCCCTAGCCTCCTACGCGGCGGCAGGTATCTCCGGGGATAACCCCATGGGTACCTCGGTCGCCTCGTTTAAAATCGGCTTGGCCGCGTTCATCGTGCCGTTCATGTTCTTCTATAGCCCGGCCATGCTGATGGAAGGCTCCGCCATGCAAATACTCCGTGTGGGCGTTACCGCGACGCTAGGCATCGTGTTGCTCTCGGGGATGGTGCAGAAGTGGTTCTTCGGTCCGGTGAATACACTGCAGCGCGTGGTAATGCTTTTGGGCGCGCTGTTTATGATTTACGGCGGCATTTATTCCGATGTAGCCGGCCTGGTGATTGGCGCCGTCCTGTTTATTATGCAGCGTAAGCAGCACGGCGGTGGTAATAAATCGGCTCAAGCCGGCTAGTCGATTTAAGCCGCTAAACGCCAAGGGCAAAAAACCCCGCTTAACGAACGTTAAGCGGGGTTTTTCGTCAGCGCGGCGAGATAAACTGATTAGTCTGTCAGATTATCGACAATCTTCAGCACCGGCGCGGCTTGGTTTAGCGTGTAAAAGTGCAAGCCTGGCGCGCCGCCATCCAGTAAGCGCTGGCAGAGACGGCTCACCACATCGGTACCAAAGGCGGCAATGGCTTCGCTATCGTCGCCGTAAGATTCCAGCTGCTTGCGAATCCAGCGCGGGATCTCGGCACCGCAGGCGTCCGAAAAACGCGCAAGCTTGGTATAGTTAGTAATCGGCATAATGCCGGGAATAATCGGCTGCTCGACACCGAGCGCGCGGGCTTTATCGACGAAATTGAAATAGGCATCGGCGGTAAAGAAGTACTGGGTGATCGCCATATTGGCACCCGCATTCATCTTGCGGGCAAAGTTTTCCACATCCCTATCGAGGTTGGGGGCCTGTGGATGAGATTCCGGATAAGCGGCCACGGCAATATCAAAATGGTCGCCAGTTTCATGACGGATAAATTCGACCAGCTCATTGGCGTAGCGCAGCTCACCGATGCTCGCCATGCCGGAGGGCATATCACCCCGCAGCGCCACCAAGCTATCGACCCCTTCTTCACGATACTGAGCCAATAGATCCCGCAACTGGGCTTTTTCGCTGCCAATGCAGGAGAGATGCGGGGCGGTGGTGATCCCGCTCTGACTGACCTTGCGCACTATCTCGCGTGTACGCGCCTGGGTGGAACCACCGGCCCCATAGGTCACCGAGAAAAAACGAGGGTTGCGGGCAGCCAACTCATCGCGAACGTGGATTAACTTCTCTCTTCCTGCATCGGTGCCGGGCGGAAAGAATTCAAAGCTAATACCTAACGGATGCTCTTGACTGCTCATGGGATTTCCTCGACTAGCGTTAAAGTGGTGATATTTTGCGTTATTCTCGCTTTTATGCCGCGCAGGGGCCAATGAAAGATTCCACGTTTGGCCTTTAATTCGGCTCATGTTAAACGTCTATATAACTTATCGGGGAACCGTCATGGACTTAGCACCCAGCGCTTTAATGGGGCCACTACTAATGCTGTTGGGATATGTCGGCTTAGGCTGGATTGCCGCACAGCGCTTGAAAATAGACCCACGCCCGATTGCCACGCTGTTGGTGTACCTGATTGCACCGCTGACGATTTTCCGTGCCCTAATGAACGGCGGCCCGACGGCTGAGTACCTAGTGTTAACCCTAGCGCTGTTTATTCTGGTGAGTACCATGGCGCTGCTAGTTCGCCGCGTCACCCAGCATCGCTTTGGCCCACAGGAAGGGGCGCTGTTGGCGTTCTCTTCCGGCACCGGCAATACCGGCTACTTTGGCCTTCCGGTGGCGCTGATTCTGCTGCCACCCGAAGGTGTGACACTGTATTTATTTTGTATGCTGGGGATCAATCTCTACGAGTTTACCGTCGGCTTTTACTTAAGCGCCCGCGGGCATTTTTCCATGCGCCAAAGCCTGATCAAAATTGCCCGGTTACCGCTTATCTACGCGTTTTTATTCGCGCTGTTGCTGAATGCGCTAAACATTACGCTACCCGCTTCGCTGATGGGCTCACTGGATGTTTTCCCGGCCACTTATACCCTACTGGGCATGATGATTATTGGCATGACGCTGAGCCAAGTGACGTTTTCCGCCTGGGATTCGCGTTTTGTGGCGACCTGCGTGGGGCTGCGTTATCTGCTCTGGCCCCTGGTCATGCTGGCGGCGGTGCTGCTGCTCCAATACCTAGGCCCACTTTCGCCTGAGCTGGGCATGGCACTGCTGCTGCTGGGCGTGGTACCCATGGCGTCCAATGTGGTGGTGGTCGCCATGGAGCTGGGTATTCAGCCACAAAAAGGCGCGTTAGCCGTGCTGGTCACAACGTTGCTCGCGCCGCTGCTGATTCCGCTTTATCTGGGTTTGATGCTGCGCTTGACGGGGCTGGGCTAAAAACCGGCAACGCCAGCCTGCTCTAGCTTATGCGCCATGCGCTGCACTTCTGGGTGGCTGAAAAACGCCACCAGCGCGTCAGCGCGCACCGGGCCGACGCCGGGAACGGCTTGCCACTGCTCGCGCCGGTAGTCCGCCAAATCATACCAATCCCCGCGTACCAATTCGCTACCCGGCGGTGCCCCCAGCGCACTTAGCCAAGCCGCAAACGGCTTGCCGCGAGCGACTTTAAACTGCTCCATTAACGCATCAGCGGTGGTCTCACCAATGCCGTAGGCCTGTTGCAGTTGGCGTGGCTCAACATCCAGCCAGTCGAGTAACTGGGTGACCACGCCCGCCTCTAGCAACGCTTGCCAGGTGCCTTCACCAATCCCCTGCATGTCCAACTGCTCGCCAAGATAGCTAAGCCGCGCCAGCAGTTGGGCATCGCAGCCTAGGGTTAATTTAAAACAGCTAAGCATATGGTAGCGCTGGGGTGACGGCGGGGTCAGCGGCGAGCGCTCCTGGGTATGCCACACGACCTCGGTTAACTGGGGGATCGTTAACCCCGCAAGCGTAATCGCCACTTGGTCGCCGGGGCGAACATCCAGTGATTCCCAACGCTCCAATGAGCCCAGCGAAACCCGTCTGATACGCCGCCCCTCTAGCTGTACCGGATTGAGCCATACCAGCGGCGTCACACGACCAGTACGCCCAACACGAAACTCAATGCCCCGCACTTCGGCCAGCGCCTGCTGGGCGGGATATTTCCAGGCAATAGCCCACTCAGGAGGCGACGATGACCAACGGCGCACGCCGGGTCGCTCGGCTTGCTTGATCACCACGCCGTCAGTGGCAAAGGGTAGTGGATTGTTGAACCAGCTATCCCGCCAGTAGGCGGCGTCACGCCGATCATCCAGTGCATGGGTATAGTCAGCGGTATCGAAGCCCAGCGCCCTTAGCCGCGCTAAACGTTCCTGCATTTCTTTTGGCCCATCTGGCCAACCCCAAACGAATAGGCTAATGCGCTCGAGGGTGGCCTTGGCGGGGGAGGATTGCGCCATTGCTCCCGCCACAGCGCCCCGGGCGCCTGTCGTCGGGTTACGCGACTGAATATGGTCGGTTAAACGCCAGTACAGTTCGCCTTGGAGTACCGCCGAGATAGGATCAGGCAGCGAATTGGGAACAGCGGGAAGCTGTCGGGCACGGGCCGTCCAGTCCTGGCCCCGTTCGCCATCGCCCCGGCTAACGGCTTCGACCAGTTCCCCCTCTTGATAGCTCAACGTGACCGCAACGCCGTCAACCTTGGGCTGGATCCACAGGTCTTCGCGGCGGCTGGTATAGCGCCTAACGCCGTCGTCATCGGCTTTATCGAGCCCGCGTTGCGCCGCCGGATGGTCAAGCGTACCGCTGCTACGCGTCACCCGTGTCAGAGGGCGATGATCGGGGGTCTCACCCAAACAGCGCTGCCAGGTAGCCAGACGCTCCACGGCCTGGTCATAAAGCGCATCGTCGATCAGCGCGACGCCCTCGTCGTGGTAGGCCGTGTCCCAGCGTCGAACCTGGTCGGCCAGCGCTTGGCTTTCGTGGCTTAAGCGTTCCTGCGACCAATCAGGGCAGTCCCCCGCCTGTGCGGAAAAAGTGACAAGCCCGATAAGACCACCCATCAACCAGGTGACAATTGCTCCTGACATGCTGCCTCCAGACATTCCGCCCCCCTTACCAGTACTAATAATGATCGGCAAACACGCCTAGCCTAGCGCAATGAGCATAAAAAAAGCCCCCGGCCGGAGCCAAAGGGGCGATCTCTTACAAACAGTGTAGCGAATGGCTTACAAAGCGGCTGCCTGACGTAGTGCATCGGCTTTGTCAGTGCTCTCCCACGGGAAGGCCGTGAAGGTTTCGACGTGCTCCGCGCCTTTGCTATCTTTCCAACGATAGCTGTGCTCAAACGGTGCGCGACCGAAGTGGCCGTAAGCAGCGGTCAGTTGATACATCGGGTGTAGCAGGTCAAGCATCTTGGTGATCGCGTAGGGACGCAGGTCAAAGTGCTCGCGTACCAGATCGACTATGTGTGCGTCGCTCACCTTACCGGTGCCAAAAGTGTCGATCGATACGGAGGTCGGCTCCGCCACGCCAATCGCGTAGGAAATCTGAATTTCACACTTGTCAGCCAAGCCCGCCGCCACGATGTTTTTGGCCACGTACCGCCCCGCATAAGCGGCACTGCGGTCGACCTTGGAAGGGTCTTTGCCCGAGAAAGCCCCACCGCCGTGGCGCGCCATGCCGCCGTAGGTGTCGACGAT
>NZ_FNII01000012.1 GCF_900103865.1 Vreelandella arcis
GATCGATCCAGCCCATGGCCCGTTGCAGCACCACGGTACGAACTTGGCTGGCCAGAGAGTGACGGATACGCTGCGGGTCGCGCTGATCGACCAGATTATCCTCCAGTGCGTCAATGACACCGCTGTTGTCGAGCGCTTCGCGGAGCAGCAGAGCACCGCTATCACTGGTGGTGCGCTCACCGCTCATTTCGACGCGGATAGACCCGTTGCAGGAGGGAGTCCAGGGAGATAAGATTTCACCCATAGCGAATGGCCTCTTGGAATCGTGTTCTTGCAGGAACTGTATGATTCTATTGGAGTTTACCATTCGCTATCTTCGTTTTCAGCACTCCCTCATGAATATCCCAGGATTAGGTTTGGACTCTGTTCCTACACCAGCAATACTTACTTCAAACCCTCTTTGCGATAGGTTTTCGAATGCCTTTGAAAGGTTAACTTTACTAAAGAACGGCAAATTGCTCTTTAAGCTTGCCGAATCTTCACCTAAGATCAAAAAAACAACTTCAACGCCATCGCTTTTAAAGCTATCAAGTGGAACACTATCCTGCAAACCACTATTTACTCGTCTTAAAACAGTTCTCGTTTTTTTCCTAAATTCTCTGTCACCAAGCAAAATCTCAGCAGAGACACTACCTTGTGCAAAAAGATGACTTAAACCAGCTGACCCGCCTTTTCTATGTTTAACATGAACAAACTGCTTGTTATCTGTCATCAAGTCACACAGCTCTATAGATGTAGTGGTTCTATTGCTTTTTATCAACTCCTTATCGAGCAGATGATAGCTATAGCTTGTCGAAGCTCGTTTATTGTAATCACCTTCTGATTCAATCTTGGATTTTGTTTTTCCGTCTTTTATTTCATCCCAAATATAAACTTTAGGAAAAGCAAGAGATGATACATTTATCCTCCCCAACGTAGCGTCAACTCTAGCCATAAAGCTATTGTCGATTTCATACCATAACCCTGCGAATAGTAAGTAAGTTTTATCTATTTCTTTATGCTCAAAATAGATGCACTTATATATTTGATGCTCGGACTCATTTTCATTAACGTCGTACACAAATAGCCTGTCTCGCTTGATTGAGTCAATCGACACCTTAGAGACATCTATGTTATCAAGGTATTCCTTAGCCTCAATCGTTGGTTTTATAGAGTTTTTAGTACGAGTGTAGCTGAACCCATAGATGCTATCCCATTGAACAATCTCAGGAATAGTTATGGTAATTTCAGAACTCTTTAATTTAATCTTATCGACTAACTTTCCATCTAAGTGATCAATTTCAGATTTCTCTTTAACTTTTCTGATATTATCAACCCACGAAAAGTTACTTTTGTATGAATCATTTTTATAGTAACCAGAAAGCAAATCAACCAATTGAGATATTTCATTCACATTCATTTCTATGCCAAATGAATAAACTGCATCACCACCGGAGATGTTTTTCAAATCCACACTATTTTTAGGCGAACCTGTGACAGCTCTAAGAACATCTCTAGAAATATCAATACCAAACACTCCAACAGAAGACTCTCTAGAGGCTTGCGATTTTTTCTGTACTGCCTGATCTTCTAGTGTAAAAAGATCAACGCTTCGCAAACTGTCATGATTAAGTGTGTTAAGCGCAGTTTTTATCCCAAAGTCATGTACAAAATATTTTGTGTCTATTAAGAATCGACCATAGCCAAAGGTGAAAGCCATTGTAGCTGTGGCTTTTTTTATAATAAGAACTGCTGAGCTAGAACGATTAGCAAGTTCATCTAGTGAAGCGCCTGCAATATCCTCCGTAAATTTACTCCACTTTGGCTTTTTCTCTGTAGGAATTTTTACGAACAATTTTCCTTCAAGTTCATGCTTGCTATCAAGCTCGTAAGCGTTAACTTGAGATGATCCTCTTAGGTAGTCGGCTGTTTGCAGCGAAGCATGTTCATCCTTTGCCAAGAATGCGTTCAAATATAAGTATGGCTTTTTATCTTCCACTGAAACAACCTCCTACTGATGCATAACAGCGATTATGTAGCCCGCTACATAACACTGATAAACGTGCCTGCGCATTTATTAATATTAATTCGACAATTCATTTCCCATAAACCACTGATTTATATGCTATCAGCCTGAATGTCTGGCAGTATATCCAAAATTCGCATGCCCGATCATTTTGCTCTGTTCAATCATACTCTATTCATAAATTTGGCTTAGGTCACGCCCTGGCAGGAAAATTTCTGTTCGCCCTAAGCACCGGGCATATGCCGGTAACCGACTTTGGTGGGAGGTGATTTGCGGTGGCAGCTTAGACACTGATCGCCCCAATGCAGCTAGCTCTGTAAGGGCCCGACTTCGTCGGGCGATAGTTTTCGGTGGTGGGATAACTGCTGATCGCGCAACAAGTTGTGCTCCTACAAACCCCATACATCGGCCATGGTGGCACTATGGTTTGTAATCGCCCAATAAATAGGCCCGTTGCAACCTCATTGCAACGGGCCTAGATAAGCGCTGATCGTGCCGCACGCTGCCCTATCCACTCCCAAGCATGGCGGTCATGGTCTGAGATGGATCACGCACGTTTTGGATTCGTTACGCTTTCAGAACGTAGCGCAGTGTCTCGACCACCTGATCCGTCGTGGTGCACCAGGCGTTCGCACCGGCATCCACTTCTTTCAGCGGGTGGACGATGTCTTCGCTGTGCAGGGTGATGTAGGGCTTGGCGAGGGCCGCGCAGTAGCCTGCGTCGAAGGCGGCGTTCCACTGTTTGTACTGGTCACCGAAGCGTACAACAACCAGATCCGCCTGCTCGATCATGGTACGAGTGCGGATGGCGTTGACCTTGGAGGACTGGTGGTCGCGCCAGAAGCCATTTTCCGGCTTGCCCAGGTGGTCGCCGGCGGCGTCAGAGGCGGCGTGGTCGGTGACCGGTGCGGTAAACACGATATCCAGGCCCGCGGCCTCGGCGCCGCGTTGGATTTCTGCGCGCCAGTCGGTATGGATCTCGCCGGATAGGTAAACGTAAAAGCTCATGGCTATTCCTCAAATACTAGTTGGTCAGTAGCGCTATTTTATGGAAAATCATTCCATATTAATACCGGCACTATAGCAGGGGCTGTTTGGCCAGCAGATAAATATCCATTATCCAGCCGTGGGTGTCGCGTAGCTCTGCGCGGCGTTGGATGATCTGGTCGCCGACGTCGCTTAGCCAGCCTTTGATCAGGCACTGTTTATCCATGCCCAGATAGGCGCCCCACCAGATGTAGATGTCATCTTGCGGCAGCGAGGTAAAGGCCCCGCCGCTATCCAGCATTACCGCGACGGTGGCGGCATCGCTTGGCCAGCCCCGCTCGCGCAGGCGGCGGCCGGTGGTGATTTGCACCGGTTCGGCGAGGGCATTGAGGGGGATTTTATGTTCAGCGGTGAGTACTTGCAGGCTGGTGATGCCAGGCACTACCTCTACATCAACCTGCTTACCCGCAGCGCTTAGCCGCTGGGTAATGCGCAGGCTGCTGTCGTAAAGCGAGGGGTCGCCCCACACCAGCATCCCTACTCGCCCGCCGTTGGGTAAGTGTTCATCGATTAGCTGCGCCCAGACGTTGGCGATGGCTGCATGCCAGTCGTCTACCGCGCCCAGGTAGTCATTGCGGCCATCACGGCTGGGCAGATCGAACTCGACGATCCTGGTGGTCACCGGCACTTCCAGCAGCCTTTCGCAGAGCAAGCGGCGTAGATCGATAAGATCCGACTTGGCCTCGCCTTTGCGGGGCAGCAGAATCAGGTCGGCGTTATTGAGGGCGCGCACGGCGGCCAGGGTGACGTGATCGAGGTTGCCGGTGCCGATGCCTATGAGCGACAGCGTGATCATGATTCGCTCTCTTGGTCTTGGCCTGCCGTGGCAAAAGGCGAATCCGCCGACTGGGGGCGAAAGCGGCGGTCGTAGCCAACGGCGTAGAGGCTGCTCTCCTGAAAGTCGTCGCTTTCGAGCACCGGCCCCACCATAATTAGCGCGGTGCGCTGCATGGCGTCATCCACCAACGCTTCTATAGTGGCTAGCCGCCCTCGAACCACCCGCTCATCGGGCCAGCTTGCCCGCCACACGATCGCCACCGGGCACTGCTCGCCGTAGTAAGGCGTCAGGCGCTCGACCACCTGGGAAAGATTATGGATAGAGAGATGGATGGCCAGCGTGGCGCCGGTGCAGGCGAAATTGGCCAGCGTCTCATCGCTCGGCATGGCGCTGGCCCGACCGGGCGTGCGGGTGAGTACTACCGACTGGGCCACACCGGGTAGCGTCAGCTCCTGACCCAAGGTTGCCGACGCTGCCGCGAAAGCTGGCACACCGGGGGTAATGCTGTAGGGGATATCCAGCTCGCGCAGGCGGCGCAGCTGCTCGCCCATGGCCGACCATACCGATAGATCCCCCGAATGCAGCCGGGCGACATCCTGACCTTCGGCGTGGGCGCGGCCGATTTCCTGCATGATGTCATCCAGCGATAGCGGCGCGGTATTGATCACCCTGGCCCCTGGCGGGCAGTGTTCCAGAATCTGCTCCGGCACTAATGAACCCGCGTACAGACACACCGGACAGGCGGCGATTAAGTCCCGCCCGCGTAACGTCAAAAGATCCGGTGCGCCGGGGCCTGCGCCGATAAAGTGTACTGTCATTGATTATTTCCTTCTGCCACCGCAATAGTCGCCTGACGATCCGCGGACATTAGCCGTGGGCCAAGCAGCGTTGCCCCAGGGCCCGCCGCTAACAGCGCCACAGCCTCAGCTACGCTGCCCGTGCCTCGCGCCTGCAAGCTTTGTGCTGAATGAGTCAGCGTTGTCACCGTCGGCAGCTCGGCGTCCGCTACGGCGATGACTTCAATGTTGCGCAGTCGTCCTAGCTCTTCGACTAGTGGCAACATGGAGCGAGCCGCCGCCAGCTTATCGATAGCCCCGTACCGGTCGATCAGTTGATCCTGTGCCTGGGCGAGGGATTCAAGCGTGGCTTCACTGCGAAAACCAAATCCCGCTATCCTTAATCCCTGTGCTGTCATCGAACGCCCCGCCACTGAACAATGGGGTAGCTGGCTTTCCAGCCCCGCCGGGTGCCGATGGGAGTGGCGTTGGCCAGTTCCAGGCGCAGCAGTTCGCCGCCTGCCTTGTGCTGCCAGTGGGTCAGCAGCGCTTCGGATTCCAGGGTGACGGCATTGGCGACGATGCGCACGCCTTCGGGCAAGCGCTGCCATAAGTCGTCTAACAGCGCTTGGGATAAACCACCGCCGATAAATACCGCATCGGGGACCGGCGTATCGTTCAGTACGTCCGGCGCGCGGCCCTGTTTTACTTCTAGCCAGTCAACGCCCAGGTTCTCTGCATTGCTGCGCGCTCGCGCTGCCCGTTCTGCGTTTTGCTCGACGCCTACCGCCTGATTATCCGGGTGAGCGAGTAGCCACTCAATGGGGATAGAGCCTGAACCGGTGCCAATATCCCACAACCGCTCGCCGGGCATGGGGGCCAGAGCCGCCAGGGTGATGGCGCGAATGGTCTGTTTGGTAATCTGGCCGTCGTGTTCAAAAAAATGATCCGGCAAGCCGGGCGTCAGCGGCAAGGCGGGGCCGTGACCGGCTACTTCCAGCCCTACCGCCACCGGATGGGCGATATTTTGGGGTAAGCTGGCGTCAACAAGGCAATGGCGAATGCGCTGGTTATCGCCGCCCAGGGCTTCAAGCACCGTTAGCTGGGAATCCGCAAAGCCGAATCGGCTGACCAACGAGGCGAGTTCAGCCACCGCATCGCCGTCTCTTACCAGCACCAGCAAACGCCTACCGGCATGCAGGTAAGGCCGAATACGCGCCAGTGGTTTGGCGTGCAGGCCCAGGCAGGTGCAGCGCTCCAGCGGCCAGCCCAGGCGGGAAGCCGCCAGGCTGAAGGTAGAAGGCGCTGGCAGTGCCTGCCACTCATCTGCGCTGAGATGCTGCGCCAAACTGGTGCCCGCCCCAAACCAGAACGGGTCGTTCGAGACCAGCATCACCACCCGGCGGCCGCGCTGATTGAGCAGCCCAGGAATGCCGTCGGCAAAGGGCACCGGCCACTCAATCACTTCGGCATTTAGGGGCGGCAAAAGGCGCAGGTGGCGGCGCGCGCCGAACACCACCTCGGCACTTTCCAGTGCGGCGTGGCTTGCCGCCGTTAGTCCCTGTGTGCCACCCTCCCCCCAGCCTAAAAGGGTCAGCCAGGGAGCCTGATCCACTGGAGCGTGAGAAATTTCAACCATGATCAAGATCCTAATTCTCGGGGGAACCTCGGAGGCCAGCGCCCTGGCCAGTGCGGTTGCCAAGCGCGGGCTTCCCGCCATTTTCAGCTATGCGGGTCGTGTTGCCACGCCGAAACCCCAGCCGCTGCCGACCCGCATTGGCGGTTTTGGCGGCGTTAGCGGACTTGCCGCCTTTGTGGCCCGGGAGCGCATCACCCATATCGTCGATGCCACCCATCCCTTTGCCGCGCAAATGAGCACGAACGTGTTAGCCGCCGCGGCCCAGTGCGGCGTAAAGGCGATTGCCCTTACCCGGCCTGCCTGGCGACCTGTTAACGGTGACCAGTGGCAAAGCGTGGCAAATATCGATGAAGCCGTCAGCGCCCTGGCTGGCCCACCCCAGCGTATACTGCTCGCCATTGGCCGCATGCACCTTGCGGCCTTTGCCGCCCAACCCCAGCACCATTACCTGCTGCGTTTGGTTGACCGGCCTGCCAGCCCGCCGCCGCTGCCGGATGTCAGCACTGCGATCGATAGAGGCCCTTTTACGCTGGAAGGCGATCTCGCCCTGCTGGAAACCCAGCGAATCCAGCGCATCGTGTGTAAAAACGCCGGCGGCGAAGGGGCCGCGTCCAAACTCACCGCGGCAAGAACCCTCAACCTGCCCATTGTGATGATCGAACGGCCAGCACTGCCACCCCGCCACGAAGTTCATTGCATCGATGACGTCTTTAGCTGGCTCAGCGACCACGCTTAATCAGCTGAACGCGGCGTATAAACCAGCGGCGATCCACTGCGCTCTATTAGTCGCGTCTGCTGGGAGCCGACGATGACCAGCGTGCGCATATCGGCCATGTCCGGCGTTGCCTCGCCTAGCGTGGTGACGAGAACCGACTCTTCCGGCGTGGAAACCGCCCGGGCGAAGATGATCAGCCTATCCGGCCCACAGGCTTCCCGCAGTACCTCCAGCGTGCGTTCGAAACCTACCGGGCGCGCCTTGGAGCGCGGGTTGTAGAACGCCATGGCGAAGTCAGCCTCGGCGGCCAAACGCAGGCGTTTTTCAATCAGCGCCCAGGGCTTGAGGTTGTCGGATAGATTGATGCAGCAGAAGTCGTGCCCCAGCGGCGCGCCAACGCTTGCGCTGGCGGCCAGCATGGCGGAAATGCCCGGCAGTACCTGAATATCCAACGCTCGCCACTGGGCATCGCCTGCTTCCAGCGCCTCGAACACCGCGGCGGCCATGGCAAAGACGCCAGGGTCGCCGGAAGACACCACCACTACCCGGTGGCCCTCAAGCGCCAGCTGGAGTGCCTGCTCCGCCCGGCGAATCTCTTCGCGGTTATCCGAGCCGTGGCGGACTAATCCAGCACGTGGTGCCACCCGGTTAACGTAGGGCACATAGCCCACCACGTCGGTGGCTTCCTGCAGTACGGCCGTTACCTCGGGAGTGACCATGGCCTCTGAGCCCGGCCCCAGGCCGACGATTTTCAGCCAGCCGCTCATGGCCGCCTCCCGTGGCCATGGATCAGCACAATCGAGAAGTACGGCACGCTCTCGCCAACCTCACTTAATGGCAGCACTCTTTGTTGCGACATGGCGGCGTACTCGATCAGCCAGGCTTCACCTTCCCGGCCAGCGTGAACCAGGGCCCGGCGAAGTTTGGCCAGGTTGCGGCCAATCTTCATCACCACCAGCGCATCGGTCTGGGCGATGCGCTCGGCCAACGCCTCTTCGGGTAGCGTGGCCATCAGCACGGTCAGGATGTCATCGCCCCAGGTAATCGGTTGGTCGGTAGCCGTCCACGCCGCCGACATGCCGGTAATCCCCGGCACCACCGAGACCGGCACGCGGTTTAGCAGCCGCGTGTAGAGGTGCATAAAGGAGCCGTAGAAGAACGGATCACCTTCACACAGCACCACCACATCGCACCCGGCCTCCGCCATCTCGATGAGTTGGGCCACGCTGCGTTCGTAAAAGGCCGCCAGCAGCTCATTGTAGCGCGGGTCGTCGAAGGGAATTTCCGTGGTGACCGGGTACTCCATGGGCAGCTCGATCGCGCCGGGCGGGATCATGCCCTCCACGATGGTTCGCGCATGGCCGCAGCGACCCTTTTTACGGAAATACGCCACGTGGGTCGCCCCGCGTATCAGGCGGTCGGCGCGCACGCTCATCAAGTCTTGGCTGCCTGGGCCTAGGCCAACGCCATATACTGTTCCCTGGGTCATTCGATGCGATCCGCCATGGCGTTGATGGCCGCTACCGTCACGGCGCTGCCGCCCAGACGACCGCGGACGATACAGCTGGGCAGTGCGGGATTCGCCAACAGCGCTTCCTTGGATTCCGCCGCGCCGACAAAGCCTACCGGACAGCCGATAATCGCCGCCGGGCGTGGGCACGCCGGGTCTTCGAGCATATTGAGCAGATGAAACAGCGCGGTGGGCGCATTGCCAATGGCGACCACGGCGCCTTCCAGGTGCGGCCGCCACAGCTCCAGCGCCGCCGCCGAGCGGGTGTTGGCCATTTCCTGAGCGAGGCCGGGCGTGCGCTCATCGTTGAGGGTGCAGATGACCTCATTGTCAGCGGGCAGCCGCTTGCGGGTGATGCCTTCCGAGACCATTCGAGCATCACAGAGGATCGGTGCGCCCTGCTCTAACGCGGTGCGCGCACGATTGACCACGTCGTTTTGAAAATGAATATGCGCGGCCAATTCCACCAGCCCAGCGGCGTGAATCATACGCACCGCCACGGTCTCTTCTTCCACTGAAAAGCGGCCAAGCTCGGCTTCACTGCGAATAATCGCAAACGACTCCCGGTAAATCGCCGGGCCACTGGTTTCGTACTTATAGGGCACCCAAACTCTCCAAATAAACTAATTCGCAGTTGCTGGTCTGCTTCACAGTTACTGGCCTGCAGACGCCCGTGCCAGGGCAGGTTTCCGCGAGGGCGCTGTGAACCCATCCTTGGGCGCTACTTTCGACGTCCTGTCGAAAAACCCTCGCTACAACCTGCCCTGGCACTCAGCTACCGAGGATCAACCTAACTGTTTTCGCTGAAGTTTCTCATAAAATCCACCACCTCACTCTCCGATAGGCCTGTCTTAACTGGCGTGCTATCGGCACTGCCGTTAACAACAACATTAAAACGACCTGCTTGCCCGACCAAGCACACATCGGCTGGGTCGCGACGGGCGCAGCCTTTCGTACAGCCTGATATATGTACACTTGTTTCCCCCCAGCCGCTTAGCTTCTCGGCAAGCGGCTGGGTGGCGACACTCGCCTGTTCGCAAAAGGGCGCGCCGGGGCAGGCGTCCATCGCTAGCCGCGGGTCGCTATTATGACGGATCAAGCCATCCACCGCGGGTAGTGTATCGCAATCCTGCAACAACAGGCGCCGCCAGGGGGTGACCTGCACAGCACTGATACTTGTTTGCGAGCCACTTGCCGGAAAGAAAGCCTCGCGCAGCGTTTCAGCCGCCACCCGGCCAAAGGGAAGTCCCACCACCATGCCTTCGCGATGTTCGCCCAGCGCCAACTTTTCACCGGGGGGTGCAGGGGCGGTATCAGCGGGCGCCCAATCGGGCAGCGGTGCTGCATGCCGCCGCATACGGCCTGACGCCCAGCCGCCGCTGTCCACGAACCAGTGAGTTAAGCGAATCAGCTGCTCGACGGCGGCCTCGATATCGCGCACCGCCGTGCCTAGCGCGTAGCCATCGGCGCGTACCAGCAGGCCGCCTTCCACTGAGCGCTCAATGCGAAAATCGGCAGCGCTGTCACCAAGCACCGGCGCTTCTCCCGCGTCAATGGCGATACCGACCTTGCCGGGCATGGTGGCTAATTCGCTGCCCCGCGCCTGCAACAAGCGGGCAATGGTATGGGTGTCATCGCCGTTTTGCCAGGCGGGCGCCAGCATCAGCTGTGGCTGGCGTTCTGCGTCCGGGTCGTCACTCACCAACTGATGCTCGACCAGAAACGCCATCAGCGGCGGCCAGCTTTCGTTGGTTACGCCACGTAGTTGCAAGTTGGCCCGGCTGGTCAGCTCGATCAAACCGCTGCCGAAGGTCTCGGCGGCCTCGCACAGTGCCACTACCTGTTGCCGTGAAAGCTGACCCAGCGGCGGGCGCACGCGCACCAGCAGGCCATCGCCGGTGGCCATGGGTCGCCACGCGCCGGGGCACCAGCCTTTAATGCGCGGGCTGAGCGGCATGACCGTTGGTCTCTTTGGCTTCGTCCATTTCCAGCAGCAAGTCTTGCAGCGCCTCACCGTGCTCGCCGGGGGCTTGCCACATCCCCCGCTGGGCCGCTTCAAGTAAGCGCTCGGCCATCTCTTCCAGGGCGGCCGGGTTGTGCTCGCGCAGGAACTGCTGATTGGCGGCGTCGAGCACCAGGGCATCGCTCACCTGGGCGTACTGATAGTCGGCAATCAGGTCGGTGGTGGCGTCGTAGGCGAACAGGTAATCCACCGTGGCGGCCATCTCAAAGGCGCCTTTGTAGCCGTGCTCGCGCATGGCGTGGATCCATTTGGGGTTCAACACGCGCGAGCGAATCACCTTCGCCAGTTCTTCTTTCAGGGTGCGAATCTTGGGCATCGCGGGGTTGGCGTGGTCGGCGTGGTAAATCTCCGGGGCCTTTCCACTCAGCGAGCGGCTAGCGTTGGCCATGCCGCCCTGGAAGGCGTAGTAGGTGTTGGAATCGAGGATATCGTGCTCGCGGTTATCCTGGTTTTGCATCACCGCATCCAGCCCCTGGAGCTGCTGCTCGAACGCCGCCCGCGCGGCGGTGCCGGAGGCCTTGAACTGGCCGTAGGCGTAGGCGCCTGTCTCCATATAGGCCTCGGCCAAATCGTCGGCGCTGTCCCAGGCGCGGTTTTCAATCAGCCGGTTAAGGCCTGCACCGTATTCGCCGGGCTTGCTGCCAAATATTCGGTAGCTCGCCTCCTGGGCGGCCATCTCCGGGCTTAGCCCCTGGTTTTCCAGTTCCTGCTGGCGGGAAAGCACCGCCTCGCGGATGGTGTTGCTGTTGCCCGGCTCTGCATAGCGCGCCACCGCCTGCACGGCGGCGTCAAACAGGCGAATCACATTGGGGAAAGCGTCGCGGAAGAACCCGGACACCCGCAGGGTGACGTCGACCCGTGGGCGATTGAGCAGCATTGAGGGGATCACTTCAAAGTCGCTCACCCGCTGGGAACCCAGCGACCAGATGGGCCGCACGCCCATCAGCGCGAAGGCCTGGGCGATGTCATCGCCGCCGGTGCGCATGGTCGCGGTGCCCCAGATGGAAAGCCCCAACCGGCGCGGATAGTCGCCGTGATCCTGCAGGTAGCGTTCGACAAACGCCTGGGCGGACTTTTCGCCCAGCGTCCAGGCGGCGGGCGACGGAATCGAGCGATTATCGACGCTGAAAAAGTTGCGCCCGGTGGGCAGCGTATCCAGCCGCCCCCGGCTTGGGGCGCCGCTGGGGCCGGCAGGTACGAAAATGCCCTCCAGGCCGTCGAGCAGCGACTGAATCTCCATCTTCACGCCGCGCTGCATGGTGACCCACAACTGGTCGCGGGCGTAGCGCAGCTGCGCTACCGTATCGGGATAATCCTGGGCGAGGTCATCCAGGCAGCCGTCTGCCAAGACGTAGTCGGCCACCCAGCGCTCGGCCAGTAGCTCCAGGCGTTCCCGGGCATCCGCCCCGGTGCGCCAAGGGGTATTAAGCTGCTGGCTTAAAATAGCCGGTTCGGGGCCCTGCCAGGGCTCGTTGCCCGCGGCTAACGGGTCAAAATCCAAGCCTAAATCGCTGGCCAGGTTGTGCAGCAAGCCGCGGCTTGCCACCGTTTCGCCCCGGGGTAGCCGCAACAGCGCCACCAAGGTGCCCGCCCGCTTCTCTTCCGGCGGCAGCGTGCCAAGAATATGCAGGCCGTGACGAATCTGCGATTCCTTGATGTCGCACAGGAAGGTATCCAGCTCGTTGAGAATCTCAGCCTCACATTCACCGCTCGCCACGTGGGCCAGCTCATGATCGATACCGGTATCACGCAGGTGGGCGAGAATCTGGCTGCGTATCAGCGCTTCCCGGCGGGGATCCATATCCAGCGCTTGATAATATTCGTCGGTGAGCGCTTCAAGCTCGGCCATGGCGCCGTAGAGCTCGGCCCGCGCCAGCGGCGGCATCAAATGGTCGATAATCACCGCCTGACTGCGGCGCTTGGCCTGGGCACCCTCGCCGGGGTCGTTGACGATGAACGGATAAAAGTGCGGCAGCGGCCCCAAAGCAATATCCGGCCAGCAGTCGGCGCTCAAGGCGATGCTTTTACCCGGCAGCCATTCTAAATTGCCGTGTTTGCCGACGTGGATGATCGCATCGACCTGGTAGTGCTCGCGCAGCCAGAAGTAAAACGCCAGGTAGCTGTGCGGCGGCACCAGCTCCATATCGTGGTAGGACTGGGTGAGATCATCGATAAAGTCGCGTTCCGGCTGGATACCCACGAAGGTCTCACCCAGACGAATACCGGCGATCATCAACCGACCCTGGCGGCACTTGGGGTCTTCGTGAGGTGCGCCCCAGCGCGTCCATACGGTTTCCTGAAGCTCAGTGGGCAGGGTTTGAAACCAGGCCAGATAATCGTCAACGCTGATGCTCTGCCAGCAGGCGCGCTGGTCGAGGCTGCCGTGATCGTTGGTCACCGCACCCTGAAGCTGGCGGATCAACGCATCGCCATTTTCCGGCAACTCGCTGAGCGGGTAGCCCGCCTCTTTCAGGGCTATGAGAATCTGCAGCGTCGACGCAGGCGTATCCAGCCCGACCCCGTTACCGATCCGGCCATCGCGATTGGGGTAGTTGGCCATAATCAGCGCGACACGTTTCTGCCCGTTGGGGGTCAGCCGCAACGAACAAATGCGCCGCGCCAGCTCGGCCACAAAGGCGGCCCGCTCCGGGTGGATCACGTGGTGGGTCACCGCCAGCTGGCAGCGCGGGTTGTAGTGGGCTTCGGCTTTAAAGCCCACCGCCCGAGTGATGATGCGGCCATCCATCTCGGGGAGCACCACCTGCATCGCCACATCGCGACTATGCAGCCCGGCAGCCATGCCCTGCCAGTCTTCACTGGTGCTGCTGGCAAGTATTGCCTGGAGGACTACCGGACGCCCCACAAAGAGGTTGTCGGGTAATTCCTCCCTCAGAGCATCCAGCCCATCGGCGTTGCGATTGACCGCAAAACTGGTGGTATTGATCACCAGCATGGCGCCGGTCTGCTCAATCAGGTGATTGATAAAATCAATGCACGGCCCTTCTTTCAGGGAGGCCACGGCCACCGCCAACGGCTCAAGCCCCTGGTCTTTAAGCGCCGCCAGCAAGCCGTCGGGTACGGCGGTGTTTGCCCCCTGCAAATGGCTGCGATAAAACAGCAGCAGGCACACCGGTCTCCCCGTCCCCGGCACCTGGCGATCACGCCACTCGCTGAGGCTGGACGCCTGCTGCTCCTGGGACGCATAAATCACCGCGGGCGGAATGACCTTGGGCTCCTGCCAGTCGCCCAGTTGGCTATCTATACACTGGCTGTCCATATACTCATTGGCGACAAAGCGCAGCAGCTGCTCGGCGTTATCGACGCCACCCTCTCGCAGGTAGCGCCACACGCGATACGCGTCATCGAAGGGGATGGTGGAATCTTCCAGCAGGGCGTCATCGGGGGCATCGCAGCCCGGCACCAGTATCAGCTGGCGCTCGGGTTTTGCCGCCGCCCAGGCCAGCAGGCGTTCGTGGCCATACTGCCAGTAGGCCTTGCCGCCCAGCAGCGAGACGATGACCAACTGAGCCTTTTCCAGCACCCGATCTTCGTAGAGATCATAGGCGGCCGGTTTTACCAGGTTCATCCAGTTGGCCAGCCGCACCGAGGGGTATGCCTCGCCCAGGCGATCAACCGCCTGGGCCAGCGCCGAGAGATTGCTATCGGCGGCGGAGAGTATCACGACCTCGGCGGGGCTTTGTTGCAGATCGATGATGCCTTCATCATCGACAAAGCCTCCGGGCTTGGCGGCAAATAAGTGCATTAGCTAGCCGTATGCGCCTGTTCAGGGTTCATTTCAGCCGCGGTAAGCTCGTTTTTCAGCAGTTGGCTATCCAGCGATTTGCCGATGATCACCAGCTGGGTCTGGCGCGTCTCGTCCTGGCTCCATAGCCGATCGAAGTAGCCTTCCAGGCGCTCGCCAACCGCCTGGATGACCCGGCGCATGGGTTTGCCAGGAATCGCCGCAAAGCCCTTGGCGCGGTAGATTTCGTGGCTTTTCAGCAATTGCTGGAGCTTGTCGGCCAGGATGTCGCCATCGACTTCACCCAGGGTGATCACGCAAGAATCAAAGTTATCGTGGGCGTGGTCGTGGTGCGCGCCTTCGGCGTGGTGCTTGTCGTGGTGATTGGTGATGCTATCGATATTTTTTTCGCTGGCCGCGCCAATGCCCATCAGCGCTTCCAGCTGGGTGGTGTCGGTGGTCAAGGTCTGATCGATAAACAGGGTTTTCACCGACGCCGTCACCCGCGCCTGAATCACCGCTTCCACCTGCGAGCGCTCTTCCGGGCTAAGCAGGTCGGCCTTGCTGACCAGCACCAGATCCGCCGCGCTGAGCTGGTCATCGAGCAGCTCGCGCAGGCTGGGGTCGTGATCCAGGCTCTCGTCGGCGAGGCGCTGGGCTGCCACCTTATCCACGTCGCTGGCATAGCGGCCGGCGGCCACAGCAGGGCCGTCGATCACGGTTATAATCGCATCCACGGTGCAGTGCTGGCGGACGTCGGGCCAGTTGAACGCCTGTACCAGCGGCTTGGGCAACGCCAGTCCGCTGGTTTCGATCAGGATGTGGTCGATATCGTCGCGGCGGGCGACCAGCTTTTTCATGACCGGCAGAAACTCTTCTTCCACAGTGCAGCAGATACAGCCGTTGGCCAGTTCATAGATGCTGCCGTCTTCACCGTCTAGCTGCCCGCCTTCGCTGCCCTCTTCACACCCCAGCGCACAGCTGCGCAGCAGGCTGGAGTCGATATCCTGCTCGCCGAACTCATTGACGATCACGGCGATCCGCTTGCCGGTCACCTGACGCAGAATATTGGCCAGCAGCGTGGTTTTGCCGCTGCCGAGAAAACCGGTCACGACCGTGGCGGGAATCTTATTCAATTGCATGGGTAAATGCCTCGCTGTGTTGCGGTTCGCAGTACGCCGGGCTGGCAGAAAAGAGCCTTGCCACAGCGTCAGGATTATTAGGGAAAAACAGATGTAAATAGGTCGCCGTCAGGCGCTTTTGACGGTAAATCGCCTCCCCCGGCGCGGGGTGGCGCTGACGGCGGCCGTGGCCAATCGGCTCGGGGGTGCCTTCCGCCATGGAGCGGTGGTGCGCATGGCCGCGAACCGGGCCTTCCGGCAGCTCGGCGGTTTGCATCCCCTGGCAGCCGCGTCGCCCGCGCATGGCCCCATGCCCAGGCAGCAGGCCCAGCATGGTGTGGGTAATGTCGTCGTAGTCGGTCAGGGTTTCCAGGCAGTACAGCAGGCCACCACACTCGGCCAGAATGGGCTTGTCGGCGCGGTAAAAAGCCTCAATGGCCGAACGCATGGCGCCGTTATCCGCCAGCGTTTGAGCGTGAAGCTCCGGGTAGCCCCCCGGTAGCCACAGGGCGTCGCATTCCGGCAGGTGGCTATCCGTCAGCGGCGAAAAGAAGCGCAGCGTCGCGCCCATCTGCTCCAGCAGGTCAAGGTTGGCCTGATAGACGAAGCTGAAGGCGGCATCGCGGGCCACGCCAATGGTATGGCCTTTGAGCAACGGCTTAACGGCCGCAAGTTGTTCCTGGGGGGCAGTAAAAGTCACTGGTGGCAGTGCTGAGAGCGCGTCAAGCAGCCCGGCGGCTTCCAGCGCTTTAGCACCCGCTTCGAAGCGGGCTTCAAGATCCTCGCGAATCTCCGCCGCCTGCACGAGACCCAGGTGCCGCTCGGGGAGAGACAGCGCGGGGTCGCGGGGCATAGCGGCCAGCAGAGGGATCGTCGCTGGCAGCGCGCCTTCGATCAGCTCGCGGTGGCGCTGCGAGCCGCAGGCGTTAGCGATCAGCCCGGCGATATGGATGTCGTCGCGAAAGCCGACCAATCCCGAGACCAGCGCGGCGGCGGTCTGGGCCATGCCTTTTACGTCCATGACGATCGCCATGGGAATATTAAACAAGGCCGCCAGATCGGCGCTGGAGGGCTCGCCGTCGAACAGCCCCATGGCGCCTTCGACTAAAATCAAGTCCGCTTCACAGGCGGCGTCATAAAAGCGCTGGCGGCAGTAGGCCTCGCCTGCCATCCATAGATCCAGTTGATCCACCGGCTGACCGGAAGCCTGGGAGAGTATCTGCGGATCCAGGTAGTCCGGGCCGGTCTTGAACACCCGCACCACCTTGCCCTGATTGCGCAGCAGGCGCGCCAGGCCTGCCGTGACGGTGGTTTTGCCCTGGCCTGAGGCCGGGGCGGCGATAAACAGCGCGGGACAGCGAACGGTTGGCGTCGTCATCAGTATTCGATCCCCGCCTGGGCTTTGACGCCGCCGCGAAAAGCGTGGCGCTCGTCCTGGACGACGCTGATGGTATCGGCGATTTCCTGCAGCGGCGTGGCCATGGTGCGCCCGGTAATAATCACGTTCTGGTGCGCCGGGCGGCGCTTAAGCGCTTCCACCACCGGCTCGGGGTCGAGATAGCCGTACTTGAACATATAGCTCATCTCGTCCAGCACGATCATATGATAGGCGGGGTTCTCCAGCAGCCCTTTGGCGACGGCCCAGGCAGCCTCTGCGGCTTCTATATCCCGCTCGCGATTCTGGGTTTCCCAGGTAAAACCGTGGCCCATGATGTGCCAGTCAAGCTTGGGATGATCGCGAAAGAACAGGTACTCGCCGGTTTCGCGGCGGCCTTTGATGAACTGGATCACCGCGCACTGCTGGCCGTGCCCCAGTGAGCGCGCCATGGTGCCAAAGGCGGAGCTGCTTTTGCCCTTGCCGTTGCCTTTGAGCAGAATCAGCACGCCGCGCTCTTCCGTCGCCTTGCTGATGCGCTCATCGACCACGTCTTTTTTGCGCTGCATGCGATCTAAATGGCTTGCGTCGCTCATGAGAGGTTCCCAGGTTGATGTGCAGAGACTGTAGGCGCCATAGAGGGTTTGCCAAACGAGGCTGGCCAGTAACGCGCGCCAAGCTGATGGGCGATTCGCGCGCCCTGCCCGCGTTTGACTTTCGACTGTTCGGTATCGATCAGCATGCAGTCCTCCAGCGGGGCGAGATCGTCAACGGTTTCCCGGGTACGACCATCGGTAATCAGATAGGTGCGCACCTTCAGGCCGGGCTCCCGGCGCTGCCACTGGCGGATCAGCCGCTTGGCTTCAATAATTGCTTCCCGCAGCGGGGTGCCGCCACCGCCTTTGGCCTCCTCAAGCGTACCCCGCGCATTTTTCGGCGCCCGGCGGCGGGAGAGTATCGGCACGACACCGCCATTGCCAAACCCCAGCACCGCAACCTGCTCCCGCGCGGCGTAGGCTTGGCTAACCAGCGATTCGACCAGCCCCTTTGCCTGGCCCAGCAGGCGCTGACCCAGGGTGGAACCGGAGGTGTCCAGCAGCACCAGGTGCGCTGTCGCCTGCCCAGAGCGGGTCTTGCGCATCTTTAGCTGCTGCCAGGGCCACTGGCCGCGATTGGCGATAAGCGTCGCGAACCCGTCCAGCCGCGAGGTCGCTACCTGGGAGCGGCCACGACCTTTCGTTTGGCCGCTGCCCGACGTCGCCGGTGATTCGGCGCTGCTGGCCGCCCGGTTTGAAGTCTTGCTCGAAGGCGCGTCCGGCCAGGGCGACGCGGGGGCGCTTATCACATGCTGAGCCTGGGGCGGCATGGCACCCCACTGGCCTGCACCGCCGTTTTGAGGGTCTGACGAGCCAACGCTGTTGCGATGATCCACGCCGCCACCCGACGACCGTTCAGGGGGTGTGGAAGGTGGCGGTCTTGAGGCCCCCCCGCTTTGCTCAGGTGGCTGGGCGTCTGAACCATTGTCTGATGAACGCGTCCGCCGATGAGCCAGCACCCAGGGTTCAACCGTATCGATATCTGCCTGGCTAACGCTCGCCGCGCCGCGCCAGGCCGCATGGGCCTGGGCCGCCCGGTGCCAGGTAACGTCCGCCCGTAGGCCTTCAACGCCCGCGTCTTCACAGCGCTGGGCAATCGTCGCGTAGACCCAGCTTTCGGTCGTCACCGTTGCCAGCGCCTGCTGAGCGTCTTCCAGCTGCTGCATCAGCGCGGCCTGCTCGGCCGCAAACTGCGCTGTACAGGCCTCGGGGTCGCGGTCAAAGGCGTCGCGCTGTTGGACGATGGCAATGCGCTCGTCGATGCTCATGGCACCCGCCTGCTCAAGGCAAAGGCCGAAACGATCGAGTAGCTGCGGGCGCAGCTCGCCTTCGTCCGGGTTCATGGTACCGATCAGGCTGAAGCGCGCCGGGTGGGAGTGGCTGATGCCATCTCGCTCGACCACATTGTTCCCGCTGGCGGCCACGTCCAGCAGCAGGTCAACCAGCATATCCGGCAGCAGATTGACCTCATCTACGTACAGCACCCCGCCGTGGGCCTTGGCGAGCAAGCCGTCGTGAAAAGTGGCTTCGCGCTCGGCCAGCACCTTGTTCAGATCGAGGCTTCCCACCAGGCGATCTTCGCTGGCGCCGAGGGGCAAGGTGACAAACGGCGGCTTTCTGCCGTTGCTATCCTTGGGCAAAACGGCGGCCAGCGCCCGCGCCAGGGTGGATTTCGCGCTACCCCGGGGGCCGCTGATCAACACACCACCAATGCGGGGGTTAATAGCGTTCAGCAGCAAGGCGGTTTTCAGTGGTTCCTGACCGACCACCGCCGCAAACGGAAACTCACTCACCTGCACCTCCCGTGCTAGGCAAGCCTGCCCACCGGCCAACTTTGGTGAACCGATGCAAAGACCACCGCGCTTGAGTCTGATTCATGATAGCTGGCTGATAGATGATAAAACCATTCATGGAGACGTGGGTAAATACGAAGGGGCAGTATAGAGGAAGGCAGGGCGGCGAAGCCAGCTTGCTACCCAGCCTGCACCCAAGAGACAGGCTGGATGAGCATAAGGTAAGATACGGCTATTCTTTGACAAGCATTAAATATAATATGTTATAACATTACACATTAGAGAGACGCTCACAGGCGTCATTCGATCCGTTGACGGAAGCCAGACATGAAGACCGCACCTTACCTGCTGACCGCGGCAACGCTACTGCCCGCCGCTCATGCAATGGCCGATGCCACCGACTACCCCTTGAGCTTAACCAACTGCGGCATGGAGATAAGCATCACGTCGGCACCCGAGCGAACGGTGACGGTGGGTCAATCGGCCACGGAAATCCTCTATTCGCTGGGGCTCGCTGATCGAGTCACCGGCACCTCGGTCTGGTTCAACCCGGTCTTGCCGGCGTTTGCTGAGGCCAATGATGAGATCGAGCGGATTGCCAACGACGACCCGAGCTTCGAGGCCGTGGTCAATAAACGGCCGGACCTGGTGGCGGTTCAGTACGAGTGGCACGTGGGCCCCACCGGCAGCGTGGCCAGCCGGGATCAGTTTCATGAACTGGGTATCAACACTTACATCATGCCCGCCGATTGCGACACCAAGGATAACTCGACCGGCGGCGATGGTACCCGTACCGCCGCCTTCTCGACGGATTCCATCTATAAAGGGATCACCGAGTTAGCCCAAATTTACGATGTTCAAGAAGCTGGCGAGGCACTGGTCGCCGACCTTGCCGCCCGCGAAGAGCGCGCCATCGACCTGGCGAGCAGCCTTGAGTTGCCGGAGGATCTATCTGCGGCCTTCTGGTTTTCGTCCACGGATCTGGGCGTCAGCCCCTTCGTTGCCGGACGACTGGGCGCACCGGGCTATATGATGGAGAAACTCGGCATTCGCAATGTCATCGCGTCAGACGAGGAGTGGCCCACCATCGGCTGGGAGAGCATCGCCCGGGCCGACCCGGACGTGCTTGTGATCGCCCGGATGGATCGCCGCCGTTTTCCTGCCGACGACATCGACGCGAAACGCGAGTTTTTACGCAGCGACCCGGTCACCCAGGAGATGAGCGCGGTCAAGAACAACCGCATCGTGGAGATGGATGCCCACGCCATGAGCGCCACCATGCGCACTATCTATGGCCTCGAGTCACTGGCCGAAGCGCTATCAACCATGTCGTTTAACGAATGAGCATCGCACTGACACGACCAACCGCCAGTCGACTGGGATTGCGCTGGCTATGGGTAACGCCGCTGGTGCTGGTGACAGCGCTGATCGCGGGTACCGCTATCGGCGAGACGCCGATCCCCGTGGATACCATTGTCAAAGTGCTCGCCAATCAGCTGTTAGGCGCCGATTACGCGGTTGACCGAATCGACGCGGGGATTATCTGGAACTACCGACTTAGCCGTGCCGTGGTCGCCGCCTGTTGCGGCACCAGCTTGGCCCTGGCGGGGGTCGTACTACAGGCGCTGCTGCGCAATCCTTTGGCTGACCCCTACTTAATGGGTATTTCCGCCGGGGCCTCTACGGGTGCCGTTGCGGTGGCAGTTGCAGGCTTAGGCGCCGGTGCGCTTTCGCTCTCCCTGGGTGCCTTTGTGGGCGCCCTGCTCTCCTTTGGCATTGTGGTGATGCTCGCCCATGCGGCCAACAGCGGTGTAGGTGGCGGCCGCGGCGTTCAGGCCGCGGGGGCAATTATTCTGGCGGGTATTGCAGGCTCGCAGCTGTTCAATGCGCTGACCGCTTTTATCATTACCAAGTCAGCGAGCGCCGAGCAGGCCCGGGGCATCATGTTCTGGCTGATGGGCAATCTTTCAGGAGTGCGCTGGGCCGATGTGACCTTGGCGGTGCCTGCGGCGCTATTCGGGCTGCTGGTTTGCCTGTGGCACCGGCGCTCCCTGGATGCGTTTACCTTCGGCGCCGACAGCGCCGCCTCCATGGGCATCGCGGTGCGCCCGGTGCGGGGCATGCTGATTATCGCCATGGCGCTGGTCACGGCGGTCATGGTGTCTATTGTTGGGGCCATCGGCTTTGTCGGCCTGGTGATCCCCCACGCGATGCGCTTTATCGTGGGAAGCCGCCATACCCGGCTGGTGCCGGCTACGGCGCTGGCCGGCGCGGTGTTTTTGATCGGCTCGGATATTCTTTCCCGGGTGCTGGTCTCCGGCCAGGTGCTCCCCATCGGGGTGATTACCTCACTGATCGGCGCGCCCGCATTTGCGCTGATCCTGGTACGCGGCAAGAGGTCCTGATGCGCTTATCGGCTGAAAAGCTTGCCTGGTCGGTGCACGGCACGCCACTGCTGACTGACGTCAACCTTACCGTCGAACCCGGCCAGACCTTTGGCCTGGTGGGGCCGAACGGCTCGGGCAAAACGTCCCTTCTGCGCCTGCTGGCAGGTTTGAACAAACCCAAGGCAGGCCGGGTATTGATCGACCACCAGCCGATGCACACGCTCAAGCAACGGGCGATCGCCCAGTCCATCGCCCTGGTGGAACAGCAGGCCGACACCACCGACCGCATTACCGTGCATCAGGTGGCCTCACTGGGCCGCACCCCCTTCCTTTCCGCGTTGCGCCCCTGGTCGAAGGAAGACGACGCCATTGTGGCCCAGGCACTGCACGACGTCGATATGGCGCATATGACGGATCGTCTTTGGCATACCCTGTCGGGCGGTGAGCGCCAGCGCGTGCACATTGCCCGAGCGCTGGCCCAGCAGCCTAAAATTCTGCTACTGGATGAACCCACCAACCACCTGGACATTCGCCACCAGCTGTCGATTCTTGAACTGGTTCGGCAACTGCCCATCACGGTGATGATCTCGCTGCATGACCTCAATCACGCCATGGAGTGTGACCGCATCGGCGTCATGGACGGCGGCCGCCTGATCGACAGCGGCCTGCCCCAGGAGGCGCTCACCGCCGCCAGGCTCCGGCAAACCTTTGGGGTGTATGCCCATGTGGTCGATGATCCTATTGATGGTAAGCAGATCATGCGTTTTCGCAGTGAGGTTTAGGCAACTTCTGATTAGCTAAAACCGCCCTTAAGCCATACACCTGCACAGTACATGGACGGCGCTTCGGCGGATCGAACCTTTCTTTGCTAGGGTGTATGGGTTCGTTCTATTAATTGGGGAACCCTATGCGTCTACTGTTCACCGGCGGCAGCGGCAAAGCTGGTCGCCATGCAACTGCTTATCTTCGCGATCAAGGATACCGCGTCACCAATCTGGATTGGGTGGCGTCTGACGTGCCCGGTATTACCACGCTGAAAACCGACCTGACCGATGCTGGGCAGGTATTCAATGCGTGCCAGGCCTACGCTGGAATCGACGAGCTGGAGCCGGGCACCGGCGTGCCGCGTTACGATGCGATTGTCCACTTCGCCGCCATACCGGCCATCCTGCATCGGCCGGACAACGAGACTTACCGCATTAATACGCTGAGTACCTACAATGTGCTGGATGCCGCCACTAAGCTGGGCATTCCCAAAGTCATCTTCGCCTCCAGCGAGACCACCTATGGCGTCTGTTTCGCTGATGGCGAACAAAAACCCGACTACCTACCCGTCGACGAAGAGCACCCCACGGTGCCTCAGGATAGCTACGCCATGAGTAAGGTGGTTAACGAAGTGACAGCGCGCTCCTTTCAAGCGCGCTCGGGCATCGATATTTACGGGCTGCGCATCAATAACGTTATCGAACCTCACGAGTATCGCCAGAATTTTCCCGCCTATATGGACGACCCTGCTCTGCGCCGCCGTAATATCTTCGCCTATATCGATGCCCGCGACCTGGGCCAGATGGTCGATTGCTGCCTGAAGACGGATGGCCTGGGCTACCAGGTGTTTAACGTCGCCAATGACGAACTGTCAGTAGGCCTGACCAACGCCCAGGTCATTGAACGCTTCTACTCCGGGGTGCCGGTCAAGTACGAGATGGGTGAATTCGAGACCTTCTACAGCATCGACAAAGCTCGGCGTCTGGTGGGTTTTGCGCCGCGCCATTCCTGGCGGGATGAACTCGAGCAGTGAGGGTAAACCAGTAGAGTTTGTATCACCCTTTTATCGGCACAAACACCGGCGCGCCATCGACCTCAACGACCGCCAGCCGCTGGCGATAGAGGCTTTCAAGCGCGCTGGGTACGAGCATGTGCTCCTTCGGCCCCCAGCAGGCATCGCCGTTGGGGTAGAGCAGCAAAATATGGTCGCACCAGCGGGCGGCCAGGTTGAGGTCATGCAGGCACATCATCACCGCCTGGCCTTCCCTGGCCTGCTCGGCCATTAGCGCCATGACGGCGCTTTGGTGATGCAGGTCCAGATGATTGGTCGGCTCGTCGGCCAGCCAAATGGCCGGGGCTTGGGTCAGCACCGTGGCAATCGCCACCCGCTGACGTTCGCCGCCGGAGAGTGTATTCACCAGGCGGTCGCGCAGATGCGCGACATCAAGCCGTTCCAAGGCCTGTTCGGCGCGGGCATAGTCGTCGGCGCCTTCCATCTGCCAGGGCGATAGATACGGGTGGCGACCAATCAAGGCGGTTTCCAACACCGTGGCGGGAAAACCGTCCTGGCGGTCTTGAAACACCATGCCAAGCTGGCGGGCAATTTGCCGTCTGCGCTGCTGTGCTAGCGGCTTGTCGGCAAGCTTAACGTGGCCCGAACGCGGTGGCTTAAGTCCGGCCAGGGTGTGCAGCAGCGTGGTCTTGCCGGTCCCGTTGGGGCCTAATACGCCCCAGCTTTGGCCCGGCTCAATGGTAAGATTAAGCGGGGTTCCACCTTGGCGGCCGGGCACGTCGATGATGAGGTCTTGAGTTACCAGGCGACTCATCAGCGGCTCCGATACAGCAGAAACAGGAACGTCGGCACGCCGAGCAGCGCGGTAATCACCCCCACCGGCAATTGCTCGGGGGCGATGATGGTGCGTGCCAGAGTATCGGCCAGCACCAGCAGCGTGCCACCCGCCAGCGCGCAAGCAGGTAAGATCAACCGCTGGTCGTTGCCCAATAACAATCGCAGCATGTGGGGTATCACCAGGCCAACAAACCCGATGCTACCGGCGGTGGTGACGGCGGCGGCGGTCAGAATGCTCGCCACGACATAAATACCCCATTCCAGCGGTCGCACGTCGACCCCCAGCGCGGCTGCCTGTTGAGGGCCGCGGGCGAGCACGTTCAGGCTGCGGCCAAGCGGCACCAGCACAAGGCAAATCGTGATCAACAGGATGAGCGGCGGCCAGGGCGTGCGGGCGTAAGACAAATCCCCCATCAGCCAGTAGAGCATGCCCGGCAGGCGCTCGGCCGGGCTCATTGCCAACATCAAGGTAATGACAGCGCCCCACCCCGCCGCGACGACCACACCGGTTAATAGCAGCCGCGAGGGCGTCCAGCCGCCGCGACCGTGGGCGAGGCCAAATACCAGAAAGGTCGAAAAAAGTGCTCCGGCAAACGCCGACCCGGACATCAACACACCGCCGAAGCCTGCCAGCATCGCCCCCAACGCGCCAATGGAAGCGCCGCCGGAAAGCCCCAGCACATAAGGGTCGGCCAAGGGGTTACGCAGCAATACCTGCATCAGGGCACCCGCCACTGCCAGCAGCCCACCCACGGCAAACGCGGAAAGCGCTCGAGGCAGACGCAACTCCATCACCATGGTGCGTGCCAGCCCATCACCATCCCCTCGCACAACCGCCCACACATCGCTGATCGAAAGCGACGCGCTGCCTACCATTAAGGCCGTGCTGAAGGCGGACAGCGCCAGCACAACCAACAGCAATAACGGTAGGCTCAATTGGCGGTACATAAGCCCCCTGGGTTAGCGACGTTCACGGGCGGTCTCGAGTTTTTCGCAAAGCAGCTTTGTCCCTTCCAACAAGCGTGGCGTGGGGCGTTGAATCAACGAAGGCGGCACAAAAAACAGGTTATCCTGGGTCACTGCGTCCAGCTCATCATACTGTTCCCAGTGAGTTAACCATTGGCGGTTTTCCTCGCCCATGCCTCCGGCAATAATCGCCTCGGGATTAGCAGCCAGCACCGCCTCGTCGTCCAGGCGCGGTACCAGCCGCTGCTAGTCGCCAAATACGTTGGCACCCCCACAGAGCCGTACTACCTGGCCAATAAGGTGTTCATCGTTAATGCTCATCAAGGGCTCATCCCACACCTGATAGAACGTTGGCACAGGATCACGATGGGCATAGCGATCCTCTAACTGCGCCATCCCCTCGCGAAACCCATCGGCGACTTTTTGCCCCGCCGATTCCGTGCCTGCTAACCGGGCCAAGCGTTCAATCACGCTGGCGACTCCGTCAACGCCGCGTGGTTCAATATAAAACACGGGCATACCGAGCGAAGCGAGCGTTTCAAGCTGCTTGGGTGGGTTACCAGTAGTCCAGCCAATGACTAAATCGGGCGATAGCGCGACCAGTGCTTCCAGATCCACACGCGTATGGCTGCCAACCGAGGGCACCTCCTGTGCCTCCTCCGGGTAATCGCTGTAGTCGACCACCGCGACAACCTGGTCGCCGGCTCCCGCCGCATAGGTTAGCTCCGTGGCGCCGGGGGAGAGCGTGGCGATCCGCTGGGCAGCGTTATGCAGGCATACTTCACGTTCGCGGTCATCAATCACACAACGGGCAAGCGAGTCCGGTTCGGCTTCAGCCGCTGCACAACTGACGACAGAGAGCAGCACGGGGCATAAAGCCCCGCGTAACAGCCTGGTGAGGTTACTGGCCAAAATGAACACTGAGGAAAGCCGCCCGACCGGCGTTGATATAGTCATCACCATCAAAGGAGCGTGTCGTGACATAGTCTTGATCTAAAGCGTTTTCCAGCGTTACACGGGCACTCCATAGCGGAGCGAATTGCCAGCCGCCGCGCAGGTTCACGATGCCATAGCCACCAAGGCGATCTTCGTTTTCAGCATCGCGATAACGGTGGTTCTGCGCAACCCAAGAACCCCCAAACGACCAATCACCAAGTTCTCGATCCACATCCAAACGAACGCTTTGTGAGGCGCGGTTCTGTAGACGTTTGCCGGTTAAGCGGTTCTCGGGATCGGTATAGGTCAGCGCCGCCGCGAGCGTCCAGTCATTGACTTCAACACCGCTCGATAACTCTACTCCTCGGATACGCGAGGTAGGCACATTAAATTGCATGCCTTGGCCAGCAATCAAATTATCGATATCAGTTTGATAAAAGGCAAAATCCCAAAACCAACGAGCATACTGGCCACGCATGCCAGCTTCTACTGTTTCAGAGCTTTCAGGCACTAGCTCTGGATTACCTGCAAAAAAGCCAACATCAGGGTAATAAAGCTCATTAAAATTGGGAGCTTTAAATGCTGTTCCATAACTTATTCGAACCGAATGCTGCTGATTGAGCTCATATCCCAAGGCTAAACTTCCAGTCGTCTCGCTACCGTAGGCTTCGTTGTCATCTACCCGCAGGCTGGCCTGCAAGCTCAGAGGTGAAAAATCAAGCAGCCCTTGGGTAAAGACAGCCACATTGTCACGCGTGTCCACAGTATAATTTAGCGCGGTGTTATCTACACGATCTTCGCTAAATTCACTACCAACGATCAGCTCGTGGGCTCCCCACTGCAAATTATTTTGCCAGCTTACCGTCTGAGTGCGCGTCTCAATCACCGAGCTGTTGACCCCATCGATAGTATCCAGCTCATCCCGCGCCTCACTCAACGTCAACCGGGTTTGCAACGTGTCAGTAACTGCCAGTTCACCGTAAACCCCGGCCACTTGCTGAACGAAGTCGTTTTCAGCGCCATCGTACTCATTATTTCCGCGGGCACGAAGCGCCAAAACGCCTACCTCACTGCCATCCTCAAAGGTGTGCGACACCCGTGCTAAGGCTGAGGTGCTGTCGTAGCCTTTATCTTCACCATCACGCCGAACTGGCTGCCCGTTAGTATTAAAGTGGCTACCCGCAAAACTGTAACGCGTGCCGCCTTCGCGACCGCTAATACCGGCGCTTAAGCGCTGGGTATTGAACGACCCACCGCCCACCGAAAAGCGCGGCTGCGGGCCTTCTTCTTCGCCTTCAGGGGTAAATAGCTGGATTACTCCACCCACAGCGTCGGCGCCGTAAAGGCTGCCGCGCGGGCCGCGCACAATTTCAGCACGGTCAAACATTCGCGGATCAAGGTACTGCCAGGTAGCGCCACCAGCGGTAGCCGAACGTAAACGAATACCATCAATAAGCAAAACGGCGGAATCGCTGCCTGTGCCCCGTAAATAAACGCTACTGACCTTACCGAAGGAGCCATTGGTTGAAACATCCACCCCCGGCTGGCCACGGAATAAATCGGTCAGACTGGTCGGGTTCTGGCGGCGTAGCGTGGCTTCGTCTATCACGGTCACCGACGACAGGCTTTCATTGGCGGTTTGTGGCGCGAGGGCGGCCGTGACGACGACGGGGTCAAGCGAGGACAAATCGCGGGTCGACTCGGAGGACTGTGCATGCACGACGAAAGGCAGCGCAGCCAAACTGAACGTTGCCATGGCGGCACAGGTATGAAAACAGTATGACATGAGGATTTCCCTTGCTCGCTGTGCTCACCCGCAGAGCGTGTTTTTAGAGCCAAGGGGCGGCCTTGCAAGGAAGTCGCGCGCGAAGGAAATACGCCGATAACTGCCCCGGGAGCGCCCACCGCGCTTGGCATGTGTTGGTTGGATACAACCATGCTCTCGGCCGGTCTCCGGGCTGACGAGCGAAAATGGCGGATGGCCCTTTTCCGAACGACCGCCTTCCCGTGCTGGGCACAGTGGCAAATGGCCGTTCTTGTCTCGATCACCGTTGCGGGGGCAGCGCTGGGCTTACGCTAGGCGTTCACCAGCTTCCCGTTTCACCCTCAGCGCGGTTCGCTGAGGGCACCTGAGAGTGCGCGTAAGCTAGCAAGTTGGTGTGGGGAGGTCAATTTTGACCGTCAAGGGCCATCACCAACCCATGGCGCACATACCAGACTTGCTCAGCTTGGGCGGCGGCGTCCTGGCTGAACCAGCCATTGAGATCGCGCAGTCGGCGTTCGTTGCGCTCCATGGGCACGATGCCCCGGCCAATCTCGTTGACGATAATCACAAGTGCGGCGTCGTTCGTTTGCGCCGCGTGCGTCAGGCGCTGCAGATCGTCTTGCCATTGGCGTCGCGCCTCGTCATCGTCTTGCAACTGATCGATAGACGCCGCCAGCCAGTCGAAAACGCCGTCAACGACCAGCGGCGTGCCACCCACCAGCCCATCGGCGGCTGATATAAGCCGCTGGCCGGGCGTCAGTCGCCACCAGGTCGCCTGGGGAAAACGTGCGGCTACGGCGTCGTGCTTGCCGGCGCGGGCACCGCCGATGAAGAGCTGCATTGCCATTCCCCTTGTCCATGGTCGTCTTGCTGATAAGTAAGCTGCCAGCGTCTGCCTTGCGCCTGGTGCACCGTGCCCTGCCAGAAATCGATGGTTTCAAAGCGGCGGCGTAATTCACGAATCACCCCACCGTGGGTGACCACCAGCACTTTTTTATAGCCGTCCTGTTGGGCCTTCTCGGCCAGCGTCTGAAGCCAGACTTCCAGCCGTTCACGCAGCTGCGCCGCCGACTCACCGCCGGGGATTTGCAGCTCGCCGACGCTATCCACCCAGGCGCGGTAGTGCGGCAAGTCTTTCAGCTCGTCGTAGACCTTGCCTTCGTAGTCGCCGAAGTCCAGCTCGCGCAGGCGCGGCTCCAGGTGAACGGGAATGCCCGGCCTGGCAGCCAGGGACCACTCGAGCGTTTGCTGGCAGCGGTCCAGGTCGCTTGCGTAGATGGCATCGAAACGCTCGTCCACCAGCGCCTTGCGAAGCGCCATCAGCCCTTCTTCCGCTTCAGGAAGTAGCAGCGGAATATCGCGCTGCCCCTGGTAGCGGCGCTCTAGATTCCAGGCGGTGATACCGTGGCGAACTGCCACCAGTTCCACATCATGACCAGTAGCCAAAGCTCCCCTCCTTCAATGGTGGCACCGACCATATCGCCGTTAATGCCGTTAAATGAACGTACCAGTGCCCACCGCGCCGCCGCCACGAATAACGCGACGACTGCCAGCCAGCCAACCAGCGCTGGATAAATCAGGGCCAGTGGGACGAGGGGCACCAGGGCAAGCGCCACCTCACGCGGGCGTAGCGACTGCTGCCAGCTCCACGCCAGGCCCTGTTGATGCGCGCAGGGCGACAGCGTCAGCAACGCCACGCCTGCCCAGCGGCCCAGCGCGGGCAGCACGACCAACCACCAGAGCGGTGCCTGGTAATGCAGTAGCGCCCACAGCAGCACGCCTTTCCACGCCAGCAGGAAGATAAGTGCCAGCATGGCAAAGCTGCCAATCTTTGAATCCTTGAGAATTTCCCAACGCCGCGCCAGGGGTTGATTGCTGCCCAGCGCATCGGCCAGGTCCATCACCCCATCCAGATGTAGACCGCCGGATACACCCACCCAGAGGCTCAACAGCACCAGCGCAATAATCGGCGTCGGCGTGGCAAGCGCGACGAGCCCGTGCGCGGCTAGCGCGAGCACGACGCCCATCGCCAGACCCACCAGCGGATAGGCTCGCACAGCCCAGCGGCGCGTTGTCGGCGTCCACGGGCAGGCCACAGGCACCGGCAGGCGGGTCAAAAACTGTAGCGCCAACAAGCCGCCAAACAGTGCGTCTTTCATTGCGGCTCCTTGACCAATTTCCATTCGATGGCGCAGCCCGCCACCACTTCCAGCACCGAGTCCGCTTCAGCAGCCAGTAGATAATGGAGGCGCTGTAAAAACGCCACATAGCGCCATGTTTCGGCGTTGTCGGGCAGCAGGTCTTCATTGATGTCATTGGAGACCACTACCAGGCTGAGTCCCCGCACGCGGGCATCGTGCAGCGTGCTGGCCAACAGCGCCGTGCCTGCCTCTTCGCTTAGCTCGCTTGCGTAAAGCACCTGGCTGGCCCATAGCGTCAGGCAATCCAGCAGCGTCCCGTGGCCATCGGGCACCTGGGCCACAGCCTGATCAATGGCTAACGGCGCTTCCAGCGTCTGCCACTGCGCACCCCGGGATGCCTGGTGGCGGGCAACCCGCTCGGCCATCTCGCCATCGTAGACGCTCGCCGTGGCGATATAGTAGCGCGGCTTGTCCGCCGACAGCCGCTTAACGCACTGCTCCGCCACGTCGCTCTTGCCGCTGCGCGCCCCGCCGCTAACGAAGACAATCATGTAGCCCTTCCAGCAGTCGCGTGTTACCCGCCTCATCGCGCAGCGCAAGCCTCAGCCACTCGCCTTCGAGCCCGACAAAGCCGTGGGTGTGGCGGGCCAGGATACCGACGCGCAGCAGTCTCTCGAACAGCCGCGCGCTATCCAACCCCCGACGCCGCTGTGCCTCACCCGGGCGGACAAGAAAAAAGCAGGTGGTGCTGGGCACCACGTCCAGCCCCAGCGCTAATAACGCTTGGTACATTCTCGGCTGCTCGGTGGCGAGCCAGGCGTGGGTGTGGTCTGCAAACGCGTGATCTTCAAGCAGCGGTTTGACCAGCTCGGCGGCCAGGTGATTGACGCTCCAGGGCGGCTGGTGCCTGGCCAGCGCCTCAATCACCGCGCTTGAGGCCAACACGTAGCCCAGACGCAGGCCCGGCAGGGTATAAAACTTGGTCATCGAGCGCAGCAGAATCAAGCTGGGGTAACGCGACAGCAGGGGCGTTAGCGCCTCGGCCCCCAGCGTCATGTCGATAAACGCCTCATCGACCACTACCTGTGTACCCCGCGCCAGCGTTGCGGCCAGCAAGGCTTGTATAACGCGGCTTTCTATTAACGTGCCGGTCGGATTGTTCGGGCGGCATAAGAACACTACCTCAGCGTCGGCGGCGCGGCCGAGCAGCGTTGCCTGGTCAAGCGCAAAAGACGGCGCGCATAGTGGGATCTCCGTCAGTTGAAGCCGATGCGCCGCGCAGGCGCGGGCGTATTCGCCAAAGCTTGGAGCCAACACCGCCGCGCGTTTGCCGGCATGGTGCGCGGCGGCGAGAAAAATCGCCTCGGCGCCGCCGTTGGTCAGCAGCACCTGATCCGGGTGTAGACCTTGGTGCGCGGCAATGGCGTGCCTTGCAGTCGCGTAGCTTGGCTCCGGGTAGTGCCCCAGCCCGCCCAGGCGATCCGCCAGCCAGCCGGAGACCCACTCAGGCGGCCCCAGCGGGTTCAAATTGGCGCTGACATCATCAACCACATGATCGCCGGGCAGCCCGAAGCGTTCCAGCAAGGCATCTGCCTGGCCACCGTGGTTTGGCCATTCGGGCGAGGTCATAAAAGCTCCCAGACGATGAAACCAAGCACCGCGATCACGGCGAACAGCAGCCAGGTGGCGTGCATTAGCCGGATAGAGGCGTTGATATGTGCTACCTGTAGCGTCTCGAGCGACTCGCCCAGCGTCGCGCGTTGTGATGCGATACCTTGATAGAAGTTGGTGCCGCCGAGCTGCACGCCCAGCAGTCTTGCCATCATGGCCTCCGGCCAGCCGGCGTTGGGGCTTGGGTGGCGCGGCGCATCGTTCAACGTGCCGCGCAGGGCGCCCTGCCAGTGCAAGGGACGCGACCCTGAAACACTCAGCAACAGGCCCGCTAGCCACATACATAGCGTTGTTAAGCGGGCGGGTACCCAGTTAGCCACATCGTCCAGCTTGGCGGAGGCGTAACCGAAGTCGGCGTAGCGCTGATTGCGATAGCCGACCATGGAGTCCAGCGTGTTAATGGCCTTGTAGGCCAATGCCAGCGGTGCCCCGCCGATCAGCGCAAACAGCAGCGGCGCAGTAATACCATCCACGGTGTTTTCGGCGATGGTTTCAACGCCGCCACGGGTAATCTCCGCCTCATCAAGCTGCTCGGTATCGCGGCCGACCACTATGGCCAACGCCTGTCGCGCTGCTGGCAGATCGCCTTCGGCAAGCGGCTTGGCAATCGCTCGCCCTGCGTCAGCCAGGCCCTTGATGGCAAGCGTGGTGGCGAGAAGCCCTACCTCGGCGACGATACCCAGCCAGGGGTGCAAGGCAGTTAACAGCGCAAGCGCCAACCAGGCGGTCAAGAAAGTCCCTGATACGATCGTCGCGGTGAGTAAAAAGCCCGACCGCCGACGAGACTTGTCGCTGCCTTGATTCCAGCGGGCGTCCAGCACGCTTATCCCACGACCGATAATCACCACCGGATGCGGCAGTGAACGCGGATCGCCGATAATGAGATCAACCACGATGGCCACAGCGACCATTATCAGGCTGACGGGCAGATAATCACTGAATGCTGTCATGGGCCAGTTTTATCGCTAATGCCCGCATCGGCAAAGGTCGCCATTTCGTTGAGCATGGCGGCGGCTGACTGAAGCAGCGGGTACGCCAGCGCCGCCCCGCTGCCCTCGCCCAAGCGCATGCCCAGGTTCAGCAGCGGCTTGGCATCCAGCGCTTCCAGCGCCGTTGCGTGGCCAGGCTCTTCTGACTGATGGCCAAACACCAGATAACCGCGTACGTCAGGACATAGCCGACAGGCGGTGAGCGCGGCTACCGTGGCGATAAACCCATCGACGATGGCAGGCAGCCGATGGGCCGCCGAGGCTAGATAGGCCCCCGTCATGGCGGCGATTTCCAGCCCGCCCAGCTTGGTAAGCACATCTAACGGATCTTGCGGGTTTGCCCGGCGAGCATCAATGGCGTGTTCAATTACTGCGACTTTGTGAGCCTGCTGGGCACTGGTAATGCCCGTGCCCGCACCGACAACCTGGGCGACCGGCACATCAGTCAGCACCGCCAGCATAGCGCTGCTGGCGGTGGTATTGGCGATACCCATTTCACCCACGATGATGCTTTTCGCTCCAGCCTGCTGAGCACGCTCAACAGCGGCGACGCCCACTTCAATGGCCGCCAGCGCCTCGTTACGGCTCATGGCGCCTGAGATCTTGATATTGGCTGTTCCAGCACGCACCTTGGCGCGGGTGACGCTCGGCAGATCCAGGGGAGTGGCAACACCAACGTCGATGACTTCGATCCGCGCGCCAATTTGCCGGGCAAAGACGTTGATCGCCGCGCCGCCGTTGGCAAAATTGGCCACCATCTGCGCGGTCACTGACTGGGGAAACGCCGATACGCCCTCTTCCGCCACCCCATGATCGGCGGCAAACACCATCACGCTGGGCGGTGTTACCGTTAGTTTGGGATTGCCGGAGATTTCGCTTAGCTGAATCGCCAGGGTTTCTAACTGCCCAAGGCTGCCCGGTGGCTTGGTAAGGGTATCAAGATAGGCGCGGGTGTGTTCACCTGCGAGAGTGTCTACCGGCGCTATATGCCAGAGAATGGATAGAGCAACATCGTTGGGCATCTAAGCTCCAAAGTCTTCAACATCAACAGTGGGCAAATGGTAGCAAAAGCAGGCCTGCTATACTTGCGATTTGCGTTCTTGATGGCGCCAATCGGTTCCAAAGCGCCAGATGTCATCAAAGGGCCATCGTCTACGTCGATAGTCGTTATCCATTAGGGTAATAAAACTACAAATGCAGTTTTTATTGCCGTAAAGTTTCCTATATCGACCCCAAAAAATGTAAAATAACTACAAGTTTGACTCACCGTCGCTATCATGCAGAGGTCTCTATGCCGAGCTCAACATCCGCCACTTTAAATACGACCGTTGCCGAAGTTACCCAACGAATTCGTGAGCGCTCTGCCGAGCGGCGCGCGCTTTACGAGCGCCGCATGGCCGACCAGCACAAACGCGGTGTGCATCGCGGCGAGCTCTCCTGCGGTAACCTGGCCCACGGCTTTGCGGCCTGCAACCCGCAAGACAAAGATTCCCTCAAGCTGATGAACAGCGCCAATCTGGGGATCATTTCGGCCTACAACGACATGCTGTCGGCCCACCAGCCGTTCGAAACTTTCCCGGCCACTATCAAAGCCGCTGCCAGCGCGATGGGGTCAACGGCCCAGTTTGCCGGTGGCGTACCGGCGATGTGCGATGGCGTGACCCAAGGCCAGCCGGGGATGGAGCTGTCGCTGTTTTCCCGCGATGTGATTGCCATGGCCGCCGCCGTGGGCCTTTCCCACAACATGTTTGACGCTGCGCTGTACTTGGGCGTGTGCGATAAGATTATCCCCGGGCTGTTTATCAGCGCCGCACGCTTTGGCCACCTGCCCGCGATGTTTGTGCCGGCTGGCCCCATGCCCAGCGGCCTGCCCAACAAGGAAAAGGCCCGCATCCGCCAGCTGTATGCCGAAGGCAAGGTCGGCCGCGATGCGCTGCTGGAAGCGGAGTCCGAGTCTTATCACAGCCCTGGCACCTGCACCTTCTACGGCACCGCCAACTCCAACCAGTTGATGATGGAAGTGATGGGCCTGCACTTGCCAGGCACCTCGTTCGTCAATCCCGGCACCGAAATGCGCGAAGCCCTGACCCGCTACGCCACCGAGCAGGCTATTCGCAATACCGAGCCCGGCGGCGATTACCGCCCGTTTTACAAGCAGATCGATGAGCGTGCGATCGTCAACGCGGTCGTCGGGCTGCTGGCCTCCGGCGGCTCCACCAACCATACCATGCACTTGATCGCCATGGCGGCGGCGGCGGGCATCACCCTCAACTGGGATGACTTCACCGACCTGTCGGCGGTCACGCCTAGCCTGATGCGCGTTTACCCCAACGGCCAGGCGGATATTAACCATTTCCAGGCAGCAGGCGGCATGAGCTTCCTGTTCCGCGAGCTGCTGGGCGCTGGCCTGCTGCACGGCGATATTCCCACCGTGTTCGGCACCGACCTGACCGCCTACACCCAGGAGCCCTTCCTGGAAGACGGCAAAGTGGTATGGCACGAAGGCCCCGAGAAAAGCCTCGACGAAGCCGTGCTAAGCACCGTCGCCAACCCCTTTGCTCCCACAGGCGGCCTTACGGTCATGAAAGGCAACCTGGGCCGCGGCGTGATCAAGGTCTCGGCGGTCACCGAAGAACACCGCATCGTCGAAGCGCCGGTGAAGATTTTCGAAGACCAGAACGAAATGAAGGCCGCTTTCGAATCCGGCGACCTGGATCGCGACGTAATCGTAGTCGTGCGCTTCCAGGGCCCCAAGGCCAACGGCATGCCGGAGCTGCACAAGCTGACGCCGTACCTGGGCGTTTTGCAGGATCGTGGCTATAAAGTAGCGCTGGTCACCGATGGCCGCATGTCGGGCGCCTCGGGCAAGGTACCGGCTTCTATCCACATGAGCCCAGAAGCCCTGGACGGCGGCCCGCTGGCCAAACTGCGCGATGGCGATATCGTCCGCCTGGACGCCAACGCCGGCACCCTCAACGCCAAGGTAGACCCTGTCACCTGGGGCCAGCGTGAACTGGCCATCGGCAATCTTGACCACTATCACGTTGGCCTGGGTCGCGAGCTGTTCTCTGGCTTCCGCCACCTGGCCATGCGCGGCGAAGAAGGCGCCGGGGTGTTCGGTGGTTTTGAGGCCGACGACCTGGCCCGCCAGGAAGGACAGATCTTCGAAGAGGATGCTTGATGCGACCGGCCTTAATCGGCGATATCGGCGGGACCAATGCACGCCTGGCGCTGGTGACGCCGGGCAACATCACGCCGCACGATATTATCAACCTGCCCTGCGCGAACTACCCAGGCGTTATTGAGGCGATCCAGGACTACCTGAGCCGGGTGGGCGCAACGGGCGACAACGCCCCTCGCGAGGCCTGCCTGGCATTTGCCTGCCCGGTTCACGCCGAGCGGGTCAAGATGACCAACAACCACTGGGACTTCTTGAAAAGCGAGGTTCGGGAAACGCTCAACCTTTCGCTGTTCAAGATCGTCAACGACTTCACCGCCCAGGCGTTGGGCGTGCCCCACGTCACCGCGGATGATCTGGTAGAAGTACAGCCCGGAGAGGGCCAGGCCCACTCCACGCGGCTAGTGATTGGCCCCGGCACGGGGCTTGGCGTGGCCGGGGTGTTCCCTGGTCAACACGCCTGGATTCCCTTGTCCACCGAGGGTGGCCATGTGACATTCGCGCCCACCGACGACACCGAGCGCGCGCTGCTGGATGTGTTTTTACAGCGACACAAGCGGGTAAGTGTCGAACGCATTCTATGCGGCCAGGGGCTGCTGGAGTTGTATCAGGCGCACTGCACACTGAACGACCAAGCGCCCCGCTATACCACGCCAGCAGAGGTCACCCAGGCTGCTAACGATGGCGACTCAACCGCCGCCACCACGCTGCTGCGGTTCTTGAAAATCCTCGGCGATGTGTGTGGCGACGCCACGTTAACTATGGGTGCTCGCGGCGGGGTTTACCTGTGCGGCGGTATTTTACCGCGCCTGCTGGATTGGCTGCCGAAAAGCCAGATGCGCGACAGCTTCGTCAACAAGGGCCGCATGGGCGCCTACAACGCCGATATTCCCGTTTGGGTGGTTACCCACCCGTGGACGGGACTGCTGGGCGCCGCCGAAGCGCTGCATAACGAAGAAGTTTTTTAAGCCAACCGACAGGATTCTCCTTATGCCCACGTTAACGTTCGACGTGCCGTTTGTACTGGGTATGATGCGCCTGCACGAAACCCCACAGATGCACCAACCCGATCACCTGGCCGACTGGATCGAAGCGCGCATCGAGCAAGGTCTGCACTGGTTTGACCACGCCGATATTTACGGCAACGGTGACGGCGAGACACTGTTTGGACAGGCGCTGCGTGCTCGCCCCGCGCTTGCCAAACGGCTTAACGTGGTCACCAAGGCCAGCATTGCCAACGATAACCCAGCTCCGGGTTCGGGCAAGGTGAAGCACTATAACGCCAGCCCGGATTATCTAGGTCGTGCCATTGACGACGCGCTAAGTCGTTTAAGCGTTGAGCGCATCGATCACTTCCTGATTCACCGCCCTGACCTTCTCATGGACGCCGAGGCCACCGGCCGCGCCCTGGATGACGCCATTGCGGCGGGCAAGATTGGCGCGGCCGGGGTTTCCAACCACCTGCCCAGCCAGTGGCGCCGCCTGCAAAGCGCCATGCATCAGCCGCTGCGCGCCAACCAGATCGAGCTATCCATCGCCCACAGCACGCCGCTGTTCGATGGCAGCTTCGACGATCTATGCTTAGACAACCATGCGCCGATGGCGTGGTCTCCGCTCGCGGGCGGCAGGCTGCTACAGGGCGAGGTCAATAACGTGCTCAAACGGCTGGCCAACGAGCACGCCAGCACTCCAGGCGCTGTGGCGCTGGCCTGGCTACGCAGCCTACCTCATCGGCCAGTGCCAGTGGTCGGCAGTGTGAAACCCGAGCGCATTGCGGATATGCTCGACGGCCCTGACACGCTACCCAGAGAAGCCTGGTACGAGTTGCTGGAAGCAACCCGCGGCCACTGCGTCGCGTAAGCTCGCTTCTAAACATCAATTCAATAATGACAAGGAATCGATGATGACCCCGATGATTGCCTTTGGTGAAGCCCTGGTCGATATGCTATCGAGCCGACTGGGTGACGATTCAGGCCCCGAAACCTTCACGCCTTACGCAGGCGGCGCGCCCGCTAACGTCGCCGTTGCCTGTGCACGACTGAACGTGCCTAGCCAGTTCTTAGGCATGGTGGGTGACGACACCTTTGGGCATTTTATAATCCGCGAACTGCAACACCACGGCGTGGACACTAGCGGCGTGGTGCTTACCCAAGAAGCGCGCACGGCGCTGGCCTTTGTATCCAGAGACAGCGCCGGCGAGCGTACCTTTGACTTTTATCGCCCACCCGCCGCTGATTTGCTCTATCGGTTGGAACACCTGCCCCAAGGGGTCTTTGAGAACCCTGCTATTCTGCACCTGTGCAGTAACAGCTTGACCGACCCAGAGATCGCCGAGGTTACCCTGGCCATGGCTAACATGGCTAAGCGCGCAGGCTGCCTGGTCAGTGTGGATGCCAATCTGCGCCATAACCTTTGGCCAGGCGATGAAGCGGATGCCAGCTTGGTCACGCAGTTGCTGGACGGCGCTGAGCTACTCAAGCTCTCCCAGGAAGAGCTCGACTACTTACGCGCCGATCATCCTGCAGAATCCTGGCTTTCAGAACGGCTGGCAGCAGGAGTTAAGGTTATTTTGATTACTGACGGCCCTAACGATGTTTTGCTCAAAGGTGTCGGCATCGACCAGCGCATTGCGCCACCACAAGTAGCAGCAGTCGATACCACCGCCGGGGGCGATGCGTTTATCGGCGGCCTGCTGGCCGAACTTTCACGCCACGGTATCGATGAAGGCTGGCATCAAGACCCTGACTTTCTCACCCACGCGGTGGAGATCGCCTGTCGCTGCGGTGCTCACGCAGTGACTCGCCCAGGTGCCTATGCTGCGCTGCCAACACCCGCTGATATTGTCTAACCGATAACAACGCAACACATGCCCTTATCTGCAATGCGTGTGGGGTAGCTCGTCACCGCAGGCGATAACCCACACCTGTCAACGTTTCGACCCGTGCAGACTGGCTGCCAAGCTTGCGGCGCAAGGTGCGCACCACGGCGTCAACCACATTGCTGCCTCCCTGATAATGAGTGCCCCAAACATGCTGTAAAAGCTCACGACGGGACACCGCCTTGCCTTGGTGCTCAACCAGGTACCGCATGACGCCGAATTCTAAGGGCGTCAGCGCAACGCGGCCTCCTGCCAACGTCAGTTGCCGGGCTTCGACATCTAGCAAGCTGGGATCCCGCTTGATTCCCAGCTCTGCCGCTGCGAGATCCGACAGCCAGCCATCTACGGATGCTGGCCCAAAATCGAGCACCGCACTCGGATAGCTGAAGCCATCCAGCTCTACTTCCCACCCAGCAAGCACTTCAAACCCCAGGCGCTGCGCCACTTGTCGGTAAGCCCCAAGATCGGTCGCTGTTAGATAGACCCGCCGAAGCCCAGGGCGCAGCTCCATGTAGCTACGCTTGAGATCCAGCCAAATAGCCGCCTGTATTTCACTGGGTGAATCGCCTTCCTCAAGGCTCAGCCAACGACGACAAAATAGCGCTACCTCGCCTGACCGCATAGGCGCCTGCTCAAGGTGTGCACACCACTGAGCGGTCACGGGGTCACTGCGCAACCAACTGGACTCAACCTGATCGGAACGCAGTTTGCAGTACAGTCCTTCCACCTGCCCCGTCCGCCCTCGCACGATGGAAAAGGCCTGCGGCAAGCACCGCCACCATTGCAACAACAAATCGCCGGCCTGACGTCCATCATGGGCGCGCACAATCCCGGTAAGTGCTTCACCGTCTTGAGGCTGTGCTGCTTCCACCGTATGAAGCGCTGTAACGGTTGGAAAAAACGCCTCACGAACCACCGGGTTCTCAATCAGGTAGAGCATGTCCGCTGTGTAGCGCCATAGATCGTCGCTGGCGGCGGATTGCGACTCGCTGACCAACTGTCGCCAGGCCGACCGGCGGTAGTCCAGATAGCGGCTAGGGTCGCTTGCATGCAAGGAGCGGGCGAGCGGATCACGAACGGCCTCGTGGATAATCAGCCCGTCATGAACGCCATCCACAAATGGCAATCTGCGCAGTCGCTCGTAGGCATCTTGAGGAGCAAGTTCTGGAAACAGTGATTGCAACAGTGAAACCGTCACCCGGCGCAGCACCACGGCTCCCTGCAGCACATGTCGGCTCACCGGGTCGTCCACATCGGCAAGAAACATACGGCTGAGTTCATCAACCGCATGCTGAAGCACCGTTTCTTGCGGCCAGCAACGGGCGTGATTTTCCCGACTGGCCGTGGCCGCCAGCTTCAGCGCCAACGGATGGCCATGGGCGGCCCTGGCAAGGGATTCCGACTCCTCTTCTGGTATGCCATGCAAGCTGAGCAGCGATTGTGACTCCGTCGGGCTTAAAGGCTGTACCGGCACGCACTGGACTAAGCGGCCCCAACCAGGCGCCGAAAACCAAACATCCAGAGGCCGCTGACGACTGAAAAAAACGATGCGCACATTGTCCGGCAACAACGGGACAAATACCTGCCGCAGCCAGGTATCGAGTAGCCTGAACACTTCGTAGGTGTCAAGAGCGAGCAGAACCGTGGGGCCAAGCTGGCTCAATCGCTCCACGAGCGTATCCACACCCGAACCACCACCTCCTACGGCGCCTCCCAGCGCATGAAGAAACCCTGTCTCCGTGGGTTCTATGTGGCGGCAATCCAGCCGGATGACGCTAGCTCCTGCGTCCCTTGCCTCGACCGCCAACATGTCCATCAATGCCGTTTTACCGATGCCGGCAATACCGTAGACATGCGCCACTTGGGGCCCTGCTCTCGCAAGCAAGCCACGAAGGATATCAAGCTCACTATTGCGACCAACAAAAGTCTGATAGGCCCGGCTGGTCGACAAATCCGACATCCATTGCCACATCGCTGGTCTCTCTAAGTGTTCAGGCCTAGCTGATACCTGTGTTCAGCATAGCTTCAAACACCACCCGAGACAGTGCCCGCACTCTAGGCAAAGACATTCAGGCGCAATTCTCATGTAATTCTCATCAGTTCCTCACACTTGGCAGGCGATTCAGAGCTATAACAAAAGCGACCCGACGAGGGATACGACAACAGACATCCAATGACGTAAGGAGGAACTCGACATGAGTCATCAATGGAGCATGCAGGGTGAATATCTCGAAAGCTGCAATTGCAAAGGTGCTTGCCCCTGCATCTACCTCGGCAATCCTACCGAGGGCGAATGCACCGCCCTGGTAGGCTGGCACATCACAAAGGGCCAGTTCGAAGACGTGGATCTCAGCGATAGAAATGTGGCTGTCGCCCTTCACTCCCCCGGCCCCATGGCCGAGGGCAACTGGAAAGTCGTGCTTTATATCGACCAGCGGGCAGACGAGCCCCAACAGGAAGCACTCAGCAGCATATTCGGCGGCCAGGCCGGCGGTCACCCGGCGCTGTTGGCATCATTCATTGGTGAGGTGCTCGCGGTAGAGTACCTGCCCATCCAGTTTGAAATGGAACAGGGGCGTCGACACCTGAAACTTGGCCAATCCGCCGAAACGGAAATCAACGCCTTGGAAGGCCAGAACGGAACGGAGGTGACTATCCGCAATCATCCGTTCGCGGTGGCGCCGGGCGAGACCTTGGTGGTGGCAAAGTCGCAGTCGTTGCTATACCGTTCTTACGGCATCGACTTTGATCTCAGCGAACGCACCGCTTATTACTCACCCTTTGCTTATAGCGGGTCTTGAGAGGGTATCGGCTATGGAACTGACGATGAGCACCCTGCATGCACGGGAGCGCTTACTAACCTGGTTGGCGCTGATGAGCTTGGCGATACTGGCGTGGGGCTACCTGATTATGCACGGCATGCACGAGCCAATGTCGATGAATGGCAATATGGCAGAGCCCAGCGACGGCAGCCTGAGCTTACTGGTCACGGCCACCCTGATGTGGAGCGTGATGATGGTGGCCATGATGCTACCCAGCGCGAGCCCCATGATACTTAGCTTTCTTAAGATTCATCAGCAGCGCGATCGCAAGCTAAGCGCAAGCCGGAACACTTGGCTCTTCGTGGCAGGTTACCTTGCCGTTTGGCTCACGTTTGCGGTGATAGCCGCCGTCATACAGTGGGCTTTGCAGCAGGGTGCTCTGCTCAGTTCATCCATGGGACACGTAACGCCACTGCTGGGAGGCGCCTTGCTAATGACCGCAGGCGCTTTCCAGTTCAGCGGTCTTAAACAGGCCTGCCTGAGCAAATGCCGTTCACCGCTAAGCTTTCTGATGACCGAGTGGCGTGAGGGGAAAAGCGGAGCGTTGATCATGGGTATTCGCCATGGCGCCTACTGCACCGGCTGTTGCTGGGCCTTGATGCTGCTGATGTTCGTTGGCGGCGTTATGAGCTTGGTCTGGATGGCGGGGCTAGCTGTTTATTTCCTCGCAGAGAAGCTGCTTCCTCAGGCAGAAAAGATTAGCCGGATTTCCGGGATCCTGTTTGCTGTGGTTGGTATCGTCATTTTGCTTACACAAAGCACATCGTTTTAAGCAGCAGCCCTCTACTCTGTAGTATCTCTACTCTTTTAAATCGTACTTATGTCTAGAATGGCTCGCTTGTCTAAATGTCAGACATTTACTAGTATAGAGCGCATAACATTCGATAAGTGACCTGTATGACGCTGGAGACCCTACCGCGCCACAAGGGCGGCGCCGATGAATTAGCCCGCTTGCTTGCACGAGCGCTACTCGCGGGCCACTGGCAGCCGGGTGACGCCTTTCCCAAAGAACTGGACATTGGCAAGCATTTCGACGTCAGCCGTAACCAGGTGCGCAACGCATTAACCAGCTTAACGTCGACGGGGCTTTTAGACCGCACCGCAGGGCGCGGCACGTACGTCCGTAAAATGAGCGACTGGCACTTGCTGGATCCGCTGATGAGCCAATGGATGACCGGGCTTACCAACCTCGACCCGCAGTTGATTCGCGCCATCTATGCGTTTCGATTTTCTGCCGAACCAGTCGTCGCAGGCCTGGCAGCCCAGGCCGCCGACGAGGACGATATCGCCCGGCTAGAAGCGGCCTTTGGGGGTATGCAGAAAACCGCGAAACCGCCCACCGCCCGAGGCCAACACGCTGAGTACGACGTGATGTTTCACGACGCGACTTACCAAGCCAGCCACAATTTGGTCTGGCGGCAAATGGGCCACTTGTTACGCCCTTCGATCATGGCTCTAATCCACGGCTCACAGCACCGCACCGATACGTTTGATGACAGCCTGACGCGACACCGCCTTGTACTGGATGCCATTGTGCGCCGAGACTCCGAAGCAGCCGCGTATGCGGCGCGAGAAGTGCTTCGGCGTACCGCTGTTGACCTGGGCATTGTCGGTTAAATTGATTCGCAACTTTTTCGTCTTATTAAGGATGCTACCTATGAAAATTACCCGACTAAAAACCTGGCAGGTACCACCCCGTTGGCTGTTTCTCAAAATTGAAACCGACGAGGGCTGCTACGGCTGGGGCGAGCCGGTTATCGAAGGCCGCGCAGCGACCGTCGAGGCCGCCGTTCACGAGCTTTCGGACTATTTGATTGGCCAGGATCCGCACCGTATCGAGCATCTCTGGAACACCCTGTATCGCGCCGGATTCTATCGTGGCGGGCCAATTCTGATGAGCGCCATTGCCGGTATTGATCAGGCCCTGTGGGATTTAAAAGGACGCGATTTGGGCGTGCCCGTGCACCAGCTATTGGGCGGCGCGGTACGCGACAAAATGCGCATGTACGCCTGGACCGGCGGCGACCGGCCAAGCGACGTGGGCGCAGGCGCTAAAGCCCTGGTCGACGAAGGCTTTACCGCGTTCAAAATGAACGGCACCCCGGAGCTGCAAATCGTCGACTCCCACCGCAAAATTGACGAAGCGGTTGCCCGCGTGGCCGAAGCCCGCGACGCGGTTGGCCCAGACGTGGGGATCGGCATCGATTTTCACGGCCGTGTTCACCGGCCTATGGCCAAAGCGCTGCTGCGTGAGCTGGAACCCTTCCACCCGATGTTCGTGGAGGAGCCCGTCGCCCCCGAACACCTGCCCTGTCTGAAAGACATCGCCGGCGGCCTTGGCTACCCATTAGCCACCGGCGAGCGTTTGCACACCCGGTTTGAGTTCCGCGACCTGCTGGCCGACGGCATGATCGACATTATTCAACCTGATATTTCCCACTGCGGCGGCATCAGCGAAGGCCTCAAAATCGCCGCGCTGGCTTCAGCTTATGATGTCGCCCTTGCGCCCCACTGCCCGCTAGGCCCGCTGACGTTAGCCGCCTCCCTCCAGTTGGACGCGGTAAGCCACAATGCGTTTATCCAAGAGCAGAGCATGGGCATTCACTATAACCAGGGCAACGATGTGCTGGACTACTTAGTCGATAAATCAGCGCTCTCGATTGAGGACGGGTTCTGCGCCATCCCACAGGGACCAGGACTTGGCGTCGAGATCGACGAAGCCTATGTTGAAGAGCGCGCCAAAATCGGCCACCGCTGGCGCAACCCCGTTTGGACCCACGAAGATGGTTCGATTGCCGAATGGTGAGCCATACCATCAACCGGGAGACCTCCCTATGAGTGCGGGTGTAAGTGAAGTAACAAGCAAGCTAGCCTGGATTGCAGTGGACTGGGGCTCCAGCAACCTGCGTGCCTGGGCGATGGATGATCAAGGCAAGGTGCTGGCCAGCGCGTCGAGCCAGCGCGGCATGCTGTCGCTCGCGCCCGCCGAGTACGAGGCCGAACTGCAGCAGGTGATTGACGACTGGCTGCCCTCGACAGGCCAGATTCCCGTATTAATATGCGGCATGGCTGGGGCACGCCAGGGCTGGCAGGAAGCCGCCTACCTGACAACGCCCACGCGTCTCGATCAGCTTTCGCGCGGAGCGGTTTTGCCGCCGGTTAGTGACGCGCGACTGAAAGTCTATCTGTTGCCCGGTTTAAGCCAGACCAGCAGCACGGCGACGCACTTTGATGTGATGCGCGGCGAAGAAACCCAACTGGCGGGGCTGCTGGCCGATGCGCCAGGCTTTAGCGGTCTGGTTTGCTTGCCCGGCACCCACGCCAAGTGGGCCCGGTTAACTGATGGAACCGTCACTGAGTTTTCGACCTACTTAACCGGCGAGCTGTATCAACTACTCGCCCAGCAGTCGGTACTAAAACACTCCGTGGGTCAGGATGATTTGCAACACGACGCTTGTCGTCAGGCCTTTACCGATGCGGTGACGACCACTTACCAGGCTCCCGAACACTTCAGCCAACGACTATTCGGCGTGCGCGCCCAGGACTTGCTGGATAACACCTTACCCAGCGGTAGTGCGCGCAGTGCAGTTCTTGCCGCGCACCTTTCCGGCATGACGATTGGCCTGGAGCTGGCCGACGCATGCCGCGACCTGTCGCGTGGGGAAGCTGTTACGCTAATTGGCAATGAATTGCTCAGCGCCCGCTACGCTCTCGCCTTGCACACCCTGGGAATTGATTCCCATCGCGTTGATGGCGACACGGCCGTCTTGGCCGGACTAACGCTCGCTTACCAACATACGACGCTTTAAGGCCCCTATTTTAAGGAGAGGGATATGACGCTACCTTTAATTGGCATTTTACGCGGGGTCACCCCCGATGACGTGGTGGCCGTGGCCGAGACCTTGCTGGACGCGGGCATCACGCACATTGAGGTGCCGCTCAACTCTCCCGACCCGCTCACCAGCATTCAGCGGTTGGCGGAGACCTTTGGCGAGCGGGCTGTGATTGGCGCGGGAACGGTGTTGACTATCAACCAAGTGCGCGATGTCCACGCCGCCGGCGGGCGCTTAATTGTCTCGCCCAACTGCCGTACGGCGGTGATTGAAGAAACACACCGTTTAGCCATGCAAAGCTGGCCCGGCATCGTGACCCCTTCTGAGGCATTTGACGCCCTGGACGCGGGCGCCACGGGACTTAAGCTATTTCCCGCGGTTCAGGTGGGCATTGCAGGCATGAAGGCGGTTCGCACCGTTCTGCCCAAGGGCACGTTACTCTACGCGGTAGGCGGCATAGGGATAGATAACTTTGGCGCTTGGCGAGCCGCTGGGATCGATGGTGCGGGCTTGGGTAGCGCACTTTACCAGCCAGGCCAAACCCCTGAGCAAGTGGGTGACCAGGCCCGAGCGCTGGTTGACGCTTGGCAGAAAGCCGGAGGTCAATCATGAAGGCTGGACACATCGCGACGCTCGCCGTCGACTGCCGCTGCGAGCTAGGCGAAGGCCCCCAGTGGCAAGCCAAAAGCCAACGCCTTTACTGGTGCGATATTTTAAGCAAACGCCTACACTGGCTGTCCCCTGCTAACGGCGAGCAAGGCCAGTACACGCTTGATCAAATGGTGTCACTCGCTACGCCGCTGGTGGATGGCCGTTTACTGCTGGTGGGCGAACGCAGCCTGAGCATCTTCGACCCAACCACCCAGAGCCAGGCGCATTTTGCCGATTTCGAGGTCGACAACCCGATCACCCGCAGTAACGATGCCCGCGTGGATCGTCACGGTAGTTTATGGCTTTCGACCATGGGCAAACGCGCCGAGCCCGGCGCAGGCAGCCTATACCGCCTGCATAACGGCGAGCTCACCCAACTGCGCAGCGGGCTAACCATCCCTAACGCGATTTGCTTCTCACCCGCAGGCGACGCGGCTTATTTTACCGATACGCCAACCGGCATTGTGATGCGCTGGCCGCTGGATAGCCAAGGATGGCCGCAAGGTGAGCCGCAGCCCTGGGCAGATTTTTCGAAAGCGCCCGGCAACCCGGACGGCGCGGTAGTCGACAGTGAAGGCTGCTTGTGGCTCGCCCTCTGGGGCGCGGGTCAAGTGGTACGGCTAAACCACGACGGCCAAGTAACCGACGAAGTAAAGCTGCCAGTAAGCCAACCCTCCTGCCCGGTGTTTGCCGGCGATAACTTGGCGCAGCTTTACATCACTACCGCGCAAGAGGGATTTAGTGCTGAACAACGCCGCGAACAGCCTCAGGCGGGGGGCTTGTTCGTCGCCGACTGCGGCGTTCGTGGTCTGGCCGATCCGCTGTTACGCCTTGAATAGCGCGAGCAATATAAAAAAGCCCCGGACAATGTCCGGGACAACTCACTTACTCAAACAATCGGGTATCTGAGTGGTAAGTGGCGAGCGTGCTCATTACCGCTTACTCCACGCGTTAGTGATGAAAGCGCTCGGCGGCTTGGCGGGCCAGTTCTCGGATGCCATCCCAATCTTCCGCCTCGACCATTGCCTTCGGGGTCACCCATGAACCGCCCACACACATCACGTTGGGCAGTGAAAGGTAGTCTTCAGCGTTGTCGACGGTGATACCACCCGTAGGGCAGAAACGCGCTTCTGGAATGGGTGCGCCAAACGCTTTGAGTGCCTTCGCCCCGCCGCTGGATTCCGCCGGGAAGAACTTAAACCGGCGGTAGCCGTACTGCCAACCGGTCATCAGTTCCGAAATGGTCGATACGCCAGGCAGCATCGGTACCGGGCTTTCTACCCCGTAGCGGTAAAGCGCCTCGGTGGCACCGGGCGTCACCACGAAATCAGCGCCTACCTGCTCGGCTTGGCGATACTGCGCTGGGGTTAACACGGTGCCCACACCGATGCTCGCCCCCGGCAGTGCTTCACGCATGCGCTTGATGGCTTCCAGCGCGCAGTCTGTACGCAGGGTAATTTCCAGCACTGTTAGGCCGCCTTCAACCAACGCGCGGCCAAGCGGTACAGCGTCTTCCAGGCGGTCAATGGTGATCACCGGAATCACTTCGGCTTTAAGGCAAATACTGTCTAGCTCTGCGGTGCGCGTTGACGGCAACTGTTTATCAATGGTCATGAGTGAGTCTCCAAGCTAATTATTATCGGCGAAAAACGCTTATGGCGCCCAGTAAATCGCCAAAGGACAGGATAAAAAGGCGCGGATGGGCAGTTGACGCACATCATCCCCATTCAGTGCGTTGGCCAATACCGCACGCTTATCGTCGCCGGTGATATGTAGAATATGGCGGTGTGCCTGGTGCAAGCGATCCGCCGAGAAGGTGATACGTGGCTGCGGCTGGCTGGGGGTTCGCACGGCGACTAGCGGCTCGTCGGTGGCAAGCGCCAAACCAAGTTCTTGGCTGTCGGGAAATAGCGACGCCGTATGGCCATCGCCACCCATGCCCAAAATCACCACACTTGCTGGCCATGCCAGTGATTCCGCTCGTTTTGCCACTTCGTCGACACCCTCTTCAGGGGTAGTGGCCTCACAAGTTAACGGTATAAAATTGGCGTCTACCGCCTTGTCTATTAGCAAGTGTTCACGTACCAGCTTAGCGTTGCTGTCGCTGCTCTGCTCGTCCACCCAGCGTTCGTCTGCCAGGGTAATATCCACCCGTTCCCAGGGTAGCGCCTTGGCCGCCAGCGCTTCAAAAAACGGCACGGGTGTTGAGCCACCGGAGACCACTAGCAAGGCACGCGCTTGGCGGCTTAGGTCTTCGCTCAATGCCTGGAAGACCGCTTCGGCAAGCTGCTCGGCGAGTTGCTTACGTGCTTCACTCATATTAATAATCCTCGTACCAGCTGCGACCGTCTTGGGTAATCATAGCAATTGAGGCAACCGGCCCCCAGGAACCCGCCGGATAGCGACGCGGCGGCGTTTCCCGCGCGTTCCAGCCGTCGATCAACTGGTCGCACCAGCGCCAGGCGTGCTCCACCTCATCGCGGCGCACGAACAAATACTGCTGGCCTTTCATGACTTCCAATAACAGGCGCTCATAAGCATCGGGAATACGCGATTTAGGAAACGCATTGTTGAAATCCAAATGCAGCGGGCCAGGGCGCAGGCGCATGCCTTTGTCTAGGCCGCTATCCTTGGTCAATACCTGAAGTGCGATCCCTTCTTCCGGCTGCAAGCGAATAATCAGCTTGTTGGCGGCGATGCCGCGCTGGTCGGGGTCAAAGATATAGTGCGGCTGCTGACGGAAGTGAATGACGATTTGCGACAGTTTCTCCGGCATCCGCTTGCCGGTACGCAGGTAGAACGGCACCCCTGCCCAGCGCCAATTGGCGACTTCCGTTTTCATGGCCACGAAGGTTTCGGTCTGGCTCTCAGTGTTCGCGCCCTCTTCTTCCAAATATCCGGGCACTTGCTGGCCATCGCTGGTGCCCGCCATATACTGGCCGCGCACCACGTCTCTGCCCAAGGCCTCGCCGGTAAAAGGCTTCAAGGCTTTCAGCACTTTTACCTTTTCATCGCGAATGGCATCGGCATCTAAGTTGGAAGGCGGATCCATGGCAATCAGGCAAAGCAACTGCAGCAGGTGGTTTTGCACCATATCGCGTAGCTGGCCGGCCTCGTCGAAGTAGCCCCAGCGCCCTTCTATCCCGACTTTTTCCGCCACGGTGATTTCCACGTGGGAGATATGATTTTGATTCCACTGCGTGCCGAACAACGGATTGGCAAAGCGCAGCGCAATCAGGTTCTGAACGGTTTCTTTACCAAGGTAGTGGTCAATACGGTATATCCGCGACTCGGGGAAGACATCACCTATGGCATCATTAATTTCTTCAGATGACGCTAGATCAAATCCAATGGGCTTTTCAACCACCACCCGCGTGGCGTCATCCAAGCTGCCGCTGGCCTGCAGGTTGCGGCAAATATCGCCGTAAATTTTTGCACCGACGGATAAATAAACCACCATGGGCCGCGGTGAGCCCTCGCGCCATTGGCGAACAGCATCAAAACCTTCAAAGCTGGTAAAATCAAGCTTTAGATAATCAAGTCGGTTTAAAAAGCGCGTTAAGCTTTCTTTATCTTGCTCATCTTTTTTAAGACGCTTCTGCAGCGCGCTGTTAACTAACTGACGGAATTCCGCTACGTCGTGCTCATGGCGTGCCAGCCCCAAAATACGCGTGCTTTCCGGCATTAGCCCTTCGCGGTCTAGATGGTAGAGCGCCGGGAATAGCTTGCGCATGGCCAGGTCGCCCAGCGCACCAAATAGAGCGAGGTCGATGGCGTTTTGAAGGTCGCCCAACGGGGCACCTTGTGAAGCAGGTGACGGGCTCATCTCAGCTCCCATTAGTAGTTAGATTACCTAAAATCTATCTGAAAAAGGCCATTATACGCAATATTGCGTGTAATTTTACTACAAAAACTCCCCAGACGTTACCTGTATCGCCGTCGCGTCGGTAACCACAACCGGGGCATCCACTATGATGCAATACATCGACACGGGTTCACGCCTTAATTAACTTCTGCCCTCCACGCGAAGGTTACAAGGCCAGTACTGGTTTTCAAGGCGATCATTTACGATCTGAATGGACAAACACCAACGTCAAGCAGGCACGCCAAGCCGATTACCAACAACAATACAGTGGGTTGACGCAGTAATTCACAACAGCCTCACCGTATACTTTCAGCAGGCAGCGACTCATCATCGAGTAGGAAGGGGAGTTGCCTCCCCTGTCCTCTCACACCACCGGGCATACGGTTCCGTACCACGGCGGTTCATGAAGAACGTTTAAGCCGTCTTACCGTATCAAGTACCGAGATCAGACCCTGGTCGTAAAACCACTTTCTCGACAGGGCTTGGTTCATGTGCGAGGCCCCGGCGTTCCACCAGGGGCCTCGCCCATTACCCGCCGATTTCCAAGCACGGTATGCGTCTAGACCCAGCCCTCGAAGTTTCCGGTGCCGAGTCTTTGAACGCTTCCATTGCCGCCAGACCAGGCCGCGTAAGCGACGACGTATCCACTGATCCAAGGCTGCCAGCGGACGCTTCACGTCAACGTGGTCGAAGTAGTTGGCCCAACCCCGCAGGATGGGCTTTAACTCTTTGATCACTTGCTGGAGGTGACGTCCTCTGCCACGCGCTAGCACCTGACGAACACGCTGCATCATGCGCTTCAGACTTGTCTTGGCCAGTGTCAGCTTCAGTTGCTTGTGCCAAGTAAGACGGTAGCCTAAATAGTCGCGTTTCCATGGCCGATCCACCGCACTTTTCGTGCGGTTGACCGTCAGCCGAAGTGAGCTCTCGAGATACTCACTCAGGCTTTCCATGACACGCTCGCCTGCTCGCTGACTTTTGACATACACCTGTACGTCATCGGCGTAGCGGCAGAACCGATGGCCTCGGCGTTCCAGCTCCTTGTCCATGTCGTCCAGCAGGATGTTCGCCAGTAGCGGGCTGAGCGGCCCGCCTTGGGGCGTCCCCTGCCGCCTCGCCATGGGCAAGCCGTGCTGGAACATGCCCGCCTCCAGATAGCGGCGGATCAGACGCAACACGCGCTTGTCGTCAACGCGCCGCGCGACCCGGGCCATCAGCAGGTCGTGGTTCACTCGGTCGAAGAAGGCTTCCAGATCAAGGTCGACCACCCAACGGTGGCCGGCGGTGACGTGGGCCTTCATGGCCGAGACGGCCTGCTTAGCGCTGCGCTTAGGGCGGTAACCGTAACTCGACTCGGAGAAGGTCGGGTCGAAGATCGGCATGAGCACTTGTGACAGCGCCTGCTGGAGCAGTCGGTCGGTGACCGTGGGTATTCCGAGCTGCCGCACGCCGCCTTTAGGCTTGGGGATCGTGGCGGCTCGGATCGGGCTGGGGTGATACTCGTCGGCCAATAGCCGCTCGCGCAGCGTTGGCCAGTACTGTTTTAGGTGGCCCGCTAACTGATGCACCGTCATGCCGTCGACACCCGGTACCCCTTTGTTGGCAACCACCTTACGGTAAGCCCGCTGCATGTTCTCCGGGTCAATGACCCGCTCCATGAGCGAGGCTGACTCCGCTTTCGTCCACGATAACGACGCCGGGGTCGTCTCGACGCTCACCGGCTGGGACTCAGGGTACTGCCCCTGACCCTCTGGGTGAGTGACGGTATTAGCGTCAGCTTCTGTCTTCATGATCGATCCTCGAGACGTTATCGCCTACTCGCGGTTCTTCGTGTTCGGCCCTTGGTGCCGTGGTGAACCGGCACTTACTATGGCCTCTGCTGACGTCTGGTGATCCCTCCCGTCGCCTCTCGACGCCGGTAGCACTGTGGCAGACCACCAGACCTCCCAGGGTAAGACGCGCGACCTTCCCGCTTATGCCTGTCGGATATACGTCATGGCGTTCCGTGCAAGTATTGGGCTTTGGTGATTCGTGCCACCTTACCCCGCCATGACGCCTCATATCCGCTTCCTGTTCGTCAGGCCAGCGTTTTGCCTCGGGCTGCCTTCGGATTCCCTCTCGCGAGGGACACCCTTGCCGTCAGCTAGCACTTCCCCTTGCCGGGCGTGCAGGGGACTTTCACCCCCAAGTCATCCTGGGGCACCACCCCCAGGAACAGCGCCAGTCAAGGCGCTGCGCGCCATGCCTGGCGCACCACAAAAAAGCCCGCGAGGCATCGCGGGCAAACAGAAACGGAGAAACAATAAGCGGCCTAGCGTTCATGCTAGGCCTGCTAGCTTAGAACCACACTTCACTTTGTAAGCCGAAGCTCCACTGGCCACCGGTAAAGCCGTCGCTTCCCAGCGAGCTAGCGCCGTAGTCGTTGAGCTCTTCGTCCCAATCGCTAAAGGTGGTGAACAGACGAATTTCCGGACGCTTCCAGAAGCCACCCACCTCGGGCTTAAAGGTGGGTGCGACGGTGAATTTGCTAAACCCACCGTCTACCGCGTTGCGCCCGCTGTAGCCTTGAGGATCAAGATCCATCCATTGATAGCTAGCTTCGTACTGCATTTCAAAGTTTTGCGTTAACTCATTGGCTAAGCGAACGTTAAGCGTTGCCCAGTCGTATGCGTCTCCTTGCGCGTAACGATCTTCGCTGGTTTCAGCCAATACAGCAGGCGCCACACGCCATTTGGGGGCGAGATAGGTGGTGCCGTAAAGCGCTAAACGTGTTGAGGCAGCATCGTCGGTTAAATCCCCGTTAGCCCCGATATTTTTGGTCTCGGCACCCAGGCCTTGGCCGTGAATGACCGCCGCTTTATAGTTGCCCTCGCCCATTCCAAAGAAGCTGTCGCCGTGATAGGCCACCATGGTGTGGAAACCATTTTCGGCAGCTTCTTGCCCAGCACCGATATCGCGGGTGTCGTTATCGGCGGCGGACAGGCCGTTCACCATCCACTGCCAGTTACCGAAGTAGTTATTGGAGGTCAGGATCAGGTTGTCGGTATCGCCCTCAAGACCAGGGTCTTCACTGTTGACGACGTCAAAGTCGGCAAAGCTACGGCCATAAACCGAAAGGTTCGACTTCCAGTTATCGGCCAACTGCATGTCATAGATACCACCACCGGTACCGGCGAGGAAAACCACATCGCTATCCAGCCAGTGGATATCGAAGTTATCTCGGTCAAAGCGCTTACCGGCCCAGATAGAGGCGTTTTCAAACGCGCCGGTAAAGCTCGGTAAGTCACTGAATTCAGCAAACACCTGACGGACGTTAATATCGGATTCGCCGCCCGTCCAATCGTTGCTGGATGTCGTGCCATCAGCAATCATAGTGCGATATAGCGCTTTGGCGCCGTTATCAAAGCGCATACGGTAGTTGAAGATCGCTTCCGCGTAGGTATCGGGTTCATTACCCAAACGGCCGACGGCTCCACCTTCGCCACCTGCCGGTGTCAGATAAGGGCCTCCGTTTTCGCTTTTTCCATCCTCGCCGATCAACAACCCCGAACGCGCATAGACGTTGAAGGAGAAGCCTTCTTCCCCATTTGTATGGCGCTCTACGCGGGCCAAGCGTTCTTCAATCTCAGCATCGCTTTCAACCTCGACCACTTCACGATGCTGTTGTTCGGCTTGAGCGGCGCGCTGCTCGGCGGCATCGGCCCGTTGCTCAGCGGCGATAATCCGCGCTTCCAATTCCGCGAGTCGTTCTTCCATCGTTGCATCGGCCATAGCCGCACCGCTAACGCCCAAGCTGACGGCGGCAATGGCAATTGCCAGCGGCGTTTTAAAAGTCATCTTATCCATTGTTTTATACCCTGTTGTTGTTCGACGCCCTGCTATCACCGCTTATGGATAGGCCGTTACCTGAATAAACGCCCGCATCGTCCGCGTATTTGCGCCATTGCGGATGCCCGTTGAAGCGGTAGAGCTTGTCTCGATTGTTGTTGAATGCGTTGATCCTTAAAAATTAGTAAAGCAACCAACCTTGCTTAATTATTTAAAAGGACGACCAAAACTTAATCGATTAAGCCTATGTAAACCAACAACCAATTGCGAATTATCGACCAATGTCTAAATAGGGCGGGATGCTTTCGCACAAACTGAATGAACCATTAGACAAAAGTCTCTATTGAACTTGAGTGCTTGAGGCGGCTAACTGAGCGCACCAACTTAATCGTTTAAGTTAACAAGCATTGCTACGCAACGAAGCAACATCCGACAACAACAAACACCGAGGAATCACCATGAAAAAGACACTGCTGACAACTGCAATCGCCCTCGCCAGCGCTGCCGGTGGCATAAGCCAAGCCCAAGCGGCTGAATTAACCATTTCATGCGGTGCCGTGGGTGCCGAGCTAACGCTTTGCGAAGAAGGTGTCGCCGCGTGGGAGGACAAAACCGGCCACGACGTCGATGTGGTATCGACACCTAATTCGTCTACCGAGCGGCTCTCGCTCTACCAGCAAATTTTGTCTGCCAACTCAGGCGATATCGACGTCATGCAAATTGACGTCGTCTGGCCGGGGCTTCTCGCCAATCACCTACTCGACCTGCGTGAAGTGCTGGGGGAAGACGTCGCCGAGGGCCATTTCGAGACCATCGTGACCAACAACACTATCGACGACCGCCTGGTGGCCATGCCGTGGTTTACCGACGCGGGCGTGCTGTATTACCGCGAAGACCTGCTCGAAAAACACGGCTTTGACGTGCCGACCACCTGGCAAGCACTGACCGAGACCGCCCGGAAGATCAAACAGGCCGAGCGCGACGCAGGTAACGATCGCATGCAAGGTTATGTCTTCCAGGGGCGTGCCTACGAAGGCTTGACGGTAAATGCCCTCGAATGGGTGGCGAGCCACGGTGGCGGCAACATCGTCGAGGCTAACGGCGAAATCACCATTAACAACGAACAGGCCGCCGAAGCGCTTGACCTAGCCGCCTCGTGGATTGGCGATATATCGCCCAAAGGCGTGCTGAACTATACCGAGGAAGAAGCACGCGGCGTTTTCCAAGGCGGTAACGCGGTCTTCATGCGCAACTGGCCTTACGCCTGGGCGCTGGCACAGAGCGACAATAGCGATGTCCGCGACAAAGTCGGCGTGACTCAGTTGCCGGCGGGCGGCGACGAAGGACAAAGCGCCGCCGGGCTAGGGGGCTGGAACCTGGCCGTATCACGCTATAGCGAAAAACCTGAACTGGCGGCTGACCTGGTGGCCTTCCTCACCGGCGAAGAAGAGCAAAAGCGTCGCGCGATTGAGGCCTCTTACAATCCCACCCTCGACGCGCTCTACCAGGATGAAGAGGTGTTAGACGCCGTACCGTTCTTCGGCACGCTTTATGACACCTTCACCAACGCGGTGGCACGCCCCTCTGCGCCGACCGGCGATGCCTATGGCCGGGTAAGCAACGCCTTCTTCAGCGCCACCCACGATGTGCTGTCGGGCACCCTAGAGGGCGCGCAGGCTGTTGAAGACCTTGAAAACGAGCTTATTCGTTTGAAGCGTCGTAACTGGTAACACTGGAGAGTTTCATGACGACTTCCTCTCACCACAGCGCGCCCGAAGGGGCGCGTGCCAACCCTTTACCGGCGCGACGCTCTCGCGGCACCAAGGTGCGTCGCCAACGGGTAAAAGCGGCTTGGTTGTTTTTAGCCCCTATGCTGGTGGCACTGACGTTAGTAGCCGGTTGGCCTTTATTTCGAACGTTTTTTTTAAGTTTTACCGATGCTTCGCTGTCCGATCTTGGAGCGGCGAATTTCATCGGCTTCGAAAATTACCTTGTTCAGGAGAACGGCCGCTGGTTCGGCATCATGGCCGACCCCACCTGGTGGCAATCGGTCTGGAACACCGTGTATTTCTCGGTGGTATCGGTATCGCTTGAGGTGATTTTCGGGGTGATCGTGGCGCTGATTCTTAACGCGGAATTTAAAGGCCGCACGATTGTCCGCGCTGCGGTGCTTATTCCCTGGGCCATACCCACTATTGTTTCGGCGCAGATGTGGGCGTGGATGCTCAACGACCAGTTCGGCATTATTAACCACATGCTCATGGGGATCGGGGTGATCGACAACCCCATTGCCTGGACCGCCAGCGCCACCTATTCAATGTGGGCGGTCATAATGGTCGACGTGTGGAAGACCATTCCCTTTGTCGCGCTTCTGGTACTCGCCGCCCTGCAAATGCTGCCCAAGGATTGCTATGAAGCCGCCGAGGTCGACGGCATTCACCCGGTGCGGGTGTTTTTCAAAGTAACCCTGCCGCTGATCACCCCCGCCCTCTTGGTAGCGGTCATTTTCCGCCTGCTCGATGCGCTGCGCGTCTTCGATGTTATCTACGTGTTGACCTCAAACTCCACCAGCACGATGTCGATGTCGGTATACGCGCGCCAGCAACTTGTTGAATTCCAGGACGTTGGCTATGGCAGCGCAGCCTCCACCCTACTCTTTTTGATTATTGCCTTGGCGACGGTTGCCTACCTTTACGCCGGGCGCAAGCAGCTTCAATTGGGAGGTGACGCATGACCGCACGTCAGTTGAGCAAAATAGCCAAGCGAGTAGGCTTCTGGGCGCTAATCGTTTTGATCATGGTGTATGCGGTGTTCCCGTTTTATTACGCCGTCATCACCTCGCTCAAGCCCTCCAGTGACCTATTCCGCGTGGAGCTATGGCCGTCTACTTGGGATTTGAGCAACTACGCGCAGATTTTGACCCAGGCAAGCTTCTTGCGGGCAATCTTCAACTCCATTGTAGTCGCGGTTAGCGTGGTGTTCATCGCTCTACTGTTGGGCATTACCGCGTCTTACGCACTGGGGCGCGTGCGCTTTCGTGGCCGCTCGACGGTGTTGCTGGTGATTCTTGGGGTGTCGATGTTCCCCCAGGTTGCGGTGCTTTCCGGGCTGTTTGAGGTCATTCGCACGCTAAACCTTTACAACAACCCGGCCGGGCTGATTCTAAGCTACACCATCTTCACGCTGCCTTTCACAGTGTGGGTTCTGACCACCTTTATGAAGCAGTTACCGATGGAGCTTGAAGAAGCCGCGATCATGGACGGCGCCACGCCCTGGGTGACGATCACCAAAGTATTTCTCCCGCTCATGTGGCCTGCCATGGCCACCACCGGGTTACTCGCCTTTATCGCTGCGTGGAACGAATTTTTGTTCGCACTCACGTTTACGCTCACCGATGCCCAGCGCACCGTACCGGTAGCTATCGCGCTGTTATCGGGCGGTAGCGCCTACGAGCTTCCTTGGGGGCCGATCATGGCCGCGTCGGTCATCGTCACTGTCCCCCTTGTGGTGCTGGTGATTATCTTCCAACGCCGCATTGTTTCTGGACTGACCGCCGGCGCGGTTAAAGGCTGAGGATTTTTAAATGTTATCAACGGACTTAACTATGCACGATACGAAAGCTTGGTGGCGCGGCGGCGTTATCTACCAAATCTACCCGCGCAGCTTTATGGATAGCCGCGGTGACGGCGTCGGCGATTTACGCGGCATTACCGAAAAGCTCGACTACGTGGCCTCGCTCAACGTCGACGGTATCTGGCTATCGCCGTTTTTCACCTCGCCAATGCTCGATTTCGGCTACGACATTAGCGACTACTGCGATGTCGACCCGATGTTCGGCACTTTGGACGACTTCAAAACGCTCCTTGCGCAGGCACACCAGCTCGGTTTGAAAGTGATGATCGACCAGGTGATCAGCCACACCTCGAACCAGCACTCCTGGTTTCAGGAAAGCCGCCAGAACCGCACTAACCCCAAAGCCGACTGGTTTGTATGGGCCGACCCCAAGCCCGACGGCACACCGCCCAATAACTGGCTGTCGATCTTTGGGGGGCCTGCGTGGACGTTTGAACCCCGCCGTAAGCAGTACTATATGCATAATTTCCTAACCAGCCAGCCGGATATCAACTTCCACCACCCGGAGGCTCGCCAGGCCCAACTGGACAACATGCGCTTCTGGCTCGACCTGGGCGTCGACGGTTTCCGCTTGGATACCGTCAATTTCTACTTCCACGATGCCGAGCTGCGCGATAACCCGCCGGTGCCCAAAGGCGAAGCCAAAACCCTGGGCGCGCCAGATAGTAATCCCTATACCTGGCAGCGCCACGTCTACGACCTTAGCCGCCCGGAAAATCTCGACTTCCTGAAAGACCTGCGCGCGCTAATGGACGAATACCCAGGGACCACCACGGTGGGTGAAATTGGCGATGACAACCCGCTAGCGCGTATGGCCGAGTACACCGCCGGCGGCGACAAACTGCACATGGCTTACACCTTCGACCTGCTGAACAAGCCGCATTCCGCTACTTATTTGCGCGAGGTAATTGAGCGCTTCCAGCGGCTGGCAGGAGATGCGTGGCCGTGCTGGGCCACTTCGAATCATGATGTCGAACGCAGTGCTTCGCGCTGGGGGGCAGACGAAGATCCCAATGCTTATCCGAAAATCGCCCTAGCCATGTTGCTATCGCTGCGGGGTAGTGTCTGCTTGTATCAAGGCGAAGAACTGGGCCTGCCGGAAGCCGACGTGCCGTTTGAACGCATCCAAGACCCTTATGGCAAAGTGCTGTGGCCGGAATTCAAAGGCCGCGACGGCTGCCGCACGCCAATGCCCTGGAACGACAGCGAACATGGCGGTTTTTCCAGCGTTGAGCCCTGGTTACCCATGGAGGCCAGTCACCGCGACCTAGCGGTAAGCCGCCAACAGGATGATGCCAACTCAACCTTAAATGCACTGCGCAACATACTGGCCTTCCGTCGCCAGCACCCCGCGCTGTTCGATGGCGACTTAACGCTAGTGGATGTGGGCGACGACCTGCTCGGCTTTACCCGTCAGCACGATGAGGAAACGTTGCTCTGTGTGTTCAACCTGACCGACAAGCAACATCAGGTGGCGCTACCGGTGCCGGTCAACAGCGACCTGGACAGCCATGGCTTTACGTTTCAGCGCGATGGCGACAGCTTATTGCTCCCGGCCTATCAAGCGGCTTTTATGCGCGTTGCCTAAGCATTTAGGGGCATCGTTTTAATACAACAACAGGCCGGTCCAGAGGTTCAGCTTCTGAGGCTGGCAAGGAGTCATCCATGGCAAGTGTCAAGCTTGAAAAAATTAACAAGGTGTTTGGCCGCGACCACATCATCGATGATATCGACCTCGACGTAGGCAATGGTGAATTCGTTGTCTTCGTGGGGCCATCGGGCTGCGGCAAGTCGACCCTGCTGCGTTTGATTGCCGGCCTAGAGTCGATTACCGATGGCGAATTGCGTATTGGCGACACCATCGTCAACGACCTCCCGCCACGCGAGCGCGGCGTAGGAATGGTGTTTCAATCCTACGCGTTATACCCGCATATGAGCGTGTACGACAATATGGCGTTTGGCCTGAAACTCGCTAAAACGGCCCAGGAAACGATCCATGAACGGGTGATGAGCACCGCGCGAATTCTTCAGTTGGAAGAGCTGCTGCATCGCAAGCCTAAAGCCCTCTCCGGTGGACAGCGACAGCGGGTAGCCATGGGTCGTGCCATGGCTCGCGAGCCGCGCATCCTACTGTTTGATGAGCCACTTTCTAATCTGGATGCATCGCTGCGCGTGCAAATGCGCAACGAAATCGCCCGTCTGCACAACCGCCTGGGCTCCACCATGATCTATGTGACTCACGATCAGGTGGAAGCGATGACCCTGGCGGATAAAATCGTCGTGCTAAACGGCGGTCGTATAGAACAAGTCGGTACTCCCCAGCAGCTTTACCAGCGCCCCGCTACCCAGTTTGTCGCTGGTTTTATGGGCTCGCCTACCATGAACTTCATGCCAGCCCAACTGTTGGCCAACGACGACCAAGGCTGTCGTGTACATGCGAATGGCGTGGGTGAGCTGGCTCTACCTCAAGATGCTCAAACCCTACCGCAAAGCGCTGCACTAACGCTGGGCGTGCGTCCCGAACATCTTCGTTTGGCCCCACCCTCGGGCGATAATCGCTTTGAGATAGTCAATGTCGAATACCTGGGTAACGAGGTCTACGTGTATCTGGAACCCAAAGAAGGTAACACACTGCTGATTCACCGCAGCGAAGCGCCTAGCCAATGGGAAGAAGGTCAACACGTTGCGCTGGTGCCCGACACCCAACACGTACATTTATTTAACGAAAGCGGCACTGCACTGGATCTGCCTGCCCAACGGCAAGCCGCTTAAGCAGCGCGTTTCACCAACCTCATCCACTAGCCCCCGTGAACCGTGATGATGTCTATAAGGCTTGTCGGGGCCACGCGGGGGTCGGTATTCTTGCGGATGGGAGTTTTATTATAAGTCTGCATAGGAAATACCGTGACACCACCACGCCGAATGACGCTCAAGGATCTTGCCCGTGAACTCGGCGTCTCGACTGCGACCATTTCCAACGCTTTTAACCGGCCTGATCAGCTTTCACCAAATCTGCGCGAACGCATCCTAAGCGAGGCCTCGCGCCTCGGCTATAGCGGCCCGGATGCCAAAGCACGGAGTTTACGCACGGGGCGATCGCGGATTGTCGCCGTGGTGCTGGCAGAAAGCCTTACCTACAGTTTGAATGATGCAGTCGCCAGCGAGTTCCTATCCGGCGTCGCCGAAGTACTCGACGCCCATGGTCACACACTGTTATTACTGCCCGGACGTGGCCACGACTCGCAACCCGCAGGCTCGGCCAACATCGCCGACGGCTTTATCGTCTACGGTCTGATGCCCAACAATCAGTTGCTGCAACGGTTGCCGTTCCAGCGCCCGCTGGTGTCGGTAGATTTTGACGTGGAGGGTTGCCCGACGGTGCACATTGATGACACCGAGGCCAGCTACCACATTGCCTGCCATGCACTTAAGCAGCGCCCTGAGCGACCGGCGATCATCAACCTGAGGCTGACCGTCGAGCCCTGCAATGGCCGCGTGACGGCGGCCCATACCATGCTGCCGAGCACCAGCACCATCAGCCGCGCGAGGCTGGCGGGCTTTAATGAAGCACTGGAAGAACACGGCATAACGCCCGGCGCGGTGCCGCTTTGGAATATTGAGGAGAATACCTTCGACGTGTGTAGCCCAGTGCTGGCTGAGCTACTCGATCAGCCCGAGCATCTACGCCCTGACCTGCTGCTGTGCATGTCAGACCGTATTGCGCTAACGGCTCTGACGCTTGCCGAACAGCGTGGCATTCGGGTGCCTGAAGCTTTACGCATTACCGGCTTTGATGGCATCGCAGAGGGCCAGTACCGGGCGCCGCGCTTAACCACTGTGCGCCAGGATAGCGTGGGCAAGGGTCGGGTCGCGGCGCAGATGATTCTTGGCCAACTGCCCGCCGAGCAGCAGCTGCTAAAAACTGAGCTGCTGCCCGGCGATACCTGCCCCTGACAAGTTGGATTACTTGGCAGCGGCCTGCATGGCCTCGGCTGTATCCAGCATGCGGTTGGAGAAGCCCCACTCGTTGTCGTACCAGGCCATGATTTTCACAAGGCGACCGCTTACACGGGTGTGATTGGTATCGAAAGTCGACGAATTAGCGTCGTGGTTGAAATCGATCGACACCAATGGCTGGGCATTCACCGCCATGACCGGTGAATTGACAGCCGCTTTTTCAACAACCGCATTGATCTCTTCTGCGGTGGTATCACGACCAGCGGTGAAGGTCAGATCCACCAAGGAGACGTTAATCACCGGGACGCGAACCGCCAGACCATCGAACTTACCCGCCAGTTCAGGCAGCACCTTCCCGACGGCCGCCGCAGCGCCGGTTTTGGTCGGGATCATCGAGTGAGTCGCACTGCGTGCCCGGTAGGGGTCAGTGTGATAGACATCAGACAGGTTCTGGTCATTGGTGTAGGCATGCACCGTTGTCATCAAGCCGTTTTCGATACCTACTGCATCGTTCAACGCTTTGGCCACTGGCGCCAGGCAGTTGGTTGTGCACGAGGCATTCGAGACCACTTTATGTTCAGCGGTGAGTGTTTCTTCGTTGACACCGTAAACAATCATGGCATCAGCATCGGGGCTGGGCGCTGAAATCAACACGCGCTTTGCACCCGCGTCGATATGCTTGGCCGCTGCTTCTCGCTTGGTGAATAAGCCGGTGCACTCCATCACAATATCGATATCCATTGACGCCCAAGGCAATTTGGCAGGATCTCGCTCAGAAGAGATTGCGATGCGGTCGCCGTCGACGCTGATACTCTCGGCATCGTGCTCTACCGCATAGGGGAAGTGGCCGTGAACGGTGTCGTGGCGCAACAGGTGGGAGTTGAGCGACGGATCACCCAAGTCGTTGATCGCGACAACCTGCATACGATCACGATAGCCGTTTTCGTACAGGGCGCGTAGGACGTTGCGGCCAATGCGGCCAAAGCCGTTAATAGCGACTCTTATTGCCATGAAAGCACCTCACATTTGCAGAGAACGTTTACCGAGATTTGACGAAACCTCCTGCCATGCATTCAGTTCCAATCTCGGCAAAAATTACTAAAAATACGTATTTAAGCGTCTTAAGGGGATCTTCTGGGCGTTTTGGATCCCTCATAAGGCGCCTTGCCGATCAATATGTAGTAAAATTACTATATAAAAGCTATCGTAGTCCATAACTTAATCACTCGCAATTTGAACGCCCAACGTGGCGCTAACAACAACCATGGCCGACCCAGGAGAATGTGTAAATGACGAGCCAAACCCTCTCGCTTCCCTTACGCCGCACGAAGATCGTCGCCACTTTAGGTCCAGCAAGCGATCGCCCCGGTGTGCTGGAAGCAATGCTGAAAGCGGGCGTTGATGTCGTTCGCCTGAATTTTTCCCACGGTGCTGCCGACGACCATCGTCGTCGCCTTGAGTCTGTTCGCGAGATTGCTCACCGACTGGGCCGCAGCGTGGCGGCTCTGGGTGACCTCCAAGGGCCTAAAATTCGCATATCCCGATTTAAAGAAGGGGCCATCCAGTTAACGGAAGGCCAGCCGTTCATCCTCGACATGGCGCTGGATGCGGATCTTGGCAACCAAGAACGCGTAGGCTGTGACTACACGTCGCTGATTGATGACGTCACCACCGGCGACCGCTTACTGCTCGACGATGGTCGCCTGGTATTGGATGTGACTCAGGTCATCGGCCAAGAAGTTCACACCCGGGTTCACGTGGGCGGCAAGCTGTCCAACAATAAAGGCATCAACAAGCAAGGCGGTGGCCTTTCAGCCCCGGCGTTAACCGAAAAGGACAAGGCCGACCTCACCACTGCCGTCGAGATCGGCGTGGATTATTTGGCCGTCTCTTTCCCACGTGGCGCCGCCGATATGCATGAAGCCCGCGCGCTGCTGGGTGAGAAAGGCAAAGAAATCGGCTTGATTGCCAAGCTAGAGCGCGCCGAAGCCGTAGCAGACGATGTTACCTTGGACGGTATTATCGAGGCCTCGGAAGCGGTCATGGTGGCACGCGGCGACCTGGGCGTTGAGATTGGTGACGAATCGCTGATCGGCACTCAGAAGCGCATCATCAAGCACGCTCGCACAATGAACCGCGCGGTGATTACCGCCACGCAAATGATGGAGTCGATGATTGAGTCGCCACTCCCCACGCGCGCTGAGGTGTTTGACGTGGCCAATGCGGTGCTGGATGCCACCGATGCGGTGATGCTGTCGGCCGAAACAGCCGCGGGGGACTACCCGGTTGAAACCATTGAGGCCATGAATCGCGTATGCCTGGGGGCTGAGCGCGAACGCATCGCCCAAGAGTCCGGCCATCGCATTCATGAAGGTTTCGAGCGTACCGACGAAACCATCGCGCTCTCCGCGATGTACGCGGCCAACCACCTTGAAGGCGTGAGCGTGATTGCTTGCATGACCGCCACGGGCTACACCCCGCTGATTGCCTCGCGTATTCGCTCCAAATTACCGATTGTCGGCCTGGCCCACAGCCCCATCGCTCAGCGGCGTATGGCGCTGTACCGCGGCGTTGTCTCGATTCCGTTCGACACCTCCCACATGGAAGCCCAGGATCTTAACCGCGAAGCACTGGCGCTCTTAAAAGCTCACGGTATGGCTCGCCCCGGGGAACATGTCATTCTTACCCGCGGCGACCACATGAATGCCCATGGCGGCACCAACACCATGAAAATTCTTGCCGTCGACCCAAACTGAGTATGCGATATACTCAACAAGACGACGCTTTAATCCCTAAGACGCGCCATCCAATTGATAGGAGCGCCATGCTATGAACGATGCGCGACCCCCTCGTCAGGCGATACGTACGCTGCAACCCCGCAAGCGTATTGCGTTAATTGCCCACGATGGCAAAAAAACCGAAATGCTGGAGTGGGCGACTCGCTGGCAGGACACACTGAGCCGCCACGAACTGATCGGCACCGGCACCACGGCGGGGCGCTTGCGCAATGAGTTGGGGTTGCCGGTGGAAGGCTTGATGAGCGGCCCGCTGGGCGGCGATCAGCAAATTGGCGCGCGCATCGCCGAGCAGGCACTCGACGTGCTGGTTTTTTTCTGGGATCCGTTCGCGCCTCAGCCCCATGACCCGGATGTCAAAGCCCTACTACGGCTCGCCGCACTGTGGAACGTGCCGGTAGCCTGCAATGCGGCCAGCGCGGACTTTGTACTTTCCTCCCCCTACCTTGGCAAACGCTACGAGATGTCGATCCCGGACGCCGACGCCTGGGCCCAGGCGCGTAGCGTATAACTCGCCTGACATAGCACCGTTGGCTTAAACGATCATTTGCGCACCGGCTGTCGGGTGCGCAAATGCCGTGAGACGACTTGTTGCCCGCATACGTACTCGCCTTCCGTCGCGGCCAGCGCACAGCGCAGCGTTAACTCAGCGATTCGATCGTAATCTTGCAGCGCCGAGTTGATCGGCTGAGGCAAAAAATCCAGCAGGCGGTGGTCGCCAAAGGTCGCTAACCTCATGCCCTCGGGCAGCCCACCACGCTCAAGAAACACATCGAACACCCCTTCCAATAGCGTATAGGACGCCGTCACCAGCGCATCTGCGCCACCGCACTCATCCAACAGCTCGGCCGCCAAGCGCGCGCCCTCGCTGCGTTCGTAATGGGCGCCGCTAAAATATAGCGGCGTAATGGAGGTGTCTGCCAGCGCTGCCTGAAACCCGGCACGGCGCTCACGGCTGATAGACAGTTCTGGCATTGCTTCTAGCCACGCCACCCGCTGAGTCGTCGGACCTATCACTGATTGCGTTAACGTCAATGCGGCTTGCCGGTCGTTACTGACCACGCTGGCAAACTGTTTCGGGTCTAGCCCCCTATCCATGCCCACCACACTCCAGCCTTCATGAACCAGATCGGCGTAGAAAGAGTCATCTCTGGCTAAGCAGCTTGCCGTAATCAATACTTCACAGCGCTGCGCGCGCAGCGCTAGCGCTAACGCCCGCTCACTTTCAGGGCAGTCGTCAGAACTCACGATGAGTAATTGATAGCCGCGCTCACGGGCGCCCCGCTCTATCCGTTTGGCTAGCCGCGCATAGCTGATGTTTTCCAGGTCAGGCACGATCAGCCCTAGCAAGCGGCTGGCACCTCGGCGAAGCGCAGCGGCCTGGGGGTCGATGTGATAACGGTGCTGGCGAACCACCACCATGACTTTTTCAATCGTCGACGCGCTAATGCGCCGCTTCTCAGCCTGGCCATTAATGACGTAGCTGGCGGTGGTGCGTGATACCCCGGCAAGTCGGGCAATATCGGCGAGTGTCATGCAGTTCCCCCTCTGGTTGCCGCGGTATTTTAGCAGGCGGCAGCCGCTCATCAGACCAAAGTCTAGGCGCGAAGCTCTTGTGTCTATAAGTGAATCGATTCAGCATAGCCAACTATACACAGATGACACGATTCATCCAGCTCACCTCGGTGTGCTACGACTATCGTTTTACAGGAGACACCTATGCTGACGCTCGGCTCTGATGACATCTTGCTGGACTGCCAGGCAACCGATTGGCAGGCGGCACTGGACAGCGCCGCCAACGCGCTGGTGGGAGCCGGGTTTGTCGAGCCCGGCTACCGTGACGGCCTTCACGCCAGGGAGGCGCAGTCCTCAACGTTTTTAGGCAATGCTATTGCCATTCCCCACGGCACGCCCGAAAGCCGCGAATACGTCAAGCAAACCGGGGTTCGCGTTCTTCAGTTCCCCCACGGCGTAAAGTGGCACGATGGCCAACAGGTACACGTCTTAGTCACTATTGCTGCGCAAAACGATGAACACCTCGACATTCTGCGCCAGCTAACCCATGTACTCGATCGAGAAGGCGTCGCCGAGCAGTTGGCCAGCGCCACGTCTGCCGCCGATGTGGCGCGCTTGCTTTCCAAACCGGCCGTAACGCCACGCCTGGATGCTGACACGCTGTGCGTCAGTTTCCCTGCCAAAGACCTTGAGGAATTAACCCTGGCGGCTGCCGCGCGGTTGCGGCAAAGCGGCTGCGTGGATAACACTTTTATCAGCGCCATCGCCACCTCTGAGCCCACTTGGCTGGGCAACGGACTTTGGCTGGCCAGCCACGCTCATGGGGTAGTGCAACCCGCCCTTGGGGTCGCCACCCCTGCCGCCCCGTCGCTTAGCCATCAAGGTCATCCGGTTCATGCGCTATTCTGCCTAGCGGCCAGCGGCGAAAGCCACCGCCCGCTGCTTGAACAATTACTCCCTTTGCTGGAACGCAGTGAAAGCGAAAGCCTCGTCAACAAAACCAGCGCGCAGTTGCTGGCCGCTCTTGCGGGCGAAACCGCCAGCACGCAAACCCAGCGCGCCCGGGTGTTAAACCCCCATGGGTTGCACGCCCGCCCGGCCAAGCAGCTGGTACAAATCGCACGAGCTCAGGGCATTCCGATCAACGTACGCCTCGAGGAAGGCAGCGCCACGCCAGTATCTGCCGCCAGCTTAACCAAAGTGATTGGCTTGGGCGCGAGGCGCGGCCAATGGCTTGTGTTATCAGCCGAGGGCGAACAGGCCAGCCAGGCATTGGCGGCGGTCGCCGAGTCCATTGAAACCGGTTTGGGCGAAAAGGTCGCCCCCTGGGAGGGCGAGCGCGATAGCGTTGCACCGCTATCAAACACCGCCAAACCAGCCGTCGAGCCACTTACCGACGACACTCCCCATTCAGGCGTGGCCGCATCGCCGGGGCTGGCTATTGCGCCCGTATTTGTTATGCGTCCGCTACAGTTTGACTACCCGCAGGATGCCGATAACCCTGAGCATGAAATTGCCCGCTTACGCGAGGCATTGAAAGAAGGGGCTGACCAGCTAAGAGAACTCGTGCATAACGCACCGGGCGGTGAGGTCGCCGACATTCTTTCTATGCATGAAGAAATGCTCGACGACCCCGAACTACACCAGGCCGCTATTGAAGCCATTCGTGAAGGGCGTTCAGCACAAGCCGGCTGGTGGGAGGCCATCGATACCGCTGCCCACGCCCAGGAAATGCTGGCTGATCGCTTATTGGCCGAGCGCGCCGCCGACCTACGCGACGTTGGCCGCCGGGTACTGGGTGTGCTGTGTAACGCCAAACTGCCCACCCCGCCCGACTACCCGTATATTCTGGTGATGGACGATATCGGCCCTTCCGATGTCGCCCGTCTGGATACCGCCCGCGTGCGTGGCCTGCTGACCGTGCGCGGCGGCGCCACTTCGCACAGCGCGATTCTGGCCCGCGCCTTGGGCATCCCCGCTGTGGTGGGCGCTGGCGAAGCAGTCATAGCGTTGCCCAACGGCGGCATGATGATTTTGGATGGCGAGCGTGGACGGGTAACCCACAAACCCTCGGAAGCGCGTCTGCAACGCGCGGAACAACAGCTACTCGACCAGCAGCAGCGTGAAGCCGAGGCCTGGGAAACACGCTTTGAGACCGCCCAAACCCGCGACGGTCATCGGGTGGAAGTGGCCGCCAACCTAGGCAATACCGCCCACGCCGACGATGCCGTCGAGCGGGGAGCGGAGGGCGTTGGCCTATTGCGCACCGAGTTTCTGTTTATGGCCCACGCCAGCGCGCCGGATTTACAAACTCAGATCGATGAATACCGTCAGGCCGTGGACGCCCTCAAAGGGCGCCCGCTGGTCGCCCGTACACTGGATGTCGGCGGCGATAAACCGCTGCCCTACTGGCCCGTTCCCCAAGAAGACAACCCCTTCCTGGGCCTGCGTGGTATTCGTTTAGCATTAACCCAGCCCGATGTACTGGAAACCCAACTACGCGCCTTACTGATGGCCAGTACGGATCAGCCATTGCGCATCATGCTGCCGATGGTTAAAGACATCGCCGAATTTCGCGCTGCCAAGGCGATTTACGATCGACTGCTGAGCGAGATCGCCCCGTCACAACGAGCCACCGATGTTCAGCTCGGCGTGATGATTGAAGTGCCCTCCAGCGCCCTGCTTGCGCATTCGCTTGCCGCCGAGGTCGATTTCTTCTCAGTGGGCACCAACGATTTAACCCAATACACCCTGGCCATCGACCGTGGCCACCCCGAACTTTCCGCCCAGGCCGACGGCCTACACCCGGCGGTATTGCGCTTGATTCAAATGACCGTGGACGCCGCCCACGCCCAGGGCAAATGGGTCGGCGTCTGCGGCGAATTAGCCTCCGACGCCATGGCGGTGCCGGTGCTAGTCGGCCTAGGCGTTGACGAGCTGTCGGTGAGTGCGCGACAAATCCCGCTGGTCAAAGCGCGGCTGCGCGAGTTTGATTTTGCCGATGCTCAGGCTAGCGCTCAGCTTGCCCTGAAACAGGCCACCAGCGATGCCGTCCGCGACGCGCTGGAGGCCCGCTAATGGCTCGCGTCCTGTGCATTACGCTCAATCCGGCGCTGGATTTGGCGTTCAGCCTTGAGCAACTCACGTTAGGGGGGGTTAACCGCCCTAGTCACGCGCAGCTAGAAGCCGCAGGCAAAGGCGTCAACGTCGCCCGAGTGCTGGCGGGATTAGGCCACGAGGTCACCGTCAGCGGCTTTCTCGGCAGTGATAACGACGCCCCCTTTACGCTGGCTTTTCGCCACGCCGGGTTAAACGACGACTTTGTGCGCGTCGCGGGCGAAACGCGCATTAATGCCAAACTAGCCGAGCAAAGCGGCCGCGTCACCGACATCAACGGCCCGGGCATGCCCATCACGTCAGAAGACCTGCAACATTTAACGGCACGCCTGGATACTCACCTAAAAAGCGCTACACCGCCGCTCGCGGTGGTAGTTGCTGGTAGCTTACCGCCGGGGCTTAGCCTGGATGATTTTCGCGACCTACTGGGCCATCTAAAAGCAAGCGGCGTCCCCCTGTGGGTAGATACCAGCGGTGAGGCGCTCAATGCGGCAATTGGGATTCAGCCAGCCGCCGTTAAGCCCAATGAGCTTGAACTAGCCGAGTGGGCCGGTGCAGCGCTTACCCATGACACTGCCCGCCTTGACGCCACGCAACGGCTGCATCACAGCGGCGTAGAACACGCGCTGATGTCCGCCGGTGCCGATGGCGTTCTGTGGGTCAGCCCGCTGGGTGTGTGGCAGGCAACGCCGCCTCACGTCACCGCCGTCAACACCGTGTGCGCCGGTGATACTTTCGTTGCGGGCATGCTGCATGGCTTGTTGAGCGGCCACACGCCCGACCAAACACTGCGCTTCGCCACGGCCCTCTCCGCAGACGCAGTTCGCCACGTCGGGGTGGGCAATCCCCAAGCCGACGACTTTGATTCACTCCAACAACAGACCCGGGTACGGCGTCTTGACGACCCCATCACCGAGGGAGCACCGCTATGAATTTAATACTGATTACCGCCTGCCCAAGCGGCATGGCGACCACCTTCCTCGCCGCCAAGCGGCTGGAACAGGCAGCCGAGCGCCAGGGCTGGCACGTCCACGTGGAAATGCACGGCGAGCTCGCACCGCTGCAACCCGCCACCGCCGAGCAGATTGCCAATGCCGACCTGATTGTCGTTGCAGCGAATCACGTCCCCGCGCCTGAGCGCTTTGAAGGCAAACGGCTCTATCAAGCCCCGATTGCCGATGCGCTACCCGACCCCGACGCCTTTTTGGCGACGGCAAAACGCGATGCGCCACTTTATCAGGCGCCCGCCGATGCCCCCACCGCCAAGCCAAGTGCCGCAGAAGGCCAGAAAATTGTTGCCGTGACCGCCTGCCCAACAGGCGTTGCGCATACGTTCATGGCCGCCGAAGCGCTGGCTGAAGCTGGTAGCGCCATGGGTCACGCCATCCGTGTGGAAACCCAAGGTTCAGTGGGTGCCCAGGATCAACTGACCGAGCAAGAAATTGCCGAAGCGGATGTCGTGGTACTCGCCTGTGATATCGACGTTGACCCCGCGCGCTTTGCCGGCAAGCGTATTTATCGCACCTCTACCGGCAATGCCTTGAAGAAGCCTCGCCCGACGCTGGAAGCCGCCCTCGCCCACGCCAGTGTGGAGGATGGCAACCAATCAGCAGCCACTGGCGAAGGCAAAAGCATCAAAGAGAAAGGCGTGTATAAACACCTGCTGACGGGTGTCTCGTTTATGCTGCCGATGGTGGTTGCCGGCGGTTTGCTGATTGCGCTTTCATTTGTGTTCGGCATTGAAGCTTTTGAGCAGGAAGGCACCTTGGCTGCAGCGCTAATGCAGATTGGTGGTGGCACCGCCTTTGCACTGATGATTCCGGTGCTGGCAGGCTACATTGCCTACTCCATTGCCGACCGGCCCGGCATCGCGCCAGGCATGATTGGCGGCATGCTGGCGTCCAATATCGGTTCCGGCTTTATCGGCGGTATCCTGGCAGGCTTTTTAGCCGGTTACGTCGCCTTAGCGGTTACGCGCTATGTCAAACTTCCCTCCAGCGTTGAATCCCTTAAACCGATTCTGATCATTCCGCTGGTGGCCAGTTTGGTCACCGGCCTGACCATGATCTACGTGATTGGCGAACCCGTAGCGGCACTGCTCGATGGTCTGACCAGCTTTTTAGAGTCCATGGGGTCTACCAACGCCGTGCTATTGGGCATTCTGCTGGGGGCGATGATGTGCTTCGACTTGGGCGGCCCGGTCAACAAAGCTGCCTATACTTTCGGCGTGGGTCTGCTCGCCTCGGAAACCTACGGGCCCATGGCGGCGATTATGGCGGCGGGCATGGTGCCGGCGATTGGCATGGGCATCGCCAGTTTTGTGGCCCGCCCCAAGTTCTCTCAGCCAGAGCGTGAAACGGGTAAAGCGTCGTTTGTGCTGGGTTTATGCTTTATCACCGAAGGCGCGATTCCGTTTGCCGCTAAAGACCCGCTGCGGGTCATTCCTGCCTGTATGGTGGGCGGCGCGGTCACCGGGGCGCTTTCAATGCTGATCGGTGCCAAGCTGATGGCTCCCCACGGCGGTATTTTTGTGCTGCTGATTCCCAACGCGATTACCCCGGTTGTCCTGTATTTAGGCGCCATCGTGGTGGGCTCGCTGATTACCGGCCTGAGCTACGCCATGATCAAGCGTGGGGCCACCCAGGTAGCGATTGCCAGCTAATTGCACCTTTGGCGGGCTAAGGCCCGCCTTTTTATTGATTTTGTGATTGGTTTTATTACCGCCAACCACCCTTTTATCCGCTTTCGGTTGTCACAGCGTGTCGTTTATGTAGTATTTTTACACACATAGCATCAAGGCCCCTCGCCAACCTACAACAACGGACTTTTCTATGTTTCAACTAACCCGCAGTGTGACGTGGCAGGCACTTGAACGCCTGCGCGACGAGACCGCAAACGATCGCATCCGTGACTACTTCACGAATGACCCGCAGCGCTTTGAAAAAATGAGCCTGCGGGTAGGCGGCCTATTCCTCGACTACTCAAAACACCACGTCTCCGAAAACGTCATGGCCAAGCTGATCGAACTGGCCGACCACTCAGCGCTGGTTCAGCGTCGTGCCCAAATGTTTTCGGGCGATATTATCAACGTCACCGAAGACCGTCCCGTGCTACACACTGCGCTCCGGCATCTAGGCGATGAGCCGGTTTTCGTTGATGGCAAAGACGTGATGCCTGAAATCACCCGCACCCGCGAACAGATCAAGCTGTTTTCCGAAGCGGTGCGCAGCGGCGAGTGGAAAGGCTACAACGGCCAGCGCATTAAAGACGTCGTGAATATCGGCATTGGCGGCTCGGATCTTGGCCCCAACATGGCCGTGCGTGCGCTGTTGAAATACCGCCACCCGGAGCTGCACTTCCACTTTGTATCGAACGTCGACGGTACCCATATCCAGAAGGTGCTATCGCGGCTCGATCCGGCTACCACGTTGTTTATCGTCTCGACCAAAACGTTTTCCACCCAGGAAACGCTGCTCAATGCCAAAACGGCGCGGCGCTGGTTCCTGGAAAACGCCGGTGAAGATGCCGACGTGGGCGCGCACTTTATCGCCGCTTCCACCAACCGCAAGGCGGCAATGGAATTCGGCATCCGTGAAGAGAACGTGTTCGAATTCTGGGCCTGGGTCGGCGGACGCTACTCCATGTGGTCGTCGATTGGTCTGCCCATCGCACTTTCCATCGGCTTTGAAGGTTTTATCGAGCTGCTGGAAGGCGCCCACGAGATGGATCGCCACTTTATCGAAGCGCCCTTCTCGGAAAATATGCCGGTGCTCATGGCATTGATTGGTATCTGGTATATCAACTTCATCGGTTCTGAAACCCAGGCCATCGTGCCCTACGACCAAGCGCTCAACCAGCTGCCTTCTTTCCTGCAGCAGTTGGATATGGAGTCCAACGGTAAATCGGTGGATATCTTCGGACATCCGGTCAACTACAAAACCGGCCCGATTGTCTGGGGACAAACCGGTTCTAACGGCCAGCATGCGTTTTTCCAGCTGCTGCACCAGGGCACCCGCTACGTGCCTATCGACTTTATCGCCTCGCTCAAGCCCGAGCCAGGCGTGGAAGATCATCACTTCGCCCTGCTAACCAACATGCTCGCCCAGGCCAACGCCTTTATGGAGGGCAGCCAAGGCAATAGCAAAGAACTCAGCCAGCACGACCCCTACAGCTGCCCCGGCAACCGCCCTTCCAGCACGCTACTGCTGGATGAGCTAACGCCGAAAAACCTGGGGGCCCTGATCGCACTCTACGAGCACAAGGTGTTTGTCCAAGGGGTGATCTGGAACATCAACTCCTTTGACCAGTGGGGCGTGCAGCTTGGCAAACGTATTGCCGGTGAAATCAGCGAACGCATCGACACCAACGCCGCCGACTTCGACGCCTCCACACAAGGCCTGCTGGAACTGTTACGTGGCCACTTCCCCAATGGCGGTAGCAGCGCAAAGGAAAGCGCACCGGCCGGTGGCGATAACGATAAGAAGCCGACACGGAAGAAGCGTTAGGTTGACGTGGTAAATGAATCGGAAAGCAAAACGCCTTGGCTGAGAAGCCAGGGCGTTTTCCCTTTATACGCAACATACCTGCATTTAGATATTCGCAGCAGACCCTTAAACATCGCCGCCCGCATACTTTATTTTATTGTAAAGCTTACCAATTAAACTAGTGCCCACTATCAAGCCCGAACCTAGCGCGATAACAACCAACGACCCATAGTCAATAATGCCTCCCCAAGCCCATTGGCTAAGCGCTGTGCCGGTGTGTTGTACAAATAGGTACACACCAATAAGGAAACTGCCAGCACGCACTAAACCAGCTTCGTTTACCTGAACACTCGTCTCGACACCATAAGGGCCATAAATCTTGGTCGCCAGCGCGCCTGCTCCAAACCACAACACAATGCCTGCGAGAACGGGAATGAAAACGGTTGCCACAACGCCGGGCAACCACTGATGCAACTCTGCATCCAAGTTAGCGCTAAATAGCAGAGGCGACATGGCTATGAGTGGTTTAATGGCAAGATATATAGCTAATATTCGTATCAATAGGATTGAGAAGGGTTTCATACGTTGTCCTTAACGGTGTCATCATGGATACCTAAACTATAGTTTAGCTTGTTGCTCATCCGGAATCAGCGCCAGCAGGTCGGTGACACCAATATCCACACCCGCTTGCGAGAGCAATGTAGATACCTGCCCGCGGTGGTGGGTTTGGTGGTTGAAGAATTGGACAATCAGACTTGAGTAGCGCCGTTTTGAGGCTATCCCTTTTGTGTTGTGGTAACTCAGTAGCGTCTCTAGATCGTCGTCTGTCAGCGCCGCGACCCAGTTAATAATCACGGTATCGAGCCATTGGCGATGCGCTTTCAGGCCTGGTAAGTCATCAAACATCACCTGATCAAGGCGCGCTGGCATAGGAAGGTCAACCATTACCGCAAGCGTTCTTGCAGAAGCGGTTTGGGTGGTTGCAAACCGCTTAAGCCAGATAGTGTCCGCCACTACGATGTGGTTAAGCGTGCCAAAAATCGAGCCGAAAAAAGCGCCCCGCTCTTCGATAAGCTCAGCCGGCGTGAGCTGACTGGCAGCCTCATACAGCTTAGCGTTCATCCACTGATTGTAAGATGCCATTAATTCCAGATCTTGTTGCATTCCCATTCGTCAATTTCCTCTTTCGATACTAGCGCAAGCGAACCTTTTTACAGTATGAAATAGTGGCGTCGTTTGTTCATCACTGAGTTTTTCATCTACGACCAACCCCTCCCTTGCGACTTTTGCCAAACACCATATACTGTACATACATCCATGTGTCGACACAGACGACAAGCACACTCATAACGTGCAGAGGTGGCAAATGGCGGTTTCTTATCAACCTGGCGGCTCAATCTTACATAAAGGGCGCGGAGCGACGTACGACCCGCACAATCGTTTTGCGCCGACCCGCAGCGTGGAGGAAGACGACGGCTGGTGGCGGGAGGAAAGTTCTACCTCGATTGCGACTGAAGTACGCGAGGAGCCGAGCAAAAGCGCGCTTTCGTGGAACCGTTCGCCGGATTTACCATTTGATCGCTCGCTGAACCCCTATCGTGGCTGTGAGCATGGCTGTGTCTATTGCTATGCCCGCCCTTCACACGCGTACTGGGATTTATCGCCGGGGCTGGACTTTGAAACCAAACTAATAGCCCGTAGCGGCTTGGTAGAACGCCTAACCGAGGAACTTTGTCACCCTAACTACGTGTGCCGGCCGATTAATCTTTCGGGCAATACCGATTGCTACCAACCGTTAGAGGCAAAGCACCAAACCACTCGCCGCTTGCTGGAGTTGCTGCTGCAATGCAGACATCCCGTCACCATTGTGACCAAAAGCAGCCTGATACTGCGAGACTTGGAGTTGCTGGCGGAAATGGCTGAACATCGCTTGGTGCGTGTGTTTGTGAGCTTGACCAGCCTGGATGCCAATCTAAAACGCACCCTGGAACCGCGCACGGCATCGCCCCAGGCACGTTTAAAAGTCATCCGCGAGCTAAACACGGCTGGCATTCCCGTGGGCGCGCTGGTTTCGCCCGTTATTCCGGGGCTCACCGACCATGAAATTGAGCGCATTTTAGAAGCAGCCAGTCGTGCAGGCGCACGCACTGCCACCTGGATGCTATTACGCCTACCCCACGAGGTGGCGCCACTATTTGAAGCATGGCTGGAAGCCCACTACCCCGAGCGCGCCGCCAAGGTGATGAGTTTGATTCGCCAGTGCCGGGGTGGGCAGAACTACGATGCGCGTTTTGGGAAGCGCTTTCGCGGTGAAGGAGTATTTGCCGAGATGATCGCCCAGCGGTTTAATCGCGCCAGCCGCCAGTGGAACATGCAGCCGCGCTCCGAACAGGGTTTGAATACCCGCGACTTTTGTCCGCCGCGCGCACAGGGCGATTTATTCAATTAAACTGGTGAGCGTTATTTTCATTGTATAAAGGATACGCCATGACCGCGCCGCTTAGTAAAACAAAATCAAGCTTTTATCGTCGTCTTTACGTGGCGTATTTGATTGACCAGGGGGTGGTCAGTGTCCCAGCTTTGATGGAGGACACCGGCATGCCGCGGCGCACGGCGCAAGACACCATCGCCTCGCTTGCCGAATTGGATATTGCCTGTACGTTTACTAAAGATGAGGGCGAACGTCATAACATCGGCCGCTATCACATCCAGGATTGGGGCGCGATTGACCCGCACTGGGTGGCTAGCCACGCCCAGCACTTGCGGCAGGCGCTGGGCTATGGTGGCGTTTAAGTATTATTAAGCCACGCTAACCTCATAGCCGGTAAACTTACGCAGATTGATCACCCCAGTATCCAACATTAAGTACTGGCCTTTGATGCCCTGCAGTATACCGCTGACCTCAGGCTTTTTATCAAAGTTATGCGAGACGATTTTGCTGGGAAACGACGCCACTGGATAGTGGAAGTCAGAACTTGAGGCGTCTAGCTCGCGAATGGCATCGGCACCGAATTCGCTTCTAAGTTGCCCAAGGCCGTTGGCTGTCGCTGCTAACAAGCGGTCTCGCTCGGTTTTTAAATCCAGTTCCGTCACCTCGCCTTTGAGCATAGCGCGCCAGTTGGTGCGGTCGCCTACGTGCTCTTTAAACAGCATTTCGACAAACCCAGACTGCTGGCGAGTATCCACTTCAAGAATGGGCAGCGCTTGAATAGCCCCCTGGTCTAGCCAACGGGTAGGCATTTGCGTCTTGCGGGTAATACCGACCTTTAAACCCGACGAATTGGCCAAGTAAACAATATGCGGCTGGAAGCAGTGTCGCTCGCCCCACTCAGGCTCACGGCAGGTGCCTTGGAAATAGTGGCAGGTTTCCGGCTTCATGATGCAGGTATCGCACTGGGCCAAACGCTTAAAGCAGGGGTAGCAATGGCCCTGGGCAAAGCTTTTTTTGGTAGCTCGGCCACAGTGGGTACAAGCAATGGCCCCTGTCCAACGCAAATTAAGGGGCTCACCGAGCCGCTCATTAAGCGCAATGCGATGCTCACCGGCGCGCAAATGGTAGACGACTTGCTCCTCTTGACGACCAGGTAGCGTTGCCGCCATTTTGCTCAAACAACCTTGCGTTGCCGCCTCAATCACGCGTGGCATCCTTGGCCAAGCCCGCCATTTCCGGCGACACACCTTCCCCGGTGGCCCCTGCGCCACAGGTACGCTGCTCCAGATACCCTACCCGGCTGGCTTCGGGCACATTGTTTTCGGCCTCAAAACGCATCACTGCCTCTAAACACAGTTCGGTTTGCTCGTCGGTCAGGCGGCGCCCATCGGGCCATTTACGCAACGACACGGCCTGCTTGAGGCTTTCGTAAATCGCCGGGGTCATCTGGTGAATCATTTTGTCGAAGGTCATATCGCTCATGCCAAGCTCCTCAATTAAGACCGTAAACGCCGCGCGCTATAATACCAGCCTGTCACCAACCCGACGAGCAGTCCGCCAAGGTGGGCTTCATTGGCCACGTTGCCAAAGCCGACCAGACCAGCCATATCTGTCATGGTGAACACCATCCACCCCAGCATGAACACAACCAGCATTTGCGGAACAAAAAAACCGCTTCCGGGTACCCGGCGCGACATCAGCCAAACATGCGCCAGCAAGGCATACACCACCCCGGACATACCACCGAACAACACCGTGCCGGTGGCGTATTGGGCAAGGTTGGCGCCTACCCCTGCCACGACTAATAGCAACAACAGCGTGCGCCCACCCTGCAATGCTTCCACCTGACGACCGAAATACCACACCCACATCAAGTTAAAAATCAGATGCATCCAGCCAAAATGCAGAAACGCTGGCGAAAGCAGCCGCCAAACCTGACCGCTGGCCAGCGTATCCGTTAGCGAGCTGTAGGTTAGCTCACCGCCCGCAATGCCTATCGGCACAATGGTCAAGGCCACAATCAACCGATCGCCCAAGACGCCTATCAACGCAAAGATAACCAAGCTCGCCGCCACCATGGACACGGTGACCGGTAGACGCTTAAGCGTTGAGAGCAGCGCGGGGGAATCCGTCGTTGAAGTATGCTCGGCTAATTCAAGAGACTCGCCTTGCTGCCAGCGGGCCACCAGGTTGACAAGCGCTTCACGTTGACCTGGGTCGGCGACCCAAAGCACCTGAGCATCGTCTTCAGCGGTAATGCGGTGTCCAATGCGATAACGCCAAAGCGCTTTGCGTAACGCCTGAGTGTCTGCATCGGGGGGTAAACGCATCACTGGGTGCATAGGCTTGCCTCGTGGTAACAGCGTGGGCCATGCGGCCAATTGAATAGAACACGCCTTGGCGTGGCAGTACAGTGGTAATCATTTCCACCAAAAAAAACCGGCGGAGGGGGCCGCCGGGTCAATAGCAAGGGATCATTCAAGGGAACACCTATTCAGACGGACGGCAGTAGGGTTAGTTCAGATGTTTCGAAAAAAATATGTAACTTAATGTATCTATCAATCATTCAACTTAGTCTTCGTCATCCAGCACCGTATTTAAAAAGCTTTGCTCTTCTCTATCCACCTGAATCCAAACGAAATGATCGGCATTTAATTGTACTTCGCCCTGCCAACGATAAGCGACCAAGCGACCATATTTGACGGCACTGTAATCTAAACAAGCTATATTGCCAGTCGGAAGCGCGGGGATGCCCTCACACCAATAATGGCCAATAAACAAGGGGGGCTCGTCTGGCCCGTAATAACTAAGCGTTTCACGCTCGGCTTGGGTGAGCGTTCGCTGCTCTAAATCGCCGGGCAAGTTATCGGGCTGGAAGGCGACGTCCCCCCAGCACTGTGGCGATGCCGCCCAAAAATGAGTGCGAAAACTGCGTCGCGTAAAGCCATCGCCTGAATGAATCGCCACGTTACGCGGAAGCTGAAGATGACTGCCCCGCGTTAAGCGATCCAAAATGCGAAACGCCTGGGTCGAGGGGTCGTGAGACGCCACCAGAAAGCGGTCATCTAGACGCCCATCGGGATAACGCTGTTTAAACTGACTGATTAGATCGTCATCCCAGCAGGCGTGCACCACGCGCATGCCGTCTTGTTCGATAAACAATGGAATGGTTTTAAACCAGGCCAGGGTATCTTCCCATTCGTTGGTGTGGTCACGGTATTGCGCCAGTGTGTCTTGAATAATGCGGTTGTGACGCGGGGTATGCTCGCGCAACCAGCGTTTCTCGCTACCCGGCGGTGCGGGATGGGTATAGGCAAGCGCGTTGTATTCATGATTCCCCATCACGATTTGCGCCTCGCCGGCTTCAACCATCCGCCGGGCCGTCGTCACGGCCAGCCGAATACGTGGCCCACGGTCGATAAGATCCCCCAAAAAGATGACCCGCCGTCGCGGATGGCGATACACACCGCCGCGTTTACGATACCCGAGCTTTTCAAGCAGCGTCACGAGCGTGGCACCACAGCCATGCACATCACCGATTAAATCGTAGCCTTCAAATACCGGCTTGGCGGCGATTCGGTTGACCATGCTCAGTCTCCCAACCGGTGGCTCCAGCCGAGCTTGCTGCGTAGCACCTCGTAAAAGTTGTGCCCAATGGGATGCACTAGCTGGACTCGTTCTGGCTTTCGGGTAATGACAACGACATCATCCGGTTTGGCAACCGACCGCGTTTGCCCATCGCAGCTTACGTGGGGATAGGATTGGTTGGTCTCGCCGATATGCAGGCGAATTTCGCTGGCCGCATCGATTACGATGGGGCGGCTGGAGAGCGTATGAGGGAACATCGGCACCAGGGTAATGACATCCAACTTCGGGTGCATGATCGGCCCGCCGCCGGATAACGCATAAGCGGTAGACCCTGTCGGCGTGGCGATGATCAGCCCATCACTGCGTTGGCTATAGACGAACTGCCCGTCAATAAACAGTTCAAACTCAATCATGCGAACGGCTTTCCCTGGGTGAACCACAATCTCGTTGAGCGCTTCGCCAGAGCCGACCATCACACCATTGCGGTATAGCGCCATGTCCAACAGGAAACGTTCTTCACGCTCGAACTCACCGGCCAGCACTTCACCAACGCGGGTTTCCAATTCATCCGGGGAAATATCGGTCAAAAAACCCAGACGACCCCGATTAACACCCAACATCAGCGTACCGCTGTGGCATAGCGTACGCGCTGCGCCCAGCAAGCTACCGTCGCCGCCGACCACAATCACCAAATCGCACAGCTCGCCTAACGCCCGACGATTGGCTTCTGGCTGGCCGTGGTGCGGAATCACCGTGGCGGTGCGATCTTCAACCAGCACACGGTAACGGTGCTCCACCAGGTAGTTAACTAAGCGCTGCAGCGAGTCGACGACTTTATCGCTGCCCAACCGGCCAATTAACCCAATGGTGTTAAATGGCCGCCGTGACTCCTTTGGCATATTCGATGACACAGCAGCTTCCTGAACATGATGGGTCGTGAGCCGACTCATAGACAATCAGCCCATTATGGCGAGGGGAAACAATGCGAGCAAATCGACTTACACCGGCTGTGCCTGCTGACGCTGCCGCCACCAATGATTCAGCCCGAGCGAAGCGGCCATGATCGCCGCGCCAAGCAACAGCCGCGACATATCGGCCTCGCGATTCCAGATCAGCAGATTGACAGCTAGGCCAGCGGGTATCAGCGCGTTATTCATGACCGCCAGTGTACCGGCATCCACTCGGGTAGCGCCTTGGTTCCAGGCAAAATAGCCCACGCCCGATGCCACCAGCCCAAGCCACGCCAACACACCCCATTGTATGCCGGTTGTCGGTAAGGCGGCGCTATTACCGAACAACAAGAACACCGGCAGCACAATAATCATGGCGCCTACATAAAACCAGCCGAAGACATTGTGCCAGGGCAAATCCGCTGGCAAATCAGCGGTTAAGCGCCGATAGCCCACTTGACCGATGGCGAAGCACAGGTTAGCGCCTTGAACCACCAAAAACCCCATCCAAAAACCACTGTCTACCCCGTCGTAACGGATAACCGCAGCGCCAATCACCGCCAAGACAGCGCTCACCAGGTAAATCGGTGTGAAACGCCCAAATAAAAGGTCGTCGAGCAGTGCAATATAAATCGGCGTAAAGATAGTAAACAGCAATACCTCGGGCACCGACAGCAATAAAAACGACTGATAAAAGAACGTATACATGATGCCGAGCTGGATAGCCCCGAGCGCCATCAGCGCTACACGCTGCTTACCTTGTAAGAGGCTGGGCCGTAAAAACGGCAAAAAAACCAGAGCGGCTAGCCCAACCCGCAGCAGTACCGCGAAATAGCTATCGACCTGCCCTGCCAGATACACCCCTATTAATGAAAAGGAGAACGCCCACAGGACGGTGACACCGACAAGATACGCCATCGTAAACCTCGGTATTTATAAAAGTTGACACGAATTATACGTATCGTACCACCGTTGCCAATGGCTCAGTGACGAAAACCCTCGCGCTTGCGGGAAGCATGGGGAGAATGCAGCCTGTGGGCAACCTACTTATGTCTGCCGGCGTAGCCACACCAATGCGAAAATAACCCCCGGCAACCAAACGCATAGGGTAAGTAACGCCGCGATCACCACGCGACGCGCGCCCCCTTCCGTCAGCCCAACCGCCAACGGCGGGAACAGCACGGCCAGCGCAAAATACGCGGCTTTAACCGACGAAGGCATGACGGTTAACGGTGCTGGTGGCTCTGCAGGCTCATCGCTGGATGGTTTTTCAGGCGTAAAATGTTCAACGCTATTATCAACAGGCCGAGCTGTCTCTGTGGCTGCCTGTTTCTCGGCGGTTGCTTTGCGATGGGCGTCTTTATCGATTTTTTGCGCCAGTGCGTCAGCATCGTGCGCCAAGTCATCGTGATAGCGCTCCCATTCTTCCCAATCATGAGGCGTACCCGACTTGGGGCGTTGCTGCCCTGCCCCTCTGGCACGCTCCCAGGATTTCTCTTCCAGTGTGTTGGGACGATCGGCATCACGATCTTGGGGCAGCCCTTTGCGGTTCAAATATTCACGTGCGTCCATAGTTTCTCCTCACGCTGGCTCCTCAAGCTGGGCCATGGGCTATTCGATCAGATAAAGACAACGATTGCGACGTCCGCGTCCCTTTCGTCAGCGCTTTAAAAGCGTTGAATGCCCTAAGTGGATGACCTTCGCATCTGAAGGTGAATCACCTAAAGTGAATAGTGCGACGGTTGGTTACAAGACGACCCTCTCACGCTAAAGGAGAGCCATTATGGCAACACCAACGCCCCATAACGTACGCGATATTATGTCTCGCGATTGTTATCGTGTCTCGCCCGAGATGTCGATTACCACGCTCGCCCAAGGGCTTGCCCTTCACCGCTTACCGGGCGCACCAGTGGTTGACCGGCACGACAATTTAATCGGCTTTATCTCAGAACAGGATGTGTTAGGCCGTGTTCTCGACAGCATATACCATGACGATGAGGCGCCGTTGGTCAAAGAGTTAATGCGCAATGAAGTGCTTAGCGTCACCCCGGCCAAAAGCATTACCGACTTAGCCCAGGAGATGCTGGGAGCTAAACCGAAAATATACCCCGTAGTTGAGCAGCGGCGCCTTGTCGGAATCGTCACCCGGCGAGATATCCTTGTGGCACTGCTGACCATTCGCCGTCATTAACGCCTGCATCGTTACCCAACAAGAGCCATGTCAGCACTGCAACAAACAGCGCTACTGCTATGAATAGTTAACAAGTAGATAGCAAAAAAAACCGCTGCTCATGGAGCAGCGGAAGCAAGGGATCAAAACAATAGACTAAGCAACACCATTAACGACTGCTATCGCTGCATTGCTTGTACATTCTCAGACACGCTGTGCGGAAAAAGTTCGTTAATTAGTAAAATTTTCGTATCGAAAGCCGTGAGCGGTATACTCAAAGACCTATGATTCTTGCGCTCAACCCCACGGGAGCTCTGCATGGCCCTCTATCTTTTGGTATTTGGAGTGTGTTTTCTGGTGATCGGCAGCGTCATTGCAGTGTTAATGACCTCCCGTACCCCTAGATATCGCACCGAACCAAAAGACCTGCTGGCTCTATTTGATAAAGCTCTTTCCAGCCAGGTCAGCGAAACGGAATGGAATGCGCTGATAGGCTACCCTATCCGGCATAATGAGTATTTAGAGGGCGTGCGACGCCGGGCAGCTCACTTGATGGATCAACATGGCAGGCGCTGGCAACTCGCCCAAGGCAAACCCTTACTCAACGACGAGGGACAAGCGGAGTTGCAAGCCCTGCGCGATCACTTAGCCGCCCATAGCGCCCTCCATGCACGTTAACGCAGGTGGCGACGGAGGTTTTATGCCCAGTACAATTCGCCGAATTCCGTTGGAAAGTGCCACGCGCCACCATTCCCATGACTTTCACCAGATTGTTATTACCCTATGTGGCGCGTCGGAATTTGAAATAGAGGGGCTTGGCGGCCGCGTCAATGCGTTTTCTGGATGCATAGTGCCCGCCAACCATGAGCATTATTACTCAGGTAGTGGCTATAACCGCCAGCTAATTTTGGATTTACCCGAAGAGGCTCCAGCGTTAACCGGCGAACAGCGCGAACTTGTCGCCCTGTTCGATGCGCCGCGCTTTTTTACCTTGGATGAATCGCTGCGCCATTACCTGGCATTTATGGAGAGCGAACTGGGCCAAACCATCCCTTCTGCTACCAACCCCTTTCAGCACGACCGCCTAGCGGCGGCGTTTGTAGGCGCGCTTAAAACACGTTTGGGCAACGACTCCAGCCCACCCCTGCGCCGCCTAAATATACGCCAGCTTGACCGTTTCATTCAGCAGCACCTTGCCGATGACCTACGCGTTGCCGACCTGGCACGGCTTGTCTGCTTAAGTGAAGCCCACTTTTCTGAACGGTTTCGACAGCAGACAGGCCTTTCCCCCTGGCAGTACGTTAAGCGACAACGATTGCATGCCGCCCACCAGCTTGTGGTTCAAAGTCATGTGTCGCTAACCGATATTGCTCTACAAACCGGGTTTGCCAATCAAAGCGCGCTCTCGCATGCATTTCGTCGAGGTTATGGCCTATCTCCACGCCAGCTTCGCCAAACACACCTACCGTCCAGCCCGTTGACATCGCGTTCAAACAGCGCGCTGGCGGAGCCTAGCTAACTCTACTAAAGTCGTAATATTAACGACTTGCCAAGAAATTGACACGTTTTCCCGCGAAAACGACATACACCAACGGTTGGCGCACTCTACATTCGACCGTTAGCTCAGGATTACGTCCTGTTACCCATCCGTTCCGACTTTGGGGGGCTTCGATGCTCAACGCCAAGACAATGCGTGACCCGGCCATCTGGCAAACCGACCTCGACACCTTAATGGCTCGCGTTAGCGATCATTATGTCGTCGATGAAGAAAGCTTCGTTGGCGAATTGATAACACTGCTCGACGTTGACAGCGATGACTTCAAGCGAATCGAAGCCAATACCGCAGCGCTCGTGCGCGACGTGCGCAAGATGGACACCGCGGTTGATACGATTGACGAGCTTCTCCAGCAGTACAGCCTGGATACCCACGAGGGACTCATGCTGATGTGCCTGGCGGAAGCCATGCTGCGTATTCCCGATAAAGCCACCGCCGATGCGTTAATTGAAGACAAACTGGGCCCTGCCGATTGGCAGTCGCACGTGGGTAAAAGCGAGTCCTGGATGGTCAACGCCTCTACCTGGGGCTTATTGATGACCGGCCGCGTACTCAAAATGGATCACCCGCGCGAAGGACAACCGGCCAACTTCATCAATCGCATGGTTAATCGCCTGGGCGAGCCCGTTATTCGCCGCGCGATGTATGAAGCCATGAAAATCATGGGCAAGCAGTTCGTCTTGGGACGTGACATCGACGAAGCACTCAAACGCTCCAAACCACTGTTTAATAAAGGCTACACCTACTCCTACGACATGCTGGGTGAAGCCGCCCGCACGCGGGACGACGCGAAGCGTTACTTTGATGACTACGCCCGAGCGATCGAACAGGTCGGCAAAGCATGCAAGACCATGGGCGATAAAACGCCTGCCCCGTCGATCTCTATTAAGCTATCGGCACTTCATCCCCGCTACGAATTTGGCCGCCGCGAGCAGGTACTTACTGAACTGGTCGATACCGTGATTAAGCTGGTGACTAAGGCGCGCGAACTTGATGTCGCGGTCACCATCGACGCCGAAGAAATCGACCGTCTTGAGCTATCGCTTGAAGTATTCCGTGCCGTATATGAAAGCAACGCCGCAAAAGGCTGGGGACACTTTGGCCTGGTGGTTCAGGCATACGCCAAACGCGCTTTGCCGGTACTGCATTACATTAACCGACTGGCCGAGCAACAGGGCGACGAGATTCCGCTGCGTTTGGTAAAAGGTGCTTACTGGGATACCGAGATCAAAGAATCCCAGCAGTTAGGCGTGGAAGGCTACCCGGTCTTTACCCGTAAGGCGGGCACCGATGTGGCCTATTTGGCCTGCGCCCAGTTCCTTCTTTCCAGCGACACTAACGGGCGCATCTTCCCCCAGTTCGCCACTCACAATGCGCATACCATCACCACCATTTTGGAACTGGCTAACCACGACAGCCGTCCGTTCGAGTTTCAGCGCCTGCACGGAATGGGCGAAGCGCTTTACGATGCGGCCCTCGAGCGCGCCCCCAAAGGCACCTACTGCCGTATTTATGCGCCCGTAGGCGCCCATAAGGATCTGCTGCCCTACTTGGTGCGCCGCCTATTAGAAAACGGCGCTAACTCCTCGTTTGTGCATCAGTTGGTCGACCCTGACGTGCCGATTGAGTCACTTTGCCAACACCCTGTGGAAACGCTTCGCCAACAATCGTCGCTCGCCAACCCACTTATCCCCCTCCCCAAGGATATCTACGGCCCGAAACGCAAAAATTCAAAAGGAGTGAATTTGAATATCAGAAGCCACTATCAGCCGTTGATGGATGCAATGGCGAGCTTCATGGACAAGCAGTATCCGGCTAAGCCGTTACTGGCGTTTGACGTCGAAGACGACGCAGCCAATACCCACCAGGTCACCTCGCCTTACGACCGTCGTCAAACCGTCGGCAGCGTTCAATGGACTAGCAAAGAGCAAGCCGCTAAGGCCGTAGACGCCGCCTGGGCTGCTTTCCCCCGTTGGGAGGCCACACCGGCTGCCGAGCGCGCCGCTATCCTGCGTCGGCTAGCCGATTTGATGGAAGAGCACATGCCGGAGTTGATGACGCTGTGCTCCCGCGAAGGTGGCAAGCTACTCACCGACGGCGTTGATGAGATTAAAGAAGCCGTCGATTTTTGCCGTTACTACGCCATGCGTGCTGAGGAATCGTTTGGCGAGCCAATCGATTTACCCGGCCCTACTGGCGAATCCAATCAGCTAGTGATGGGCGGCAAAGGCGTGTTTGCGGCGATTAGCCCTTGGAACTTCCCGGTGGCTATTTTCTGCGGCCAGGTGGTAGCGGCTGCCGTGTCGGGTAATACCGTGCTGGCCAAACCCGCCGAGCAAACGTCCATCGTTGCCCACCGCGTGATCGAGCTGCTCCATGAAGCCGGTATGCCCCGCGATGTGGTGCAGCTATTGCCTGGCGATGGCCCGACGGTGGGCAGCGTATTGACCTCCGACCCTCGCATTACCGGCGTGGTGTTCACCGGAGGCACCGATACCGCGCAAATTATCAACCGCGCCCTGGTGGCCCGCGAAAACGCACCGCTGCCAACTTTGATCGCCGAAACCGGCGGCATGAACGCCATGATCGTTGACTCGACTGCATTGCCCGAGCAAGTCGTGGTGGATGTGATTCAGTCGGCGTTTCAGAGCGCAGGGCAACGCTGTTCAGCGCTACGCGTTTTGTATCTACAAGACGACGTTGCCGACCGGGTTATTGAGATCCTTAAGGGCGCGATGAACGAACTGCGCATTGGCGACCCTCGTGATCTCGGCACCGATGTGGGCCCCGTCATCGACGAAGACGCGCGAAACGGGTTGTTAGAACATATTGAAAAATTAAAAGGCGAGAACCGTTTGGTGGCTGAAACCCCCATGGCCGCCGAACACACCCAGGATGGCACCTTTGTGGCGCCAGCCGCCTTTATCATCGACAGCATCGACGCCCTCACCCGCGAGCAGTTTGGCCCGATATTGCACATCGTGCGTTACAAGGCCAATGCGATCGATCAAGTGATTAACGACATCAACGGCCGGGGATATGGCCTGACGTTTGGGGTACATAGCCGCAACGAATCCTTTGCCGCTGAAATAGCGCAGAAAATTCGGGTAGGCAATGTGTATATAAACCGAAATATCATCGGTGCGGTAGTAGGCGTCCAGCCATTCGGTGGTCAAGGACTGTCAGGTACCGGCCCCAAAGCCGGTGGGCCGCATTACCTGCTGCGTTTTGCGACTGAGAAAACCATTACCAATAATACCGCCGCTCTAGGTGGGAACGCGTCGCTACTGGCGCTTGGCGATGAGTGAGCCGCTCATCACATCAATAACCTAAACTCCTGAAAAGGAAGCGTCTGATGGGGAAAAATAATAGGGATATCGCCGGTCGTGTGCTCAACCTGGGGAACGCTGAGCACCACCGTGCAAACAACCTCGCTGAGAACATCACAGCCAGACGATCTATGGGGCTCCTTTCGTGAATACGAATCGGGGTGACAACAACAAGACTGCGCCGCTACCAACGCCTTGTTGGTAAGCGCACCAATCTGTCGGCACCACGCCCGACTTAATAACTAAGAAACAGGAGACGTTTTTATGGCCATTGGCGTTTGGATCAGCCTTATTGCTTACTTTGTGCTCATGATCGGCATCGGCCTTTATGCCATGCGCAAAGCCACCTCCACCTCCGAAGACTACATGCTGGGTGGACGAACCCTCAGCCCCAAGGTCGCGGCCCTTTCGGCGGGCGCATCGGATATGAGCGGTTGGTTGCTGCTGGGCCTGCCGGGGGCAATGTTCGTATCGGGCCTTGGCTCGGCCTGGATCGGTATTGGTCTGTTTGTCGGTGCCTTCTTCAACTGGGTGCTGGTGGCGCCGCGGCTTCGTGAGCAGACGGTTCACTATGGCAATGCGATCACCATTCCAGCCTTCCTGGCAAACCGGTTCCCGACCCGCGCGCTTTCACTGCGCACGGTGTCGGCCATCGTCATCGTCATCTTCTTCTCGGTCTACACGGCATCTGGCCTGGTGGCCGGCGGCAAGCTGTTTGAAAGCGCCTTTGCCGGGGTCGTGAACATTGGGGGCATGAGCGACTACGGGGCGGGCGTGTTGATCACGCTGGGCGTCGTACTGGTCTATACCGTGGTCGGGGGTTTCCTGGCGGTCAGCATGACGGACTTCGTGCAAGGCTGCATCATGATGCTGGCACTGGTGATCATGCCGGCGGTGGTACTCTTTGGCGAAGGCGGTGGCGGCTACGGCCAGGCGTCACAGACCCTCAATGAGGTCGATCCCACGCTGCTATCTTGGACGGAAGGATTGACCTTTATCGGCTGGCTTTCAGCGGTCACCTGGGGGCTTGGGTACTTCGGCCAGCCGCACATCATCGTACGCTTCATGGCGATCCGGACGCTCAAGGATGTGCCGATTGCCCGCAACATCGGCATGAGCTGGATGGCCATCTCGCTGATCGGCGCGGTGTCGCTGGGTATCTTTGGCCGGGCCTACGCCGTTCGCAACGGCATGGATGTCGAAGATCCGGAAACCATCTTTATTATCCTGGCGGAGCTGCTGTTCCACCCGCTGATCACCGGCTTCCTGTATGCGGCGCTGCTGGCGGCGGTCATGAGCACCATTTCCAGTCAGCTCCTGGTAGCCTCTTCTTCGCTTACCGAGGACTTCTATCGCCTGTTCCTGCGCAAAGAAGCCACGGACAAGGAATGCGTGAACGTGGGCCGTATCAGCGTCGTCCTGGTGGGCCTGGTCGCCGCCGTGATTGCGTCGGATCCGGACTCTCAGGTGCTCGGGCTGGTGAGTAACGCCTGGGCAGGCTTCGGTGCGGCGTTTGGCCCGCTGATTATCCTCTCGCTGATGTGGTCGCGCACCAACGGTGCCGGCGCCATTGCCGGCATGGTCGTGGGTGCCGCCACCGTCATGATCTGGATTGCATTGGGCTGGAACGCGTCGTTCATGGGCGGCCCTGGCGTTTACGAGATCATCCCTGGCTTCATCGCGGCCTTCATCGCCATCCTGGCGGTAAGCAGCGCAACGGCCGATGCCGGTGAGTACCAGCATATTGCTCGCTAAACGAGCGCGAAGCACGCACTCAACGTAGTCAATACGAAGATAATGAGACCTTCCCGTGTCAGGTACACCGACACGGGAAGGTCTCTTGCGTTTCAGAAACCCCATTCGCAGCATCGCAAGGCGACACTTGGCAATTTCTCAATCCCTTCCGGACGACCACGGTAAAACGTCAACTGTCCCTACAGAACTTTGGTCTAATAACTCTTTGCCTTGGATCAATAACTCGCTCTAAGAGTCTCGCTAAACTGTTTGCATCGTTAAACGGCTACTGAATGGCCGCCCAGTGTGCAACCAGGAGTAAATCCATGCGTAAAGCCATCCTACCTACCCTTCTTGTAACCACTGTTGCCGCTACGGCAATGATCGCCAGCAGCCAGGCGTTCGCCTACGGCGCTGGTGACTTTTTCACACGCGTTGGCGTGGCCAAAGTAGCCCCTAACAGCGATAACGGCGAGCTACTCGGCGGTGCTGAAGTCAACGTTGACTCAGAAAGCGGACCGGCATTCACGCTGGGCTATCGCTTTCACGACACCTTCGGCGTCGAACTATTGGCCGCCTTACCCTTTAAGCACAATCTGCAAGTAGACGGCGTTACCGATGGGTCAACCGAACACCTTCCCCCCACGCTCACCTTTCAGTATTACCCACTAGGCGGCAGCGCTGCCCGTGTCCAGCCCTATCTAGGGGCGGGCATCAATTACACCCATTTTTCGGACGAAAAGACCGACATTGGGGCGTCCCTAGAACTGGAAGACTCATGGGGGGTTGCAGGGCAAGTGGGCGTTGATTTACTGATTGATGATCAATGGGCGTTAAACGCAGCCGCTTGGTACATTGATATCGATAGCGATGCCAAAATTAACGGCGCTTCTGCAGGCAATGTGGAGATTGATCCCGTCGTAGTTATGGGTGGGATCAGCTATCGTTTCTAACTGGTAGCGCCATGGTAAAGCGTGCATCACGCTGAACGGCTACGGCCCCCGATGACTCATCAGGGGCCGGTTCAATTAGTTATCGGTGACCAGCTGGTCGATTCGCTCGACAGCCTTAAGCACTAACACATGATCACTCGCTCGAATATTCTCTTGCTTGAGATATACCCCCACAGCAGGCGCTACATCACACGTGGCGGGCATTGCCGCACCTGCGTCAGCCAGCGCATTTAACCGGGCAATAAATACAAAGCGCAGCCATTGAATCAGCGACATCGTGTCGACACAGAATGGCTGCTGGCTGTCAAAAGCAGACGCCTCCGGGGTCGGCACGCGCCACAGGTTGGCGGCCTTCAGGGTAGCCTCAAGCTCAAGAAGCGCGGTATGAAGCTGTTGATGGACGCTCATAAACCACCTACGTTAAATCTAAAGTGTGAAATATCATTATCCCAACTCTATCGCCGAGTTGCCACTCATCGCCCGTCCGTCCACCACATCCACAGATTCACAGAAAACCTGCAAGAGACTGTGGATAAGCTATGGAAAGATGTCGCAGCTGCGTTTCCCATGGGGGTTAGGGATGACTGTTTAATTTTTAACCAAACGGTAAAAAAAGAGGTGATATTATCGATGGATACGGCTGACAGGCCGGTATCTGCAAGGTAGAGTGCAGGCTTGCAAAGAGAAAGGACATTATGCAGCCAATCCGCACCCTAGACGAATTCTTTCAACGCAGCGGAGCAAGCGTCTCGCTCTATCATATGGGTCGTCGTGTCACAGCGTGCCCCAGCAATGCGTTGAGCGAATTAGAAAATGCGCAGACCCCGTGGCCCGCGCCCTGGCAGGGCCAGGCACGTATGGCCATTGTGTTTCGGCTGGGGGATATGCCCGAACCGGCGATTTGGTTTCTGGCTCTGCCGCTGGACGAAGAAGGCCGTTTAGTGCCCGCCCAGCGCGACGCGTTTTTGGATCGCTTACTCGAAACCCTCGGCCGCAACGTCTCAGCGCTCGGCCAGGATAGCGCGTCAAAGGTGGATAACTTGATGAAGGATAACCCGCTCGCCTTTACGCCGAGTGCGCCTTTTCAAGCGATGCTAAACGCTCGCGCCACCTATGATCTTGCGTTACCTGCCAGTCAACATTTTGAATCAGTGAACGCCTACCTGCGCAACCCAAAGGCGCTAGACTGGCAACAGTTGGGTTTGCAGGGAGTTGCCGACACCGTTGTCCGCCTGGATGACGATGTAGCGGATCGGTTGTCGACGCAATTCTCGGCGTTACCCACAGACGTAGTGCAGGCATTTTGCTATTGTCTAGAGCATCAGGCACTGCCTGAAGGCCTGGTTAAGGCCTTGCGTGACCGGGGTGAACATGCCAAGGCCACTGGCGATTTAGAAACGCTGTGCGCCTGCGTGCGTGCGATGGGAGCCACTGAGACCCCCACCGTCGGCGATTGGTACTCCCAACTGCTGCGCGATGAAACCACTTGCGGGCCCGACGTACTGGCAGCGATGGCAGGTCGAGGCTGGTTGCATTTAGAAGATGGCGAGCGCCTACCGCTGTTTCTTTCACGTCTAGCGGATGACGAACGAACCGATTTTATTGCCGTGGTGAGAGACTTGGCGCTGATTCCTCGGCTACGCTTGCCCATACTCATGGCGCTGCGTGATGCACCGGAAGAATCAACCATTCGTAGTCGTTTGGATGCCCTGTCGGCGCACACGGGCCAACCGTTAGCTTGATTATTGATAATGCTGAAGAATGCCCGATGAATATAATAAGCGTGATAGTGAATCATAGGCGTTCTAAGGAGCGGTTTTGAAAGAACTCCCATATCAGGCCAAAGCAGTCATTGGCCGTCGTGAAATGGTGTATTTGCCTGATCTGTCGCTTCACCTGTGTTGCAAGGCAGACACCGGTGCGCGCACTTCGGCGCTGCATGCCGAGCAAGTAGAGACCCACGAAGACGAGCACGGCCAGCTTTGGGTTAGCTTTATCACGCACAGCGGCGGGCCGGAAACCCCCGCCCATCGACTAACGGTGCATTTGCACGACCGACGCCGCGTGACCAGCTCGAACGGCCACGGGGAATGGCGTTATGTCATCCGTACGCCAATGCGCCTAGGCGATTTAAACTTTCCGGTTGAACTAAGCCTGACGGACCGCAGCAATATGCGCCACCCCATGCTTCTGGGACGCCGCGCGATGCGCCGTTTTCTAGTCGCACCGGGCGCTGCGTTTTTACACGGCGAACCCTAACGTTCCACGCTATTTTTTCCACTACGCCCTTCGACCAGGCTTGGAGTTTCGCATGCATATCGCTTTGCTTTCCCGTAATCGCAACCTTTACTCAACTCGCCGCCTGGTGGAAGCGGCCGAGAGCCGTGGACACACCGCCCGGGTCGTCGACACGCTACGTTGCTATATGAGCATTGCCTCGCACCATCCGTCGATCCACTACAAGGGTGAAGAAATCGAACCTTTTGATGCGGTCATTCCACGCATCGGTTCATCCGTCACTTTTTACGGCTGTGCAGTCCTTCGCCAGTTTGAAATGATGGGCACCTACGTTATTAATGATAACGTTTCCATTACGCGCTCACGGGATAAGCTGCGCTCGCTTCAACTGCTGTCGCGCAAAGGGCTGGGCTTACCGATTACCGGCTTTGCTCACTCACCGGACGATATCCCCGACCTAATCACTATGGTCAAAGGCGCACCGCTGGTGATTAAATTGCTAGAGGGCACCCAAGGCATTGGTGTGGTCTTGGCCGAAACCAACCAAGCGGCCGAGTCAGTTATTCAGGCCTTTATGGGCATGAAAGCCAATATTATGGTGCAGGAGTACATCAAAGAGGCACGCGGCGCCGATATTCGCTGCCTCGTGATCGGCGATAAAGTGGTCGCCTCCATGAAGCGACAAGCGGCGGATGGCGAGTTCCGCTCAAATCTACACCGCGGGGGAACAGCCAGCGTTATTCGGATTACCCCGGAAGAACGCTCAACGGCCATCCGCGCGGCGAAAGCCATGGGGCTACGGGTCGCCGGTGTTGACTTGTTACGCTCCAATCATGGCCCTGTGATCATGGAGGTTAACTCCTCGCCAGGCTTACATGGCATTGAGAGCGCCACGGGAAAAGACATTGCCAGCATGATTATTGAGCACATCGAAAAGAATGCCATGCCCGCGCGTAAAGCACCGCCTAAGCCGAAAGGCTAATAGGTATTTGCATAAAATAATTCGTTATGGGGGTGGCAAATCCATCGCGCCCCCGCCACAATCTGCGTCACCGAAGGAGGTAGACGCTCATGTTTCTCGACAATCGCCAAGTGGCGATGGACAGCGCACTGGAAGCGCTGGCCGATAGCATTGATTATTTTCAGGATAATATCGAACGCCTGCGCCCTTCCCTGCGCGAGGCATTAAAGCCGCATTACACCGCACGTTTGGACACCATGCACCAGCTGCAAGAGCTGGCACGCACGCACCTAAAAATGCTGCCGCGCGATGCCGACGTTGAGCGGGATGACTTTTTATGGCTTTGGAGCCGTATAAAAAGCTTTGTAGGCAACGACAGTCAGGTGCTGATTAACGAGCTGTTAGAGCAGGAGCGCGTCTTGATGCAGGCATTGTCGACGCTGTTTACCCATCCGCTACCGGATCCCATTGAGCCCGTCATTGAGCAATGCATGAAAGGCTGTCGTCAGTTGATCCGAGAGCTTTACGAGCTGCAAAAACGCAAGACCCGCCGCTAGTCCGTGCGCGCGGGCAAGGTGTGAATGGGCTCAGCTGGGCCTAGAAAGTAAGGTTCCCGCCCCCAAATATAGAGATCACCGAGCGTTGCAACCCTCGCGGCCCACTCACGAAGCCGCACTTGCCAACTACCTGCTCCGTCGCGCTCTTGCGCTACGCAGCCTGTTACCTGCATGCCTAATGCCTGGCCAATAAAAATTGCTCTGGGCAAGTGCCAGTTCTGGGTAATTAATACTGCTTCGTCTAGCTGAAAGACGTCACGCGCCCTCACTAAAGTGTCATAGGTACTGAAACCGGCAAAGTCCATTGTCAATTGCTCGGCGGCGACGCCACGGCGGGATAAATCGCGCCACATAGCGCGCGGTTCGTTATAAGCCTGGGTGCGATTATCACCCGACAACAGCAGATGCTGTACTTTTTGCTGGTCAATCAAGCGAGCAGCTGTGCGCATTCGCGCATGAAAGTGCGGGTTTCGCATGCCGCTGCGTGTCCAGTTGGACGTGCCAAACACCACGCCCACCTCTGCAGGCACGCACTGGGATACCGGCGCATAAATGAAAGGGGCCGTTCGACCTAACACCCACAGATTGGCACCCACAAACAGTAATGTCGCCAGAAGCAGTAACGCTCCCAGCGACATTAATGTTCGCGATATCCACTTAAGCAGCGGTATACGCATCTAGCGTACCCTACCGGTGTTAAAACATACCAAGCTCAAGCCTCGCCTCTTCGCTCATCATGTCCCGGCTCCAGGGCGGGCTGAAGACAATCTCGGTATGCACCTTACTGATTTGCGGCGCGCCAAGTATTTTATTACGCGCATCAGCCGCGATAACATCGCCCATACCGCACCCAGGTGCGGTGAGCGTCATACGAATGGTCACCATTCGTTCACCACTGATCAACCGCTCAATGCGACAGCCGTAAACAAGCCCCAGGTCGACAATATTGACCGGTATCTCCGGATCGAAGCAGGTTTGCAATTGATCCCAAACGAACTGCTCGATTTCATCTTCCGTGGCGCTTTCATGTAGCGTAGGGCGAGGTAGCGGAGGAAGCCCCAGCGCATCAAGATTACTGCCTTCGATTAAGAATAACCGACCCTCGAAGCCGACGCTGACCGTACTGCCCTTAGCCTGCATAACGCTGACCACACTGTCTTCCGCGAGTTGCTCGGTACTCCCGAACGGAATCGCTATCGCCTCCACGTCTCGCTGGAGAGGTAAGCTTTGCCCACGCTGCAGGCTGGCCACTTGCTCGATATCCATAAGCTCCCTTAACGCACCATACCAATGACACGATTTAATGCCGTCACAAAGGTGTCTACCTCGTCTAAGGTATTATACGCTGCAAATGACGCGCGACACGTTGCCTCTACCCCAAAATGGTGCAAAAGCGGCTGTGCACAATGATGGCCGGTGCGTATCGCCACACCCAACTGGTCAATCAGCAAGCCGATATCCTGAGCGTGAGCACCGTCTACAACAAATGACAGCACACCCGCTTTGTGGGGAGCGGTTCCTAAAATATGCAGACCATCCACTTGGTTCACTGCCTGGGTGGCATGATCCAGCAATACGCCTTCCCAAGCGCTTATGGCCTCAACACCCACACCTTCCATCCATTCTAAAGCGCGGCCCAAAGCAATGACTTCGGCAATGGCCGGCGTGCCGGCTTCAAATTTATGCGGGATATCGGCATAGGTCGTGCCTGCGTCGAAGGAAACGGTGTCGATCATTTCGCCACCGCCTTGCCAAGGGGGCATAGCGTCTAGCAACGCTTTTTTACCGTATAACACGCCCACGCCAGTCGGCCCGTAAACTTTATGCCCTGAGAAGGCATAGAAGTCAGCATCGATATCCTGCACGTCGACCCGCTGATGCGGCGCGGCCTGAGCGCCATCAATAAGGATTAGCGCGCCGTACTGGTGAGCCAGTGTCGCCATCTCCTTAACCGGATTAATCGTGCCCAACGCATTGGACACATGATTAACCGCGACAAGCTTAGTGCGCTCGCTTAACAACGAACGGTAGGCGACCATATCCAGCGCACCGCGCTCGTCAACGGGAATGACCTTGATGGTAAAGCCACGCTCAGCCGCCAGCAGTTGCCAAGGCACGATGTTGGAATGGTGCTCCAGCATCGAAATCAACACCTCATCACCTGGGTTTAACTGCGTACGCCCCCAACTCTGGGCCACCAGGTTAATGGCTTCTGTGGTGCCCCGCGTAAAGATGATTTGGCGGGCATCTTCCGCATTGAGAAACCCCTTAACGCGCTGGCGGGTACCTTCAAACGCGGCGGTGGCCTCATCCGCCAGAGTATGCAAACCACGGTGAATATTGGCGTTATAGCGCGAGTAATAATCGCTAAACACGTCTATCACCGACTGTGGCGTCTGACTGGTGGCCGCGTTATCTAAATAAATCAGTGGCTTGCCATGCACTTCCCGGCGAAGCACCGGGAATTCACTGCGCAGTGCGGCCAGATCATAGCGTGCATTGTCACGCTTTAAAGGCGTCTCAGTCGCGGTATGGGGCATCGATGGCTCCTTGATTAGTCGTTGAGCGCAACCGCAGCTTCTACCAACCCGGCTAGGTTAAAACGTTCTGGCAATTTACCGGCGACGGCGAGCTCAACACGTTCCGCCACGGCGTCAAGGGCAACTTGATCCAGCACCTCACCGGCAAACGCCAAGGTTAGCAAGCCGCGGGCAGTTGCTTCGTCAATCCCCCGAGTACGTAGCGCATAGACGGCTTCTTCGTCGAGCTGACCGGTGGTCGTGCCGTGTGAGCATTTAACATCATCTGCATAGATCTCGAGCTCAGGCTTGGCATCGATGTGAGCGCGGTCGGAAAGCAACAGGTTCTGATTACTCTGGAAGCCTTCTATCTTCTGGCTGTCGCGTTTGACGTACACCTTGCCGTTAAATACGCCATGGGCACGGTCATCCAGGATGCCCTTGTAGTTCTCATTAGAGAACGTCAGCGGCGCATTATGATTGACCTTGGTGTGATTATCGACATGCTGGCGACCCTGGCCGAAGAACAGCCCGAGGAAATTGGTTTCTGCGCCCTGGCCATTCAAATCACTGATCAAGTCGTTACGCACCAGTGCACCGCCCAGATTCAGGTTGTAGGAGCTATACCGGGTGTCGCGGCTTTGCTCTACGTGAATACTGGCCACGTGCATATCGCCTAGCGGTGCTTCCTGAAGCTTGTAATGGTTCAGAATCGCACCACGATCAAGCATCAACTCAGCCACCACGTTGGTGAAATTCGTGGCATCGGTTTCGCCAGCATAGTGCTCAATCAGCGTCGCTTCGCTGCGTCCGCCCGCCTCTACCAGAATACGCGGATGGCTCATCACTGGCGTACCCGCACGGGAAAGAAACTGCAGTAGGATTGGCTTTTCAACCACAGTACCCGGTGCGATTCGCACCACGGCACCTTCTTCCATAAACGCCGTGTTAAGCGCCGCGAAGGCAGAGAAATCAACACTTGTTAGACGCCCTAACGGCCCACCGACAGCTTCGTGATTGTCGATTAGCGCTTTGGAGAGCGGCAGTACCTGCACGCTATCGGGCAGTGCGTCCAGATCGGAAAGTGCTGATGAAAACACACCGTCAACAAACGTCAGCCGGTAAGCATCCAGGGGTAGCGTCAATGCGGCTGCCTGAGCCTGGGAGAACTCAGCGCTTTCCGCCAGGGCAAAATTGCCCTGGGCAATAGAGCGAACATCGGTATATTTCCACTCTTCATCACGGCGCGTGGGAAAGCCAATGGCCTCGAAGCGTGCCGCGCCAGCCTGACGGCGAGCGGCAATCCAGGTCGGCTCAGCTTCGCACTGTTGGCTACGCGCGTTCAGCGTGTCCAAGAACGTTTGCGTGTCGCTCATGCCGCAGACTCCTCAATGCCTTCGTACCCGTTTGCTTCCAACTCTTTAGCAAGCTCTGCATCGCCGGTTTTGACAATGCGCCCGTCTACCAGCACGTGAACCTTGTCCGGTACGATGTAATCGAGCAGGCGCTGGTAGTGAGTGACCAGCAGAATCGCGCGATCTTCGGCGCGCAGGCTGTTGACCCCGTCGGCAACGACTTTCATGGCGTCAATATCAAGCCCCGAGTCAATCTCATCGAGCATGGCAAGCTTCGGTTGAAGCACCAGCATTTGCAAAATTTCGTTGCGTTTTTTCTCGCCGCCAGAAAAGCCTTCGTTGACCGCACGCTGCAGAAAGCTGGCATCCATTTTCATCAGGCCAAGCTTCTCTTTCACCAGCTTCATGAATTCAGGGGCCGGCAGCTCGTCTTCACCACGCGCGGCGCGCTGGGCGTTGAGAGCTGCTTTAAGCAGGTAAATGTTTTTAACCCCGGGTATTTCAACCGGGTACTGGAAACCTAGTAGCAGACCCGCCTGAGCGCGCTCTTCAATTTCCATTTCCAGCACGTCCTGACCTTTGAAGGTAATGCTGCCCTGGGTGACTTCGTAGCCGTCCTTCCCGGCGATGACCGCCGACAGCGTAGACTTGCCCGCGCCGTTTGGGCCCATCAGCGCGTGGACTTCGCCTGCATTGATCGTCAGGGAAAGGCCTTTAAGAATTTCCGTGCCTTCAACGGTGACGTGTAAATCGTTAACTTCCAACATAATAATAACCCTTCAAATGCTTACCGATCGCTTATGCGACGCTCATAAAAATTGTCTAGTGCCGTAGCGCGCTTAGCCTACCGCGCCTTCCAATGTCACGTTGAGGAGCGCTTCAGCCTCAACCGCAAACTCCATCGGCAACTCTTGGAAGACATCCTTACAGAAGCCGTTAACGATCATGCTGACCGCGTCTTCCTCGGTGATACCCCGGCTCTGGCAGTAGAACAGCTGGTCTTCACCAATTTTGGAGGTCGTCGCCTCGTGTTCAACCTTGGCGGTGCTGTTGCCGATTTCCTGGTACGGGAAAGTATGCGCACCTGACTTGTCACCAATCAGCAGCGAGTCGCACTGGGTAAAGTTACGGGCCCCTTTGGCGCGCGGGCCGATTTTCACCAAACCGCGGTAGGACTGATCGCTCTTACCGGCAGAGATACCTTTGGCCACGATATAGGAGCGGGTACCTTCCCCAATGTGGATCATCTTGGTGCCGGTATCAGCCTGCTGGCGGCCGTTAGTCACGGCGACAGAATAGAACTCGCCGATACTGTCTTTACCGCGCAGCACGCAGGACGGGTATTTCCAGGTAATCGCTGACCCGGTTTCAACCTGAGTCCAACTGATACGCGAACGCGCGCCGCGGCACTCGCCACGCTTGGTCACGAAGTTGTAAATGCCGCCCTTGCCATCTTCATCACCCGGGTACCAGTTCTGTACCGTGGAATACTTGATATAGGCATCGTCTAATGCGACAAGCTCTACCACCGCCGCGTGCAGCTGGTTTTCGTCGCGCATTGGCGCTGTACAGCCTTCCAAATATGAGACCTGGGCGCGGCTTTCGCAGATGATCAGCGTACGCTCAAATTGGCCGGTGTTGGCGGCATTGATACGGAAGTAGGTCGACAGCTCCATCGGGCAGGTCACGCCTTCCGGCACGAAGACAAAAGACCCATCGGTAAACACAGCAGAGTTCAACGCCGCAAAATAGTTATCATTTTGTGGCACCACGGTTCCCAAGTACTGTTTAACCAGTTCTGGGTAATCACGGATCGCTTCGGAGATCGAGCAGAAAATAACCCCCGCTTCGGCCAACTGCTTTTTAAACGTCGTGGCAACGGAGACGGAGTCAAATACCGCATCGACCGCCACACCCGCAAGCGCCGCCCGCTCATGTAACGGAATACCCAGTTTTTCGTAGGTTTCCAGTAGCTTGGGATCGACTTCGTCGAGGCTCTGAGGACGATCTTCCGGACGCTTAGGAGCACTGAAATAGGAAATCGACTGGTAGTCAATCGGCGGATAGTTCAGATGCGCCCAGGATGGCTCTTTCATCTTCTGCCACTGACGAAAAGCCTCCAAGCGCCACTCCAGCATCCACTCCGGCTCGCCTTTTTTATTGGATATAAAGGCGATGGTGTTTTCGTCCAGGCCAGGTGGCAGGGTGTCGCTTTCGATATCTGTTACAAAGCCTTCTTTGTAATCGCGACGAACCAACTGTTCCATTTCTTCGGTTGCCATGGTCATACCCTCCGGGCAGTTGGGTGGCGAGGTTAGCTCGCCGTCAATAGAAGATAAGTGCCTATATCGGTCATGCCAGTCATGCGGTGACGGCCGATAGACTTATACTTTGAATAGGTAGCTGTACGGGTAGCTTGATCGGTGTGGTATCAGCCAAATGCGCAAGCGTCACGCTTTCCAGCAGCGTTCGAATTGCAAGGGATACCCGCTGCCAATTGTCCGCCACACCACAGGTCGCAACGAGTTCGCAGTCACCTTCTGCTTGGCTGCATTCGGTCATTGCCACAGGCCCTTCAATCGCTGAAATGATATCAGCCGCCGTGATGTGGGAGGCGGGCCTCGCGAGGCGATAGCCGCCTTGAGCACCACGCTGTGACGTTAGCAGATCTGCTTTCACCAGCATTTTGAGCGTTTTGCTCACTGTGGGATGCGGCAACTGCACGGCCTCTGCTAGATCAGCAGCGGCATGCGATGCCTGTGGCTGACGGGCAATTTGCGCCATCACCACGGCGGCATAGTCTGTCAGCCGAGAAAGCTTAAGCATGTCGACTCCCGTTAGCCGTTGCATTTGGCCTATCCGTTTAATTGGGGACCATTTTAGTCCTGTATAAATTTGATGTGAAGCCCTTCTGCAAAATCCTTATCAAATTGCGTAATTTCGTGGCACGTTCGCGGCTGTTTCCATCAAAAAAGGCAATCATTATCATTTAATAAAGCTATTACGGCTCAACCAAAAAAGCCTGCGAAGGATTTCGCAGGCTTTTGATCAAATTGATGAGCAGAGCTAGGGCACGTTAGTTGCGCTGGTAGGTGCCTACCAAACGGTTCATCCCCAGCAGGTTCGGTTCAACTTCACGTAGTAGCTCGGCAAGGGTTAGCCCTTCGGGCAAAGACGTTTGATGATCCAACGCCAGCACCCAGAAGTAGTAAAGATGCTGACCGTGCCCTTCTGGCGGCATTGGGCCGCCGTAACCCTGCTTACCGAAATCGTTGGCGCCCACGGTGCCTAGCGAGGTATTTTCGCTCAGTTCATTGAGATCCCCCGGCAGGTTATACAACACCCAGTGGACAAACCCGTAGGTGCCTTCTTTTACCAGCGGCGCATCGGGGTCATGACAGATCACGGCAAAGCCTTTAGTGCCTTCCGGCGCGCCCTGCCATGCTAGCGCTGGCGAGACGTCTTCGTGTTCAGCGGTATGCTTATCAGGAATGGCCTGATGATTGTCAAAGGCGCTACTGGTGACGTGCATTGAGGATAGGGCAAACGCCATGGGGTTCTCCTTAATCATCCAATGAATGAAGGTGTGCCGAAAGCCTTGACGAAAAGCGCAACGCTGTCAATGCGACCTCGCGTCAGTGTGTTTTATTGGGATGGCCAGCGGCCCTCACGCTTCAAGCGTTGCGCCACCCAGTGATCGTAGTAACGACGCAGTGCGGGTTTAATCCCCGGCAGGCCCACTAACCATGCCACGGGATACAATATTGGTATACGCTGCATGAGCAACCGGTAGGCATCGATACCTTCAATCATACGCCCGTCACTGCACTCGATGTGCAGCGAACGCAGAGCAGCTTCAGGGGATATCCCCTTGTCACGCAATTGCTGTTGATGTTCGGTCACATCGAGCCATTCAATATCCGTTGCGCGTTTGCCTGCCCAACGCTCAAAGCGTCGCCGATCCTTGCGGCAGCCAGGACAAATCGCATCGTAGTACACATTGATCGTGGTATTCGTCGGCATATAGGCTCTCGTCAGTAGACTATTGGCTAGTGTGGCACCTCATGTCGACGACGCAAACCGTTACTCCCACAGGCTATCTATCATGAAACAACTGCTGATTGTCGCCCATGCGCCCTCGACCAATACCCGAGCACTCAGCGAGGCTGCTTACCGGGGAGCGACGCACGACGAGATTGAAAACGTTAGCTGCGTCGTCAAAACACCTTTCGAGGCCGGACCAGACGATGTGTTGGCCTGCGATGGCATCTTGTTAGGCACCACAGAAAATCTGGGGTATATGAGCGGTGCGCTCAAAGACTTCTTCGACCGCAGCTACTACGGCGTACTCGAAGAAAAACAAGGCCTGCCTTGCGCGCTTTATATTCGCGCGGGGCTAGATGGAACCGGCACGCAGCGAGCGGTTGAGGGCATTGTGACCGGGCTGCGCTGGCGCTGGATCCAGGCCCCGCTCATCCTGCACGGCGATTGGCAAGATAATTTTGTGACACAAGTGGAAGAGCTAGGGCTGTATTTAGCGGTGAGTATGGATAATGGCATTGTATAACGTCGCCAACCCTGCCTTACTATAAGAAAGCATGCCGCGCCTGTCGTGTCATACAAGTACCTGTTAACACCGCGCGTGAGCTTGCTATTAGCCAACGCATATATTTCAGGTAGCCATTATGCACAAGGTCATCGCTTTTTATGACGATCGTGTTCTTGCTCACGAACCTAATATCGAGGCGGATTTTTTACCGGATCGTATTGATAAACGCATTCGCCACCTGCTTGCGGGCCTGCCAGTGCCGTGGAAATACCCGGAACATCCTGGGCGGCTAAAAGCGATTCAACAATTGCTTAACAAAGCACCGATCGAAGGACTTGTCATCGAGGGCGGCCAAGCCGCGACGCACGAACAGCTAGCCCGGGTACACACCACATCCTATTTAAGCGATATTTTTAGCTTAAGAGGCAAAAATGCCTGGCTGGATGTGGATACCACCGCCGTTTCGCCAGGCAGCATTGACGCCGCCGAAGTCGCCGCCGGCACCGCTATTGCGGCTGTAGAAGCGGTCATGGAAAAACGCACCAAGAGCGCGTTTGCCCTCGTGCGACCACCCGGCCACCATGCAGAACCCGTGCGCGCGCGGGGTTTTTGTTTGTTTAACAATGTGGCGGTAGCGGCGGCCCATGCACGCAGCGCCCTGGGCTGCGAAAGAGTTCTAATCATCGATTGGGACGCCCACCACGGCAACGGCACACAAGATATCTTTTGGGCCGAACCCGACGTGATGTTTTTTGATATACACCGCGCAGCCCCTTTTTACCCAGGCTCGGGCCACCTGGAAGAAGTCGGTGCCGGGCTCGCCGAAGGCACTACCGTCAACGTGCCGCTTCCCGCCGGTGCTGGGGATGAAGCCTACCTCAAGGCGTTTCATGACATCCTGGCGCCGGCAACCGAATGGTTCAAACCCGATATCATCCTCGTTTCCGCCGGGTTTGATCCGCACTGGCACGATCTGGCACTCAACGTTTCCTACGAGGGGTTTGGCGCCTTGACCGGTTTTTTACAGCAGCTGGCGGAAAAGCACTGCGACGGCCGTCTGGTCTTTGTGCTGGAAGGCGGCTATAACCTCGAATCGCTGGCCAACGGCACGCGCGCCGTGCTTTCCGTCCTCGCCGGTCAGACGATTCCCGTCCCCGACAGCTGCGGCGTTGCAGAGGTTGAGGCGGCGGCCCATTTCCATCGCAGCGCATTTCAAAGCGAATAAACGACTTTTCAAAATAACGTGGCACGTAATAAAAACGGCACCCCGAGAGGTGCCGTTTTACTGTCTTGCTCAAGCCACGATTACTTAAGCCGTTCAAACACCGTGGCAACCCCCTGCCCCATGCCGATACACATGGTGGCGAGACCGAGGGTGGTGTCGCGCTGCTGCATGACGTTAAGCAGCGTTGTACAGATGCGCGATCCGGAACAGCCTAGAGGGTGGCCCAGCGCAATGGCGCCGCCGTGAAGATTGACCTTCTCGTCCATTGCATCCAGGAAGCCAAGGTCTTTCAGGACGGGAATCCCCTGAGCGGCAAAGGCTTCATTGAGCTCGACGGTTTGAATATCCGCCGCGGACAGGCCTGCCGCTTTCAGTGCCTTTTTAGAAGCAGGCACCGGGCCGTAACCCATGATCGACGCATCGCACCCGGCAACGCCGGTCGACAGCACTTTGGCGATGGGCTCAAGCCCTAGCGCCTGGGCACGCTCGTAGCTCATTACAGCCATCGCTGAGGCCCCTACTGACAGCGCAGAGGATGTTCCTGCGGTAACGGTTCCATTGCGCGGATCAAACACCGGCTTAAGGTTGCCCATCGACTCCAGGCTCGCGTCAGGGCGAATCACTTCGTCGTTTTGAACCATCACTTTAAAGCCGCGCTGGTCGTGACCTTCAACGCCGATGATTTCGTTGTCAAAGTAGCCTTTTTCCATGGCAGCTTGCGCGCGCTGATGCGAGCGTACGCCAAATTTGTCCTGGTCTTCGCGAGATACGCCGTGCATTTTACCCAGCAACTCCGCGGTTAGGCCCATCATCATGGCGGCTTTCGCGGCGTGCTTGCTGGCCGCAGGGTTGACGTCAACCCCGTGGGTCATCGGCACGTGTTCCATGTGCTCGACGCCGCCGATGATGTAGAAATCCCCCATACCGGCTTTGATGTTGGCCGATGCGATATGCAGCGCACTCATGGAAGAGCCGCACAGGCGGTTAACGGTTTGCGCCGGCACCGAACGAGGAATGCCGGTCATGATGGCGGCGTTGCGCGCAATGTTCATGGACTGTTCAAGTGTCTGGTTCACACAGCCCCAAATCACGTCATCGACTTCTGAGGCGTCCAGGTTGGCGTTGCGCTGAAACAGTGCCTGCATAGCGGCCGCTGATAGATTTTCTGCGCGAACGTTACGAAACGCGCCGTTTTTTGCTTTTGCCATGGCGGTGCGTACGGCGTCTACCACCACGATATCTCTCGGATTCAAACTCATCATAATACTCCTGTACGTGGTGACTTAGGCCTGAGCGCCGGCAGCGTAGAAAAGCTCGTTCTGTTCAGCCATTTGGCGCAGTTTCTCGGTTGGCGCGTAAAGCGGTCCCAGTTCCTCTGCCAAACCTTCAGCCAGTTTGACAAACTCGGCCACGCCCATGGCGTCGATGTAACGCAGCGCACCACCACGGAATGGCGGAAAACCAATGCCGTAAATAAGCGCCATATCGGCTTCGGCGGGTGTCGCGACGATACCGTCTTCCAGGCAGCGCACGGTTTCTAAGCACAGTGGCACCATCATGCGGGCAATGATGTCGTCGTCGGAAAATTCTTTGTGCTCTTTGACTACGTCTTTGACTAAGGCGTAAGCCGCATCATCGGTGACTTTCTTCGGCTTACCCTTTTTGTCCTCTTCGTAAGCGTAAAAACCCTTGTCGTTCTTTTGGCCTAAGCGCTCATTGTCGTACATGACCTGGATGGCGGTTTTGCCATCCCGCGCCATCCGGTCGGGGAAACCTTCGGCCATAACGTCATTGGCGTGAACCGCCGTGTCCATGCCGACGACGTCCAGCAGGTACGCGGGTCCCATCGGCCAGCCAAATTTCTCCATGACCTTATCAACGTGCTGGAAGTCAGCACCCTGCTCAACCAGGAAGCTGAAACCGCCGAAATAAGGGAACAATACACGGTTAACCAAGAACCCTGGGCAGTCGTTAACCACGATGGGGGTTTTGCCCATGGCACGCGCGTAGGCCACCGTGGCGGCAACCGCAGCATCCGAGGTTTTTTCACCGCGGATCACTTCCACCAGCGGCATACGGTGCACCGGGTTAAAGAAGTGCATACCGCAGAAGTTTTCCGGACGCTTAAGATTTTGCGCCAAGCGATTGATCGAAATCGTCGACGTATTGGAGGTCAAAATGGTGTTTTCGCTTACCAAGCCTTCAACTTCGGTGAGCACCGCGTCTTTGACTTTCGGGTTTTCGACCACCGCCTCGACAACTAAATCGACGTTGCCGAAATCACCATAGGACAGCGTTGGTCGAATATTGGTCAGCTTTTCGGCCATCTGCTCGGTGGTCAGCTTTTTACGCTCGACCTGTTTGGCAAACAGCTTACGCGCCTCTTTCAGGCCCAGCTCAATGGCGTCGTCTTTGATGTCTTTCATCAAGATTGGCGTGCCTTTCGAGGCGCTTTGGTAGGCGATACCGCCGCCCATAATGCCGGCACCCAGCACGGCGGTTTGATTAACCGGCTGCGCCTGCTTTTCGTACTTGCTGCCTTTCTTCTTGACCAACTGGTCGTTCATGAACAGACCGACCAGATTAAACGCCACGCTGCTCAGCGCCAGCTTGGCAAAGGCCTTTGCCTCAATCGCTTGAGCACGGCTACGGGTTTCACCCGCGCCTTTTTGAATGACTTTAATCGCTTCAACCGGCGCAGGATAATGCGGCCCCGCTTTGCCCGCCACATAGCCTTTGGCGGTTTCAAACGCCATCATCTGCTCGATAGCATTGAGCTTAAGCGGGCCGGTTTTTTCTTCGCGGCGCGCCGGGTAATCAAGCTCGCCGGTGTTGGCACGGTCGAGGATATCCAGCGCGGCGTCTAGAAGAAGCTCATGGGCAACAACCGCGTCCACTGCCCCCATATTGAGCGCGGCATCTGCACGATTTTCAGTACCGCCCGCAATCCATTCAATCGCGTTGTCGGCGCCGATCAGCCGCGGCAGGCGCACACAGCCACCCCAGCCGGGCAAAATGCCTAGCTTGGTTTCCGGCAGGCCAATCTTGGCCTTTTCGCTCATCACGCGGAAATCGGTGGTCAGCAGCACTTCACAGCCACCGCCCAGCGCCAGCCCGTTAATGGCCGTTACCGTCGGGAAAGGCAGATCTTCAATGGCATTGAAAATATCGTGTACCTTGAGGTTCATTTCCACTAGGTACTCTTCGCCTTTATCGAACAGGCTGTGGAACTCGGTAATATCAGCACCCACGATGAAGGCGTCTTTGGCGCTGCCAATCACCAAGCCCTGCAAATCGCTCTCGGCCTGCAGCGCTTTTACCGCGTCCCCTAATTCGGAGACGACGGCGCTGGACAGTTTATTGACGGACTCGTCTTTCAAATCGAAAGTGAGCATTGCGATATTATGGCCACCTTGGGTGTCACGACGCTCCACCGTGATGGCATTGCCTTGATAGATCATCCGCGCTCTCTCCACAAGTTCGGGCTGGCCCATGCGATTGAACCCGCCGCGCATTTCATACGGTCGTTTGATTGCGTTAGCTTGGTTGAGTTACCCAAGAACGTCAAGCCCATACTTTCGGCTAATTTCATTCACTTCTTCGACCAGAGCTCCCCGCTATGCGTTCAGGCTGATAGGATCATGGCTCTTTGACCACCTGGGTTTCTTTGTTATGAGCACGCTGCTGACACAGGCGCGCATCGCCGCGTTGCAGTCGTTCGTTGAGCGACTTGTTGTTCGTTTAAAACCCTGGAGTTGGCTTTGGCCGCCATTGGCGTTTGCGGCTGGCTTAAGTAGCTTCTTTCTGGTCGACCGTCAGCAATGGCTAGGCGCGGCATTGGCGTTGGGGTTGCTATTTGCCTGGGTATTATTGCTATCAGAAAGTTTACTGGGTCGCTGGCTTGCCCGTCGCGGGTATCCCACCCTACCCAAAGGTATTGCCGCGTTTATCGCCCAAATGATCCACCAGGAAACGTTATTTTTCACCCTGCCGTTTATTTTAATCACCACCGTTTGGAACAGTGGCCAAAGCCTGTTCGCGCTATGTGTAATTGGTATGGCCGCCTTGTCTATCATCGACCCACTTTATTACCAAATGGCCGGGCGCTGGCGTAGTGTCTACTTCATTTTTCATGCAATGTGCGTGTTTTTGGTGGTGCTTGTCACCCTGCCCATCATGCTCCACCTCACCACCGGACAAAGCTTACTCTTGGCGATTGTCGTAACGATTTTCGTGGCGCTACCCAGTGTTTGGCACCTATTGAAACAGAGCTCCATTATGGGCTGGCTGATGTTGTTAACACTGCTGGCCTTGCTGGCGGGTGTCGCCTGGATCGGCCGCGCCTGGGTGCCACCGGCAAGCCTGTGGATGACAGGTAGCGCACTCTCGCCGGCACTCAATATTCAACAGCGAGAGCCCCGCGGCTCCAGCGCATTAACGCCTCAGGCGATCACCGATAAGGGGCTGTATGTTTACACGGCCATTCGGGCGCCACGTGGTTTGAGTGAAACGATTTCCCATGTGTGGCATCACAACGGTGAGCTTTTGGACGTTGTCGACTTAGACATAGACGGCGGACGGGAACAGGGCTACCGGGCATGGAGCCATAAGCAAAACTTCCCCGAGGATCCTAGCGGTCGCTGGCGCGTTGATATTATGACCGATAGCGGCCAGCGACTAGGTCTGATCCGGTTTACCGTTAGCGACGACCCCGAACAGGCGACGTTAGCCGACAGTCGAATCCGTCCAGCTGGCTTGAGCAAGTTGAATCTTCAGCGCTTTATCCCCGGTCGTGATCGCGATGCTGAGCCAAACGACGCGGAATAATGATCGTACCTTGCATTCAGCGCTTGAGATTATGACAATTCATTTATTCACTTTGACTGGTAACTAGCTGATCATGGCATCATCAATTGGTTTTCGCATTGCTCGCCTTCCCCACCTGTGGCGTTCGATATTGGATCGGCGTCTGGCCCCACTAGGCCTTACGCAAACGCGCTGGGTAACGCTTTACCACCTCTGGCGACTCGGCGACGGCCAAGCCCAATGCGACCTGGCCCGTGCGATAGGCGTTGAGGCCCCCTCGTTGGTGCGAACGCTTAGCCAGCTGGAAGCTCAGGGATTGGTAGAGCGCCGCGCCTGCGATAGTGACCGCCGCAGCAAGCGTATTCACCTTACCGCCGACGCGATGCCACTGCTTGAACAGATCGACAGTGTGGCTAAAGAGGCCCGTAAGGAAATGTTTGAAGGCCTTTCTGAAGCTGATTTAGAGCAGCTAGGCGAATGGCTAGAGCGCATTGAACAAAACGGCTTGGCGATTCAAACACGCGACTCACAAAGTGCGACTTCCTGAAAGGGGTGGTTCTTGGGGTAAGCGATCGGCCTGCCCCGACAGCTGGTCGCGCAGTTGATTAAAATCGGCTAAATACGTATCAAAACGCGCCGCATTTTGAGACTCCCACCACCACAGCGTCAGTGAATTGGGCGTCGACTCTAGCACCAGGGCATCCAAGGGCAGGCGTTCAAGCAAGGCGTTAAGCGGTTCCACTGCGCTCGCGGGTATCGGCCTTAACGGCGCGATACGCCAACGCCAACCGGCGTAATACGGCTCAAGCGCCTTGCTGGCATATTGGTCGCGCACCAGTACAAAATCAGGCCCGGGCTGCTGCTTAGGATAGTGCCAGCGGTAAGCGGGCATGGTGCCGCGAAACTGGTGCAGCGGCGGCTTTTCTTCCTTCACCGTCACCCCTTTATGGATAACATGCTGACGCATCGCCATGGTTCTTTTTTGGCGTGGGCTGGGTTTTAGCCACATCACCGGGGCTAAAACAAACAGCATGATGAATATAATAATTAACCATTCCATTTCCACATTTCCTTCAAACTGAGCCACACTTAATAGAGAAGCAGATAAAAAACCATGATCTAGGTCGTTGTTAAGAGAGGGCACGCCACTTAAAGTAGAGAACATACGACTGAGAAAGCGCTTGTTACTCACTAAGGAGATACGCCATGAGCTATCACCATATTTTGGTTGCCGTCGACTTGACCAAAGATTCTCATAAAATTCTTGAACGCGCCGTTGCCATTTCAGAACGCAATGAACGCGCTAAAATTTCCATCATGCATACGCTTGAGCCTCTCGGCTTCGCCTACGGCGGCGATATTCCAATGGATTTGACCAGCATTCAGGATCAGTTGGACGACCATGCAAAAAAGCGATTGGCCGAAATTGCCGCCCCCCACGTTGCCGAGGCAGATCAACATGTGGTGGTGGGAATGCCGGATACTGAAATCCATCGCTTTGCCGAGGAACATGATGTCGACTTGATTGTGGTCGGCTCGCATGGCCGGCACGGCTTCGCGCTACTGCTTGGCTCCACCTCGACCGGCGTACTACACGGCGCACAATGCGACGTACTGGCGGTACGCGTGGGCAAGAAAGGCGAAAATAGCGAAGAATAGCACGCGAGATTATTGAAGGTGCCAACGGATTGGCACCTTCAATACATTATTTATTCGCCGTTGGCCTTGGCTTCAAGCGCCATCCAGCGCTGCATAGCCGCCTCCAAGGCTTCCTGAGCGTGCTCTAAGGCTTGCAGTTTAGCAGTTACAGTGCTGGCTTCCTGCTGATAGAACGTCGGATCCCCGGCTTCTTTCTCCAACGCTTCCACGTCGTTTTCAAGTCGCTCTATCTCAGCAGGCAACCCATCCAGTTCACGCTGTAACTTGTAAGAAAGCTTTACCGGCTTATTCGACGATGTAGCCGGTGTGTCTTGCTTTTCCTGCGGCGCTTTTGACGTTGGCTCGGTGTTTTGCCTGGCGGCGCCCTCCCAAGGAGCAGGGGGTAACTTGCCACCCTGGCGTATCCAGTCAGTGTAGCCGCCCACGTATTCGCGCACGACACCTTCACCTTCAAACGCGAGCATACTGGTCACCACGTTATCCATAAAGGTACGGTCGTGTGATACCAGCAGCAGCGTGCCCTCGAAGTTCAACAGCAACTCTTCAAGCAGCTCCAAGGTTTCCATATCCAAGTCATTGGTCGGCTCGTCAAGCACCAACACATTGGCTGGCTGGGTAAACAGCTTGGCCAACAGCAGTCGATTGGACTCGCCCCCTGACAGAGCTCTCACGGGCTGGCGAACGCGGTCAGGCGTGAACAGGAAATCCTGTAGATAGCTCATCACGTGACGATCTTTGCCCCCCACGCTGACGCGGTCGCTACCCTGCGCCACGTTGTCGTAAACGGTTTTGTTTAGTTCAAGCCCTGCGCGCAGCTGGTCAAAGTACGCCACTTGCAGATTGGTGCCTAACTGAACGGTGCCTTCGGTGGGTTCAAGCTCACCTAGCAGGATTTTCAACAGCGTTGTTTTGCCTGCGCCGTTACGCCCCAGAAAACCAATCCGGTCGCCACGCATGACTTCCAGGTTAAGATCGCGGATAACGGCGGCATCCCCAAACCGATGAGTGACGCCTTTTAGCTTAACGACACGTTTACCCGTGCGCTCGCCGCTATCCACGGATAAATTGGCGGTGCCCTGACGCTCGCGTCGCTGGCTACGCTCATTACGCATCGCCTCAAGCTCTCTCACCCGGCCTTCGTTACGCGTGCGTCGCGCTTTAATCCCTTGGCGAATCCAGACTTCTTCCTGGGCCAGCTTTTTATCAAACTCGGCGTTTTCCCGCGCTTCGACTTCCAGCTCGTGCTGTTTACGCGCCTGGTACTCGGCGTAATTGCCAGGATAATGCCCCAGCTTACCACGATCTAATTCCAGAATATTGGTGGCGAGTTTAGACAGAAATGCCCGGTCGTGGGTAATCAGCAATACCGCGCCATTAAAGGCAAGTAGCTGCTCTTCCAGCCAGGCGATGGTGTCCAAGTCCAGGTGGTTGGTCGGCTCATCAAGGAGCAACAGGTCAGGTTCGGCGACCAGCGCACGGGCCAACGCCACGCGACGCCGCCAGCCACCGGAGAGCGCGCTCATTTCGGCTTCGGGAGGCAACCCCAAGCGGGTAAGCACAACGTCGATGCGCTGATGGAATGACCAGCCATCAATCGCCTCCAGGCGCGTTTGCAGGGTCGCCATTCGATTCATGTCCGGGTCAGGATCATTAATCAAATGATGGTATTCGGAAAGTAACTCCCCCGCCTCTGGCAGCCCTTGGGCGACCATATCAAAGATCGTCATACCGGAGGATTCGGGCAGTTCCTGGGCTAACACACCAATTTTTAAGCCAGGCGCCCGCCAGATCGAACCGTCATCCGCTTGAATATCGCCTGCTACCAGTTTCAGCAGGGTGGACTTACCGGTGCCATTGCGCCCGACCAGCGCCAACCGCTCGCCTCTCTCAACCGTGAGATCGGCGCGGTCGAGCAATACTTGGGTGCCATAGGCTAGTTGCAGCTGTTCGAGTCGTAACAGGGTCACGCAGTGTCCTCCTTCGTAATAAGTCGCACAGTGTAACGCATGCGCGCATACGAAGGGCAACGTTCGATCCCTAGGAATATCTAGATTTTGCTGCGGCTCGCTCGCCCCACTTATCGTCGGTCACCCCAGTCACCGCCACTTCCGCAATGCGGTTTCACGCCCTGAGCCGTTAACGCATAGACAAGTTGATACACGCGCTCCAGGAATCGGTGATAGACGTGGCGGGTAAAATTTACGGCGTGTCTGAGGACATAAACACACCTTTAAACTTGTTTTTATAACGATTAAATCGTTTTAGCAGCCCGCGATTAATAGAGCAATGCCCGCGCAGACCGTTACAATGGCGCTTTACGTTTTTCGATGGGGAGTGACCTTTGGCTACCGCTTACGTAGATGAATTTTTACCCGATGCATTGCAGTTCCGCCCAAGCACTCCGTTGGTCGATATCGGTGCAAACCTAACGCATGAGAGTTTCGGGCGAGACCTTGAAGCGGTCATTCAGCGGGCCCAAGCGGCGCAGGTGACCACCATGATCGTCACCGGCACCGATATTGAGCACGCTTCGCAAGCCGTTTCACTGGCACAGCGTTATCCAGGTCTCTATGCCACCGCCGGGATACATCCCCACGATGCGAGCCAGTGGAACAACGATATTGCAGAACAGATGGCCGCCCTGCATGCTGCGCCGGAAGTCGTCGCCGTCGGCGAATGCGGGCTTGATTTCAATCGCAATTTCTCGACGCCCCAGCAACAAGAGCAGGCCTTTGAAGCACAGCTCGCCCTGGCGGCTGAAAGCGGCTTACCGCTGTTTATTCATGAGCGCGACGCCGGCCAACGCATGCGCGAGATGCTGCATGCGTGGCGGGACGACATTAGCCAGGCCGTGGTGCATTGTTTTACCGCTGACCGGGATACGCTATTTGGCTATCTCGATCTAGACTTGCATATAGGCTTAACAGGCTGGATTTGTGACGAACGGCGCGGCCAGCATTTGCGCCCGCTGGTGCGTGAGATTCCGCTTGACCGGCTGATGGTAGAAACCGATTGCCCTTACCTGCTACCGCGTAATCTGCCTACGAAATTAAAAGGACGCCGACACGAACCGGCCCTGCTACCTTGGATTGTGAGGGAGCTTGCCGAATGCCGAGGTATTAGCGAAGCGGAAATGGGGGCAGCAACCACTCAGACCGCCCAGCAATTTTTCCGCCTCTAAACAGAACATTAAAAGGAGTTATCGCGTGACCGAATACCCAGGATTTATTGCCATTGAGACGGGCGAAGATAATGGCTTGCCACTGGCTATTGCCTGGTCCCTGTCAGACGGACGTATCAAGCAAACATTGATTCAACCAGACGATAGCTGGATCGATGAGGATACCAACGTGATGGGCGCATATAGCATTGAGGAGCTGGAAAGCCTGGGTGTGAGCCCGCTGGATGTGATTCGCGAGCTGGAAAACGATCACTTCTCAGAAACACTCTACACCAGCGACAATGGCGATGATGAAGCGGCGCTTGCGCGCCTGTTTGATACCTACGGGCTCGACCCGTTTGTTGAGCTTGCCCCCGCCACGGTGCTTTATGAGCAGATTAGCGCCAGTGACTGGCATCGCTTGCGTGGTGACACCTTCAGCGACTTGGGGCTTGAGCCAATGCGCCCCGAACACGAAATTGAGGTAATGCTGTCGCTGCACCAACAGCTAACCGAGCCCGTTTAACCTCTGGGCCTCAAGCGTGGCTAAACAATGCCGCTTTGCCATGTTCAATAGCCGTTGCAAGAGGCGCGTGATGACGATAGTAGCGCGTCAACGCACAATAAAAGGCGTTGGCGCGTATTGGCAGCCCCGTTTCCCTGTAGTGCTCCGCCCGTTCAATCACTTTTTTGGCAAAGGCTTCCCGATCAACCGCCGCATCGCCCCCCAGATTGTCGACGCTGACATTAAATTCACGACCACACGCCTGAGCAAACAAAGATTCCAAGGCTTGCGGCGCGATTTCTGCCCGTTCAAATGCCTGCTGCTGCTCAGCATTCCGACCGTCGGGCAAATACCAGTAACCATAATCTTCTTGTTGGCGACGCTCAGCCCCGGCGATACACCAGTGGCTAACTTCGTGCAGAGCACTGGCAAAAAAACCGTGGGCAAAAATAATTTGATGGTAAGGCGTTCGATCATCGGCAGGCCGATACAGTGGCTCGTCGTCCCCTCTTACCAACCGGGTGTGATAGCGCTCGGCAAAAACACCATCAAATAGTCCTATAACGTCTTCAAGTGTCCATCGTTGTTGCGTGTTACTCACATTAGCCTCTTCAACATCACTATTTTAAACAGTATACCTGCTAACCTAGCGTGCTTTGAGGGCCATATTGTTCAGGAGTTAACGAGTGGGTCGTGTGATTGATAAATACAGCACTGTCTACTGGCTTGAAACGCGTCAACTTATCCGTCTGGCCCTCCCTATCTGCGGTGCGCAGCTCGCCCAGGCGGGCATGAGTGTCGTCGACGTCATGATGACGGGTCGCCATAATGCCACCTCTTTGGCAGCAGTGTCGGTCGGCTCCAGTTTGTGGATGCCGTTAATGTTGTTTATGACGGGCACACTCATGGGACTAACGCCGATCGTTGCCCACTTATTGGGCGCGCAACGTCTTAACGCCATTCGCCCAGCCGTTCATCAGGCCTTATGGGTAGCCGTTGCGCTGGGAGTGCTAGCCGCACTGCTCCTTTGGGTAACCGTGCTACCCATCTTTGAGTTAATGGAAGTCCCGACACAGGTCGCACACGCCTCTGCGGCGTATCTCGCGGCCGTGGCGTTCGGCATGCCGGGCATTGCTGTCTTTCAAGCATTAAGAGCTTTTTCGGACGGCATGAATCATACCCGCCCGGCTTTGTGGATCAGTTTAGTCGGTTTGGGATTCAATATACCGGCTAACTATTTGCTGATTTATGGCGGCGATGGTTTAACCAGCCTGCTAGGGTCGTGGCTACCCAACGGGTTACAGCAACTTCCCGCCCTGGGCGCACTGGGGTGTGGTATCGCCACCGCGCTATCAATGTGGATCATGGCCATCGCGATGGCCATTTACACGCACCGTACTCGCCGTTATCAAGGCATCGTGTTATGGCAAAGTTTGGCACTCCCCAAGTGGAGCGGCATTCGAGAATTGCTGGTTATCGGTGTCCCCATCGGGGTGGCGATTTTCGTTGAGGTCACCTTATTCACGCTGATCGCGTTATTTATTGCCAGTTTTGGCGAAGTCACCGTTGGCGCTCACCAAGTCGCACTGAGTTATACGACCATCCTATTTATGCTGCCTTTGTCACTTAGCATGGCGCTGACCGTGCGGGTCGGCAACACCCTCGGTCAACAACGCATGCGCCATGCGCGTGGTGTCGCCTGGAATGGTATTGGGATTAGCGTCATGGTTGCCGCGCTTAACAGCCTATTACTGTGGGTAACGGCAGCCCCGGTGATTGCTCTGTATACCTCCAATCAGGCGATACAGTCTCTGGCGCTTTCGATCATCGCCTTAGCGGCTATTTTTCAACTTTCCGATTCGCTGCAGGTGAACTTGGCGGGCGCGCTTCGTGGTTATAAAGATACCCGTATTGTCATGCTGATTACGGTACTTTCTTACTGGCTGGTTGGCTTGGGAGGAGGCCACTGGTTAGGCTCACGCGGCTTAGGCAACGTCGCAGGCCCATTGGGCGTTCATGGCTATTGGATCGGCTTAATTGCCGGCTTAAGCACCGCTGCCTTACTGTTGGCTTGGCGTCTACACACGATTAGCCGGCGTCTAATCAGCAATCAGGAATCTCCATGAAACGTTATTGTTGGGTATTGGCTCAGTCGCTATTGCCATTAACGCTATTAGGCTGCGGTGACCCACACCAGGCCGAAGAGCCATGGGAGACTTATTTCCAACAGCTAGAAAGCGCGCTCGCCGATGGGGCTATTGAGTCGACGTCACCGCCTAACATTGGCGCATTCCCCTCTCGCGAAGCACGCTTGTTCGATATCGACGAAACGCGGCATTCGCTGCTAAACGTCTATGCACTGCGCGAATGCAATATCACCTCCTTAGTGGCCGCGCGCAACAATCAACTGGGTAAAGTGGCGCCGCCTAGCCAGCAATGGCTTTATGAACGAACGCTGTGGCAACGTTTAACGCTTTGCTGGACGAGCGATGTGCCGGAGGAGCTAAGCTCAGACGATCGCGCACGACTGCGACGGTTAACTGACGTCAAAACGGCTCAACTGCCCTATGTCAGTTGGAATGCTATTTTTGACTCCGATGAATGGATCGATAGTTTTGCGCGGGCTAGCCACCCTCTGAAAGTCGACGCCATGCCGGATATTGCGTCTCAGCTAAACGCGGTGCACTACTTACAGCAAATGGTCGAGCATCAATTCAGCCTTGCCTGGCAGCAAGATTCGTCAACTCTGGAGCAGCACCTCAACACGTTACGATCGCGTCCATTAACCGCCGAAATGCTGCGCACGCTTATGCTCGCATCTCAGCGCCTTAACGACGCTAGCGAGTATTTAAACCAGCATTCCTCGTCTGACGAAACATGCCTCCCCAAGTGGAATCAGCATTCGTTAGCCACATTATCTGATTCAGCCGAACGTTGGTTAACCACGGTCAATCGTTTAATTACTCAGCAACCCATTGAAACGCCTGATGCGCTTCAAGCTTACCGTTCAAGGTGGCTGTCTCTTGAAGCGTCAAACGCCCCCTGGCAGCAATTTCAAACAGCCAAAAATACGCACAAACGCGCTAGATCGCAGTTTCCTGATTGCGAGCCTCATTAAAACAAAGTTTTCCGCTTAACCTTCAGGCCAACCTGTGCTATTGGTGAAGTATGCGGCGAGCAAATGCGTATCTGTTTCGCCAATGTCGTGGCCACGCAGCATTAGGAGGGACGTTATGGGCGCACCCCTTTCACCCCGCTCTGCCCAGGTCATCGACCTGGATTCTGTGCGTCAGCGCCATCAGGCGCGTAAGACGCTTATTCGTCTAGCGCCAGAGCTGGATGGATTGGAAATGGTGTATCAGTTGGCGTCGAGTCCAGGCACCTACTACGGAATGCCTTTGCTTGCTTGGGGGCTTAGGGAAGACGACCACGTGGTTGGGCTAGTACCTTGGATGGAGCAACTAGCCGACTGTCACACCCTTCACAATCACGAAAACGGTCATTTTATTGGCTACCGTGACCCTGAAACAGAAGAAATTTTCGATGCTCCGCCGGATCATAAAGTCGACGAACTCGTCTCTTCTGCTGACTATTTTGAATACGAACCCTCTGGCGAAGTAACGCTCATTCAGCAATTACCCGATACATTAGGCACCCATGCGCTATGCATGAATCGGCCCGAAAGCCCTTGGCACATGAAGCCGGTTTTCGGCTGGCGGCTATACAGCGATGGTAGCGTTGACGCACTGCTCGCCGATGAAGATAAAGCCAAAATGACGCCTATCTTATTGGGGGATGATTGCTTGTACAGCGCTAAGTCTAGGCACCAAAGCGTTTACTTTTTTCAGCGCCACATTGCCAATCGCATTTTAGAAGAAGACCCAGCGACACTCGACGCACTTGCCATGGTCGTTTTGCCGCAGGGTTGATGAGACACACGGGTTATCGATTAAATCGATCAACACACTTAACGCTGCCTAGCCTAAGCGTATAAAGTACCAGTATTGGTCTGAGTGTGAGTCTTGTTGGATCAACTCATGGCCTAAGAACTGGCAAAATTTAGGCACGTCTCGAGTCGTGGCTGGGTCTGTAGCAATGACCTTAAGTACATCACCAGACGCCATATCGCGTACCTTATTGTGCATTAGCATAATCGGCTCGGGACAATAAAGACCGCTTGTATCCAGCAGCGCATCATGGTGCGGCGCATCCTTTGTAATGTCAGACATCGATATCCTCAGAGCTGAGACTTAATTTATGATCAAAGTCATCATTGAACGGCGTATTATGCCCGGACTTGAAGAAGAGTATGAACAAGCCGCCCGGGAAACCATGCGTGTTTGTTTAGGCGCTCGCGGCTTTATCGGCGGCGAAAGTCTTGTGGAACTTGGTCATACTGACCGTCGTTTAATGATTACCAAGTGGAGCAATGTACGCGCCTGGAACGAATGGCACCATAGTGAAGCACGAACCACGGCAATGCAGCGAATTTTACCACTCCTAACAGAAGACGAAACAATCCGACTCTATGAAGCCAGCCACTAGGCTTCAATGTTTAAGCCTTACATGCACCGTTACCTCTTCGCGATCATGGTAGAGGTGGCGGCATGCAATTTCTGCCGATACGTTGGCTTTAGATAATGCAGTCTCCAGTGAAGCTAAACAGCGGGAGACTTCTTCCCAGCGTTTTTTCATAGGCAACTTAAGGTTAAAAATAGCTTCTGTGCACCACTTCCGCGTTAACCAACGTTCAACCATCGCCAGTACACGCACTGGCTTATCAACGATATCACAGACCAGCCAGTCCAAGCGCTGAGGCGGCTCCCAAATAAAGCCATCTTCTTTTAAGTGATCAATTTGCCCCGTTCGCATCAACTCTGAATCCATAGGGCCGTTGTCGATTGCATAAACGTACATGCCCCGCTGAACGAGTTGCCATGTCCAGCCACCCGGCGCCGCCCCCAAATCGGCCGCTTGCATTGTATCCGCTAGGCGTTCGTCCCACTGATCACGAGGTATAAACTCGTGCCACGCCTCTTCTAGTTTAAGCGTTGAGCGGCTAGGCGCACGCGAAGGAGAACGAAGACGCCGAATACCGTTCACCAGTTCACTTCTATTATCTGGAAAACTCATTCCTAGCTGGACTTTATCACCATCTGTCCAGAAAATGTGCAGCCGCCGCGCACCTGCTTTGCGCCTAAGCGCGCCGCGTTTTTTCAGCGTATTTTGCAATGGCTTTGTGAGCGCTTTAATCAATCCTGCCAGGGCTTTTCCATCGTTGGTATCCGGTGTTTCATGCCAGATATCTTCAAAGCTCCACCCGCTGGCCTTTATCTGTTTAATAATGGCCGACACACGGTCGTCTCGTGACAGTGTGAGCGCCGGGAGTGCAGCAAGGCTCTGTCTCGCAAAAATAAGTTTATGAAAGGCTGCCTGGCGATGCAGGTCGTTAATGGGCTCTCCATCCAAGCGCATCAGTGTCACCCAACCCTCACCCAACGATGACTCACAGGGCACACCCAGTTGTTTCGCATGATGCTGCATCTCCGCGAGCGCATCATTTTCAAAACCCGGGCGACAGTAAACTAACCACGACGTGGGGACTATCTCTGTCACTTAGACCTTCCTATCCAACCGTTTAAATATGCCTGAAAAGATATCCGGCTTAACTAGGCTCCATCATAACATCCCTATCGCCCAACCCTGCTGCTTCCCAAAAAAGTGGGGCATGGAAAGCCCCCTTGTTTTTCTTCCACGCAAAAAAATCCCCCAAGGCATAAGCCCTGGGGGATTTTTGGTATAGGTGCCTGACGATGACCTACTCTCGCATGGGGAGACCCCACACTACCATCGGCGCTAAGCGGTTTCACTGCTGAGTTCGGCAAGGGATCAGGTGGTTCACGCTCGCTATGGTCGTCAGGCGTAACTTTAAATGGATATCATGCTGTGTTTTGTGTGCGTCTCTTACCAAGCCCTGTGTCTTAAACAGTCGGCTCAGTGCGCGTATCCGGTTTGTTTCGTTATCATCACGACCAGACCCCTTGGGTGTTATAGGGTCAAGCCTCACGGGCCATTAGTACACGTTAGCTCAACGCCTTGCAGCGCTTCCACACCGTGCCTATCAACCAGCTGGTCTCGCTGGGCCCTTCAGGAGG
>NZ_FNII01000025.1 GCF_900103865.1 Vreelandella arcis
CTCGACAGGCAGCAGCCTTTCTGGGCCTCGTGCCGATACTGAAAGAGTCAGGTACATCGGTGAAGCTGCGATCCCATCTTTCCAAGGCAGGGGCGCCCAGTATCCGCCGGAAACTTTATATGGCCGCCGTCGTATCGACCCGCTGTAATCCTGACGTCAGCGAGCAATTTGCACGACTCAAAGCCCGTGGCAAGCCAACGTTGTCGGCGCTGGGGGCGGCTATGCGCAAATTGGTACATATCGCTTTCGGGGTGTTGAAGTCACAAAGCGAATATCGGCCGCAAGGGACATAAAGCCCCTTGCAGTTGGTATCGAGAGACGGTATCTACTCATTTCAGCCATGGAGACCAATAGCTGTGTCGTTTCATCACGTCCGGTGGCGACGATGTTGTGACGCAGATCTCCCTCCGCCACGCGCTGGGCGACCTCAACGGCTCGCCGCAAGGGCAGCACAATACTACGCGTAATGGCAACTGCCAGCACCGCCGCTATTAATAATGCCACTCCCGCGAAGATACATAGCTGCCAAAGAACCATACGATATTCAGACTCCATCGCCTCATTGGCAGCATTTACTCCCGAATCAGCCACAACGCTAATTTCATCAGCCAGTTCCTCAAGCCGATAGATACTTTCTTTGTGCTCACCGAAGGCACGGTTTGCTTGGGAAGTTTCGGTAATACTGCCCCTCTCGATTTGACGATAGACCTCCAGGAAACCCTCTTCGTAACCATCTAGAGCGCTTTGTGCCTGTTGGTACAGCGCATAGAGGCTATCTTTATCCGCAATTTGGCTTCCCATTTGAAAGGCGGACTCAATTTCGTTGACTGTCGCCACCCAGCGTTGTTGGTAGTCAACCACACGATCGCGACTGGCGATATTGATAAAGGTATCCTTTTCAAAACGCCGCGCCAGCAATGCCAGGCGCTGAATTTCCACAGCGTTACTTGCTAGCGCTACATCCATGTCCAAGGTTTTTTGGGCCGTATCTCTAGTAGCCGTAATACCCACCAGCCCTGCTATTAAAGTGCCCAAAAGAAATAGCGAGACCAAGCCAAAAGCTAATGCTAGACGCGTGCCGATCTTGAACCGTGAAAGCATAGAAACTTCCTAATGAGTAAGTAAGAGCCATGGCTATCGGCATCCAGAATATAAACTTTAGCTCTAACCTTATATTAACTTTCACTAAGGAACCTCTGATTACACCGACTAGCTCAAGGTACTTTTATTTTTATCTATGAATTCACAGCGGGCTTTCATCAAGCCTGCCGATGTTGCATGAAGAAGCGCAGCATTTCCTTTGTCGCATCGGGGCCTTTGGGGTCGGTGTAGCTTCCCTTCGCATTGCCTCCCGACCAGGCGTGCCCCGCTCCGTTTACTCGCCATTGCTCCAAGCGTGGCTCGCCGGCTGCATCGTGATGCGTGGTTCGCGTATAAGAATATCCATTGGCCACCTGCCCCTGCTCCACCGTGACGCTGGCATCCTCCGCGCTGGGCGTTGCTGCGCCGCCCGCTTGGCGCAAGGCAGTGTACTGAGCAGCAACGCGATCTGCATTACTGGGGTGCACGGTGGTGTCGCGATCACCATGAAAGATAATCGCCGGCACTTCTGACGCCCATGTAGTTCGTTGCGCCGCGCCCCCAAGGGGCCCGGTGCCGCCCTGCATCGCGCCCAACGCATCAGGGAGACTCTTAGCGACGCCATGGGGCAACCCAGAGTGCACGCCCACTGCCACAAAGAGATCCGGATAGGTCATCGCCAAGGTGGTTGCCATGGCCGCGCCTGCCGAAAGCCCTGCGACATAGACCTGAGAAGCATCGAGCCCATGCGTATCGATCACCTGGCGGGTCATGCCCGCAATAATCGCCGGCTCACCGCCCTCGCGCTGCTGGTCTTCGGCCTTGAACCAATTCCAGCACTTTGAAGTGTTAGCGGTCGTCGGCTGGGCCGGATAAAGCACGCAAAATTGCTGCTCTTCGGCCAGCCGGTTCATGTCGGTTCCAGCAGCGAAGTCATCAGGGTTCTGCGTGCAGCCATGCAGCATGACCACCAGCGGGATTGGCTGCCCGTGATAGCCACGAGGGAGATACAGCTTGTAATCGCGAGTGCCGACCGGGTTGCTAAAGCGACCGGCAGTAAAGGCGCCGGGCCGTGGCTCCTCGGTGGTACCACACGCTTGCTCAGGCTGCTTTACAGCGCCACGAAACTTAAGCCATTTATCACGTAATGCCGCAGGCAGTTCGATATCGCCGATCGAAAATGCCCCAGGGGACGACTGGCGTGCTTGGTCAAACGCCGAAGATGACGACGCGGATTCATCTCTCGCCTTTCTACCAGTTCTCCGGCTTGATGCTGATTCAGAAGACGCCGTGACGTCTTCGTCGACGACCCGGCAAGTGCCCTCAAAGGTGTTGCCTTCCCAGGAAGGTTGTGTCGACGTTTCCTCATCCTTCGTTTCAGGCACGGCGCCTTGGATGAGGGCCATAGCCTCTTGCAGCTTTCCGGCGCGCGTGAGTCGCGTCGCTTCTTCCATTCGCTTCGACATGGTGGCATCAAGCATAGTCAATGTACCTATTCAGTAGTGTGGGAGTCAGTGGATTCGATCCGCCAGGGCGGCCTTGACCGCCGCGCTGGCATTTAGAGCGCCCAGCACCACCACCGACTCGATGGTGGCGCGGGCAAGCTCCGGTGATACGTCATCGGCAATGCTGGCCATACCCAGGACTTGAATCTGCAACATCTCGCCCGCCGACTGCAGGGCTTCCAGGTCTACGCGACGATAATGTTCAAGCCCCAGCACGAACGCCTTGCGGGTCACGGTCTCTTTGACGACATCAGCATGGGTCGCCAACTGGTTACGGATGGCCGTACGAATCAGATCGGTTCGATTGGAGTAAAACCCTTCCTGAACCAGCAGATCGATCTGCCCCAGATCCACGACGCCAAGATTGATGGTGATCTTCTCGCTAGAGTCGCCGCCCTTGCGGCGCAGTTCATGCACGCTCATGTGTAATGCCCCGTTGCCCTAATGGCAGAATATCTTACTGCTCATCTAAAACATCCCAATGGATTCCATAAACCATCTATATGGATGTTATCGTAATCCTATTCAAGTAACATCACAAGCGAAAGTGCACTACCAACAGCCCAACCGATGACCAACTGCTCACTGTCGTCGAACTGACTTATTTGTTGTTTAAGGTATCCTTATGACATTCATGTGGCTCGGAGGTTACCTTGCACATCGCTGATGTAACCATGTTTCACGCCCCCGCCAGTGGTGGCGTACGTACCTATTTGCAGGCCAAGCATCGCGTCTTTTCACACTACCCTGACTTGCGTACCAGCCTGCTGGTGCCGGGAGCGGAACGAGACAGTCTAGGTGACCTACATACTTTACCGGCATTGCACTTACCCTTAGGGCAAGGCTATCGCTTTCCATTGCGCGCCGCCCCGTGGCGTGATGCACTACTCAGGCTCCACCCGGATATCATTGAAGCAGGCGACCCCTATGTGACCGCCTGGGCGGCGCTTGAGGCAGGGCAAAGGCTTGGCGTTCCGGTAGTTGGCTTTTATCACTCGGATTTGCCACGCCTGATGGGTGATCGCTTTGGGGGTTACGTTCGTCAGCGTTTGATTCGTTACGTCACAAAGCTATATCGCCAGTTCGATAGCGTGTTGGCACCCTGTCAGGCAATGGCTAATCGGCTACAGGACTGGGGGGTTGATAACGTTCGCGTACAGCCATTAGGCGTCGATTTAAATCTATTTAACCCTCAGCAGCGTGATCCCGCCTTCCGCCAAGCAATGGGATTGCCCAGCGATAAAAAGCTGCTGATCTTTGTCGGGCGCAACTCCCGCGAGAAAAATATCGATGTGCTGCTTTCAACAATTCGCCAGCTAGGCAGCGATTATCATTTGTTGTTGATGGGGCCAGGCATGCCGCATCAGGTACCCACGAATGTCACCGTGGTCGACCGCTGCTGTGGCGCGCATGAAGTCGCCACAGCCTTAGCCAGTAGCGATGCCTTGCTGCATGCGGGCACACGGGAAACCTTTGGGTTGATCGCCCAGGAGGCCATGGCCTGTGGTACGCCGGTGATTGGTGCCAGGGCCGGTGCGCTTGCCGAGAATGTACCGCTTGGCGCCGGTATTTTATGCTGTCCCCTCGACCCATCGGCCATGGCCGAAGCCTGTACGGCATTATTCAGCAACGACGTCGCAGCCAGTGGCCATTATGCGCGACGTTATGTGGAGCGCCATTTCAACTGGGATAGCGTGATGCACGCCTTACTGGCTCACTATGGCACCTTACGCGATGACAGCTTGCCCTATGCGCTCCCTCAGCATCGCTAAGCCCAAAAGCTGGCTGCGTTGGCGGCCGCTGCACGGTGCGATGATTGCGCTGGCATTGGGATTGCCATTGCTGCTAACCGCATGGATCGGCGGCAGTGATGCCTGGCAGCGCGTCAGACAGTTCCCGCTTGGCGTACTAATGCTCATGTTAGCGCTCGCGTTTGTGTGTTGGAATTTGAACGCCGCACGGCTGCGTTTGATGTTAGGGGGCCGGGCAGGAACGCTTGGCCAGCGAGGTGCATTGGGCATTGAGTTGGCGTCTAAATTTGCTCTGTGCGCCACGCCTGGCGGCAGCGGGGGACCTGCCACGCTGCTGTTGCTATTGGCACAGCGCGGTTTTCCACCGTCCAAAGGCAGCGCTGTCTTCCTGATTGACCAGGGCTGCGACATGCTGTTCTTTCTTAGCATGCTCGGCGGGCTGGTACTGTTTTCGCTGATCAACGAGGTCAACTGGCCGCATCAGGCGCTGGTGCAATCGGCACTGGCTGGCTTGGCACTGATCGCTTTGCTGGTTTGCCTGCTGGTCTATCACCTGCCCCGCTTATTGCGGGTTCGCCGCTTCAGGCTTAATTGGCTAAGCCGCAACCGTCGTCGACGGCTTGCCCGTGGCTTCCTGGGTTTTCGCCAAGCGTTAAAGGTAACGCTGTCGCTTCCGCGCACCACTCTGCTTGCGATGCTCATGCTGACCACCTTGCACTGGTTGATGCGTTACAGCCTGCTGTATTTGGCCGTGCTCGGCGTAGGCGGCGATGTCGATTGGGTATGGACGTTCTTGACCCAAATGCTAGCCATGGCCGCCAGCCAGTTAAGCTTTTTGCCTGGCGGTGCCGGCGCCGCTGAGGTCGGGGTGGGTTCTTTGCTGCTGCCGTTAATGGCCGCTGAACAAGCCGCCGCTGCCGTGCTGATATGGCGGCTGGTCAGCTACCATCTCTATTTAGCCGCCGGAGCGCCATTTTTCTTGCGCTATGGGGTTCGGTTGTTTAAACGCAATTCCTAGGGTCGCCCAACTGCGTAAAAAAAAAGAGCACCCCGAAGGATGCTCTTTACGCTACAGAAGCGGTTTAGCAGGTAACGCTTACCAGCCGGTCACTTCTTTCAGTGCATCACCGATTTCGGCGAGCGAACGCACGGTTTTGACACCGGCGCCTTCAAGCGCGGAGAACTTATCGTCAGCCGTGCCTTTACCGCCAGAGATGATCGCGCCCGCGTGGCCCATACGCTTGCCAGGAGGTGCGGTTACACCGGCAATGTAGGATACCACCGGCTTAGAAACGTTGGCTTTGATGTACGCCGCTGCTTCTTCTTCGGCGGTGCCACCGATTTCACCGATCATCACGATCGCTTCGGTTTTCGGGTCTTTCTCGAACATCTCAAGGATGTCGATGAAATTGGAACCCGGGATCGGGTCGCCGCCGATGCCAACACAGGTGGACTGACCGAAACCGTGATCAGTCGTCTGCTTAACGGCTTCATAGGTCAAAGTACCAGAACGCGATACGATACCTACGCGGCCCGGCTGGTGAATGTGACCCGGCATGATGCCGATTTTACATTCGCCTGGGGTGATAACACCTGGGCAGTTCGGGCCGATCAGGCGGACGCCTAGCTCGTCGCACTTCACTTTAGCTTGAAGCATATCGAGAGTGGCGATACCTTCGGTAATGCACACGATCAGCTTGATACCCGCGTTAGCGGCTTCAAGGATCGAGTCTTTACAGAACGGTGCCGGTACGTAGATCACGCTGGCTTCGGCGCCGGTTTTCTCGACCGCTTCTTTAACGGTGTTGAAAACGGGCAAACCGAGGTGCTCTTGGCCGCCTTTACCCGGCGTCACACCACCGACCATTTGCGTACCGTAGGCAATCGCCTGCTCGGAGTGGAACGTACCCTGGCCACCGGTAAACCCTTGGCAGATGACCTTGGTGTTCTTGTCGATCAGGATGCTCATTACTTGCCCTCCGCCGCTTTAACGACCTGCTGAGCCGCGTCGGTCAGACTGGTAGCCGCGATGATGTTCAGACCGCTAGACGCGAGTTTTTCCGTGCCTAGCTCGGCGTTGTTCCCTTCCAGACGTACGACAACCGGTACGTTAACACCGACTTGCTCAACGGCACCGATGATACCTTCCGCAATCATGTCGCAACGTACAATACCGCCGAAGATGTTAACCAATACGGCTTTGACGTTATCGTCAGACAGAATGATCTTGAACGCTTCTGCAACGCGTTCTTTGGTAGCACCGCCGCCAACGTCGAGGAAGTTAGCCGGCTTGCCGCCATTCAGGTTGACGATATCCATGGTGCCCATGGCCAAACCTGCGCCGTTCACCATGCAGCCGATGTTGCCATCAAGCGCTACATAGTTAAGCTCCCACTTGGCCGCATCCGCTTCGCGCTCGTCTTCTTGAGACGGGTCACGCATGGCCTGGAGATCCGGGTGGCGGTACAGTGCGTTGCTGTCCAGCCCCAGTTTGGCGTCGAGGCAGTGTAGGTTGCCTTCGTCGGTCACGACCAGCGGGTTAATTTCGAGCAGCGCCAAGTCTTTTTCGTGGAACAGCTTGGACAGACCCAAGAAAATTTTGGTGAACTGCTTAATCTGGTCGCCTGAAAGGCCTAATTTAAATGCCAGCTCACGCGCTTGGTACGGCTGTGCGCCGACTAGCGGGTCGATCTCGGCTTTGAGAATCTTTTCAGGCGTTTCTTCTGCCACTTTCTCGATTTCAACACCGCCTTCGGTAGAGGCCATAAAGACCACACGGCGGGTAGTACGGTCGACAACCGCACCCAGATAAAGCTCATCGGCGATATCGGTGCAGGTCTCAACCAGAATCTTGGAGACCGGCTGACCGTGTTCATCGGTCTGGAAAGTCACCAGGTTTTTACCCAGCCACTGCTCGGCGAAGGCTTTGGCATCGGCAGGATCTTTAATCAGCTTAACGCCGCCTGCTTTACCACGACCACCGGCGTGCACCTGGGCTTTTACCACCCACATGTCGCCGCCGATCTTTTTGCATGCTTCTGCTGCTTCTTCGGGAGTGTCCACTGCAAAACTTTTGGACACTGGCAGACCATAATCAGCAAACAGCTGTTTGCCTTGATACTCGTGAAGGTTCATCGATTCATGCCATTGGTTGCATGTGACTCGAATGATGATCAGCCCGTAAGGCGCTGATCATCCCCGTGCTTTCGTGCCTTTAGCTAGTGCCAAGGCCGAAAGTGTTGCGCCACCTGTCGGTGGCGCTTCGTTGTTACTGGCTGGATTACTTACGTTTCTTGCGGTTCGCCATATGAATCGCATGGCCCTCTACCGCAAGCGCCGCTTCATGCACCGCTTCCGACATGGTCGGGTGCGCGTAGCAGGTCAGCGCTAGGTCTTCGGCGCTAGAGCCGAATTCCATAGCAATCACGCCTTGGGCGATCATCTCACCGGCGTGCTGCCCTACAATGTGCATGCCTAGAATACGGTCGGTTTCAGCATCAGCAATCACTTTGGCGCTGCCCTCGGTGGCGTTATTCGCCATCGCTCGACCGCTTGCCGCAAACGGGAAGCTACCGGTTTTAACGTCAATGCCTTTAGCTTTGGCTTCTTCCTCGGTCATACCCACCCATGCGACCTCTGGGAAGGTGTAGATGACGTTGGGAATGGCGTCGTAGTTCATCTCAGCTTTATGACCGGCGATGATATCCGCCACCATAATGCCTTCTTCAGAGGCTTTGTGGGCCAGCATCGGGCCGCGAACACAATCGCCAATGGCGTAAACGCCCGGCACGTTGGTGCGGCACTGATCGTCAACGAAGATAAAGCCGCGCTCGTCGAGTTCAACGCTAACACCATCGTCAATCACACCCTTGGTATAAGGACGACGACCCACACAAACAATCAGCTTGTCGAAGGTCATTTCCTGCTCGCCGTTGGCGTCGGTGTACTTAACGACAACTTCTTCGCCTTTAACGTCAGACCCGGTAACGCGTGCACCCAGCTTGATGTCCAGACCCTGCTTTTTAAGCAGTTTGTGTGTTTCTTTGCCGATGGCGCCGTCAACCATGGGCAGGAAGGAGTCCATGGCTTCGAGTACAGTTACTTCGGAGCCAAGGCGGTTCCATACACTGCCCAACTCCAAACCGATAATCCCGGCACCAATCACGCCAAGGCGTTTCGGCGTTTCTTGGAACTCAAGGGCACCGGTAGAATCGACAACCAGGCCATCCACCAGGGGTGTCGGCGGAATTTCCACCGGCACAGAACCTGCCGCGATGACGATATTATCGGCGTCGTACGTAGTTGCATTGCCGTCAGCATCGGTCACTTCGACTTGCTTACTCGAAACGACTTTACCGGTACCTTCAATAGCCGTAACACCGTTGGCCTTGAATAGCCCCGAGATGCCGCCGGTCAAGTTCTTAACGATCTTGTCCTTGCGAGCCATCATCTTTTTGACGTCCATGGTAACGTCGTTGGCTTCAATACCCAGATCGCCGAAATCGTGCTTCGCTTCAACGAACTTATGCGACGCTTCAAGCAATGCTTTTGACGGGATACAGCCAACGTTCAAGCAAGTGCCACCGTGGACAACATTGCCTTCTTTACCAATCCATTTTTCAACACATGCCGCTTTCAGGCCCATCTGTGCAGCACGGATGGCGGCAACATAACCGCCAGGACCGGCACCGATAACGATCACATCAAACTTGTCAGCCATGTTGGCTCCTTTAGCTTGGGTGCCTTCTCCCTTATGGGGTAGAAGGCAGAGTGCGATTGAACGTGAGTGCGTGGTAGGTCGTGATGACCCTTACACGTCCAGCAACAGGCGTGCGGGATCTTCCAGCAGCTCTTTCATTGTCACTAGGAATTGCACCGCGTCTTTGCCGTCGATCATACGGTGGTCGTATGACACCGCCAGGTACATCATGGGGCGAATCTCGACCTTCCCGTTGACCGCCATGGGGCGCTCCTGGATTTTATGCATGCCCAGAATAGCCGTTTGCGGCGGGTTAATGATCGGGGTCGACATTAGCGAGCCGAAAATACCACCATTGGTGATCGTAAAGGTACCGCCCTGCATTTCATCGATACCCAGCTTACCGTCGCGCGCACGCTTGCCGAAATCGACAATCGTCTTCTCAACGTCGGCAATTTTCATGCTATCGGTATCGCGCAGCACCGGTACCACCAGGCCGCGCGGAGTGGAGACCGCAACACCGATATCTTGGTAGCCGTGGTACACAATGTCAGTACCGTCAATGGAGGCGTTGACGTCCGGGAAGCGCTTGAGCGCCTCTGAAGCCGCCTTGACGAAGAAACCCATAAAGCCGAGCTTGGTATCGTGGGCTTTCAGGAAAGTCTCTTTGTACTGTGCGCGAAGCTCCATGACGGCGGTCATGTCCACTTCATTATACGTGGTCAGCATCGCGGCGGTTTGCTGCGCCTGAACCAACCGCTTGGCGATGGTTTGACGCAGACGGCTCATGGGCACACGCTTCTCGATGCGCTCACCCTCGGCAGCCGGTGCAGCGGCTGCTTTCGCCGGTGCAGCTGATTTCGCTGCTTTCTTGGCGGAACCGTCTTTGACCGCTTTCTGAACATCTTCTTTCAAGATGCGGCCACCTTTGCCAGTGCCCTCAATCTTGGCAACGTCCAGGTCGTGCTCAGCGACCATTTTGCGCGCGGCCGGGGCAAGGATCTTATCGCCAACTTTCTCATCAGCGCTGTCGTCGCTGCTGCTCTCAGCCTTGGCCTGCTTGGCGTCATCAGCGCTGCTGTCGCCACCGCTCTCGCCGCCAGCGCCTTCGGTAAAGGTCGCCAGAATAGCTTCTGACTCGACTTGGCTACCCTCTTCGGCCTTGATTTCGGCCAGGGCGCCGTCAGCGGGTGCGACCACTTCCAGCACGACTTTATCGGTTTCGATGTCGGCCAGCACTTCATCGCGCTTGACCGCTTCGCCAACCTTTTTGTGCCATGTCGCCACCGTGCCTTCCTGAATCGACTCAGGGAAGCTGGGGGCTTTTACATCGTGCTGCTTGCCGCCACCGCTAGCTTTTTTCTCTTCTTTCTTATCGTCGGATTTCTCTACGGACTTCTCAGCGCTGTTATCGCCAGAAGATTTCTCTTCTTTTTTGCTGCCAGACGCGCTGGCCTCGCCGATTTTGCCTAGTACCTGCTCTGACTCGACGGTATCGCCTTCTTCGGCCATCACGTCGGTCAGGGTACCCGCTTCCGGTGCGACGACTTCAAGCACCACTTTGTCGGTCTCAATTTCAACAATTAGCTCGTCACGCTCAACGCTATCACCCGGCTTTTTATGCCATGCGGCAACAGAGCCTTCGGCAACGGATTCCGGAAAGGTTGGCGCTTTGATCTCGGTAGCCATGTCGTTTCCCTTTTGTGTTCTCTAAATCCGGTGGGCGCTTATAAATTAAACGCGTCTTCCACCAGCTGGCGCTGCTGTTCAGTATGGACGGACATATAGCCCGCTGCCGGTGCGGCAGAGGCAGGGCGTCCGGCGAATTTCAACTCACGTCCAAGGCCATCTTTCAGCATATCGGCCACGGTGCGCATATGATGCTGACTGGAATACCATGCGCCTTGGTTCAACGGCTCTTCCTGGCACCAGACGATATCTTCCAACTGGGTGTATGCCTGAAGGGCTTCGAGAAGCTCTTCTTTGGGGAAGGGGTACAGCTGTTCAAGGCGCAGGATGGCCGTGTCGTGACGCTCGTTTTCAGCTCGCCAAGCGGCTAGATCATAGTAGACCTTGCCAGCACAGAGGATTGCGCGCGTTACCTTCTCAGCCGCTAGATCAGACTGATCCGACAACACCATGTGGAACTTGCCATGGGCGAGGTCTTCAAGGCTTGAAACCGCTTCTTTATGACGCAGCAGCGATTTAGGCGACATGATCACCAATGGCTTGCGCAGCGGACGAATCACCTGACGGCGCAGCAAATGGTAAATCTGTGCGGGGGTGGTCGGCACACATACCTGCATGTTGTGTTCAGCACACATCTGCAAGAAGCGCTCAAGTCGCGCGGATGAGTGCTCCGGGCCCTGGCCTTCGTAGCCGTGGGGCAGCAGCATGGTTAAGCCACACAAACGACCCCACTTGGTTTCACCGGAGGAAATGAACTGATCCACAACCACCTGCGCGCCGTTGAAGAAGTCGCCGAACTGGGCTTCCCAAACCACCAAGCCGCTAGGGGCTGTCGTGGAATAGCCGTACTCAAACGCCAACACCGCCTCTTCAGACAGAATGGAGTCGTGAATGGTGAAGCGAGGCTGGCCGTCGGACATGTTCTGCAGCGGCACATAGGTCGAGCCGTCTTTCTGGTTATGTACTACCGCATGGCGGTGGGAGAAAGTGCCACGCCCCACATCCTGACCGGTAATGCGAATCGGGTGGCCTTGATCAAGCAGTGTGGCGTAAGCGAGCGTTTCCGCGAAGCCCCAGTTAAGCCCCATGCCACCGGCCTGCATTTTGCGGCGATCTTCATAGATCTTGGCCACTTGTCGCTGTACGTCGATCCCGTCAGGCACCTCACACATTTTCGCCGCCAGTTGCTGCAGACGCTTCATGTCGAAGGTGGTATCGGCATTGCCTGTCCATTCGTGGCCCAGGTAAGGCGTCCAATCAACAAACAGCGATGTATTCGGCTCTTGCACCAACGCGTTGGCGACGTGGTTCCCGGCCACCAGATCGTCGCGGTAGGTTTCGATCATCGCCTTGGCATCTTCTTCAGAGAGGACACCTTGATCTACCAGGCGCTTGGCATACAGCGAGCGCGAGGAAGGATGATCTTTGATCTTCGAGTACATCATCGGCTGGGTGCCGGATGGTTCATCGGCTTCGTTATGCCCCCGGCGGCGGTAACACACCAGGTCAATCACCACGTCCTTCTTGAATTCCTGGCGGTAATCGAGCGCCACTTGGGTCGCGTGAAGCACAGCGTCCGCATCGTCGCCGTTAACGTGGAAGATCGGCGCCTGCACCATCTTGGCGATGTCCGTGCAGTATTCGGTCGAACGCGCATCCAGCGGGTGCGAGGTGGTAAAGCCCACTTGGTTGTTAATCACAATGTGGACCGTGCCACCGGTTTTATAGGCGCGGGTTTGAGACATCTGGAACGTCTCCATCACCACACCCTGACCGGCGAATGCCGCATCGCCGTGGACGTTAATCGGCAGCACTTTGCTGCCCTCTTCGTCGTTACGACGATCCTGACGCGCCCGCACCGACCCTTCAACAACGGGCGCGACAATCTCCAGGTGAGACGGGTTGAACGACATCGCCAAGTGTACTTCACCGCCGGGCGACATCACGTTAGAACTGAAGCCCTGGTGATATTTGACGTCGCCCGAACCGCGTTCGATGACTTTTTTGCCGTCGAACTCATCGATCAAGTCTGTCGGATTTTTACCCAGGATATTGACCAGCAGGTTGAGACGCCCACGGTGGGCCATACCAATAACGACTTCCTTAGTGCCATACCCCCCGGCTCGCTGGATCAACTCATCCATCATGGGGACAAAGGCTTCGCCGCCTTCTAAGCCAAAGCGCTTGGTACCCGGGTATTTTGAGGCCAGGTAGTTTTCTAGCCCTTCAGCCGCTGTTAAGCGCTCAAGCACATGCTTGCGTACGCCATCGCTAAACTCAGGCGCACTGCGCACCGACTCGAAACGACGCTGAAGCCAGCGCTTCTCCTCGGTATCGACGATGTGCATGATCTCGCAGCCGATGGAGCGGCAATAGGTGCGTTCCAGTGCATCGACGATGACACGCAGCGGTGCTTTATCGATACCTAAAAAGAACGAACCGGTTTGAAATTCGCTGTCCAGGTCAGCTTTGGAAAGCTGATGGAAGGAAAGGTCGAGATCGGGGACGGGGGTGGGATTACGCAGCCCAAGTGGGTCGATATTGGCCTTTTGATGGCCACGAAAGCGGTAAGCGTTGATCAGCTGCAGGACTTTCACCTGCTTTTTGTTTTCGCCACTTTCAGCAGCGGCGGCTACCCGAGGGCGATTCTCACGACCCAACTGATAGAACTGATCACGAATAGGGCTTAGTGGAACATCGTGAGTGGCACTGCCCTCGGGACGCGGCAACTGGTCAAAATAACTGCGCCATTCGTCAGGGACAGATTCAGAATCATCGAGGTACTGCTCGTAAAGCGCTTCCACGTAGTGGGCATTACCACCACTAACGTGTGAGGAACGCCACATCAACTCCATTATGCCTTGTTGCATCTCTCGGTCACCCTGCACTGATGGGGTGGTATCGGTATCGTCGCGTGCACGCGGCGACATCGCTATTGCCCTGCCGGCGGGGCGGGACATTTGCCGGCGGCACCGACCTGCGGCCGGAAACCCTTTTACTTCAACTTCTTATCAGTTCATGCTCAAAAGCCGGTACGCGCGGCACCGGCTTTTAAACTTGACTGGTCATACGGTGCGGCGCAACGCCGCACTGCACGACAGGCACTATCATAACAAGCGAAGCGCCACGATTTAAGTGCCATTGTTGCGCAACTTAAGTGGTATTCGCTTTTATGCATAGAAATCCCTTATTTTTTAAGTGGCATCCGCCAACAACATTTCACGGATTTTACCAATCGCCCGTGTGGGGTTGAGGCCTTTCGGGCATACCGCCACACAGTTCATGATGCCGCGGCAGCGGAACACCGAGAATGGATCTTCCAGGTTGCTTAAGCGCTCGCTAGTAGCCGTATCACGTGAATCAGCCAGGAACCGGTAGGACTGCAGCAAACCCGCTGGGCCGACGAACTTCTCTGGATTCCACCAGAACGATGGGCAAGACGTCGAGCAACATGCGCACAAGATACACTCGTACAGGCCGTCCAGCTTATCGCGCTCTTCCGGCGACTGTAGGCGCTCGATGGCAGGCTCGGGCGTGTCGTTCTGCAGGTACGGCTGAATGCGCTCGTACTGCTTATAGAACAGCCCCATATCGACGACCATATCGCGAATAACCGGCAGGCCAGGCAGCGGACGCAGCGTCAGCTTGTTGTTCTTCACAACGTCTGACAGCGGCGTAATACATGCCAAGCCATTTTTACCGTTCATGTTCATGCCGTCGGATCCGCAAACCCCTTCGCGGCAGCTACGTCGAAACGCCAACCCGCTGTCTTCTTCTTTCATCATATGAAGAACATCCAGCACCATTACATCGCGGCCTTTGGTATCGACCTGAAACTCCTGCATATAAGGTGCGGAGTCGGTTTCCGGATTGTAACGGTATATGGATACCTGAAGATTGGACATTGTGACTCCCTCTCGTTGCAGAGATTAGTAGGTACGAACCTTAGGCTCGAACGTATCCATGGTTTTCGGCTTGAAGTTGACGTCGCGTTGCTTCAGCTCTTTAGTGGCCGGGAAGTACAGCGAGTGCTTCAACCAATTGACGTCATCACGGTCTGGGTAGTCGTAGCGCGAATGGGCACCACGGCTTTCTTTACGCTCAAGGGCCGCGATCGCCGTCGCTTCGGCCACTTCCATCAGGTTATCCAACTCAAGCGCTTCAACACGTGCGGTGTTAAAAGCGTTAGACTTATCCGGCAGGTGCGCATCGGCAATGCGACCGCGCAGCTCGGCCAACTTCTTAACACCGTCCTGCATGTTTTTCTCTTCGCGGAACACCCCGAAAGACGTCTGCATAATGTCTTGCAGCTCAGCTTTCAGCGCCGGAATGCTCTCACCGCCTTCAGAGTCGTTCCAGCGGGTAATACGCTTCATCGCTGACTCAATATCCGACTCAGAGGCATCCAGATACTCGATACCTTCGTTCAGCGCGCTTTCGATAAACATACCGGCGGCACGGCCGAAGACAACCAGGTCAAGCAGCGAGTTACCACCCAAGCGGTTAGCCCCGTGAACCGATACACATGCCGCTTCACCACAGGCAAATAAGCCGTTCACAATCTGGTCATTGCCGCCCTCGTCCTGCATGATCGCCTGACCATGCACGTTGGTCGGAATACCGCCCATCATGTAGTGGCAGGTCGGTACAACCGGGATAGGATCTTTGGCAGGATCAATGTGAGCAAACGTCTTGGAAAGCTCAACGATACCCGGCAAGCGCTTGCCAAGTACTTCTTCACCCAGGTGGTCAAGCTTCAAGAAGACGTGGTCGCCCTTCTCGCCGCAGCCGCGACCTTCCAAGATTTCCATGACCATCGAACGCGCGACCACATCGCGGCCTGCCAAGTCTTTGGCATTCGGCGCGTAACGCTCCATGAAGCGCTCGCCGTCTTTATTGATCAGGTAACCGCCTTCACCACGACAACCTTCGGTGACCAGTGTCCCCGCACCGTAGATACCGGTGGGGTGGAACTGCCACATTTCCATATCCTGCATCGGGAAGCCGGCGCGTAGCGCCATGCCGATACCGTCGCCCGTGTTGATCAAGGCGTTGGTTGTTGATGCGTAAATTCGCCCTGCACCGCCGGTGGCCAGCACCGTGGCTTTCGATTTAACGTGGACCACTTCACCGGTTTCGATACACATGGCGATACAGCCAACCACGTCGCCCTCGGCGTTCTTGACCAAATCAACCGCATACCACTCATTAAGGAAGGTGGTGTTGTTCTTCAGGTTGTTCTGGTACAGCGTGTGGAGCAGTGCGTGGCCCGTACGATCCGCCGCCGCACAGGTACGCGCCGCCTGGCCGCCTTCGCCAAAATTCTTGGACTGACCACCAAACGGACGTTGATAAATACGACCGTTATCTAAACGCGAGAACGGTAGGCCCATGTGCTCAAGCTCAAATACCGCCTTCGGGCCTTCCGAGCACATGTATTCTGCCGCGTCCTGGTCAGCAATATAGTCGCCGCCTTTGACGGTGTCGTACATGTGCCAGCGCCAGTCATCATTCGGGTCATCAGAGGCGATCGCACAGGTAATACCGCCCTGAGCAGACACGGTGTGAGAGCGTGTTGGGAACACTTTTGACAACACGGCTGTCTTTTTACCGGATTTCGCCAGCTCTAAAGCGGCGCGCAGGCCAGAGCCCCCACCACCGATGATAATGGCGTCAAAGGTCAGGCTACGTAGGTTAGACATGTATCAAGCTCCCCACAGAATTTGAATGCCCCACACCAGATAGACGAAAATGGCCAGAATGATGAGGGTCTGGGCACCAACGCGCAGGCGGGTAGACTTTAGGTAGTCGGTAGTCACGGTCCAAAGGCCAATCCAGGCGTGCGCCGCCACAGAAATAAAGGCCAACAGAGAAAAGATCCGCATCCAGGTTTGGTCGAACAGCGCAGTCCAAGCATAGTAATCCAGGTCGGGATTAAATAGCAGGTAGGCCACAATAAATACCGTGTAAACAGCCAGCACCACGGCAGACACACGCTGCATTAGCCAATCGGAAAGACCGCTACGGCCAAAACTTGTGATGTTAGTTACCATACCCAGACTCCTGCCAAAATGATCAGAATGGCGCTAACCACCACGGTAATTTGCGCTTTTTTCACACCGCCCTCGAGGGTAACGCCCACGTTGGCATCCATCAGCAAGTGTTTAATACCTGCGACGAAATGAAACGCCAGGGCCGACAACAGCCCCCAAGCCACAAATTTGGCGAAGAAGTTATTGGCCAAGGCACTGCTGACGGCGTCAAAGCCTGCCGGAGACGACAGCGATTCACCTAATGCCCAAAAAGCAAAAATGAGGCCAACAAACAAAATAACGCCTGTAATGCGGTGTGCAATCGACGTTAATGCCGGAAGGGGAAAATGTATCGTCGTTAGGTCTAAATTTACGGGTCGTTTACTATTCACGGCTTTATACACACTCTTTTGGCCCACTCTGCGACAGGTCGGGCAAAGCCCGAGCGGGCAGTGGTTATTGGAAGGGGCTCGGCCGCTGCCAAGTCTGGCACGACCACCTACCTGCCGGTCGCGCGACGAAGATTATAAGAAGCTTAGGCCTCGCTGACAAACCGAACTAAGGTTTTACTCGACCATTGTGCAAGAAAAATACTCATTACGTGAGTCGATTTTGCAACGCAGCATCGTTATAGTGTCGTAGATTGGTATCTTCGTAAGCAGGTTAACGGATTATCCAGATGACCGCATTGTTACTTTCATACTTACGTCACACATGATTCGACAAGCATAGACAACAGACAACAAAGGAAATAACTACTGTACAAGCATACCTAGCGGTAGGGCTAATTGACAAAATGACGCACGCTTCTATAGTGGGCTGGCCTTTTCGCCGGCGCGGTATGCGCAACACCGACTTTACGTCCCAACCGAACTCGAAAGGAGGCCAGCATGGCTGACAGGAAAGCAACATTAACGGTAGACGGTCTAGACAAGCCGATCGAACTACCGATGTACTCCGGCTCACTTGGCCCAGACGTCATCGACGTACGCGGACTAGGTGCTGAAGGCCTGTTCACCTACGACCCCGGCTTTATGGCCACCTCTTCCTGCCAGTCAGCCATTACCTATATCGATGGTGGCAAGGGCGTATTGCTGCATCGCGGCTACCCCATCGGCCAACTGGCGAAAGAGTCAAACTTCGTTGAAATGAGCTACACCCTGCTCTTTGGTGACCTACCTACTAAAGAGCAATATGACGATTTTGAATCGCGCATTCGTAACCACACCATGGTTCACGATCAGATCAATAACTTCTTCAAGGGTTTCCGCCGTGATGCGCACCCAATGTCGATTTTATGTGGCGTCGTTGGCGGGTTAGCCGCTTTCTACCATGACCACATGGACATCACCAAAGAAGAAGACCGCGTCATCAGCGCCGTCCGTTTGATCGCTAAAATGCCGACAATCGCTGCGATGTCGTACAAGTACAACATCGGTCAGCCATTTAACTACCCGCGCAATGAACTGAGCTATGCTGAGAACTTTCTCTACATGATGTTCAGCAATCCGTGTGAAGAGTACAAAATCAATCCGGTATACGCCAAAGCGATGGATCGCATCTTTATGCTGCATGCGGATCATGAGCAGAACGCGTCTACTTCTACGGTTCGCCTGGCAGGCTCAACCGGGGCCAACCCGTTCGCCTGTATTAGTGCCGGCATTGCCGCGCTATGGGGTCCGGCGCACGGCGGTGCCAACGAAGCCGTCCTGGCCATGCTCGACGAAATCGGTGAAGATTCCGAAGAAAACATCCAGCGCTTCGTTGATAAAGCCAAAGACAAAGACGACCCATTCAAGCTAATGGGCTTTGGTCACCGCGTTTACCGTAACTTTGACCCGCGCGCCAAGGTAATGAAAGAGACCTGCGACGAAGTACTCGCAGAGCTCGGCATGGCCGATGACCCGCAGCTCAAAATCGCTAAGCGCCTTGAGCAGATTGCCCTCGAAGACGAATATTTCATCGAGCGTAAGCTGTACCCGAACGTCGATTTCTATTCAGGCATCATTTTGAAAGCCATGGGTATCCCGACTAATATGTTCACCGTGATTTTCGCGGTATCGCGTACTATTGGCTGGATTTCTCACTGGCACGAAATGCTCAGCGAGAGCTACAAAATTGGTCGCCCGCGCCAGCTGTATATTGGCCACGACCAGCGCGACTACCCTACTAAGTAAGTCGCGTTTACGCACGGTGAAACGAGCCTCAAAAGGCCGCCTCAGGGCGGCCTTTTGCGTTTTCCGAAGCGCCCACGACACTCCTTCCAACACCACCGAAGGGGCCAACTTGATATTGCTATGCGTTGGCAATGACGACGAGGCCCGAGAGATCACCACGGCGAGAACGGCGTATTGCGCGCCATGGGCAACGGCAGTTTTTTGGTGGATCACACCACTGCATCCAGGCCTTGCGTTAGAGCTCGAAGCTGTTTGCCATCAGCAAGGCGTCGCTCTCTGGTGAATCAATTTTACGCTGATGTGCAACGCCTGGGCGGCGGTCGCTGGGACTCCTCATCGCCGCTAAAACGTCTGCGAAATGCGCAATAGATGCTTGACTTTTCATCCCTCTTTTTAGCCCTTAGGGTTTTCCACACTATCTGTGGATAACCCTGTTCACAACCACTAGAAAACGTCCCACAATCGCCATGATTAGTGGGGAAGACTTAAATTGGTCATTTTTTAACCTAGCGTAAGTCATTGTTTTAAAACAACTTAGCTCAGCGCAATGGTTTACGGACAAAAAATCAGAGGGTTGTGCACAACCTGTCGGCCAAAAGCGCAAAAGTGGACAAGTCAAGTATAAAATACGCTAAATAAGCGTATTTCCGGCACAAATTTTAGGTAGAAAAACAGGGAAATGTAACCAACGTAAAGCACATAGGATGAGCTTGTAACGTAAAGATAAGGAAGGGTCATGCAGATAGTTGATGGCGTCCCATAGGGGGTTCGAACCCCTGTTACCGCCGTGAAAGGGCGGTGTCCTGGACCACTAGACGAATGGGACGTATTGCATATGCTTCGCGGTATGACGAGGTCAAAATTGGTGGAGCCTAGCGGGATCGAACCGCTGACCTCAACACTGCCAGTGTTGCGCTCTCCCAGCTGAGCTAAGGCCCCACTTGTCGCGAAGACGGGCGTATATTACTGATTACCCTCGCCTTCGTCAACCAGGAAAACGTCAAAATATTATCGTTCTTGTCATTGACGCTTTCCACGACGATTTAGAGTTCGCGAAACTCTTTTTCAAACCGCTTTGCTTGCTTCTTAGAAACACCGCCCAGCACGTCAATCGCATGACGCAATCGAGCACGCGTAACGTCTGACCCCAAAATCGCCATCGCATCCATCACGGAAGTGCTGGTGCTGCTACCGGTGATCGCGATAAACACCGGTGCCAGAAACACCTTCATTTTGAGATCAAAATGCGCGGCCAACGCTTTCACTTCTTCCAGCAACGCTTCTTTATGCCAGGCGGGAACCGCTTCAAAACGCCAGACGAGGAATTGTAGAAGCTTGACCAACTCGTCTTTTTCAAGCTTGACGCTATCAAAGTCCTGCTCTTTTAGATCCGGCAGCCCGGCAAAGAAGTGCCCCGCCAAAGGCGTCGCTTGGGCAAGTGTCTCAATACGAGGGCGAATTTGCGGCAGGATTTGTTTTACGTAGTCATCATTAAACGCCCACTCGCGCAGCGCCTGCAGCAGGCCATCGTCGTCTAGGTCTTCGCGAATGTACACACCGTTCAGCCACGTCAGCTTTTCGAGATCGAAGACCGGCCCACCCAACGACACCCGCTGAATATCGAACTCGGCCATCATCTCCGCCAAGCTAAACTTCTCACGCTCGTCGGGCATTGACCAACCCATGCGCCCCAAGTAGTTGGTGACCGCTTGGGGAAGGAATCCCATCCGACGATAATAGTTGATGGAAGTCGGGTTCTTACGCTTGGAAAGCTTCGATTTATCCGGATTGCGCAACAGCGGCATATGGCAAAGCTGCGGCATGTCCCAACCAAAGTACTCATAAAGCAGCTGGTGCTTAGGCGCTGAATTAATCCACTCTTCACCGCGCAATACATGGGTAATACCCATCAAGTGGTCATCCACCACGTTGGCAAGGTGATACGTGGGCATGCCGTCTGATTTAAGCAGAATTTGCGCATCTACCTGCGCCCATTCCACTTCAATATTGCCGCGCAGCATGTCGCCCACTATACATACACCTTCGCTTGGCACGTTCATGCGCACCACATACGGCCAGCCTTCCTGCTCGCGACGTGCCACTTCAGCTTCATCCAGAGCCAGATCAGCCGGTTTTAACGCCAGGTGCAGCCCCGCTGCTTTTCGCGACTCACGCAGTTCATCCAGCTCTTCGCTGGTGCGATAGCATTTAAAGGCATGGCCAGCATCGAGTAGCTGCTGAGCGTGTTGCGCGTAAATATCGCCCCGCTCACTTTGCCGATACGGGCCATGCGGGCCACCCACATCGGGGCCTTCATCCCATTCAAGTCCCAGCCAACGCAACGAATCCAAAATCATTTGCTCGGATTCTGGCGTCGAGCGCACCCGGTCGGTGTCTTCGATACGAAGAATAAATTGGCCGCCGTGCTGACGCGCAAAACATAGGTTAAACAGCGCGATATACGCCGTACCAACGTGGGGATCCCCTGTAGGCGACGGCGCAATACGGGTACGTACGGTCATGAAAACGTCCTTTTGGCAATAAAGCGTGGCGATATTATACGCACCCCGTGAATAACCAACACCATCACGCAGGGAACGACTTCGCCTAGAAAGCGTCACAGTTTAGTTAAATCACCGTTGTCAGCCAACGGATGCGCGTTAATGCACAATCGATTAATATTGCGCGCACTTATTATTTGGGTTGATGTCTCATTACCCAATGAGAATTTTGCAGTGCCATCGGCACGATAGACTAACTTCAACAGGAAAACGAAATGGAATCGCTAGGCTCACGTATTAAGCAACTGCGACTTCGGGCCAAGCTCAATAAAGCTGCCCTTGCAAGAAACGTTGGCGTGTCAGATGTCACCATTTCTTATTGGGAATCCGGTGCGATCAAGCAAATCGGTCACGAGCGTTTAGTGGCGTTAGCCGAGGCGCTGGACTGCTCACTGGCCACCCTGCTTGAAGGTAACAGTGCGCCTTTACTGCCAACGCTGAATAATGAAGGCCCACTCCCTTGGGAGCAGGTGCAGTCAACGTCGCTTACCGTGCCCGAGCATTTGCCGCTTAAAGCCAACTGGAAAGCCCCCTGCATGATGGTGACACCAGGGCCCGACACCAACTTTGCGCCGGCAAAGCCAGGCGACTTACTACTGCTCGGCCCGACTCAGGTATTTCACAAGGCGGGCCAATATCTGGTGGAGAAAGACGGCCAGTTGCAACTAACGCAGCTCAGCAAAGCGGCTAACGATGTCGCCATTCAGGCAGTAGTATTAGGCCATTGGAAATCGGCCTAATGCATGCCGCTTAAGGGGTTTGAAGTAGCTCTGCGCCATCGCGCGAGCGCCTGGGTTCGTTGCCTACCATATACCGTGTGGTATAGGTGGCAATTTGACCTAGGCCATGGCGGGACTCAGATACCAACGCGCCCGCCAAATACTCACCTTTTGGGCCAATGAGCTGCTGCACGGCGTCGGGCTGAACGCTGGACTCGGAGAGTTCCACGCTAACGCTATAGCCACCATCGGGCAAACCACTGCCGGGGCCAAACGGCCCCGCGCTAAACTGTCCTTGCCGTATATTGACCCGCTCGCGCCAGCGAACGCTGCTGATTTCTCGCTCAACCACCACTTGCACCAGCGCGCCATCGGGTAGGTTGGTTTCGCCCTCGACCATCATGAGACGGTCTGAGCGCATCGATGCCGAGACCGATATCTGCACGTCTATCGGCTCTCTCTCTTCCATCATTTCGGCTTGTTGCGCTTCGCGGTTTGCCTCTTCCTCTTGCAACGCCGCCTCTTCCGCTTCACTGGTCTGCGCATCCCGCGGGGCTTCCTCTGCGTCACTACAGCCAACCAGTAACGTCATGGTGGAAAACGCGATGCCCACCAATGCTAGCCTGAAACTTATTCTCATCTTATGCATATCCGCTCCTCGACCACCATAGATTCCAGCTTATCACTCCCCCACGCCAAGCACAGCGAAATAACCCACTGATTGAGGAGCAGATTGCGCTTCTTCCATGATGAGACCCTCAACGCTGTTGCAGCATTAAAGACCACTAGTAAGCCGCGTCTATTCTGCCCAACAGGAGATCCTGTTTTGACCCCAGGAGCGCGAGCTGATCATGGAGGCTCAAATAGAGAGCATTTACGAACACAACAGAGAGCGGGATGACGCGATTGTGGCGGCTTTGAATAAGGGGATCGGGAGAGGATGGAAGCCGTTAACTGGTAAGAAGCACCCAGCAAAGAGCCCGCTGAGAGGCGGGCTTCAGTAACACGTTTAAGGCTCAGGCTCCTCACAGGAGTGTATGCCCAGCCTTACGCTTTTTTAGCTTTTTTTATTGAGCAACGCCTCAATAAACAGCGGGTCGTTAAACAGCTCATCGAGCGTCTCTTCAATTGCCATTTCTATAGGTCTGGCAAGGTTATAAGATGACATATACATGACCCCTTTATGCTCAGGGTTGACCGAAATTTCTCTACTGAATAACACCTCGTTATTATCTGACACCACTTCTACCTGAAACGTCGAGTCAGCGACCGTTTTACCTGTAAAAAACGTGTCGATCAGGTGCAAATTCGAATACAGTTTAATAATGTCACCATGAACGGTTACTGGCGCACTACTGTCGATACCAAAGCCTCTCGACACCAGCTCCTGTTCAATGGCCGCTTGCATTTCCTCTTCTACCGGCACTTCACTGTAAATCGATGCCATGGCAAAGCCGCCATAAGAATATTTTTTATGGCTGATACGGCTTTGATCTTCACGCTCATCGGCAACCACCACACTCACCGCCACCTCAGAAGCGCCTTCCACAGCAGCCACATCCGCTTGCGGTTCATACACTAGCTTATGCGACTCCGGTATCGCCGCACAGCCGTGCAACAGCGCCAATCCCGCGAACACCCATAGTAATTTTAGCAATTTCATCCGGTTCCCTTACATCCATGCGTGAGTTTTGGTTTTCTGCAAGCACAAAAAATTAAGCTTCGAACTATTATTAGTCAATTAATTTTGTCCGTAGCTAGTCAGAGAAATGATAAGGGTCAAAGGCAAAGAAAGGGGTTGAATCGACTTCACCACATCCGAGCTGCGACACATTGCGCAGGCCTTCGCCCAGCACCTCCAACGTGATTGGCACCACCACGGAAACCAACCAGTGCACCGGCCTGCAGGAGCTATTGAATGCAAAGCAAAAGCTGGGGTGATGCCGCGCATTATCGGCGTGCCCTACCTGGATACCCAGCCGGTGGCCAGGGAAAACGTTTTGTAGAACTACCGAGTCTTCACAGACGCGCATCAAGTCATTTTTTCACGTCCGACTGTTGGCGTGTATCGCTTGGCAGCTCATCGCGAATCAATTACTCACCCTATTCAGCATATAAAGCACTTCGTAACCTTGTTGGCGGTTAAACAGCGTGCTGTCGGGCTCGCCGGTCACATGAGGATTATCATCAGGCAGCGCATCCCAGGTGGTGATCGAGACTCAGATTCTACCAAACAATGGCACACTGCCTGCGCCCCAAAGAAGACGCCCAGATCGCGGCCATTGCTGACTGGCAACGCATCCAAAACTGCTTCACAGAATTCGAGCTAACCCTGACACGCAGGGACGCCCACCTCACCCCGCAGGGTTAAAACCGGAGATCGACGAAACCGAAGGGCTCGCGACGGAGGTAGTGCACTGGCTGAATGATGGGGGCTTTGGGGCGCAAGTGAGGTGTGAGGTGAGGGCCCAGTGTTATGGGTAGGAGGAAGAGAATAGCCAGCTCTGATGCGGCTACGAAAACCGCCAAACTGACACAGTTTGTGGCGGATATCGCTTGCGCTGTACACGCAAAGTGTCACACTATAACCATGTACAACAGAGTAAAACACTCCAAAAGATACCAATTGAAACCGCAATATCGCGTCAATGGTTAAGCTTTTTTATACGCCTAGCGACAAGCTGGGGGGTAAACGATGACCGCATACACTAATATTGGGCTTTACAGTCCCAAGCAAGCAGAGCGCCTGATTGGCGTCGAAGCGGAGAAGATTCGCCGCTGGCTTATGCCTGCGCGGTCGTCTAAGGGGCCTCTCTGGGAGCCCGAACCCCAAGCGTTAGGCGCAGAAGACACTCTCAGCTTTAAAGATCTGCTCGAACTCCGTGCCGTGGCTAAATTCCGTAGCCACAATGTGAGCTTATCGGTCATCCGTGAAGCATTGCATGAACTAAGCGAACTGCTTCAGCGCGATTACCCACTCATCAATCCGCAGCTTTGCACAGATGGCCAAAAGGTTTTCCTGAAGGCACTGGAAGAAAGTGGCGAAACAACCGTGATTGACCTGGTTAAGCGCCAAAACGCATTCGAAGATGTAATAGTGCCTTCGCTAAGGGCAGGAATTGAGTTCGATGCAAAGGGAGATCCTGTACGCTGGCATCCCGATCCTGAAGACCCAAGCATCGTGGTCGACCCCCGCTTTGCCTTCGGTAAGCCCATCGTGCTGCCCAGTCACATGCCCACTGCCACACTTGCTCAAGCGGCAGAGGTAGAAGGCAGCGCGGCAGATGCAGCCCGTGCTTATGATGTGCCTCAAGAAGAAGTAGAGCGCGCCGTCACATTCGAGAAAAGGATTTCGGCGGGTGCACTTCTTCATTGACGAAAACATTAGCCATCACATCGCCAACGCCCTCAACCACTTAGCCAAACTTTGCAGTGAAAATCACACCGTTATGCATGCTCGTGACGTCAACGGCGGCCCTGGCATGCAGGATGATGTATGGCTAGAACAGCTCAAGCAATCAGACAAGAGCTGGGTGATCGTGTCAAAAGACCGTTTCCAAAAAGGGAACCGCGAGAAGTTTGTATTTGAGAACTGCGGTATTACGACGATCAACCTGGGCAACGATTGGAAAAACGTTAAGGCATGGGAAACTGCCTTACGCCTGATCGAATGGTGGCCCACCATATCAAAAGAGGTGTTAGACACCCCAGGCCCTACGCACTACGACCTTCCATGTAAGAAGCCCACCAAACTGAAAGGTCGTAAGAAAGCGGCAAAGTAGAAACTAAAACCTAGATCCTGGCCACTCTAAGTTCGGGGCATAATATTCATTATACCTGCCCCAATACTCGCCCAGCCTGGTGGTGGAAATTGAGCGTCCCAGCGAGGACACCCGCGACTGGCTCTGCGCCGCCTGCCAGATCAAAAGCCGGGCGGAGCTGGATCACAACCCAACCGCGGCGGCCACGTTCCACCGCATTCGCCAACGCTTCATGAAGTGGAAGCAGCGCCCAGGGAGGCAACAATGAACACTTACTTTGGCCTACTCGCCGAATTCAACGGCCGCACCGAGTTACCCCTGGAGGAAGTCGCCCCGCGCTTCTTCGGCATCACCGCCCGCACGGCCGGATTCCGCGCCGGCGCCCAAGCCCTGCCGGTACCCGCCTACCGCGCCGGCGACTCGCAGAAAAGTCCTTAGCTGGTCAGCGCAATCGATTTGGCGCAGTACATCGATGAAAAACGGGCTGAGGCTAGGGAACAGTGGAAGATGGTTAACGATTGAGTGTATCGTAAAGGGTTGAGCAGCCGGGCTTAATCCTTTACATTTCAGTTAGAGTTGACCAATGAAAAATAATCTTTCGATTCACTTCAAATACATTGTATCAATTCTTGTAGGGATAATAATTGTCCTTTTAACAAGAGATTTGGCAAGTATACCTCGCTTACAAGAATACATCGCATTTGCACTTACTTTTTCCTCGCTTCTTTTGGCATTAATAGCAATTGTATATTCTTTCCTATCAAACGAATCACTTACACGTTCTCTCACAAAAATCAATAGCTCTGCAGATGAGATGAGCAGACTATCAGCCTCAATACGTGAATCAAACGAAACGCTTCACTTAAGGGTTGGAACCCCCCTCTGTCAGCCTAGTTGTCCGGTTGGCGATATCGCCTAAATCTAATCCAGAGGGAGCGGCATGGAGTCCTTGTGCCACGTTATTCTGTAGAGCGTAAAGCAGCCGTTCTGAAGAAGTTGTTGCCACCCCACAATCGCAGTGTGGTATCGGTCGCAACGGAAGAAGGCATCTCTGACGCGACGCTGTATAGTTGGTTAAAACAGTGTCGAGAAAAAGGAGTGCCTGTGCCGGGTTACACCCAAAGCGACAACGAATGGTCAGCTGACGCCAAGCTCGCCGTGGTTATCGAAACCGCCACCCTGTCAGAGGCAGAGCTTGGCGCTTACTGCCGCGAAAAAGGCCTTTATCCCGAGC
>NZ_FNII01000003.1 GCF_900103865.1 Vreelandella arcis
CTTGGAATCGTGTTCTTGCAGGAACTGTATGATTCTATTGGAGTTTACCATTCGCTATCTTCGTTTTCAGCACTCCCTCATGAATATCCCAGGCTCATCTTTAATATGTGGCGAGAAGGTTCGTGTTATGATGGCGTCGCAGTTCGTGCGACGCGCGTGGCAACTTCGTTTATAAGCAGTTCCCTTGCATCTGCAAACTCAGGATATGTGATGTAAAGCTTCCCCTCTGTTCGCTGTCGCACACAAAACCGTATTCTCTGATCCTGTGTTATTTGCCGGAAGATATATTGAACGCCTTGAGTCGGCAGGCGCCGGGCCAACCCCAGACAGCTTGAAAAAGAAATGTAAAGTTTAATAGCGTTGCTTTTATTGCATGTTTTTGACCGGCCGCTGGTAACTTTTAAGTAATATTTAAAAAGCTAAATTAGCTATGCTAGCCCACGTTTTTTGGACGTGCCGCCGAGGCGCATAGTATTAGGTTATAAGTTCTGAAATGAATATCTTAGTAGTTAATGACAAAGTGGAGTATCTTATTGAAAGGGCGGTGGTAATTAAAATTTATTCCATTTTTAATGCGAATTTAATTAGCTAATAAGCTAAAAGTCTCATCGCTTTACGTCGGTAAGATAGCATCTGCCTGGTCAGGGCTATCTATTGCATCGAAATTATCGCCAATATTCCAGTCACTTTTTTAGGAGTCGCTTGGTCGCTAAATAAACAACTGCTAAATAAAAACTTAAGCGTAACTTCAAAACCAATAGCTCTGAGTACGGTTTGAGGCTTGCATTTTTTATTGACTTCATTAATTTACATAGCAGAATGCTTTCACAGCTTCTCGTTTGGCAGTTTTTTGGTTCAAAGCTTATTGTTATCCAAGTTTCGGCCGTAGGCTTCTTAAATCGCGCCTGGAGGCTCTTTATATGCGCCAGGCCCTAACAACCGCAGCATAAATCACTGAACTCAAGGGGGCATCTTGCGCCTGCACTACGCTGGTTCACTGCCCGAGCGCGTGGGGTTTTTATTGTTACCGCGCTTTTCAATGATGGCGTTCTTTTCGGCAGTGGAACCGTTACGAATCGCCAATCGCATCAGCGGCCAGACGTTATTCGAGTGGACGCTGTTTAGTAGCGATGGTGAACCCGTCACGGCAAGCAATGGCATGACGTTATTAGTCGATCAGTCGATGGGCGACGGTCATGATCTGCCATCGCTCGCTGTGTGCAGTGGTTTTGAGCCTGAGGATCATTTAAGCCGAGCACTCGTTGCATGGCTGCATCGCCTTGATCAAGCCGGTTGCGCCCTTGGAGGGCTGGACACCGGCGGTTTTATATTGGCAGCAGCCAATTTGTTAAAAGGAGAGCGTATCACCTTGCACTGGGAGAGCTTGCCGGTGTTTCGTGAGCGTTTTCCAACCATTGAAACCACCGATGAGTTATTTGAGCTTGGGGAGCGACGTTTTTCCTGTGCGGGCGGTGCTGCGGCCATGGACATGGCCTTAGAAGTGATCGCTAGGCGGCATGGCACAAAGCTGGCGGTTGATGTATCTGAGCAGCTCATCCATGAGCGTTTACGCAGCCGCAGTGATCAGCAGCGTATGTCGTTAGCTCAGCGGTTAGGTACCCATAACCGGCGTTTAGTCGAGGCCGTTGCACTAATGGAGCGGCATTTGGAAGAGCCACTTGCGTTAGCCGACATTGCCCAGCGAAGCGGGGTGTCGCCTCGCCAGTTGCAGCGCCTTTTTGAGCAGCACTTGGGGGTATCTCCGCAGCAGTGGTATCAGCAGCTTCGGCTAGATCGCGCCAAACGGTTGTTGACTGAAACCGAGATGAGCGTGCTTGCCGTTGGAGTGGCCTGCGGCTTTACCTCTAGCTCTAGCTTTGCCCGGGCGTTCCGCGCAAACTTTGGTCACTCACCGATGGAAGAGCGGCGCTAGGCTAGCGTATGAATGGCAGGACTGTCGCTTTATGCGCAAGCAATGTCGCTTGGTGTCGTTTCTAATGCGGCCTAGCAGGCACACTAGCTGGGTATATCGCCTAAAGAGGACACTATAATGAAGACCGCAATTAAAGGTTATAAGGGTATTTACGCACTTAGCGCCGTCGGACTTGCAGCGTTTTCCGTCGCTGGGCCTGCCGCCGCTGAACTTGATGAGGTTAGTTTTGGCGTTCCGCCCTGGCCGGGTGTAACCGTGAAGTCCGAGGTGGCGGCGCAGTTGATGGAGTCGATGGGCTACGAAACACGCCAGCGTGATTTGGCGGTTAGCGTCATTCTTGAAGGTTTAACGCGTAACGATGTCGATGTTTATTTAGGCGGCTGGTATCCGGTACAAACCGATATGGTGGAACCGCTGGTAGCCGATAATAAAGTTGAGAAACTGGTCTCCAATATCCAGGGGGCGAACTCTGGCCTGGCCGTACCTCAGTATGTTTACGATGCCGGTGTAACGTCGGTGGCCGACCTGGACGCCTATCGTGACCGTTTCGATGGTGAAATTCAGGGCATCGAGGCGGGCACCGGGATTAACACGGCCATTCTGGCGGCAATTGATAATGATATTGTGGGCCTGGGAGACTGGACGCTGAGAGAAAGCTCCACCGCTGCCATGCTAGCGCAGGCAGAACAGAAAATGGCTAACGAAGAGTGGGTCACCTTTGTTGGCTGGGAGCCTCACTGGATGAACGTCAGCTTTGATATGGCCTATCTGGAAGACGCTGATGAGGCGGGTATCGCCGAGATTGAAAGCACTGTTTGGACCATCGTACCGTCCAATATGGCCGAAGAAGATCCCCAGTTGCACCGTTTCCTCTCACAGTACGTCGTTGATATTGAGGATCAAAACGAATGGGTGCATAACTATAGCTACGATGATCGCCCAGCGGATGAGGTAGCGTCTGAGTGGATTAGCACGAACTTGGACACTGTCGAGACGTGGTTGGATGGCGTTTCTGCTAAAGATGGCAAGCCAGCTATAGAGGCAGTGCGGGCAACTTACCAATAATCAGCATTTACGACATTAGTCGTTTATTGAGCGCCTGGCAGAAATCCTGCCAGGCGTTTTGCATTTCAGGCAGGTGTGCGTGGGCATGCAAAGCGGCATGAACCATCGTCTTTGCACAACGATAACCTACCTGAGTGTCCTTACCGTGCCAGCGGGCAACGGCTTCCTCAAGTGGCAATGTTAGCGGATCATACTCAACAGCGAGCACTTCTATTTTCGCTGCTGGTGGCGGCGTGCACAGCTGTGCGCTGAGTTGCGGGCAAAGGGGGCTCAGAGCCATGACATCTTCGCGGCTAAGCAGTGGCGCATCGGCACCCAGGGTCTGCTCGTTGAGGCCGTTAACCGGTGGGTAAATCAAGCCCAAGAGCACTGTATGGTTAAGTAGCGGCGCTAGATCCATCGCTAAACGCCCTCCGGCGCTGTCGCCTACCACCGCGAGCGGTTTCATCGTGTTAGCGACGTTTAGGCAATCCGCCAGCATGCCACGGTAGCTCGCCTCAGGTGCCAAGCGATAGTTGATGCTGACAACGCGCCGTTTTAGCTGCTGCGCCAAACTCGCAGCAATGCCGTGATGGCTTTCGACAGATCCCATCGTAAAGCCACCCCCGTGAATGAACAGCACGTAGCCAGGCAGCGTATACGTTGGGATAAAGTGTCTGACGGTAACGCTCTCTAGCTTCTCGTCACAGACCTTCATCCCTGCCGGGGTGGGCGGTGCAAACCCTTGGCATAGTCGGTCATAGCGAGTGCGTGCTGATGCCAAAGGGATGTTTTCGATACTGGCTAAGCCCGCCTCAAAGCGGGCGATAAAAGCGTTGATATCCACTAGCGGCGTATACCAATGGGGCGGCCAGCTTGCTTTGGCCAGGCATCCGGCGCTGCTTGGGGGAGGGTGGAAATGGCCTCTGCCACCGGCGCTGGAAATGGCCCGGATCGACCGTTGGTCTGGTCGATACCCATCAACATTTGTTCACTCGTCGCCAGCAGGTGGCCCTGCTGGTCGAGTAACTCAAAAAACGGGTGTAGGCGCTTAGCATCGTGGTCTAACAGCGTTACAGACACACGTAATGCCTGGCCTTCGTGGACTTCTTGGCGATAGCACAGATGCGTTTCTAGCGTATACAGCGTGTAGTTGTGCTGTTGTCGGCCAGCGTCATCAAGGCCAAGACGCACCATTAAGGCATCTACCGCTAATGAAAACACTCTGGCGTATTCGGCATCGTTCATGTGGCCGTTATAGTCCACCCATTCAGGCGCGACGTGTGTTTCCAGTAGCATCATTAGATACGTCCCTTTAAGCCTTCTGCTTCAGGCCAATATTTCTGCACCAAGCCGAGTAGTTCAACTAGAAAATCATCGCGGCGCCGGTCAAGCTCGGCAACGGGGCGGCCAGCCGCCTGGTGCTCACATCCCTCGACCACGCGGTCAATCAGCTCGTCGGTGAGTTCGGGCGCTTCAAGTTTGGTCCAGGGTAGCTTTAGCGCCGGGCCAAACTGTTCCAGCATGTGGCGCATCCCTTGTTCGCCCCCCGCTAAATGGAACGTTAAAAATGTGCCCATCAGTGGCCAGCGTAGACCACAGCCATACACCACGGCGGCATCGATTTCTTCGGTGGTGGCAACGCCGTCATTGACTAGATGTAACGCTTCACGCCAGAGCGCTTCCATCAGGCGATCGGCCAAGTGACCTTCGATCTCTTTACGCACCAGCAAGGGGCGCATGGCGAGGTCTTTATAGAGTACCTGGGCAATGTCAGTGTGGTTTGTTCGGGTGGCGTCGCCGCCGACGAGCTCGACTAACGGCAGTAAATAGACGGGGTTGAAGGGGTGGGCCACGATAACGCGCCCTGGTGCGTTTTTGCAGTCTCTCTGTAAGTCGCTGGGTTTAAAGCCCGACGTGGATGAGCCAATGATGACGTGCGCTTCTGCAGCAGCATCCAGCGTTGCAAGCATTTCGCGCTTGAGCTCAAGCCGTTCAGGTACGTTTTCCTGAATTAAGTCAGCACCGATCACCGCCTTTTCTATGTTATCGACGAACCTTAGGCGTGTTTGGCTGGCGCTGTCTGCCAGACCAAGCTGTTGTAAGGATGACCAGGCATTTTCAATAAAGCTGCGGGTACGCGCGGGTGCTTTGGGGTCTGGGTCGAAGGCAACCACATCCCAACCCTGTGCCAAGGCGCGAGCAATCCAGCCATTGCCAATGACGCCGGTGCCTATCACGGTAAGTTGGCGGCTCATGCATCACCTCCTTTAGCACTTTTATGATCCGATAAGGTGTGTGGATCGCGCAGGGATAGGTGCGCACGTGTCTCGGCGGGAGACATAACCCTGGCACCCAGGTTGTCGATCACGGCGGCGGCTTTCTCGACTAACTGACCATTGGTCGCTAGTACGCCTTTTTTAAGATACAGATTGTCTTCAAGGCCGACGCGGGCGTGGCCACCTAACAGCACGGCTTGGGCAACCATGGGCATTTGCTGACGGCCGATACCGAAGGCCGCCCAATGCGCGTTTTCCGGTAACTTATTGCGCATGGCCAGCATGGATTCGGTATCGGCTTCGGCGCCCCAGGGTATCCCTAAGCAGAGTTGGTAGAGTGGGTCGCCATCAATGAGGCCTTCTTGCTGCAACTGGCGGGCAAACCAAACATGCCCCAGGTCAAAGCATTCGAGTTCGGGTTTGACGCCTGCCGCTTGAACCAGCCGTGCATGCTCGCGTAACCAATCTGCCGAGTTGATATACACCATGTCGCTAAAGTTAAGGCTGCCGCAGTCGAGCGTGCATAGCTCGGGCAATAACGCGTCGACGGGCGCGTGTCGCTCGGCGGGCGTTTGCATATCCGTCCCCGGGCCGCCTCGGGTAGGATCCTGCGCATCAGGGATCCAATCGCCGCCGCCGCCTGCGGTAATGTTCATCACGATATCCACGCCTGAATCACGCACGCGTGTCATGACTTCACGGAAGTGCTCCACTGAGTGACTGATGCCGCCTGTTTCAGGGTCACGCACATGGATATGGGCTATGCTGGCACCGGCTTTCGCTGCTGCTATGCAGTCATTGGCGATCTGTTCGGGCGTGACTGGGACATTCGGGTTCTTGCCCGTTGTGTCGCCTGCGCCGGTGACGGCGCAGGTAAGAATAACGTTGCGGTTCATGGGCCGCTCCTTGACATGGGTTCAGGAAAACGGCCACCAGTATGGCGCTACGCCAAGGTTGTTATTGTCTTTATGCGACGTCAAATAAACATAAAGCGCCGTGTTTTTTTATTTGGTGCTTTTGTTATTGGCACTTAAGCTGGTCGGTTAACCGCCAGCTGGGCTAGTACGCGCCGCTATGCTTGAGAGGTCGCTAGCGCCTGATCGATATCTGCCAGCAAATCGTCGATATGCTCGATGCCAATCGACAGGCGCACCATATCCGGGGTAACGCCCGCCGTTTTTAGCTCATGTTCGTTCAATTGGCGGTGCGTGGTGGACGCCGGAATGGAGGAGCAGCTCTTGGCATCGCCGATATTCACCAACCGCAGAATGAGCGACAGCGCATCATAAAAGCGCTCGCCAGCGGCTTGGCCGCCCTTAATACCAAAGCTAAGAATGCCCGAAGCATGGCTCTCCATATAGCGCTGCGTGAGTGCATGGTCTGGGTGATTCTCCAGCCCCGCATAGTGTACCCACGCCACTTGGGGATGGCCTTCCAGGTGCTTCGCCACCGCCAGCGCGTTAGCGCAGATACGTTCAATCCGCAGTGATAGCGTTTCCAGCCCCTGTAGCAGATTCCAGGCCGCCTGGGCAGATAGCGCCGCCCCCATATTTCGCAACGGCACCACGCGGGCACGGGTAATAAAGGCCGCATCGCCCACATCGCGGGTATAGCTAACGCCGTGATAGGAAACATCCGGCTCGTTCAGCAGCGGGAACCGGCTGGCATGCTCAGCCCAGGGGAACTTACCGGAATCCACAATCACACCGCCCACCGTGGTGCCATGGCCACCGATATACTTGGTCGCCGAATGGATGACAATATCCGCCCCGTGCTCAATCGGACGACATAAAAACGGCGTGGCGGTGGTGTTATCTACCATCACCGGCACCCCGTGACGGTGGGCGGCATCGGCAAGTGCACGCAGGTCGACGACCCCGCCAGAGGGATTGCCGATGCTTTCGCAGAACACTGCTTTAGTGCGCTCATCAATCAGCGCTTCAATGCCCGCAATATCGTCTTTATCGACGAAGCGCACCTGAACTCCCTGGCGGGGCAGGGTGTGCGCAAACAGGTTGTAAGTGCCGCCATACAGCTCGCTAATGGAAACAATGTTATCGCCCGCTTCGGCGATGGTTTGAATGGCGTAGGTGATCGCCGCCATCCCCGACGCTAGCGCTAGGCCCGCAATGCCGCCTTCAAGCGCGGCCACCCGTTGCTCCAGCACGGCGCAGGTCGGGTTCATGATTCGCGAATAGATATTGCCTTCCACTTTTAGATCAAACAGATCTGCTGCGTGCTGCGCATTGTCAAAGGAAAACGAGGTGGTCTGATGGATCGGCACCGCGACGGCGTTTTGTGAATCCGGCGTATAGCCATGGTGAAGGGCGATGGTTTCAGGTTTCATAAAAGTGGCTCGCAAAAGAAAGGGTGGTTTTGATCTTAGAGAAGTCCACTCGCGTCAGCCAATGTCGTTTAGTCGGAGGCCGCGCCATGCATCAATTTCCTCTATGCATGCCACACGGCTCGCGTGTTATAACTATATGAGCTATCGTTATTCGTTATTTAGCATATTGTCCTTGGAGGAAAACGCATGAATACCTTTGCGCTCTCAAAGCACACCCACGCTGGAACACCGGATGTCGCCGGTTTTTTTGACCCGCGTACCTTTAGCATCCAGTACGTGGTGATCGACCCTGCTACCCAACAGTGCGCGATTATCGACCCCGTGCTGGATTTCGACGAGAAGTCCGGCGCGACAGCGACCCATTGCGCGGATGAGTTGCTGGCCTATATAGATAGAGAGGGTTTATCGGTGGCGTGGATTCTCGATACCCATCCTCACGCGGATCACTTTTCTGCAGCACACTATTTAAAAGAGAAAACTGGTGCACCCACGGCTATTGGTCAGTACGTCACTAAAGTGCAGGCGCTGTGGAAGGAGATTTATCACTGGCCGGAAATGCCAGCCGATGGAAAACAGTGGGATACGCTGTTTAGCGAAGGTGATACTTTTAAGGTTGGTGAGCTAAACGCTCGCGTACTTTACTCGCCCGGCCATACGCTGGCTTCTATTACCTACGTGATTGGCGATACGGCCTTTGTGCACGACACCTTGTTCCAGCCAGACTTCGGCACTGCCCGGGCGGATTTCCCCGGTGGCGATGCCAAGACGCTGTGGCATTCTATTCAGCAAATTCTGGCGCTGCCCGCTAACACCCGACTGTTCACCGGTCACGATTATATGCCTGATGGCCGCCAGCCGCAGTGGGAAAGCACGGTCGCCGAGCAGTGTGAACGTAACCCGCACTTAGTGAGCATGAGCGAAACGGATTACATCGCCCTGCGCCACAAGCGCGATAGCGAACTGCCCATGCCCAAGCTGATTCTGCACGCCCTGCAGGTCAACACACGGGGCGGGCGACTGCCTGAGCCGGAAGCCAACGGTAAGCGCTATCTGAAAATACCGCTGGATGCCTTAGACGGTGCCGCTTGGGATTAATCTATCCACTACGTTTTTAAGAAGGGCATGACCATGCAAACGCAGCCTTATAGTGTTGAGGTCGGCATTATCAGCGGCGTGGTTCTCTCGCTGGGGCCGCGTGCTGGGTACCGAGCACTTTCGTAACGTCGATGACTATCGGGTTGAAACCAATGGGCACGTCGCGATGACAGTGCCTTCGAAGCCGAATGAGCCGCTGGGTACTGTTTTAAACGTTTAATAAGGCAGTTGATTCCATGAACGACCGCATAGTACTTTTTTTGCAATATAGGATGTGAAAAATAACCTGTGATATTGCAATCAATATAGGCGGCCTTGCCCCATGAGCTTCGGGAACCGAATACCATCGACATGCTTTGATAGCGATTACATCGAACCGCAGGATCGTTTCGATGCATGGCGATCGATTATTGCACCGGTGTTCGATGCCGAACCATTAAATAAAAGCGATACCCAATCCTTTCGATCACGCGTCGATGCATACCAGTTGCACGATATAATGGTCGGCAATGTTATGACCCGATCACAATGCTTTCATCAGGCGCATCCCTCCGAGCGGGTCGACCACATACTCGTGCAAGTGCATCGTTCAGGAGGCTATAAGGGCGACCTTGACGGTGAAGCGACCCGTGTATCGCCTGGGTGTGTTTCCATCATTGATCTTGCGCGCCCGATAGACACGCGCTCCAACGATACCGACATTATTAATGTCATGGTGCCGCGTTACCATTTCGATAGTCACCCCGCTTTCCTCAATGCGGCACACGGAAGGGTTTTATCACCAAGCCGTGGGGCCTTTCTTGCCGACTATCTGGAAGCACTACTGCATCGTCTGCCGGAGGTCGAGTGTCGTGAGGCCTCCGATATCGCTGACATCACCAGTAACATGATTTTGGCCTGCGCGTTTCATGACGTTGAAGCTCAGCAAAGTGTCGGCTCTGAACTGGATGTCCTGGTCAGAGAGCGTGTCAAACGGCTGATTGAAAACTCATTGGCGTCGTCGCAACTGACACCGGAATGGCTGTGCCTCAAAGCGGGCCTGTCGCGAGCCAATCTATATCGCTTGTTCAGTATTGAGGGCGGTGTTGTGCGCTATATTCAATATCGCCGTATGGCGCGTGTTCGCCGATGCCTCGAAGATCCTCGCGAGCACCGCACCATAGGCGAGATCGCCGAACACTATGGCTTCACTAGCCAGGCGCATTTTTCCAGACGCTTCAAGAAGACCTTCCTGCTACTTCCTGGCGAGGTGCGACATACCGCACAGCGGTGGGCAATGCAAGATGATAACGATGCGTCGCCTTGTCTGAGCCGCTGGTTGCGCCAACTTGGTCGTTAAAACCTAGGCCCCCTAAAACAGCACTCTGCTTGATGAGCATTTGACCCTACGTCTCTTTTTTCCCTCCTGATTTGCCTCTGTATCTCAAATCTGACTTTGACGGTTGGAGGATATTCCTCCAACTGTTAAAAAATGACTGTGTTACATCGTGTCACCTTAACGTATGAGTAAGCGCTTCTTTTTGACGGCACTATGTATCAGATACGTGTTAATAGAACGCTAATGAAATTGACTGGTTCCTGTTTGTTTCTAAATGTAATTATTGCTAGCGTTTTGACTAAAAAATTCATGTAAGCGCATGTTGGCTTCATCGAGCATCTGAGTGGGGTGCTTTCTAATCTGGCCTGACACTGGGGATGCACGATGAGTAAAAAATCAGTTGCGACGCGCTATTCATCGAATCGACAAAACCGGGAAAAACCAATGCTCGATAGAATCCTCAACTGGAAGCGTTCCAGAGTGCTACCAGCTTGCTTAGGCGCTGTCTTTGGATTGAGCAGCACGCCAGCTTTGAGTGCCGGTTTGCTGGACGTCTACGAGATGGCAAAGGATAACGATCCTCGCTATCAGGAAGAGTTCTACGGCAAAGAGGCAACCGACGAGCGCTACTACCAGGCGCGCTCAGCCCTTCTGCCGCAGGTCAGCTTAACGGCGTCTCAAACGGAAACCAGTCAGGATATTGTCAGTTCCGATAACGAAGAGTACGAAAGCGGCAGTACCGCATACCCAAGTACCCGTTACGGTGCTTCCATCGAGCAGTCGATTTACGACTATTCCCGCTGGGCGGCGTTCGGCAAAGCCAAAACAGAAATCAAACAGGCGGCGTCTGAGCTCGAAGTTGTTCGCCAGGACATGTTCTTACGCGTCGCTGAGCGCTACTTCGATGCGCTCTCGCTTTACGAAACCCTCACCTACTTGGAATCAGAGCAGGAGGCGGTTCAGACCAACCTCGAAGAGATCAGGGCACGTTTCAGCGATGGCTTGGTTCGAGAAGTTGAGCTTCTCGATGCTGAGGCTCGCTTCCAGCAAGTTAATGCGCGCGAGATTGAAGTTGCCAACGAGCTACGTGATGCGCTGGAAAGCTTGGCTGAGATTACCGGAAACCGTCCCCGTACATTGCAACCCGTCACGGATGGACTGGAACTGGAACGTCCCAATCCTGATGCGTTGGAGGCCTGGGAGCAGCTGGCCCGAGAGCGTAGCCCTCGCCTGAAAGCTGCCATGCTGAGTACAGAGGTTGCATCCCAGGAGCTGAAAGAGAGCCGAGGCGGCCATTTTCCCACGCTTGATCTCAGTATTAATTACGAGAGCGAGGAGACCGAGGGATCTCTCTTCGGTGGCGGTAGTGAAGTCGAGTCACAGGATATTGCTGTGACCCTCAACGTCCCGGTCTATAGCGGCGGACGCACCTCTTCAGAAGTACGTGAAAGTGAAAGCTTGATCAATGCCAGCGAATCGCGGCTTGAGCGAGTCAATCGCGAGCTGAGTCGTGAAGTGCGCAGCGGCTACCAGGGCATTTTGACGGCAATGTCGCGTGAGCGCGCGTTAGAGAAATCGCTGGAGGCCAGCAAGCGGGTGGTGGAATCCCGCGAAGTGGGCGTGGAAGCCGGTACCACGCCCGTGCTTGATCTGTTGGATGCCGAACGCGATCTGTTTTATGCGCGTAGTGAATTGGCCAGTGCCCGCTACGACTACCTGATGAGCATTCTCAGCCTTAAGCACGCGGCCGGTGTCATCAATGTGGATGATCTGTCGCAGGTTGACGCGATGATGGGAGACGACGTCGATGTCCTCACCGTTGTTCAGCGCTGATGCCGGCCAATACAAGGTTGGTAACCAGGCGACCGACGCCATCCAGGGGCTACTCGAGTCCTTGGAGCTGCCGTATCTGAGTGAGCGGTCAGTGAAATGCCTCCCCGGGCGCTGGTCGAGCCAACGCTGCCTGTTTATGGTGCCCCTTGAGACCGCACCGTCTGATGTGTTGTCTCCGGCGCTTGAACGGCTGCTCGCTGACCTTGGCATGGCCGGCGAGTACATTGCAGAAAGCCTGGCGCCGCTCAACCGGCATGACGTGGCAGACCCGCCGCCATCGCGTCCGACATATCTGCACCTGGGGGTTGAGGGGGATCGCTGTAAAATCTACTGGGAAGACAAGCGCCCCGACACGCCCTCCAGGGAAAAACGGTTCGTGCTGTACCGGGCCTGGAAGTGGCGGGCGAACGAGCCAGTGGCTCGTTCAGACTATGTGCTGTTGACCACGGCAAGCGATGCGCGCCGCGCCATAGAGCAGGAATTGGCCGCAGCGACGACGAACCCGCTACATGATGTGCTTGAACAGTTGCAGGTCAGTTTTGCCCTGCAACAAGAACCATGGCCACCGCTGACCGTGCGCATCGAAGAAACCCAAAATGGTCGGCCCACTGGCCGTGATTCCTTGAACCTGCATGTGAATCGCGCATTGCTGCCATTGGGCACGATCGCCGGCACGATGTTTTCACTCGCGCGCGATTGGCAGTCCGCGCCGCGCGAGACGTTGATCGACTGGATAGCCGGACATGGTAACGAAGTGCTCAGCAACATTTCGTTTGGTCGAAACGAGGCTGGTCAGCCTTTCGTTACCTGCTACCACGGCGCAAAACGACACCATCCCCATAAGATTGACACGCTAAACCAAAGCGACCGTATTCCGGGCAGCCCCAGGCGTGCTCGGGAGCAGTCAACCCCCACCGCCTAACACATCACCACATGGAGAAATGACCATGGCGACGCAACTATTGATTTACCGTAACGTTCAGCCCATCACCCGTGACAAGCACGGCGAGCTTTATCTAAAAGCGGGCAAAGACTTCGTGTTTGCCAAAGAAGTCAACTCAGTGCCTCTCATGGCAGCAGAATTTCCGGCGGCGGCCAGTGATCTGCCGATCGTGTTCACCGATACCGACGATGGCGTGCTGCCTGTTGCCGTGCTGGGTATAGAGCGCGATGTCAATCTGATGGTCGACGATGACAACCGCTGGCAAGGTGAGTATGTACCAGCTTTCTTCCGTCGCTATCCCTTCGTGTTTGCCTCCTCTGAGGATGGTAAGACCTTCACGCTGTGTATCGATGAAGATTACGAGGGCATCAATAGCGAAGGACGCGGTGAACGCCTGTTTGACGCCGACGGCGAACAGACCCAGTACCTATCCAGGGTGCTGTCTTTCCTTCAGGACTATCAGGCGCATTTCCAGCGCACGCGCACCTTCTGTCGTCGCCTGGTCGAGCTGGATCTGCTCGAAGCGGTCGAAGCACAGGTTCGCTTGCCGGAAGGCGGCCGCCGTACCTTGACCGGATTTAAGTCGATCAATCGTCAGAAGTTGAAAGAGCTGTCAGCTGATCAGTTGCAGGAATTGATGGGCAACGACGAGCTGGAATTGATGCACATTCACCTGCAATCGATGCGCAATTTCAATCGCCTGGCCCGCTTGGCACGAGGCGGTAATGCCCTTGATTCCCAAGCTAAACCGGATCCGGCTACCGACGAGGACACTGCCGCTGACCAGGCGGCACCGGCTAGCGACGCGTCGTCAACCGATCAGGATAGCAACACGTTGCTTCATTAACGTTCGGTTATCACCACCTCTTGCCACTGTCTTTCTCATCGATCAGGAGTTCACCATGAGTCGCCCATTCCGCCCCCTCCGGAAGCCGCTCTCGAAACTCATCGCTCAGGTGTCTCGGCGCCATAAGCAGCCCGCGCGCGCCATGGCGGAACGCTCGGCGTTTCGCTTCGAAGGGCTTGAACCACGCATGCTGCTCTCAGCAGATCCATTGAGTGTTGCCGCAGGCAGTGCCGCGGATATGCAGGTGCGCATCGTTGAGGAAAATAACGAGAAGATGATTCAGGTCGTCGATCGCAATGGTGAGGGCGACGATGGCGGCGCTCAGGTCATGGGCGAAGCAAAACTCGAGGATCTGAAAAATCGAGCCGCTAACGATGTTGATGGTGGCGATATCCAGATTACCGGCAGCGACGAAGGCGATAGCTTATCGTTCGATCAGTCGGTGTTCGATTATGCGGACAATGGCAGCAGCTTCGATGGGCTTCTGATCACCTTCGATGCGGGCGATGGCAACGACACCCTGGAAACGGCGAACAGCGGGGGGCTGTTCGTCGATTTCACCGCTGGTGACGGCGAGGATTTTCAGGATCGAGTGGTTGGCGATGCGGATGGGGCGTCGTGGACCATCGACGGCGAGGGTAACGGCCACAACGGTACAAAGGATAATAAAGGTAAGATCACCTTCAAGGGGGTCGAATCAATCGATGCCTCGGCGGGTGACGACCAAGCGTTATATAGCCAGCTCGATGAGAGCCTGGATATCTGGCGGGTCAACGACCGGGAAAACGTCTCGATTGCCAGCGTGACGCTGGAAGGCATCGACAAGCTGTTTGGCAGCAATAGCGCCACGCTCAGCTATGAAGCGTACACCGACGACGCGACCGTTGACTTAAAAGAGGGTGACGCCAGCGGCTTTACTAGCATTAGCGGCTTCCGGGATCTCATCGGCTCCGCGGGCGACGATATTCTTATAGGTAACCATCTAGACAATGAGATCAATGGGGGCGCCGGTTCCAACCTGCTGATCTCAGTTGGCGGCCAGGACACCTTCGTAACTGGCCAAGACGCCGACGATACTTACTTGATCGATCGGGACAGCGGTGATTTAACGCTCAGCAGTGAAAACGGCAAGGCCACGCTCACGATCGGTGACGACGGCAATAGCATGTCATTTAACGCGCAACCCAGCGAGATCATTCTGGGTGCGTCCGGTTCTTCGGGGCAGACCCTCGATGCTTCCGACTATAAAATGGGTGGAGTCACCTTCCAGCTACGCGGTCAGGACGTAAACGCCATTGGCTCCGACCAGGACGATCTCTTCGTGCTGGCGTCCAACGGCAGCGGCCAAATACAAGGCAACGGCAATAGCGGTGACGGCGACAAGATCAAAGTGCAAGCCGATCTCGATATGACGCTTGACGACAGTGAGCTGTCCTTCGGCACCGCGTCAGCGGCCTACACCTTCGACGGCATCGAGATGGCCACGCTGATTGGCGGCGATAGCGATAATACCCTCGATGCCAGCGACTTCTCGGGCGATGTGCGTCTGGAAGGGCGTGGTGGCGACGATACGTTGATCGGTGGTAGCGGCAATGACCTCCTCGATGGCGGGGTCGGCAACGATACCCTGGAGGGCAACGGCGGCGATGATGTCCTGTTCGGCAATGCCGGCAATAACACCCTCACCGGTGGTGGCGGTGACGATACCGTCATGGGGATCGGTGACGGGTTTGTTGATCTCGATAATAACCAGCTTGTCCATGCCGACCAGTTGGAAGAGCAGACCCTCTCTTGGGATGGCGAGCTTGATAAAGCCCTCAGCTTCTATTTTGATGGCGACGTCAGCCAGATCGAGTTGACGGCCAACGCCGAGGCGCTGGAAATCCAGCGGGCCATTGAGAGCATTACCGGCATTGGCGATGGCAACGTCCAGGTGTCGCGATCTTTCATTGAGGATGATGATGGCAATCATCAAGCGGTCGACTGGACCGTGAGCTTCGTTGGCAAGTTCGCTGAAGAAGAGGCTGACCTGGCGCTGCTGGGCGTCGCCGCTGTCGGCATCGCCGCCGGAAACAGTGCGGTGGTGAAAGCCAACCGCAATGTTGCGCGAAGCGTAGGCACCGACACCCTCACCGATACCTTCAGCAACGCCATTCTTCAGAGCGATGCCGGCAGTGCCACCCTGGATGCCAGCGACTATGAGGGCAGTGTTTATCTTGAGGGTGGCAGCGGTGACGATACCCTGATTGGCGGCCAAGGGGAGACCACCTTCAATGCCAACGCCGGGGATAACACCCTGGTAGCCGGTGGTGGTGAGAATACGATCACCGGTGGTACCGGCGAAGATACGCTGCGCCTGAACCTCTCGGATAGCATCGCAGGCGTCACCCTCGACGGCGAGTCTTTCACACTGGAGGACGAAGACAGTAACGAGACGCTCTCAACCTACACAGCAATCGATAGCGTTATCGTGATGGCCGATGAAAGCCACAGCGGCGATATCGAGGTCGACGCCAGCGGCTATACCGGCGTGGACGGCACCACGGCGCTGGCTGATATCCTGTCGTCTGATGACTTCGAGGCGGTGTTCTCCGCCGAAGACGATGGCCAGACCATCGACGATGAGAATGGCGAGCTTCAGGGCGCCTTGTCTTTGGATATCCAACTGAGCAATGGGCAGGAAACCACGGTGGCGCTTGATGGCGCGCGGACGCTGGGTGACCTGGTCGATATCTTCAACGCGATTGAGGGAGTCGAATCGCGCATTGAAGGTGCCCAAGGCCGCTGGATTGTCGAGGACACCACCAACGGCGAAGGAAGCCTGGGGGTCACACTCCCCACCGGCTCGGCCGTGGAGACGCTGGCCGATGCTCTGGGTATGTCGCTGGATAACGGCACCTGGCAGAGCAACGCCTTCCAGACGGGCGGCATCGACATGCAGATGCTGGGTAGCGGCACCTACACGCTCACCGGCAGCGGGGGTGACGACCGGTTCGAGCTCGGCGGAGCCGCTGAACACGATATCAGCGGGGGAGACGGCAGCGACACCCTGATCGTCACCCACGATGGCGATACGACGCTGGGTAATGGTGAACTGGCGTTCAACCCTGATGACACCGACAGCCCGGTCGCCACCTACAGCGGCATCGAGGTGGCGGACTTGACCGTTGCCGAGACGGCCGACAATGCGGACGTGGATGCCAGTGGTTTCAAAGGCGAGGCGTTGCGTTTGGCGACGTCGTCGGCGGGCACCTTGACGGGGTCTGATACGGCAGCGACGAATTTCGACATCAATGTTGATGAGCTGCCTGCCGATGCGGTCACGGTCAACGCCAGCAATAATGGCAATAACCGGGTGACGGCCATGAGCTCCCCGGTTGACGATGGTACGGTCACTGATCTGGACGCCTTTGAGACCGTCAATTTCAATAGTGGCAAGGTCGACTTGGTTTATGGCTGGTCGGATGACGTGACGGTGCAGGTGACCAAAACCGGTATTGATCACGACATTACCCTAAAAGCCACCGGCACGCTGACGCTGGACGGTACCGAGCTTAGCACTAGCGGTAATACGATCACGCTCGATGCCTACGGCGTCAATATACTGAATAATACCCGCATTACGTCCAACGGCGGCGATATCGTCGTGATGGCAAGTGACATCAATATTGATGGCGGCAGTGATGGCGGCTCAATGATCAATGCGGGCAGCGGTGATATTGAGCTGCATGCCCAACCCACCGGGTTTTTCAACGGCACGCCCGCCAATGGCTTTGTCGATGTCGGTTACTTCGATTTGTCGGTTAATATCGGCGATGCCGAGCTACACGCTCAGGACATCACGATCGATGCCCGCGTTGTCAATCCCGACCGGTCGCTGTACGAGGCGAATACGGGCAATGTCGTACTGGATTACGGCCTGAACAAAGCCCTGAGTTTTGTTGAAGGTCTGTCATTTTTTGGCAGCATTTCGACCCTGATTGCCGATACCAACATCACGATTGGTAGCGATGCGCTTCTCGATGCCTCGCAAGACATCGATATCGACGGCGAGATCGAACTCTCCTCGTCGGTATCACCGGATAAAGCCATTGGTATTGGCGTCTCCGTCAGTACTATTATCGCGCGTTCCAATATCGATATCAGCGGTGATCTGAAAGCGGGCGATTATGCTGACTCAAGCACGTCGGGCGATATCACCATTAATTCGAGGGTGGATACAACGCAAGCCGTTTCTGCCGCGCCGGATGGCAAAGGCGGGTTTGCCGGCTCGGCAGCGGTCAGCGTGTTGATCACCGAATCCCGGGCCATGGTGCGAGACGCAGCGCGCATGCAGGCGGCGGGCAACATTGTCGTCGATGCCCGGACGGTGGATCGCAATAACACCTCGGCCACGTCCGCGTCCAAAAAAGGCAAGGTCGGCATTGCGGTCGCCGTCAACGTCGAAAATGGCACCACGGAGGCGCAACTGGCGGGTAATATCCAGGCGCGTGGCGATGTGAACGTCAATGCCGAGACCCGTAAGGAAGGCATCTCCGGCACCTACTTTAAGTATATTCCCAAGACCTCGAATGGCGTATCCGCCAGTGCGGGCACATCGCCGAGCGGGCCAAACGGTGTGGTCGCAGGGCTGGAAAAAAGTTACAAAAAAGCCAAGGGAGCGCCCGGCGAAAAGGTCACGGACACCTTGATGGATCCCATCAAGGAAAAAATAGGCGGCTGGGCAGGCAAGGTGGGCGAGAAGCTCAAGGTCGACAAGATAGCCAAGAAATTTTCCAGCGGCGAAGACGGCGAAACCGTCGATATCGCCGCCGGTATTGCGGTGTCCGTGGATATCAATCATGCCGATGCGCGGATTGGGTCAGATGACGACAGCCAGCGCACAACCGTCGATGCGGGGGGCGATATTCAGGTCGATGCCGTGAGTAGCCACCGCCCGAGCGTCAACGCGTCGGGGTCTGCAGCCAAGGACGACTCGGCCGGTAAGAAGAAATCGAAAGGCCCGCTGGATAAAATCAAGTCGACATTGCTCAGCGGCAGTGATACCAGCGCCTCCGCCGAGGGCGACACGAAGACAAAAGCCGAAGACAAGAAAGACGACAAAGATAAGCCCGATGAAGACGCCAAGGTGGCGGTATCCGGGGCGCTCAGTGTCGCCTATCTCGACAACCATGCGCATGCCAATGTTATGGGGAACGTCGATCTTAACGCTGACCAGGCGATTTCGGCCAATGCTGAAAGCCTCAATGAAGTGGATCTTAACAGCGTCTTCGGCGCCAATCTTTATACGTCCATTAAAGACTTCTTCGCCGATGAAGAGGAGACGGTCGATCACCTGAGTACCGCCGATGGCGATACATCGGTCGACAAGGATGACACCGTCCTGGTGGACAAAGATCATAGTGCTGGCGGCCAAGCGGGTAACGTTTATAAGTTCAAGGGTGATAACACTACCGATATCGCCTTAGGCGAAGAGGATTTTGGTGACGACGACCGCTGGGAAAAACTAGGCACTCCGCTTGAGCAGCAAATCCAGAAATTGACCGGTACCATCACCGGCTATCTGACCAGTAATTTCGGCCTTAACAGCAGCTTTGACAGCTGGACACAGGCGACGGCGTCGGGCAAAAAACTGGCGATTGCCGCGGCGGCCAATGTGTTCCTGCTCAACCAGGACAGCGAAGCGCGCATCCGCGAGGGAGCTACGGTGAACCTGGGCTCGGGCGTCAACGTTAACGATGTCGAGCCTCAGGATGGCCAGGATGTCTCCGTTACCTCGCGTAGCGTGAATGATCTCTTTACCGCGGTTGGCAACCTCAAGCTTCCGGGGCTTGGCGGAGCTGGCGAATTCAGCAAGAAGTGGAAAGATGCGCTCGTCAAGAAACCCGGGCTTGGCAGTAAGGCCGACGGTGGTGCGATTGGGGCGGCGCTGACCGCGAACGTGCTGGAAAGCCAGTCCAACGCGATTATTGAATCCGGGGTCGACCTCGTCGCCGATAGCCTGGATGTCACCGCCGATAACGGCAGCCTCGCACTGGGCATTGGTGCGTCTGGCGGCAAGGCTGGGAAGGTGGGTTTCAACGCCTCGGCCGTGGCGAACGTTGTCCAGAACCAAACCTACGCCACCATCGGCAACGATGTCTCTCTGCATATTGGCGATGGCAGTGTGGATGGCAACACCGACAACGCCTTGCGGGTCGCTGCCAACGACGATAGCTACTTGATCAACCTGGTGGGTGGCATTGCCAAAGGGGGCGGCGTGGGCATCGGCGCGTCGGTCGGGGTGACGGTACTCGACCGCGACACCCACGCGCTACTCGGCAGCGACGACGGTCGTAGCGGCTCGATTGTGGTGGATGGCGATACCTTAGTAAGCGCTCACAACGGCGGCGTGGTCATCGATCTGGCGATTGCTGGCGCGAGTGCCGGTGGCAAATCCAGCGAGTCTGGGTCCGGCGGTAGCTCGGGCGACGATCCCGGTAAATTGCCCAATAACCAAGCCAAGTACGACGACGTCCTCGCCCAACTCAATGGCAAGCTCGGAAAGAGTGGTGGCGGAGGCCAGAGTAAAAGTGGCGTCAGCCTGGCCGGGTCGGCCATTGTGCATATTGGTAATGACAACACTTCAGCGACTGTGCGTGGTTACGATGCGATTAGCGTTGAGGGCGACATGACGGTTGCCGCCAATGACGATACCCACCTAGGAGTGTTGGCTGGCGGTGGGGCGCTCTCTAAGGGCAAGGATAGCAAGAGCGTGGCGATTGCCGGTGCCGCCGCCGTTGTCGTCCAGGAAGGTGATACCCAAGCCATCGTCGAAAACGTGGGGTCGTTGAACACTGGTGCGTTGGCCATCGACGCCGAGCGTTCTGGCTGGAGTGTGGTATCGGCGGCAGCGATGGCGGTATCGACCAGTAAAAAAGGCACGGGCGTCTCTGGGTCGGCCAGCGCCCTGGTATCCTTGCGCAGCGTCAATGCGCGCATGATGACCATCAATGAAGGAACTCTGGGTGAGCTCAGCATTAATGCCCGCGATGCGGCCAACAACCTCCTGGTGGCGGGGGCGGTCTCCGCCGGTGGCCAGGCGGGCGTAGGGGGTGCCGCGGCCGTTTCCTTCATCGATCATGATATCAAGGCCACGGCCGAATCCCTGGGTAGCGATTGGTCTGGCGGCGAAACCCCGGACATGACCGTTGAGGGGCTTCAGGTGGCGGCCGATAGCGATTCCCTAGTGGTCTCTTTGGTCGGCTCGGCGGGCGTGGCCTATGGCAGCAAGGGCGCGGGGCTTGCCGGTACCATTGGGGTCAACATCGTGGCCAACGCGACCGAGGCCAAGGTCAAAGACACCTATCTGGCACTGACCCAAGACGCTGATGGCAATAGGGGCGATGTATCGGTTGCCGCCAACGACCGGGCCAGCATCTGGTCGCTGTCCGGTGCCGTTGGGGCGGGGGGCACCGCTGGCTTGGGCGGCGCCATCGCCGCCAACGCCATCGGCCAACCGTGGGATAATCGCAGTCATATTACCCAGGCCGTGTTGCAAGATAGCCGACTGGCAGAGGCTAACGATGTCACTGTCTCGGCCACCAGTACCGGTCTGATCCGCACACTTGCCATCGGCATCGGCGCCAGCAAGAAGGTGGCTGGGGCCGGCAGTATCGCCGCGAACCTGATCGACAAGAATCTCAAAGCCGAAACCATCAATACGCGGTTGGACGACATCTCAGGCAATGTAGGGGTCATCGCCAACGATACCACCCAGCTCATCTCGATTGCCGGGGCAGCCGCCGGGGCGGGTAAAGTGGCGCTCGCCGGTAGTGTCGGCGTCAACTTCGTCACCAATAACCAGGTGGCGCGTATCAGCGGTGGCGTTATCGATGCCCAAGGTGACGTGCTGGTAGATTCAGCTGCAGACACCCTCTTGGTGTCCGTGGCGTTTGGCGGCGCCGCCGCCGGTAAGGTCGGTTTGGCGGGGGCTATTACGGTAAACACCATCGCTGGCCAGACCCTGGCGGAGGTCAAAGACGGGGCTGTCATTGATAGCGGTGACGACATTACCGTTCAGGCCCAGGACAACAATCGGGTGGTGGTAGTGGCCCTAGGGGCGGCTGGTGCCGGTACCGTGGCCGGCGGCGTTTCCGCCAGCACGACCCAGTTGGACAATGCCATTGTGTCGCGTGTCAACGATGCGGTGCTGGACGCGGCCAATAACGTAAGTGTTCTGGCCGGTTTGGCGGATGACAAGAATCGCAGCAAGTTCGACCTGGCCGCGGTTGGCGTGGATGTCGATCTGGCCACTTACGGCACTGGCAGCGCCGACGAAGGCGACGAAGATGTCGATGCAGGCGAGGCCGGGCTGGCGTCTCGTGACACCGATGATCTTGACATGTCGGCGGGTGTTATCAACATCAGTTTCGCCGGTGCCGGAGGTGGTACGGCGGCGGGCGCCGGTGCCGTGGGCCTCAACTGGCTGCGCAACTCCGTGCGCGCCGAGGTCTCCGGGGGTAGCCAAATCGACGCCGGTAACCAGATCAAGGTGAGAGCCAACGATAATTCGGCGCTGCTCAACTTTGCCTTTGGTATCGCCGGGGCGGGAACCGTGGCTGGCGGGGCGGCGATTTCTTTCAACTATATTGGCGGCGACCCCAGCAACCCTTCTCGCAGCATTCAGTCCGAGTCCGATGAGGGCACCGATACCTCACAAGACCTGTTCATGGTCGATACACCGGAGGAAGATCAGCCCGAATTTACGATCGGCGAAGTGGCCGCCGTGGTCGATGACGCCACCTTGAACGCTGAAGGTAACATCCTGGTGGATGCCCAAGCCAAAAGCATGCTGCTGAACTTCACCGCAGGCGGTGCGGCCGGTGGCACCGTGGCGCTCTCTGGCTCGATCGGCATCAACTTCGTCAAGCACCAGGTCAACGCGCAAATCAGTAACGGGGCATCGGTCGAGGGGCAAAGCATCAAGGTTATCGCTGGGCTGGCACCGATTGCCGTCAACGTCGCGGGTGCGGCCAGTGGTGCCGGCACGGTGGGGCTTGCCGGTGCCTCGGCCACCACGGACTTCAACTCGACGGTACAGGCGCAGGTGCTGGGCGATACGACGACCCTGACGGCGCTCGACGGTGACATTGACGTCGACGCCAAGCTGCGCAAGGTCACCGAAGGCGTCTATGGAGGGCTTAGCGAGGATAATATCAAGCAGGCTGACGACGAGGAAACCGGCAAAACGCCGGCCGACGCGCTCGATAAGGAGGCGCTCGCTGACGCCGGCATCGATACCAGCGATGCGCCGGATCTGCCTACCCCCACCGAGGCGGGCGATCAGATATTCACCGTCGCCGTCAGCGGTGCGGCGTCGGGCACCGTGGCGATTGCCGGAGCGATGTCGCTCAACTGGATGCGCAGCACCGCCGAAGCGGTGGTGCAAGGGGCAACCCTCAACGCAGAGCAGGGGGATGTGACGATTTCCGCTGCCGATAACCTGGGCATGAATGCCTTCACAGTGACCGCCGCTGCTTCCGGCTCTGTATCAGCCGCAGGTTACATGGCCTACAACTACATAGGCGGCAATCCCGGCAGTAGCGGCCCGGATGCCACCAACGTGGTCAGCGCGCGTGTTGAGGAAAACGCCAGCATTCTGGCCGAGAGCATTGGGGTTAATGCGTCATCCAATTCGGCGATCAGCGCCTATACGGTGGGGGCGTCGGTATCCGTCTATGCGAGCATAGTGGGCTCCACATCGCTTAACTTTACCCGCAAGGACGTGGAAGCTAGCGTTAGCGATTCTGTCCTCACGGCCACCGTGGGTGATATACGCATCCATGCTCAGGACACCAGCTCGATTATTTCAGCCTCCGCGCAGCTCTCGGTGGCCGTCTATGGCGGTAGCGTGGGGGTCACGGTGGCGCACAACGATATCGCCAATACCATTGAGGCGAGCTCGACCAACGCCCAGTTGATCGCCGAGCAGGGCAGCGTGATCATCGACGCTGACTCGTCGTCGATTAACATGAACCTGGTCGCCGGGGCCAGCTATGGCACCTTCTTCAGCGGCGCGGGCAATTCCGGCTCGGCGTTGATCAACAATAATGTTAATGCCTTCGCCGAGGGCCGCAGTCAAACGGCCCAGGACGGCGAAGCGGACATCCAGGCCTATGACAACGTACTGATTCATGCCGATAGCAGCGATCGTAATATCGTCGTGACCGGCACGATTTCAGGCGGGCTGGTGTCTGCCGGTGCCGCCGTTGGGGTCGACCTGATGGGCACCAACACGCGTGCCTGGGTGGGAGATCATGATAGCGACGGTGAAGGCGGCGGTATCCGCATCTATGCCGGGGGCCACCAGCCTCTCGCGGTCAGAGATGGGTGGAACGGCGATAATTTCACCACCCAAACCGCCGCCGGTGTGGCGGTTCTGGCCACCAGCCGGGCGCGCTTAACCAGCTATACCATTGCCGCTGGCGGTGGTGGTGTTGCAGTGTCTGCCAACCTGACAACGGATGGGGTCAGCGGCCTTACCCGGGCGGTGATCGGTGATGCCCGCCTCCGCAGTGAGGGAGACGTCATCGTCAGAGCCCTGCACGTGGCGGAAGGCGATAGTGGCGGCGGCGCCGTTACGGGAGGCCTCTTTGTGGCCCAAGGGTCGGTCGACACCTCTCTCTTGTCACACGCCACCTCTGCCGTTGTGTTGGGTAGCGGCGACCAGGCTGACCCGGATATCCATGCCGACGGCGATGTCCTGGTTCACGCAGAAAGCGACCTATACCAGATGAGTACCGTGGTTGGCATCGCTTCAGGCGGGGTTGCGGCAGCGGGGTCCGCCAGTGCTATCGACGCCAGCTTGACGACCAAGACGCGCATTGAATCAGCGTATATCAAGGCAGACAACATCACGGTTCAAGCCGCCAACACCTCCAACCTACGGTTTATCGTCGGTACGGGATCCGCGGGTGGGGTCGCCGCCGGGGCGTCACTGGTGGTGGGGTTGCTCAACCCGGTCACCAAGACCGATGTGCTGGGCAGCCAACTCATCGCGGACGGTGACATCCTGATCGATGCCGACCAACATACGATCAGCCGGATCACCGCCGCGACCGGTGCGTTGTTTGGGGCTGTTTCTGTGGCGGGCACTGTGTCCGTTATGGTGGCCAATGCCAAAGCAGAAAGCTATGTGGGGGATCTGACCGATGATAACGGCGATGTTCTCCAGACTAGTGTGCTCCAGGCGGGTAATAACGTCGATGTCACGGCGACAACGTTTACCCAGGTGAACCCCTGGGATAACCCGGGTGAGCATTTCATTGGCTCTTTGACGGTCGGCATGGCGGGTGCCGGGGCCTCGGTGGATGTCATGGTGCTGCGGGAAACCGCGCATGCCACCCTGGGTGACAACACCACGGTCAACGCAGGCGGTGATATCACTGTGGAAGCGGATATCAAGCGCGATCTCACCTCGAATGTCATGGCGTTTGCGCTGTCGATGGGAGGCTCTTTCAGTGGTTCCGTCTCGGTACTTAGCCTCGGTCAAGGGCTCAGGGAAAGCAGCCGCAGCGAGTTCGGAGACGTCGGTGAGCTCATCGGCGACACCTTTGGCAATGCCAGTAGTTATAAGTTTGCCGATGAGGTCGAACCGGATGATGATTACGAAGAGGGCGAATATGATACGGAAATCGAAAAATCCGATGCAGGCTCACAGGGCAGCCGTGATGCCACCAATCAGGCACTGACTGACTTGGAAGTGGCGCCTGAGTTGCCGGATGCCGGAGAGGCCGAGGCAGGCCAAACCATCGGCGATGCCGCCGCAACGGTTGGGCGAAACGTCACCCTGGAGGCAGATGGCGATATTACCATCGACGCCGACGATATTCTGGATACCGGCATCATTACCGGTGCGGGTAGCGTCGATATTGGGGTGGCAGCCGTCGGCGCGTCGATTTCCGTGTTCGACAACTCCACGGCGGTCTCTGCGACCATCGGCCGGGGTTCCGAGATAGCTGGCGACGAGGTGTCGGTGGCCAGTGAGTTTACCGGCAACGTCGATCAAGGGGCTTATGGCGGTACCTTCAGCCTAGGCGCTAGTATCGCCGGGCAAAGCGCAACGCTATTCGATGACACCCAGCAACTTGCCTACCTGGAAGATGGCGTGACGGTGTCCCAAGCGAGCCGTTTGGAGATCACCGCCCATGCCGAGCGTAACTACACGCTTGAAGTGGCGGGCGGGGCCATTGGCAGCATCGCTGCGGGTATCTCCGTGAGTATCGTCGAGATAACCGGTGGCACCCAGGCCTACATTGGTGAGAATGCCGTTCTGGGTAATATCGGTGATATGGGAAGCGCCGGTACGCCCGGCGAGTTGTCGTCGATTATCGATGACATCACGGTGTCGGCAACCTCCAACGATAATATCGATGTCAAGACAGTGGCCGTGGGTGTGGGTGTGGCCGCCGGTGCCGGCATCGAATTGCAAATCACCCTGGAGAATGCCGTTACCGCTTACCTGGCCGAGGACACCAGTACCCTGGCTGGCCGCGTGGCCATCGAAGCCTATCAGACCCCGGACATCAACGCCGAGGTCATTGGCGTCTCCGGCGGGGGTGGTGCCGTTGGGGTTTCCGGCTCCTATATCACCCTGGATAGCGATATCGAGGCCTGGCTGGGTACGCCGGATGGCAGCGCTGAGGGGCTTTCGCTGACCGCCGAACAGCTGCGGGTTGAAGCGGCGCTGAGGCGGCCTGATGGCGGCGATACGGTAAACGCTGAAGCCACCGGTGTCAGCGGTGCCGTGCTGGGCGTGGATGCCTCCTTCCTGAACCTCACGGATACGACGCGTGCCATTGCCTCCATCGGGGCCTCTGCCTCGGTCACGCTGATGGCCCTGCCGGCTTATCAGCAGCAGCGCCTGAAAGCGCTGAAGGAACAGCTCAGCGAAGATTATATCTATGCCGATGACGATCTCTGGGATGACGTGAATGAGCCCGAGAACCCGGCTGATTCACTGACCCTCGACGACCTGCCGGCGCCGACGGTACAGCTTGGCGTCGAAGCCCGCCAGGAGAGCCGCCTGGTGGGCGACCTGGGCAGTTATGCCGGCGGCGGTGTCGTCGTGGGTATGGCGCTGGCCAGCCTTGATCAGCGCACTACCACCGAGGCGCGCATCGATGCGGGTGCCGTGGTCGAGGTCAATGGTGCCGATGCGGCTGATGACAGCGTCGGTTCTCCAGTCTCTGTGCTTGCGTTGACCGAGCAGGTCACCCGCCTGCACACCGAAGCGATTGCCGGTGGCTTGGGCGCTGGCGCCGGGGTGGAAGTGGATATCGTTAGCCAAGGGAGCGTGCACACCAAGGTTGGCACTGGGGCCAGCGTCAAGGTGTTTGACAGCGACGCCACGCTCTCCCTGGCGGCAACCCAGACGCTGGACGTCGACGGCACCCTGCGCGCCGTTGCCGGCGGGGTAATCGCCGGCGCCGGTGCCAATGCGGATTATCACCTGGCACCGGACACCCAGGTGTTAATCGGCGATAACGCAAGCCTGTTGGCGGGTGAGATCAGCGCTAAAGCCACCGCCAACGTGCTCAAAACAGCGGTAGCAGGCGCCGGTGACTACAACAGCGATGGCGAGGTCTACGGCCTCGCCGCCGGTGGTGGTGCCGGCACGCTGATGACGGTTGAAACCGATACCCGAGTCGAGGTGGGCAACGGGGCTAGCCTTAACGCATGGAAGGACATCGGCAGCGGCGATATTCACCTGCGCGCCGTCAACAGCATCGACGTGCGCGACCAGGGCAGCCTGATTGCCGGTGGCCTGCTCACCGGCGGTGGCATGTCCACCGAGATCGATGCCGATAACGTCAAGGCCACCGTGCTGCTTAACGACAACAGCACGGTTACCGCCCAGGGCGACCTTTTCCTGGCGGCCAATACCACGGCCAACCTGGCAGCGGTCATCTACATCGATTCCTATGCCGGGGTCTCGGTCAGCGTCGGCACTTCGACGGTGAGCATTTCACCGCGCAACCTGGTGCAGCTCGACGGGTCGAGCGTCACGGCGCTGGACACCGCCTGGCTGATGGCCGGGCGCAACAGCGACCAGATCAGCGACGCCTACCGCGTGGTGGCCACGGTCGACACCTTCTCGGCCAGTGCGCTGCCGATTGATGATGTCAATGCCACCAGTGACCTGCTGCGCAGCAACGAGATTACCGTGGGGGCCGGGTCTGAGGTGCGAACCCGGGGCGATATCAATCTGCTGGCGGAGGATTATGACGGCGCCGCCATGCTGGCCCGGGCCAAGGCGGTCAACTGGGTGAATGCCGCCGTGGGGGCGATCGATGCCCTCCTGGGCGGGGGTGGCACCGAGAATACCGGCGGCACGTCAGAAGCGGTTGCCAACGGCACCGTGACCATTCACGGCGAGTTGGAAACCGGGCTTGATCGCAATCAGCGATTGGTGATTGGTTTTGCCGACGACGTTTCACTGGCCGATATTGAGAATGACACGCTCACCTTGGATGAGCTGTTCAAGGCCGTGAACGGTTTTGACGACATCGGCTTTAGCCTGCGCCCCGGAGGTGTCGAAACCAACCTGTTCGATGACCTCAAAGAGGCCCGCGAACGGCTGGAAACCTACCTGGGCGTTGGTTCCGCTAAGGTGGTCAATGCGTTCCGCGCCGAGGTTGAGCGCATCGAGCAGAAACTCATCGACAAGGGTTGGTTCGAGGAGGTCGACGGGGAAACCGTCCTGAAAAATCCCGAGATCATCGAAATCGTCCTCGACGATATCGACGCCACCGCCGGGCGCATTGACGTGCGGGCCGACCGCCTGGTCGGGGAGGGCAAACTCACATCGCCCAAAGGTTCTAACGTCACGGTGGTCAACAAAACACCGGGCTGGATCGTGGTCAACGACATCACCATCCCTGAAACCCTGGGTGGGCTTTACTTCAACGGCGTGGAAATGGTCGACAATGACACCATCGCCGACGCCAATAACGATAACGTCGAGCTGCCCGAGCAAACGCTGGATCTGGATTACCAGGGCGACCCGGCATCAGCGCCTACGCCGACGGTTACCATCGTCAACACTTATGCCAACGTGCCAAGCGAGGCGTACGGCGCTCAGATTCGCGAGGCGCTGGGGGTTGGTGAAAACTTCGAGCTGGTTACCAGCAAATTCGACCGTGACGCCACCCTGTCCAGCATCAAGGTCCAGGGCAATATCTATGCGCCGTTGGCCGATGCCCTGATTCTGGCCGGTAAGGATTTCGAGCTGAACAATGACGCCGAGTCGATCCTCGATGGTGACGGCGCCTCCATGGTACTGGGTTCCCTTGATTTGGCGGCCGATGACAGCATCAATATCAGCGGTGTCAGTCGTGCCACCCTGGGCGAGCAGCCCTACAAAACCATCAAGGCATTCACCCAGGGGTGGACGGCCAATGCCGGCGTTGAAATCATCGATATTGAGGAATGGATGCCCGATTGGATGACGGGCTTTTTAGAAAAGATCAACGAGCGCATCAAAGCTAATGACCGCACAGACGATATGTTTGCGGCCTTGAAAGACAACACTCGCGGCCAGCTCACCGTGGCGCGCAACATCAATATCGAAGCCGATCTGATCAACCTCAATGGCAAAATCAAGAGCGGTGTTGACGAATTCGATATCGACATTACCCACGACGATGCCGACATTATCCGCCGCAACCTGGCGCGGGGTGAAAGCAGTGCTTTCCGGCTGGTAGACGCCTCTCGGCGCAGCGGCGTGGATATCGGCTTTAATCCCGAAACCATGCAGATCGAGCTCACCGATGCGGTGGTGGGCGGGGGCAATGTCACCATCGATGGTCGCCTGATCAATACGGGGGCGGGGCAAATCGAGGTGATGGCCGGCTATGGGTCGATCGACGTTGACAACCAGACCGACTACGCGCTCTCGCTGGGCGACCTCAACGTCGAGAAACAGGGGGATGGCAACCTCACGCTGATTGATCGCGAGCGTGATTCGGGTGACATTATCAGCGAAGTGCATGTCTCTCGGCAGGCGAACGGTACCTTCCTGCTGGATCAGGATGGTGACGAGTCGACCCACACCCTTGCTGAGATGCTGGACATGGATCTCAACTTCCTGCCCAAAGCGAATACTCGCTATGCCTTTGAGGTCATGCAGGTCGATGAGTCCCGCAAGACCTACACCCTCAGAACCTCGGAATGGTTAGACAGCGATGTCTTGGCAAAAGACCCCCCCGATGACTACGGCGAGTCTACCCAAATCCTCGAGAAGCAAATGCTTCCAGAAGGCGATAGCGACAAGGGCTATATCTATCAGGGTGATGGCAGCAAGAATGACTATGTGTTCGACAGCGCTTCGACGAATAGACAGAATTTCCCTGACAAACCGGGTGATGGTGTTCGCTATGTCGGCGCCGAGGGCGAAGACGACGCCATCAAACTGAGCGACGACGAGTACGTCGATGAAGGCTATTACTACACGTCGGGGCTTAAGGAAGTGAGCTCGACCTGGTACGGCACCAAGACCTACGAGGTGACGTTGACCCGCCGAAACATCGAGTCGGTTCGCTATAGCCATGACATCGCGGCGGATAACGCCGTGGGTATCAGCTTCTTTGGCGATGAACAGGGTCGTATCAAAGTCGATTCCGTCGGCGACATCGTCCTGGATGGCGACGTGATGGCGGGAGCGAATGGCAGCGTCAGCCTGACAAGCGATGGGCGCATCATCAACGGTGCCGACGATACACCCTCGGTAAGCGGAGCGGACATCACGCTGGACGCCGGCGACGGTATCGGTCACGTTCCCTCCGGTGACGCCTCACCCATCACCGTTGAGTTGCACGACCCGGCGCAAGGCACTGGGTTCAGCGGTGCCCTGCAGGCCGTAAGCGACGAAGGGGATATTCTGCTCAACAGCACCGGGTCGCTGACGCTAGACCAGGTCAAGGCCAGCAGCGGGGATGTTGACATCACGGTTAGTGGATCCCTGCAGGGGCAAAATGGCAACACCACCCACATTAGCGGTCAGGCGATTACCCTCAGCGCCACCCGTGATATCGGCAGCGAGAATCTGCGCCTGCGCCTGGATACCAGCGCTCGTGACGTCGATGCCACCGAGCTGCAGCGCGCCAACGACGTGCTGGTTATCGATAACGGCGAAGGTGGCGGCGATATCTTTATCGAAGAGGTCGATGGTGACTTGCGCGTCGACAGCATCAAGACCGCTACGGATGTCACGATACACGTGAATACGGGCGATCTGCTGGATGTTAACGCCACCGCCGAGCGGGACGAACGAACCTACGACGAACTCAGGAATGGCGTCTGGTCGGCGCTGTCGCTGACCACTGACAATCGTGAGAATGAAGCCATTGATCGTCTTGAGAACCGTCGTAGCGGTGAGTATCACGGCTACTGGCAGGAGCGTCTGGGTCTTTCCGATGATCATCTTGGGGACATAGAACACGGCAAGCAGTACCAACTCCGCGAAGTGGGAGAGTACTCGGTTCTCGTCGAAGTCGATCAGGACGGTGAGATCGTTCGGGCAGTCGATCTGACCCCCGAAGGTGATCAGGGCGCCGAGCATCGTCTGTATACCGATACAGCAAATTACGAGGGATTGGAACGCGATGACTTGAAGAAGGCAAGTGCCCTGGATCTGGATGGGGTTGACGCAGCATTGGCGGATGTCCTTCGCCCACTTATCGACAGTGATGGCTACGTGATCAAGCGTTCGGCGCTATCACTGTCTAACAATGACGAGGTGACGTACCGTCGCTGGGTCGACTACGACGCGGATGTCGAACTCCGTTTCGATGACGAGAAGCGCCAGGCATTGCTTAATCAAGGGGCTAGCAATGATGAAATAGACGCGATTGAAACGACCCGGACTGAACGCTTCCATGAGCTGCACAGTAGTTATGCTGATGAGACAGATGTTTATCTCTCTGATCATAATGTTAGCGTTAGTCAGGCCGAGAAGGACGCATTGAAGGCCGACATCAAGGTTTGGACTGAGGAACAGTTGCTGAGCCTGGTGGGCGAGGGACTGCTCAAGGAGACCACCGATACCCAGGTGGAGATCGAGGAGCCCAATATCGACGTTGGTGGGGCGATCAACATCGTCACCCATGCGGGCAGCGTTGGCTCCGTGGATGGTTACGAAGTGATTGCCATGGATGGCGGCGAGAAAGCCTTCCAGGGCCTCAACAACGAACAGCGGGCGAAGCTTTCTGCTGCGGAACGCAACGACATCACCTATATCCAAGGTGGGCTGGTCGAGGCCGATGTGGATTTCCAGGTCGCAAGCCAGTCTGACGGCAGTAAGCACCTGACGGCCATCTTCAGCGATGAAAGTGATTTGACTGACAGTGGCTTCGCCGAGGGCGATACGCTGTATCTCAACGGCGCAGAAACGCTCAACTACACCGAGAATGGTCGTTACCTGACCGTTAAGTCGATTGACGGCAATAAACTGGTGATGTCCACCGAGGCCGATGTGCAGGCCGAAACGCAGCAGTCTATTCAGATCGGCAAGGTGCTGCAGGATCCCATGGGCGCTAGCGACGATGTCGAGCTCACGCATATCGTTATCGATCAGCGCGATGATGTGAATGTGGCCCAGCGTGATGTGTCGTCCGGCATTAGCGTGGACGCCGACCGGGCCCTGTACCTGGGCTCGGAAGGAGACCTGGTATTGAGCCATATCCGTGCTGGTGATGACCTGCGCATCAAAGTGGGCGGCAGCATCGTCGCCGATGGGGCGGTCATCGAGGCATCGGACGCCATTCTCGAGGCAGCCACGGGCGGCATCGGCATGCAGGACAACCCGATCGAGCTGCGCCTGGGTGACGATGGCGACGGCCTGGTGACGGCCCGTGCCTTTGACAGCATCTATCTGAATACCGCCGACGGGCGTGATATCACGGTGGCGTCCCTGTATTCGGAAGCCGGTGACGTGGTGCTCGATTCCGCTGGCGATATCCTCGATGGTCTCTCCCACGATCTGCTCAAGGTGCTGGCCGACTCCATCTCGCTGACGGCGGCGGGTGGCATCGGTGACCTGGCTGCAGGCGATGCCCTTGAGGTTGAAGCCCGCGACCAGCTAGACGCTACCGCCAACGGCGATATCAGCCTCGACTCGCCGGACACGGATCTCAAGGTAGGGCACGTCCAGGCGGACGGTGACGTTCGCCTGGCGGCGCTGTCATCGATTCTCAGCACCAACGGCGATGCCACTTCATTGGCGCCCAACGTGTCGGCTTCCGACCTGTTACTGGTCACCACCGTGGGCGGTGTGGGTAGCATTGAGCAGGACTTGATCACCGATACCCGTGGCCGCCTGGACATCGACAGCAATGACTCGCTGTATCTTACCGAGAAGAGCGACTCGCTGGGCTTGGGCACCGTCTCGGCGGGCGGGGGCACCGCTAGCGGCAACAACCTGGCCTTTATCACGGCGCTGGGCGCGATTCGTAATGCGCTTGACGCCGACGAGGACTTCAACCTGCTGTCGGCAAACGTCCACCTTATTGCCAAAAACAACATTGGCGAGCGCAACGACGTGATTACCGCGAAGATCGGCGCGTTGGAGGGTCGTTCCACCGCAGGCAGTGTGTTCCTCGATAACACCGGTGAGATGCACGTTATGGGCAGCGGCCTGAAGGCCGCTGGGGATATCGAGTTGACCACCCATAGCCCGTTGATCGTCGATAGCGATATCACGTCCGACTCCAGCGTCACACTGCGGGCCCGGGAAAATACCCACGACAGCCAAGACAATGGCGACACCGTGACCTTCACTGACGGCGTAACGGTGAAAGCGGCCGACGACGTGGCGATTCTGGCCGCCGATGGCGTGATCATTAACGGTCACGATGTAACCATTGAGGCCGGTCGCGACATTCTCATGGAGGTCGAACTTGCCTCCTCGGTGGGCGACGAGTCGAACCTTGATGATGTTATTGCCAACACTATCCTGCGCGGCACGCTGACGGCGGGTAACGCGTTCGATATCACGCTGAGTGACAAGCGCCACGACGTCGAGGTGCAAGACGGCACGCACATCAGCGCTGAAAAAATCCGCCTTCACGCCGGTGATGGCGACAACGTGCTGACCCTCGGTGGCCGTTTCGACGCCGATGATATCGGACTGGAGGCCGGGCAAGGTGACGACACCCTGGTCGTTAATGGAACGCTGTCGGACACCCACTCCATCACGGGTGAGCTGGGGGCAGGCAACGACGAGGTCGATATCACCGGCTCGCTCGACGCGGATAGCATCGACATCCGCCTTGACAGCGGCAACGATGATGTCGACATCACCGGCTCGCTCAACGCGGCTAGCATCAATATTGCTCTGGGCAGCGGCAATGATTCACTCGCGGTGACCGGTACGCTTGATGCTGGCATGACCGTGGTCGAGGGCAATAGCGGGGACGATGATCTGGTCTTCCGGCCCGCCGGCGACAATAAACTGCTTGGCGAGATGCTCGTTAAAGGCAATGCCGGCGAGGACTATATCGAGGTCGTCGAGCTCAATGACCGCGACGCGCGCTTGACGATCGATGGCGGGGCTGATACCGACAGAGTCCGTATTATTACCCGCGATCAAGCCGGCACTGGCGATAACGGTAACTACCGCATCACGGTGAGTGACAGCGGTGCCGTCAATAACGGCGTCGACGATCTGACCATTGAAGGGCGCGGCTACAACGGAGAAAAAGATGGTGGTCTCGGCGATTTGTTCCTGATTCGCCAGAACTTCATCGCGCGTATGGCCGGTAACGCTGAAGACGGTGTGGAAGGCGACGCTGTCGAGCGAATTGATTACGACGACAGCCTCAACGGCCGTGTGCGCATCAATGGCCATGCTGGTGACGACGCCTTTATCGTCGACGATACCTCGACCTTGATGACCCTTGACGGCGGCGACGGCAACGATCGCTTCCAAGTCGGGCAGGTCTTTGCCGAAGACCCCAGTGATCCCGATGAGCTCGTCGATGGTGTGTATCAAAACTCCGGGGTACGTGAGGGCGATGAAATCGCGACCACGCTAACCACCCAGGGCTTCCTCAGCACCGGTAACCGCGAATCGATGGTGATTTACGGCGGTGACGGCGAGGATGAGTTCACGGTATACAGCAACAAGGGTCTGCTGCGCATGGAAGGCGAAGCCGGCAACGATAACTTCGTGGTGCGCGCCTTCCTTATCGAGGACGACATCCAAGTTCGTGGTGGTGGTGATGACGACCATATCGAGTACAACATCAACGCCCCGGTGGATATCGATGGCGGTAGCGGTTACAACACCCTGACCGTGCTGGGCACCGAAGCAGCCGACAACTTTGTGGTGACCGAGAAAGGCGTTTTCGGCGCGGGCCTTAATATCGGCTTCGATAGTATCCAGGAGGTCAATGTCGATGCGCTGGAAGGTGACGACACTTTCTATGTGCTGTCGACGGCCTTCGATGTCACCACGAGACTGGTCGGTGGTCTGGGTAGCGACAGCTTCCGCCTGGGTGGCGATGTCACCGGGCGGGTCGTGTCGGCTGACGCCGAAGGGCGTAGCAGCCTGATCAGCCATGGTGTCGTGAGTGGCGACGAAGCCTACAACAATCTGCTGGCAGACGGTACGTCGGTAACGGTAACGGACGGCTCCAGAGGGGCGGTATCGATCGATCAGAGCGGCGGGACGGCTATCCTGGAAGGCGGTGAGATCGGCCAGTACCTGATCGATCTGGCGCTTAGCGATGATATGGATATTACTGACGGCGCCATGATCAGTTTGACCGTTTCAGCGGCGCTGTCGTCGAGCCAGGATCGTACCCGGGCAGCGCGTGACGGCAATAACCCGGAAACGGTCAATATCGCTACCAACGAAGATGGCGACTATCGTCGCGCCCAGACGCTTGACTTCGTCTTCGACAAGGACACTGGCTGGACGGCCGCGCAGGCGATTTATGTGCAGGCCCCCGAAGATGGTGTGGTCGAGGGCACCCGCGACATCACCATCAGCCACATGGCCAATGTCGTCATGCCGGGCGGTCAAGACATTCCTGACGCGCTGGCTGATGTCGAAACACAGCCCATCGCCAACGCCATGATTACCGTCTACGACAGTGATCAGGGGGATCTCTTCATCGATTACGCAGGCGATAACCTCACTGTGATCGAAGGCGACGACGCGACCCAGCAGGTCGACAGCTTCGAGTTCTCGTTGACCACGCCGCCGGAAGAGGGCGAAACGGTGACGGTGACGCTTGATTTCGATGATGAGCAACTTGATGTCAACCAAAATACGCTGACCTTCAATGCGGACAACTGGGACGAGCAACAGAGCGTCGTGGTGAGCGCCAAAAACGACAGCGCCGTCGAAAACCGGCTGGATACCCGCATCGAGTTTACGATCAGCTCGGATCAGAGCGATTCAGTGTATGCCGACAGCCAGCCGGGTAATGTCCGCGTCAGCGTCTATGACAACGACAGTGCCGGCGTGGTGGTGCAGGAGACCGGCGATGACACCCGGGTGGGGGTCGACGGTAGCACCGACACTTACACGCTGCGCCTGACCCAGGCACCTGGCGATGATGTCACGGTCGATCTCAACAGCGATGGTTTCAGTGACTTCGATCTGAATGACGATCGTATTGATCTGCGCACAGTGGCCGAAGGCAGTTGGAACGTTAGCGTGCTTGATCCCGAAGACGCAGGTGCGCGTTTGGTGCTGGAAGGCGATGACAACTGGCGTGATCTGGGCGTACGGGTCGGCATGCAGCTGTCGCTGCAAGGCATCGACGGTCAGCTCAAGGTCAACCACCTCTCCGATGAGGGCAACGAACTTCACCTGACCGCCGATCACAAGGATCTCGGCACTGATCCACTGACGTTGACGAAGGTCGCCGTGCCATCCGTTACCTTTACGGCAGACAATTGGGACGACGAGGTCAGCATTGAGGTGGCTTTCGACCCCCATTATGTGCCCGCCGAGGGGAGCGAAAACGACAAGTCCTTTAAGGCACAAGGGCATGTGCTGGATCGCCTCCAGGGGCCACTGATTATCGAAGGCGGTGTCAGCGATACCGACCGTTCGCTGGAAGATGCCATTATGCTGCCCAATGAAGACACGGGTGAGCTCAGTGAGGATCCGTCCCGTGCGAACGCCGGTGATGTCGCGATGACCGATACCGACGAACTTATCCTCGCCGCTGATGCGAGTGTCGCTGATCTGCAAGGCAAGCTGACGGCCGAGCGCATCACCGGGCTGGGAATGGGCGAAGGTATTCTGGAACAGAGTGACGGCTATAACGACACGGTCAAAACACCGCGCGGTATTGAGTATCACGGCTTCGAGGTCGTCGAGCTGCGTTTGGGAAGCGGTAACGACCAGGTAGAGGTTGATGCCGATCCCATCAAGTTCAATGGCGAGATCAAGGTGATAAGCAGCGAGAATGGCGAGAGCACCCTCCTCGAGCGTCAGGATGGTGGTGACTGGTACGAGGATGGCTTCCGCCGTGGCGATGCCATCCGCATCAACGGTGAACGCCATGTCATCCAAGGCTTTACTCAGGATGATAAGGGCCTGCGGTTAGCGATGACGCCCAGCGAATCGGGGCTGAGCGACGGCACCTTTAGCATTCTTCGCGAGATGCCGCTGACCGTTATCCACGGGGGTGGCAACCGCTTCGTGGATGGCGAACGCGGCGGCGATACCATCACCGTAAAAGGCGGTTACCAAGCGCAAATGCCATTGGTCATCTTCGGTGACACGGCACGCAACGGCGGGCCCTATAAGGCCGTTGGCAACGGCCTGACCGACGACGCGCAGCGTTTCAATGTCTATGGCAACAATACCTTGGATACCTCAGACGCCACCGGCGGGGTGGTACTGGTGGGCGGTCAGGGTAACGATACGCTGATCGGCGGCACCGGTAACGACCAGCTGTTCGGCGGTGGTGGTGATGACATTCTCGATGCCAGTGCCGGCGGCAACAATCACCTTTACGGTGACGGCAGCCTGGATATCGCTATGGATATCCGCATCGACCAGGTCGCCGAGCGCCAAACGGTTGATCAAGTGCTCAGCCTGTATAACGCCACCGAGGATGTCGATGTGCCTACCGGTGATCGTCTGGTCACCGGCGATGATCGCCTGATCGGCGGCAGCGGGAATGACATTCTGCTTGGCGATCATGGCGAGATCGAACTGGAAGGTGGTGATGGCGTCGACGGCCTGCGGCTGATGAACAGCCAGCGAGTCATCGCGGTGCGCTCCACCGATCCCGACTCCCTCGGCGACAACCATCTCTCGGTGGCCGATGGTCACAACATCCTGATTGGCGGCTCGGCTGCGGATACGCTCGAAGGTGGCCTGGGCAATGATGTGCTGATCGGCGATCAGGGCGATGTTCACTTCGCCAGCGCCAACGCCTTTGCTGACCTGGATCGCATTACCGTGCGTGACGAAGGCCACGATGGCAGCGACACGCTGGCTGGCGGCCAGGGCGACGACGTGCTGCTGGGCGGTGGCGGCGGTGATCTGCTACATGGTGGAACGCTGAGCGCCAGCGCGCAGAGCGGTAACGATACGTTGGTCGGCGACTATGCGGCATTGCATTACACCGATGGCGTACTCCGTAGGCTCGATTCGCTAACCATCGCGTCTGGCGCCGGTGATGCGCTTAATGGCGGTGATGGCCGCAACCGTTTGGTAGGCGGTGAAGGCGACGACCAGCTCAGCACTGGGCCAGGCGCTATCAGCTCGACGCTGTTGGGCGATCACGCTGAACTGCGCTGGAATGCCGATGGCGTCTTGATTCAAGCCAACAGCATCGCACCACAGAACGGCGGTAACGACAGCGCTACGGTCAATGCTGGCGACGTGATCTGGATCGGCGGTGCTGGCAATGACGACCTGACGATTGAGGATGCCGCGCAGTCCAGCACCCATGAACTGTTCGGCGATAACGTTCAGTTGAATTGGACCGACGAGGGTGTACTGACCCGCGCGGCCAGCATTGCCACCGATATTGGCGGTGACGACAGCGTCACGGTCAATGCCGGTAGCGTGACCTGGATCGGCGGTGTCGGTGATGACGACCTGACGATTGAGGATGCGGCAGAGACCAGCTCCCACGCCTTATTCGGCGACAACGTCGAGCTGGAATGGACTGAGCAAGGTGTTCTGATACTTGCGGCCAGCACCGCTAACGATATCGGCGGTGATGACAATGTCACGGTCAATGCGGGGCTGATCCGGGCGGTGCTCGGTGGCGGTGCAGACACCCTGCAAGGCGGTGATCAGGGCAGTGTGATTCTAGGCGATGTGGGTCGTCTTGAATGGCGTTCCGACGGCACGCAACAGCGCATACTCTCTGAGCAATCTGGAGCCGGCGGAGCAGATCGCATCACCGTTGGTAACGGTAATAACCGTATCATCGCTGGCGAGGGTGACGACCGGATTATCAGCGGCAATGGCCGAGATCTATTGGCTGGTGATCATGCCGAGATGGTGTTCGATGGACAAAGTCGAATCGTAAGCCTCGTATCCCATACGTTTGCCACCGGGGGCAATGACACTATCAATAGTGGCAGTGGCGACGACTGGGTAATCGGCGGATATGGCAGTGATGCCATCACTCTGTCCGGCGGCGACAATACCGTGTTGGGCGACAACGGCCGAATCAAGGCTGCCGCTGGGGTTCGTTCTCTGGTCGAAAGCCGCGATACCTCGTCATCCACCGGTGCTGGTGATGTCATCGTCACCGGTTCAGGCAATGATCAGGTGATTGCCGGCATGGGCGGAGATATAACCCGTAACGCTGGCGGTGAGTCCATCGCCATCGGCGATGACGGGCGTATCTTAAGCAATGCGGCAGGCCGCTATGTGGTGGCCGAGACCGGTGATCCATCGCTGGGTGGTTCGGATCAGCTGTTTGGTGGGCGTGATCGCGATATCCTATTCGGCGGCGCCGCGGGTGATCAGCTCTATGGGGGAGCCGGCGAGGACATCCTGTTGGGTGATTTCGGCCGGGTGACCCGTGAACCAGCACTACTCACGGTAGAAGCGACCAACATCGGTCAAGGCGGCAACGATGAGATCTACACCGGCCCGGACGGCGATATTGCCATCGGCGGGGCCGGCGGTGATGGCTTCTCGGCTTCGTTTGCAGAGGATTCGGTGGTCGGCGACTACGGCCGCTTCCGCATTGCGCTTTCTGGCTCGAGCGAAAGTGAGCAGGTCATCTCGCTAGTCACGCTGGCGCAGGGCCGTCTCGACCTGTTGCGCCACGCCCAGCAGAGCCTATACAGCCGATCCGATGTCAGTGCGAGCGAGCCGGGTGATAGCGGCGATGACAGCCGTGCCTGGCTGCTGCTTGAGGATGGAGAAACCGTCGACATGAGCTTCCGTGGCGGCGACGGCGGTAATGCGACGACCGGCAATGCCGCCATCGAACGCATGGAGCGCTTGATCAGCGAGTGGCAGCAACGTGAAGGAAGCTCCTTGCGGGGCAGCATCGCTTCGCAGGTGGCCGCCAATGTCTCAAGTGGAGGCGAGGCTGAAAGAATGCTTCAGCAAAATCCACCGGCGACCGGTGATGTCGAATCGCAACCGGTAGAGACCGCTCCGGCGGCCAATGGCGAAGAAGCGGTAGAGGATGAGGGAGCTAGCGATGAGTCCATTGAAGCCGCTGAGGCTCAGGTGGAACTCATCGAGCAGAGTGGGCTGGAAGTTCCCGACGAGCTTCTGGCCGCGCTGACCGCTACCACGGGTTGGGCTGTCGCCAAGGCCGGTACGTCGGGTCAGTCGTACAATGCTTCGCGACTCAATGCACTGCGCCGTGAATGTGCGGCCCGCGACTGGCAACGTCTGAGTGAGGGAGAAGATGACAAGGAGACACAATGACGTCTTCGTCCAGAAGCGTTGATTCCTCGGCCGATACCGCCGCTTCTGATAGCGTCGATATCCAGGTCTGGCTGGCACGCCATGGCGAACGGCTGATGTCTTCACACGCCAATGTGCAGATCGCCGAGGGGATCGTGCTTTGGCACCATTCGCCAAGCTGGCTGCCGGTGGCGCTATGGCCGGCGAATGCCGATGGGGTCGTGCTGCTGGATATCGCCGATCAGGTGCGAGAAGCCGGTCGAGGCCTTGTTAGCGCGCTGGATGCTGGCGGGATGTCGCTCGGCTATCCAGTGCGCGATCTCTCTCAGCGTCCGGAAGATGCTCTCGTCGGGGCGGTAGCGCTGCGTGTCGTGCGAAAAGGGGCTGTGGATGAGGCACCGAATCAGGCAGATTTGGTGCCATTGATGCAGCAATTAGAAGATGCCGTTGCCGGGCTGGAGCGGGATATTCTCGCCCGACACTATGCATCGACGCTTTCTCAGCAATCACGTCTTGGTGAACATCTCACCCTGCTGGCCTCGGTACTTGAGCAACCCAGCTTTAATGCCGCCGCCATGCAATTGACCACGCGACTGTCAGCGACGCTGCATGCAGAGCGGGTGAGCCTGGGCTGGCGGCGGGGCAGCCGCACGCGTATGCGCCAGATTTCACACAGTGCTCGCTTCAATCGCAAAATGAACCGCATCCGTGCGACGGAGTCGGCCATGGACGAAGCCCTTGATCAGCGCCGGGCGGTTGTCTGGCCAGTCGACCATGACGGTGATGATGCCTCGATACCGGCGTCTTCGTCGGCCCCGGTCAACCGCGCCCATGGTTCGCTCTGCCAAATCACCGACGTACCCTGCGCGCTGACATTACCCTGCCTGGATGGCGGTAAGCCGCTCGGGGCGTTAACCATTGAGCGTGAACATCCTTTCGATGACGAGGAGATCGGCGCGCTGCAGAGCTTGATGGCGCTGTGTACACGGGCCTTGGAAGAAAAACGGCGTAACGACCGCGCTCTACTGGTCAAAATGGTGGCGTCGATGGGGGAGCAGTGTGCTCGGCTGCTGGGAGCGGGGCATCTTGGTTACAAGCTCGCGGCGATTGTGCTGGTCGGGGTAGCATCATTTGCTTATTTTGCGACGGGCACCGAGCATGAAGCCGCTGATGCCGAACTCAAGAGCGCCGTACAACGGGTGATTGCCACGCCTTTTCAGGGGTATATCGATGACGCCCGCGCGCGCGCCGGTGACCGCGTTGAGCAAGACCAGATCCTGGCGACCATGGATACCCGCGACCTTCGCCTCCAGCAATTGCAGTCCCAGAGCGAGCTGGCCAAGCTCGCCAGCGAAGCCCAACGATTACGTGCCGAGGGTGAAAATGCCTCACTTAATGTGGTTGATGCTCAGCGCGAACAAGCCCAGGCGGAACTGGAACTCATCCAGTCTAGGTTGTCCCGGGCCAACCTGCGTGCCCCCTATGATGGTGTCGTTGTCAGTGGTGACCTGACCCAACGTTTGGGGAGTGCCGTGGATCAAGGCGAGGAGCTTTTTCGGGTGGCCCCGGAGGGTAATTACCGGTTGGAGCTGGCCGTCGACGAAGCGCGGATTGACGACATCAGGGAAGGGCAGCAAGGTGAATTGGTGCTGTCGGCGATGACCGATACACCGTTGAACTTTGAGATTACCCGGATTACACCCGAAACCCGCGTTATCGAAGGCAGTAATCGGTTTGTCGTTGAGGCCGAGCTAGCGGAATCACCCATTGAGCTGCGGCCGGGCATGGAAGGCGTTGCTCGTATTGAAATGGATGAAGCGCGGCTGGTCACTATCTGGACGCGTGAACTGGTCGATTGGCTGCGTCTCACTCTCTGGAAGTGGTGGGGATAACGCCATGGCCGGAGCACTATACAGCCAGGACTGGCACCGGGTAACCGATCTTAAGCTGCGGTTGCGGCGGCATGCGAGCGTGCACCGTCACGAGTATCGGGGGCAGCCCTGGTACGTGCTCCACGACACCCTCACCGGCCAAGTCCATCGCTTTACCCCCGAAGCCTACCAGGTCATCGGACGGCTGGATGGCAGACAAACCCTGGGTAATATTTGGGAGCAGGTCAGCCGCTCTTTGGGTGACGCTATGCCCACCCAGCAGGAACTGATAGGGCTCATTGGTCAGTTGCATAACGCCAACGTGTTAGCCGGGCAGGGTGATATCGACATCGACGAGCTATCGCGCCGTCAGCAGAAGTTTCAGCGCAGCAAATGGCAGCAAATGCTTCGTTCTCCGTTGGGCATCCGCATTCCGCTGCTCGATCCGGAACGTTTTATCAATGCGACCTATCCACTGGTCAAGCCATTGATCAGCCCGTTCGGGGCAGTGCTCTGGCTGACGGCGATCACCTTGGCGCTGGTAATCGCCGGTATTCACTGGGAGGCACTTACCCATAATCTTGCCGACCGTGTATTGGGCATCAATAACCTATTGCTGATGGCCTTGGTCTATCCGCTCATCAAGTCCCTTCACGAGCTTGGCCACGCCTGGACCACGAAGGACGCCGGCGGAGAGGTGCACGAGGTTGGCGTTATGCTGCTGGTATTTTTCCCCGTGCCCTATGTGGATGCCAGTGCGGCGGCAGCCTGCCCGGACAAGGGCCAGCGAATGCTGGTCGGGGCCGCCGGTATACTGGTGGAACTGTTTCTGGCCGCGCTGGCGATGTTGGTGTGGGCCATGGCGGAACCGGGCGTATTGCGTTCGCTGATGTTCAACGTCATGTTGATTGCCGGGATCTCGACACTGCTGTTCAACGGCAATCCACTGTTGCGTTTCGACGCCTACTACGTGTTGGCTGATTGGTTGGAGATCCCCAACCTCGGTCAGCGTGCCAATCAGCAGCTCGGTTATGCCATCAAGCGCTATTTTCTTGGGCGACGTGATGTCACTGGCCAGGCTGACTCCCTTCGTGAAGCATTATGGCTGGTTTGCTACTCGGTGACCTCGTTTTGTTACCGGTTGGTCATCATGGTGGCGATCACTATGTTCGTCGCCACCAAGTACTTCTTCATTGGCGTTCTGCTTGCCCTTTGGTCGGTATTCATGACGCTGATCCTGCCTACTCTCAAACTACTGAAGACCATGACCGTCGAATCCCGTTTAGAAGGCTCACGCGGGCGAGCTTGGGCTTGGCTGCTGAGCGTCATCACCATCGGTGGGCTGCTGCTGTTTGCAGTCCCTGTGCCGTATGCCACCGGCGTCCAGGGGGTCGTGGACAGCGGTGAGCCGACCCATGTTCGTCTTGGTGCGACCGGTCGGCTCGCCGAGATTCTCGTCGAGGATGGTGAGCATGTCTCGCGTGGTGATGTCTTGATGCGACTTGAATCGCCGGCGCTCGCCTCCCAAGTTCGCGGACTTGAAGCCCAGCGGCATGAAGCGGCGCTACGTCTTCAGGCCAGCGTGCGTGAAGCACAAAATATTGCCCTGGAACGCGAGAACTTGGCATTGGTGGAGCAACGCTTGGCAGATGCTAGGTTGAGGGCGGCGGCCACGCTGGTAACCAGCCCGCGCGAGGGTCGTCTGATCATGCCAGAAGGCCGACCGCCAGTGGGTGCCTTCATGCAGCGGGGCACGCCGGTCGCGGTAGTTGTGCGCGATAGCGATCTGCGTGTTCGCGCCATGTTGCCGGCGCATCGACGCGAAGATGTCAGCAGCGACGCCGTTAACGTTAGCCTACGACTGCCTGGACAGGACACGAAGGTTGAGTCGTCGCTTGAGTGGATATCGCCACGTACTACCCACCAAGTGCCGAGTGAGATCCTGACCCAGCAAGGAGGTGGGGATATTGCGCTCGATCCGGAGGCTGAAGAGCCGTTGGTGGCTTTTCGTCGCCATTATCTGGCCGACTTTGATGCCCAGCGCTTGATCGATAGTGACTTGCCGCTCTTTTTGGAGAGTCGTGTTTACGTGCGCATAGCGCATTCGCCAGAACCGATTGGCTATCGCTGGTGGCGTGATATTCGCCGTAATTTCCTCTCCCTGTTCAATAGGTGAACCATGGCGGTGTCATCGATCCCTCGTAGTCCCGTGGATACACTCGATCGCCCCGAACGCCACGTCGAGCCCCCCACTGCATTGGACAAGCTGTGGCGTGCGGTGCGAGCGCCATTACGCCTGCCGGGATTCTGTCAGCGGTGGTCGCTCCAAGCTGCACTGCCATCAATTCATCGCCATGCTGAAATTCTCGCCGGTCTTGAGGACGCCGCCCTTAATGCTCATATTCTCTCGCTGCGACAGCGGCTGTTGGCCAGCGGGCTGACCAAGCGTCTTAGCCGTGAGACGTTTGCCACGGTTCGCGAAGTTGCCTGGCGGGAACTGGGGATGGCGCACCACGACGTGCAACTGATGGGTGGGCTGGCGCTGCTGGAAGGACTCATCGCCGAAATGCCTACCGGCGAAGGCAAAACGTTGACCGCTACGCTGCCGGCCGCCACGGCAGCACTCGCGGGGGTGCCGGTTCACGTCATCACCGTCAATGATTACCTGGCAAGCCGCGACGCTGAGCGCATGCACCCCATCTACCATCGATTGGGACTGAGCGTAGGCGCTATTGTGCATGACATGACGCCGCCGCAGCGCCGGTCCGCCTACGCTGCCGACATTACCTACTGTACCAACAAAGAATTGGTATTCGATTACCTGCGCGACGGTCGAGAACTTCATCAGGATCGCACGCCATTACTGGCCCACGCAGCAAGGCTCAAGGGATCGCTGGATGACCGCCGGCTATTGCTAAGAGGACTCCACTTCGCCATCGTCGATGAAGCCGACAGTGTCATGCTCGACGAAGCCCGCACGCCGCTAATCCTCTCTGGCCGAGACGCCACCGACCCGGTGGATATCGCTTTGATTGACGAGGTGTTGGAACTGGCAGGGACGTTTCAGGAAGATGAGCACTTCGTGCGTGAGAAAAGCCAGCTCCACCTGACTGAAGCGGGTAAGAGCGCGCTCGCCGAGCAGGCCGAACAGCGTTTGGAAGCGCATGGCCAACGTAGTGGTTGGTTAGGGCGGGCTCGACGTGAATGGTTGCTCCAGCAAGCCCTAGTGGCCCGTCACCAATTCCAACGCGATCGCCACTATCTGGTGCGCGACGGCCAGGTGCAAATCATTGATGAGCATAGCGGCCGCGTTCTGGCCGACCGCCGTTGGGAGCGCGGGCTGCAACAGATGATTGAACGCCTTGAAGGGTGCGAGCCGAGCGACCCTAATCGCACCCTGGCAAGGCTCACCTATCAACGTTTTTTTCGGCGTTATCAGCATCTGGCGGGGATGACCGGCACCGCCCACGAAGTGCGTAGCGAACTGTGGCGAACCTACCGCCTGCGTGTGGTGAGCATCCCACCCCACCGGCCATCGCAGCGTCGCGACCTGGGCGTCACCACGTTCAAGGACGCCGACCAGCGTTGGGAATGGGTCGCTCAGCGGGCGCAAGAACTCACCACTCGGGGGCGGTCGGTACTGGTCGCCACCGTCAGCTTGGCCGATTCCGAGGCACTTTCGTCAGCGCTTACCCAGTGTGGCCTCGAGCATGCCGTGCTCAACGCCCGACAGGACGCCGAAGAGGCCGATATTATCGCGGCGGCTGGCCGTAGTGGTGCCATCACCGTCGCTACCAGTATGGCAGGCCGTGGTACCGACATTGCGCTAGAACCTGCTGCCCGTGATGCAGGTGGCTTACACGTTATTATTGCTGGGCTGCACGATGCTTCCCGCGTCGACCGTCAGATTGCCGGTCGTTGTGCCCGCCAGGGTGACCCTGGCAGCGTGGAATGGGTCATTTGTGATCAGAACTCACTACTTGATGAGCTTCAGGGTTGGCAACGTCATTTAGGCCACTTGCATAAACGTCTGAAACACGCCCAGCATGAACGCGAAAAACGACATGCTCGCGAACGTGCTCGACTTCTTGACGCCGACTGGAACGAAGCTGATCGGCTAGGTTTCAGCGGGCGAGGCGAATAGCACACATAATAATGACTGTGTCATGGGTCAATTCACCACTATCAAAAGGGCATTAGCCATGTTTCATCGTGCAAACCACCTGCTTACTCTGGCGCTTATTGGCCTGCCCACTCTTGCAATGGCTCAGGAGGGCACTAATATCGACGCCACTAGTTGCCTTGTTGACCCTGGGCGCAGCGCGACTATGTCGAGTGAAGTTCCGGGTATGATTGATGAAATCCGCATCGACAGCGGTGATAAGGTGGCGGAAGGCGATACACTCTATACGCTCAAGCGCGACGTGGAAGAAGCCAATCTCGAACTCGAAAACACCCGCGCCCAATATGCGCTACGTACTCTGCAACGCAATCAACGGCTGATCGAAAAAGGCATACTCAGTGAAAGCGAACGGGATCAAATCAGAACTGAACTCTCGCTCGCCCGCCTGCAAGCCAATCAAGCCCGAGCCCAACTTAATGAAATGGTGGGAGAAGCCCCTTTCGATGGTGTGATCGCCAGCTTAGAAAGCGAGGAGGGCGAGTTTATTGACAACACCCCCATCCTCGAGCTGGTTCAACTTGACCCGCTACGCATCGACCTTGTTATGCCGCTGGAAGCCTTCAATCAGTATGCTATCGGAGACGCCCTCGATATTTATTTGGCGGCCCCCGTCGAAAAAACCGTTAGCGCTGAAATCGAACGCATCGATAGCGTTATCGATCCTTCCAGCGGAACCTTTGGCATTCGTTTGCGCCTCGATAATCCCAATAACGAATACCCGGCGGGTATCAACTGTCGCCTTGCCACCTAAGCGCACCACGATAGCCAGCGTTGATAATGATCGTGTCAAACCGCTGCTAAGTTATATGCGTTGCGGCTGCCAACTGACGGTCACGCCATAGGCAGGCGAACATCCACAGGAAAACCGGCACGTTCATCAATAGGCCGTAAAGCAGCGGTACCAGGCCGATACCCGGCTGTTGCAGAATGGTAAAAGCGACCATCATCGCCACGCCGGCATTTTGCACGCCGACTTCTACAGTGATGGCCCGAACGCTGGCATGAGGGAGGTGTAAGCGTTTCGCTAGCTGATGCCCCAACGCCATGCTCAACACGCACATCAGCAGCACTGCCAGCGTCTCGATGCTAAATAGTGAGGGCAGGCGCTGTGCATGGCTGACAAAAAGCGCTGCCACGAGGCCAATCATTGCTATGCCGGTCAGCACCTTGACCTTGGGCAATACCCATTCGAGTATCGCTGTACCAAGCAAAGGCCTCAGCAGCATGCCGGTGAGCACTGGTACTAGGGTGACAAGCAGAAGCTGGCCGACGGTATGCCAGTAAGGCAGTCTCAGTTCAGGGCTACTGATGCTTAAAAATTCCAGGTTCCAACCCATGATCAGCGGCAGGGTGAAAGGAGCCAGCACGGCGGCGATGGAGGTCAAGCTGACGGACAAAGCCAGATCGCCCTGCACCAAGTAACTGAACGTATTGGAGGTCGCTCCCCCGGGAACCAGCGAGACCAAAAGCAACCCCGCAGCGGCGAGCGGTGAAAGGGGGAGTAACACGACTAATCCCCAGGCCAGCAATGGCAGTGCTAAAATTTGTAGGCTAGCACCGAGCAAAATACGGCGAGGGTGGCGCCAAGTATGGGCAAAATCGCTGTTTGCTAAATTCAGACCCATGGCCATCATCACGCTGGCCAATACCCAGGGAAGTAGAACCTGCGACAACCAATCGGGAGACATTCGAATTCCTTTTAAAACGCCTTCAACAAGGGGTTAGCGTCGTTCAGGCGTGAGAGACCAAACAGTCAACGTTGTTAAACGCCTATAAGACGCAATTGATATAGCATCTGCTAAACGATAGGTAGTAACTTTAGTTAAAAACTCTAGGTAGAGTAAGCCACTTGCGTAAGTAGATATAACAACTAAGCCATATTAAGTAGAGATTTGATGACGCGTATCAAGTTTTTAAGGCGATCTTGTGATGGTCAAAATGACTCTCTTTGTTCATGTCCAGCAGGGCGTCGTCGAAGTTGAGGATGGTTGGCTTATCAGCGTTTCCCTTCACTACCAGCACTCCATCCATCTCCGCTATTTTCTACTAGACTTGAGTTAAACCGTTGGTTCTTTTCAGATGTGGCACATTTGTCTTCGCGCTTCTGAATGGTCTTGCCCTCTGCCGGAGCTTTCATAAGTGGAATTCAAGGATTACTACCAAGTGCTCGGGGTGACGAAAACCGCAACGGCCGAGGAGATCAAGAAGGCCTATCGCAAGCTGGCGCGTAAGTTTCATCCCGATGTCAGCAAGGAGCCCGAAGCCGAACAGCGTATGCAAGAGGTTAATGAGGCCAAGGCGGTACTGTCGGATCCAGAGAAACGTCTCGCCTATGATCAGCTTGCACAGCAGTATCGGTCGGGGCAAGATTTCCAGCCACCCCCTGACTGGGATTCGGGCTTCGAATTCAGTGGTCGTGGCTTCGAAGAGGCTGATCTGGGTGAGTTCAGTGACTTCTTTGCCAACCTGTTTGGTCAAGGCGGCCGGGCAGGGGGAGGCGGTCGCCGCTATCAGATGCGCGGAGAGGATCGTCATGCCAAGATCAACATCGACCTGACGGATGCTTTCCACGGTGCCAGCCGGACGATTACCCTGCAAGTGCCACAGGTCGATCCGCAAGGCCGCGTAATTTCCCGGGAACACTCGCTTAGCGTACGCATACCCAAGGGCATTAAGGCGGGCCAACATATTCGCCTCTCTGGACAAGGCAGTCCCGGTGTCGGGGGTGGCCCGGCAGGTGACCTGTACTTGGAGATCCACTTCACATCGGATTCGCGTTATCGGGTCGAGGGACGGGATGTGTATCAAAAGGTGCCGGTGACGCCTTGGGAGGCTGCTCTTGGGGCCAGCATCGAAACCCCGACTCCCTCAGGGGTGGTGAAACTCAAGGTGCCGGCGGGGTCACAGACGGGTCGACGATTGCGCCTGAAGGGGCGAGGTATCCCAGGGCAGGAGCCGGGGGATCTTTATGTGGAACTTGAGGTGGTGCTGCCCCCAGCCGATACCGACAAGGCACGCGAGCTGTATCAAACCATGGCGCAAGAACTTGCTTTCGATCCGCGCCAACGGAAGGGAGGCTAGGACATGGCGCAGCGTATCATTAGCGGCGAACTGATCGACGAGGCGACTCTAACCCTTGAGGATTTGGCGCGCGCCTGCTCGGTAGAAATAGATTGGGTCGTCGAGCGCATTGAAAGTGGCCTGTTGGCCGATGGTTCGCCTTATGTGGCGAGTTGGCGCTTCACTAGTCGTGATCTGACCCGCGCCCGACGGATGTGCCAGTTGGAGCGTGACTTCGAAGCCGCGCCCGAACTTGCCGCCCTGGCGACGGACTTGATCGAGGAGAACCAGCGCCTAAGGGATCGATTGCGGGCTGCGGGACTGGCTACTGACTAGTACTGCACGCACGATAAAGCCCCCAACAAGCCTAGGGAATGGCGGTTGTCGGCGAGGACAATAACCCATGACACATATAGAGCCCCACCGGTCTCATCGGACGGGTTGGCTGCGCGCCGCAGTGCTGGGGGCGAACGACGGTATAGTCTCGACCAGCAGCCTTATTCTTGGTGTCGCGGCGGCCAATACAACCCAGAGCGATATCATGCTAGCTGGCATTGCGGGACTGGTGGCCGGTGCCATGTCGATGGCTGCTGGAGAGTATGTTTCGGTAAGCTCTCAGGCCGATACCGAAAACGCCGATCTTGAAATCGAGCGTAAATCGTTGGCTGAGGGTTACAAGGACGAGGAGGAAGAGCTTGCCGCTATCTACGAAGCTCGTGGTCTAACAGCTGAGTTAGCAGGTCAAGTCGCCCAGCAACTGATGACAAACGATGCTCTAGGCGCTCACGCGAGAGATGACATTGGGATAACCGACAACAGCCAAGCAAAACCACTCCAGGCGGCACTTTCATCGGCCTCCACTTTTACTATTGGTGCTCTGTTGCCATTGTTGGTCGCTTGGTGGGCGCCGCACTCACACTTGATCATGCTGGTGGCGTTGTTCTCGTTGTTTTTTCTGGCGCTCTTGGGCGCTATTGCTGCTCGCGTTGGAGGAGCACCAATCCTAAAAGCCGCAGTGCGCGTGATGTTCTGGGGTGCGCTCGCAATGGCCTTAACAAGCGCCATAGGCCGCTTGTTCGGCGTGGTGGCATAAAGGAAGCAATTGAGTAATGCTTTCTAGAGGTCGGCGCAATCTCTGCAATGGGTCGTGTAGGGCAAGGCTTCAAGACGACCGGAAGTGATCGTATTCCCACACTCCTCGCAACGGTCACCAACCCGAGCATCGATGCGTGCCAGGGCGCGCTCGATCTGGGCCAGTTCTTCCTCGGCTTCATCTTCCAGCTTGGCGACCACTTCGTCGTTGTGGACTTCTAGTGCCTGCTCATCAAGATCCTTGTCCAGAGCGCCGTTGATACGGTGCTGATGATCTTCGTAGCGTTGTACGCGGGCCAGGAGTTCAGTCTTCAGGCTTTCCAACGTAGCTTTTCTGTCTTGCATGGTTGTCATCCATTTTATGTTGTCTATTCGAATCAAAGAATAGTGTTATTAAGTGGCATGTAAGGCGCATTGTTTTTGATGCAGCTCAATAGCTCACACTTGTTTTACATAGCTTCCCGGCGCGTCCTCAAGCGGTGGGTAATCGGTTGAGCCAATGGTTGGCGCAGGGGCTTGATGCCTTGAGCGCTCCGCTAACCATTCCTGCCAGGCGGGCCACCAAGAGCCAGCCTGAGTGGGCGTTTTTTCTAACCAGGTTTCTGGATCGATGTAAGGGTCGCCTTCGCGCGTAGTTGCCATGCGGTAATGTCGACGGGGATGCTCGGGTGGGCTGACGATGCCCGCGTTGTGGCCGCCGTTGGTGAGCAGGAAGGTGACTTCTGGCGCATCGGAAAGTAGGTGCAGCTTGTAGGTGGAGCGCCAGGGGGCGACATGATCCCATTCGGTGCCAACACAGAAGATCGGCACCTGTATATCGCTTAAAGTCACTGGACGATCACCCACTCGCAAACGGCCTTCGGCAAAATCATTGTTCAAAAAGAGCTGGCGTAGGTATTCGGAATGCATGCGGTAAGGCATGCGGGTCGCGTCCGCGTTCCAGGCCATTAGATCATTCATGGGTTGTCGTGTAGCCAGCAAGTATTCGTTAACGATTCGCGACCACACCAGGTCATTGGAGCGTAGGATCTGGAACGCCCCTGCCATTTGCTTGGTATCCAGAACCCCTTGGGACCACATAAGGTCTTCTAGAAAAGCGAGTTGCTTTTCGTCAATGAACAGCATCAGTTCACCAGCCTCGCGGAAATCGGTCTGAGCGGCGAAAAGAGTTAATGACGCCAGCCGGTCGTCTCCATCGCGAGCCATGGCCGAGGCGGTTATGGCCAATAGCGTACCCCCCAGGCAATAGCCGATGGTATGGACCTTCTGGTTGGGGATGAGGTGATTGATGACATCGAGACTGTCCAGGATGCCTTGGCGACGGTAATCGTCCATCCCAAGGTCGCGATCCTCTTCCGTCGGGTTGCGCCAGGAGATCATGAAGACGGTATGTCCCTTGTCAACCAGGTATTTGACCAGCGAATTATTTGGCGACAGGTCGAGGATGTAATACTTCATAATCCACGCCGGTACGATTAGTAACGGCTCAGCGTGGATGTCTTTAGTGGTTGGCGCGTATTGGATTAACTCGATCAAGTGGTTTCGATACACGACCTTGCCTGGCGTGACCGCAACGTCACGTCCCAATACATAGTCTTCGATCCAGGCCGGTTTTTTGCCTAGCCATTGATTCTGAGCATCTTCCCACCAGTTCTCCATGCCCCGGAGCAAGTTGGCCCCGCCGGTGGTCAAGGTCTTCTCAAGCACGACGGGGTTGGTCAGCACATAGTTAGAGGGAGAAAACACATCGAGCCACTGACGGGCTCCAAACTCTAGCGCCTGTTCATGGTGAGGCGACAGCCCCCGCAGGCCAGTGGTGGCGTTATACCACCACTGCTGTTGCAGGAGAAAACTTTGGTAAAGCACATTGTAAGGGAAGTAGCGCCAAGCAGGGTCTCGAAAACGGTGGTCTTGAGGCAAAGGCGTTATACAGGGAGCAGCCTCGGGGTTGAAGGCCGAATGGCTTGTCCATTGCACCAAACGCAGTTGCTTCTTTACGGCTTTCTGCATTAGGTGGGCCTGGGAACCGGGTGAGAGAGCCAGGCTGGACAGCCAATCGAAGTAAATCAGCATGACCGATGCGGGAGAGATTCCCAGCGTCAGCTTAGCCAGCGAGGAACGCACAAGCCTGTCCAGGCTGTCGCGTTGAGTTTCGTCGAGCAGCATGGGCGCTAACCCTCAAAGCTTAAAGATTAAAGATCCTATAACTTTTCTGTGTCCCGTATCACGCTCCGCTTATCTCGCGGTTGATAAGGATTGCGTTATTCGACTCAGGGCCTCAGAGTTCGAACCAAATGCGTTCTCGAAAATCGTCACTGAGTTCAGATACCCTGCGCATACGGTTATAGGTGGCCTCTGACATGTCGCCTGCAATTCTATGATAGCAAGATGCCATTGTTGTTGGGGTTTGCGGCCCCTCGAGGCCGGTCATGCAGTGCGTAAGCTTGATGTAGAAGGGCGCCACCGTCGAAATGAAATCAAGCTCGTGACGCAAGGCGTCGTTGACTGTTTCTAGCCAAATGCGTTGAAGCTTGACCGCTGAGTTAGTGGTTTCCACCCAAGGCTGATACCAGATATCGAGCAAGCTATCGTCGGCTACTGGCGGAGGCGACTTGGACTTGGGAAGCTGTAGGGTTGTCATTTTTTGGCTCCTCCTGTTGAAGGTAAATCAGTATAGCCGTCCTCTATTTGACTGCGGATTTTTAAAAGCCTGTGATTTGATCGGCATCAATTTTGTGACGATAAAAGACTTCTGTATGGGCCTGAGTAATACGCAAGCATGGGCTCTTTAATACGGGCTTGTATCAATTATTTGGTTCTGTCTTGCTGCATTTTGTAATGCTTAAAAGTTTTTAAGGGTTGTTGTTAGTTAGCTAATTTATTGTTTGATGGAAGTTATTTTTTTAATGTAGTTTTCAATTACCGTTGATATAAATCTGCTGCAGATCAAGTTTTTATTAATTGAGTCTTTTGTTTTTTAGAAAGCTTTTTTTGAAGAGAGGTGATGCTTAAAAGCTAAGGATTTTAACTAAATATTTTTAGCTTATTTTGAGGTTGTTTTTCATTTTGTTTTTGGCGTAAAAGTTGATGGAGGTCATGGAAGAAAAGCTCTATTTCGCTCTAGGATAGTAACTGAACATCTAGTTAATATCCTCTTATTGATAGCGAGGTAAGCATGCCATGGAAAAACTAAAAGAACTTACCCTTTTGCCACAAGAGCAACTTGATTTAGCTTATTCGCATGAAGCGCTTGAGTTGGGTCGTTACCGATGGCTGGCACTTAGGTTTCTCCCAATTGATCCACCAGTGAGCAGGTTGATGAGTGCGATAGCCTTGGAGTGTGTGCACCGCCTTTGCAGCTTGGAAGATGCCGCTAAACGGATAGAGCTAGGTGCCTGCGTTAGTGAGCATCCGTCACGGGAACCTCATCCGTTCTTCAGTAAATACAAACAGCATTTTTTTGTTGTCGATGAACCCATGGGGCGGCAGCTTCTAGATCTAGCGGCGGAAGCCGCGAAAGAGACATACACGTTTTTTGGCTGGCTTCTGGAAACGAATGCCACCCCAGAGCTGCATCAACCATTTTTCAGCATTTTGACTCAGAAACAAAATGAGTATCGCGTACTTCAAGAGTGCCGACAGCAGTGGAAAACAGGCTTTTCTGAAGCCTGCTTGGCCATATGAGAAATTAAAAAATTAATCAATACTAATAAGAACGCTAAGCTAGGGGGAAGTCCATAGCAGGAATTTTCCCCTATAAATCCAAAAAGTTATCTGCATTATCAAGCACTGTCTTCATTTCATTGTTCGGCAATACTTGTTAAACCTTCAGGATCAAGAATGCAGTATTCGTGCCCTCTGGCTGATAATAAACCTTGTTTCTGGAAGCGCTTGATGATTCGGCAGGCAGTCTCGGACGCCATACATAAGTAATTAGCGATTTCTTGTCTTGACATCGGTAGCCGGAAAGAATGAGGAGAACAACCTTGATTACGAAATTTATATGACATAGTAATAAAAAAGCCAGCCACTTTAACGTCAGATGGTTGGTTTAAAATCTGCCATAATCGTGTGTGCTCATCGTGCATGGCTTCGCTCAAACAGCAGATCAATTCTTTAAGCCTCGCTTCAGGACTGGATAGGTCTTCAATACATCGGAATGGTATTAGCCGCAAGCCGGATGTCTCGACAGTGGCGACGGTGCCGGCATAGCATCTATACCCGATGGCATCCAGCCCAATTACATCGCCGGGTAGGAAGAAATGGGTAATTAGTTCATCATACCTACGCTGGTAACTCTGTTTTAACATACCGCAGTGGACAATATATAATCCTTCAAAAGGGTCGCCTTGGTTGATCAACGTAGTTTTTTTCGCAAGGTAAACATGGGATTAGAAAGGCGTCTCAATGCCTCGGTGTACGAAAATGACGAAAAAGGAAGTTTCTTACCTTGTCGAGTTTGTTGATTTTCGGTCGTGAGTGACATAGCCATATCCGCTTTCCTCCATAGCCCAAGTATTGCAAAAATAAAACTGCAACTCTTGGGGGCTAGTTTCAATGCCTATAACAATCTGAATATTGGCTAATTATTTAAAAAAATGGTCATTGTTTTGGTAGCAGACGGTGTTGTTTTACTTAACATTTTTTAAGCTATTTAGATAAGTCTATACCGCATCATTGATAACGCAATGAAACAGTCGCCACCTTTGACAGGCTACTGTTAAATTCGCAGGCCACCGTTAAGCGCTACCATCTGTTTCAGCCTGTGAAGGCTTGCCATTGGTCGCCTGTCCGGCATAGGCAGCCTCAAGTTTTTCGTCTCTGCACAACGACTAAAAAAATAGATTGATATGGATCAAACTGGGACTGCTTTACTCGTGTCCTTAGGCGGCAAGACAACTATGCTCGTTGTATGGGTATAAGGTTATGATGTTAGATGTATAAATTATGAAAAACCTTAATACCACCGTTTTCCAGAATGGTGCTCTGTGTTATGGCCGCTAAGACCCATGAAATCATGCAGGCAAAGGCTAAAGATCCCCTAAGGAGGTAATTTCCATGTCCAGCCCCATTGTGACCCACTTCTTCGATGAGCCAACCAATACCTTCAGCTATGTAGTGCAGGATCCCAACAGCAAAGCCTGCGCGATCCTCGATTCGGTTCTGGACTTCGACTACGCCGCAGGGCGAACGGACGTGCGTTCTGCCGATGAGATCATTGCCTTCATCAAGGCCGAGGGGCTTAGCGTGGAATGGATACTTGAAACCCATGTGCATGCTGACCATTTATCTGCGGCGCCCTACCTGCAAGATACGCTGGGTGGCAAGACGGGTATCGGCGCCAAGATCATCGAGGTGCAAGAGATCTTCGGCAAGGCCTTTAATGCCGGCACCGAGTTTGCTCGTGATGGTAGCCAGTTTGACCGGCTCTTCGAGGAGGGCAATACCTTCAGTATCGGCGGTATGGAAGGGCGGGTGCTGCACACGCCGGGGCACACGCCGGCCTGCCTAACCTACGTCATCGGCGATGCCGCCTTCGTGGGAGACACCCTGTTCATGCCGGACTACGGTACCGCACGCTGCGATTTCCCAGGCGGCGATGCGCGCACCCTATACCGCTCGATCCAAAAGGTGTTGGCCTTGCCAAGCGAGACGCGTTTGTTCCTTTGCCATGACTACAAGGCACCCGATCGCGATACTTACCAGCACGAGACCAGCGTGGCTAAGCAGCGTGAGAACAACGTGCATGTCCATGAGGGCGTCAGTGAGGACGAATTCGTGACGTTGCGCACCGAGCGCGACGCCACGCTGAACATGCCCAAGCTGATCCTGCCGTCGGTGCAGGTTAATATGCGCGCCGGCCACATGCCGCCAGCCGAGGATAACGGTCAAGTCTATCTTAAAGTACCTATCAACAAGTTCTGAGTGTCGTTTATGAGTGCTCCAGTCCGGGCTGGTCTTGGCCTTGCTTTGCCGATGGGTAGCCGCTCACCCCACGCGCACGTAGCACACGTTTTTCCAACTCCACGACTAGGTAAATCGCTAAGCTACTGATTAGGATAACGCCCCAGTGACCGAGGGTGAGTCCTTCGCTGGCGAAGATCACCTGCATAAAGGGCAGGTACGTCCAGCCTAGTTGCAGCAGCACGATGGTGCCGATGGAGACCCAAACTGGGCGGCTGCCGAAGAGTCCCGCCCTGGTGAGGGTACTGCGTAGCAGGAAGCGACTGTTGATCAGGTAGGCGGCGCTACCCATCACCAGCATATTGACCGCACCGGTACGGGCGAGCATCTCACTGCCCCCGTGGTGAAGTATCCAGCCGAACATGCCAAATACGCCCAGCAGTAGTAGCAGGGAGACAAAAACCACCCGCCAGAGCAGGAAGAGGTCAAGCAGCGAGGCGTCGGGATCCCGTGGCGGACGGATCATAATGTCTTTTTCGGCTCCCTCGAAGGCCAGTGCCAGGCCCAGTGTCACTGCCACGACCATGTTGACCCAAAGCGCCTGCAGTGGCGTCACCGGTAGGGTAGTGCCGGCCAGCACGGCGAGCATGATTGCCAAGCCCTGGCCGCCGTTGGTCGGCAGCAGGAAGGTAATGGTCTTACGGATATTATCGTAAACTTTGCGACCCTCGCGGATGGCCCCGACGATGGTGGCGAAGTTGTCGTCGGCCAGCACCATCTCAGCGGCTTCCTTGGCAGCCTCGGTGCCCTGGATGCCCATTGCCACGCCGACGTCGGCGCGTTTGAGTGCCGGGCCGTCGTTGACCCCGTCGCCCGTCATGGCGCAGATGCCGCCTCGCGCTTGCATCGCCTTCACCAGGCGTAGTTTGTGCTCTGGGGCGGCGCGCGCGAAGACGTCCACTTCGAGAATGATGGCTTCAAGCTCGGCATCCGACATCGCCTCGATCTCGCGTCCGCTGATGGCGCGCTCAGTGTGGGCAAAGCCCAGTTGTTTGGCGATGGCCAGTGCCGTTACTGCATGGTCGCCGGTGATCATCACCGGGCGGATGCCCGCGGCGAGGCATTCCTTCACCGACTCGATGGCCTCCTCTCGAGGCGGATCGAGCAACCCCACTAGGCCTAGTAGCGTCAGTCCCTCTTCGGCGTGCTCGTCTTCTAGCTCGTGAATATCGTGGATCGGCTTTTCGGCTAGTGCTAGCACCCGCAGGCCGCGGGATGAGAGTTCCTGAATACGCTCTTCCCAGAGCTCTCTATCCAGTTCGCTATCCTGCCCATGAACGCGCACTCGCTGGCACATCTCCAGTAGACGATCTGGAGCGCCCTTGACCATCAGCATACGTTCGCCGTCCTCTTCATGAAGAGTGGCCATGTACTTGCGCTCGGACTCGAAGGGAATAGCATCATGTCGCGAGTGGTTGCTTCGAAGTGTGCGTGCGTCTAGCCCTGCCTTGGCAGCGGCGACCACCAGAGCCCCTTCGGTCGGGTCGCCCTGGATCTGCCAGCGGCCTTCCTCCTTGGCAAGCTCAGCGTCATTGCAAAGCACGCCGGTTTTGAGGAAGTGACGAAGGGCGTGAACCTCGTCCAGGTCAAGCGCAGTGGTCTCCGGCTCGCCGTCCTTTAGCCAATAGAAACTACCTGTAGGGGCAAAGCCGGTGCCTTCGATGTGTATCGCCCCTTCGGGTAGCCAGATTGTCTCGGCGGTCATCTCGTTGCGGGTTAGGGTGCCGGTCTTGTCGGAGAAGATCGTAGAAATGGAGCCCAGCGTTTCTACCGCAGGTAGGTGACGGATGATGGCATTGCGGCGTGCCATGGCCTGTACGCCAAGGGCCAGCCCAATAGTGACGATGGCAGGCATGCCCTCGGGAATAGCGGCCACTGCCAGACCCACAGCGGCCATGAACATGTCGACCAGTGGCTGGCCGTGCACTAGCACGCCGAAGGCACCTGTGAGCACCGCGGCCGCGAGAATGAAGAAAGCTAGTATTTGGCCAGCGCGATCGATCTGGCGTAGCAGCGGTGTCTTGAGCTGCTCGACACCGCGCAGCATTTCGGAGATACGCCCGATCTCGGTGCGCGCCGCGGTCTCTACCACTAACCCGCGCGCATTGCCCTGAACCACAATAGTACTGGCATACGCCATGCTGGAGCGGTCGCCCAGGTCGGCATCTTCAGCGACCGCTCCGGTTTGCTTATCGACCGGGGTTGACTCTCCGGTCAGTGAGGCCTCATCGCTGCGAAAACGTCGCGCCTCTAGTAGGCGTAGGTCTGCTGGCACCCGGTCGCCGCTTTCCACCAGCACGATGTCGCCCGGTACCAGTTCCTCGGCGGGAATTGTCTGGCGCTTGCGGTCGCGAAGCACCTCGGCCTGGGGCGACAGCATCTGGCGGATGCTTTCCAGTGCTTTCTCAGCTTTGCCCTCCTGGATGAAACCGATCAGGGCGATAATCAGTACTACACCGAAGATCACCACGGCGTCGAGGGTATGACCTAACCCCAGGCTGGCGATGGACGCCATGATCAGCACTAACATCAGGATGTTATTGAACTGCACCAGGAGGCGTTGCCACCACGGGCGTGCCTGAGCCTGCTTGAGCTGGTTGAGGCCGTGAGTGGCCAGGCGGTGCTCGGCTTCACGGGCATCGAGCCCCTCTGTGGTGCTGTCGAGACTTGTCAGTGCCTCATCCACCGCCAGGGCATGCCAAGCGATGTTCTTGATGCGGTTGGGGGTGGTCATTTTTTCTCCGGCGTAACCTGGGCGTGGGATGGCCAGATTTTAAACAGCAGCATCAAGCAAGGCATTGATGCAGAGCATAATGTCGCAATAACTTATTGAGCTTATAATGGCTTTTAGGCTGGGGTATCGTTCCACGGCGGCTTTAAGATGCTGTCATTAAACGAATCCAGATTTTCCATGTTGAGATCTTCATGAACTGAGGTTAGCTGGAAATCTAATTTAATTCATGGTGTTCGTTTTGGCACAAAGGTCGATCCAAGCAAGGTAAACTATCGCTCATTGACGGCAATTGGCCCCTAGTAATGCAACGAATTGAAGAACTAACTGAGGTGGGTGATCGTTATTTTGATGGCCTGGCCGATAAATTCTCGCGCTCGCTATATCAAGCGCCGCGGGGCGAATTGCGTTTGGCGATGCTCGACTATCTGCTCCCGCAAATGCTGGATTTATCACAGCAGCCAGTATTGGACGTTGGCGGCGGGTTGGGCCAGCAAGCCGCGTGGTTTGCTCAGCGCGGGCATGACGTCACTTTGACAGAGCCGTCAGCCGATATGCTCAATTACGCCCAAGCATGGCACGCGGAGTCTACCGAGTTGCCGCCAGAATCCATTACCTATGTTCAGGCCCCGCTTCAGCGACTTAACTGTGAGCTTACCGGCCCTTGGTCGCTGATTACCTGCCACGCAGTGCTGGAATGGCTGGGCGACCCGCGGGCGGCAATGGCGTCATTAGCCGCGCTGCTCGCCCCCGGTGGGCAATTGAGCTTGATGGTGTTTAATCGTGATGCGTTGCGTTTTTCCAATGCCATGAAGGGTAACTTGGAAAAAGTCCTGAGCGACCGGTTAGAAGGGCAGGGCAGGCGGCAGCGATTAACACCTATTTCGCCGGTAACCCACCGTCAAGTGGTGCAGTGGAGCGCGGACAATCACCTAACAATTGAGGCGGTGGCGGGCATTCGTGTCTTTCAGGATTACCTGTTCCATCCGCCGGCCAACGAGGCTGAGCGTGAAACACTGCTGACGCTCGAGAAACAGTACTGTCGCCAAGATCCGCACTGGCGACTGGGCCGATATCTGCTGTATACCCTCACCAAACCGGAGACCTCTGAATGAGTGCCCAAACCCCAGCGTGCCAGCTGTTAGAGCGCCAAAAAGATAACGTTACAGGGTTGTGGGTGGTTGGCCCGCCAATCGATAGCTGGCTGATTGATCAATCGGCGGGAGTGGTAAGTGGTGATTGTGACGCACTGCGTGAATGGCAGGCGAAAGGCAAGCAATCCCGAACGCCTTTTGAACTGGCTGATGGCGACTTACAGGGGAAAAAGATTGTACTGTTTTGGCCGAAAGCTCATCAGTTGGGTATTTGGTGGCTGAAGTGGTTATGTGAGCAGTTGCCCAGCGGGACGCCGTTAGAGGTTGTGGGTGAGCACCAAGGGGGCATCAAAAGAGTTCCCAAAATGCTGGAAGAGTTGGGCATGCCTTGCGATAAACGCGATAACGCCCGGCGCTGTTCGCTCTTTGCCACACAGACGGTAGCGCTAGATTCGGCAAGCGATAGTGCTTGGCAGACATTCGAGGCATTAGGCTTAACGCTGGCCAGTCATCCCGGCGTTTTTGGTCACGGTAAAGTCGATGAAGGCACGTTGTTACTGTTGGAAAGCATTGACGACAGCCTACCCAAAAAGCCGCTTAAGGTGCTGGATATGGGCTGTGGCGACGGCATTATCAGCGCCTGGTTAGCCCAGCGTGGTCACCATGTTACCGCGGTGGACGTCAGCGCTTTTGCCGTCGAAGCTTGCAAACGCACATTAGCCGCCAATGGGCTAGCGGGCCGTGTTGTCAGCAGTGATGTGTTCAGTGCCCTTGAAAGCGAGCAGTTTGACTGGATTATCAGCAATCCACCCTTCCATAAAGAGCGCGATATCAGCTACGGCCCCAGCCAGCGCTTGATCAACGAGGCACCTGAGCATCTAAGCGCAGCGGGGCGTCTGGTGATCGTAGCCAATGGCTTTTTGCCCTATCCCGACCACTTACAACGCGCTTTTCAGGACGTTCAAACCCTGGCGGATAACCGCCGCTTTAAGGTTTACGGCGCGAATAAACCAGCGCGTTGATGGTGAGTTGTCTTTTATAAGGATATAAGTTCTTAGCTAGCTAATCATATTTTTGTTACGACTAAAGACTAGAAGATACGATCTTTTTTTTATTCTAACCTAACTACCATACTAGTCATATCAGCATTGTTGGCCATGTGTCACAGGCTCCTCTCTTAGGATCAGCAGTTATGCACACGACACTAGAAACGCTATGGCAGGAAACCCACGATGGAGACTCGGTTCGCCAGCGGCTATTTCAGGTGCTGAGGCAGTCGATTATTCAGATGGTGCTGGCACCGGGTCAGGCGTTATCGGAAAAGGAGATTGCTGAGACGTTTTCGGTTAGCCGCCAGCCGGTGCGGGAGGCTTTCATAAGACTTTCTGAGGCTGGGCTGGTGGAGGTGAAGCCCCAGCGTGGTACTTATGTGGTGAAAATATCTCAGCGGGCGGTACTGGAAGCGCGCTTTGTGCGCGAAGCGGTCGAGGTAGCGGTCGTAAAGCTGGCGGCTGAAAAGGGGGTTGAACCAGCAATACTGACAGAGCTACATGATTTGTTAGCACGCCAGCGTCGCTGTATAGAGCCTAATGATAATGATCGGTTTTACCGCCTTGACGAAGCCTTTCATCGAACACTTTCGCTTGGAGTAAAACAGCAGGCTGCCTGGAAAGTCATTGAAGAAGTTCGGGCGCAGCTCGACCGAGTTCGCTATCTCAGTGTGCCTGAGAGCACCCCACTATCACGGCTGATTGATCAACATACCAGCATCGTCGATGCCATTGAGGCGCGTAACGTCCAGCAAGCTGAAGAGGCAATGTGTATCCACTTGCGTGAGATTCTGGTTTCTATGCCCGACCTGGTTCGTCGTTTCCCCGCAATGTTTGAAGAAAATCAACGCTTCGAATCACAAGAAAACCAACCACTGATGGAGGGAGCGATACAATGAAGATCGAGCGGGCTTACACCATTGTGACCTCGCCGGGGCGCAATTTCGTGACGCTGAAGATTGTGACCGACCAGGGTGAGTACGGCATTGGCGATGCAACGCTCAATGGTCGTGAAATGGCTGTGGTGGCGTATCTGGAGGAGCACGTAATTCCGACACTAATCGGGCGCGACCCTCAGCGTATCGAAGATATCTGGCACTACCTTTACCGCGGCGCTTACTGGCGGCGTGGCCCCGTCACCATGAGCGCGATTGCTGCCGTAGACATGGCGCTTTGGGATATTAAAGCAAAGCTTGCGGGCATGCCGTTGTACCAATTGTTAGGTGGTAAGAGTCGTGATCGGGTGATGGTGTATGGTCATGCAACGGGACGCGATATTGAAGCCTGCCTGGAAGAAGTCGCCCGCCATGTCGATGAAGGTTATAAAGCAGTACGTGTGCAAGCAGGGGTGCCAGGTATTGCCAGTATCTACGGTGTCGCCAAAAAAGATGGCGAGCCCTACGAGCCAGCCGATTCTGATTTGCCTGATGAGCATGTTTGGAGCACCAGCAAATACTTAAACCACGTACCTAAACTGTTTGCCGCGGTAAGGGAACGATTTGGCGATGATTTGCATGTTCTACACGATGTTCACCACCGTCTGACGCCTATTGAAGCTGCCCGTTTGGGCAAAGAGGTTGAGCCCTACCATCTATTCTGGCTTGAGGACTGCGTACCGGCTGAAAACCAGGAAGCGTTTGGCCTTATTCGCCAACACACCACCACACCTTTGGCCGTGGGCGAAGTCTTTAACAGCCTGTTTGATGCCAAAGCGCTGATTGAAAACCAATGGATCGACTATATTCGCGCCACCCTGACGCATGCCGGGGGGATTACCCACGTGCGCCGAATCGCCGATTTAGCCGGGCTTTATCACGTGCGTACCGGCTTCCATGGGCCAACGGATCTATCACCGGTTTGCCTGGGTGCGGCGATTCATTTTGATACCTGGGTACCCAATTTTGGTATTCAGGAATACATGCCGCATTCCAGCGCAACTGACGAAGTCTTCCCCCACGATTATCGCTTTGAAGATGGTCACTTCATCGTCGGCGAAAAGCCAGGGCACGGCGTTGATATCGACGAAAAGCTAGCCAAACAATATCCCTATAAGCGTGCCAGCCTGCCGGTGAATCGGTTGGAAGACGGCACTCTATGGCATTGGTAAGGAGATTTACGTCAATGAAAGCATTCCAGGTTAAAGCGCCTCACGACTACCAGGTAGCCGATATTGATGTGCCAACCGCTGCTGCTGAAGAAGTGCTTGTCCGCGTAGCCTTTGCCGGCATCTGTGGCTCAGACATGCATATTATCCATGGCGATAACGCCTTTGTACGTTTTCCTCGCATCACCGGCCATGAGTTTGCCGGGGTAGTGGAGGCGGTAGGTGATGGCGTGCAAAACGTCGCCGTTGGGGATCGCGTGTGCATCGACCCCGTTATCAGCTGTGGTGAGTGCTACCCCTGTCGGATTGGCCGCCCTAACGTGTGCAGTTCGCTTGAAGTCATCGGCGTGCATCGCAACGGTGGTTTTGAGGAGTCTGTCGCCGTTCCTGCCGCTAACGTTCACCACCTGCCTGATCATATCGGGTTAGACGCTGCTGCCTTGGTAGAGCCTTACACCATTGCGGCTAACGTGCTGGATCGTATGCAGCCGCATCCTGGTGACCGGCTAATGGTTCTGGGCGCCGGGGTGATTGGCCTGACGATCCTGCAGATGGCCCTGGCCAAGGGCATCGAAGACGTCATCGTGACGGATGTGATTAACGAGCGATTGGAAGCAGCAAACCAGCTCGGAGCGACACACGTGTTCAATAGCCGCGAGCAGGATATCGAACAAGAAGTGCTTGCCTTGACCCAAGGTGAAGGCGTGCCACTGATTGCGGATGCGGCCTGCGTGCCAGCGCTTTTACCTCAAATGCTGCGCTTGGCGTCCCCAGCCGGACGGATTGGTTTACTGGGCTTTAGCGTTCAGCCAAGTGAACTCGTGCAGCTAGAAGTCATTAAGAAGGAGCTGACCCTGGTGGGGTCACGGCTTAATAATCGCAAATTTCCGGAGGTGCTTGAGCTAATGGCAAGTGGCCAGTTGGATCCATTGGCGTTGGTGAGCCATCGGCTGCCACTCAATGACATGCCAAGTGCTATCGACATGCTTGATCACCGACCAGAAGAGGCCCGAAAAGTGCTGATTCAAATCAGTGCTTAAAGGCTAACCACGCCAACTCGCGCGTCATTAACAACCTACAACACCAGTGTGCAGGAGAGAAAAATGATTAAACAACTACTATCCAGTGCGGTTCTTGGGGCTGCCATTTTAAGCAGTCATTCACTCATGGCGGCGGACTATACGTTGCAGTTTGGCCATTTAGCGAATGAGCAGAATATTTGGCACCAGGCCGCCGAAAAGTTTAAAGAGGAAGTGGAAGCGAATTCCGACGGACAGATTGAGGTGCAACTCTATCCTAACGAGCAACTCGGCAATGAAATGGACGTGATCAACAGTATCCAGTTGGGTACGGCGGATATGACGATCACCGGAGAAAGCTTGCAGAATTGGGCGCCGAAAGCCGCGATGATGGCGGTACCTTATGCTTTCCGCGACTCCGAACATTTGCATGCCGCGGTAAACGGTGAGGTCGGCGCTGAGATTGAAGCGCAAATCACCGAGCGCACCGACTTGGTTCCCCTGGCGTGGTTTGAGCGTGGCCCACGTCAACTGACTTCTAATCGTCCTATCCGCACGCCTGATGAGCTGGATGGCCTGCGCCTGCGTGTGCCTAACGTGCCGCTGTTCGTCGATACATGGCAAGCTCTGGGCGCACGCCCCACGCCAATGGCCTTTAGCGAAGTGTTCACCGCGCTTCAGCAAAACACCCTGGAGGGCCAGGAAAACCCGCTTAGTCTGATTGAGAGCGCCAGCTTCAATGAAGTGCAGGACTACGTCAACATGACCGGGCATGTGCGCAGTTGGATCTATGTGGTGATTGGGCGTAATCAGTTGGAAAGTATGCCTGAAGAGCTCCAGCAAGTGGTTCGCGATGCGGCCCAGACCATGCAAGCGTATGAAGCTGAACTGTTTACTGAGGATCAGGCACGCCTTGAGCAAGCGCTACAGGAGCGTGGCATGGAATTTGTAGACGCCGATGTTGAGGCCTTTGCTGAGAAGGCGCGTCCCGCCGTGCTAGAGGCCTTAACTGAAGAACAGCGCGAACTCTTCGACACTATCCAAGACTTGTAAGGTTGCAGGTAAGGACACTAGTGAATTGCTAATTGAGGTGGGCTGGCATTGCGCCAGTCCATTTCCTCATTGCAAAAGCAGCCTATCCATGAGGATACGTTTATGCACTCGGATCAAAAAGCGCTTGAACAGGAAGCGTTAGAGAGTCTGGATTCACTGTCGGCGGTGCCTAAGCTACAAGGCCCCATTGGGCGCGTGATTGGTTGGGTTGATACTTGCTTTTTGACCTTGGCCGTTGTGGCACTTGTCGCTATTGCTGCCACGGTACTCCTACAAATTTGTTCGCGGTTATTTTTACCGTTTTCCATTGCGTGGACCGAAGAACTTTCCCGCTACCTGTTTGTTTATATGGTGGCGCTATCGGTCGGCGTGGTATTGCGACAGAACCGCAATATCAGTGTTGAGCTTTTTCATCACCTATTGGGGCCGCGTATGCAAGCGGCTTTCCAAGTGCTGATTTGCTTGTTGATTGGCCTGTTTGCCTTTTTGGTGCTGCCTTACGCTTGGCAATATGCGCAAAACGGCACATGGCAGACCTCGCCAACGCTTCATGTTCCCATGCTGTATATCTTTTTCTCAACGGTTGTCACCTTTGGGCTACTCCTGGTGTACAGCTTACTGGGATGCCTTGAGGGAATTATCGCAATGTGTCGCTCCTCTGCCTCCCTTCAGGAGTCGTAAGCATGGAAGTTATTATCCTCTTTAGCGTTTTCTTGATTCTGCTCTTGGTTGGGATGCCCATCGCGTTTTCGCTGGGGTTAGCCTCGCTCTCTTATCTTCTGCTTGAAGGCATTTCACTAACCATTGTACCGCAGCGTATGTATGCGGGTATCGATACGTTTGTGCTGCTCTGTATTCCAGGCTTTGTGCTGGCAGGCAATCTAATGAACGTGGGCAATATCACCGAACATATCGTGCGTTTCTCCAATGCGTTGTTGGGCCATATTCGTGGTGGGCTTGGCTTGGCCAACGTGGCGGGGTCGATGATTTTTGGCGGTATCTCCGGCACGGCGGTTGCCGACTCAGCCAGCATCGGTTCGGTCATGATTCCAGGTATGGCGCGCTCAGGTTATGACAAACCGTTTGCTGCTGCAGTGACCGCCGCATCGTCAACCGTTGGGCCGATTATACCGCCCAGTGTGCCGATGATTATTGCCGGTTCACTCAGCGGTATTTCGGTAGGCCGCATGTTCCTGGCAGGGGCTATTCCCGGCTTGTTGCTGGGGCTCGCCATGATGATTACGGTGTATATCCTGGCCGTTCGTCGCGGCTACCCAAAAGAAAAGCGGGTATCTTTCCTTCAACTGCTGCGTGAAGCGAAAACAGCTTTCTGGGCGCTCTTGATGACCGTGATTATTCTCTACGGCATCATTGGTGGTTTTTTTACACCCACGGAGGCATCCATCGTTGCCAGCCTTTATGCCTTAGTGGTTGGTATGTATGTCTATAAAGGGTTGTCGTGGAAAAAGCTTCCGGCAATTTTATCTGACACTGTATTGACCTCTTCGGCACTGCTGCTGATGGTAGGTCTGGCGAATTTGTTCGGCTGGATACTCACCAGTGAACAGATCCCTCAGATGATTGCCGCGCTTATCCTCTCCATCAGTGATAACCCACTGATAGTTTTACTCATACTTAATCTCATCTTGCTATTCGTTGGCGCGTTTATGGAAACCATCGCCGCGCTGATCATTCTTTTCCCGGCATTGGTGGGGGTAGCCACTGGCGTCGGTGTCGATCCGGTTCATTTTGCGGTCATCGCGGTATTGAACTTGATGATTGGCCTTACCACGCCACCGGTTGGGGTGTGCCTCTTCGTAGTGGCGGGGATTGGTAAACTGCCGATGTTGACGGTCGCAAGAGCCATCGTGCCATTTTTACTATGTAACTTAGCGGTGCTGTTATTGGTAACTTACGTTCCAGCTATTTCACTTTGGCTACCCAACTTATTGATGGGGAGTAATTAACGATGGCTTTACAGCGTATTGAAGCCTCATCCAAAAGCGGCCAGATCGGAGTCGTTCATCTGGGCCTGGGCGCCTTTCATCGTGCCCATCAAGCGGTGTATTTAGAGCGTTACCGTCAGCGCACTGGCGACCTTCAGTGGGGCGTATGCAGCGCCAACCTCCGATCTAGCATTGGCTTGGTAGATAGCCTGCGCGATGCTGACTACCGCTATCAGGTAGCCGAGTACGCTGACAGCGACACCCTCACGCTGCGTGAAATAGGTGTGATCGAGGAGACGCTATTCACTGGTCAGGATCGTGCGGGTAACTGGGGCCGCGACCGTGATGCTTTACTGGCGCGGTTGGCATCCGCCGATACGCGAATCGTGACGTTGACCGTCACTGAGAAAGGGTACTTTCTAAACCCCGCCAGCGGAGAGTTAAGAGACGACGACCCGATGATCGCCAGCGATATGGCATCGCCACAGCAGCCACGCACCGCGCCAGGGCTATTGGTAGAAACGCTATCTCGGCGGCGCGAAGCAGGCATCGCCCCCTTCACCGTGCTTTCTTGCGACAACATGCCCGATAACGGCAAGCGTACACGCCAAGCGGTAGTGCAACTGGCCGAGCAGCGTGACCCCGCACTGGCTCGCTGGATCGCCAATGAAGTGGCGTTTCCCTGCAGCATGGTGGATCGCATTGTGCCCGCGATGACGGACGCTGACTTTGAGCGTTTAGCGGCACTGGGAGTTGCCGATCCAAACGCCGTGGTGTGCGAAGCATTCACTCAGTGGGTGGTAGAAGACGACTTTCCACTAGGGCGGCCGGACTGGGAAGCCGAGGGCGTCGAGATGGTCGCCGATGTGGCGCCGTTTGAAACCATGAAGCTACGCATGCTGAACGGCAGTCATTCGCTGCTTGCCTATCTGGGTGCAGTGGCAGGTATCGAGACGGTTGTTGACGGTATTAATTACGCCGAACTCCGGGCGCTGTTGCGTCGCTATATGCTCGAAGAGGCGGCGCCGACGCTTGAGATGCCCGAAGGGATCGACTTGGAAGCCTATGCTGACTCGCTATTGAACCGTTTTGCTAACGACAGCCTGCGCCATCGCCTGCAACAAATTGCCATGGATGGTAGCCAGAAACTTCCCCAGCGCTGGCTCTCCGGCGCGTTGAAGCGCATTAACGCCGGGCAGTCATCGCCGTGCGTGGCGCTGGGCATGGCCGCCTGGATTCGTTATACCGCCGGCGAAGACCTGCAAGGCAATCAATACCCCGTGGATGACCCGCTAGCCAAGCGTTTCAAGGCGTTACATCACGCGCATGGGGCAGATAGCGCTGGATTGGTAGCGGCCTTTTTAGCCATGGATGATGTGGTACCCAAGGAACTGGCCGCAGATAAGTCGTTTGCCCAGTCCGTGCTGACCGCGTATCAGACGTTGACCCAAGATGGCTTGGATGGGGCGCTCTCAGCACTTGAAAGCAGATAACAAAAGGAGATCACCATGGAGCATACGTGGCGCTGGTTTGGCCCGCAGGATGCCATACGCCTGGACGAAATTCGCCAGACCGGCGCAACAGGTATTGTCACGGCCCTGCATGATGTACCCAATGACCAAGTGTGGTCAGTCGCTGCTATTCGTGAGCGCAAAGAGATGATCGAGGCGGCCGGGTTACGCTGGTCGGTTGTGGAAAGCGTGCCGGTGCATGAGTCAATCAAGAAGGGCCTGCCCGAGCGAGATGCACTGATTGCAACCTACTGCCAGACACTGCGCAACCTGGCGGACTGCGGTATCGACACCGTTTGCTACAACTTTATGCCAGTGCTGGATTGGACGCGTACCGACCTGACCTATGAACTGCCCGATGGCGCTTTGGCCCTACGCTTTGATCAGGTGGCGTTTGCCGCCTTTGATCTTTATCTGCTTCAGCGGCCAGAGGCTGATAAAGAGTACAGCGCCGAGGAGAAAGCCCAGGCACGCCGCTATCTGGACGCGTTAGATAGCGCAGGGCGCGACAAATTAGTCAATACACTGATCGCTGGGCTACCGGGTGCCGAAGAGCACTACACCCTTGAGCAGTTTCGCGCTGTATTGGAAGAGTACGCTGATATTGATGCCGCTCGGCTGCGAGAAAACCTTGGCTACTTTCTGCAGGCAGTGATTCCGGTGGCAGAAGAGGTGGGCATCCGTATGGGCATCCACCCGGATGACCCGCCCCGGCCGCTGCTGGGGCTGCCCCGAGTTGTCTCGACTCACGAGGATGCCCAGTGGATTGTTAATCGCGTACCCAGCCCAGCCAATGGCTTGACGCTTTGCACGGGCTCTTACGGCGTTCGTGAAGATAATGATTTGGTGGCTATGACTCGCCACTTTGCCCCGCATATTCACTTTATCCATCTGCGTGCCACAAAGCGCGAAGCGGATGCCCTCTCTTTCTACGAGGCGTCTCACCTGGCGGGTGATGTGGATATGGTGGGAGTGATACATGCCCTGGTAAATGAAGAGCGTCGGCGTGAACGCGAGGGCGGGGCGCGCTTACCGCTGCGCCCGGATCATGGCCACCAACTGCTTGATGATCAACAGCGCAATACGGCACCGGGCTACCCGCTATACGGGCGCATGCGAGGCTTGGCTGAATTGCGGGGGGTTGAAGCTGCGATTCGTCGCTTATCTACGTAGGGGCGGCCACGGCTTGGTGAAATGGCTTTCCCTATAAAACTTGCGGCTAGTGAAAGATGGTGTCTGGTCGCTATTCAATGGAGTCATCGAGATGAAAGTACAAAAAGATTTAGAACAACAAAGCTCGAGTATCCCAAAAAGCAACACCGGGCTTTCCAGGCGCTCGTTTTTGCAGGCCATAGGTGCGAGCGCAGCCTGGGCAGCAACGGCTCAAAGCGCCTTCGCACAGAACTCGGGCCCGACGGATTCGCTGGCGAGTGGTCAGTACCTGTATGTCGGCACTTACTCGTCACCCAACACGGCACCCGGTGGCGTTGTCCCAAGTGAGGCCGAAGGCATCTATGTCTACAAGATGAATCTTGAAACCGGTAACCTGAGCCACGTCCAGACGGTAAGGGACGACAATCCGTCGTTCTTGGCAGTGGCACCCTCGAAGCGCTATCTATACTGTGTCAACGAGCTTGGCGTGGATGACAAGGGAGCGCCGCTAGGGCGTGTCAGTGCCTACAGAATTGATGAGCGTAGTGGGCACCTGACGTTGATCAATACTCGCTCTACAGCAGGCTCCTGGCCCTGTCATTGCGCCGTCCACCCCTCAGGTGACTATCTATTTGCGGCCAACTACGGTACTGGTACCTTTTCTGTCTTTCCGCTTGGCGATGATGGTGATATTGAGCCCATGAGCGATCAGTATCAGGCGTCAGGTAATGGAAGTGGGCCAGACCCAGTTCGTCAGGAAGGTCCACATGCTCACATGATGCTGTCCAACCCTGGGGCTGAGCATGTTTTTGGTGTGGATCTTGGCGGTGATTCGATTCTTGCTTGGGAACTCGATCCAGCCACTGGAAAGTTAGTGCCGGGGCCTGTTCCCTATGCCAACGTGCCATCCGGCAGCGGCTGTCGCCATTTAGTGTTCCACCCTGATGACAATCGGGCATATGTCATCAACGAACTTTCGTCCACCATCGACGTGTTCGATTTCAACCCCCGAAGGGGAGCATTCGTCTGGCTTCAGTCGATCTCGACGTTGCCGCAAGATACCGCTTACACCCGCCCATCATTCAATCCCGATAATCCAGGTGAAGTGCCAACGGGTACGAATACGACGGCAGAAATCAGAATTCATCCGAGCGGGCGTTGGCTCTACGCCACTAATCGAGGGATGGATAGCGTCGCCATGTTCGAGGTTGACCCCGGTTCCGGGAAGTTGACTTCTGCAGGCTGGGTCCAGAGCCAAGGCCAGATTCCGCGAGGCATGAACATCGAGCCTTCAGGCACTTTTCTTTACGTAGGCAACCAGAACTCGGACACTATTGTAGTCTTTCGAATTAAGTCGGATGACGGGCAACTCGAAGGACCCCTCCATATTATCGATAGCCCGGTTCCGGTCGACTTCGCGTTTGGCTCCTTTGTGCGAAGTTGAGGTGGTTCAGTGCGTAACGCTCTAGCGAGAAGGGACGCTATCGCGTTGTTACTGGCTAAGCTTTTAACGGGCGAACCTACCCCCGCCCACGGCCAGGGTGTGGCCATGTACGTAGCGGGCAGCGTCGGAGCATAAAAATACCACCGCGCCCGCTAAGTCCTCAGGCGTGCCCGAGCGGCCAGTTGGAAGGCGTGCTGCTATCGCCTAGTTACGAATACCGTACCGAGTTCCTGTTTACCGGGCCTGAGGCCATCAAACCGGAAATGATTGCCGAGGCGACGGCTGATGCTCGCAATGCGGCGCAGCAGTTTGCTGAAGATTCAGGCAGTGGGTCGGCAGCATACGCCAAGCGACCCAGGGTTACTTTTCCATTGAAGACTTGGATAGCTACACGCCGCAATCCAAACGCGTACGCTTGGTCACCACGTTGGACTACGCACTTGAAGACTAGGTCTTTAAGAACCCAGCATTTTAGAATTAGGCGCGATAGTCAATGGCGGTGATGGTATAAAACGTATCACCGTTAGGCGTGAGCACTTTGGCTTCATCACCCACTTGTTTGCCTAGCAGCGCCTTGGCCATGGGCGCATCGATACTGATCCAGCGTTTTTTGGTGTCGATTTCGTCATGGCCAACAATCCTAATATGTACCTGCTCACCGTTTTCATCTTCCAGGCTAACAAATGCGCCAAAAAAAACTTTGCTGGTGTCGGCGGGCAGGCGATCAACGATCTGCAATTCGTCCAGACGTTTCGTCAGATAGGTAATCCGCGCAATGACGCGATTCAGTTCTTTCTTGTTGTAGGTGTAATCAGCGTTTTCACTGCGGTCGCCTTGGGCGGCCGCTTCGCCCACTTTTGCCGAAATTTGCGGGCGTTTTACCCGTGCGAGATGATCTAAAATACCCCGAAGGCGTGCTGCGCCCTCGGCGGTAATCAGGTTGCTTTTGGGTTCCTGACGCGGATCTTTTGCCGGGTCGCGCCAGCGGGTCATGTTGCGGCCTTTCATTGCCAACTCCCATTTTATGATGCGGTATCTAGTTTACGTGATTTGCCAAAAGCCGTGTAAATGATTTCCGGCTGGTGATTCATTCAAACGTTCGTTACATTGTCTGTGTGGCTCACTTTACCCACATGCATTTATCGGACAACAACAATCCAAGGAGTTGATAATGGCTCACCCCAATCTGATGCGTTTGCTCGCCCTGACCGCGCTTAGTAGCACGCTGGCGCTAGCATCGTTTAATGCCGCGGCCTATGAGCGCGAGCTGTTTTCGCTTAAGAATCGTTGGGAGCATACCGTCACTGACCTCCCTAAAAGTCAGCGGGAAGAAGCGCTTAACGGCTTAGTAGACGAAGTGAACCAACTAGCGGAACAGCATAGCGACCAAGCCGAGGTATTGGTTTGGAAGGGCGTGGTGTTGGCAGCTTACGCCCGGGAACGTGGTGGGCTCGGTGCGTTAGGCGATGCCAAAGAAGCCCGCAATACGCTCGAGCGCGCCGTTGAAATTGATCCTGAAGGCAATAACGGCTCGGCCTATGTGACGCTAGGCGCACTATACGATCGCGTGCCCGGCGGGCTGATAAGCTTTGGTGATAGCGACACGGCGGACGCCATGTTTCAACGAGCGTTGGAAATTCGTCCTGACGGGATCGACGTAAACTATTACTATGCGGCATTTTTGCAGGAAGAAGGCAGACTCGAGGCGGCCCGTGAACATGCCCAGCGTGCCGTCAATGGCACCGCGCGTGAGGATCGCCAGACCTCCGACGAAGCATTGCGTCATGATGCTGAGGTAATGCTTCGCGCGCTTTAACATCCTCCCGGTAAATTGGCATTCCCAGTGGCCAGCATTGATAATAGGACGATTGTTACCACTGGGAGCGCCGTATGGCATCCAGCACCAGCACGTCTTTGCTCAGCCCGCCGCCATTAGGCCGCCAGGATGTTGAGCTAATCAAACGCGAAACGTTACACCAGGGTTTTTTCCGGCTTGAGGCCTTGGAGCTTCGCCATCGGCTCTTCGAAGGCGGGTGGAGTGAGGTTATGCGCCGTGAAGTTCACCACCGCTTTGATGCTGTGGGCGTGCTGCTTTATGACCCCGAGCACGATGCCCTTGTGCTGGTCGAGCAGTTTCGCGCGGGTGCCGTCGACGACCCGCTGACGCCTTGGAAACTCGAGCTTGTGGCCGGCCTGGCTGAGCAGGGCGAGTCGCTGGAAGACGTGGCCCGCCGTGAAGCCCTTGAAGAGGCGGGCTGTCGTGTGGGTCAGCTCACCAAGCTGCACACTTACTATCCTAGCCCCGGTGCCTGTAACGAACGCGTGACGCTATTTTGTGGTTTGATTGATACACAAGGGCTGGGCGGCATTCATGGCCTCGACGAAGAGCACGAAGATATTCGCGTTCATGTGGTGTCATTTCCCAAGGCGTGGGAACTCTTGAGCCAGGGACGACTCGACAACGCCATGTGTCTAATTGGATTGCATTGGCTAGCAGGCCAACGGGCCTCATTACGCGCCGCCTCTCATCCAGTGCCCACCCAAGGCGAAACCGACGAGGAGTGATCATGGCGAAAATGGCTTATGTCACTGATTTGAAGACGCTCCAAGCCGAGTGCAGCGCTAACTACTTACGCTTGGTTCGCCTGATAGGCGACTTGGAGAGCGGTCAGCGTCTCGACATTGCCCTGCGCGGCGATGATCAGGATTTCGGCGATTTACACCTGACGATTTTGCAGCACGCCCCTTACACCACCATGGTGGAAGTGGCCCAAAGCAGCCCTATGGATACATTGTGGAAAGGCCCGCGCATGCGTGTGCACCTTTACCACGACGTGCGCATGGCCGAAGTCACCGACTTTCAGCGCGAGCGTCACTTTAAAGGGCGCTATCGCTATCCTAATGCGCGTATGCATCAGCCCGATGAAAAGCTCCAACTGAACCGCTTTCTTGGCGAATGGCTAGCCCACGGACTCGCCCATGGGCATACCGTTGACGTGCCGGAGTTACCCTGATGCGACTGGTGCAAATTACCGATGCTCATCTGTACGCGGATAAGCAAGCGCGCTCGCGCGCTGGTGTCCCCTGGGTGCATTTGCAGCGAGTGCTGGAAGCGGTCAGCGCTGAGCGGCCGGATTTCGTAGTGTTCAGCGGTGATGTCAGCCAGGACGAAACGGCGGCGTCGTATGCGCTAGCCATTGAGGCAATGTCACAGCTGACGTGCCCATGGGCCTGGCTGGCTGGCAATCACGACCAACCCACGCTCATGCAAGACGAGCGCCCGTTGATCGACGAGGTGGATCTGTCGGCTTGGCGCCTGCTGCTGCTTCACACACCCGTCGAGGGAGAACCTTATGGCGAGCTAGGGCCAGAGGCGTTAGCCACGCTCGCCACTCAGTTGGAAGCAGATGACCGACCCACTGTGATCGTAATGCATCACCCCCCCGTGGATGTCGGCGCAGCTTGGATGGATGCCATTGGTCTGCAAGACCGCGAGGCGTTTTGGCAAGTCGTAAGCGCTTTTCCGCAGGTCAAGGTCATCTTGTTTGGCCATGCCCATCAAGCCTATGCCCAGCGTCATGCGGCAGGAGAGCACGCCGTGGCGGTGTATGGTTGCCCGGCGATTTCTGATCAATTTATGCCCGGTGCGGCGCATTTTATGGTTGATGAGGCATCGCGCCCAGGTTATCGCATTGTTGAACTTATGGATCAGCAGTGGGAAACCTGGATCGAGCGCGTGTCGGTATAGCCTCCCATGGCGGCTTTTGACCCTGATAGGTAGTAAAGGCATAAAAAGATAGTTATTAATTCTTTTGGGTTATTACCTTCAAGACGTTACCCTACCCACATTCTGGCGCTCAGCGTTCTTTGCGTAGTGCCACACGTTTGTTTTTGTGAGGTAGTCGGCCATGTCCCAGTTTTCCACGCTCTCAGCTGCATCGCGGCCTGAGGTGCCAAGTGCGCCAAGTGCCGCCCGCATGACGCACTTAAAACAACTCGAAGCGGAATCGATCCATATTATCCGCGAAGTTGCCGCCGAGTTCTCCAACCCGGTGATGATGTACTCCATCGGTAAAGACTCTTCGGTGATGCTGCATCTGGCGCGCAAAGCGTTTTACCCTGGTACCCCGCCTTTCCCGCTGCTGCACGTGGACACTACCTGGAAGTTCCGGGAGATGATCGAGTTCCGTAACCGCATGGCGCAGGAAGCTGGCATGGAGCTACTCGTTCACACCAACGAAGAAGGTCGCGCGGCGAACATCAACCCGTTTGATCATGGCAGTGCCAAGTACACTGATATCATGAAAACCCAGGCGCTCAAGCAGGCGCTGGACAAATACGGGTTTGACGCCGCCTTTGGCGGTGCGCGCCGAGACGAAGAAGCCTCCCGCGCCAAGGAACGGGTGTACTCCTTCCGCGATAAATACCACCGCTGGGATCCCAAGAGCCAGCGCCCGGAGCTGTGGAATATCTACAACGCCAAGGTTAATAAAGGCGAATCGATCCGCGTGTTCCCGCTTTCCAACTGGACCGAGCTGGATATCTGGCAGTACATCTACCTTGAATCGATCCCCATTGTGCCACTGTATTTCTCCGCCAAGCGGCCGATCGTTGAGCGCGACGGTATGCAGATCATGGTCGACGACGATCGTTTGCCACTCGAGCCGGGTGAAGAGCCGGAAGAGAAATCGGTGCGTTTTAGAACCCTGGGTTGTTACCCGCTCACCGGCGCGGTGGAATCCACCGCCGCCACGCTGCCGGAAATCATTCAGGAAATGCTGCTGACCAAAACCAGCGAACGCAGCGGCCGCGCCATCGACCACGACCAGGCCGGCTCCATGGAGCGTAAAAAGCGCGAGGGGTACTTCTAATGGCACACCAATCGAATTTGATTGCCGACAACATCGAGCAATACCTGCACGAGCACGAAAACAAAGACCTGCTGCGCTTTATCACCTGCGGCAGCGTCGATGACGGCAAGTCAACGCTGATTGGCCGGATGCTTCACGACTCCAAGATGATCTTCGAGGACCAGTTGGCGGCGATCACCCAAGCATCCAAAACCAGTGGCACGACGGGGGATAGCGTTGATTTGGCGCTGTTGGTGGATGGCTTGCAGTCGGAGCGTGAGCAGGGCATTACCATTGATGTGGCTTATCGGTTTTTCTCTACCGACAAGCGCAAGTTCATCATTGCCGATACGCCAGGGCACGAGCAGTACACCCGCAACATGGCCACGGGGGCATCTACCGCTAGCTTAGCGGTCATTTTGATTGACGCCCGCTATGGCGTGCAGACGCAAACCCGTCGCCACAGTTTTATTGCCGATTTGCTGGGTATTCAGCACCTGGTTATCGCGGTGAACAAGATGGATCTGGTCGACTTCTCAGAGCAGCGTTTCAACGAGATCGTTGAGGAGTATCGGGCCTTCGCTACCAATCTTAAAGCGCCGGATATTCGCTTTGTGCCAATGTCGGCGCTTGACGGCGACAACGTGGTGAATCCTAGCGAGCATACCCCCTGGTACTTTACGGCGGGCTACGAAGGCAAAACGCTGATTGAGTTGCTGGAAAGCGTCGAGGTGACGTACGACCAGAACCTCACCGATCTGCGTTTGCCGGTTCAGTATGTGAATCGGCCTAACCTGGACTTTCGCGGCTATTGCGGCACTTTGGCCGCGGGTGTGCTGCGCCCTGGGCAAGGCGTTAAAGTACTACCGTCGGGTAAAACGTCGCGGGTGGCACGCGTCGTCACTTTTGACGGCGATCTAAGCGCGGCCTATCCAGGCCAGGCGATTACCGTCACGCTGGACGATGAAATCGATATCTCTCGCGGCGATTGGCTCGTCAGTGCTGACGATGAATTGCCGCTGTCCAACGCCTTTACGGCGGATATCGTCTGGATGCATGAGGACGCGCTAGCGCCGGGCAAGTTATACGATTTCAAACTCGCCACGCGGGATCTCTCGGGCCAAGTCAGCGCCATTGACTATCAGATCGATGTGAACACGCTTGAAAAACACGCCACTGACTCGTTGAGCTTAAACGCCATTGCCCGTTGCGAAGTAGAACTGACGGCGGCTATCCCGGTTGATGATTACCGTACCAGCCCAGGTACGGGCAGCTTTATCATTATCGACCGGCTGACCAACGTCACCGTGGGCGCGGGCATGATCCGTGGCGTCGCCAATGCCTCAGACGGCGGTCAAACAACAACCGACTGGGCTGCGTTTGAACGCGACCTTAATGCTTTAGTGCGCAAACACTTTCCTCACTGGGAAGCCAAGGATATTCGCCAACTACTGTAACCGTCACTAGGTATCAGTAAGGTGGGATAGGAAAGTGGTGAGTTAGAAAGGTCGTGAGATAAAAGCCCCTTTGGCAGCGTGCCAAAGGGGCTTTTTAGTGGGTCACTGTTCGGTAGGTTATTGGGCGTTAGGGAAAAACAGCTGCTGGCCATTTAATCGATAATCGGCAATCGCTTGCTGGCCTTCTTCAGAGACTAGCCATTCGTGCCACTGGGCGGCGAGATCATGCTTTAAGTGAGGGTGGCGCTCTGCCGAGAGCAGCAGGCTGCCGTATTGATTAAACAGGGCATCGTCGCCTTCAAACAGCAGCGTTAAGTCCTGCGGGTTGTCAAAAGCGACCCAGGTAGCGCGGTCGGTGAGGGTGTAGGCGTGCATGCCCGCCGCAGTGTTTAGCGTTGGCCCCATGCCGCTGCCTAGCTCGCGGTACCATTCCCCTTGCGGGGTAACGCCCGCGTCTTCCCATAACCGCAGCTCGGCACGGTTGGTGCCGCTGTCATCGCCGCGAGACGCAAAGGGCGACTCACTTTCGGCGATACTCGAAAACGCCTCGTTTACTGTGTCGCTATTGCTAATGCCTGCCGGGTCATCGCTTGGCCCCACGATCACGAAGTCGTTGTACATGACGTCCAGGCGTTCGGTGGCGTAACCATCCGCGACAAACTGCTCTTCGCCTGCGGTGTCATGAACCAGCAGGCTATCGGCATCACCGCGCCGGGCGGTTTCAAAAGCTTGGCCGGTGCCTACCGCAACGACACGCACATCAATGTCGGTCTTGTCGGTAAATTGAGGAATGATGGCATCAAACAGCCCTGAGTTTTCGGTAGAAGTGGTCGACGCCAGGGTGATGTAGTCGTCATCGGCCAGCGCCAGGCCTCCCCACGTTAGGCTTAGCAGGCTTAAGCTGGTGACTACTGCGATCTTCTTCATATCACGGTTCCTTCTTACAGCGAGCAATATCAGGGCTACCAAATCAGCTCACCCTGGATAAACGCGCGGCCCTGTGAAGAGCAAGGCGCGGAGAAAAACGTGTCGGCGGGGCTGTGCTCAAGCAATTGTCCGTTATGTAAAAACACCACGTCATCAGCCAAGCGTTTGGCCTGATGCAAATCGTGGGTGGTCATCACTATGCGGGTGCCGCTGGCGTGGAATGTCATTACAGCGTCTTCGACGGCTTTAATGGCCGCAGGGTCTAGGGATGAGGTAGCTTCATCCAAAAACAGTACGGCTGGGTTAAGCAACCAGGCACGGGCCAGGGCCAGCCGTTGCTGTTCGCCTCCCGACAACACGCGGGCAGGGCGGTGGGCGAGAGCAGTTAAACCAAAGGTGTCTAGCGCCAGCATGGCTTGTGCTTTGCGCCTGGCGCGGGGCACTTTATGGATGGCCAGAACGTAGGTCAGATTGTCGAGCGCCGAGCGGCGAAGCAAGACGGGGCGCTGGAACACCATGGCTTGAACAGGCTCAGAACCCTGCCAACGGACGCGCCCGCTCGTTGGCGTAAGCAGGCCATGGGCTAAGCGCATTAGCAAGCTTTTACCAGCACCGTTAGGCCCCATGATGATGGTGCGCCGGCAGCCTGAAAGGGTCAGCGAGGTCGGCGCTAACAGTGATTGCCCACGGTGTTGAAAACTGACGTTCTCAAGGCGCAAGTCGGCAATAGGGGCGAGGATAGACGTAGGCGCATTCATCCTAAGCGCCTCTTGGCGGTTTCGCCCATTAGGTGAGCGAGGGCATTAATCAGCGTGACTAACGCCAGCAAAATAATGCCTAGCCCAAGGGCCAGCGGCAGGTTGCCTTTGCTGGTTTCCAGCACAATGCTGGTGGTCATCACGCGCGTTACGCCGTCGATATTGCCGCCGACGATCATTACCGCGCCGACTTCAGCGCTAGCGCGGCCAAAGCCCGCGAGCATCACGGTGACAAGCCCAATCCGCGCGTCCCACAGCAGGGTGGGTATCATTCTGGTCGTTGATAAGCCCAGCGACTGTAGCTGTTCGGCGTATTCGTCGTGCAACGCCTCCACTTGCTGGCGTGTCAACGAGGCAATGATAGGCAGTACTAATACAAATTGCGCCACCACCATCGCTGTGGGGCTAAACAGTAAGCCCAATTGGCCCAAAGGCCCGGCGCGCGATAGCAGTAGATACACGCACAGCCCCGCCACCACGGGGGGTAAGCCCATTAGCGCGTTAAGCACAATAATCACGCCGTTACGGCCGGGAAAGCGCCAAAGCGCCAGGGCAGCACCCAGCGGCAAGCCCGCCAGTGCCGCTAGCGCAACGGCAACGAAAGAGACCTGGAGTGAAAGCGTCACAATCGAGAACAGGTCGCTATCCATGTGCAGAATAAGCTGCAACGCGGTCAAAAACGCATTATCGCTACTAGACATAGTCGGTGTTTAGCATGGTGAAAGCAGTTTGTTGTTTAAAGTAGTGGCAGGATGTACTTAAAAATGCGCAAATGCATCCTATGCTGAAATTCATGCAGTTTTATGCGCATTAAAACCAATAGGGTGGCCGATGCCGTCGACCGCGATGTATTTAACTACTAGCGAAGTGGCTGCTTACTTACGCCTCAAAGAACGTAAAGTCTACGACCTGGTGCGTCAGGGGCAGATCCCCTGTAGCCGCGTGACGGGCAAGCTGCTTTTTCCACGCCAGCAGGTAGATTTATGGGTGCTCAACCACCTGGAAGGTGATCAGGCTCAACGCCAACCGCCGCCCGCTGTGGTCGCTGGTAGCCAGGACCCACTGTTGGAATGGGCGATCCGTGAGAGCCATTCGGACTTGGCCAGCTTATTTCACGGCAGCAGTGACGGTGTTCGTCGCCTATTGGAAAGTCGTGCCATGGTGGCGGGCGTGCATCTGCTTGACCCTGCCAGTGGTCATTACAATCAACCCATGCGGCTGGGTTTAGGGGGCGTGAGGGATTTGGTCGTGTTGCGCTGGGCTGTGCGGCGTCAAGGCTTATTAGTTCCTCAAGACAATCCCTTAGGGATTAACCGTCTGGCAGACCTTACCCAGCCTAATGTGCGTGTGGCGCATCGCCAGCCCGGCGCCGGTGCCGCCCAACTGCTAACGTATTTGCTTGGGCAAGCCGGTATCCCACAAACGACGATACGTTGGGTGGCGCATCCGAGTCTAAACGAGGACGATTTAGCGCTAAGCGTGTTGCAAGGCGAGGCGGATGTGGGGTTAGGCGTTGAGGCGGCGGCGCGTCGTCAGCAGTTAGGGTTTATACCGCTCTACGATGAACAGTTTGATGTGATGATGCACCGTCGCAGCTACTTCGAGCCAAGCGTGCAGGCATTGTTGGCGTTTACCCGACAACCCCGTTTTGCTCAGCGTGCCGAGGCGTTAGGCGGCTATGATATTAGTCAGCTGGGTGACGTGGTGTACAACGCCTAGTACTGCAAGTTGCGCGGTTCATGGCTTGACGATTATACAGCAGGTGCCACACTTGATAGGCGTTGTTAACGTCTAATCATCACGAAATGGAGAGCATGATGAATCAAGCACTGAATGGTAAACGCGTCGCGATCCTGGCCGCTGACGGCTTTGAGGAATCCGAGCTGAGCGTACCGCGCGCGGCGCTGCAGAAAAATGGCGTCGAGGTTCACGTAGTAACCCCGGAAGGCAAAGGCATCCGTGCCTGGGCCGAAACCGACTGGGGCGATACCTACGAGGCCGACGCGGCCCTTGCCGACGTCAACGAATCCGACTACCACGCCCTGGTATTACCGGGTGGCCTGTTCAACCCGGATGCGCTTCGCATCAACGAAGAAGCGCTGAGTTTTGTGAAGGCGTTCTTTCAGGCGGGCAAACCGGTGGCGGCTATTTGCCATGCGCCGTGGATTCTGATTAATGCAGGCGTAGTGGACGGCCGTCGGATGACCTCGGTGGCGAGTGTTGCCCAGGATTTACGCAATGCCGGGGTTGATTGGGTTGATGAGCCGGTCGTGGTCGATAGTGGCTTGGTCACCAGCCGCACCCCCAAAGACCTGGATGCCTTCAACGCTAAGCTCTTGGAAGAGTTACAAGAAGGGCGTCACACAGGCCAACACGCTTGATGTGGTTAGTGCGCCAGTGGACAAGCTTCGTAAAGCGGCTTGTCCACGTGAATGCTAAACCCATGAAGCGTAACTTTGGCCGCGGTGGGATGATGGTACATCCCTACCGTGGCTACGGTTCACAGCGCGAAGTGTTTGTTATGGGGCGGGTGTTCCGCCAATTGGCACTCGGTCGGGCTATTCCTAGACGCGGCATTTTTCGTGATACCGCTGACGTGGCCCGGCGTATTTTTCGTCGTGGCTTTGCTAATGCAGAAGTGGAGCTTGTATTAGGCGGCAACCAACTGTGCGTCACCACCGACCGTGATGGCTACTTTGATGTTCACTTGCCTATCAGCCACGCGCTCCCCATCGATGTCTCCTGGCATGTTGCTGACATTAAGGTGAAGGCCGAAGGGCAGAGGTCGGTTAATACGCAAGTGGAAATTTACGTGCCGCCGCCTGAGGCCGATTTGCTAGTCATCAGCGATATTGATGATACGGTCATGTTCACTGGCGTAGCTGAAAAGCTCAAAATGCTCTATCGCCTTTTTGTGCACAAGCCCCATCGGCGTACCGCGTTTCCAGGGGTTGCTTCGCTTTACCAAGCGTTGCATCGCGGGGGCAGTGACAAAGCTGAACGCCCCATTTTGTATGTGTCCCGGGGGCCCTGGGCCATTTATGAAATGCTGGAGACATTCTTTCAGCTAAACCGAATTCCGGTAGGGCCCATTTTGTTTTTGCGAGAATGGGGGCTCTCTTTGCGTCATCCTTGGCCACGTCGCGCCGAGGCGCACAAGCGCGAGCTGATCGACCGCATGTTAACGCTGTTTGATGACTTGCCGTGTATCTTAATCGGTGACAGCGGCCAGCATGACCCCGAGGTTTATAGCGACGTTGTCCGTGACTATCCTGGGCGTATTAAAGCCATTTATATTCGCCGGATTGACCGCGACCCCGCCCGTGAACAGGCTATCCAGAATTTGCGCAATCAGCTGGCGGATACGGATTGCCAACTGGTACTTGCCGCCGATAGCGTGCTGATTGCCGAACATGCTCACGTAGAAGGTTACATTTCAGCGCGTGGGCTGCAGGCCGTGAAGCGCGATGTGAAGGAAAGCTATCAAGACGCGCCAACGAATAAGTCACGTTAATTAACGTCTCCTCGTCGCCACGTATCGTCAAAATCATTGTTTAATAGATAATGGCAATACGTTTACGATTCGGGAGTCCCCATGTTCGTTGTGCTGATTATCGCTACCCTCGCGATCTTTGTTTTACCCAACCTTTGGGCCAAATGGGTGCTCAAGCGCCATGCCCGCGGGCGCGATGATTACCCGGGTACCGGTGCGGAGTTGGCCGAGCACCTGTTACGCCGCCTGGGTGTAACCGGCGTTAAGGTAGAGCGCACCGAGTTTGGCGACCACTATGATCCGGAAGACCGCTGTGTACGCCTCACCCCTGAGCATTACGATGGTCGCTCGCTCACCGCGGTGACTGTCGCCGCCCACGAAGTGGGGCACGCGATTCAGCACTTTGAGGGCTACGCGCCGCTACTGGCGCGCAGCCGGTTAGTGAAAGTTGCGCAAAAAGCGGAAAAGTTGGGGGCGGTACTCATGATGGCAGCCCCGTTCCTGTTTCTGCTTACCCGGTTACCGGGCGGACTGGCGTTGGTTATCGTGATGGCCGTGATCAGCTTCGGCACCGCCGCGATGGTGCACTTGGTGACACTCCCGGTAGAGTTTGACGCCAGCTTCAACCGAGCACTGCCGCTTTTAAAAGAGTATGTGCCGCCCTACGATATGCGCGGCGCCCGCCACGTGCTCACTGCCTGCGCGTTTACCTATGTAGCGGCATCGCTGGCTAGCGTCATGAACCTGGGGCGCTGGCTGGTGATTTTGCGGCGCTAGCTTATGCAGGCTTATCCGCCAAAATCACCGCCCGTCTTGGGGCGGGGTAGCCTTCAATGGTGCGGGTGCGGTCATTGGGGTCAAGAAAGTCCGCAAGCGATTGGTAGGTCATCCACTCGGTGGAACGCTGCTCATCAAGTGTGGTGACCGCTTCATCGACCACGCGCACGTTGGTAAAGCCGCAGCGGCCAAGCCAGTGGCACAGCGCTTTGGAAGAAGGTAAGAAGTAGACATTGGGCATAGCGGCGTAACGTTCGCCGGGCACAAATACCGTTTGCTCGTCGCCTTCCACCACCAGCGTTTCCAGCACCAACTCGCCACCTGGAGCAAGCGCGCCTTTTAACTGCTGCAAATGCTCAAACGGCGAGGGGCGGTGGTACAGCACTCCCATGGAAAATACCGTATCGAAAAAGCCCAGGTTTTCCGGTACGTCTTCGATGCCCACCGGCAAAAACTGTGTTCTTCCGCCATCGGCATCGCCGACAAAATGGCGTACCGCCTGAAACTGCCAGTAGAAGCGCGGCGAGGGGTCAATCACCAGTACAAAAGCCGCGCCTTCACCGGTCATTCGCCAGGCGTGGTAGCCGCTACCACCGCCTACATCGAGCACCTTGCGGTACTTGAGCGGTGCTAAGTGGGGGGCGACTCTTTGCCATTTCCAATCGGAGTGCCATTCGGTGTCGATGTGAATGCCGCCCATTTGAAAAGGACCTTTACGCCAAGGGGCAAGCTTTTTCAGCAGATTAAAGCACTGGCGCTGCTGGCTATCGCTAAGGCTGAGTTCAACGCTGACCGTGTCGCTGTCTAGCTGAACGTTACGCTCGTCGGGCAGCGCGGGCAGTTTGGCCACGGCTTTTTCCCAGGCAGATAAATCGCCGTGGCGGTGTCGGTCAAGCCCATGAGCTAGCTGCTCGGGTAGCTTGGCCAGCCAGGGGGTTAGCGAGGCATCCAGCGTGGCTTGATCTAAAAATGCCTGATAAATTGCGCGATGATCATTGGGTAATGGTGCCACCTTTAACCCTCCTTAAACGCAATCAGCGAGGCAAAATTAAGGTACTGGAACCAGGTCATCGAGCGGGGAAAGCCCGCCTGATCTAAGCGGCCATGGAGGGCATCCAGGGTGTCCGGCACCAGCACGTTTTCAAGCGCGGTGCGCTTCTGGCTGATTTCCAAATCGCTGTAGCCGTTGGCACGTTTGAAATCGTGGTAGCGCTCAACCCGCCAGGCGTTATCGCGCTCGTCGGCGTCGACGGTTTTCTCGGAGAGAATCAGTACGCCGCCGGGTTCTAGCGCTTGATAAAGCCGCGCCAACAAGGCATCGCGGTCGGCGGGGGGTAAGAACTGCAGCGTAAAGTTGAGAATGATCATGCCCGAAGGCGCATACTCCAGGGTGCGTATGTCGGCTTCTTCCACTTGCATGGCGTGGTCGGGGCATTCTTCAGCAAACGTTTGCCGTGCCTGCCCGGCCATGGCAGGAGAAAGATCCACCCCGGTGTAGCGAAACGCGTCGGCGGGGAGGGCACCCGCGAGCGCTAGACCAGACGCACCCAGCGAGCAACCCAGGTCGTAGACATGGGCGCCGTGGCGCAGATGCCGCTGGGCGATTAAGCTCAACATGCCGAGGATTTGCCCGTAGCCAGGCACCGAGCGGCGAATCATGTCGGGGAAGCACGCGACGACCTGCTCATCAAAGGAGAACCTTGCCACCCGGTCTAGGGGTGTCGAAAAGATAGCGTCGCGGTAAGATGCATCACTCATGGTCAAGCCAGGATTATTAATGAGGTTGCGTAGTTTACGCGCCCTGCTTTGACTAGAACAGGCCTGGCCAGGACAGACCTGTTTAGAACACATTTCTGCTGCACGGAATGACGCCAAAGGAGAGGGCACATGGCTGCATCATCACGGGCAACCCCCGATACGTTACCCGCTTGGCAGACGTTAAAGCATCACGCTGAAACGCTGCAGCACGTTCACTTGAAAACGCTATTTGGTACCGAGCCTTCACGCTGGGAGAGTTTTACTCGCCAGGTGGCGGGTTTGACGCTAGATCTTTCCAAACAGCGTTGGGATGACGATACCTTAGAGCACTTGCTGGCGCTGGCGGAGGAAGCGGGGGTGCCTGGGGCGATTGAGGCGCTGTTGAGCGGCAAACGGGTAAACGTCAGCGAAAACCGCCCGGCCTTGCACACCGCCTTGCGTTTACCGGCGGATGCTACGCTCGAGGTGGAAGGCGACGATGTCGTCACTGACGTGCATGAAAGCCTGGCCCAAATGGATCGATTGGTGCAGCGGCTGCATGCAGGGCAGTGGCGCGGAGCCACCGGGAAGCCAATCCGACATGTGGTCAACCTCGGCGTTGGCGGTTCCGATCTCGGGCCGTTGATGGTTACTCATGCCCTGGCCGACTACCAGCCTGAGGATATTCATCCGCTGGAAGTCCACTTTGCCTCGACCATGGACGGTTCGCAGCTCGCCGATTACCTAGCCCGCTTTAATCCTGAAACCACCTTGTTTGTACTGTCCTCAAAGTCGTTCACTACTATCGACACACTCTCTAACGCCAATACCGCTCGAGACTGGCTAATCGGCCGACTGTCGAAGCATGGTGAGGTGCCTAGCGCCACGCCGGTAAGTGCTGAGCTGATTATTCGTCAGCACTTTATCGGTGTTTCCGCCAGCCCCGACAAAATGACCGAGTGGGGCATCACCCCTGATCATCAATTGATGTTCTGGGAATGGGTCGGCGGGCGCTACTCGCTGTGGGGGACGATTGGCTTGCCGATTGCGTTGGTCGTTGGAATGGATAATTTCCGCGAACTGTTAGCCGGTGCCCACGCCATGGATCGCCATTTTCAAGAAGCGCCTTTGGCGGATAATTTGCCGGTGCTGCTGGGGCTGGCGGGAATCTGGAACGTTAACTTTCTGGATATTCGCGCTCACTCGATTTTGCCTTACGACGGGCGCTTGGAGTATTTTGCTGCTTACTTGGAACAGCTCGAGATGGAGTCCAACGGTAAGTCGGTGACTAGTCAGGGCCAGGCGGTTAATTACTCCACCTGCCCGGTGCTCTGGGGGCAGTTGGGGCCCAATGCCCAGCATGCGTTTTATCAGTTGCTCCACCAGGGTACACAGCCGGTGGTATGCGACTTTATCGCACCGCTGAAGCGCTATGATGAGGTGGACGATCAGGATACCCGCCGCCACTTGAAAGCCCAGCATCGCTTAGCATTGGCTAACTGTTTTGCTCAATCGCGGGTGCTGATGCTGGGCGATGATGCCATTGATGACGATGGCCCACGCCCAGAGCACAAGCGCTACCGAGGCAATCAGCCTTCCACCACGGTGCTGTTGGACAAGCTAACCCCTTCAACGCTGGGTTCGCTTATTGCGCTGTATGAGCACAAGGTGTTTGTTCAGGCGGTGATTTGGGATATCAATCCGTTCGACCAGTGGGGCGTTGAACTAGGCAAACAGATTGCCACGGATACGCAGAAAATCATCGACCATCAGGGCGATCTGACGCGTATGGATGCGTCCACTCGCAGGCTGATTGAGGCGTTTTGGGCGGCGGAGCAGGAGTGATGCACCGTCGTTATTAGAGGCGGGGCTAACGCTACGACCTATCCCCAGCGTCCTTGGCAATAAACATGGCTAGATATACAGTTTTTTGCTTTTCCGCTATCCTGTGCCTCTTTACAAGCCGTCAATCACTCGTTTCAGCATCCAATATGGCTTTGCCAAGTACGATTTTTCAGGGAACCGACGTTACATGACCCAGTTTGATGCCTCTCAGTACGGCGCGAGCTCCATCGAAGTCCTGTCGGGGCTCGAGCCGGTACGTAAGCGTCCCGGTATGTATACCGACACCACTCGCCCCAACCACCTTGCTCAGGAAGTCATCGATAACAGCGTTGATGAAGCGCTGGCAGGCCACGCCACCACGATTAAAGTGGTGCTACATAGCGACGGCGGGATCGAAGTGCAGGATAATGGGCGCGGTATGCCCATCGACCTGCACCCCGAGCATGGTGTGTCGGGCGTTGAACTGATCTTTACCAAACTACATTCAGGCGGCAAGTTTTCCGCTGATAGCTACCGTTTTTCGGGCGGCCTGCACGGGGTGGGCGTGTCGGTGGTGAACGCTCTGTCGCGCCGGTTGGACGTCGAAGTGACCCGCGATGGTGGGCGCCATGCCATGGCTTTCGAGTTTGGCCAGAAAGTTGAAGAGCTGCACGAAATAGGCAAAGCCGCTAAACGGGCAAGCGGTACCCTCGTGCGTTTTTGGCCGGATGAAAGCTACTTCGACAGCCCTAAGCTGGCGCTGGGTAAACTGAAACACCTGCTGCGCGCCAAGGCAGTACTTTGCCCAGGGCTTGCCGTCACGCTGGTAGAGCCTGACGGTACCAAAACCGAATGGGAGTTCGCCGACGGCCTGCGTGACTATCTCGTTGAAGCCACCGACGGCTATGAAGTGCTCCCCCCGTCGCCTTTTGTCGGTCACTTCACTGACGATGAGAACGGCGTTGATTGGGCGATTCAATGGTTGCCTGAAGGCGGCGATGCCTTGTTGGAAAGCTACGTTAACCTGATTCCCACCCCTCAAGGCGGCACTCACGTTAACGGTTTTCGCTCGGGGCTTCTTGATGCGCTGCGCGAGTTTTGTGAATACCGTAGCCTGCTGCCGCGGGGGATTAAACTCACCGCCGATGACCTCTGGGAGCGGGCTTCTTTTGTCCTCTCGGTCAAGATGCTCGATCCCCAGTTTGCAGGGCAAACCAAAGAGCGACTGTCTTCTCGAACCATCGCCGGATTTGTCTCTGGCGTGCTGAAAGACGCCTTCTCGCTGTGGCTTAACCACCATGTTGATCAAGGCGAAGCCCTCGCTGAACTGGTAATTAACGCCGCCCAGCGCCGCCAGAAAAAAGCCAAGAAAGTCGCGCGTAAGAAGGTAACCTCGGGACCTGCGTTGCCCGGTAAGCTGGCCGACTGCTCCGGCCAAGACCCGGCCCAAAGCGAATTGTTTTTGGTCGAAGGGGACTCTGCCGGCGGTAGCGCCAAGCAGGCGCGCAACCGGGAGACTCAGGCGATAATGCCGCTGCGCGGTAAGATATTAAACACCTGGGAGGTGGAAACCCACGATATCTACGGTTCCCAGGAAGTACATGATATCGCCGTAGCGATTGGTGCCGACCCCGGTAGCGCCGATTTGGAAAAACTGCGCTATCACAAGGTGTGCATTCTTGCCGATGCTGACTCCGACGGTCTGCACATTGCCACACTGCTTTGCGCACTGTTCGTCAAACATTTCCCCAGCTTGGTCGATGCTGGTCATGTTTATGTTGCCATGCCGCCGCTCTACCGCATCGATTTAGGTAAAGAGGTGCACTACGCCCTGGATGAAAGCGAAAAAACCGCCATCCTCAAGCAACTGGCCAACAAACGCGGCACACCGAATGTTCAGCGCTTCAAAGGCCTGGGTGAAATGAGTCCGCTTCAACTGCGCGAAACGACCATGGCTACCGAGACCCGCCGCCTGGTGCAGCTTACCCTGACCGAGGGTGACGGCACGCTGGAAATGATGGATATGCTGCTGGCCAAAAAACGCGCCGGCGACCGCAAAAAATGGCTGGAAGATTACGGCAACCTCGCAGACATTGAGGTATAACCCCCGATGACCATGGATATTCAAGTCGCAGAGGGAGACGTCGAACGTCTCTCCCTGCGCGACTATACGGAAAAAGCGTACCTTGACTACTCAATGTACGTGATTCTCGATCGTGCCTTGCCCAATATCGGCGATGGCATGAAACCCGTGCAACGGCGGATTATTTACGCCATGCGCGAGCTGGCGCTGAACGCCAACGCCAAGTACAAAAAGTCGGCGCGTACCGTCGGCGATGTACTAGGTAAATTCCATCCCCACGGTGATAGCGCCTGCTACGAAGCCATGGTGCTGATGGCCCAGCCGTTTAGCTACCGCTATCCGCTGGTGGATGGCCAGGGCAACTGGGGGAGTCCCGACGACCCTAAATCGTTTGCTGCGATGCGCTACACCGAGGCCAAGCTCTCCAAGTTTGCCGAAGTGCTGCTTAGCGAGCTTGGCCAGGGCACTGTCGATTGGGCACCCAACTTCGATGGCACCATGCAAGAGCCGGTGGTGTTGCCGGCCCGCTTACCCCATGTGCTGCTCAACGGCGGTACAGGTATTGCTGTGGGCATGGCCACTGATATTCCGCCCCACAATGTTAGCGAGGTGGTCGACGCCACGTGTCACCTGCTTCGCAACCCCAAAGCCACTACCGTCGATCTGATGGAATTTATTCCCGCACCGGATTTCCCAACCGATGCGGAAATTATTACCCCCAAAGAAGATCTGCGGAAGCTTTATGAATCCGGCCGGGGGTCGGTGAAACTGCGTGCCCGCTATACCCGTGAAGAGGCCAATATCGTCATCACGGCGGTACCGTATCAAGTGAGCGGTGCCAAAGTGCTGGAACAGGTTGCCGCGCAGATGCAGGCCAAAAAGTTGCCCATGGTGGCTGACCTGCGCGATGAGTCGACTCACGAGGAACCCACCCGGCTGGTGATTGAACCGCGCTCTAGCAGAGTGGATGTCGAGTCGCTGATGGCGCACCTGTTCGCCACCACCGACCTGGAAAAGAACGTGCGGGTGAACATGAACGTGATCGGCCTGGATGGCCGCCCACGGGTCATGCCGCTACCCGAAATGCTTGGCGAGTGGCTACAGTTTCGACGCAGCACAGTGCGCCGTCGTTTAGAGCACCGCCTAGGCAAGGTCGAAGATCGCCTGCATATCCTGGAAGGCTTGTTGATCGCCTACCTCGACCTGGATGAAGTAATCCGCATTATTCGTGAAGAGGACGACCCTAAAGCCTTGCTGATGGCGACGTTTAGTCTCTCCGAACGCCAGGCCGAAGCCATTTTAGAGCTGCGCCTGCGCCACCTTGCCAAGCTCGAAGAGATGAAAATTCGCGGTGAGCAGGACGAGCTGGAAAAAGAGCGCAAATATTTAGAGGGGCTGCTGGGTAGCGAAGCCAAGCTCACCACGCTGATCGAAAAAGAGATCCGCGCGGCGGGTAAAGAGCACGGCGATGAGCGCCGCTCACCGCTGGTCGAACGCGAAGAGTCTAAGGCGCTTTCTGAGGTTGAGCTGTTGGGCGCTGACCCGATTACCGTGGTGGTCTCAGATAAAGGCTGGATTCGCGCGGCCAAAGGGCACGATATTGACCCTGAGGGGCTCTCCTATAAAGCCGGGGATAGCTTTCAACTGGCGGCGAAAGGTAAAACCAATCAGCCGCTGGTGCTATTGGATGACACTGGGCGTGCTTATACGTTGTCGGCGCATAATCTACCCAGCGCCCGGGGGCAGGGGGAGCCGGTCACCGGGCGTGCTAACGTTGTCGCTGGGGCCAAAATGGCCGGGCTGATGCTCGCGCCTCCTGAACGGCGCTTTGTACTGGCCAGCGATGGTGGCTATGGGTTTGTGGCGCGCCTAGATACGCTGACCGGTAAAAATAAAGCCGGTAAAGCGGTACTTAGCCTGCCCAAAGGCTGTAGCGTCATGGCGCCTATCGAGGTGCCTGATGGAGAAGCGTTGTGGGTGGCGTCGGTGTCCAACGAAGGACGTTTGTTACTTTTCCCATTGTCGCAACTGCCCGAAATGGCCAAGGGCAAAGGCAATAAGATGCTGGATATCCCGGGGCCGCGTGCTGCCCGGCGAGAGGAGTTTGTGCGTAGTATCGCGGTGATAAAAGATAACGACGCCTTGGTACTGCATGCTGGTAAGCGCAAGCTAACTCTAAAAGCTGATGATTTAGCGTATTATCGCGGCGAACGAGGTCGCCGGGGAAGCAAGTTGCCGCGCGGCTTCCAAAAAGTTGATTGGATCGAGGCGGGGGAGTAATTCATGGCAACACGTTATCTGATTCGCGCAACAGGCGTGGCTCGGCCTGGTCAACTGGCCGGCCTGGGAGAGGCCCTGGCGAATAGCGGCGCGCGGCTGTTGGATATCAATCAAAGTGTGACCTTTGGCATGCTTTCCTTAGAAGCGCTGGTGGCGCTTGAGCACGACAATGCGCTTGAAGCGGCGTTGAGCAACGCGGGAGATACGCTAGGGTTGGATGTGCAAGCCGTTGCCGTGAGCGCGGATGATTATCAGCGCTGGAGCGAACAAGCAAGTCAGCCCCGATTGATTTTGACGCTATTGGCACCTCGCTTGCCGGCGGGTATCTTAGCCGAGGTTGGCGCACTAACCGCTGAGTTTGGCTTGACGGTAGAGTTAATTCACCGCCTTTCGGGCCGCGAGCCGCTCGATGGGGATGCGCCCGCCAAAGGAGCCTGTGTTGAGTGCTGGTTACGAGGGGACGATGCCGATGTCGAGGCGCTACGCGAAAAAGCGTTGGCGCTAGGTGCCCAGCACGACGTGGATATTGCCATTCAAGAAGATTCGATTTGGCGTCGTCATCGCCGTTTGGTGTGCTTCGACATGGATTCGACGCTGATCCAAGCAGAAGTGATTGACGAGCTAGCACGCCGTCACGGCGTGGGTGATGAAGTGGCGGATGTCACCGAGCGGGCCATGCGCGGTGAGCTGGATTTCCAGCAAAGCTTCCGTGAGCGCATGAGTAAACTGGCCGGGCTCGATGAAGCGGTATTGGCCAGCATCGCCGCTGAGTTGCCATTGATGGATGGCGTGGAACGCTTGATGGCCAATTTGAAGCGTCTAGGCTATCGAACGGCGATTCTCTCCGGCGGCTTTACCTATTTTGCCGAGTATTTGCAGGACAAGCTTGGCTTTGACGAAATTCACGCCAACGAGCTGGTCATCGAAAACGGGATTGTCACCGGCGAGGTGCGCGAACCAATAGTCGATGCCGAACGCAAGGCTGAGTTGCTGGAACAAATTGCCCTGCGTGAAGGCTTGACGCTAGACCAGACGATCGCCGTGGGCGACGGTGCGAACGATCTAAAAATGCTGGCGAAAGCAGGCTTAGGTATCGCCTTTCGCGCCAAACCCATGGTGCGCGCCCAAGCCCGCCAAGCCATTTCAACCCTTGGCATCGATGCGGTGCTTTACCTAATCGGTTATCGCGAGGCTGATTTAGTTGACTAAAGCTGAGGCTGCAAGGGCCTCCTTTATTCTTTTGAAGGCTCGATCATAACGCCATACTCACTGCGCAAGTCTTCTAGTCTATCTTGCTGGCGTTCAGTTAGCGGGGGTGAATCCCATAGTGGGTTACCCTCGGCGTCGTGTAGTGCTTCGATCGTTACATCCAGTTGGGCGTTGTCGGGAATATCCCGATTCCCCCAGGGGCCAAATCGGTTAGGAGCCAAGCGCCATTCAGCGCTTTCGCCGGGCGCTAACCCCTCGGGAATCACGTAATAAAAGGCTTCGTCCACCCACGGTGTTTTTCGGCCTGGGCTGGTGAGGACACCTCTGAGTGATAGCTGTGTGATGTGTTGATCCGTACCGTTGGTGGCCGCAAGCTCAATTACCGGCTCTAATGCCCCGTAGGGGCTCGTACTCATGTAGAAATCAGCATCGAGGGAAAATAGGGCTCGCTGCTTGCGGTCGTGCTCGGCATTGGCCTGCTTTTCTTCCAAGCGCGTGATAATGCCTAGCGCTTGTTCCCGCTCCCGTGCGCGACGTTTTCGCAGCATTTCATTGGCTTTTTCAATCGCCTCATCACCAGTCAAACCATGCATATAGGCGTTAGCCGACTCGGCGATTTCCACAGCGTGCATTGGCCGGGGGTTGAGAATGTCGATACCGTTAAACGATGACATCGCCATAATCGTCAGGGCTTGATCAAACTCATCGCGTTTATACGTTGGCAGCGATTCGCGTACTTTTTCTACCGATACCACAGCGGCAGGCATCGAGCTGGTATCGATTTTGGGCTCTGAGCACCCCGCGAGTACCATCATCGACAGTGACAATGCCGATAGCTTGAGCAGGCTCCACATACAATTTCCTTAACAACGTAATTAGCCATGGCCTTTGTCGGGGTGAGGAACGGGTTTTTTACCCACTTCCTCAGGGCGAAGTTCAAACGGTTTGCCCTGTGTTTTATCAATGTGCTTTAAGCGCATGTGCAGGCCTGTCTTCGCGAGCAAGTGGGCACTAACAGGGGCGGTGATAAACAAAAACAAGGTGATTAGGAGTTCTTGAATGTCAGGCGTCCCGTCAACGCTCCAGAAATACGCCATTGATGCCGACAGCATGCAGCCAATGCCCAGCGTCGTGGCCTTGGTGGGGCCATGTAAGCGCATATAAAAATCCCGCAGGTGCGCCATGCCTAATGAGCCGACAAAGACAAAAAGGCCCCCTGCGATCAGCAGCAGTGAAATAAGTGCCTCTACCCAGAACGACATAAGCACCCCGGTGTGTTAGCGGTAAAAGTGACAGGACTCATTCGATAATATCTCCGCGTAATATGTATTTGCACACGGCAACGGTGCTGATAAAACCGAGCATGGCGATCAGTAGCGCCGACTCAAAGTAAGTCTTGCTATTCAGCCATAGTCCTAGCAGCACAATGAGTGCAATGGAGTTGACGTACATGGTGTCCAGCGCCAGTACACGATCCGGTAAATCGGGGCCAATGGTGAGTCGATAAAGGTTCATTAATAGTGCCGCGACGACCAGCGCTAGGGTGATATACAGTGCAATGTCTAGCATTCGTAAATCTCCTTGAGCGGGCGCTCATAGCGCTCACGAATTTGCTTTATCAGCGCTTCTTCGTCGTTTGCATTGAGGGCATGAATGAGTAATGACTTACCGTCCATACGCAAGTTGGCGGATACCGTGCCTGGGGTCAGGCTAATGGTGCTGGCGAGCAGCGTAATGGTAAAGCGGTCTTCGAGAATAAGCGGGTATTCAATAAAGTGGGGATTGAGCTTACGCCATGGGTTGGCGATCAGATAAGCCACCTCGAAGTTGGCGGTGATGATGTCACCCAGCACGCGCAGCACAAAACGTAGCAATTTTAGCGGCTTTTTAATGCGTGGGCGTGAATCCCAAAATCGGTGAGTTAGCAAGGGAATCAAAATGGCCAATGCCCCGCCTAATACGATATTACCAGGGGAAACGCTGCGCGCTAATAATAACCACACGAAGAGCAACAGCAATGAAAAAACAGGCGTCGGTAACCAAGCGCGTGATCGAATCATTGGGTGTCTCCAGCGTCAGGTAGAAGCGTGTCAATTACCAAGCCTGGATTGGCTAATTGCTCGGCGGTGGCCTGGGTATAGTCACTCACAGGGCCTGCAAACACGACCATCAACAGTGACGAGCTAAGTAACCACAGCATACCGACCCACTGATAGCGGGGCAGTGGACTGCCGCTGATATTACCGCGATGGCTTCGCCAGAACAGGGTAGAGCCTGCCCGTGAAAGGGCGATCAACGATGCCAAACTCGCCAGCAACAATAGTGGCCACAGCCAAAGCCGCTGGCTGCCTTCTGCAGCGTTGAGCATCAGTGCCTTACCGAACGCGCCCGAGAGAGGGGGTAATCCCGCAATGGCAATAGCTCCAAAAAAGAAGGCCAGTGCCAATGCAGCGCCTTGCACCATCGGCCGCCCCTTGACCAAGCGAGTACCTGGCTTGCCGCGCTGTAGGCCGATCATTTCAGCCAATAAGAAGAGGCCGCCGGTAACCAGCGTGGTGTGAGCCAAATAATAGAGTAGCGCCGAGGTGGCTTCAGGGCTACGCATGCCCACGCCAGCCAGCAACGTGCCGACAGAAATCAGCACTAAGTAGGCAATCAACAAGCGGAAATCGCGGGCGGCCATCACGCCTACACCAGCGGCGGCCAGGGTCGCGAGTGAGAGCCACCATACCCAGGATTGTTCGATGGCTTCCAAATTGCCTGCTTGGTCGCCAAAGATCAGGCTATAGACGCGCAAAATAGCGTATATCCCAACTTTGGTCATTACCGCAAATAAAGCGGCGACAGGGGCTGGGGCGGCGGCATAGGCTCGGGGTAGCCAAAAATACAACGGTAAAATAGCGGCCTTAAGACCAAACACCACCAACAGGATCATCGCACCGGCGACCACTAATCCTTCGCGTTCGGCGGGCAGCTCGGACATGCGAGAGGCCATATCGGCCATGTTGAGCGTGCCTGTTGCCCCATACAGGATGCCCACGCCGATCAAGAAAAGCGACGAGCCTGCTAAGTTTAACACCACATAATGAACGCTGGACTGAATGCGTGCTTTGCCACCGCCGTGGAGCAAGAGGGCGTAGGAGGCAAGCAGCAGCACTTCAAAAAACACGAACAGGTTAAACAAGTCACCCGTTAAAAAGGCACCGTTAATCCCCATCAGTTGCCACTGGAACAAGCCGTGAAAGTTGCTGCCCTTTTCGTCGTCACCGCCACAGGCAAAGATGACTGCGCCCACAGCGAGCAGCGCGGTCACCAGCACCATAAGCGCTGATAGACGGTCAAGCATGAGCACAATGCCAAACGGCGGCTGCCAATCACCCAGGGCGTAATAGGTGATCTCACCCGATGCCGCCTGATTCACCAGTCCAATAGCGACTAGCAGTAGCCCTAAGGTTGCAACCACGCTGACAATGCGTTTATAGCGAACCAACCCATGGCGTTGGTAGAGCATTAAAATGCCGGCTATTAACGGAAGAACGACAGGTAAAACAATAAGATGCTGGATCATTCTCGGTCATCCTTTTTGCCGTCCACATGATCGTTGCCGACTTCACTTCGGGCACGCATTGCCAAAATGACCACAAACGCGGTCATCGCAAAACCAATCACAATCGCGGTTAGCACCAGGGCCTGGGGAAGTGGGTCGGCGAAGTTATCGCCTTCGTTGACTAGCGCCGCGCCATCGGTGGTGAGCCCGCCCATGGAAAACAAGAATAGGTTGACGGCGTACGACAGCAGGGTTAACCCCACGACAACAGGGAAGGTACGCCCCCGCAGCGTCAAGTAAAGCCCCGAGGCGGTGAGCACCCCGGTGGTGATAGCGTAGAGCAATTCCATTAGTGAGGCTCCTTGCTGGAGGGGGTGGAAGGCGTGTCTGAGTCTTTTTCGTTTTTTTCGGTCACTGGTCGATGGGCCGTCGTGACCTTACCTAAGTTGGCTAGGATCATTAGCGTGGCACCGACCACCGCTAAGTAAACCCCTAGATCGAAGAGCAGCGCCGTCGCTAGCTCAAACTCGCCGATCACAGGCAGGGTGAAATAACCGAAAGACGAGGTGAGGAACGGATAGCCAAACAGCCAACTGCCAAGCCCGGTGAGCGTGGCGATTGCGACGCCGACAACCGCTACGGGTTGGAAGGGGAAGTTCAAGCGCTCTTGAGCCCATTCCACGCCACGCGCCATATACAGCAGAATCAACGCAACTGCGGTAATCAAGCCAGCAATAAAGCCGCCGCCCGGCTCATTATGGCCGCGTAGGAAAATAAACGCAGAGACCAGCAAGGCTAGCGGCAGTAGCATCATGGAAATTGACGTCAAAATCGCTGGATAGCGATCTGGTGACCATATGCGGCCCTCGCCGTCGCTATGCGGAATAAATAGGCGTAAGCGATTCAGGAGCTTAAAGATCGCCAGGCCGGCAAGTGCCAGCACCGTAATTTCACCGAGGGTATCGAAGCCGCGGAAGTCGACGAGAATAACGTTCACTACGTTATAACCACCGCCGCCGGGCTTGCTGTTCTCGATGAAGAAGTTAGAGATCGACAGCGTTTCTCGGGTCATGACCGCATAGTTAAGGCTGGCGACCACCAAGCCCAGAGAACCCGCCAACATTATGTCGCGCACGTTGCGCAACGGGCTGGATTCCTGCGGCGTTTTTTGGGGTAAGAAAAATAGCGCCAGCATCAGTAAGATCATGGTGACCACTTCCACGGAAAGCTGGGTAAGCGCTAAGTCCGGGGCGGAAAAACGGGCGAAGGTGAGGGCAACGAATAGCCCTACAATCGACAGCATTAACAATGAAATTAAGCGATAGCGATGGGTGGCAGCGGTGGCGATGCCGCCAAAAATTAGCATTACCGCGCCCAGCAACACCACACCGTCGATCGGCTGATTACCTGCAACGCCGGTGAGATCGGTCACTTGGACAACGCCTATCAGCCCCATCAAAAACGCCGACATCAGCAGTAGGGTCATGTATCGCTGCAATGAATTACCTTCGAAAATCGCGAGCAACTGCTCGGCCCGATAGCCCAGCGTCACAATCAAACGCTCAAACACACGGCGCGCATCAATGCTAGGAAATTGACGGGTGAAAAAGCGCATTTCAGGGTGACGCCAGTAGAGAGCAGCGCCGATCACCAAGGCTGCTACGCTCATCATCAGCGGCAGGTTCACGCCGTGCCAAATCGCTAATTTAAAGTCTAACGGCTGTTGTAATACCGCTTGACTGGCTAGGTCGAGTAGATGCGTTGCCGTTAATGCAGGGAGCAAACCCACCACAATGCAGAGCACGACGAGCATTTCTACGGGTAAGCGCATCATGTGCGGCGGCTCATGAGGTGATTTAGGCGGTGCCTCGCGAGCGGGTTTGAAAAATACCGCATGAACAAGGCGCAGTGAGTATGCGACGGACAGAATGCCACCCAACGTTGCCAAGGCAGGCAGTACCCAGCTCAATCCGCCTAGCACAGGTGTTGCTAAGGTTTCGGTAAAGAACATTTCTTTGGAGAGGAAACCGTTGAACAGGGGGACACCCGCCATGGCCGCGGCGGCCAGCGTGGTTAGTAGCGCGGTGACCGGCATCGCCTTTCTTAGTCCACCTAGCTGCTTTAATTCCCGGGTGCCTGTTTCGTGGTCGATAATACCCGCGCTCATAAAGAGTGCCGCTTTAAAGGCGGCATGGTTCAAAATATGAAACAGGGCCGCCAATACCGCCATGGGACTGCCGATACCCAACAGCACGGTAATAAGCCCCAGGTGGCTGACCGTTGAAAACGCCAAAATGGCTTTTAAATCGGTTTTAAATAACGCAAACCAGGCGCCGTAAAGCAGCGTTGCCGTCCCCACCAGCGATACTAAGACAGTCCATAGCTCACTATCGGCAATTGCCGGGTGAAGCCGCGCCATAAGAAAAATACCGGCTTTGACCATTGTGGCTGAGTGCAGGTAGGCCGACACGGGCGTTGGTGCGGCCATGGCATGGGGAAGCCAAAAATGGAAAGGGAACTGGGCGGATTTTGTAAAGGCGCCGAGAAGTACCAGACACAGCATCAGCGGGTAGCGTGAATCGGCAACAATTATCTCACTGCTGGATAATACGTCGTCCATGCTGAAGCTGCCGGCCATATCACCCAGCAACAGTAGCCCTGCCAAAAGGGCTAATCCGCCGGCTCCCGTCACCGTTAATGCCATTCGGGCACCTTTACGGGCATCCGATTGGTGGGACCAAAAGCCGATCAATAAAAAGGACGAAAGGCTGGTGAGCTCCCAAAAGAGCCACAGCAGAATCAGGTTGTCGGACATCGCAATGCCGACCATTGAGGCCATGAATAGCATTAAAAATGCGTAGAAGCGGCCAACAGGCTCGTCGCTGGCAAGATAATAGTGGGCGTATAGCAATATCAACAGCCCAATACCCATAATCAGGATGTTGAACAGTAGCGTTAGGCCATCTAGACGCAGGGCTAACTCAAGGTTTAGCTCCGGCAGCCAGCTGACGGCGAAACGTAGCGTCTCGCCATCGAGCAGCGCCGGTATCTGCATCAAGGTCAGCAGTAGGGCAATGGCCGGCAGTATGGCGGTTGCCAACGAGCAGGCAACGCGGCTGCGTTGAGCGTTGAGGACCGGCACCAAGACGCCTAGTAAAGGCAGTAAGGCTATCCACAGCAGTGTCATGGGAGTCATCCAGCGCAATAATAAAAAAGGCCCGCTAGCCGCAATGGCGTCGGCTGAGGCATCGGGGGTACAACAAATGAAACAAGAGGATATCACTTGTAGTGTCGTTGTGAAGTTTTAGTATAAAGTGGCGCCGTCCAACGTAGTGAGCCTGTTTACTTTATGAATCAACCTTTCGACACATGGCAGCAGCGTTTCGAAACCCTGCGCTCGAACAAATTTTTTGAAGCGTTCGTGATCGCCATTATTGTGGTCTCGGCGCTGGTCATCGGTGCCAAAACCTACGAAGAAGAAACGTCGCGCTTTGAACAGTGGCTGTTATATCTCGATCTGGCGATCACGGTTTTCTTCCTGGTGGAGATCCTCATCAGGATGGCCGCTGAAGGCAGTCTGGTGCGCTTTTTCAAGCGCGGATGGAATATTTTCGATTTCGTCATCGTCACCGCCAGCCTGATCCCCATGGACGATTCTGAGATGGTGCTACTGGCACGGCTGCTGCGAATTTTCCGTGTGCTGCGTTTGGTCTCGATGATTCCTGAGCTGCAAATGCTGCTCTCGGCATTGGTGAAGTCCATCCCGCGCATGGGCTACGTCGTGTTGCTGATGTTTATTATTTTCTATATCTATGCGGCGGTTGGCAGCTTTCTGTTTGCCGACGTTGATAGCTTCTTGTGGGCCAACATCTCCACGTCGATGCTCACACTGTTTCGTATTGCCACCTTTGAAGACTGGACCGACGTGCTCTACGCCACCCAGGAAGTCTATGCGTGGAGTTGGATTTACTACCTGACGTTTATTTTCCTTACCGCGTTTATTTTCCTGAATATGATGATTGGCATCGTGTTGGATGTGATGCAGAAAGAGAGTGCCGCCCTTGACGCGCTAAACAACGAGGGCGAAGTCGACGAAATGCAAGCGTTGCACAACGAGGTGAGCGAAATGCGCAGCCAGTTAGACCGAATGGAGGCGGCTTTAACAGAGCAAACATCGGGCAATGCGCCTTCACATGTTGACAAACCCCGTGAAGACTGATTTTCTAGAGGGTATGAACATATCCATGAATACCTTTGCGCTAGATCTACGACTACTAATCGCCCGTCTCTGAATTATCAGGGTCGGGCAGTGCCGCTGGCATTGTCGTTAGGTTTCATTAGTGGCGAGGTAGACATGGTTATCAACACTGGATTTATCGAATCAATTCAATTTGGCTGCCGCACTTCCATTGATATGGTGCGTGCAGCTACATATGGTTTTTTGCGCCCCATTGCCTGTATTGGCAATGGGGCGTTTTTCGTTGGCACGCCCGCCGTCAATCCAGCCATCCATTACCAGCCTATTTGCCCAGGAGAGCCGTCATGATGTTGTCTGATCCCGCCAAGAAATATCGTCCGTTCGTCGCAGTAGACTTACCCGACCGCCAATGGCCCAGCCAGCGCATTGAAACGCCGCCGATCTGGTGCAGCGTTGACCTGCGTGATGGTAATCAGTCGCTGATTGACCCGATGGATCACGAGCGCAAAGAGCGCCTGTTCGATATATTGCTGAAAGTCGGCTTTAAACAGATTGAGGTGGGGTTTCCCTCGGCTTCACAGACCGATTTCGACTTTGTCCGCACGCTGATCGAGCAAGATAAAATCCCCGAGGACGTGACCATTCAAGTGCTGACCCAAGCGCGTCCGCACTTGATTGAGCGCACCTTCGAAGCACTCAAAGGCGCGAAAAATGCCATCGTCCACGTGTATAACGCGACCGACCCGATGTTCCGTCGTGTGGTATTTAACGTGGATAAAAGCGAATGTGTGGAGATCGCGGTTGAGGCCACCAAACAAATTCGCGCCCAGATGGAAGCCGCCCCGGAAACCAATTGGACGTTTCAGTACTCGCCGGAGCTTTTCACCACCACCGAGATGGACTTTGCCGTCGAGATTGTCGAAGCGGTGATGCAGGCCTTTGAGCCAACGTCTGATAACCGCATGATTGTTAACCTGCCGGCCACGGTTGAAGTGGCAACGCCCAATAATTATGCCGACCAAATCGAGTGGTTCTGTCGCCATGTAAAAAATCGCGATCACTTGATTGTCAGCGTTCACCCGCACAATGATCGTGGTACAGGCGTTGCGGCGGCCGAGCTAACGCTGATGGCCGGGGCAGACCGCGTGGAAGGCACGCTGTTTGGTAACGGTGAACGTACCGGTAACGTGGACATCGTCACCATGGCCATGAACATGTACACCCAGGGCGTTCACCCGCAGCTCGACTTCTCCAATATCACCCCCGTCATGCGCGAAGTGGAATACTGCAACCAACTGCCGGTGCATCCGCGCCATCCCTATGTGGGCGACTTGGTATTTACGGCCTTCTCAGGTTCTCACCAAGACGCCATTAAGAAAGGTATGACCGATCGTCGCGCTAATCCCGAGGCGGTTTGGGATGTGCCGTACCTGCCCATCGATCCGCTCGATGTAGGACGCAGCTACGAAGCGGTGATTCGTGTTAACAGCCAGTCCGGTAAAGGCGGCGTATCCTACCTGTTGGAGCAGGAGCACGGCATTGAACTGCCGCGCCGGCTTTCCATTGAGTTTAGTCAGGTGGTGCAGGAAGTGGCTGACCGTACCGGCAAAGAAATCACCTCCCAGATGATTTACCAGGCCTTTGCCGACGAATATTTAGAGCAGCAAGCTCCGTTTACGTTGATCAATCATCGTCTGTCGTCAGAGCCCGATAGTCCGAAAGTGTCGCTGGAGGCGGTGGTCGAGGAAAACGGTCAACGGCAAACACTCAACGGCGAGGGCAACGGCCCGTTAGCGGCGTTCATTAAAGCGCTGGCTGCCGCCGGGCACGATGTGGAAATTATTGACTACCACGAACATTCCCGCGGGCAGGGGGCCGATGCTGAAGCCATTGCCTACGTAGAAGTACGCATCGACGGCAAGGCGGTATTCGGTGTTGGCAACGATGAAAGCATCACCAGCGCGTCGATGAAGGGCGTATTGAGCGCCATCAACCGCCATTACTCCAATCAAGAGCCTGCAGCGAACGTGACGGCGGAGACGTTGGTCTAGGCACGCATGGCTTGAGGTTAGAAGGAGCAAGCGATGCGTGTTTCGCTGATCCTGCTGGTGATGGCCATTTTGGCAGCCGCTGTGTTAACAGCGGCTGCCTCTTCTGAGCCATTCGAGGACAAATTGGTGCGTTTGGAAGCCCAGCGGGCGCTGCCCTCTATGGAGCCATCGCTACAGCAGGCGTCGCCTGAGATCAACGCGCTCTTTCTCAGCTATGCCGCCGATCAGGCGCTATGGATGAGCGCCTCGCTGGCGATTTTGCGTTACGGCGATGTGGCTCGCGAGGTGTTGCTGGAATACGGCCTATTACCCGAATTTCAGCAGGTGCTGGTGCGCTATGGCGCCGACGCCGTACTCCCTATCAGCTACTTTCGCACCCACGATGTGGCCACGCTTCGGGCGCAACATTGGATTGACGAGCGTTATCAGGAGATTAGCCGTTGGTGGAGCGAAGAAAATGCCGACACCAATGCGGCGTTCACCCCTTACCGCCGCGGGCAGATGGGGATCGCTCTGCTAGATGCCAATGGCCACGCGCTGCTCAACCAGTTTGTGGTCAGTGACCAAGGCGAGGTGGAGTGGCTGCAAGGTGAACGAGTGGTCGCTGGCGTAGGCGATTTCTTCACCAGTGGTTTACGCGATTTGGAAAGCCAGTGGCGGCGGGGCGACGACATTGGCGCCGCCGATCTAGGCTGGGCCGGTGTCGATCTGCTCGTGATGGCCAGCACCGTCAAAGTGCTGCGGGCAGGCAGGGCCGCCCGTGCCGCCCGGGTAGGTAGCGTGGAAGTACAGGGCGCCCGTACTGGTTTGCGCCATGGCGTACTAGTGAGTGGTGGGCGTTTTGCGGCCTTGCCTCGGATGGCCAAAGTTGCCGTGGTAGCGGGCACCGCCTATGTGGTCGTGCGCCATCCCAGCTTGGTGAGTGCGCTGGGCGCCAACCTCTCTACCTGGCTTGGCTGGCCGGTATGGGTTGGCCAGTTTCTAATTTGGCTGATCGTATTATTGCCGCTATTGATCATGACGCGTTTTGTTTATCGCTGGCTACTGTTGCCGCTGTTGTGGTTACTGGTGCCGTTGATGCAGTTGTGCTTTAAAGCCGCTAACAAGACGTTAACCGAACGTGCCAAGAGCAGAGCCGGTGAGATTGGTTAAAAGAGTGGTTTTTACAATCACCAGTAACGCAAATAGGGCGGCCTTTAAGGCCGCCCTATTTGTTACCTGATTACTAATTGCGACGTTTATTCCGGCAGGGCATAGACCGCGATTTGATCGCCGACCTGAGCTTTTAGGATAGTGTTGCCACCACCAATAAAGGCAACATATTCGCGACCGTTGTACTCATAGACCGCAGGGTTTGATACCGAGGGCGCCTCGAGCTGGTCTTCCCACAGCTCCTCGCCGGTTTCAAGGGAGTAAGCGCGTACCTTGGCGTCCATGGAGGCGCCAATGAATACAATACCGCCAGCCGTCACTGCCGGGCCACCGATGGTAGGCGAACCCCAGCTTTCGGGCATGAAGAAGCCATACTGCTGCGATGCTCCCACTGGTCGACGCCATTTCACGTCGCCGGAGGTCATGTCGAGCGCGACAAGCTCACCGAAGGGTGGTTCCCAACAGGGCATACCGAGCCAGTTCTGAGCGATTTCAAGGCGTATCCCGTAAGGGGCGCCTTCTTGGGGCGCAAAGCCGCTTTCGTTGCCCGAACCGCTATCCGCCTCTTCATAGGCCTCGCGATTATAGAGCTTCAGGTACTGGACAATATGAGAGGTGTTCACTATGGCAGTTTGGCTTTCAGGATCAAACGCTACGCCGCCCCACTGTACGCCCCCGGCGGTGATTGGGTAGCCAAGTGCCCCTTCGCCTTGGGTGGTGGGTGGGGTGTACATGCCTTCGTAGCTCAAATCCTCCCACAGCGCCGAGCATTCACCGAAACCCACGGCATCGGCCAGTGCCCAGACATTGGGTTTTTCAGACTGATCAAGCAGCGGCGCCGGTTTGGTGGGGAAGGGTTGGGTTGGGGCGTAAACTTCGCCGTCGACGCTGCCGTCGCCACTGGGTACCGGACGTTCTTCAATTGGCCAGATGTCTTCACCGGTTTCGCGATTAACCACGAACAGAAAGCCCATCTTGGTTGCTTGGAGCAGTGCAGGTACCTCCTCGCCGTCCACCGTGATATCCATCAGGGTGGGAGCGGCAACAGTATCGTAGTCCCAGATATCATGATGAACCCACTGCCGTGACCAGACGACATCGCCGGTCTCGATATCTAGGGCAGTCGTTGAGGTTGCCAATGGCACCTCTTCGGTGCGATTGCCACCCCAGAAGTTCGGCGAGGGGGAAGAGACCGGCAGATAAACCAAGCCCCGCTCTTCGTCGGCGGACATATGCGTCCAAACATTGGCGGTACCGCTTTGCTCGCGTATCTCATCGGGCAGTGCCTGGAAAGTCCATTCGAGTTCGCCGGTACGGGCATTAAGGGCAAACACGGAACCGGGGGGAGCTTGCTCATAAGCCCAATCCATCCCCGCCCAGCCAAGGATCAAGCGATCACCGACGACTGTCGGTGGCTGCAGCAGCGACAACGGCCACTTGTCATGGGTATCATTCCACTGGTTAACGTCGAGCACGCCGTTATTGGCAAAGCTTGTGCACGGTTCGCCGCTATCGGCGTCGACTGCAAACAGCTGTGCATCCATGGTGCCCATATAAACGATTTTCTGGCAGGCTTCGCCGTCTACCGGATCGTCCGCTTCCCAGTAGGCGACACCACGATTCTTTAAGGCGGGCTGGGTCAGGGCTTCAAGAGAAGATTGGGTATCGAAACTCCACTTTTCTTCACCACTGGCAGGGTCAAGGGCGAGGATCCGATAGAACGGCGTGCCGATATACAGGGTATCGTTGGCAAACACTGGGGTCGCGGACCAAACGGTTGCGGGTAATTCGCCCGAACCATCCGCGACATCACCGGTGTGGACTTCCCAAACTTTCTCCAGTTCGCCGACGTTGTCGGCATTGATCTGATCGAGCGGGCTATATTTCTGGGCGTTGAGCTGGCCGTGAAAACTATCCCAGGTGGGTTCTCCAGGCACCAGCGGAATGGGGGCGGCGTCAGTCGCTTCTTCCTGCTCGGTGTTCTCCTGCTCATCTGGCTGATCCTGGGCCAGCAGCGGCATGGGCGTGAGACAAAGTGCCAGGGCGGAGAGCGTGCCCAAGCGTTGTGCGGCGGATATAAAAGTCGGCATAGGCGGCTCCTCAGGCTTGGGTGGGATGGACTTGTGATGATGGGCGAAGCATATCGATAATCAGGCCTATTAGACCGACAACCATCGCGACGCCAATCCACCACTGATGCAGAAGCAGCCCAGCGAGAAACGTACCGGCGAGACCCAGCAGAATAAGTACCCGTAGTGCGATGGAAGCACCACGACTTTTTATGACAGCGAGAAGCAGTGCCATTACCACAAGGGCGAGACAGGCCACAGTGGCCACAAGTGCACCAAGTGTCCCTGTGACCCCGGTCAATGGCGTGAAGTAGGCGTAGAGAGCGATAGCCAGCCCGGCAAGCGAAGCTATTAGCAGCACGATAGCGCCCAGTCGAGACGAGCGTAATGTCGACATAACATTATTTCCTCCTTGAAAATATTGGCATAACAGTAAGACGAAAGCCTAATGAGAAAATGATTAGCTCTATAACGGTAGCAGAGAACGAAACTTTTTCGACCTTAGCGCCGCGATTTAATCAAGCGTGAAAACGCGCAGCGCGGCTTTGTCAGTGAATGGCAGACATTGAAAAAGCGCTTGTCTCGACTAAACTAAGTTTATTAGACTAAGTCTTAGCTTTTGTAAGCTGTATCTTTTAAAGCTGTATCTTTTAAAAGCTGTATTGCTAAGTCGTGTTGCCAAAGAGGCTCGATATGGAAGCTATCAACATTCATGAAGCCAAAACGCGCTTGTCGCAGTTAGTTGCGCGGGCTGCCGAAGGCGAGGGGTTTATCATTGCCAAAGCAGGTAAGCCGATGGCGCGCGTGACGGCCATTGACAGCCCCGCTGCTGGCCAGCATAAGCGTCTGGGTTTCCTGGCAGGGCAGTTTCAAGTACCCAATGAATTTGATCGGATGGGTCAGGAGGAAATAGCCAAGATGTTTGGAGGCTGATGTGAATCTCCTTCTGGATACGCATATTTTGCTTTGGGCGGCGGCAGAGCCGGAGAAGCTCTCTGCTGATGCACTAGCCCTGATCAACGATGATAACAATAGGCTCTATTTTAGCGCCGCCAGCATCTGGGAAGTGGTGATCAAAAACAGCCTGCAACGTCCTGATTTCCACGTTGACCCATATCTGTTGCGCCGAGGGTTGGTGGATAATGGCTATTTAGAACTTCCTATTAGTTCATTGCATACACTGAACGTTGCACATTTACCCAGCATTCACAAAGATCCCTTTGATCGAATTTTGGTGGCCCAGGCAGAAGCCGAGGGGTTTTTGCTGTTGACGGCGGATGAATGGGTGGCTCAGTACGCTGGGCCAATTAGGCGGATATAAGAACCTAAGGATGTAGTTGTAAGGCAGCTTTAGCTATCCGTTCAGGGAGAGGCGGTAGGTTAAGTTCAGCGCCATGCGGGCCCAAGACAAGCTGGTGCTACTTGCTCAAGCCCCTGATTAGCATCGACGTGGCATTCCCTACAACGGCGTTTTACTTCCTTCGCCAGGAATTTCCCGCACCAGGCGCGGCATTAAGAACCCCGGTAAGTGATTGCGTAGCTCAGCAACTAGCTCTCGTGCTTCTTCATCCGGCACATCAAAGTGCGCGGCGCCTTGAACGGGGTCTAAGACATGCAAGTAGTAGGGAAGAATCCCCGCCTCGAAAAGTCGTTCAGAAAGGGCGGCCAGGGTCGTGACTCTATCGTTCACATTGCGCAACAATACGCTCTGGTTAAGTAGCGTTGCCCCGATCTGTTTAAGGCGTGCACAGGCATCGACCACCGCTTGGTCTATCTCGTTAGCGTGATTGACATGCAGCACGACGACTTTTTGTAGGCGGGTTGATCCCAGCCATCCGAGAACCGTGTCATCAACGCGGTCGGGGATCACCACCGGCAAGCGGGTATGAATGCGTAGCCGCTTAAGGTGAGGAATGTTGTCTAGCTGCTCGACCAGCCATGTCAACTGGCGGTCGCTGGCGGCGAGCGGGTCGCCACCGGAAAGGATAACTTCGTGGATAGTGGTGTCGGCGCGCAGATAATCCAGCGTTTCTTGCCACTGGGCCCTTGAAGGTGAGTTATCGCTGTAGGGAAAATGACGACGAAAACAGTAGCGGCAGTTGATCGCACAGGCAGGGCTGGCGATGAGCAACACGCGACCAGCGTACTTGTGAATGAGCCCTTTGGCAGGCTGATGGTCGGCTTCTGCAAGGGGATCGGCCACGTAACCCGCGGGGGTTTGGGCTTCAGCATTAAGGGGTAATACCTGGCGTAGCAGCGGGTCGTTAGGGTCGCCTGGTGTCATGCGCGATAAGTAAGGCTCGGGCACGCAAATCTCAAATAGCTGATGCCCGTTGCGAGCGCCCGGAAGCCACGTATCACCCAGCCCCAGGCGCTGGCAAAGAGCGGCGGGGTCGCGAATCGCCTGTGAGAGCTGTTGCTGCCAAGACGGCGTATGGGGTTGAGCGATAATGATGTTCTCCTGCAAAAAGCCCTCCTTCGGGTTATCATGCGCGGACTTATTTAACCACAATCATGAGCGGCGAAGCGGTGCTTCGCTGGTCACGCGACTGAAATGCATCATTGAGAGGCAATATGGCGAACTATTCTACCAACGAATTCAAGGGCGGTTTGAAAGTAATGCTCGATGGCGATCCTTGCAGCATCATCGAGAACGACCTGGTGAAGCCGGGCAAAGGCCAAGCCTTTAACCGCGTCAAGTTGCGTAACCTGATGACCGGGCGTGTCGGGGAGCGTACCTTTAAATCGGGGGATTCGTTAGAGGGTGCCGACGTCATGGAGTTGGAGATGGAATATCTCTATAACGATGGCCAGATGTGGTACTTCATGAAAACCGACGGTTCCTTCGAGCAGTATGCGGTGGAAAAGAAGGCGTTGGGCGATACGGAAAAATGGCTCAAAGAGCAGGTTCCTTATACCGTTACCTTGTGGAACGATAACGCTATCCATGTGGCGCCGCCGAACTTTATTGAGCTGGAAGTCATTGAAACGGATCCTGGTTTAAAAGGCGATACCGCGCAAGGCGGCTCTAAGCCTGCAACGTTGTCGTCCGGTGCGGTGGTTCGCGTACCGCTATTTATTAACCAGGGCGAAGTGTTGAAAGTTGATACACGTTCTGGCGAGTACGTGTCACGGGCCTAAGCGTTATTTGAACGCCAAGCGCTAAGCAAGTGCCACCGCCTATGTCTTATAAAGCCACGCCATGACTCTGCGTGGCTTTATGACGTTAAGGAGATGCCAATGACCACTAACTGGCAGCCAACAGCGGATATCGAGACGCTTCGGGAGCGAGCACATTTGCTAGCAAGAGTGCGGGCGTTTTTTACCGAGCGAGGCGTGCTGGAGGTGGAAACGCCAGTGCTGGGCCAGGGCGGTAGTACCGATGTGCATCTCGTTTCTTTGTCTACCTTGGCACGCACCGCGAGTGGCCGACGTCGGCTGTGGTTGCAAACCTCGCCGGAGTTTCATATGAAGCGCTTGCTGGCGGCGGGCAGCGGGCCGATTTTTCAATTGGCTAAAAGCTTCCGCGACGGCGAAGTGGGTGTAAGGCACAACATCGAATTCACCATGCTGGAGTGGTACCGCCCAGGCTTTACCATGGCGCAGTTGATTGATGAAACAACCACCTTGGTTGCCAATATTCTGCCCAGTTTTGCGGGCCCGGTGGTGCATTATCGTTATCGGGCGCTGTTTCATACTTATTTAACGGTCGATCCGTTTACGGCCTCGCTTGAAATGCTGCGCAGGCTGGCGGCAGAACGTGGCCAAATGTCGGCCCATGCCCTGGCCAACGAAGGTCGCGATACCTGTCTGGACTTGTTGATGAGCATGGTGATTGAGCCCCAGCTAGGGCGAAACGAATTAAGCGTGGTGGTCGATTATCCGGCGAGTCAGGCAGCGCTGGCGCGTCGTCATCAGGATACTGACGGTGAGTGGGTCGCGTCGCGCTTTGAGCTTTATTTGGACGGCGTTGAGCTTGCGAATGGCTACGATGAGTTAACCGATGCCGCCGAGCAGCGCGCGCGCTTCACGGAAGATAACGCCGAACGACGGCAGATAGGCTTGCCAGAAGTGGATGTTGATGTGTCCCTGTTGGCGGCCCTTGAACACGGGCTGCCTGAAGGTGCTGGGGTGGCATTGGGCATCGATCGCTTGATTCAGCTGGCGCTAGGCAAGGCACGCCTGGAAGACGTGCTGACGTTCTCTACGCCTAATTGCTAGCGATTAAACATCGCCCAGCGTCTGGCCCATTTGCACCATGGTATTAACAGCAAGAGCGTTAAAATTAACCGGCTTGGCAAAGCACATCACCACGGTGGAACCGAGCTTGAAACGGCCCATTTCTGCGCCTCTTTCTAGCGTTACGGGTTGGCCAAACTGCATACGCTGGGGCTGGTTCGAAAGCGGCGTCACCTGGCCCGACCAGACGGTTTCAATGGCCGCGACAATCATTGCGCCGACCAGCACCATCGCCATTGGCCCATATGGAGTATCAAAAATACATACCAAACGCTCGTTTCGGGCAAACAGGCCTGGCACATAGTTGGCGGTGGCCTGATTAACCGAGAACAGGCGCCCTGGTACATAAATCATCTCGCGCAGCGTACCGGTCACCGGCATATGCACTCGGTGATAGTCACGTGGCGAGAGGTAAACGGTGGCGAAACTGCCGCCGAGAAACTCTTCTGCCAGTGCCGTATTGCCACCCAGTAGGGTTTGCGCGGAGTAGGTGTGGCCTTTTGCTTGCACCAGTTGGCCAGCCTGCAAGCGCCCGTATTGGGAAAGCGTGCCATCGGCTGGGCTAAGCAGGCCTTCGCCTAGCGGGCGCGCATCTGCTTGCAAGGCGCGGGTAAAGAAGTCGTTAAAGGTGGCGTAAACGCTAGGGTCAGGCTCCAACGCCTGACTCATGTCCACGTCGAAGCGCTTAATGAAGGCGTTAATTAGGGTGTTTTTTACCCAGGGGTTGTCACACTGGGCGAACATACCCGTCAGCCGAGACAGCGCATGATGCGGCAGCGGGTACTGGAGTAGGGAGAACGCTTGTTGGGAAACTGTCACTGTGATGGCTTCACTTCTCAATCGGTGTGTCGTCGCGGTTGCCCCATTCACCCCAGGAGCCTGCGTAACCGCGCATATTAAAGCCCAGCGCCTTGCCAACCAGCCAGGTAAAACTGCTGCGATGATGGCTTTGGCAATGAGTGGCAATTTCCATGTCGGGGGTTAGACCCAGTGCGTCAAGCTCGGTGACTAGCTCGGCGTAATCGCGAATGCGTAACGCGCGGTCTCGATCCATGGCATTGACCCAGTCCATATTGACCGCGCCTGGAATATGTCCCAGATGCTTGTTGTTACCTTTTTCACCGTCGTACTCGGCTTGGGAGCGCGCATCCCAGACGGCAAATGCTTTATCGTCGAGTTTCTGTTTGATCTCGTCGCAGGTAATTAATGCTTGGGGATTGAGAATCTCTGCCTGGTAGTCGCTGGGCGCCGGGGCCGAAGGGTCGGTGCTTTGGTTAAGACCAGCGTCGCGCCAGGCATGAATGCCGCCGTTGAGGTAGGAGTAGCGGTAGTGGCCGATGAGATCGAGCGTCCACAGCAGGCGCGCCGCCCAGCCGCCGCCCTCGTCATCGTAGGCCACCACATGCGTATCACGGGTGAGGCCCAGGGTGCTGAATAACCGCGACAGCGCCTCGACGCTGGGTACGTCGCTCGGCACAGGCCCTTCGCCGCGCATCAGGTGGCGAAAATCGAGGAAGATGGCCCCCGGCACATGGCCCTGACGGTAGCTGTCAGGGTTGACCGGTACATCGATAATCAGCAGTTGAGGGTCGTCCAGGCGCGCTTGAAGTTGCTCAGGCTCAACAATCAAGGGCAGCACGTTGGTTTCAGACGAGTGACTCTCGGTACTCATGGGCGACTCCTTATCAATTAAGCCTCAAGGCTATCGAGAATGCGGCGATAGCTGGCAAATCGTTGTTGATGAATCTTGCCTGTCTCGACGGCATTGAGTAAAGCACAACCGGGTTCGTTGCGGTGGCGACAGTCGCGAAAACGGCAGTGACCGATAAACGGGCGAAATTCGATAAAGCCGTCGGTGACGTCCTGCTCATCAAGATGAATCAGGCCAAACTCACGAATCCCCGGGGAGTCAATTAATTCACCGTTGGTTACTTCGTCACTGCGCATGGCATAGAGCCGCGCTGTGGTCGTTGTGTGGGTGCCTTTGCGTGAGTCTTCCGACAACGCACCAATGCGCAGGGTTTCATCAGGAAGCAGCAGGTCGATGAGCGATGATTTGCCGACGCCGCTCTGGCCGACAAATACCGACGTGCGCCCCTCTAACTGTTGGCGTAACGCATCAAGGCCGGCATCGCTTGCTGTGGTGGTGCGTATAACGGGGTAGCCCAACGCGTGGTAGCGTTCTAATAACGTGCCTAGTTCGCCGCCACCTTCCGGAAGTAGATCGGTTTTGTTGAGTACTAATACAGGCGCGATGTCGGTGGCTTCAGCTGCCACCAAGTAGCGATCGATCAAGTTGGGGTGGGGCGCGGGTTCGGCGGCGAATACGATTAGCAACTGATCGATATTGGCGGCCACTGGTTTGAGCAAGCCCCTTGAGTCTGGGCGTTTTAAGACGCTGTCGCGTTCCTCGCGGGCCACGACCACGCCGGAGCCGTCCTGGCCTGCCCGCCAAATGACCCGGTCGCCGGTTACCAAACCGTCTAAATTGGCGCGCAAGTGGCAGCGCACGGGCATGCCGTCGGCGTTGCGTACTTCTAGGGTACGTCCAAAATGCGCCATCACACGGCCGGGCTGTTCGGCACCGTACTCGCCAGCGGCTAGCTTTTCGGCGTCCTGTACATCACGCTTTTCAGCACGCTGCGCGCGCTCTGCCTGGACCTTTTCGACCCGCCAACGTTGCTGGCGGCTTAATTTACGTTTGCTCATGACCACCCGATGCTCGGTACAATGGTTGCATTGTACCTGTTAACCGCTGCTGGGTAACTTGATCTACCCACTATATTGGAGAGCACTATGAGCGAACATGTCGAACCGCGTGATGACTTACTGGTTTGGATTGACTTGGAAATGACCGGGTTGGATCCTAACAAGGAGCGCATTATCGAAGTGGCTACCTTGATCACCGACGCTCACTTGAACGTGGTGGCCGAAGGGCCGGTGATCGCGGTTAAACAGCCTGAGAGCCTGTTGGCCAGCATGGATGAATGGAATCAGAAGACCCACGGCGAATCGGGCCTGGTGGCGCGGGTTAAAGCCAGCGATGTAGGCGTCGCCGGGGCTGAACAGCAGACCCTGGACTTTCTGCGCCAGTACGTTGTGCCGGGCTCGTCACCGATGTGCGGTAACAGCATCCACCAGGATCGGCGTTTTCTAGAGCGCGAAATGCCAGCGCTGTGGGCATTCTTCCACTATCGCAATCTGGATGTTTCAAGCGTCAAAGAGCTGGCCAAGCGTTGGAACCCGGGCGCACTGGCGGGGTTCAAAAAGCAAAATGTGCACTTGGCGATGGACGACATAAAAGAGTCGATTGCTGAGCTTGCCCATTATCGCAATACGTTCTTACGCCTTGAGACGCAGAGCGACGAAGAAGAATAAAATGGTTAAGACACATCAGTGGCAATACGCGTCGCGCGCTTAAGGCGCTGTTCCTCAAGCGCCCAGGCAACGTGTTCGCGCACCAGGGCGCTTGGGTAGGCCCGCCGTGACCAGAGCGCGGCCTCCAGAGCCTCGCTCCAGGGCGCGTTGCCCAGGCCTACGGCGATATTGCGTAGCCAGCGCTCGTAGCCAATACGCCGGATGGGACTGCCCGCCGTTTTGGCGAGAAATTCCTCTTCCCCCCAGGCAAATAGGCGGATAAGCGACGCGCGGTCGAGGTCGTGGCGGGGCGCGAAATCCTCTTCCTGGGTGACGCGGGTAAAGCGGGTGAAAGGGCACACTAGCTGGCAGTCGTCACAGCCGTATATCCGGTTGCCCATGGCGCGGCGATATTCCGTGGGAATGGCGCCGTGTAGCTCAATTGTCAGGTAAGAGATGCACTTGCGCGAGTCGATCACTTTGTCATCGACGATGGCGCCGGTCGGGCAGGCGGTACGGCACGCGCTGCAGCTACCGCAGTGTTCTTCTTCAAACGGTGCATCGACGGGCAAGGGTAAATCGGTGTAAAGCTCGCCCAGGAAAAACAGTGAGCCCGCTTTGGGGTTGAGCAGCATGGCGTTTTTGCCAAACCAGCCAAGGCCCGCCTTTTGGGCAAGTGCCCGCTCCATCACCGGGGCGGAATCGACAAAGGCACGGTAGCCAAACGCACCAACCTCGTGCTCGATTTGTTTAGCCAGCTGCGCCAAGCGTTTGCGCATCAGTTTGTGGTAATCCCGGCCGAGGGCGTAGCGCGATACATAGGCGCGGTTGGGTTGGCCGAGCACCTTGGTGCTCTCTACCTCGGCGGGAAGATAATCCATGCGCACGCAGATCACCCGCTGTGTGCCGGGCTCCAGCTCTGCCGGGCGGGTACGCTTGGTGCCGTGTTTGGCCATAAAGCTCATTTCACCGTGGTAGCCTTTGTCTAGCCAAGCATTGAGGTGTGCTTCATGGGCGTCCAGTTGGGTGTCGGTAATGCCGACCTGCTGAAAACCTAGCTCACGCCCCCAGGTTTTGATGAGCTCGGCAAGATCGGCAAGGGTGTCGTCTGAAAGCATGGGGCGTGCCGCTTCGTCGCAAAAAAAAGAAAAGACAGAGAAATTGGCTGTTGAAACTCAACGGTTAGGCGTCAGCCGCGCTATGCTAACGCATTGCTGGTCATCACAACATGCGAAAGGAGAGATCGTGTCTCGCTTAAGTACGTCTACGTTACGCCCTCTTTATAAAGCGGCCCAAGTGCGCGAGCTTGACCGGCGAACCATCGAGGGGGGAATTGATGGCTTTGCTTTGATGCAGCGTGCGGCTTCAAGCGCTTGGCACAGTTTTCGCTCCCGTTGGCCTCAGGCGCGCAGCGTTACGGTGTTCTGCGGAAGTGGCAACAACGGCGGCGATGGCCACGTATTGGCAGCACTGGCGATGCAGTCGGGGCTTAAAGTGCAGCGTATTTCGCTCAAGCCGCTGGAGGAATTAAAGGACGACGCTTTTCGCGCCGCGCAGCTAGCCAGTCAAGCCGGGGTGGGCTGCGAAGAATGGCATCCTTCAATAGTGTTGACGGGGGAGGTCATTGTCGATGCGCTGCTGGGCACAGGCTTGAACGGCGAGGTGTCAGGTCGCTATCGGCGTGCCATCGAGCTCATCAATTCAGCCTCCCGGCCGATCTTGTCGATTGATATTCCATCAGGGTTAGCGGCTGATACGGGGGCGGTTCTTGGCGTGGCGGTGGAAGCTGCCTGCACGGTGACGTTTATTGGCGACAAAATTGGCCTGCATACGGGCGATGCCCCGGCATATACCGGGGAAATCGATTTTCGACCGCTGAGCGTTAAAGCTCAGGCGTTTTTTGATATTCCGCCCACCGCTTGGCGCCTTGATGACGCCTTGCTGAGCGAGGCGTTTACGCCGCGTTCGCGCACCAGTCACAAAGGTCGCATGGGACATGTCTTGGTGATGGGCGGCGCCTCTGGCTTTGGCGGCGCGGCGTTGCTAGCGTCTCAAGCGGCGGCGCGCTTAGGCGCCGGGAAAGTCAGTTTGGCGACGTCCGCTGAGCATATAACGGCTAGTTTAGTACGCTGTCCAGAAGTAATGGCACACGCGGTACGCGGCGGGGCTGAAGCCAGTGAGCTGCCAGAACAGTCGGATGTGGTTGTGGTAGGGCCTGGGCTTGGTCAGGCAGCCTGGGGGCAGGCTATCCTGCAAAGTGCTTTGCAGGCCTCAGTGCCGCTGGTCGTGGATGCTGATGGATTGACACTGTTGGCCCGCCACTGGCCGGATTTGCGACGCGATGACTGGGTGCTGACGCCCCATCCCGGTGAGGCTGCGCGCTTGCTAGGTTGCTCGGTTGAGGATGTCCAGAGCGATCGGCCCGCGGCCGCCCAGGCGCTGCAACGCGCGTGGGGCGGCGTGGTGATTTTGAAGGGCGCGGGCAGTTTAGTGGCAGGCCCGGGCGGTTTGATGGTGTGTCCCTATGGTAACCCCGGTATGGCCAGCGGCGGTATGGGCGATGCGCTAAGCGGCATGCTGGGTGCGCTGATTGCTCAGCGCGGCGATATCGAAGCCAGTGCGTGGTTGGGTACCTTGGTGCACGCCTTGGCGGCGGATCGCGCGGCGGCCGCGTTCGGTGAACGTGGCTTGCTAGCAAGCGATCTGGCATCCTATGCACGAGAATTAATTAACCCGTGAAGGCAGCCTACATGCAGGTGCAACTGGATAATGAAGAGGCTCAGGTGGCGTTTGGCGAAACCCTGGGTAACGTATTGCAAGGACGCGGACGTATTTATCTGGAAGGCGACTTGGGGGCGGGTAAAACGACGCTGACCCGCGGCGTATTGCGGGCCTATGGCTATCAGGGGGCGGTTAAAAGTCCCACCTATACGTTGGTGGAGCCTTATGAACTGGCAGGCCAGCGGCTTTATCATCTTGATCTATACCGTTTATCCGACCCTGAGGAGCTAGAGTTTATCGGCGGACGAGACGTATTGGCAGATGATGCGCTGTGCTTGATTGAATGGCCCAGTCGGGGAGAAGGCTGGCTGCCAACGCCGGATATTCGCCTGCAGTTGGCGGTGGACGAACCCGGACGCAGAGCCCGGCTAAGCGCCGGTAGCGACTTCGGTGAAAGGGTGCTGGCTACGTTAGGTGACCGCTTGTCGGGCTGTCCTCAGCAGGACGGTGTATTTCAATGGTCGTAAGCGCTATGGGTATAAGTGCAAGGGTGATGCAAGCGTTGGCATTGCGCCAGGTGGCGCTGAGTGTTGTGGCAATCATATCGGCGGGGCTGTGGACGTCGCTTCAGGCGGCCACGGTCGAGGGCATGCGACTCTGGGCGGCGCCCGACCATGCGCGCCTGGTCTTCGACCTGTCGGGCCCGTCATCGGCTAACGTGTTTTCTTTGGATGGCCCTGCCCGACTGGTCATTGATCTGGAAGACAGCCAGCTTGAAGCCGATCCAGATAGCCTATCACTGGAGGACAGTGCGATCAGTACCGTGCGCACCGGCACCCGTAACGGCAATGGGCTGCGGGTCGTGCTCGAGCTTAACCGCGAGGTGGAACCGCGCCACTTTACCCTGGCGCCCAACGATCAGTATGGTCACCGGCTTGTGGTGGATCTGGAGTACCCCGGCGAAAGCGCGGTGGAAAACCCCATTGACCCTATCGAGGCAATGATTCGCGACCAGGAAATGGAGGCACAGCGCGCCAGCGCCCAGGTGGGCGATAGTGAGCAGGCGTCTTCGCCAGCGGATGAGCCGAGGGTGTCTGAGGAAGCCAGGCCTCACCCGAGGCGCGATATCATTATCGCGGTGGACGCCGGTCATGGGGGCGAAGATCCGGGGGCGATCGGCCCATCAGGTACCCGTGAAAAGGATGTCGTGCTCGACATCAGCCAGCGCCTGGCCAATACCATCAATGCGGTTGACGGCTTCAAGGCGGTGCTGATACGCGACGGCGACTATTACTTGGGGCTGCGTCAGCGTACCCAGCTTGCCCGCGAGCAGAAAGCCGACTTTTTCGTGTCGATTCATGCCGATGCCTTCAACAGCCCGCGCCCCCAGGGAAGCTCCGTCTATGCGCTATCCCAGCGGGGAGCGACCTCAGAAACCGCGCAGTGGCTCGCCGATAGCGAAAATCGCTCCGACCTGATCGGCGGTGTGGACGGTAGCCTGTCGCTGCGCGACAAGGATCAGGTGCTTCGCGGCGTGCTATTGGATTTGACCATGACGGCGACGCTCAACGATTCGTTGTCGATTGGCGGACAGGTGCTGGATCAGCTCAAGCGGGTAAATCGGCTGCATAAATCGCGGGTCGAACAGGCGGGTTTCATGGTGCTCAAATCGCCCGATATTCCGTCGTTGCTGATTGAGACAGGGTTTATCTCCAATCCCGACGAAGAGCGGCGCCTGCGCGACCCCGTCCACCAGCAGCAGATTGCCGAGGCGATTTTCAGCGGTCTGAAGCGCCATTTCGAACGCTATCCGCCGCCAGCAAGCCTACTCGCATGGCAGCGGGATAATCAGGGCCGCCCGAGTGGCGACGAGTACCGCATTCAGTCTGGTGACACGCTCTCGGCGATAGCGGTGCGCCACGGGGTGCCGATCAACCAGCTCAAGCAGGCCAACGACCTTAACGGCGATGTGATCCGCGTCGGTCAAGTATTGCGTATTCCCAGTTCATGAGGTGCTGTGTTGTCTGAAACAATATCTGCAAGACCACGCATACACGTATTAGACCCTCGGCTGGCGAACCAAATCGCGGCGGGGGAGGTGGTCGAGCGCCCGGCATCAGTCACCAAGGAACTGATTGAAAACGCCATTGATGCGGGTAGCCAACGCATCGAGGTCGATATTGAAGCGGGTGGCGCTCGGCTAATCAAAGTCCGCGATGATGGCGTCGGCATTGGTGAGGAGGACTTGCCGCTGGCGCTTGCCCGCCATGCCACCAGCAAAATTGACAGCTTGGAAGACTTGGAGGGCGTGGACTCGCTTGGCTTTCGCGGTGAAGCATTGGCGTCGATTAGTTCTGTCTCGCGCCTGGAGTTGGTCTCCAATGCGCTAGACGACCCGCGCCATGGATGGCGTGTGGTGGCGGAGGGGCGCGGTATGGAGGCACGGGTGACACCTGCCCCTCACCCCAGGGGAACCAGCGTGGCAGTCCGCGACCTGTTTTTTAATACCCCCGCGCGGCGTAAATTTTTACGTACCGAAAAAACCGAATTTGCTCACGTTGAGGAAGCCTTCCGCCGTCAGGCGCTGTCTCGCTACGATATCGCCTGGACCCTGAGCCACAATCAAAAAGTGGTGCATCAACTGCCGCCTGGTCTCTCTCCCTCCGCCAGTGAGCGTCGCATCGCCTCACTTTTGGGTAAAAATTTTATTGAGCACGCCCGCTATATCGAACGGGAAGCAGGTGGACTGCGTCTCAGCGGCTGGGTGGGCTTGCCCACCCACTCCCGTTCTCAGGCGGATCAGCAGTACTTTTTTGTTAATGGCCGTGTAGTTCGCGACCGTCTGGTCGCCCATGCCGTGCGCCAGGCCTACCGCGACGTCCTGTATAACGGTCGTCACCCGGTTTTCGTGCTTTATTTAACCCTGGATCCTGAAGTGGTGGACGTTAACGTTCACCCTACCAAGCATGAAGTTCGCTTCCGCGATGGTCGCATGGTGCATGACTTTCTTTACTCAAGCTTGCATCACTGTCTGGCCGATGCACGGCCTAGCGCTGAGGAGGCCCATGTCGAGGCTCCCTCTGAAGATACTGCGCCCGAAGTGACGCCCGCCGAATCGGGTCGTTGGCAGCAGCAGGGCATGGCGCTTTCGCCTCAAGCCGATCGCCATCCCGGCGGCGAGCGCGTGCGACGCTTTATGGAAGGGTATCAGGCGCTACACCCCGATCACGAAGACACCTTGCTGACGCCGCAAACGCCTGCTGAGCGGGTAGCAGCACCGACGTCAACCGGTCAGGTGCGCGAAGCACCGCTGGCCATGCCGGAAAGCGACCCTACCAGTGCACCGCCGCTCGGTTTTGCGTTGGGCCAGCTTCACGGTATTTATATCCTGGCGCAAAATGTTCATGGTCTCGTATTAGTGGATATGCACGCCGCCCACGAGCGGATTGTCTACGAGCGTATGAAGCATCAGTTGTCGGCTTCTCAGGGGATCGATGCCCAGCCGTTACTCGTTCCGGTATCGTTGGCCGCCAGCCGCGCGGAAGTCGCTACCGCCGAAAGCGAGCGTGACGCCATCGCCCAACTGGGCGTTGAAGTGGATGTGGCGGGCCCAGAAACACTGCTGGTGCGTCAACTCCCGGCATTGCTTGGCCAAGCGGATCCTGAAGCGTTGGTTCGCGAAATGCTCGACGAACTGGCCCGCTTTGGCCGAACGCATCAAGTTGAAGCGCGTATTCATCAGCTGCTGTCGACCATGGCGTGCCATGGTAGCGTTCGCGCTAACCGGCGGCTGACGCTGGATGAAATGAATGCACTGCTGCGGGACATGGAGCGTACCGAGCGAAGTGACCAGTGCAATCATGGGCGTCCCACCTGGACTCAGATGGATTTAAAAGCGCTGGATCGACTTTTCATGCGAGGCCAGTAGGCGCTTGATCTGATGATTAGGCGTGATTTACGGTGCTGATTTTTTAAGTGGAGTTTTACCGGCGCATGGCTGACAAACGCCCTTGGGCGATTTTTTTAATGGGGCCGACTGCGGCTGGCAAGACCGACACGGCGATAGCGTTGCATGAACGACTAGGCCATCAACTGATTAGTGTCGACTCCGCGATGGTGTACCGTGGAATGGATATCGGCAGTGCCAAGCCGAGTGCGGCCGAGCTTTCCCGGGCACCCCACCGTTTGATCGATATTCGGGATCCGGCAACGCCGTATTCGGCGGCTGATTTTCGCCACGATGCGCTCAGTGAGATGCGACAAATCAGCGCGGAGGGCCAAGTGCCGCTGCTGGTAGGCGGTACCATGCTGTATTACAAGCACTTACTTGAAGGCGTGGCGAATTTGCCGTCGGCCGATGCCTCGATTCGCCAAGCCCTAGAGGCGCGGTGGCAAGCGGAAGGGCTCTCAGCACTCCACCAAACACTCGCGAAGGTGGATCCGCCTTCTGCTCAACGCATCCACCCCAATGACCCGCAGCGTCTGATGCGCGCCTTGGAAGTATATTACGCCAGTGGCCGCCCTATGAGTGCGTTATGGGCAGAGCAACAGCCTGAAACCTTTCCATGGCGGGTATTGTCGATAGCGCTAGTACCCGCTGATCGCGCGGTATTGCATCAGCGTATTGCCCAACGATTTGAAATGATGTTGCATGAGGGCTTGATAGATGAGGTGGCCGCCCTCAAACAACGACATGACCTACATAGTGAGCTACCTGCGCTGAAAAGCGTTGGCTACCGTCAGGTGTGGGAATTCCTGGACGGCCACTATGATAAAGATACGCTTGTTGAACGCGGCATTATCGCCACTCGACAGCTAGCTAAGCGGCAAATTACTTGGCTAAGACGTTGGCCGTCACTGCATTGGGTCGATACCCTAGAGGCCAACGCCTTGGATAAGGTGCTGAAACTCGTGCGCGAAAGCGGTGCTTAGCGTAAGATAGACGTTTCGTAAGTGATGTTTTCGAGTGGCCGAGTGAGCAGGCCTTTCGGGCAACAAGATGTCGGCGTAGCACCAGTTGGGCACGCCATCCATAACCAACCCCCAACGACAGTTTTAGGGAGAACAACATGTCCAAAGGGCAGTCCCTTCAAGACCCGTACCTGAACATTTTGCGCAAGGAGCGCATTCCGGTCTCTATTTTCCTGGTTAACGGCATTAAATTGCAGGGCCAGATTGAATCGTTTGACCAGTTTGTCATCTTGTTGCGCAATACCGTCAGCCAGATGGTTTATAAACATGCGATTTCAACCGTTGTACCATCGCGAAATGTGCGTATACCCGCACAAGATCCGGCCGCGCCGGAAGACGATGTTTAATCACGGTGGGATCTGCAAAACGATCCATGAGGTATTGATTGTTTTTTGAACGCCCCGATGCCGGAGAAACGGCAGTTCTTGTTCACGTTGATTTTCATGACGAACAAGCGCGTGAAGACCCGGGTGAGTTTTTAGAGCTCGTACGCTCTGCCGGTGCAGAGCCTGCGACATTGCTCACAGCCAGCCGACACCGTCCTGATCCACGTAGCTTTATTGGCTCAGGCAAGTTGGAAGAGCTGCGGGCGATGCTCGCAGCTCATCAGGCTGAGCTGGTCATCTTCAACCACGGTTTAAGCCCTTCGCAGCAGCGTAACTTAGAGCATGAACTTAAGTGCCGCGTATTAGATCGCACCGGTTTGATTCTTGATATCTTTGCGCAGCGGGCACGTACCCACGAGGGTAAGCTGCAAGTTGAACTTGCTCAGCTCGAATACATGTCCACACGCCTTATACGCGGATGGACGCACCTGGAACGCCAGAAAGGTGGTATCGGTCTGCGCGGGCCAGGGGAGACTCAGCTAGAAACCGACAGACGCTTGCTTCGTGGGCGTATTAAATCGATTCATAAACGCCTCGATAAAGTACGCAGCCAACGTGAGCAAAATCGTCGAGCCCGTTCACGGGCCGAAATTCATAGCGTCTCGTTGGTCGGTTATACCAACGCGGGTAAGTCGACGCTCTTCAATGCGTTAACCCAATCAGACGTGTATGCTGCCGATCAGCTGTTTGCAACGCTCGACCCAACGTTACGGCGGTTGGAAATCGAAGATGTAGGGCCGATCGTGATGGCCGACACCGTCGGATTTATTCGGCATTTGCCACATAAACTTGTTGAGGCTTTTCAGGCCACGCTCCAGGAGGCGGCTGAAGCAACGCTTCTGGTGCATATTATCGATGCCGCCGACCCGGATCGTGAGCTTAACGTCGAGCAAGTCGAGCGAGTGCTTGAAGAGATTGGTGCCGACGATGTGCCGGTTTTAAAAGTCATGAACAAAATTGACAAGCTTGACAGTGCCCCGCGCATCGAGCGCGACGGTCACGGTCGACCTGACGTCGTGTGGCTTTCGGCTCAAAGCGGTCAAGGCTTGGCGCTATTGCATGAGGCGCTCACGGAGCGATTAGCCAGCGACGTTATTGGTTTTTCGTTAACGTTATCGCCCGAGCAAGGTAAGTTGCGGGCTGGTCTTCACGAACTGAATGCGGTGCGTGAAGAGTCGTTTGACGAACAAGGCCGCTCGGTACTTGACGTGCGTTTGCAACGGCGTGATTTTAATCAATTGATGGCGCAACTCGGCGAGCGTGCTAACACCTACTTGCCCGACGAATTGCATGAAGCAAATGATTGGTAAGCCATTGCAGAAAGAGCGCTGTTTAGTAGTGGCCAAGTGACCCAATAAGCTCCGAATCGCAATAATGCTAAAACGCGTTGCGGCCCCGTGTTAACGTCGGGGCAGACGCGCGAGTGAACACCTCAGTGGAGACGAAGTATGGCCTGGAATGAGCCTGGTGGTGGCAACCAGAACGACCCCTGGAGTGGTGGTGGTCGACGTGGTGGCAGCGACGGCGGTGGGAACCGCGGTGGCAATAACGATAACAAAGGCGGTAATAATCAAGGTCCTCCCGATCTCGATGAAGCGCTGAAAAAATTTCAAGAAAAGCTTAGCGGCGTGCTAGGTGGTGGCAAAAAATCAGGTGGTGGCGGTAAGAAAGGCGGCGGTAGCGGTAAACCGCGCAATGTCTTTGCTCTGCCTGGCCTATTGATCATCATCGCGCTGGCCATCTGGGGCGCAATGGGCTTTTACGTGGTTGACCAGTCTGAGCGTGGTGTCGTATTACGCTTTGGTGAATACCAAGGCATCGTCGACCCAGGGCTGCAGTGGAATCCGCCGCTAATTGATGACGTGCGGATGGTCAACGTCACGCGCGTTCGTTCACTGACGCAAACGCAGTCGATGCTGACCCGCGATGAAAACATCGTTGAGGTGGAGATCTCCGCTCAATATCAAGTTGCTGACCCGCGTGATTTCGTACTCAATGTTCGCAATCCAGAGATGTCGCTTGATAACGCTCTCGATTCGGCCCTGCGCCACGTCGTCGGCGGGACTGACATGATCGACATTTTGACTTCAGGCCGTGAGATTCTGGGTAGCTCCGTATCAAGTCGTTTGCAGTCTTATTTGGATAACTACGGTACCGGGATTAGCCTGCAAACCATCAATATTGAGTCTACTTCAGCCCCCGAACCTGTTATCGATGCATTTGACGATGTTATCCGTGCCCGCGAAGACCGTCAGCGTTTGATCAACCAAGGGTTGGCCTACGCAAATGCGATTATTCCTGAAGCCCAGGGTCAGGCACAGCGTGTGGTTGAGCAGGGCCAAGGGTATCGTGAGTCCGTGGTTGCCGAGGCTCAGGGTCAAGCAAACCGCTTTAACTCCCTGCTTTCAGAGTATCGTAACTCGCCCGATATCATGCGTGAGCGCATGTACCTTGATGCCATCGAAGAAGTCTTTGGCGAAACGCCCAAGGTACTGTTGGACGTGAGTGAGAATGCGCCAATGATGTATCTGCCGCTTGAGCAGTTAAACCGTCGCCAGAGCGCTAGCGGTGCATCGCAACAGGGCAGCAGCGGTGTAGATCCTCAAGTGTTGGAAAGCCTGAGCAGCGGTAGCAGTAGCCAGAGCAGTAATTCTTCATCCAGTAGTAGCTCTATCCGCAGGGAGGGCCGGTAAATGATTAATAATCGATCCCTGCTAATCGTTGGCGGCATCGCCGCCGTCGCATGGCTTGCCAGTAATAGTCTGTATGTCGTCGATGAAACCGAGCGCGCGGTCAAGCTACGCTTTGGTGAGGTCATCGAAGAAAATATTCAGCCGGGCCTGCACGTTAAAGTGCCGATTGCGCAGACGATTCGTACTTTCGATACGCGCCTTTTAACGCTGGATACCGATACCAGCCGCTATCTAACGCAGGAGCAGAAAGCGGTGATCGTTGACTCCTATGTTAAATGGCAAGTGGTCAACCCTACTCGCTACTACGAGGCCACTGCGGGGGATGAGTTGATGGCGACCCGTCTGATTCAGCCTCGCGTGGACGAAAGCCTGCGTAATGAATTCGGTCGATTGACCCTCCAGCAAATCATCGCTGAGCAACGTGACGACCTGATGGACGGTCCAACCGACGAGCTGGACGAGTTGATGCGCGAAGAGCTTGGTGTTGCGATTCGCGATATCCGTATCAAGCGTATTGATTTGCCTCAAGATGTATCCGCCGCGGTATTTGATCGGATGCGCTCCGAGCGTGAGCGTGAAGCCCGCGAATGGCGTGCTCAAGGCCTGGAAGAGGCGGAGCGTATTCGTGCCAATGCGGATCGCCGCCGCCAAGTCTTACTGGCCCAGGCCAATGAACGTTCAGAAACGTTGCGCGGTGAGGGTGATGCGCAAGCAGCTGCCATCTTCTCGGAAGCGTATAGCAAAGACGAAGAGTTCTTCACCTTCTGGCGCAGCCTGAATGCTTATCGCGAAAGCTTTGCCGGCGACGACAACTTGTTGGTGCTCGAGCCGGATAGCGATTTCTTCCGTTATTTGCGCAGCGCCACGCCTGACGAAGAGTAGGACTGCTTGAGGCTGGCCTCGCCGGTATCGGCGGGGTTCAACCCGGCACAAAACGTGATAGACTTTACAAACCGGGCGATGCCCGGTTTTTTTGTGGCCCCACGTTGTTGGGCCTTCACTATCGTCGTCTTGCAGGATTGTTCACATGACCATCGCTGACCGCTGGCTATTGCCCGACGGCATGGACGAAGTGCTGCCGCCTCAGGCAAGCCGTATGGAAGAGCTACGCCGGACGTTGCTGGATCTATACCACCGCTGGGGCTATGACCAAGTCATGCCGCCCCCAGTAGAGTTTTTAGATTCTTTGCTGACCGGTACGGGCACCGATCTAGACCTCCAAACCTTTAAGTTGACCGACCAGTTGACGGGGCGGATGATGGGAGCGTCGGCGGATGTCACGCCCCAGGTGGCGCGGATGGATGCCCACTCGTTGAAACGCCAAGGGCCAGTTCGGCTGTGCTATTGCACCAATGTGCTTCGTGCCAAAGCCGATCAGCATCAGGGTGGCCGGAGTCCCGTCCAGGTAGGCGTGGAGCTCTTTGGTCATGCCGGATTAGACGCCGATAAAGAAACTATTCATTTAGCACTGTCGAGCCTTCAGGCGGCCGGGGCGCAGGAAATTCACCTCGCGCTTGGGCATATCGGTATTTACCGGAGCCTGGTGGAGGCCGCTGCTTTAAACGCCGATCAAGAAGCGCTTCTGTTTGACGCCCTAGCCCTTAAATCACCGGGGCAACTGGCCGAACAGGTGAACGCCAGTGTGAGCGATCCCGCGCTCGCCGATATGTTGCTAGCCCTGGGTGAGCTGCACGGCGATGCCGACATTTTGCTTCAAGCGCGTGAACGCCTGGCCGGTGCGCCAGCGTCTGTGTTGGCAGCGTTGGATCAATTGGACGCCCTCTATCAAGGCGTGTTAGCGCAGTTTGATGTATCGCTGTATTTTGATCTGGCCGAGCTGCGTGGCTATCAGTACCACACTGGTATGATGTTTGCGGCGTATGTTCCCGGCTACGGACATGCATTGGTTAAAGGTGGGCGCTATGATGATACTGGGCGCGCCTTTGGCCGTCCGCGGCCAGCCACCGGCTTTTCTATGGATTTGAAGCAATTGGCATCACTGGATGTGGCTGCATCGGGTTCGGGCGCGATTTGGGCACCCGCCGAGCAAACGGCCTTGCTTAACGCCGCTATCGCGGCATTGCGCGATCAAGGCGAGCGGGTGATTCAGGCGCTGCCAGGGCAGCGCACAGGACCAGCGGAGCACGACTGTGACCGCTGTCTTGAGTTTATTGATGGCCGTTGGCAGCCAACGGCCCTGACACAAGAGACGAGTTTATAATGGGCAAGAATGTCGTAGTCCTGGGGACCCAGTGGGGTGACGAAGGCAAAGGCAAGATCGTTGATTTGCTGACCGAATCAGCATCAGCGGTGGTGCGTTTCCAAGGGGGGCATAACGCAGGTCACACACTAGTGATTGATGGCGAAAAAACTGTCCTTCACTTGATTCCGTCCGGCGTGTTGCGGCCCGACAAGACCTGCATTATTGGTAATGGCGTGGTGCTATCGCCGGAAGCGCTGATCAAAGAGATTCGCGAGCTCGAGGCAAAGGGTGTTCCGGTTCGTGAACGGTTGCGCTTGTCGCCCGCCTGTCCGTTAATCCTGCCGTATCACGTCCGTTTGGACCAAGCGCGGGAAAAGGCCCGTGGCATCGCCAAAATCGGGACGACAGGTCGCGGGATTGGCCCCGCCTATGAAGATAAAGTTGCGCGCCGGGGTTTGCGGTTAGGCGATATGCTCCATCGCGAACGTTTTGCTTCCAAGCTGGGCGAAGTACTCGACTACCACAACTTTGTGCTGGTCAATTACCACGGTGAGCCGGCAGTCGACTTCCAAGAAGTCCTCGACACCGCGATGCAAATGGCAGACGAATTGCGTCCGATGGTTCGCGATACGGTGAGTATGGTTCACGACCTGCGTAAAGCAGGCGAAAACATTCTCTTCGAAGGTGCTCAGGGCTCATTGCTGGACATTGACCACGGCACCTACCCTTACGTGACCAGCTCGAACACCACCGCAGGTGGCACAGCGACAGGCTCCGGGGTGGGGCCGCTTTATCTGGATTACGTGCTAGGCATTACCAAAGCCTATACCACCCGGGTGGGCTCAGGGCCATTCCCTACCGAGCTTTTCGATGCCCACGGTCGACATCTGGCCGAAAAAGGCCACGAGTTTGGCGCGACTACCGGGCGTGCCCGTCGCTGCGGCTGGTTCGATGCAGTGGCGTTACGCCATGCGGTGCAGATCAATTCGGTCTCCGGTATTTGCCTAACCAAGCTTGACGTGCTCGATGGTCTGGAAAACATCCGCGTCTGCGTGGGCTATCGGAGTAAAGATGGCGACGTGCTGGATAACCCGGTTGACTCAGAGGGCTATGAAGCCGTCGAGCCGCTCTATGAGGATTTGCCAGGCTGGAAAGAGTCGACGCTAGGCATTAAAAAGGTCGAAGACCTTCCCGCCAATGCCCGCGCCTACATCAGTTTCCTGGAAGAGCAGGTCGGGACGAGTATCGATATTATTTCCACCGGACCAGACCGTAACGAAACCATTGTGCTGCGCAATCCGTTCGACGGATAAGCCTAACCGGCGTGGCCGTAGTGAGAAGGGCTTGAAAAGAGGGGCGACCATGTCGCCCCTCTTTGGGTTTTAAAAGCCGCTTAAAAATCAATGCCGCGGCGGGCTTGAATGCCATTGTTGAAGGCATGGCGTACTTCCTGCATTTCGGTCACGGTATCCGCCATGGCGATGAGTTCGCGGTGGGCATTGCGCCCGGTGACAACAACTGTCTGTTCCCGGGGACGATTCTCTAGCGCTTGGGTGACCGTGGCGATATCCAGATAGCCAAACTTAAGCATATAGGTGATCTCGTCGAGTACCACAAGGTAGGTGTCTGGGTCGCTAAGCATTTTCTCGGCCTCTTGCCATACAGCATGGCAGGCCTGGGTATCCGCCTCGCGGTTTTGCGTTTCCCAAGTGAAACCGGTGGCCATGATGGCAACGCTAAGGTTGGGGTCTTCCTCTAAGCGGTTACGTTCGCCGCATTCCCATAGCCCCTTAATAAACTGCACAACGCCGACTTTATAGCCGTAGCCAAGGGCGCGGGTCACCGTGCCCCAGGCCGCCGTCGTCTTGCCTTTGCCGTTGCCAGTGTTAATCAATATCAGGCCGCGCTGTTCTGTGGCATCAGCGACTTTCTCATCGACACGGGCCTTCAGTTTTTCCATCGACGCTTTATGGCGTGTATTGCGGTCGGTCATGCGATTTCCTCAGTGTCGAACAAGGCATTTCGAAGGCCTAGCCTAAGCGATTCATTAGGGCTTGAATATCAAGGCGTCTCGGCCTTTATTTAACGGTAGTGGGTTTAGATTCAGTATTTTGGCTATTTCAGCGAAGAGAATTGGCCGGTAGGGGGCTGGCTGCTCTAGAATAGTGGGTCATGTCTTGTCAGGAATCTGCCTATGCCTTCATTTGATATTGTGTCCGAGTTTGACCAGCACGAAGCGGCTAATGCCGTCGACCAAGCTAATCGTGAAGTCCAGTCACGCTTTGATTTTAAAGGGGTGGATGCCTCGTTCTCGCTAGAAAAAGACACCGTGCATTTAGAAGCCGAAGTCGATTTTCAGCTCAAGCAAATGCTTGATGTACTGCGTAATCGTTTGATTGCACGGGGCATTGATGCGCGTTGCATGGATGCCAAAGACCCGGTGTTGTCCGGCGTCAAAGCTCGCCAAGAGGTGGCGCTCAAGCAAGGGTTGGATCAAAGCGAAGCGAAAGACGTCGTGAAACGTATCAAAGCCAGCAAGCTAAAAGTACAAGCCCAGATTCAAGGCGAAAAAGTGCGCGTCACCGGGAAAAAACGTGACGATTTGCAAAGCGTGATGACCTTGCTACGCGCTGAAGAAGGGCCTGACCTGCCGTTGCAGTTTGATAACTTCCGCGATTGATCAAAGCGCCTTTAACGTTTTTGCACCGACCATAACAGCCCGACCCTACAGGAGTTTTGCATCATGTCTGATCCGCAGCCGGTTTATCTAAGTGACTACCAGCCCCCCGCCTACCGGGTGACGCATACCGAGCTGACGTTTGATCTTGACCCCGCCGCAACTCGAGTAAAAGCGCGACTGCAGATTGAGCGCCAAGCGTCGGTGGATGCCACCACGCCACTGCAGCTTGACGGTGAGCAATTGACCCTTCACGCACTGTTGATCGACGGCGCACCGTTAGCTAACAGCGATTACCAGGTCACTGAGCAGGGGCTGCGTATTGACCAGGTGCCGGCAAGCTTCACTTTGGAAAGCGATGTGGAGCTATCGCCCCAAGATAACACTGCGCTGGAAGGCCTCTATCAGTCGAACGGCATGTACTGTACCCAGTGTGAGGCGGAAGGGTTTCGTCGCATTACCTTTTACCCTGATCGCCCGGATGTTATGTCGACTTTCAAGGTGACCGTCATCGGCGATCGCCAGCGCGAACCGATTTTACTCGCTAATGGTAATCCGGTTGAGCAGGGTGAGCTACCAAACGGCCGGCATTTTGCCACCTGGGAAGATCCTCATCCCAAGCCCTGTTACTTGTTCGCGTTGGTCGCCGGGGATCTACATAAAGTAGAGGATCATTTCACTACCCAGTCTGGGCGCAAGGTCACGCTGCAAATTTGGGTGGAAGAAGAAAACCTGCAAAAAACCGACCATGCCATGGGATCGCTTAAGCGAGCGATGGCATGGGATGAACAGGCTTACGGTCGTGAATACGATCTTGACCTGTTTATGATCGTGGCGGTTAACGACTTCAATATGGGGGCAATGGAAAATAAAGGCCTCAATATCTTTAATTCGGCGGCCGTCTTGGCCCACCCGGATACCGCTACCGACAACGCTTTTCAAACGGTTGAGGGCATCGTTGCCCACGAGTATTTCCATAACTGGTCCGGGAACCGGGTGACATGCCGTGATTGGTTTCAGCTTTCTTTGAAAGAGGGCTTTACGGTATTTCGCGATCAATGCTTTTCAGCTGAGACCAATTCCGCCCCGGTGAAGCGGATTCAGGATGTGTCATTTTTCCGCACGGCGCAGTTTGCTGAGGACGCCGGGCCTACAGCGCACCCCGTTCGCCCCGATCACTATATTGAAATCACCAATTTCTACACGCTGACGATTTATGAAAAGGGCGCTGAGATCGTCCGCATGCTATGCAACCTGGTTGGCTGGGAAGCCTTTCGCCAGGGCTCCGACCAATATTTTCAACGCTTTGATGGCCAAGCGGTCACTATTGAAGACTTTGTCGATTGCATGGCGGAGGCCTCAGGGCTTGATCTGAGCCAGTTCATGCGCTGGTACTCTCAAGCGGGTACACCCGAGATTGATGTTCACGGTGAATATGATTACGCCCACGGCGAATATCACCTGACGCTGCGTCAGCGGACGCCTGCAACCCCTGACCAAGTAGACAAGGAACCGCTGCATATTCCTATCGCTATGGGCCTGGTGGGAACCAAATCTGGCCAAGATTTGACGCTTACCCTGGATGGGGAAAAGCTGGGTAGACAGGCCGTGATACACCTACGCGATGATGAACAGACCTTTGTGTTTACCGACGTTGCCGAAGCGCCTGTGCCTTCGCTGTTGCGCAATTTTTCTGCCCCGGTGAAACTGCATTTCCCTTATTCGCGGGAGGATCTGGCCTTTTTGTTGACCCATGACAGCGACGGTTTCAACCGCTGGGATGCCGGGCAGCGACTAGCCATGCTGGCGCTTGATGACTTGATTGCTGCCCATCGTAATGGGGTGGAGAAAGTCATGGACAGCCGCGTCGTGGAGGCATTCCGCTCGTTGTTAGCCAATGCGCCTGCCGACAAAGCCGTACTCGCCGAAATGCTCACGCTGCCTTCGGAAGCTTATATCGCCGAGCAGCAGCCCATCGTCGACGTCGATGCCATTCACGCGGCGCGTGAGTTCATCCGGCAGTCATTGGCAATGGCCTTGCGCGATGAATTTATGGCTACTTTTGAGGCTAACCGTTCAGATGACGCCTATGCCCCGATCCCCGAGCAAATTGCCCAGCGTAGCTTAAAAAACGTAGCGCTTGCTTACCTGGTGTCGATTGAAGACGAGCAGGGCTTGGCGCTTTGCGAAGCGCAGTTTGCCGCTGACCACAACATGACCGATGTGCGCCATGCCTTAACGTTGCTGGTTCATAGTGACCGTGACGACCTGGCATCGCCAGCGCTTAAATCCTTTGGTGAAAAGTGGGCCCACGACCCGCTAGTGATGGATCAGTGGTTTAGCGTTCAGGTCTCGCGCCCTCAAGCGGATGTCATCGACCGGGTCAAGTACCTGATGGCGCATCCGGCGTTCTCGTTGAAAAACCCCAACCGCGTGCGTGCGCTTATCGGCGCGTTTGCGCAAAACCGGGTGAATTTCCACCGCTTGGACGGCCAAGGCTATGCGTTGTTGGCCGACGTTGTGATCGAGCTGAATCGCCTTAATCCTGAAATAGCGGCCCGCTTGATCACTCCGTTAACCCGCTGGCAGCGTTTTGATGAAACCCGGCAAGAGTTAATGCGGTCACAGCTCGAACGCATTCAACGCGAACCGCTTTCCAGCAACGTGTACGAGGTGGTCGAAAAGGCGTTGGCGTAACAAGCCCGGTGGAGCAATAACGAAAGGAAATCTCAGTGACAACATCACAAGCGCGTTTTTTACTCATTGTTAATGGTAAATCGGCTGGTAATGTGCCATTACGCGAAGCAGTGACTGAGCAGCGAGAGGCAGGGATGCCGATCAGTGTTCGATCTACGTGGGAGGCCGGCGACGCGACGTACTTCGCCGAAGCGGCGGCCGACATGGGCATGACCCATGTGATTGCCTGCGGTGGCGATGGCACCGTCAATGAGGTGATGAATGGTCTGATGCGTATAGACAAGGCGCGACGGCCTGCCATGGGCATTGTGCCCTTGGGAAGCGCTAACGACTTTGCCACCTCGGTGGGCTTGCCGTTAGACCCTAAAGAAGCTCTGTCGGCAGCGTTAACGTTGTCTGACTACCCGATCGACGTCGTCAAACTGTGCGCTGAAAGAGGCGACGAGTCAGTCTCCCGCTATTACGTGAATATGCTCACTGGTGGCTTTGGCGCTGAAATTACATCGTCGACCCCAAAAATGCTCAAGCGCATGCTAGGCGGCGGGGCCTATTCGCTTATGGGGGCCATCAAAGCATGGCGGCACCGTAGCTATCGAGGCACGCTACATTGGCGTGATCAGGAAGAATCGGCCTCGTTATTACTGTTGGCCATTGGTAATGGACGTCAGTCAGGCGGCGGTCAGGTGCTGGCGCCTAACGCTAAACTAGACGATGGGCATCTTGATGTTCTTGTGGTGAAAGATTTTGCTTCCCCGACAGCCTTGCCGGATTTGATCAACGAGCTGCAGAATTTTCCAGCACAAGGTCGCTTTGTGCGCTATGTCTCGGTGGATGAGCTTAGTGTGACGACGTTGCCTGAGGATCCCCCTTGGCCGCTAACGCTAGATGGCGAAGCGCGTCACTACAGTCGCTTTAGTGCCGAAGTCGTGCCGTTGGCAATTCGTGTGGTGCTGCCCGATAATTGTCCGCTACTGTCGTCGGCGGGAGATGCCTGAAACCGATAGCAACGATCATTGACCGATTAAGATGGATACGATGAGGAGTAAACATTGAGGAGACTAAATTAATGGCTAACCGCGTTTGGCTACCCGTGCTAGCTGCTGCCCTGTTGGTGATCAGTGGCTGTGGCGATAACGACGAGACATCTGGCGCAAACCAAGAGGAAGCGCCTGCTACATCCTCAAGCGAGGCTAGCGAAGAATCCGCTGGCACAGACGAAACTGAATCGACGACGTCCTCAGGCGTTGAAAACAACGCGAGCGAGGCTGATAGCGCTGCTAATGAGTCGTCCCAAGCGGAGGAGGCGTTGGCAGAGGAAGAGTCTCTCAATGAAGACTCGCCACAGGAAGAAGCCGCTGCGTCACTTCAAGACGTTGAGGCCGGGGAAGACACCTTGGCCTCTGATCCCGAAGCGGTATTAGAGGACGGTGGCGCCATGCCGGGTGAGGCGACTCGTTCGGATGTTGATGAGATAATTGCCGAAACCGAACGCCGTTTTGAGGAGGCGCAGCAGCGGCTTGAAGAACAGTTCCAGGAAGTAGAGCAGCAGTCTCCGGTTACCGAACCCATTAGCGATGAAGAAATGGCAGAAGACTGGGAGTTTGAAAGCAGTCTACCTGAATCGGCAATTAACGAAGAAAATAGGCGTGGCAGCGATATTGAGGCGCTCATTGAAGAAAACGAGCGTCGCTTTGAAGAGGCCGAGCAGCGCTTAAATGAGCAGTATGAAGCCATTGAACAGCAACAGCCTGAAACGCTGGAGTTGGAAGAGTAAGCTCGGAGAGGAGTAAAAACGCGCTAAGGGAATAAAAAAGGCCCGCAACGATGCGGGCCTTGTGTATCAACGTGTTTATGCCACGCGGATGTTAGAAGCCTGAAGGCCTTTTTTACCCTGTGTCACCTCAAAGCTGACTTTCTGACCATCTTGAAGGGACTTAAAACCTTCAGCCTGAATTTCGGAGAAGTGGGCAAACAAATCGTCACCGCCGTCATCGGGGGAGATGAAGCCGTAACCTTTGGTATCGTTGAACCACTTGACAGTGCCTGTTGCCATTATCCAATTCCTTAACGAGCTTAGTGATCAAACGGGTCGCCATTGCGTACCCGCCAAAATCACTTTAGATGCTAAAAAACGCTTCGTCCAGTCACAATGCGATGAATCTAGTCCACCTGTGGGAGTGCACTGAAATGACCCCTTTTAGCCTGATTGACGGTCAATTTGTGCCGTTTGTGATTGCCATTACGTTGCTGTCGATTACCCCTGGGGTCGATACGCTGCTGGTAATACGCAATACCGCCCGAGGCGGTCTTCGCGATGGGGTCGCAACGAGCATGGCCATCTGCAGCGGCTTGTTCGTGCATGCCACCATCTCGGCGATGGGGATCTCGCTGATTTTGCTGCAATCGGCCTGGGCGTTTCATGCCTTGAAGCTGGTGGGGGCTGGCTATTTGATTTGGCTTGGCATCAGCAGCTTGCTAGCCGCTCGGCGCGGCCAGCCACTGCCGGTGAAAGGCGTGCTAGGGGACACCTCCGTCGTTCCTCTTTGGCAATCGCTTAAAGAGGGGTTTCTATCCAATGTGCTTAACCCTAAAACAGTGGTGTTTTATATGGCGTTTTTGCCGCAGTTTATTGCCCCGAGTGACCCCGCCCTGGTCAAATCCTTATGGTTGGCGGGTGTGCACTTTGTGATTGCCAATCTATGGCAAATTAGCGTGGTACTGATGGTCGGCAGCGCCGGTAAATGGTTGGCCAGTGCACGTTTTGCTCAGACCCTTAATGCCATGACCGGCGCGGTATTGGTGGCTCTGGGGATCAGGCTGGCCTTCTCAGCACGTCCGCTATAAGGCCCTAATCCCGCGCAACCAATGCGCGGTCATAACGCACCTGTTTTTCGCCGTCGCTGAGCAACGCAACGCCGTCGCTTGAGCCGTTAGCAAGGCTTTCAAAAATAGCCCGGTAGGTAAGCACCGCCTGAACGTAATCGCGCGTTTCACGGTAGGGTATGCGCTCCACAAAAAGATCAAACGTCTCAATGCTGTTCTCCGCTAGCCAGCGATCCACGCGCCCAGGGCCTGCATTGTAGGCAGCCGCTGCGGCTAACCGATTACCCTGATAGCGCTGTAATTTGTCCCGTAAATAGGTGCTGCCTAAGCGAATGTTAAGCGCCGGGTCTAACACGCCATAAGGGCCTGGATCATCAAGACCTAGCTGGCGACTCACCTGGGCGGCGGTGCCCGGCATCAGCTGCATAAGTCCGCGGGCTCCTGCGGGCGACAAGGCATTGGGGTTGTAGGCACTTTCTCGGCGAGTAATGGCCATTAATAGATACGGATCAACGCCGGTGGAGCGACCCCAGTGGATAAAGTCATCGTAATAGGCTTGCGGAAAGCGCCATTCCAGGGCGTCCCACATGCCACCCGCGATGGTGGTTTGCACCAGTCGTGCGTGCCAGCCCTGTGCGGCGGCGAAATCCGCCAGCGCTCGGGCTTCTTGGGTAGACGCCTGCTGCACGGCATATAGCCATTCGCTGTTGGCTAAACCCGCTTCGCCAATACGCAATAAGGCCTGGGTGCGCTTTACCACGGGCAACTGCGCGATGCGCTGCCGCGATGCCTCATCAAAATAGTAGCGCTGGTTATTCAACGCCAGGGGCTGGCCTAGGCGTTCTGCAGCGGCAAACCCGAAAAAGTTGCGTTGGGAAGCCGCCTGCTGGAAAAGTGTCTCGGCAACGGTCTGATTGCCTAATTGTTGATGAGCACGGGCAAGCCAATACTGCCAGCGGGCGTCCTCTTGCTGACGAGTGGGCATCTGGGTAATCCATTGACGCACGTCGTCCCACTGACGGGCTTGCAGGGCGCGGCGTACCCGCAACTCAAGCACGCGCTCGCTTTCCAGGCGAGGCAAAACACGATCCACCCAGGCCATTGAGTTGGGCACCTCGCGCACCAGTACGTAGTACGCTAGCTCCTCTTCGATGCGACGCTGGTCACTCGGTAACAGGCTTAGCCGTTCGGCGAGTGTGCGCCAGACCGCGAGTGCCTGGGGCGTGTCATCATGGATAAGCCGCTGCATCGCGGCTTGATAAAAGGTGGCGGTGGCTGCGCACTCGGGCCCTAGGCAGGTAGGTGAGTTGAGCAACGCCTGCGGATTACTAGCCACTGTTTGGTAAGTATCAATAGCGGTTTGCCAGGCAGGGCTTAATCGCGCACTAAGGTAGTCGGCCAGCCCGGCGTTACCCGCTTGCCAGGCCAGCATTAGACGGTCCCAAATCGCGTCGTCGTCGATGATCCCATTAGCCCGTAAGCGCTCAAACAAAGGATCACAGGCGTTGGGCTGGGATTGCCCCACATGCCAAAGACGTAGGCCTGCTTGCGCCGCTTGTTGGGGGGCTGTGTCAAGGTGGGCCGTGTGATAGTGGCATTGGCGTGCGGTGCCGCTGGGCTCACCATTACTGACGGCACGCACATCGCTGCGCCGGCCGGCTTCACCGTACTGGTCGATAGCTTGACCCCGCATCCATGTGCTTAGCGGTGAATCGCTATGGGTGTCGATATAACGATTGACAGTATCCGGCGATACATCGGGTAGTTGGCCTCGTAGGCGGTGGTAGGTTATGTAACCACTCAAAATGTGATCGTCAATGGCACGCATATCAATACGTTCCCACTGCTGATTACGCGCTGCATCAAGTGCGTCGCGCATGGCACTATCGCTAATGGCCCATGACATGCTTGGTAAGCAGGCAAGTAGAGCCGTCGATACGATATGGACGGTACGGGGCATGGCGATTCCTATATACGGCGCTGGGCCGCCTGGGTGGAATGAACTATTTTAATGCGCAAGGTTCCGACAACTGAACGCCTTAGAGGATTCAATACTGATGGCTCCATTATCCACGTGGTGGTTGCTGCGTCGACTTAAATCCCGTGCTTGGGTATTCAAACGCATGGTGCGTGCCCTGACGTTGTTTTTACCCATGACCCGAGATGTCATCAAGGGGCGGTTTAGGCCTGTGCCCTGGTCGGCCTTTGGCTTGATGGCCGTAGCCGTTTTTTACCTGGTGCTCCCGTTTGACCTGATCCCTGATTTCCTTGTCTTGATCGGCGTGGTTGATGACGTCGTGATCGTCGGTTGGCTGCTTAATCAAATCGACCAGCGGCTCGCTGACTACCGGGCTTGGAAATACCCGGACAACGAGCCCGCTGCTTCTCCGCCTCCCACCGCTTGAAAAATTCTCTCTCAGCCCCATATCTCGTCCACAACTGATTTTCATGCCTTTGCCAGCATGGCAAGGCGCTTTACGCAACGAGATCAATGAGGGCTGAGTAGATGTCCAATACAACCCACGAAGAAACCCTTGGCTTTCAAACGGAAGTTAAGCAGCTGCTTAATCTGATGATTAATTCGCTGTACTCTAATCGCGAAATTTTCCTGCGCGAGTTGATATCCAACGCCGCCGATGCTTGCGACAAGCTGCGCTATGCGGCCTTGGACAACGATGGCCTTTATGAAGGTGACAGCGAGCTGCGCGTTGAGATTGAGCACGATGCAGACGCCGGTACGGTAACGCTGCGCGACAACGGTATTGGTATGAACCGTGACGATGTGATTGCTAATTTGGGCACCATCGCGCGAAGCGGCACGGCAGAATTTCTACAGCAGCTTTCCGGCGAGCAGCAAAAAGACGCCAAATTGATTGGCCAGTTCGGCGTGGGTTTTTATTCTAGCTTTATCGTCGCCGATGAAGTGACTGTGCGCACCCGCAAAGCCGGTGACGACGTTGCCGCTGGCGTCGAATGGCGTTCGAAGGGCGAGGGTGAATTTACTATTGCCGATATCGAAAGCCCGCAACACGGCACCGAAATTGTGCTGAAGCTCAAAGACGACGCGCAAGAATTTGCCGATGATTTCCGCCTGCAGAACTTGGTGCGCAAGTACTCGGATCATATCGAAGTGCCCGTGCGTATGCTCAAGACCGAAACCGCCAAAGACGATGACGGTAATCCGATCGAAGGCAGTGAAGTCACCACCTGGGAAACCGTCAACGAAGCAACGGCGCTGTGGGTTCGCCCCAAGAGCGATATTTCCGACGACGAGTACAAAGCGTTTTACAAGCACGTTGCCCACGATTTCAGCGACCCGCTGACCTGGAGTCACAACAAGGTTGAGGGCAAGCTGGAGTACACCAGCCTGCTATATGTGCCCGGCCGTGCGCCGTTCGATATGTTCGAACGCGACGGTGCCCGTGGCGTGAAGCTCTATGTTCAGCGTGTCTTTATCATGGACGATGCCGAGCAGTTCCTGCCGCTTTATCTGCGCTTTATCAAAGGCGTGCTGGACACGCGTGACCTGTCGCTCAACGTATCTCGGGAGCTGCTACAGCAGGATCCTAAGGTCGACAAGATCAAAAGCGCCTTGACCAAGCGCGGGCTGGATATGCTCAAGAAGCTCGCCAAAGACACCGAGCAGTACCAAACCTTTTGGAACACTTTCGGTAGCGTACTGAAAGAAGGCCCCGGTGAAGATGCTGCCAATCGCGAGAAAATCGCCGGTCTACTGCGCTTTGCTTCCACGCATACCGATACCGCTGCCCAAGAGCAGGGTCTGGCAGACTATGTTGAGCGCATGAAAGAGGGCCAGCAGAAAATTTATTACGTGGTGGCCGACAGCTTTAATGCAGCCAAGCATAGCCCGCACCTGGAAATCTTCCGCAAAAAAGGCATCGAGGTGCTGCTGCTTTCAGACCGTATTGATGAGTGGCTGATGAGTCATCTCACCGAGTTTGAAGGCAAATCCTTTGCGGATGTGGCCAAAGGTGAGCTTGACTTAGGCGATGTGGAAGACGAAGCCGAGAAAAAAGAGCAGGAAGAAACCGCTAAAGCCAAGGAATCGCTGGTTAAGCGGGTTAAGGAAGCTTTGGGCGACGGCGTTCAGGATGTCAAAGTAACGCATCGTCTTACCGATTCGCCTGCTTGTGTGGTGCTACCGGAACACGAAATGGGGTATCAAATGCGCCGCATCATGGAAGCGGCAGGCCAGCCGTTACCTGAGGTGAAGCCGATTTTGGAACTCAATCCTAGCCATTCTCTGGTCGCGCGGCTGGAAAGCGCCGATGACGGACTGTTTGGCGACTTGGCGCACATCTTGTTAGATCAAGCCATCATTGCCGAAGGCGGTCATCTGGATGACCCAGCGGCTTACGTGAAGCGTCTCAACGGCGTTTTGGCGGCGTAACGCCCACTTGCTAGCGTATAACGGCCCCTTGGTTCGCCAAGCGGGCCGTTTGTTTTTGACGTACGCTTAACGTTTCGTTAACGAAATTCCAGGATCCCCAATGGCTGAGCAGCAGATTCATGTCGCCGTGCTGGGCGGTGGCAGTTTTGGCACCGCGCTGGCGAGTATTGCCGCCGATAACGGCGCCGAGGTGCGTCAATGGATGCGCGATGAGACGCTAGTGGCACAGATTAATCGGGAGCACCGCAACGGGCGTTATCTACCGCACTATGCGATGAACCCCGCCGTGCAGGCATCGACCGACTTTGAAACCGTGTTGCGTGACGCTGAACTGGTGCTGATTGCGATCCCCTCCAAAGCGTTCCGTCGCGTTGTCCAGGCGGCCAAACCATGGCTCAAACCCGAGCAAATCCTGGTCAGTACGACCAAAGGCATTGAGCAGGAAGGCTTTTTGTTGATGAGCCAAGTGCTTGAGCAGGAAACCGGGTTTGCCCATATTGGGGTGATTGCCGGCCCCAACCTGGCCTCGGAGATTGCTGATAAGCAGCTGACCGCCACGGTGATCGCCAGCGCCGACGCTCTGACCCGTACACGGGTTCAGCAAGCGCTTGGCTGTCGCTATTTCCGCGTTTATGCCAGCAATGACCGCCACGGCGTCGAGCTTGGCGGGGCACTGAAAAATATCTACGCCATTGCCGCGGGCATGGCGGCTGCGCTGGGCATGGGCGAAAATACGCGCAGTATGTTAATGACCCGGGCGTTGGCGGAAATGAGCCGCTTTGCCGTCGCCCAGGGGGCAAACCCCATGACGTTTTTGGGGCTTGCCGGCGTTGGCGATCTCATCGTCACCTGCTCGTCTGACTTGTCGCGCAACTATCGCGTCGGTTATGCCCTTGGCGAAGGCCGTTCATTGGATGAGGCGGTCGATGCGCTGGGTCAGGTAGCAGAAGGCGTCAATACCGTTAAGCTTGTATGCACCAAAGCGGCCGAGATCGGCGTGTATATGCCGTTGGCTGAAGGGCTCTACCGCGTACTGTTCGATGGCGTGCCGCCCCAGGACATGGCGAAGACGTTGATGATGGGCGAGCAAAGCAGCGACGTTGAGTTCATCCTGCCGCGTGAAGATGTTCAGCAAGCCCATCGCGAAACAGGAGGGTGGCATGACTGATTCAGCAGCGCAGCGACTCTGGCTAATGCGCCACGGCGAGGCGGGCCCGGGACAGCCTGATGAGCAGCGCTCCTTAACCGCACAAGGCGAACGTGAAGCTGCCCAAATGGCGACTTGGTTAGCCGAGCACTACGTCGCGCAGAGTTGGGCGCCGCCGAGGCTTCTGGCAAGTCCCTTTCGACGCGCCCAGCAAACGGCCGCACACTTGAGCAAAGCCCTGGCGGTGCCGGTGGAGACCCTGCCGCTGATTACCCCGGACGATGCACCCGACGCGGTCATCGAATGGCTAATAGAGCAAACCGACGAGCGGCTGATCTTGGTGAGCCATATGCCGCTGGTGGGTGTGTTGGCCGAGACGCTGGTGGAGGGTCGTTCAAGCCGTGGTGTGGGCTTTCCCACCGCGGGCCTTGCCGAGCTAACAGCGCCGGTGTGGGCGTCTGGCTGTGCCCAGCTCAAACGCTTTGTGCACCCCAGTCAGCTGGGGTGACACAAAAAAACGGCCGCAAAAGCGGCCGTCATGGGGCAGGCGAGCGTTGGTTCAGAGCAGCGCATCCAGCTTGTCTTTCAACAGGCCGTTGACCTGCTGCGGATTGGCGGTTCCCCGTGAGGCCTTCATGACCTGGCCGACGAAGTAACCAATCATCTTGCCGCGCTTTTCGGGCTCAGCATCGCGGTACTGTGCGACCTGCGCGGGGCTGTCGGCGATCACCTGATCGATCATGGCTTCGATGGCACCGCTGTCGGTGACTTGTTTGAGTCCCTTGGACTCAATGACGGCGTCGGCACTATCGCCTTCGCCGTGCCATATCGCCTGGAAGACCTGTTTGGCGGCTTTGCCGTTAATCGTGTCGTCAAGCACGCGGACAACCAGTTCGCCAAGTTGTTTGGCTGAGACGGGGCTGTCGGAGATGCTTAAGTTTTCGCGGTTGAGGGCGCCGGACAGCTCGCCTTGAACCCAGTTGGCTGCCTGCTTGGCGTCACCGCACACGCGATGTGCTTCCTCAAAAAACTCAGCCATATCGCGGCTGGCGGAAAGCACCGACGCGTCATAAGCCGATAGGCCAAGCTCATGCTGAAAGCGTTCGCGCTTATCGGCAGGCAATTCGGGCAGTTGGCCGCGCAGGTGATCCAGATAGGCTTGATCGAGCACGACCGGCAGCAAGTCGGGGCAAGGGAAGTATCGGTAGTCGTTGGCTTCTTCCTTGGTACGCATGCTGCGCGTTTCATCGCGTTCAGGGTCGAACAGGCGTGTTTCTTGAACCACCGTGCCGCCGTCTTCGATTAACTCGATCTGGCGCTCGACTTCAAACGCGATGGCGCGCTCCACAAAGCGGAAAGAGTTAACGTTTTTGATTTCGGCCCGGGTGCCAAACGTCTCTTGGCCTTTGGGGCGCACCGAAACGTTGACGTCGCAGCGCATGGAGCCTTCGGCCATGTTGCCGTCGGAAATACCCAAGTAGGTCACAATCGAATGAATGGCTTTCAGGTAGGCAGCCGCTTCTTTGGCGCTGCGCATATCCGGTTCGGAGACGATTTCCAGCAGTGGGGTGCCCGCACGGTTTAAATCAATGCCCGTCATACCGTGGAAGTCTTCGTGCAGCGATTTCCCCGCGTCTTCCTCCAGATGGGCATGGTGAATGCGGATCCGCTTGGTAGTGTCGTCGTCTAAGGTGATTTCCACCTCGCCAGGGCCGACGATCGGATGGTACATCTGGCTGGTCTGGTAGCCCTTGGGCAAGTCGGGATAGAAATAGTTTTTACGGTCAAACACCGACACTTCGGCGATGTCGGCATGCACCGCCAGGCCAAACTGAACCGCCATGGCCACGGCTTGTTCGTTGAGCACCGGCAGCACACCGGGTAAGCCAAGATCGACCGCGCACGCTTGGCTGTTCGGCTCAGCCCCGAAGGCCGTCGAGGCGCCGGAAAAAATCTTCGAGTGAGTGGCGAGCTGAACGTGGACTTCAAGCCCAATCACGGTTTCCCATTGCATTAGGCGCTCTCCTCGGCAAAAGCAGGACGTTGTAAGTGCCAATCGGTTATTTGCTGGAACTGGTGGGCCACATTTAACAGCTGCGCTTCGGCAAAGTGGGTGCCCAGAATTTGTAGGCCTACCGGACGGCCGTGGACAAAGCCTGCCGGTACGCTGATCCCGGGGATGCCCGCCAGGTTCACGGCGATCGTGTAGATATCCTGCAGATACATGGATACCGGGTCTTTATTGGCGCCTAGATCGAATGCCGGGGTGGGCGAGGCCGGGCCCATCAACACGTCAACGTCTTCAAAAGCGTCCAAAAAGTCCTGACGAATCAGGCGGCGAACTTTCTGTGCTTTCGTGTAGTAGGCGTCGAAGAAGCCTTCTGACAGTGTGTGAGTACCGATCAAGATGCGGCGCTGCACTTCTTCACCGAAACCTTCGGCTCGCGAGCGCTTATAGAGATCGATTAGGTCGCTCGGGTTGTCGCAGCGGTGGCCAAACCGGACCCCGTCGAAACGCGATAGATTGGACGACGCCTCGGCAGGGGCAATGACGTAGTAGGCGGGGATAGCGTAATGGGTGTGCGGAAGGCTTACCTCGCGCACCGTGGCACCCAATGACTCGTAGACACTGACCGCTTCGCGCACGGCTTTTTCGACGTCCGGATCCAGTCCTTCGCCGAAGTATTCTTGTGGCAAGCCAATTTTAAGCCCGGAGAGCGGTGCTGACAGCGTGTCGGTGTAGTCGGGTACGCCTCGCGCCATACTGGTAGAGTCGCGTGCGTCGTGGCCGGCCATGGCGTTGAGTAAGTGCGCGCAATCTTCGGCACTGCGCGCCATGGGGCCTGCTTGGTCAAGACTCGAGGCGTAAGCGATGATGCCGTAGCGCGACACGCGGCCATACGTTGGCTTTAGGCCGGTGATGCCGCAAAACGCCGCTGGCTGGCGAATCGAGCCCCCGGTGTCGGTGCCTAGCGCCGCCGGTGTTAGCCCCGCTGCGATGGCAGCAGCACTCCCCCCCGAGCTGCCGCCGGGTACCGCCGTCAGATCCCAGGGGTTTTTCACCGGCCCGTAGTAACTGCTTTCATTGGATGAGCCCATGGCGAACTCGTCCATATTGGTCTTGCCCAAGGTGACGGTGCCTGCCGCTTTAAGTTTTTCCACCACGGTGGCGTCAAAGGGGGCAATAAAGTTGTCCAGCATCTTAGAGCCGCAGCTGGTTTTAATATTTTGAGTACAAAAAATGTCTTTCAACGCCAGCGGTAGCCCGGTCAAAAATCCGGCGTTGCCTTTGGCACGAGCTTGGTCGGCGGCGTCGGCTTGTTCAAGCGCATGGTCGGCGGTCACGCTAATAAAACTATTCAGCATCGCGTCGGACTGCTGGATGCGTTGCAGGTAGTGTTCGGTTAGCTCGCGGCTAGACAGCTCACCGCTGTCCAGCGCGTTGGCGAGTTGCGTCAGTGTCTTGTCGTGCATGACCTGAAGGCTCCATTCGAAGCGAAAGGTAAGGGTAAAAGCGGCTACTGCCATGCGGAGGGGTTACTCAACCACACGGGGCACAAGATAAAGGCCGTTTTCTACCGCTGGTGCGCAGCGCTGGAAGTTATCGCGCTGATTGGATTCTGTGACTTCATCGGCACGCAGACGCTGGGTGGCATCGAGCGGGTGGGCAAGCGGCGAGACACCATCAGTATTGACGCTTTGCAGTTGGTCGACCATGTCCAAAATTCGGCTCAGGTCTTCTACGAAGTCGCTGGCTTGCTCATCGCTAACGGCGAGTCGGGCTAAGTGGGCGGCCCGGCGCACATGGGAGTCTTCAAGCGCCATGATCGGAAATTCCTCGCGAAGGTGATGGAACATAGACCGCATTACGCGGTATACAATCAGTCATCAAAATAACGTCTTGTGTGGCAGACGTGGAAAATAGCCGCAAAAGGTACCACATCTTGGCACGAACGGGCAGTGTTTAGCGTGACTCGTGCTTGCTGCCAGGGGGTTGCGGTGATACCGTTTGCATCCGCACAGGGTTCCCAGTCTGCACTAGGTAACAACATCCATGTTCAAACGTCTGAGGGGGCTGTTTTCCAGCGATCTATCGATCGACTTGGGTACGGCCAACACACTGATTTACGTACGCGGTCGTGGCATTGTTCTTGATGAGCCATCCGTCGTTGCGATCCGTCAATCCGGCAATATGCGCAGCGTGGCAGCAGTAGGTGCCGACGCTAAACGCATGTTAGGCCGCACGCCGGGTAACATTACCGCTATCCGTCCTATGAAAGATGGCGTTATTGCTGACTTTACCGTCACCGAGCAGATGCTTCAGCACTTTATTCGTAAAGTGCACCAAAGCACCTTTATTACCCCTAGCCCCCGTGTCTTGGTTTGTATTCCCTACATGGCCACCCAGGTAGAGCGGCGTGCCATTCGTGAATCTGCCGAAGGGGCTGGCGCGCGCCGTGTTGACCTGATTGAAGAGCCAATGGCGGCGGCGATTGGGGCCGGGCTTCCGGTTGAGGAAGCACAAGGCTCTATGGTGGTGGACATCGGTGGCGGCACAACCGAGATCGCGATTATATCGCTTAACGGTATCGTTTATTCCGAGTCTATTCGCGTGGGTGGCGACCGTTTCGACGAGGCGATTATCGCCTATGTGCGCCGCCATTACGGCAGCTTGATTGGTGAAGCAACCGCCGAGCGCATTAAAGAAGAGATCGGATGCGCCTACCCCGGTGGTGAGCTGCGCGAGATCGATGTGCGCGGGCGTAACTTGGCCGAAGGGATACCGCGTAGCTTCACGCTTAATTCCCACGAGATTCTCGAAGCGTTACAAGAGACGTTGAGCTCTATTGTATCGGCGGTTAAAAATGCGTTGGAGCAATCGCCGCCCGAGCTGGCATCTGATATTGCCGAGCGTGGACTGGTGTTGACCGGTGGCGGCGCACTGCTGCGCGATATCGATAAGCTGATCGCCGAGGAAACCGGCCTGCCTGTCATCGTCGCGGAAGATCCGCTGACGTGTGTTGCTCGCGGTGGTGGTAAAGCGCTGGAAATGATCGACCAGCATACCTTTGAGTTGTTGTCGAGCGACTAATCGCAGCGGTTAATTGCGGGGGATTTGCTTATTAAGCCGCTGTTTTCGCACGGCCCTTTACCGGGATATCGGCTGTTTTTCTGCGTACTATTTGCCAGTGCGCTGATGTTTGTCGACCAACGCTTTACGCGTATGGAAAACGTGCGTGCGCAGATGTCGATGGTGGTCGCCCCTATCCAATGGGTAGTGGGCGTGCCCAGCCGGGTTTTGGATTGGGGGTCGTTGGCCCTGTCCGACCAGCAAGCGCTGGTCGATGAAAATCGTCGCCTGCGTGAACAAATCTTAACCCTGTCGCACCGCGGGCAGCAGATGGCTAATCTCACCAAAGAAAATGCTGAGCTACGGCGTTTGCTGGATGCCGCCCGGCAGCGCGATATCCCCTTCATGTCCGCCGAACTGCTGTCGCTGGACAATGATCCCTTCAGTCATCAGATGGTCGTGGATCGTGGTCATCGTCATGGCGCGTATGTTGGGCAGCCGGTCATTGATGCCACCGGGCTTGTCGGCCAAGTGACAGCCGTTTCGGCGTATTCGAGTCGCGTGTTGTTATTGGCGGATGCTAGCCACGCCCTGCCTGTGCAAGTTAATCGCAACGGGTTGCGCTTTATTGTGCAAGGGGCGGGTCGTTATGGACGTGTGAACGTACTGCATGTGCCCAATACGGCCGATATCCGTGTCGGCGATTTGCTCACCTCGTCTGGCTTAGCAGGGCGGTTCCCGCCGGGTTATCCCGTTGCCCGTGTCAATAAGGTGGCTCACGACCCCGGTCAGCCGTTCGCCCAGGTAACTGCGGAACCAATGGCGCAGTTAAAACGCTCTCGCCACTTCCTGCTGCTTTCTCCGCCGCCAGTGCCCGAGGAGCAAGTCTGGTACGACACACTGCGGGTCTCAATAGAAGCGCTGAGAAGTGCGCATCAGGTGGCCAATCCCGACGATGCATCGGCTTCTCAGGAGGTGCCTTAAATGCCGCGCACACCGGTGACACCTTTGATTGTGGTCTGGTTTACCCTGCTGATAGCACTGTGTTTGCAAGTCATGCCGCTGGCGGATGAATGGCAGGTATTTCGTCCAGAGTGGTTAGGCCTGATGCTGATTTACTGGTGCATGCGTGCGCCGGATCAAGTGGGCGTTCTTCACGGCTTTGTGCTGGGGATTCTGCTCGATCTCATTGAAGGGACGCCACTGGGGCAGCATGCCATTATGTTTTCCGTGCTGGCGTTTCTTTGCGCGCTGGTTTATGCCCGATTTCGGGCCTACTCACTGGTTCAGCAAGCGCTATTGGTGCTTGTGTTGCTGGGGTTGGTGCAACTGATCGACCAGTGGTTGCGCACTCTGGTGGGCGACTTTTCCATTCATCTGGCATTTTTAACCTCGTCGCTGATCAGCGCGGTGCTATGGCCTTGGCTTGCGACCATGTTTGCGGCGTTTCAGCGTCGGTTTTCAGGGGCGTGAGAGCCATCTAATGTCTGTCCCCCGTGGAAATGTTTGGAGCCTGTATGTCATCGCAATTAGCGCCGGTTTTATGTCTGGCCTCTGCGTCACCGCGACGCCGGGCATTGCTCGAGTCGATCGGTGTCGCGGTGCAGGTTCACCCTTGCGACATTGATGAAACGCCATTAGCCAATGAGCCCGCTGAGGATTACGTTCGTCGTTTGGCTCAGGCCAAAGCGCACGCTGCACGCTCGATGACCCCGCTGCCGACGTTGGGATCTGATACGGCGCTCGTCATCGACGGTCAGATTTTAGGTAAGCCCGACGATGAGGCGCACGCGGCTGGGATGTTGCGTCTGCTCTCGGGACGCCGCCACACGGTTTTGACCGGCGTCGCGGTTACCGGGCCTCAAGGCATGTTGGTTTGCAGTGTGGCCACGCAGGTAATGCTGCGGGACATCAGTGACTCTGAAATAGCGGCCTATTGGCGAACCGGCGAGCCGTGTGACAAGGCGGGCAGCTATGCCATACAGGGCATGGCGTCGGTGTTTGTCGAACGTATTGAAGGCAGCCACTCAGCAGTGGTGGGGCTGCCACTTTTTGAAACAGCGTGCTTGCTGCGTCGTCAGGGGGTACCGTTATGGAATGGACATTTACCCGCGTAAACCCACAAGGATTTTTGCATGAGCGGTGAGGTTCTGATTAATTTAACGCCGATGGAGACCCGCGTGGCGTTGGTCGAAAACGGTGTGCTGCAGGAGGCGTTAATCGAGCGCTCTCGTCGGCGCGGTATCGTCGGCAATATCTACAAAGGCAAAATTGTTCGCGTGTTGCCTGGAATGCAGGCTGCCTTTGTCGATATTGGTCTCGAACGTGCTGCTTTTATTCACGCCCACGAGGTAATGCCGCCGGGGACGCCCGTTGAAGATCAGCAAACCATCGGCCAGCTGCTTCACGAAGGCCAGGCGTTGGTGGTACAAGCCACTAAAGACCCGATCGGAAGTAAAGGGGCGCGTTTAACCACGCATCTCTCGGTTCCCTCGCGCTACCTGGTCTATATGCCTGACTCGCCTCATCATGGTGTCTCCCAACGTATCGAAGACGAGCGGGAACGCGAACGGCTCAAAGCGTTGCTGGATAGCAGTATTGGCGAACAAACCCTAGATGTTAACGGCGGATTTATTGTCCGAACGGCGGCTGAGGGTGTGGGCGATGAAGAGTTAATCGGCGACATGCATTTTTTGTTGCGGCTTTGGCGCAAGGTCAGCGAGCGGAAAATAACCGCCGCCCCCTCCACGGTTATTTACGACGATTTGCCGCTTTTCATGCGCACCTTACGTGATGTGATGCGCGACGATATCGAAAAGATCCGCATTGATTCGCGAGAAAATTTTGCCAAGCTGGTGGAATTTGCCGAGGAATTTATGCCCGATGCGGTGGATCGCATTGAGTACTATCCCGGCGAGCGGCCGATTTTTGACCTCTATAGCGTCGAAGACGAAATTCAAAAAGCGCTAGGGCGAAAAGTACAGCTGAAGTCGGGCGGTTATTTGGTGATCGACCCGACCGAGGCGATGACCACTATTGACGTCAATACCGGCGGCTATGTGGGCCATCGCAACCTCGAAGAAACGATTTTTAAAACCAATTTGGAAGCGGCAACGGCGATTGCCCGCCAGCTACGGCTACGTAATCTCGGTGGCATCATTATTATCGATTTCATCGATATGGAAGATGTAGAGCACCAGCGCCAGGTATTGCGTGTGCTCGAAAAGGCTCTGGAACGTGACCATGCCAAGACAAAATGTACCGGCGTCACCGAGCTTGGCCTGGTGCAGCTAACGCGTAAACGTACCCGAGAAAGCCTCGAACAAACCCTGTGTGAAGCGTGTCCTACCTGTAGCGGAAGGGGCACCCTCAAAACGCCCGAGACCGTGTGCTATGAAATTTTTCGCGAGATTCTCCGCGAGGAAAGGGCTTATAGTGCAGAAACTTACATGGTGTTGGCTTCACAGCCGGTTGTTGACCGCTTATTGGATGAAGAGTCGGCTGCCGTGGCGGACTTGGAAACGTTCATCAATAAGACCATCCGCTTTCAAGTGGAACAGCACTATTCTCAAGAGCAGTACGATATTGTGTTGATGTAATCCATGACGACTCGCCCGGTGGTGCGTATTGCGTTGAGAGTGGCCGCGTGGTGGTTAGGGGCGCTTGCTATTACGTTGTTGTTGCTGCGCCTGGCGATGAGTCAAGCGGATGCGCTGACGCCGCGTATTGAGGCCTTTCTTGAATCCCGTGTAGGGGTGCCGGTCAACATTGAGCGGCTCTCATTAGCCTTTGAGCGCAACGATATCGAACTCAAGTTGGGTGGGGTTAGCTCGCAAACGCCCAATGGCTATCCGCTATTTAAACTGGCTCACGCCACGCTACGCTTGGATATCTGGGCATCGCTTGTCGCTCGAGCACCCATTTTCAGTAATGCCGACATCCGCGGTACTGAGTTCCATCTCTATCAACTGTTAGGTAAGGAATGGCGGTGGCCTGCGCCCGCCAAACTGCCGGTTATCGAACAGGAGCCTGAGCTCAATTTATCGGCCTTGGATCGCTGGACGGGTATTCTGCTACGTCAGCGGTTAAGCGTGGCGGATACGCGCGTCGTGTTGCACGGTGAGAATAATACTATCGACTTACATGTCCCCACGGTGCTGCTGGGGGGGGATGATCAGCGTACCCAGCTTGAAGGCAGTATTAATCTTATCAATCAAGCAGACGATGCCGCCTCAACGCCCTTGCCGATGGCGTTCGTTCAGGCTGAAGTCGAGCCCGGCGCGCAGGGTTATCGCGATTTTTCTGCTGCGTTAAATGTGGAAGTTAAGTTAGATCACTTGGCGCTGCTTGCCGAGGTGCTGCGCCCCGAGTATGTGCCGAAGATTACCCAAGCCGGTGGCGAGGCACGACTTTGGGGACAGTGGTACAAAGGCCAGTTGGATCAAGCGCGCGTAGGTGTCGATATTCCCCAGTTGACGCTAAGACATAACGTGCAGCGCGCTATCTTGAGAGAGGTGGAAGCGCTAGGCCAATGGGAACGACAGGGCGATGGTGGAGAAGCTTGGCTGAGTGGCGATGCGCAAAAAGTCGAGTGGGCGCAACCCGCGGGCGTGAGTGATGGTCCTGCGTTGCCGCGGCATTGGTACCTGACCCATCAACCGAACGAATGGGAGTTGCGTACCAGTGCGTTTGAATTAGCGTCGCTTGCGGCATGGCGAGATTATATCTTGCTGCCCGAGTCGGTTACCCGCGCATTGCAAACGCTATCCCCGCGGGGCCAGGTGGAAGGACTGCGTCTGGGTCAACGTGAGGGGCAGTGGGGCGTTGATGCGGCGATCAGTAACCTTGAGGTGTTGCCGTGGGAACAGGCCCCGGGGGGCGGCCCGTTGGATGCTTGGGTGCAGGCGCGCGATTTTAGGGGGCGGGTACAGTTTGCTAATCGCCAAGAAAGCACGCTTTACTTTCCCGAGCTGTTTGATGCCCCCATGCAGTTGCAGCGTGCCACGGGGCAGGTGGAGTGGGTCTACGATGGGCCGCGGGCGTTAGTCAGCGGGCGCGACATTGCCCTGAACTGGGACGGCGCCCGCGTCACCGGTGGTTTTGGTTTAGTGACTGACGCTGAGCAGGGTCACTTCGGCCTGGATATCGATTTTCAGGAGGTTGATGCCGTGGAGCGTCCACTGGCCCAGTGGGTGCCGATGAAGGCGTTGGATGCTGATCTCCAGGAATGGCTGGGCCGGGATCTAGGTGGCTATGTAACGCAAGGGGCGCTAAAGCTCAGTAAACCGTTAGGCGACGACGTTGCTGATGATGCCATATCCACGACACTCGACCTGAGCCTGCGCGATGGTTACTTACCGATTGCCCCAGGCTGGCCTCGACTCGACGGCGTGGTAGGGCGTTTGCAGTGGCAAGATAAAACCTTGGTGGCCGAGGTGGAGCACGCCCAAAGCCAAGGCGTCATGATTACCGGCGGTGCATTACGACTACACGACGAGATGCTCAACCTCTCGGGGCAGTGGCAGGCAAGCGGACAAAACGCCTTAGCGTTTTTGGCGGCGATGCCTAACGACAACATTCCCGATCTCAACCAGCTTGTCCTGCAAGGCGAACTTGATGGTGATCTGGCGCTGGCTACGTCCTTGGCGAATGAAAATGATATGGTCTTGGAAGTCAATGTGCAGCCTAGAGGGATGCGTCTGGGGTATGCGGAACTTGCCGAGCGTATCAGCGACCTACAAGGACAGCTCACCTGGCAGCAGCGAGGCGAACAAAACGCCCTAGTCGGTCAATTGGAAGGGCAGCTATTCGACAGTGGGATTGAAGCGGCCATCGATACGCGACGCGAAGGGATTGCGCTTCAGGGCGAGGCGACGGCTCAAGGACTACTGGGGTTGGCAGGCTTGCGCTCTGAAGCGTCGGCGCAGATTGCCGAGGGTCGAGCCGCTTGGCAGGGACAGCTAAGGTTATCACCTAGTCCGCAACTGTCTCTGGAAAGCGATTGGCAAGGCGTCGCGGTCAAGCTACCCGCTCCGTTAAACAAATCGACACAGCAAGCCTGGCCATGGACGTTGACGGCAGATTTGACGCCATTGCGTATCGAAAGCCGGCTCGCCGATGTGGCCTACCTGAGTGCTCAAACCCGCCAAGGCGCATTGGCCGGCAGCGTTCAACTCGGCGAAGCAGCACGTCGGCCTACTGATGCGCTGCCGCTATCCGGCTGGCATCTGGTGGCTGACGTTGAGCGGCTGGATCTTGCTGCTTGGCAGCGCGCCCTTTCCCCTTTAATAGAGGGGGGAGGCGCTTCTACACCCAGTGAAGCAACGTCAGGGCTACCGCCGCTTTCGCTGCGGGTCTCTACCGCGTGTGTGGTTTATCAGCAAGACTGCCTCGGCGGCGGCACGGCCGAGGGCGACCTGCGTGACGGTAATGCTGCGCTGATGCTCGACAGCGACCTAGTGACGGGACGGGTTGAGTATCGGGCGGCGCAACCCTATCCGTTGGATATTGCCCTTTCGCAGCTATCATTGGATCCGATCGTCAATGCCATGTCGGGAGATAACCATCAGCAGGAAGTACCTGCGCCATCCTCCTGGTTACAAGCGGTTGAAAAAGAGCACCCCGCCACGCCAACGCCCATGGCATTGCCTAGCTGGCTGGCCGAGTTCCCCGATGGTCGTTTGCGGCTCTCCGAAATGCGGCTGGAAGGTAAGCGAATGGGGCCCTTGACCGCTTTTTGGCATGCCGATGAGGGTGGTATTTCGCTGGATCCAGTCGGCTTAACGCTGGGGCAATTGACGGCTTCGGGCGCGCTTCACTGGGAGGGTGGTGCCGCCAACAGCCAAACCCGGGCGGAACTGGCCATCAGGGGCGGTGATGTCGCTACCGCGCTTGAACGTCTGGATCAGCCGGTTGCCATGCGCAGTCGCAGCATCCAATCGGACGCCACGTTAGTGTGGCCGGGTGCCCCGTGGCAGTTGGATCTTGCGCGATCCGGTGGCGAGATCAATATCGACATACGCGATGGACGTTTTCTTACCCTGGAGTCGGCCCCGGCGCGTTTGGTAGGGCTTTTGAACTTTGACAATATTTTAAGGCGTCTACGCTTAGATTTTTCTGACCTGACGGGCCAAGGCACAGCGTTTGATCGTGTGCATGGTGCAGCCGATATCGCCGCAGGCCAACTGATGCTACGCGGTCCATTGCAAATTGATGCACCAGCCGCCACGCTAACGCTTCGTGGAACCGTTGACCTGGTCCACCGTGAACTTGACCAACGCCTTGGCGTCGCATTGCCGGTAAGCCAAAATTTGCCGATGGCAGCTATCGCGATTGGCGCGCCCGTTGTCGGGGGTGCCCTATTTCTAGCTGACCAGCTGTTTGGCGATACCTTGGATCAGGCGACCACGCTTTATTACCGTGTGGAGGGGCCGTGGGCCTCGCCGCAAGTTACCTTAGAAGGTTCTCGATGACCGAACACACTAGTGATTTACAGACGGCTGTTTCAATTTTGCTCACGCCCGGGGGGTTAGACCTTGACGCCCTAGAAAGTGGCTTGGGCTATGCCACAGGTCCCGGTGTGGATTACGCCGACCTGTATTTTCAGCGCACCTGGCAAGAAGGTTGGGTGCTCGAGGATGGTGAGGTTAAAGAGGCAAACTATAACATCGACGGTGGTGTCGGCGTGCGTGCATTGGCCGGCGAAAAAACCGGCTTTGCCTACTCTAACCAGATTACCGCCGATGCCTTGATGGATACGGGGCGTACGGCGTCCGGGATTGTGCGTAGCGGTAAGCGCCTACCAGGACAAGCCTTTAAGCCAGTGACCGCGGCATCCTATTATGCAGGTGTAGACCCGCTTGCGGGCCTGAGCGCCGACGATAAAGTGGCGATGTTAAAAGAGGCTGACCGCGTTGCACGGGCGGCCGACCCTAGCGTCAGCCAGGTTAGTGCATCGCTTTCCGGCACCTATGAAGTCGTGCTTGTGAATGCCAGTGATGGCACGCTCGCGGCCGATATTCGCCCCCTGGTGCGTTTCAATGTCAGTGTCATCGCCGTCAAAAATGGGCGACGCGAACGTGGTAGCGCTGGCGGCGGCGGGCGTTATTCAATGTCGCGGCTGCGCGATGAACACGTCGCAGAGCGCTATGCCAAAGAGGCCGTGCGCCAAGCACTAGTCAACCTTGAGGCGGTGGATGCGCCTGCCGGGCAAATGCCGGTGGTATTAGGCGCGGGTTGGCCCGGCATTTTGCTCCATGAAGCGGTAGGCCATGGCCTAGAAGGTGACTTTAACCGCAAAGGCAGTTCGGCATTCGCAGGCCTGATGGGCCAACGCGTTGCCTCGAAAGGCGTTACCGTGGTGGATGATGCCACGCTAAGCGATTGCCGGGGCTCTTTAAGCGTCGATGACGAGGGCACTCCCGGTCAGTATACCCCGCTTATTGAAGACGGCGTTTTGACCGGCTATATGCAGGATAAGCTGAATGCCCGCTTGATGGGGATGTCGCCCACCGGCAATGCGCGACGCGAATCCTTTGCGCATTTACCCATGCCGCGCATGACCAACACGGTAATGCTGGCGGGGCAAGACGCGCCCAGCGATATTATTAAGAGTGTTAAACGGGGCATTTACGCAGTCAGCTTTGGCGGCGGTCAGGTCGATATCACCTCCGGCAAATTTGTATTCTCAGCAAGTGAAGCCTATTTGATCGAAGATGGCCGTGTGACGGCTCCTGTCAAAGGCGCGACGCTAATTGGCAACGGCCCTGAGGCCATGAGCCGCGTATCAATGATCGGCCACGACATGGCGCTGGATACCGGTATTGGCGTGTGCGGAAAAGAAGGTCAGGGCGTGCCGGTGGGGGTGGGTCAGCCGACGTTAAAAGTTGACGAGCTGACCGTAGGCGGCACGCAGTCGTAAAAAAGTTTACAGCTGAGCGGTATCGCGTAATAGCTGGAAGAGCTTGCGAGCACTGGCCGGTGGTTTGTTTTGGTCACGTTCGCGCTGGGCGTTACGGATCAATTGGCGCAGAGTTTGTCGGTCGGTGTCCGGGTGCTCGTTGAGCCACAGCTCGGCCGCCGCGTCACCCTCGTCAATCAGCCGGTCACGCCACTTTTCAAGCCGATGAAACGCATGGTCACGCTGCTGTTTTTCTTGTTCGATATTATCGAAAACGGCTTGGATGGCGGCGAGGTCTTCTTTGCGAATTAATTTGCCGACGTATTGCATATGCCGGCGGCGTCCTTCATGGGAGCGTATGCGAGCGGTTTCGTCGATCGCCCGCAGCATGTCATCGGACAGCGGGAAACGTGCCCGCTGCGCGGGCTGCATGGCGATTAACGACTCCCCTAAAGCTTGGAGTGCGTGCATTTCGCGCTTTATCTGAGACTTGCTGGGGCGCTCTGCCGTGTCGTCGTCTAAGGGCTCGGGGCGTTGTTTTGGCATCATGGGTTCTCATTAACAGAATTCGTAGCTCTATTATATCAGGCTGCGATGCTCAATATTGATCTGCCGACGATGTCGGTAGTTAAGGAGATTGTATGGCTCAAGCGTTCGATGCATCTGCCCAGCAGGCACTGCTTACCCACCGCGCTGAAGGCGCGTTAGCCATGGCCAAACGGCTGGGCGCCGATGCCGCTGAAGTGGGCGCCAGTGTTGATCAGGGAATCGGGGTCAGTGTCCGTCAAGGTGAAGTGGAAACGGTTGAACTGTCCCGCGATCAGGGCATTGCCATCACCGTTTATATCGGTCAGCGCAAGGGCAGTGCATCGTCATCGGATGCCAGTGAAGCCTCGCTACAAGCAACCGTCGAAAAAGCCCTCTCGATTGCCCGCTATACAGGGGAAGACCCCGCGGCGGGGTTAGCCGATGCGGCGTTAATGGCGACCGATCTGCCCGATTTACACGTTCATCACCCTTGGGACTTAACCACCGATCAGGCCATCGAGCTTGCATTAAACTGCGAGCAAGCGGGCCGAGAAGTGTCGGGGATTACGCAGTCGGACGGTGCCTCGCTGTCGAGTGGTGAAGGCGTTCGCATTTATGCCAACAGCCACGGCTTTATCGGCACTCAGAAAGGCAGCCGTCATTCTCTGTCTTGCATGCTGATTGCCGAAGACGATAAAGGCATGCAGCGCGACATGGACTACACTTCGGCACGCGATCCTAGGGAATTGGCTGATCCGGCTACTGTCGGGCGCGAAGCAGCTCGGCGAACCCTGCGTCGGCTAGGTGCCAAGCGGCCGCCGACAGGCACTTACCCGGTGCTGTTCGATCCGAGCATGGCGAGTGGTTTAGTGGGGCATTTAATGGGCGCCTTGGCGGGTGGTGCGCTTTATCGTCAAGCCTCTTTCTTGTGCGATCGGCTAAACACACCTTTATTTCCCGATTGGTTTAATCTGGAAGAGCGGCCGATGGAGGTAGGCGCGACGGCTAGCTCTCCGTTTGATGGGGAGGGTGTGCAAACGCGCAATAACCGCTTTATCGAACACGGGAAAATTGCCAGCTACATGCTGTCATCGTATAGCGCGCGGCGCTTGGGAATGACCACAACGGGCAACGCTGGCGGCGCTCGCAACATGCGCATTACCGCCCCGTTATCGACTCAGGCGTCGCTGCTCGAACAGATGGGCACCGGGGTCTGGGTAACTGAGCTAATGGGGCAGGGTATTAACGGCGTGACCGGTGACTATTCCCGCGGTGCCGCCGGTTTCTGGGTCGAAAAAGGCGTCGTTCAATACCCGATTGAAGAGTTTACCATTGCGAGTAATTTAGAGCGTATGTTTGCGGACTTGATAGGTGTTGGCGATGACATTGACCGTCGCGGTAGCATCCATTCCGGCAGTTGGCTGATTGAAGGGATGACCATCGCCGGTCATTAGCACCTACTTGTCTTCATCAAAACGTGCGTCGAACAGCGCTTGAATGGCATCCAGCGCTTGTTCGGCGTCATCCCCGTCGGCTTTGATGCACAGTTCGGTGCCGCAGGGAGCTGCCAGCATGAGAAGTGCCATAATATTGGCGGCATCGGCTTCCTGGTGCTGTTTTAAGACACGCACATTAGCCTCAAACTGTTGACTACACTGAACGAGTTTTGTCGCGGCGCGGGCGTGAAGGCCGCGTTGGTTGGTAAGGATTAGTTTACGTTCTGGCACCCTGTTTCCTTTTGGCTGCTAGGGGGCGTGGTTGATGGATGACGACCGTTATCATGTGGGCTACTCGGCGCTTATTGCGACGCATTGACCGTGTATTGTAGGCCCAACTCCCGGTGACGCAATTGGGTTTCGCCCATTTGCCGAGAGAGCCGCTGCGCCAGTTGCTCAACCATATAGACTGAGCGGTGCTGCCCACCAGTGCATCCAATGGCGACGGTCATATAGCTGCGCTGGCTGTTTTGATACGCAGGTAGCCAGCGCTCAAGCCACGCCTGAATGTCATTAGCCATGTCGTCGACAAGCGGGTAGCTGGATAAAAACGCGATGATGTCGGCGTCGCGGCCGTTGGACGAGCGCAAAGATGGATCCCAGTAGGGATTGGGGAGGCAGCGCACGTCGAAGACAATGTCCGCATCAAGGGGGACGCCGCGTTTATAGCCGAATGATTCAAAGGTCAGTGTCAGTTGATCACGCCGCTGGTGCGCCACTTGATCGGTGATTCGCCGACGCAGGTCATGCACTGAAAGTCGTGATGTATCAATGGTTAGATCGGCCAGGTCACGAATTTCGTGTAACGTTTGCTCTTCTTTATCGATGGCTTCTTCAAGCGTGAGCGAACTGTTACGTGTTAATGGGTGGCGTCTGCGCGTGGCTGAATAGCGCTCTAGCAAAATGCGTGCATCGGTGGTCAGATAGACAATCTGGCATTCGATGCTTCGTTGCCGAAGTTCTTCGAGTAACTTAGGCAGCTTGGCCAGCGCGCCGGGCAAGTTGCGCGCGTCGATACTGACCGCCAAGTGCGTCCGCTCACTTTGATCACGTAGTTCATCGACCAATGAATCCAATAGCATGGCCGGCAGGTTGTCGATGGCGTAATAGCCGAGATCTTCCAGCGCCTGCAAGGCAATTGATTTACCTGAGCCTGAGCGGCCACTAATAATGACGAGTTGCATGAGAGCTCTCTTGCTTGCGGTCAATTAACGTAGGTAAATACCCGCGATAGGGGCGAGTGGCTTGCCTATCAAAAGGCGGCAGACGGCCTTGCTGTATTACTGGGCGGCGGCTTGATCGCGAATTTTGGCAGAGATAAGGTCAAGCAACTCACGCTGACTTGCCGTTTTTCGTAGCTGCTGGCGCGTGTCAGCATCGTTCATTATCGAGGCAACTTGGCCTAACAAGGCGAGGTGCGTGTCGTCGGCTTCTTCAGGCACGAGTAACACAAACACCAGATCGACCGGATCGCCGTCAATGGCGTCGAAATCGACCGCTTCGTTAAGCTTTAGAAAGCCAGCGATGGGTGTCTCGCAATGCGGGCTGCGCGCGTGAGGAATTGCCACGCCATTACCAATCCCCGTACTACCTAAACGTTCACGGCCAATTAAACGGCTGAACACTTCCTGGCTGTCGAGACTTGGAATATTTTGCGCGATGAAGGTGCTGAAAAACTCCAGCACCCGTTTTTTGCTGCCCCCAGGCACGTCATATAGAACGCGCTCCGGGGGGAGGATAGTGGCCAACGTCATTGAATTAACGCACACCTGCGCCTTGGGCGCGGGCTTGTGCTTTTTCCTTATGCTTTACGAGTTGTCGATCAATTTTGTCCGCTAGGGCGTCAATGGCGGCGTACATATCGCTGTCGAGGGCTTCCGCGTGCAAGTCAGCGCCTGCAGCGTGTAACGTGCAGGCAGCCTGCTGGCGCTCTTTTTCGACTGAAAGAGTGACCTGTACGGTCGTAATATTGTCGTAGTGGCGTTCAACGCGTTCCAGCTTCTCGTTGACATAGTCACGCAAGGCGTCAGTCAGATCTACATGATGACCAGTGATATTGACTTGCATTGACGTACTCCTTATCCATCGGACTGTACTTCGATTGTAACCCTTTTTGCCGTTAAGCAAAGCCCTTGCGATGAGTTTCCTTATATCTAACGCAAACGGCGCCGCTCGCTTGAGGAGGGAATGCCCATGCCTTCACGATATTTAGCCACCGTACGTCGCGCTACATGGATGCCTGCGTCTCCCAGAAGGGTAACCAAACGGCTATCTGACAAGGGTTTGCCGGGGGATTCTTCCTGAATTAATTTTTTCAGCCGTGCACGAATCGCAGTGCTTGAATGGCTATCACCGTCTTGTCCGCTAATTTGGCTGGAAAAGAAATATTTGAGCTCAAAAATACCCCGTGGGGTATGAATGAATTTTTGCGTAGTGACCCGGGAGATCGTCGACTCGTGCATTTCCACCGCTTCGGCAATATCAGCCAGGATCAGAGGCTTCATGGCTTCTTCCCCGTGCTCCAAAAAGCCGATTTGGCGGGTGATAATCTCTCGACCAACGCGAAGCAGTGTGTCATTGCGGCTGGACAAGCTTTTGATTAACCAGCGGGCTTCCTGTAAATGATCTTTGAGGAATTGGTTATCCTGGCTTTTGTCCGCGCGCTTGATCAGGCCGGCGTAGTCGGGCTGAATTCTAAGTTTGGGCAGCGCCTCTTGGTTAAGCTCCAAGTGCCAGCCTTCGTTATCGTGGCGGACGACTAAGTCAGGAATAACGTAGCTGTCGTCAGTGGCGCTATAGGCGCTGCCAGGGCGGGGATCCAGGCTTCTGATCAGTTGGATGACTTCGTCTAATTGCGCTTCGTCCAAGCTTAAACGTCGCTTGAGTAGCCGCTGGTCATTTTTACCCAAGGCTTCCAGAAACTGGCGAACCAGACGGCGCGCAGGTATTAACAGTGGCGTGTCGTCGGGTAGCGCCGCGAGCTGCAGCATTAGACATTCACGGAGATCGCGGGCAAATACGCCGGTCGGCTCGAACTGTTGAAGGCGCATCAGGATGGTTTCAACTTCGCGTTGACTCAGTCCGTCCAGCCCTTGGGCGCGGAGTCCCTCGCGTATGTCATTGAGGGGCTGAGTGAGATAGCCGTTAGCGTCCAGCGCATCAATAAGGCTCTCGGCCACCAGCTGTTCGCGGCTACTCAGGTCGGTCATGGCCAGTTGCCAGAGGAGATGACCGTGTAGGCTTTGCCCTGCCGCTTGGCGTTCGAAATCGGGGCCTTCACCGCTTGAGCTGCTGCTGCCGCCGAGGTCTTGGTAGGTATCAGACCAGTCGCTGTCTACCGATAGCTCTGTGGGAATGCTATCGGCCCATTCGGTATCTTCCGGTTCGCTAGCGGCTTGTTCGCTGAACTCATCCTCTTGATCGAGCATGGGATTGGCGTCCAGCGCCTGCTGGATTTCCTGACGTAAATCGAGTGTTGAAAGCTGCAGAAGGGCAATCGCCTGCTGCAGCTGGGGTGTCATGGTGAGCTGGGTGCCGATCCGCAACTGAAGAGAAGCTTTCATGACCATCTGAGAACCACTCGATTATCGGAAAGATTCCACCCTAGTGTGAGTTGTGTTTCGGTGCAAGTGCAATAAGCATGCCATTGGCAATAAATATGCCATTGCTGTCTTTACAGACGGAAATCAGCACCTAGGTAAACATCGCGCACCTCTTGGTTGTCAAGAATAGCGTCGGGCGAGCCGTTGGCAATAATGTTCCCGTCGCCGACAATATAGGCCTCATCGCAAATATCCAGTGTTTCGCGCACGTTGTGGTCGGTGATTAATACGCCAATGCCACGGTCTTTCAATGCGCGGATAATCGACTTGATGTCGCCGACGGAAATAGGATCGACGCCGGCGAAGGGTTCATCTAGAAGAATAAAGGCCGGTTCGGTGGCAAGTGAGCGGGCAATCTCAACACGGCGCCGTTCGCCACCAGAAAGGCTCATGCCCATATTGTTGCGGATATGGGTAATATGGAATTCTTCCAGCAGTGTTTCCAGGCGCGATTCTCGCCCAGCACGATCTAGGTCGCTGCGGGTTTGTAAAATCGCCATGATATTGTCGGCGACGGAGAGCTTGCGGAAGATTGATGCTTCCTGGGGTAAATAGCCAATGCCGGCTTTGGCGCGCTCGTGCATGGGCGCGCGGGATAGATCGAGGGTGTCAATACCCACGCTCCCGGCATCCGCTTTGACCAGGCCTACAATCATGTAAAACGATGTCGTTTTGCCCGCCCCATTGGGGCCGAGTAATCCCACGATGCTGCCTTGTGAAATATCCAGGTTGATGTCTTTTACAACCCGTCGCCGCTTGTAGCTTTTGGCTAGGTGACGGGCGTGTAGCGTTCGGGTCGCACTGTCGGCGGCAGCTACCATCGGGCTCTCCTTATTCCTCAGGTTGCAGCGTCATACGGATGCGTTGGGATTCTTGGTTCTCGACGTCAGAGCGGGCTTGAATAACTTCGCGGTCGATGAAGTACTCCAAGTAACCGCCGGTGAAGCGGTCACCGCGCTGGATGATTTCAGCCTGATCAATCAATTCAACCCGGCGCTCGGCAACGTGGTAAACCACCCGGCGTCCCCAGCCTTCCATCGGGGCATCTTGATCCTCGGGATGCTGTCGCAAATAAGCACGTTCACCCAGGGCAGTGGCCCGCGAAAGCTCGCCTTCGTCGTTGCGCTGGATTTGCACTTCGTCGCCTTTAATCAGCATGTTGCCTTGACGAACTTCCACGTCGCCGGTGTAAACAGCCGTGCCAGCCCGTTGATCCAGGTCGAGTTGATCGGCGACGACCTCAACCGGTTGCTGGTGGTTATCGGCCGTGGCGTGAAGCGGCACCAAGCAGGCGGCTGCGATGGCCGTGTAGATAAGCGCTTTCATGATTTATTCCTGTCCGGGTTGCGTCTCGGGAGGGTGGTAGCCTTGGACGTTTTCTTCAAGACGCACCTCGTCGTCATTGAACCATGCATCCATCCGCTGCGCGGTCATGCGCTGAGGTGGCTGTTGTAGTAGCACGTGGGTGTCGCTCCACGCATGGGCGTTCTGGCCATCATAGTGCAGCACCTCTGTATCCAGTTGCCAGCCTTCGTCAGGGGCGATTAGCTGTGCATTTCCGGTCATTGTCAGTATCTGGGAGCGGGTGTTGAGCGTGCCGACCTCTGAGGTCGCGTTCCACACACGTCGCTCGCTGTCGTAAAGCGTGGCGTGCGGGGTTTCCGCTTGCGTGGTGGCGGACTGAGCCGTGTGGGTTAGAAGGGGCGTGGTTAGCCCCTGCTGAATATTGCCCTGTTCGTCAAACAGCGTTAGCTCGGCATTGTGGAGCACATGGCCTGGCTCTTCCGCCCGAGCTTCGGGGTCGGGGGTGACGGTTTGAGGGCCGCCAGGATCCAGCCATACCAGAGCTCCACCAAGCGTAAGGACTATTAACAAAAGCCCCAAGCGCGTGCGCAATCGCTTTAACATGTTGTCCTAGCCGTGTAGGTAAGTGTCGATAACCGCGCCCCAGTGGCCTTGGGCGTCCAACAAAGTGTCACATATTTCGCGGACAGCGCCGTGCCCGCCGAGGCGTTCGGTGACCCAGTCGGCATGGGTGTGCATGTAGTCAGGCGCGTTGGGGACGGTAATGCCCACGCCCGCTCGTTTAATGCTGGCAAGGTCGGGCAGATCGTCGCCACAGTAAGCCACTTGGGGGAGGTCAAGCCCCAGTTGCTGGCAAAGCCCGCGTAAGGTAGTCAATTTATTCTCGCAGCCTTGGAAAACATGGGGAATGCCCAATGCCGCGGCGCGTTGGCTGACCATGGGCGAGTCACGGCCGGTGATCAAAGCGACTGAAATACCCGCCCGTTTAAGCAGCTTGAGGCCATGGCCGTCTTGAGTGTGAAACGCTTTAATTTCGACACCATCGGCTTGAAAATATAGCCGTCCGTCGGTGAGCACACCGTCCACATCCAGGGCAAATAAACGGACACGACGGAGTCGGTCGAGTAGGTCAGCTGAAGGGGTCATTGAGCCTCCGGTCGATTTAGTTAAATGACGCCGCTGGCGAGCAGGTCATGCATGTGTAGAGCGCCAATAGGGCGCTGCTGTTCATCAACGACGGCGAGCGCCGTTATGCGGTTGTCTTCCATGATACGCACAGCTTCCGCCGCCAGCAGGTCGGGGGCAATACGCTTGCCCGGCCGTGTCATGACGTCATCCACTCGCACATCGCGTAAATCGAGGAAATTATCCAGCGTACGGCGTAGGTCACCATCCGTGTATACGCCGGCTAACTGGCCGTTAGGGTCTACCACGCAAGTAAAGCCCAGCCCTTGTCGGGTGATCTCAATCAGTGCATCGCGCAGCGGGCTACCCAGCGGCACTTGCGGTAGGCGTTCGCCTTGATGCATTAGGTCGCGAACGCGCAGTAACAGTCTTCGCCCTAAACTACCGCCGGGGTGCGATAAGGCAAAATCCTCGGCGGTAAAACCGCGAGCCTCTAATAGCGCCACGGCGAGCGCATCACCTAGCGCTAACGCCGCGGTCGTCGAGCTTGTCGGGGCAAGATCTAGCGGGCAAGCCTCGCGATCGACACTGCTGTTGAGGTGGGCATCCGCGTGCTGAGCCAGGGTCGAGGAAGGGCGGCCCGTCATGCTGATGAGAGGCGTACCAAGACGCTTGAGCAGCGGCAGTAATGCGGTGACTTCGGCGGTTTCACCGGAGTTGGAGAGGGCAATGACCACGTCGCTTCGGGTAATCATACCAAGATCGCCGTGGCTGGCTTCACCGGGGTGGACGAAAAATGCCGGTGAGCCGGTGCTTGCCAAGGTCGCGGCGATTTTACCGGCGATATGACCTGACTTACCCATACCGGTAACGACCACGCGACCTTGGCAGGCCAATATGAGCTCACAGGCATGGTCAAAGTGCGCATCGAGTTTATTGACTAGGCCTGCAATGGCGGCCTGTTCAATATTGAGTGTGCGCAAAGCGCTTTGGCGATACGGCGTAGCGTCGGTTGTTGCTGACATGGGCAATGGCGTGGCTCGTTTAAATGACAAACAAAGCACAAGAATAACATTGACTGAGTGGACTTTGTCCCTCGTTTTGTCGAGAGGCGAACGGATGCTCGCTTGTCGACGTCGGGTGGGGTTAGAATACGTTGTTCGATAATGGTTTTTACACTTCTCTTAGTCCTGTGTATGACCAAGTGACTTTTCACAATTAGTCGCGCTTTCATTCTATGTCAGAGCAAGCGGCGTGGTGTGCCAACGCTCTGCCCAAATTAATACGCAGCTAATGCGAGAGTTGATGGTTCCATGAGTAATGTCCCTTTTATTGAAGTTGAGAACCTTTATTTTTCGCGGGGTGATAACGAGATTTTTCGTGGGGTGAATATGACCATTCCCCGCGGCAAAGTCACGGCGATCATGGGGCCAAGCGGCACAGGTAAAACCACCTTGCTAAAGCTGATTGGTGGGCAGCTGACGCCCGATAGAGGTCGCGTTTTAATCGATGGGGAAGACGTTCATCGGTTGTCGCGTAAGGCACTATTTTCACTTCGCCAGCGAATGGGCATGCTGTTTCAAAGCGGTGCACTGTTTTCGGACTTAGATGTATACGAAAACGTTGCGTTTCCGCTGCGCGTCCACACGGATCTACCCGATGCCATGATTCGCGATTTGGTTCTGCTGAAGCTTCAGGCAGTGGGGTTGCGCGGCGCGCGGGATCTTACCCCTGCCGAGCTATCCGGAGGGATGGCCCGGCGCGTCGCGCTGGCCCGCGCCGTAGCGCTAGACCCAGAGTTGATTCTTTATGATGAGCCCTTTGTCGGGCAAGACCCGATTTCCATGGGGGTGCTCGTTCAGTTGATTAAACGACTTAACCAAGCGTTAAATCTGACATCGGTGGTGGTGTCTCACGATATCAAGGAGACATTAACCATTGCCGATTATATTTACTTTATTTCTGAAGGCCACGTGGTGGCGCATGGAACGCCCGCTGACCTTGAGGTCAATCAGGATGCTTGGGTTAAGCAATTTATACACGGTGAGCCTGATGGCCCCGTTCCTTTCCATTATCCAGCCTCCGCGTTTTACCAGGATATGCTGGGTGAGGTAGCTAACCAGGGAGAGGCGACATGACGACAAAGCAGGGGCAGATCGCTTCGCGAATCACCCGGTTGGGTCGGCGTAGCTGTGATGCGGTGGAATCGCTAGGCCGTGCCGGGGTATTCCTCGCTCAGTCCGCGGTGGGAGTGCCGTCGGCCGAGGGTGTTCGCTTATGGATACGGCAGCTGCACTTTGTTGGGGTCTTATCGCTCGCTATTGTGCTGGTATCGGGGCTGTTTATCGGCATGGTGCTGGCACTGCAGGGCTACACTATTCTGATCGATTTCGGTGCAGAGGATGCGTTGGGGCAGATGGTGGCGCTTTCGCTGTTGCGTGAGTTGTCCCCGGTGGTTGCCGCGTTACTCTTTGCTGGACGGGCGGGGTCGGCGCTGACCGCCGAGATCGGCTTGATGAAAGCCACCGAACAGTTAACCAGCATGGAAATGATTGGTGTCGATCCACTGCGAAGAGTGGTTGCGCCGCGATTTTGGGCGGGTGTAGTGGCGCTGCCGATTCTCACCGTTGGGTTTAGCGTTGTGGGGATCTGGGGCGGCTATCTCGTCGGGGTTGAATGGCTTGGCGTATTTGAAGGTTCCTATTGGAGCAATATGCAGGCTAGCGTGGGATTTATTAACGATATTGGCAACGGCATGCTTAAAAGTATCGTGTTCGCGGTAGTGGTTACCTGGATTGCGGTTTTCCAGGGGTACGACTTGATACCCACTTCTGAAGGTATTTCCCGAGCCACGACGCGCACTGTCGTCTACTCGTCACTCGCGGTGCTGGGGCTTGATTTCATATTAACCGCCGTGATGTTCGGCGGCCTCTGATTAGCTGGAGCAGTTTCATGAAGCGAAGTAGAACCATGGAGTTTGGCGTCGGCCTGTTTATATTAGTGGGTGTTCTGGGAATGGTGTTTTTGGGGCTGCGCGTCAGTGGCCTTAGCTTTTCAGGGCCGTCGAACACTTTTCAGCTAGACGCGCATTTTTCCAATATTGGCGGGTTAAAGCCTCGTGCACGAGTCTCGATGGCTGGCGTGACGGTCGGCCACGTCGATGCCATTGAGCTCGATACCAAGTGGTATGATGCACGGGTAACGCTAAACCTGGACAGTGAGCTGGAGGGTCAGATTTCCCGCGATGCCACGGCCGCTATTTTGACATCAGGCTTACTAGGCGAGCAGTACGTTGGGTTGAGTATGGGAGGGGATCCCGAAATGTTAGAAGCTGGCGAAACAATCCGTGATACGCAATCAGCGCTGGTGCTTGAAGAACTTATTCAGCAATTTATATCCAATATGGCAACGAATTAACCGTTGCAATAGCGAGTGATTTGCCGTGTTACGTGCCAGCCGATGCTAAAGGTGGTGTGGCGGGTGTATTCGCCCTCGGGAGAAGGAGAAAATGATGTTGGCAAAAAAATGGTCGTTAATGACGGGGGTTGGCTTTTTCGCCGCGCTACTCGTCACGCTAATGCCGCTATCGGCAAGTGCTCAGTCCGCGTCGCCTGAGGCGATTATCCGCGACAATATAAACGAGTTTATGGAGCAGCTTGAGGGGCGCGAGGCGTACTACGAAGACAATATTGATGAGCTAAAACAAAAAGTAGATGAAAGCCTCGAAGAAGTGGCGGACTTCCGTTACATCGGCGCTAGCGTGATGGGCATTTATTTCCGCAATGCCTCGCCAGAGCAGCGTAGCCGTTTTGTCGATGTGTTCCGTAAGACGCTGATCGATACCTATGCGCGTGGCTTGGTGACCTTTGACTACGAAGATATTCGCGTACTTGATGATCAGCGTCCGCAGCGTGAAGAAGATCGCGCCAGTGTGGCTATGGAAGTGATTGGCACCAACGGCGATGTGTATCCTGTTAACTACAGTCTCCGCTTGTCAGACGGTGAGTGGCGTGTGGTCAATGTGATTGTTAACGGCATTAATTTAGGGCTGACCTTCCGTAATCAGTTTGATCAAGCGATGCGCGACAATAACCGTGACTATGACGCGGTTATTGAGGGCTGGTCACCGGAGGTTGGCGTTGACGAGATGAAAGAAGGAGGCGATGCGTGACGGTAATTTATACCGATCGCGATGTGTCGCTCCATCATCAAGCCGACGGTTTGAGCGTAAGGGGAGATGTGGACGTTACCTCGGCGGCAGCGCTTGCCGCTGAGGGCAGTCGTTGGTTGGTCAGCCAGCTGCCTGCGGCGGTATCGTTTGATTTTAGCGATGTGGCAACACCGCGAAACGTTGCGCTAAGCGTTTTATTACAGTGGCTGCGTACCTGTCACCAGCAACATATCGACGTGACGGCTATTGCGCTTTCAGCGCCGCTTGAGCGGCTTGCGGGGCTGGCGGAGCTAGACGCATTGATCAAATCGCCGGATGAAAAGCCTGTCCACTAATCCCTGGGCGTCGCCAAACAGCGGGCTTTTCTTTATGATGTCCTCCCCTTGATGTCCATCTATCATGTTACCCAATCCTTTAAGGAGTCTCTGACCTATGCAACCCCATGAGGTGAAAGCCCTGCTCGAATCGCGTATCGACGGATGCCAGTTCCATATTCAGGGTGAAGGCTGTAATTTCCAGGTGATTGCAGTGGGTGACGCCTTTGAAGGGTTGTCGCCCGTTAAGCGCCAACAGCTGGTCTATTCCGCGCTGAGTGATGAGATTGCGTCGGGTGCGTTGCACGCCATCAGTATCAAAACGTACACCCCCGCGCAGTGGCAGACAGCCGCTGAAAACACTCAGTAACGGTTACCTTATGGATAAACTAATTATTACCGGCAATGGGTCGGTTGATGGTGAAGTTTGGGCCAGCGGTGCTAAAAACGCAGCGCTGCCTATTCTTTGTGCCAGCTTGTTGGCCAAAGGCCCGGTGGTGATCGGCAACTTACCGCACTTGCAAGACATTACCACGACGCTTGAACTGCTCGGCCGCATGGGAGTTGAGCCGGTCATGGGTGACAATCTCACCATCCAGTTAGACGGTTCGCAGGTAACCCATTGCCATGCGCCTTACGAGCTGGTTAAAAAGATGCGCGCCTCAATCCTGGTGCTGGGGCCGTTGTTGGCGCACTTCGGTAAAGCCGATGTATCTTTGCCGGGCGGCTGTGCGATTGGCTCGCGTCCCGTGGATCTCCATATTCGTGGTTTAGAAGCCATGGGCGCTGAGATTCGCGTTGAAGCCGGTTACATCCGCGCGCGTGTCGATGGGCGCCTGAAGGGGGCAACGATTTATTTTGATACCGTGACGGTGACCGGAACGGAAAATTTATTGATGGCCGCGACCCTGGCTGACGGTGTAACGGTGCTGGAAAACGCCGCCCGTGAACCCGAGGTGGTGGATCTGGCTGAGTGCCTTAATAAAATGGGCGCGCGCATCAGTGGTCATGGCAGCGATACCATCACCATCGAAGGGGTCGAGTCGCTGAGCGGATGTCACCACAATGTCATGCCCGACCGCATCGAAACTGGTACGTTTCTCGTGGCAGCGGCCATGACCGGGGGCCGTGTAAAGGTCAAGCGTACGCGAGCGGATATCCTTGAAGCGGTACTTGCTAAGCTGGAAGAAGCCGGCGCCGAGATTACCTCAGGCGATGACTGGATTGGCCTGGATATGCACGGTAAGCGCCCCCGCGCAGTTAACATACGCACCGCGCCTTACCCCGCGTTTCCCACGGATATGCAAGCCCAATTTGTGGCGATGAATGCTGTCGCTGAAGGGTCGTCGCGCGTCGTGGAAACGATTTTTGAGAACCGTTTCATGCACGTTCAAGAGTTAAACCGCATGGGCGCAGACATCGTGTTAGAAGGCAATGCCGCCTTGATTAACGGTGTCGAGACACTTTCCGGCGCCCCGGTGATGGCGACGGATTTACGTGCTTCAGCATCGTTGGTGATTGCCGCCATGATGGCCCAAGGCGAAACGCTGGTCGATCGGATTTATCATATCGACCGCGGCTACGAATGCATTGAAGAAAAGTTACAGCTATTGGGTGCGCGTATCCGGCGAATTCCTGGCTGAGCCTGGCCCTCAACCATTGGCAAACAAAATGAGTAATCAGTTAATTGTCGCGCTCTCGAAAGGGCGCATTCTGGATGAAACCCTGCCGCTACTGGCCGACGCGGGTATCACCCCCATAGAGGATCTGCACAAAAGCCGTAAGCTTCTATTTGATACCAATTTACCCGATGTTAAATTTGTCGTGATTAGAGCTACGGACGTCCCCACATACGTGCAGTTGGGGGCGGCGGATCTGGGGGTGGCTGGGAAAGATGTCTTATTGGAGCATGGTGCCGAAGGGCTTTACGAACCCCTTGATCTAGACATCGCACGCTGCAAGCTAATGACCGCTGGCGTCACCGGGGAGCCACCCAAGCTAGCGCGTCGTCGCGTGGCGACCAAGTTTGTCAATATTGCCCGGCGCTACTATGCCGAGCAGGGTATTCAAGCCGACGTTATTAAGCTTTACGGCGCGATGGAGCTGGCACCGTTGATGAATTTGGCCGATGAAATCGTCGATATCGTGGATACCGGCAATACCCTACGTGCCAATGGCATGGAGCCGCGTGAATTGATTGCCCCGATTAGTACGCGCCTGGTTGCCAACAAAGCCGCGATGACCATGAAGCACGCAAGGATCAAGCCACTATTAGCACGCCTTGAGCAGGCTGTTGCCAAGCGCAAAACGATATCGCCCGCCGACTAACGTGAGGTTGCTATGAACGAGACAACTACGGCGACAATAGCACGACTCAATACCGCCGATGAGACGTTTGCCACGCAATTGGATGCGTTGCTCGACTGGGAAGGGGTGTCGGACAGTGCTGTTCAACGGCGCGTTGACGATATTCTGACCAGCGTTAAGCAGCGAGGCGATGAGGCTGTGATCGAGGCCACTAATCGCTTTGATCGCATGTCGGCGACTCACATCGACGAACTGCGCTTAACGGCTGAACAGTTGCGTCATGCTTTTGAGCAGTTGCCTGCCGAGCAACGCGACGCGCTGGCCAGTGCCGCCGAACGCATTCGGCGCTATCACGAGCGTCAAAAGCCCACTTCCTGGCAGTACGAAGAGCCCGACGGTACCGTGCTGGGTCAGCAAGTAACGGCGATTGATCGTGCCGGTATTTATGTGCCAGGCGGTAAGGCGGCTTATCCTTCATCGGTACTGATGAATGCCATCCCCGCTCATGTGGCCGGCGTCCAAGAGATCATTATGGTGGTGCCTACGCCGGATGGTGTGCTGAATGACCTGGTTCTGGCTGCGGCCTATGTTGCCGGTGTGAATCAGGTGTTTACCATCGGTGGTGCTCAGGCCATTGGCGCGCTTGCTTATGGTACCGAGAGCATTCCACGGGTCGACAAGATCGTCGGGCCCGGGAACATTTATGTTGCCACGGCCAAGCGGGCGGTATTTGGCCAGGTGGGTATCGATATGATTGCTGGTCCCTCAGAAATTATGGTGGTGTCTGACGGCCGTACCGATCCGGACTGGCTAGCGATGGACTTGTTCTCTCAAGCCGAGCACGACGAGGATGCTCAGGCGATTCTGGTAAGTTGGGACGCCGAGCATCTTGCTGAGGTGGAGGCGGCTATCGAGCGTCTGTTACCGACGTTGGAGCGTGCCGACATCGTGCGCGAGTCGCTTCGTCGTCGCGGGGCTTTGATCCACTGCCGCGATGCCCAGGAGGCGATTACGCTGGTTAACCGCGTAGCGCCCGAGCACCTTGAGCTATCCGTGGAAACGCCTAACGACTGGTTGGCTGATATTCGTCATGCCGGCGCCATTTTTATGGGGCGTTACACTGCGGAGGCGTTAGGCGATTATTGCGCTGGACCGAACCATGTGCTGCCAACCTCCGGCACGGCGCGTTTTTCATCGCCGCTTGGGGTGTACGATTTCCAGAAACGCTCGTCGCTGATTCATTGCTCAGCGCAGGGCGCGTCGGCGCTTGGTGAAATCGCTTCGGTATTGGCTCGGGGTGAATCGTTAACGGCGCATGCACGCTCGGCAGAGTATCGTATCCGCCGCTCTTAACCGGCCCACCGTCCACGTGGCCGTCAAGGCTTAGGTTAGTCGCCGCTTCGCCGAGTCCCGTCGGCTTGCGGCAGCGTTGATGGTATGGGCCGCTCGCCGACCTCCAGCGTCATTTCCATACGCTCGCCATCGCGCACAATGGTCAGTGGTAGTGAGGTGCCCGGTTCAATCGAAGCAATATCGCTCATGGTTGAGCGCGCATCGAGAATCGGCTCACCGTCAACCGCTAATAGAACATCGCCCGCCACCAGGCCGGCCTGGGCTGCCGGGCCGCCGTCGACGATGCCCGCGACGATGACGCCCTGAGGGGTGCGTAGGCCAAAGGAGGCGGCAAGCTCTCTTGATAGTGCCTGGGCCTCAATGCCCAACCAGCCACGGATAACGCGGCCTTGGGTGACCAGTTCGTCTAAAATGCTATGGGCAAGATTCGCCGGGATGGCAAAACCAATGCCCTGTGAGCCGCCTGAGCGCGAGAAAATCGCCGTATTTATACCCACCAACGCTCCCTCTGGATTAACCAACGCACCCCCCGAGTTACCCGGGTTTATGGCCGCATCGGTTTGAATAAAATCTTCGTAAGCGTTTAGCCCTAAATGGCTACGGCCAGTGGCGCTGATAATGCCCATGGTGACGGTTTGGCCAACGCCAAACGGGTTGCCGATGGCCAGTGCTACATCGCCCACGGCGACATCCGTCGAGTTGCTTAATTCAATGACAGGCAAATCCTCAAGATCAATCTTTAGCACGGCGAGATCGCTTTCCGGGTCGGTGCCGATGACTTTGGCGAGCGTTTCACGACCGTCGCGCAAGGCGACCTGGATTTCGTCGGCACCGTTGATGACGTGGTGATTGGTCAGCACGTACCCCTCGTCACTCACAATCACACCCGACCCTAAGCTGGACAGCATGCGCTGTTGCCTAGTGGCATCGTCGCCGTTGAAAAATTGCTCAAAGAACGGGTCTGACATCAACGGGTGTTCGTCTCGCTCGACAATGCGTGATGAATAGACATTGACGACTGCCGGGGCGGCCTGGTTGACCGCGTCAGCGTAGCTGGCGGGCCCTTGGTTGCGGGCCAAAGGCGCTGCTTGGCGAATCTCGGGAGCCGGGCGTTCTGCATCGGTATCTTGATCAGTGGTAGTGACTAAAGACGGTGGTGGCTCAACAGTCTGGGAAGAAGAACCCTGAAAGGGCACCGGAAAGCGGTCGGGGAACGCAAGCAAGACCAGGGCTGCTATCAAAATGCCAGTGATGATGGGCCATATATAAGGCAGCACAAAGCGTTGCATTGTAGGGTTCCTTTGGGGAGCGTCAAAACGTTTGGAGATTAGTACTGACGGGCCGTCAGTTTTACACTGGTAAATGGTAACATTTTATTTGTTTATATCTTATGGGTACCCGTAAATCCCTAGGAGAGACAGTGATTCAACGCGATACATTAGTCGCCGCCTGTGACCATCAGCTGCGTGCGTCAGAGTTTAAAGATTTTACCATCAACGGCTTGCAGGTGGCGGGTCGGGAGCGCGTCGCGCGGGTCATGACCGGCGTCACGGCTTGTCAGTCATTGCTTGACGAAGCGGTAAATTGGCAAGCCGATATGCTAGTTGTCCACCATGGCTATTTTTGGAAAAACGAACCGATTGCGATCACGGGCATGAAGCACAGGCGAATCAAAACGCTGTTAGACCATGATATTAACCTGCTGGCCTATCATTTGCCCCTCGACGCCCACAGTGAGCTGGGTAATAACGCTGAACTGGCAAGGCGTCTAGGTTGGAAAGTTGAAGGCTGCTTAGATGGTGAGCTGGGTGAAGGTTTGCTGTGGTCGGGGCGGGTTGCTAAACCCTTAGCAGCGTCAGCGCTGGCAGAGCAGATACACCACACGTTGCAGCGCGAGCCGCTGCTGATCGAAGCTCCCGGCGTGGGCGAAATAGAGCGGATTGCTTGGTGCACGGGCGGTGCGCAAGACATGATAAGCGCGGCTTACGAAGGTGGCGCTCAGGCATTTATTTCCGGTGAAATATCCGAGCGAACGACCCATCTTGCTAGAGAAATGGGGATTCATTATTTTGCGGCAGGGCACCACGCCACTGAGCGGTATGGCGTTCAAGCGCTGGGTGAGTGGTTGGCGGACGAATATGGTATCGAGCATCGTTTTGTCGATATTGATAATCCGGCTTAAAAATGCCCACCGCTATCGACGGTGGGCGTTTCTAATGCGTTTGTGAACCTCAATAACGTGGAGGCGTTGCCGTTTCGTCGGTAGCGTCTTTTTCTTTTAGGCCGAAGTCTTCAGATAGCGTGCCGTTTTCACCATCGGCGTAGTCGCGTGGAATAGCGGGATCGTTCGACGAGTTGGCGGTGCGGCTTTCAGGCGTGCGAAGGTCGCTGAGCTCGGCAGGGCGAGGTGTCAATTTATCCAACTGCCACTGACCCGCGTCATCTTGAAGCTTTTTTTCCAGCTCGTCGGTTTCTTGGCGTATGGCTGCCAGCGATTCGTGAACACTGGATAATTGGTTGCTGACACCGTTTTTAAGTGACGATACTTGGTGTTCACGTTCCAGAAGTGTCTGGCGCAGTGAGGCAAGTTGACGCTGGCTTTTGCTCAATAAGCGGTAGCATCCTGCGCCGATTATTAAGCCAATCACAAGGCCGATGACTGCATAAGTTAATGGCTCGCTTTCCACATTTATCTCCCTAGAGGCCTGCCGCTGCTTGTACGGCGCATGAAAACAGTTATATGCCATTATAGGCGTCTTCATCATGGTTGGGTCAATGCTCATGCGTTGACCAACGTAACCACGTATAATTAGCACTTTATTCTAGGCCACGTGGCAATTGAGTAGCGTTCGACGGCAAATAACGGGAGCGAGAGAAGATGAGGGCAACGTCGTCAGATGATGAGCCAGCGCTTCACGCGATGACGCCAATGAAGCGTTATCGGGAAGACCTCAAGCGTGAGGGGTTTCAGTACGATGCGGCCCAAGAAGCGGCTGTGGCACATTTGCAGCGCCTTTACGATGCGTTGCTTTCGACCCCGACGACGGTGCCGAAAGCAGTGCTCGCCAATAAAGGGCTAAAAGCTAAAATGGCGGGGCTGGTGGGAAAAAAATCACCGGAGGCTGAGCCGGTGACCCCGCGTGTTCAGGGGCTTTATTTCTGGGGAGGCGTGGGCAGAGGTAAAACTTACTTGGTGGATACTTTTTATGAGTCACTGCCGTTTGCCGATAAAATGCGCACCCATTTTCACCGTTTTATGCAGCGGGTTCACAACGAGCTGAGTCATTATAAAGGCGAAAAGAATCCACTGACCCTAGTGGCGAGCAAGTTTGCTAACGAAGCCCGGGTGATTTGTTTTGATGAGTTCTTTGTCAAAGATATTACCGACGCCATGATATTGGCGAACTTGCTAGAAGCGCTCTTTGAGCGGGGGGTCGTGCTGGTGGCGACCTCGAATATCGTTCCCGATGACTTGTACAAAGATGGTTTGCAGCGCGCGCGTTTTTTGCCGGCGATCGATTTGCTTAATCGACATTGTCGCGTGGTGAATGTGGATTCGGGGGTTGATTATCGCCTGCGGGCCCTGGAGCGCGCTGAAATTTTCCACGCGCCACTGGATGAAGCGGCCGAAAAGGAATTGGCACGTAGTTTCCGCGAAATTGCCGGGCACGCGGGAGAAGCCAATGCACCGCTCGAGATCAATCAGCGTGTGCTTACCACACGCCGGTTGCACGATGATATCGTCTGGTTCGATTTTGACGAGCTTTGTGATGGGCCGCGAAGTCAAAATGACTATATTGAGCTGGCGCGGGAATTCCACACCATCATCGTCTCAAACGTGCCGACAATGCGGGGCGCACACGATGACCAGGCGAGGCGCTTTATTAACATGGTCGACGAATTTTACGACCGCGGCGTCAAAGTGTTGATGTCAGCAGAGGTGCCCGTGGAATCGCTTTATAGCGACGGCAAGCTGACGTTTGAATATCAGCGCACGCTGTCTCGGTTGCAAGAAATGCAGTCTCACGATTACCTAGCGCTTCCGCATAAACCCTAATCCATTCACCTTAAATAGAGGCCCATTGCGCCCAGTGGTAAAAAGAGCACCCATAAAAGTGTCAAGAGAGGGCATAAAGGCTTAACTTGGCGAACGGCATACTGTAGAATGCCGCTTCGCTACATGTTGTGGGGTTTTACCTACAACCAAAAAAAATAGGGATGGTGCAATGCCGCTTGGCGGTATGAGGCACCCAACACATTTAATCTGGTGATTTCATCCATGAAGACGTTCAGTGCTAAGCCGCAGTCCGTCCAGCGCGATTGGTACGTTGTCGACGCAACGGACAAAACGCTCGGTCGTCTGGCAACCGAGATTGCTCGCCGCTTGCGCGGTAAGCATAAACCCGAATTTACCCCTCACGTTGATACCGGCGATTACATCGTCGTGATCAACGCGGAAAAAGTCCAAGTGACCGGCAATAAGGCGAAGGCCAAGACCTACTACCGCCACACTGGTTACCCGGGCGGTTTGCGCTCTATGACGTTCGACAAAATGCTCGACCACGCCCCTGAGCGCATTATTGAGTCTGCCGTGAAAGGCATGCTGCCAAAAGGCCCGCTTGGCCGTGCCATGTACACAAAACTAAAAGTGTACGCTGGTGCCGAGCATCCGCATGCTGCCCAACAGCCGCTTGAACTGAACATCTGAGGAAATCTTCGCCATGACACAGCAGTATTACGGTACCGGGCGCCGCAAGACTTCCACCGCCCGCGTCTTTATGAAGCCGGGTTCCGGCAAAATTACCGTCAACAACCGCGAGCTTGATCATTACTTCGGCCGCGTAACGGGTCGTATGGTTGTGCGTCAGCCTCTCGAGCTCACCGAAACCCTCAACCAGTTTGACGTTTACGTCACGGTTGAAGGCGGTGGTGGTTCCGCGCAAGCCGGTGCGATTCGCCACGGCATCACACGCGCGTTAATGAACTACAATGAAGACCTACGTCCTTCGCTACGCGCCGCTGGTTATGTAACACGCGACGCTCGCCAGGTTGAGCGTAAGAAAGTCGGCCTTCGCAAAGCGCGTCGTCGCCCGCAGTTCTCCAAGCGTTAATCAACGCTGCTTAACTCTGCGGAAAACGCCCAGGCCAAATGGCCTGGGCGTTTTTTTGCTATAAGAAAAACTCGTCAAGGTGTACGTTAAAAATAGGCAGCATTTCTAGCGCGTTGCAGGTTGGCTAAACTACTTTATGCATAGGCCGTAAATAATAACAGTCATCCTCGTTGAAACGTTAAGCGCTACAGCGAGGAGCAAAGTGGGAGACCGGACATGGCGAATAACGGCGTTAACAGGGGGCGGCGTCGTTTCCTTGTAGGGGCGACGACCGTTGTCGGCGCAGTAGGGGCAGTTGGAGTGGCTATCCCTTTTGTGTCGGCTTGGCAACCCAGCGCTAGGGCGCTTGCAGCGGGAGCGCCGGTTCAGGCGGACGTTTCAAAGCTGGCGCCAGGGCAGCGCATGACGGTCGCATGGAGGGGTAGGCCGGTATGGATTATCAACCGCACCCCCGAGATGATCGAGCGTACCAAGGCCCTCGCTGAGGAGCGTCTCGCTGACCCAGACTCTCAAGCATCCGAACAGCCTACCTACAGCACAGGTCTCATGCGGTCTATACGCCCGGAGATTGGCGTATTGATTGGTATCTGTACCCATTTGGGTTGTTCGCCGGTTTATCGCCCCGAGCCCGATGCAACTGGTGTCGGTGTTGACGACTGGCCCGGCGGTTTTTTCTGTCCTTGCCATGGGTCGCGGTTTGATTTGGCGGGTCGTGTGTTCAGCAACGTACCGGCCCCTACCAACTTAGAAGTTCCCCCCTATCGTTTCGAAGGCGATAACATCATTATCGTTGGCGAAGATGAGGAGACGGCCTAATGGGTAATCAAAATAAAGCCAAAGCCCCACGCGGTCTAATGCGCTGGATTGACGCCCGCTTTCCGGCAACGCAGTTGTTTCAAGATCACCTTTCTCATTATTACGCGCCCAAAAACTTTAACTTTTGGTATTTTTTCGGCTCTCTAGCGCTGTTGGTGCTGGTCAATCAAATCGTGACCGGTATTTGGCTAACCATGAGCTTCAGTCCCAGCGCTGAGGGTGCTTTCGACTCCATTGAATACATCATGCGTGATGTGGAATGGGGGTGGCTAATCCGCTATATGCATACCACAGGGGCGTCGGCTTTTTTTGTGGTGATTTATCTGCATATGTTTCGCGGCTTGCTATACGGCTCTTACAAAGCGCCTCGTGAACTGGTGTGGGTTTTTGGCATGGCGATTTATTTGCTGCTGATGGCCGAAGCGTTCATGGGCTACCTGTTGCCATGGGGGCAAATGTCGTACTGGGGCGCGCAGGTGATAATTTCACTGTTCTCGGCCATTCCGGCGATTGGCCCGGAGCTGGCTCAGTGGATACGCGGTGACTACCTGATTTCGGGGATTACGCTGAATCGCTTTTTTGCGCTCCATGTCGTGGCGTTGCCGATCGTGATTCTGGCGCTGGTTGTGCTGCATATCATTGCACTGCACGAGGTGGGATCAAATAACCCGGACGGTATCGATATCAAGCAGAAAAAGGACGAAGCCGGCAACCCGCGGGATGGTATTCCTTTTCATCCTTACTATACCGTGAAAGACCTAGTAGGCGTTGCGGTGTTTCTGTTTGTATTTTGCGTGGTGGTGTTTTATTTCCCGGAAGGGGGCGGCTATTTCATTGAAACGCCCAACTTCGAACCCGCCAACCCGCTACAAACCCCTGATCACATTGCGCCAGTGTGGTATTTCACGCCGTTTTACGCGATTTTGCGGGCGATCACTTTTTCCATCTTTGGCCTGGAGGCGAAATTTCTGGGTGTGATGTGTATGGGAGGTGCTATCGCGGTGATGTTTGTACTGCCCTGGCTGGACCGTAGCCCAGTGCGTTCGATGCGCTATAAGGGGTGGATATCTAAGCTGATGTTAGCGCTGTTCGCTGCAAGCTTTGTAACGTTAGGTGTGCTCGGGGTGTTGCCTTCCACCGGCGGTCGAACGTTATTGGCCCAAGTGTGTACGGCTATCTATTTTGCTTATTTTCTGCTTATGCCGATCTATACCCGGCTAGAAAAAACAAAACCCGTTCCGGAAAGGGTGACTGGCTAATGAAAAAACAACTGATCACGCTGATTGCCCTGCTGGTGCCCATCACAGCAGCGGCTGCCGGTGGCGCAAGCTTACCGCATTCCATGGAGCCGGACCTGCAAGACCAGGCGTCGCTGCAAAATGGCATGAAGCTGTATGTTAACTACTGCATGGGCTGCCATTCGCTTGAATACCAGCGATTCTCGCGTGCCGCGGAGGATTTGGATATTCCTCAAGATATCGTTGAAGATAACCTTATCTTTTCCGCGGATATGGCGTTTAACGACCAAATGCACACGGCGTTGCCCAAAGAAAATGCCGAAACGTGGTTTGGCGTGACACCGCCAGACTTAACGCTCACCGCACGACTGCACGGTACTGATTGGCTGTATTCTTACCTGCTCAGTTTCTACCAAGACCCGGATCGCGCAACGGGGGTAAATAATACGGTGTTTGAGCTAACGGCAATGCCCAACGTGCTAGAGCCCTTGCAAGGCGTTCAAGAAAAGGTATGTGCGGATGCAGACGCCACGGAGGGTGGCTCATCGGGCGACTCTCCAGACGATAATGCCAACTGCAAATCATTAGAGGTGACCGAGCAAGGCCAATTATCCCCAGAGGAATTTGAAGAGACCGTGTATGACCTGACCAACTTTCTCGCCTATGTGGGTGAGCCGTCAAAGCTTCAGGCTCAGGCGTTAGCCCCCAAGGTGCTAATATTTTTATTTATTTTCGCCGTCATTGCCTATCTGCTCAAGCGTGAGTACTGGCGCGATATTCATTAACAGCGCTGAGCGAGGTAACAAGGGGCGTGCAGTCAGGTTGTGCGCCTTTTGCGTGTTAGTCTTGGTCGTAATGCATAACGTTGCCTTCCCCAAGGGTGGGGTGGACGTGTTATTATCCAAGATTGATTCGCTGCGAGGATGGATTCATGGGTGTTGTGGCCAAACGGTCGTCAATGATTTTTTATTCAGGTAATGATGATCATTTCAGTCATCGTGTGCGCATTGTACTGGCTGAGAAAGGCGTAGCTGTCGATATTGTCGATGTCTCCGACGAGAACGTCCCCGACGAGCTAGCGGACTTGAATCCTTACAACAGCGTGCCAACGCTGCTTGACCGTGACTTGGTGCTCTACGAGTCTAAGGTCATGATGGAATACCTGGATGAGCGTTTCCCGCATCCGCCGCTATTGCCTGTATACCCTGTGGCGCGTGCGCAGAGCCGCCTGTGGATGCACCGTATCGAGCGTGAATGGTGCCCGATGGTGGAGCAAATTGTTAACGGTGGTAAGAAAGAGGCAGAAAAAGCGCGTAAAGAACTACGCGAGAGCCTGGTGGGTATTTCGCCCATTTTCGAAGATATGCCGTATTTCATGAGTGATGAGTTCACGCTTGTCGACTGCTGTCTGGCGCCCATTTTGTGGCGGTTGCCGGCACTGAATATTGAGCTGCCGGAAAAACAGGTAAAACCGCTGTTGAGCTATATGTCTCGTGTGTTCGAGCGCGATGCTTTTAAAGCTGCATTGAATGAGCGCGAAAAAGAGATGCGTGCTTGAACCCACTCAGGCCTCGCCAGGCGGGGCCTTTTCTCTAGGAGGAGTGAGTCTAGATGAAATCGAGCCGCCCTTATATCGCCCGAGCGCTTTACGAATGGTTGCTAGACAATGAGCTAACTCCGCATTTAGTCGTGGATGCCACACAGCCCGGCGTTGAAGTGCCGCGACAGTTTGTGCAAAACGGCCAGATCGTGCTGAATGTCGCCCCAACGGCGGTTCGCGATTTGTTTATGGAAAACCAAGCTATTGGTTTTAACGCACGTTTTGGTGGTCAGCCGATGCAGGTAATGATTCCTACGCCTGCGTTAATTGCGATTTATGCCCGTGAAAACGGGGCTGGTATGGTCTTCGGCCACGAACCTGAATTAACCCCGCTGGAAGGGGAAGAGACGCTAGACGATACGTCTACGCCTAGCAAGCCGACGTTGGCGGTGACAGATTCAGCCCCCGAAACGGAGTCATCATCAGATGAGACGTCGTCAGGTGCGTCAGACGGTGAGGCGAAAGATAAGCCGAGCAGTAGTAAGAAGAAACCATCGCTGCGGGTGGTGAAGTAACTCAACGTTTGCTGATGGGCAAAACGTCCAAAAACCTCGCTGTGATTACAGCGAGGTTTTTTTAGGCCTGCGGTGCGGATTTAGTCGATATATTCGAAGACTTTTACAATGCGCTGGACACCCGACACGTTAGAGGCGGCGTTAACAATGCGATCAGCTTCGTCGCGAGTCACCATGCCCATGATGTAGACGCTGGCATTTTCTGTCGTCACCTTGAGTTTTGATGAGTCGATGCTGTCATTAGTTGCCAGCTGGCTGACCACATTGGTGGTTAGCCAGGTATCGGTAATACGCTGAGAGGATGGCGAAAGCGCGGAGACGGTTAATTCATTGTAAACCTCATTGACGCCGCGCAAACCTGCGGTAACGTTTTCTGCCTTTTTGCGCAGTTCTTCGCTGGGCACTTGGCCGACCAGCAGTACCACGCCATTGAAGCTATGGGGGCGAATACGCGCGTCGTCCAGGCGTCCGTCCGCACGCTCTAATGCCCGGCCCACTTCCCGTTCAATCGTGGCGTCAACAGCGGCTACGTCTTCGCTGCGCTGGGCGTAATTTGATGAATCAACCCGGGTGTTGGTAGCGCAGCCTGCCAAAAAGACGCTGGAGCCTAGTGCGGCAGCCATTAATAGGCGAGACATGCGCGAAGAAGGGAGTCGTAAAATCATTGATAGATTCCTTTATATCGTCGGCAGCGTTATTCAACGCCACCAAACAGTTGCTCATCGATTAAGTCGCAAAGACAGTGAATGACCAGTAAGTGGACTTCCTGAATGCGAGCTGTAGAAGTGGCCGGTACGCGAATTTCGCAGTCATCTTGGCCTAGCAGCGATGCCATGTCGCCGCCATCTCGGCCGGTTAAGGCCACGACCGTCATATCACGGTCGTGAGCGGCTTGAATCGCCTGAACAATGTTGGCTGAATTGCCGCTCGTTGAAATCGCCAGAAGAACGTCACCTGGCTGTCCTAGCGCCCTGATTTGCTTAGAGAAGACCTCGTTGTACGTATAGTCGTTGGCAATTGAGGTGAGGGTGGAGGTGTCTGTGGTTAAGGCCAGTGCCGGCAAGCTGGGTCGTTCGCGCTCAAAGCGGTTGAGTAGCTCCGATGAGAAGTGCTGGCTGTCGCCAGCACTGCCGCCGTTCCCGCAGGCGAGAATTTTGCCTTCGCTTACCAAGCACTGCACCATCATTTGGCTGGCAACTTCGATGAAAGGTGGTAACACCTCGCTGGCATAGGTTTTGGTATCAATGCTGGCGTTGAAATGGCCCAGTATGCGTGATTGAAAGTCCATTAGGGCTTCCTGATTGTGGTTTCAAAAGGCGTCAAATGCGGCTTTTACCCACTCGATGTCGACGTGAGGGGGTGTGCCGGTCATGGCAATAACATCAAAACGACACGGCGAAGGGTGGCGCATTGAGGCTAAATAAAGTCGTGCGGCTCGAATCAACCGCTGCTGTTTCTGGGCGGTCACCGTCTCAAGCGGATGCCCGTGCCGGCTAGATTTGCGATGTTTGACCTCGACGAAGACAAGAATATCCGTATCTTGCATGATTAGGTCAAGCTCGCCGCCCTTAACATGATGATTGCTGGCGACTAAACGCAGACCTTGTTGCTGCAGCCATTGAGCGGCCAATTGCTCAATGGCTTGCCCGCGGGCCCGCGCTGTCTTTGAGCTAGTTGTCATCGCTCTCGTCGGTATCCTCTTGATTACTCTGTAAGCCGGGAATCAAAATTGGCGATGGCGTGCCGTTTTGAAACTTAGCCCAGGGAAGCTCGCGGTAAATCCGCCCGTCGCTTGTGAGAGTCAGCTTGCCAGTGCTGCCATCAAAGCCTTCTAACGCTGAAAAATCCGAAAGACGTGTGGCGATCTCGTAGGCGTCGACACCCATGGCCATTAGCCGAAACATCGACGCGTCGGATTCTTCCCGAAGGCGCTGGTAAGTCGCATAGAAGGGCAGCACCTCTTCTCCGCCTACAGCGGCATCGGGGATTTGCCAGGGAATATCCATAAACATGACCTCGTTGAGGTCTTGGTCAAGGCGAATCTGGCGTCGCCCTTCATGTAGATGGGAGGTGGCATAGACGGGGAGATTCGGCGCGTAGTAAAAGTCCATGGTCGGCGGCACTTGGCGAGCGTAGTCGGGTAATGCGAGCAGGAAGAGGCCATCAATATCGTTAAGCTGGGCCCGTTCACCGCGTACGTTTAAAGCGGTCTTGACCGCATCGGAAACCGGGTTGTCAGGGTTGTAACGTACCGCATTACTGATATCGCCGCCCTGGCGTTGCCACTCGTTCCAAAAGGCTTCGCCAACACGCTGTCCCCAGTCGTTGTCAGGCACCATCAGAGACATCTGGCGATGGCCGTCCTGCCACGCGCGGCGCGCTGCCTGGCGCGCTTCATCCTCCGCTGACAGGCCGTATTGGAAAAGACGTTTAGCTTGGTTGCGCTCACTACTACCGTAGTTGAGTGCCAGGGTGGGGACAGGAACGCTATCGCGCTGTTCAAGCTGGGTGACTTGTTCCTTGTCGAGTGGGCCGATCATGACTTGAGCGTTCATTTGCTGGGCACGGTCATATAGCTCGTTCAATGCGTACTGCGATGAATCAAGGAAATTCAGTTGCACATCGTCGCCCGTGATGTCGCGGTGGCGGCGTATCGCCGAGGCGAGGGTCTCGGCCACGTTGCTCAGCGCGCCAGATTCAGGGAGCGCCACGGCAATACGGTTAATCGTCACCCCTTCCAGTTCAGGCAGGGCAAAGCGCGCCGGGTCTGGCCTATCAAGCGTTTCGCGCGCCCATCGCTGACGGTCTTCAAGCGTGCGTTGCTGATTTGCCTGCATCGGCAGCTCGTCGTCGAGCACCTGGGTGGCGCGCAGTACGCTGTCGGGTTCATCCAGCGCACGGGCTAGTTCGGAAAACAGGAGCGCCCAACGCACCCGGGCAGATTCAGGTAGTGCCTGTTCATCAATGGCCGTAGCAACGCCGTAAGCGTCCTCACGCTGGCCTTGGCGGGCTAAAATATTAGCCGCCTCAAGGCGCGAAATAGCGGCTTGCTCAGGGCCCTGCTGCTCCGCTTGGCTAAGCAGCCGGTTAGGGTCTTCGTCGGGCACTCGGTCGACAACACTGGGAGGCTGCATCGCACAGCCCACCATAAGAAGCGCCATGAGCGTAGCGGCCAAAAAGCCACGTAATGACTGTTTCATGTATCCTTCCTTAGTTTCCATTTGCGCCGTCGCTGCTGTTCAACGAGTGGGCGGCTACTGCACAAGCATAGCGTACCGTGGGGCAAGCCATTGAAGAATTGGGAGTCACGATGACACATACACCACCTGGCACATTGTACGTGGTCGCCACGCCGATTGGGAATTTGGATGACCTATCTTCCCGCGCTGCGCGGCTGCTTGGCGAAGTGACACGCGTTGCCGCCGAGGATACCCGCCACAGTGCGCGTTTATTGACACATTTAGGTTTGAATAAGCCGATGCTCTCGTTGCATGAGCACAACGAAGCGCGGCGCGTGGATACCTTGGATAGTTATCTCGCCGCTGGTGAAGATATTGCCTTGATCAGCGATGCCGGAACGCCGTTGATCAGCGACCCCGGGTTTGTATTGGTGCGTGAATTGCGGGCGCGCAATCGCCATATTGTGCCGATCCCTGGCCCTTGTGCGCTAATTACTGCACTGTCGGGGGCAGGCTTGCCGACCGATCGCTTTGTCTTTGCTGGTTTTTTACCCGCCAAGCCTGGAGCGCGTCGACAAGCCCTTGACGCTTGGAAAACCCGTGAAGAGACGCTGGTGTTTTACGAGTCTCCGCACCGCATCGTGCATACCCTTGAAGCATTGAATGAACAGATGGCCGGGCGCGACGTGGTATTGGCACGCGAGCTGACCAAAACCTTCGAAACTTTCCTGCACGGAACGCCTGCGTCGTTGCTTGAGCAGTTAGTCGCCGACCCTAATCAAGCGCGGGGCGAATTCGTGGTGATGGTCGCCGGAGCGCCGCCAGTTGAACAGAGTGAGCATCAGACTATATCGGCCGATGCTTTGCTAACCACACTGCTGGCGGAGGGGATCGGCGTTAAGCAGGCAGCGAGCATTGCCGCTGGTATATTCGGCGGTCGCAAGCAAACTTGGTATGCCCGGCTGCAAACCATGAAAAGCGAGCATTGAGGCGAACGTAAGGCGCTGGTATGCTTGCCGCCGGAGTTGGCCAGACAGTCGCCGCTAATACCCCTCAAAAGGTGTTGGGGGAGGAAAGTCCGGGCTCCATAGGGCAGAGTGCCAGGTAACGCCTGGGCGGCGTGAGCCGACGGAAAGTGCAGCAGAGAGTAGACCGCCTACGCCTTTCGAGGCCGGTAAGGGTGAAAGGGTGCGGTAAGAGCGCACCGCGCGCCTGGCAACAGTGCGTGGCAAGGTAAACCCCACTCGGAGCAAGACCAAATAGGGACCCAATGGCGTGGCCCGCGCTGGGTCCGGGTAGGTTGCTTGAGCGCTGGGGTAACGCAGCGCCTAGAGGAATGGCTGTCCACGACAGAACCCGGCTTATCGGCCGACTCCCCATCTATAGGGACGTGCCTCGGCGCGTCCTTTCATTATTCTGTGAGTGTACTATGCCGTCATCCGACGCTGACCCTGCTAGTTCTCAATTTCAGCATACCAGCGTGCTCCTCGACGGTGCCGTCGATGTGCTCGTGCATCAACCGGAAGGCGTCTACCTGGACGGCACCTTTGGGCGGGGCGGGCATTCGCGGGTGATTTTATCGCGCCTGAACGACACCGGGCGTCTGATTGCAATGGATCGAGATCCTCAGGCGGTTGCGGCGGCGGCGGACATTGCTGATTCACGTTTTACCATGGTGCAGCGCGACTTTGCTCGTCTAGGTGAGGTGGCCCGCGAGCAGGGCGTGCACGGCAAGCTTGCCGGCATTTTGTTGGACGTTGGAGTGTCATCACCGCAGCTTGATGACCCTGAGCGGGGTTTCAGTTTTATGCGCAATGGGCCGCTGGATATGCGTATGGATCCAAGCCGCGGAGAGAGCGCCGCTCAGTTTCTCGCTCGTGCCAGTGAGGCTGATATCGCCAAGGTGTTTAAAACCTATGGTGAGGAACGCTTTGCAAAACGATTAGCGCGTGCGGTCGTCACACGACGGGTTGAAGCGCCTTTTACGCATACCGTCGATTTGGCGGAAGTGCTGAAAACGGCCCATCCGGCTTGGGAAAAAGGCCGGCACCCCGCGACGAAGGCGTTTCAAGGGCTGCGGATTTATTTAAACGGCGAGTTGGAACAGTTGGATGCGGCTTTGGAAGCCGCGCTTGAGGCGTTGGCGCCGGGCGGCCACTTGGTGGTGATTAGCTTCCATTCCTTGGAAGATCGCCGCGTTAAGCGGTTTATTCGTCATCACGTGCGGGGCGATACCCATTTGCCCCGGGGCGTGCCCATTCGTGATGACCAATTAAATCGTCGTCTAGAAGCGCTGAGTAAAGGAGTGCGCCCCAGTGATGACGAGGTGGCTGAAAACCCACGTGCCCGCAGCGCGGTAATGCGAGCCGCACGTAAACGAGTGTGAGCACGGAAGTAATTATGAGCATGGAACAACTGGGTCGGTGGTTATCTACTTTACAAGTTCAATGGCCTTTTTCTTTGCGTCTACGGCCGTGGCCAGTGGTGCTCAGTTTGATTTTTTTAGCCTGCCTGGCAACGGCTTTTTTGGTGGTAGCGACGACTCATGCGACGCGGGTGCAATATGCTCAGCTACAGCAGCTGGAGCAGGAGCGGAGACAGCTAAACACCGAATGGGGCCAGTTGTTACTTGAAGAAGGTGCGTGGTCGACGCCTGCTCGCATAGAGCAAATCGCTACGCAACGCTTGGGCATGCGCATTCCCGATGTTCATGACGTCGAGGTGATCCGGCCATGAAGTCCCAACACCGGGGCGTTAGCTCACGTCAAGCACCTATCGCGCCGCCTCTCCACGGGGGGCGGTTTTTGTTTATTTTGCTAATGATGGCCTTGGTTTCCGCCATTTTGATTGGTCGAATCACCCTGTTGCAGGTGATTGACCGCCCTTTTTTGCAAAGCCAAGGGGACGCTCGCACACTGCGCAATGAGACCATTCCCGCCCACCGGGGAATGATCACCGACCGCAATGGCGAACCGCTGGCCATATCCACTCCGGTCGTAACGCTCTGGGCGAACCCTCAGGAACTGCCTGACGATGCCATTCAGCGCATTGTGCTTGCCCAGTCACTAGGCATGTCGCTGGAAGCTTTCGAAGCTCGCGTGGCGCGCTACAGTGAACACGAGTTCATGTATTTGCGTCGTCAAATGACGCCAGACGCTGCGCAACGTATCCTCGATCTGCGCACGCCCGGCGTTTACCCTCAGCGCGAATACAAGCGCTACTACCCGGCCGGTGAGGTCGCCGCCCAACTGCTAGGGGTTACCAACGTCGATGACGTGGGTCAGGAGGGGTTGGAGCTTGCTTACCAGCCCCACTTGGCCGGTCACCCGGGGCAGCGGCGTATCATCAAAGACCGTCGAGGTCGGCTGGTTAGAGAGCTAGATGTGATTCGTGATGCCCAGCCAGGGGGTGATCTAACGCTGTCGATTGATCAGCGTCTACAGTATATGGCCTATCGCGAATTACGCTCAGCGGTTGCCGAAAATGAGGCGGATGGTGGCGTGCTGGTGATGATGGACGCGCGCAGCGGCGAAGTATTGGCCATGGCGAATTTACCTTCTTATAACCCCAATAACCGGGCGGGGCTTGATCCGCGCGGGTTGCGTAACCAGGCGCTGGTCGATGTATTTGAGCCGGGCTCGGTGATGAAGCCGTTGGCCATGTCGGCGGTTCTGGAAAGTGAAGGGTTTGACCGCAATACCGTGGTCGATACCTCGCCCGGCTGGATGCGAATCGATGAATATACCATTCGTGATTTTCGCAATTATGGTGAGCTGGATTTGGCCGGCATTCTAGAACACTCTTCGAATGTGGGTATGTCCCGCCTGGCGTTGCAACTTGGCGATACGGCGATTTGGGAGAAATACCATCAATTAGGTTTGGGGCAAGCCCCTGGCACTGGCTTTCCTGGTGAGGCGACGGGCAGCTTGCCGGCGCATGTTAACTGGTCGCGCAGTGAGCGGGCGACGCTCGCCTATGGGTACGGTCTATCTGTGTCCGCGGTTCAATTGGCGAGTGCATATACGGCACTCGCCAATGATGGTGTGCGTTTGCCGCCCTCCTTGCTGCGTCTCGCCGAACCGCCTCAAGGGACACCTGCTATACAGCCGAAGGTGGCCAATGATCTGCTGAATATTTTAGAAACGTCGGTAGCGGCCTATACCGGTGGGCGACGCGCCCGCGTTGAGGGTTATCGTGTGGGGGGTAAAACAGGCACGGTGCGTAAAATAGGCCAGCAAGGCTATACCACCGATGCGTACCGCAGCGTTTTTGCTGGCATTGCGCCGATTTCGGATCCGCGCATCGTCACTGTGGTCATGATAGATCACCCCAAAGCCGGCGAATTTTATGGGGGAGCAGTGGCAGCCCCGGTATTCTCAAGTGTCACCGGCAACGCGCTACGCTTATTGGATGTACCACCCGACCGTGAGGTGGACTAGTTGGAAGGAGACAGCATGACGCTGAGCCCAAATGAGGTAATGCAGGCACTGGCTAAAGTATGGCCTGCCGGTAAGTTGCCCGGCGAGCTGCCAACCCTGCCTGAGCGTGTCAGCGTTACCAGCGACTCTCGGCAGGTGGCCCCCGGCGATATCTTTGTGGCCGTCCCCGGTGGCCAGCATGATGGTCGCGACTTCATTGATCAGGCGATTGAGGCCGGCGCCGGGTTGGTGCTTTCCCATGCGAGCCAGGGGGATATCACTCTCGAGGGCCGCGTGCTACAGCTGCCGTACCTGACCCGGCGGCTGGGTGAATTGGGTCGTGCGCTCTTTCAACTGCCTGCAGGCCCTGAGGTCATTGGCGTCACGGGAACCAACGGAAAGAGTTCGGTGACGCACTATATTGCCGCTTTAAGCGAGACGCTCGGGACACCCGCCGGCGTTATCGGCACCTTAGGCGTCGGCCGTTTGGGGGCGTTAAGCGATACGGGCTTGACGACACCGGGTGCGCTCGCCATGCACGAAGCGTTGGGCGGGTTGGCTCGCCAAGGCGTAAAGCGAGTAGCGCTGGAGGTCTCGTCGCATGCTCTTGCACAGTCTCGTCTGGATAGCGTCGACATTACCAGCGGTGTGTTTACTAATTTGAGTCGTGATCATTTGGATTATCACGGCAGCATGGCGGCCTACGCAGCGACTAAAGCCAAGCTGTTTCGGCGCACCGAACTCACCCTGGCGGTTGTCAACGGCGATGACCCCTTGGCTCGCTTGATGTTGGCGGGGTGCGACAAACACGTGCGTGTTCTGGCGACAGGGACCGATGAGGCGGTGACTTTACGTGTCGTCGGCTGGCACCCCCACAGCCAAGGCCAGGAAGCCCTAATCGCCACCCCAGATGGCGAAAGGGCGCTTTCGCTTACGCTGATGGGGCGCTTTAATCTGGATAATGTGCTATTGGCGATGGCGGCGCTGTATGGCGCAGGTGAGTCATTGGACGCCCTGTTTGACGCGGCTGCATCGCTTTCGCCCGTACCGGGTCGTATGGAGTGCTATCGTCAAGCGAACGCACCCAGTGTTGTGGTGGATTACGCCCATACGCCGGATGCTCTCGATAACGCCCTGCGCGCACTGGCGGGTCACGCTGGTCGCCTGTGGTGCGTATTTGGCTGCGGTGGTGAGCGCGATACCGGCAAGCGAGCCGAGATGGCTCGCGTGGCAGAAGCCCAGGCGGATGTGGTCATCGTCACCGATGATAATCCCCGTGGAGAGCCCGCCGAGCGCATTCGTGAGGAGATTTTAGCAGGCTTTACCCAGGCTCAGCCGTTGGAAGTGGCTAATCGCCGTGAGGCCATTGCTTATGCGGTTCGTCACGCGGGTTCTGATGACGTTATTTTGGTAGCCGGCAAAGGGCACGAGCCCTATCAAGAGATTCAAGGCGTTCGCTATCCCTACCACGACGGTGAGGAAGTACGCGCGGCCTTGGCCGCTCGGGGGGCGCGCTAAATGGACTGGACGTTGGGCCGCGTGGCCAGCGCGCTTGCCATCAACGCGCCGTCAGGATTGGCGTCTACGCCGATCAGCGCTGTTGTTACCGATACCCGCAACATGGTGGCGGGCGGGTTATTTGTGGCCTTGAAAGGGCCGCGTTTTGATGGGCATGATTTGTTGGCCGAGGCGCAGCAGGCCGGTGCGGTTGCCGCCTTAGTAGAAGCGCCCGTGGATAGCGCGATGCCCCAGTTAGTGTGTGCCGATACCCGCCTGGGGTTGGGTTTGTTAGGCGCTGCCGCCCGCGAAGCATGGCAGGGCCCCCTCGTAGCGGTGACCGGCAATAGTGGCAAAACGACTGTAAAGGACATCACCGCCGCGTTACTTGAGCCGCTCGGGCCGGTTCATTCGACGCAGGGTAATTTGAACAACGATATAGGGGCGCCGCTCACGTTGCTGGCGCTTTCGCCCGAGCATCAAGCAGCTGTTGTTGAGTTAGGGGCTAATCATTTGGGCGAAATCGCCTGGACAACCCGGTTGGCACGGCCTCAAGTCGCGATTATTACCAATGTGACCGGTGCTCACGTCGGAGAATTCGGCGGCATGGGGCAAATCGCCCAAGCCAAGGGCGAAGTGCTCAGCGGTTTGCAGGTCGATGGCGTGGCGGTTTTAAACCGAGATGACCGCTATTTTGCCTACTGGTCGGCATGCGCTGCGCCTGGCCGTGTAGTGAGCTATAGCACTAACATGCCGGCGGACATCTGTGCCGAAGCGCTTTCCTGTGACTCCCAAGGGCGTTATGCTTTTACGCTTAATTATCAAGGGCGAGACATTGGCCGTGTGCAACTGCCCCTGCTGGGTAAGCATAATGTGAGTAATGCCTTAGCGGCGACGGCAGCAGCGCTCAGCTTAGGAGTGTCAGCGGAGCAGGTGATGGAGCGACTAGCGCGCCTAAAAGCATTACCTAACCGGCTGAGCGTGATTCCAGGCCCGCGCGGTGCGAGCCTACTCAATGACACCTATAACGCTAACCCAGGCGCCGTAAAAGCTGCGTTGGATACCCTGGTTAGCTTGCCTGGGCCACATTGGTGTGCACTCGGGGCAATGGGCGAGTTGGGTGATGATTCTAACGCCCTGCACGCTGAGATTGGACGCTACGCGGCCCAATTAGGGATAGAGAGACTATTGACCCTAGGGGAGTCGGCTAAACCGGCAAGCGACGCCTTTGAGGGTGGATTGCATTTTAATGATTACGCGACGCTTGTGCGTCATCTTCACAACACGTTGCCGCCCAATGCCAGTTTATTGGTCAAAGGGTCGCGCAGCGCAGGCATGGAACACGTTGTCACCGCCCTGCGCACGGATAAGATAAGGTAAACGCCGTTCATGTTACTTCACTTGGCGAATTTTCTGGCGGAGTATCAATCTGCCTTTCAGGTTTTTAATTATTTAACGTTGCGCGTGATCTTGGCAGCCCTAACCGCGCTATTTTTGTGCTTGTGGCTAGGGCCCTGGGTGATCCGGCGGCTGGTCGAAGGGCAAATTGGTCAAGCCGTGCGTGATGATGGTCCGCAGTCTCACCTGTCTAAAGCCGGGACACCGACCATGGGCGGCGCGATGATATTGCTGGCCATAGCGATCAGTACGTTGTTGTGGGGCGACCTGACGAATCACTATGTGTGGGTGGTGCTGGGTGTCACGCTGGGCTTTGGCGCGATTGGCTGGGTAGACGATTACCGCAAGGTCGTTGAGAAAAACCCGCGTGGTTTACCGGCGCGGTGGAAGTATTTTTGGCAGTCGGTAGTGGGCTTGGGCGCGGCTGTTATTCTTTATATGACGGCGGCATCACCATTAGAAACCAGTTTGTTGATCCCCACGCTGAAAGACGTTGCTGTGCCCCTGGGCGTTTTTTATATCCTGTTAACTTACCTGGTGATTGTCGGTAGCTCCAACGCGGTGAACCTGACCGACGGACTTGACGGCTTGGCCATCATGCCCACCGTGCTTGTGGCAATGGGGCTGGCCGTATTTGCTTATGCCAGTGGTAATACCTTGTTCGCTGACTATCTACATATTCCGTTTATATTGGGTACCGGTGAGTTGGCGGTCTTTTGTGCCACGATTGCAGGGGCTGGGTTGGGATTCTTGTGGTTTAACACTTACCCCGCCCAAGTGTTTATGGGCGATGTGGGAGCGTTGGCGTTAGGCGCAGCCTTAGGCGTCGTGGCGGTCATCGTTCGCCAGGAAATTGTGTTGTTCATCATGGGCGGCATTTTTGTATTGGAAACGGTGTCGGTAATCTTGCAAGTGAGCTCCTACAAGCTGACGGGGCGCCGTATCTTCCGCATGGCGCCTTTGCATCATCATTATGAGTTGAAAGGATGGCCGGAGCCACGTGTCATTGTGCGCTTCTGGATCATTACTGTCGTACTGGTGCTGTTAGGGCTGGCGACGCTTAAAGTTCGTTAATCCATTTAGTTTTTAATTGTGCCGAGCGTTTCATCGCTCGGTGTGAGGGAGCCTGGGATGGTTCGCGTTCCACCCGGAATGACGCTAGTAGTAGGGCTGGGGCTCTCGGGACGGGCTATCTGTCGTCACCTGGCAAGCCTTGGCACACCGTTTATGGTCGCCGACACCCGTGAGGCGCCCCCTGGTATGGCAGCGTTCCTTGAAGCGTATCCGCAGGTGAAGGTGCATTGCGGGCCGCTTGAAGCGCTAAACCTTGAGGCCGCCGAGGAAGTTGTGGTTAGCCCTGGCGTTGACCCCTACCATCCAACCTTGGCGCCATTAGCCGAGCAGCTTAACCCGCGCACCGGTGAACCCCGTCTGGTGGGTGAAATGGCCTTGTTTGTGCGTGCGACACATACGCCGATTGTTGCCATCACCGGCTCCAATGCGAAATCTAGCGTGACCACTCTGCTGGGCCAGATGGCACTTGCGGCAGGCGTTAATGCGGCCGTTGGGGGTAATCTGGGCACGCCCGCGCTGGATTTGTTGGCGGATGAGCCTGACGCTGAGTTATTTATTCTGGAGCTTTCCAGTTTCCAGCTTGAAACCACGCCTCGCCTGGGGGCGACCGTTGCGGCGTTTTTAAATTTATCCGAAGACCACCTAGATCGACATGGGGATATGCAAGGCTACCGTAACGCCAAACAAGCCGTTTTTCATGGCGCGCAACTGGCCATCGTTAATGCCGATGACCCGCTAACCTTTCCGATTCAACCGGTTCCCAAGGTGACGCAGTTTGGCGCCCAGCCGCCTAGCGAACACCACTGGGGGTTGGCGTACCATCAAGGACGCTTAACGCTAATGCAGGGCGCGACTCCCTGGATTGCCGCCGATCAACTAGCCATGCTTGGTCAGCACCATTACGTTAATGCGCTTGCCGCGTTGGCTATGGGCGAGGCGCTGGGATTTGATAAGGCCTCTATGTGTCAAACGGTTATAGCATTTAAAGGCCTGGTTCATCGCAGCGAAGTGATTGCCAGCCTCAATGGGGTTAGTTGGGTCAATGACACTAAAGGCACTAACGTAGGGGCGACGCTGGCAGCGATTGAAGGCATCGGCGCCGCCTTGCAAGGGCGATTGATATTGCTCGCGGGAGGGGTGGGTAAAGGTGCGGATTTCACACCGCTAGCGGCACCACTAAGCCAAATCGCGCGCTGTGTGATGGTGTTCGGGCAAGATGCGTCGCGTCTGGAAAGCGCGCTTGCCAGCCACGTCGAGACGCATCGTGTTGAAGATTTAGAGCGCGCCATGGAGGACGCATACGCGCTGGCCCAGCCAGGCGATTGCGTGCTGCTGTCGCCCGCCTGCGCCAGCCTGGATCAATTCGCTAATTATCAGGCGAGGGGCGAGGCTTTTCGTCACTGGGTGACTCAAAAGGCACAACAAATCGGCGAGGCCATACCATGAAGCGATTCCAAGGCCTGCGCCAAAAAATATCGACCCAGGGGTTACCCTGCGATATCTGGTTGATCATGGTGGTCGTGTCACTCGCTGGATTAGGCTGGGTAATGGTGAGCTCGGCGTCCATCGGGTTGCTTGATAATAGCTACCACTATGCGCAGCAACATGGCTTATTTCTGCTGATCGCGGTGTCTGCATGCCTGCTGATGTTATGTATCCCCCTGGAAGTGTGGCGACAAAACGCCGGGCTGATACTACTGGTTAGTATTGCACTGTTAATCTTGGTGCTGATCATCGGTCAGGAGGTTAACGGCAGTAAACGCTGGATTGCGTTGCCGGGGCCGCTACCTAGCTTGCAGGTGTCAGAGTTTGCCAAAATTGGTCTGATTTTTTACATGGCGGCGTTTATGTCACGGTTCGCCTACGAACTTCGGCGTCGGCCGTTTAGTATGTGGCGGCCGCTGGCCGTATTGGCCGCACCGGCGGGGCTGTTATTTTTAGCCCCCGATTTTGGCGGCATGGTGGTGTTTACCGTGTGCGTGATTGGCATGCTCATGATGGCGGGTGCGTCGCTAACCTTGTTGATCGGCAGCGGTAGCCTCTTGGCGACTGGCGCGGTGATGATGGTGGCCTTGGAACCTTACCGCCTGGCGCGTTGGACTAGTTTCCTTGACCCTTGGGCTGACCAGTTTGCTACCGGGTACCAGCTGACCCAGGCGTTGATTGCGTTTGGTCGCGGCCATGTCACGGGCACCGGGCTTGGCAATAGCGTGCAGAAACTCCATTACCTGCCTGAGGCCCACACCGATTTTATTTTTGCGGTGGTTGCCGAAGAGTTGGGTATGGTGGGCGCCATAACGGTTGTGTTGTTATTTACACTATTGATTGGCCGGGCGATGTGGATAGGTCGCCGAGCTGAGCTGTCGGGTCATCTGTTCGGAGCTTATGTAAGCTATGGCATCAGCTTTATTATTGCCGCTCAAGCATTTATCAACATGGCGGTGAGTTCCGGGTTGCTGCCCACTAAAGGGCTGACGCTGCCGTTAATCAGCTATGGCGGCTCCAGTTTGCTGGTGACGGGCGTCATGATTGGCCTGTTGTTACGCACCGATGCCGAAACGCGTCATTACCCCAAACGGTCTCCGACGCCATATCGGTCGCGTCGTGAACCGCGCCTCTCATCGTCAAGGTAAAGGAGTTGCATGTGACATACCCAGCACGCCGAGTGCTCATCATGGCAGGAGGAACCGGTGGACATGTGATCCCAGCGTTATCGTTGGCGCGGGCCTTGTCTGCTCAGGGTGTCGAGGTCGAGTGGCTGGGTAGCCCGAAAGGTATTGAAAACCGGTTGGTACCCGAGGCAGGTATTACACTACATACCATTGCCATTTCCGGGTTGCGCGGCAATGGCCTTGCTGGATGGCTAAAGGCACCCTTGAATTTGAGCCGCGCTGTGCACCAGTCGCGGCGTATAATGGCGGCATTTAAACCTCATGTTGTAGTGGGGTTGGGCGGCTTTGCCAGCGGACCAGGCGGGCTAGCTGCTAAAACACTCGGTATACCGCTGGTGATTCATGAGCAGAACGCCGTGGCGGGGTTGACCAACAGAGTGCTTTCGCGGCTTGCGACGCGCACCTATGCCGCTTTTCCTCAGGCGTTTGCTCAGCGGGCGGAAGTGATTGGCAACCCGGTTCGCGACGATATCGCTGCGTTGGGGAATACGCCAAGGGATGTGTCGACGATGGCTGCGCGTCGACTGCGACTGCTCGTCGTGGGTGGGTCGCTGGGCGCTGTCGCCCTTAATGAGCGACTCGCCCCAGCGATTGCGCAGCTGCCGTCAACGCAGCGTCCAGAGATTTGGCATCAGGCCGGCAAGGCGCGAGATAGCGACACGGCTGCGCTGTATGCAGAGCAGGGCATAGAGGCCCGCGTTGTCCCCTTTATTGATGATATGGCGGCCGCTTACGACTGGGCGGATCTCGTGGTTTGCCGCGCTGGTGCATTAACCGTTGCCGAGCTGGCGGCAGCGGCCAAACCGTCGCTGCTGGTGCCTTTCCCGTTTGCTGTTGATGACCATCAACGCGTGAATGCCCAGGTGCTGGTTGAGGCGCAGGCGGCGTTGTGCATTATTCAGTCTGAATTGACCCCTGAGCGGCTTAGCCACGAATTGACTCACTTATTAACGCCCGACACCTTGGCGGCGATGGCCGCTAATGCACGCCAAGCCGCGCACTTAGAGGCGACCCAACGTTTGGCCGCTGGGTGTCTGGATGTGATACCGCAAGGAGAGACTGCGTGACGGACTTTGAAACTAAACCAGTACCCTCAACGGCTGTCCCCAGTGGCCCGGGTATGCGGCGTATCCGCCGCATCCACTTTGTGGGTATTGGTGGGGCGGGCATGTGTGGCATCGCAGAGGTGCTCGCCAATCAAGGGTACGCTGTGAGCGGCAGTGATTTGAAACATTCACCCGTCACCGAGCGTTTGAACCAATGTGGCGTGTGCGTATCGATTGGCCACGCTGAAGAACACGTCGCCGGGGCGGATGTCGTGGTGGTATCGAGCGCTATCGACCACACCAACCCTGAAATACGCTGGGCCCATGATCATCGCGTGCCGGTGGTTCGACGCGCTGAAATGCTTGCTGAACTAATGCGATTTCGACATGGCATCGCGGTGGCGGGCACCCATGGCAAGACAACCACGACCAGTTTGACGGCTACGCTTCTGGCGGAGGGCGGCCTTGACCCGACGTTTGTCATCGGTGGCAAGTTGACCAGCGCGGGTACCAACGCGCGGTTAGGCGAGGGCGACTATTTGGTCGCAGAGGCGGACGAATCTGATGCCTCGTTTTTGCACCTGCAGCCGATGATGTCCATCGTCACCAATATTGATGCCGATCACATGGCGACCTACGGCGGTGATTTTTCCCGCCTAAAAAGTACCTTTGTCGAGTTTTTGCATAACCTGCCTTTCTATGGGTTAGCGGTACTATGTATTGATGACGCCAATGTCCGCGAGTTAAGCGAAAAGGTGAAGCGTCAGTTCGTGACCTACGGGTTCGATGCAGATGCGGACTACCGGATTGTCGATTTTTCCCAGCAGGAAGGCGAGGTGTCGTTTACCGCCTTGCGGCCAGGCGGGGCCGAGCCTCTGCCTATCCGTTTGGCGATGCCTGGGCGCCATAATGCGCTAAACGCAATGGCGGCTATTGTCGTGGCGACGGACGCAGGCGTCAGCGACGCTGCCATCACACGCGCATTGGCGGGGTTTGCGGGTATAGGCCGTCGTTTCCAAGTGCATGGTCATTTTCCCACCTCGTCAGGTGGAGAAGTCATGCTGGTGGACGATTATGGTCACCACCCCAGAGAAGTGGATATGGTGATCCAGGCCGTCCGGGCGGGCTGGCCTGAGCGACGTCTGGTGATGCTCTATCAGCCCCATCGCTATAGCCGTACGCGTGATTTATACGAGGATTTCGTACGTGTGCTTTCCCAGGTGGATACGCTGGTGCTGTTGGACGTTTATAGCGCTGGTGAATCGGTGATTCCCGGCGCTGAAGGGCGTACGTTGGCGGGCTCGATTCGTCAGCGGGGTGAGGTCGACCCAATTTTTGTCGAGCATAAACACGAATTACCCGGTCTATTAAGTAATGTATTACGCCCTGGGGATATTTTGATTACCCAAGGGGCGGGGGACGTTGGCGGTATTTCCCTGCGCTTAGCCCAAGCCCAGATGGCGTTAAATGAGGTAGATCTGTGAGCAAAGCTAACTCTCAACCCTTGTCGTTTGAGCGGGTTGTCGTGGTGTACGGCGGCGATTCAGCCGAGCGGGATGTATCGCTAAAGAGTGGGGCCGCGATTATCGCTGCGCTTGAGCGACAAGGCGTCAATGTACAGGGGTATGATCCTCGTGAGGGCGGGTTGGTCGGCCTTGAAAAACTGGCCCCGACAGCCGTCTTTGTGGCGTTGCACGGTCGGGGTGGCGAAGACGGTACCCTGCAGGGCGCGCTTGAGCTGCTGAACATTCCGTATACCGGCAGTGGCGTATTGGCGTCGGCATTAGGCATGGACAAACAACGCACTAAGCAAGTGTGGCATGCCCTGGCCTTGCCAACGCCAGAAAGCATCATGCTGCATTCAGACGCCGATTGGGCTGGCGTGGTCGCGCAGCTTGGCTTGCCGCTGATCGTTAAGCCGGTGCATGAAGGGTCGACGCTGGGTATCAGTATTGTCGACGACCAAGCGTCTCTGGAATCTGCCTATCACGATGCGGCGCGTTTTGATGCGCGGGTGATGGCCGAGCGCTTCATTCAAGGTGATGAATACACGGTGAGCTTACTGTCTGACCAGGTGCTCCCCGCGATTCGTGTGGAAGTGCCGGGCGGGTTTTACGACTACGAAGCGAAGTATTTAACCGATACCACCGAGTACCATTTGCCCTGTGGTCTATCTCACGATGATGAGGCCGCATTGGCAACGCTCTGCCAACAAGCCTTTGCGGCCGTTGGCGGGCAAGGTTGGGGGCGCGTTGACGTGATGCGTGACAGTGACGGTCGTTTTTGGCTATTGGAAGTTAATACCGTGCCGGGGATGACCGATCACAGCCTTGTGCCTCAATCAGCCGCGCACGCGGGGATTAGTTTTGATCAACTAGTGATGCGCATTTTACAAACGGCTGGCCAGCAGAGCGCCTCATGAAAAAACGCCAGGCCTGGTTAGGTAGTTTGATGTTGGGCCTTTTGCTAGTTGCCGGTGGGCAAGCACTTTGGTTATGGCTTGACCGGCCCATAGAGCGTGTCTCTATCCGGGGCGACTGGGACTACGTGAATGCAGACTATTTGCGTACCCAACTGGCCCCGGTGGTTGAGGATAGCCAGTGGCTATCTGCGGATTTGGGGACGCTGAGAGAACAGGCATTGCGCATTGGCTGGCTAAATGAAGTGCGCATTAGTCGCGAATGGCCGAATGCGCTGATCTTTGAACTGGTTGAGCAAACCCCAGTGGCTCGCTGGAATGACGACTTTTTGCTTAATGAAGAGGGCGAAGCCTTTGCTTTTTCCCCATTAGGAGTGCCCGAGGGGTTACCCGATTTGGCGGGTCCTGCCGGTAGCAATGAGGAAGTTTTAGATTACTACCGCCAATTAACGCCGCATTTTGCACGGCTAGATTTACGCTTAACCCAACTTCGCTTAGAGCCTCGGGGTGCCTGGCGGTTACAATTAAACGATAGCGCTTGGGTAATGTTGGGTCGACGTCAACACGAAGTACGGCTGGCACGTTTAAGTGCTTCTTGGCAACGCGAGTTGAGTCATTTAAGTGAACGTATCCGTTATATCGATTTGCGCTACCCAAATGGAGTGGCCGTTGCTTGGCACGGTGAAAGTGAATTTGATGTGCAAGAAGAGTAACGAGGCGATCATGGGATGTTTAAAAGATGTAAAGTAAGCAGTTGCTGTCGATGAAAACCCCGCTGACGGGGTTTTATTTCACTGTTATGGCGACTATTGTGACATTTGACTAGTCGTATTGCGGCAAATGTTTCTATACTATGTGCCAATTGGAATTATAATGTTAACTCGTTTGATTAATTTGGCTCATTGCCACACGTTGTAAGTTGGCACGCTTATTAACTTGTGCCCAAGTAGCATTGAGCATTAATTGTATTTTTATTTAAGGCAATAAGGAGATTTCCCGACTCATGGCAGGCTCACCCAACGCATCCAACATGGTGGTCGGGCTGGACATTGGAACGTCCAAGGTCGTCGCCATCGTCGGTCAGCCGACCGACGATGGTGGGATTGAAATTGCAGGTATCGGTTCGCATCCGTCGCGGGGCATGAAGCGCGGTGTGGTCATCAATATTGAATCCACCGTGCAGTCAATTCAGCGCGCTGTTGAAGAAGCCGAATTGATGGCCGGATGTGATATTCACTCGGTCTACGTAGGCGTAGCCGGAAGTCACATAAAATCGATGAACTCCGATGGTGTGGTGGCGATTAAAGAACGCGAAGTGACTCCTTCGGATATTGATCGAGTGATAGACTCAGCCAGGGCGCGGGCCGTTTCGGAAGGCCAGCGCGTGCTGCACGTGTTGCCTCAGGAGTTCTCGATCGACGCCCAGGGCGGTATACGCGAGCCACTGGGCATGTCGGGGGTTCGTCTTGAAGCACAAGTGCATTTGGTAACAGCGGCGCTTAACGCGGTACAAAACATTGAAAAATGTGTGCGTCGCTGCGGTCTGGATGTTGATGCCATTATCCTTGAGCAACTGGCATCGAGTATGGCTGTATTGACTGAGGATGAACGCGAACTTGGCGTGTGCATGGTCGATATCGGCGGCGGCACTACCGACATGGCTATTTTTACTGAGGGTGCCATTCGCCATACGGCGGTGATCCCTATTGCCGGTGACCAGGTAACCAACGATATTGCCATGGCGCTGCGAACGCCGACCCAGCACGCCGAAGAGATTAAAGTTAAGTATGCCTGCGCGCTGACTCAATTAGCGGCAAGCGACGAAATGATTAAAGTACCTAGCGTGGGTGATAGGCCAGCACGGGATCTTTCCCGACAAGCATTGGCTGAAGTGGTAGAACCACGTTACGAAGAGCTTTTTACGCTGGTCAGAGACGAGCTGCGTCGTAGCGGCTACGAAGATATGGTCGCGGCTGGCGTGGTATTGACCGGCGGTACGTCACGCATGGAAGGCGTGGGTGAGCTGGCAGAAGAGATTTTTCATATGCCGGTTCGCATTGCGTGTCCGCAAAATGTCAAAGGGTTGTCAGACGTGGTACGTAACCCTATCTATGCAACAGGCGTCGGTTTACTGCATTATGCATTGCAGGAAGCCCGTCATGGGCATAATCGTGAAAGCCAGGGAGGAGTCATCCCTGTACATAAGGGGCGTGCTGACGTCTCCCGGCGTGACGTCAAGGACGGCAGTGCAGCGCTGACAAGAATCAAAGGCTGGTTCAAAGGAAATTTCTGACAGGGCCGCAAGCGCGGTTCAGGAGACGGGGCTTATGTTCGAATTGGTAGATAGCGCACCCTCGAGCAGTGCGGTCATCAAAGTGGTTGGCGTTGGCGGCGGTGGCGGCAACGCTGTTAACCACATGGTCGAAAGCAACATCGAAGGCGTTGAATTTATTTGCGCCAATACCGATGCCCAGGCGTTAAAGCGTGTATCCGCTAAGACGGTGCTGCAGCTTGGGGGCGAAATCACTAAGGGCTTAGGCGCAGGGGCTAATCCTGATGTCGGCCGCCAAGCGGCGATGGAAGACCGAGAACGCATCGCTGAGCTGCTCAATGGTGCTGATATGGTGTTCATCACTGCCGGCATGGGTGGCGGTACCGGTACCGGTGGTGCGCCCGTGGTCGCGCAAGTGGCTAAGGAATTAGGCATCTTAACGGTGGCGGTTGTTACACGGCCTTTCCCATTTGAGGGGCCGAAGCGGATGCGCGCTGCAGAAGAGGGCATGAAAGAGCTCTCGGAACACGTTGATTCGCTGATCACCATTCCTAATGAAAAGTTGCTCTCCGTCCTGGGCAAAAACGCCACGTTATTGACCGCCTTTAGTGCGGCCAATGATGTGCTCTTGGGTGCCGTTCAGGGGATCGCCGAGCTGATCACCAGCCCGGGCATTATCAACGTCGACTTTGCCGACGTGCGCACGGTCATGTCGGAAATGGGCATGGCGATGATGGGTACCGGCGGGGCTACCGGTGAAAACCGTGCCCGTGAAGCGGCTGAAAAAGCCATTCGCAGCCCGCTGTTGGAAGATATCGACCTGCATGGTGCGCGCGGTATTCTGGTTAATATTACCGCCGGGCCTGACCTCTCGATTGGTGAATTCAACGATGTTGGCGCAACAGTGCAGGAATTCGCCTCTCAAGAAGCGACCATTGTGGTGGGTACGTCGATTGATATGGAAATGTCCGACGAGCTGCGCGTAACAGTTGTGGCGGCCGGTTTGGACGGTGGTCAGCCAAAAATGGCGACGCGTGAACCCGCACGCCGGTCGGCGGAAGCCTCTTCCGATTATCGTAAGCTGCAACAGCCGACGGTCATGCGTCAGCAGGCGAGTAGCCGTGCTGAAGCGGCTGAAAGCGCACCCGCGCGCCCTGAAAAGCGCCGCGCAGCTGATGCCGATGACTACCTGGACATCCCCGCATTTCTTCGCCGGCAAGCGGATTGATAAAAGCTATCAGGTGTGGGCTTGCAGCAAACGAGAGTTTTATTGGTGAAAACCCTCGTTTGCTGTTAAAGTGAACACTGTTTGATAACTTTCATCCCTTGCGGTTACCCCGTTATTAGAGTTCGACCACTGCCCATGATCAGACAACGCACCCTACAAAATGTCATTCGCGCCACCGGAGTGGGCTTACACTCTGGGAAAAAAGTTCACTTGGCTTTGCGTCCGGCACCCGTCAATACGGGGATTGTGTTTGTTCGCACGGATCTTGACCCAGTGGTTCACGTTCCTGCCCGCGCTGAACTGGTGGAAGACACCAAGCTATGTACCGCGCTTAGCTACCAGGGTGTCAAGGTGGCGACCGTTGAGCACCTGATGTCGGCTTTTGCAGGGCTGGGTATCGACAATGCTTATGTCGATGTCAGTGCAGCAGAAGTGCCTATCATGGACGGTAGTGCTAGTCCGTTTGTATTTCTGATTCAATCGGCGGGTATCTTAGAGCAGGAGGCGGCTAAAAAGTTTATACGCATTAAGCGTCCGATTAGCGTCACTGAAGATGATAAAGAGGCCACTTTTTTGCCGCATCAAGGCTTTAAAGTCTCGTTTGCGATCGATTTTGACCATCCTGTTTTCGACCAGCAAAAACAAACGGCGATGATCGACTTTTCCACGACCTCATTCGTGAAAGAAGTCTCGCGGGCTCGCACCTTCGGCTTTATGCGCGATCTGGAATTTCTGCGGTCTAACAATTTAGCATTAGGCGGTAGCTTGGATAATGCGATTGTGGTCGATGACTACCGGATTGTTAACGAAGGCGGACTACGCTACGAAGATGAATTCGTGAAGCATAAGGTGTTGGATGCCATTGGAGATCTTTACCAGTTAGGCTACAGCCTGATTGGTGAATTTCGCGGCGTTAAGTCAGGCCATGCGCTGAACAATCAGCTGTGTCGCGAGCTAATGGCTCAGCCAGATGCCTTTGAAGTTATCACCTTCGAAGAAGAAAAAGCGGTTGCGCCTATTTCTTATGCGGCGCCTGCCATGGCGTAATCGCCTATGCACGACTTGTTGATTGGAACGCACCGCCTAGGCGGTGCGTTTTGCGTGGTAACGCTGCTAATTCATGAGTCCTGGTCGTTGCCTTGTTCGGCAGGCGCGTGGGACGCTAGCCGTTCCAACGCCCGCTTAAGCGCGGGATGATCAGTGTCTTGGGCGCAGTCGGCGAGCGTTTTGCCTGCCGAACAAGATAGCGAGCGAGTATTACGCAAGGGCGCTTGAACGGTTCGTACCGGGCGTACTTTGAACGTAAAGCCGGTAACGCCCTCAAAACCAGGCAGTTGATGAATCAGAGTGAGTAAGCGATCCTGCTCATAGCGCAGCCAGGTTAGCCATTGAGCTTGCCCGCTAATCAGTGTTAACCGCCCGTCGCGAAATCCACCGACGTAGATGTGGTCGCGCATTGGCTCTGGCAGGTGTGCCTGCAAGTGCCGCTGCGCCTGATCTATCAGCTTGGAAAGGCGCATAAGCTTGCCGATATCGCTCGACTTGCCCATCAGACGGCTGATGGGCTGTGCCTGGGAGCGCTTAACCTTTATACTCATACACTTGATTCCTAACGTATCGCTTAGTGCACCACCGGTAGTGCTCACGGGCCCTGAATATGTCGCCCGGTCGTTAAAGACTAACACGCCCAGGAGTTTGTCCACAGCATGTCGCAAGCGTTAAACATAGCCTCAGTAGTGCCTCGGCGTCAGCGACGTCATGGCTTGGCACGTTGGTGGCTAGCAAGCTTGCTGGTGGGCTGTTTATTGCCCACTAATTTGACGTATGCGGAAGCGCTTAGGGGCGGTGAGCGAAGCGTCGTGGCCTGTTTTTGGGTGCCTTCGGTACTGCGTGCACGGACACGTTTAATGGCGACACGACGCCGCGCTATGCGGCGCTGGTGGCTCGCCGAGCAGCCTGCCATTGTGCCTCTTCAGCGCGCGGTGTGGCGTTGTTTTGTGAGCGTGCTGGTCGCTGCCCATGATGTATTTAGCCGTCGTGGTCCCCCTCGGTTTTCCCCGTTTTATCGCTGATCATTCAGTCAAACTACTTACTTATATACAAAACGGGGTGATCCCGGCAAGGGCGCTCACTGTCAGTTGGAAATTACATGATCAATAATTTATTACGCAAAGTTGTCGGCTCCAAGAATGACCGAGACGTTAAACGCATGCATAAAAGCGTGCAGCATGTTAACGCCCTGGAAAGTGAGTTTGAGGCGTTGAGCGATGCCGATTTACAGGCCACCACGGCTAAATTGCGGCAGCGATTAGACGACGGTGAACCTCTGGATAGCTTATTGTCGCCGGCTTTTGCAATGGTGCGTGAGTCCAGCAAACGGGTCATGGGGATGCGCCACTTTGATGTGCAGATGGTCGGTGGTATGACCCTGCATAATGGGCGCATCGCTGAAATGAAAACCGGGGAAGGTAAAACGCTGGTCGCGACGCTCGCCGTTTACTTAAACGCGCTGCCTGCAAAAGGTGTCCACGTGGTCACGGTGAACGATTACCTGGCGCGGCGTGATGCGGAGTGGATGCGACCGCTGTATGAGTTTTTAGGCCTGACGGTCGGCGTCATTTTTAGCGGCCAGACCAGTGCCGAAAAGCGTCATGCGTATCACTGCGACATTACTTACGGCACTAACAACGAATTTGGCTTTGATTATCTACGCGATAACATGGCCTTTTCGTTGGAGGATAAGGTTCAGCGCGGTCTTCACTATGCGATTGTCGACGAGGTGGATTCGATTCTTATCGATGAAGCCCGCACACCGCTGATTATTTCAGGGGCCGTGGATGAGAATACCGATCTGTATAAAGTTATCGACCGTTTGTCGCTGACGCTTGAAAAAGGCGAAGCGCCGGAAGATGAAGAAACGCCGGTCACGGGCGACTTTTTGGTCGATGAAAAGCAAAAGCAAGTCGAGCTTACCGAGCAGGGTCACAATAAGGTCGAGACGCTGATGCGTGAAGAGGGCCTGCTTGCTGAAGACGACTCGCTTTATGCGGCCCAGAACCTCAACTTGCTCCAACACATGCACTCGGCATTACGTGCTCGCCATCTTTATCATATTGATGTTGACTATATGGTCTCCGACGATCAGGTGGTGATTGTTGATGAACATACGGGGCGCTCCATGCCTGGGCGGCGTTGGTCTGAAGGGCTGCATCAGGCCGTTGAAGCCAAAGAGGGCGTCACGGTGCAGCGCGAGAGCCAAACCTTAGCGTCGACAACCTTCCAAAATTACTTCCGCCTTTACGAAAAGCTGGCAGGGATGACGGGCACCGCCGATACCGAAGCCTTTGAGTTTCGTCAGATTTATGGGCTGGATGTGGTGGTAATCCCGACGAATCGCCCGCTGGTGCGTAAAGATCTCAACGATCTGGTTTATTTAAGCGCGCAAGAGAAGTACGAAGCCATCATCCAGGATGTAAAAGAACAGACAGAGGCCGGTCGTCCGGTGCTGGTGGGTACGGCGTCGATTGAAACGTCAGAGTACATAGCGCGCTTAATGCGCGAAGCCAACCTGGCGTTTAACGTGCTGAACGCTAAGCAACACCAAAGCGAAGCCGAAATTATCGCCCAGGCCGGCCGGCCGGGGGCGGTAACGATCGCGACCAATATGGCGGGCCGTGGTACCGACATCGTGCTGGGCGGTAACTGGGAAGCCGAAGTCGCCAAATTGCAACAGCCCAGCCAAGCGCAAATTGACGCCGTTAAGGCGGAATGGCAACAACGTCACGATGCTGTGCTTGAAGCCGGCGGCTTGCACGTGGTGGGTTCTGAGCGTCACGAATCACGCCGCATCGATAACCAGCTACGGGGTCGCGCCGGGCGTCAGGGTGATCCGGGGTCGACCCGCTTCTTCCTGTCGCTGGAAGACAGCCTGATGCGTCTATTCGGTTCAGACCGGGTAAAACGCCTGATGCAAGCGTTAGGGTTAGAGCGCGGCGAAGCCATTGAGCACAAAATGGTCTCTAATGCTGTAGAGCGGGCGCAGAAAAAGGTCGAAGGCCGCAACTTTGATATTCGTAAACAACTACTCGAATACGATGATGTTGCCAACGATCAGCGCCGGGTTATTTATCAGCAACGTAACGATATATTGGCGTCCGACAACGTGGCCGACGCCGTTGTTGGCATCCATGAAGAAGTCATGGACAGCAGCATTAGCGATTATGTGCCACCGCAAAGCCTAGCCGAGCAGTGGGATTTGCCCGGCCTGGAAGCGCATTTGAAAACCGAGTTTAACTTGGATGCGCCGGTGGTCGAGTGGGCTGAAGCGGACGAGCGCTTTAATGAAGAGAAGCTGCGCGAACGGTTGCACACCATGCACCGTGAAGCCTACGCCGCTAAAATCGATGCCGCAGGTGAGTCGCTGATTCGCCGCTTTGAAAAACAAGTCATGCTGCAAGTGCTCGACACCCGCTGGAAAGAGCACCTGCAATCCATGGATCATTTGCGCCGCGGTATCCATCTGCGTGGCTATGCCCAAAAGAATCCCAAGCAGGAATATAAGCGTGAAGCGTTTGAGCTTTTCCAGCAGCTGCTGACCAACATTAAAGCCGACGTGACGCGGATTCTTAGTCACGTACAGGTTCGCCAGCCCGAAGAAGTGGAAGCGTTGGAGCAAAAGCGTCGCGAGGCACTGGAGCGCGATAAAGCCACTGCCGCCAACCGTCATGAGGATCCTGAGTCTGTTGGAGACGGGGAGACCGAGACCGCCCCGGTAGCGCCTGGAGCAGATGGTCGCCCCGTCCGCCGTGAAGGGCCCAAAGTAGGTCGCAATGATCCGTGCACCTGTGGATCTGGCAAAAAATACAAGCAGTGCTGCGGTAAGCTTGACTGAAGGTAAGCGATTAAACGCCCAAGGAGACCAACATGGCGGTGGGAATGAAGCCCTTTCCTGAAATGCCTCCCCTTGACGGGGTTCGTTTGGGCACGGCAATGGCGGGGATCAAAAAGCCCAATCGCCGTGATGTCGTGGTGATTGAGCTGCCTAACACCTCGACGGTGGCGGGCGTGTTTACCCGTAACGCGTTTTGTGCGGCTCCGGTCACGGTTGCTAAGGCCAATCTACAGCGTGCGGCTGAACATAGCGAAGCCGCTCGTTATTGGCTGATCAATACCGGCAATGCCAATGCAGGAACCGGCCAGGCTGGGCGTCAGGATGCACTGGAAAGCTGTCAGGCCCTGGCGCAACAGGTAGGCGTTAGTGACCATGCGGTGCTGCCGTTTTCAACCGGCGTGATAGGCGAGCCTTTGCCTATGCCGCGCTTGTTAGACGGCATTCCTTTGGCGCTTGAAGGCATGGCCAGCGATAGTCAAGCTTGGCAACACGCTGCCGAGGGGATTTTAACGACGGATACTCGCCCTAAAGGGGCGAGCGTCACGCTGGCTTTGGGCGATAGCGAAATCGTGATTAACGGCATTGCCAAAGGGTCCGGTATGATTAAGCCCAATATGGCGACCATGTTGGGCTTTGTGATCACCGATGCGGCGATAGAGCCAGCGCTGCTTTCACAGTTGCTGAACGAAACAGTCGAGCGCTCGTTTAACTGCATTACGGTGGATAGCGATACCTCCACCAACGATGCTTGTATGCTGGCGGCAACCGGTACCGGTTCGCGTGTTGAAAGCGAAGCGCACATCGACATTTTCCGCAACGGGCTCCAGCGTGTGATGACCGAGCTGGCTCAGTCGATCATTCGTGATGGTGAAGGCGCCACTAAATTTGTCACGCTGCAGGTCAACGAGGCGTGTACGCGTCAGGAAGCCCTCGACGTGGCCTTTACTGTTGCCCACTCGCCACTCGTTAAAACCGCGTTGTACGCCTCAGATGCCAACTGGGGGCGCATTCTCGCCGCCGTTGGCCGTGCACCGGTGGACGCGTTTGACGTGGCGAAGGTGACCATTGACTTGGGCGATGTCCGCATTGTTGAAAACGGTGGACGGGCTCCAGGATATACGGAAGAAGCCGGTAGCAGGGTTATGGCTGAAGACGAGATAACGATACAAATAAATTTGGGGCGGGGTGAAGAGGGTGCAACCGTTTGGACCTCTGATCTCTCCCACGACTATGTATCGATCAACGCCGATTATCGTAGCTAGCTAATGTAATCCTTCGTCGCTCATCAGCCGTCGAAAGTTTGCGTTAACGAAGCGAGGTAACCCCGGCAATTGCTCAGCGGGTGTGCACACAGTGGATAAAGACGTAATGAATGTAATGGTTAAACGACGAGTTCATGTGGCCGCAGCCGCCATCATCAGTGCTGACCAGCGGCAAGTATTAATTGCCAGACGGCCATCGAACGTGGATCACGGTGGGTTATGGGAATTCCCCGGCGGCAAGTTGGCGCCTTACGAAACTGGGCTGGAAGGCTTGAAGCGCGAGCTGCACGAAGAGTTGGGCGTTGAAATTGTGCGCGCACAGCCATTGATTCGTGTACACCACGAGTACTCGGATAAGCACATCTTATTAGACGTGTGGCAGGTGCACGCCTTTGCCGGTGAGCCTTTCGGTCGCGAAGGGCAGGCTGTGCGTTGGGTGCCCATGGAAGAATTGGTGAACTACCCGTTCCCAGCGGCCAACTTACCTATTTTGCGCGCCGTCATGCTGCCAACCGAGTACTTGATTACCGGTGAAGAAGCCGATGAAGACCGCTTTGATGCGCTATTAACGCGTGCGCTGACTGAGGATGGTATTCGTTTGGTGCAACTTCGGGCCAAACAGCTATCGCCTGAGGCTTACGTGGCGCGTGCAAAACGGGCGCTGACGCTGTGTCGCGAAGTCGGTGCTCGCTTACTGTTGAATGGAGACGCTACGCTGCTCGATGAAGTGGATGCCGATGGTGTCCATTTGACCAGCGAACGACTCATGCAGTTGGAGCGCCGCCCAATTGCGGAAAATAAATGGTTATCGGCCTCGACGCATGACCCTAAGCAGTTGGCCCAGGCCGCCACAATTGGCTGTGATTTTGTCACGCTGTCGCCACTGCGGACCACACCGTCGCACCCCGAAGTGGCCCCTATGGGCTGGCACGATTTTCAGCAATGGGTGGAGCGGGCCGGTATGCCAGTCTTTGCCCTGGGCGGCATGACGCGTTTTGATGCTAATCATGCCCGCGCCGTGGGCGCGCAGGGCATTGCTTCCATCCGTGATTTTTGGAAGTAACGCGAGCCTGTAAAAACGCCTACCCGGCAACCGGGTGGGCGTTTTTTGTCTAGTCTCTGAAGCGCCGGGTTAACTCACCATACGCATCAATTCGCCGATCGCGTAGATAGGGCCAAATGCGCCGGGTGTTTTCGCTGCGCGCCATGTCGATTTCCACTACTAGTTGCTGCGGTGTTTGATCCGCCTTAGCCAGTAGCTCCCCCTGCGGGCCGCAAATAAAGCTGCCTCCCCAAAATTCAATGCCAGCGCCCACACCAGATGGGTCGGCTTCGAACCCAGCGCGGTTGGCCACGATGACGGGTAACCCGTTGGCCACGCCGTGAGCACGTTGAATAATGGTCCATGCGTCCTGCTGGCGGGCTTGCTCGGCGGGGTCGTCGTTGGGATCCCAGCCAATGGCGGTGGGATAAAGCAGCACGTCGGCACCGGCAAGCGCCATTAAGCGTGCCGCTTCGGGGTACCACTGATCCCAGCAGACCAAAAGGCCCAGTCGGCCTAGCGAGGTGTCGATTGGCGTAAAGCCTTCCGAGCGCTCGGCGTGGTAATCGCCAGGGGTAAAGTAAAATTTCTCGTAAAACCCTGGATCGTCGGGAATATGCATTTTGCGGTAGTGACCAACCCGGCCTTTGGCGCCGTCGTAGACCACCGCCGTGTTGTGGTAGAGACCCGGCGCACGCCGCTCAAACAGTGAACCTACCAATACGATATCTAATTCACGCGCCAAGTCGGCAAGGCGTTGCCCCGTCGGCCCATCTAAGGGTTCGGCCAGATCAAATAGGGCAGGGTCTTCATACTGGCAAAAATAGTGCGTGGCATGCAGTTCCTGAAGCAATACCAATTGCGCGCCTTGCTGCACGGCATCGCGAATGCCCTCCTCACTGGCCGCCAGGCTTTTGGCTTTGTCGGGCCAGGCCGCCTGTTGTACGACGCCAACGCTCAGGGTGCTTTGCATGACGACTCCTTATCGGTTGGGTGAGCGGCCGCGAGCGTACCCAGGGGTAGCTGCATGGTTAAGCAATGCAGGCTGCCGTGTTGACGAATGACCTGACTGCACTCAATGGGAATAAGGGTATGTTCGGGAAAAGCATCGGCCAGTGCTTGAAGCGCTACCAGGTCAGCTGGGTCGCCGTAGGTAGGCACCAGCACAGCTTCGTTAATGATCAAAAAATTAGCGTAGGTCGCGGGCAGGCGACGGCCATCGTCCGGGGCGTAGCATGCCTGAGGCCACGGTAACGGAATCAGGCGATAGGGGGTGCCGTCGCGCTGGCGAAAGGCCATCAGCTCCTGTTCCATGGCAGTCAGTGCGGCATAATGAGGATCCATGGGATCGTCGCAACACACATAGGCGATGGTATCGGGGGCGCAAAAGCGGGCCAGGGTGTCAATGTGGCTGTCGGTATCGTCACCTGCAAGGTGTCCATTGGCTAACCATAGCACGCGGTCAATGCCCATATCCTGGTACAGCTGCGCTTCAATGGCCTGCCGTGTCATGTGGGGGTTGCGGTTGGGATTGAGGAGACAGGCTTCGGTGGTCAGCAGTGTACCGTTACCGTCCGTTTCAATTGCGCCGCCTTCCAGAACAAGCTTGCGGTTACTGATAGAGCAGTTCCAAGCGCCAGCGTCGGCAAGCCGCTTGGTTAATTGGTTGTCGCGCTCGGCAGGGAATTTGCCGCCCCAGCCGGTAAAGGTGTAATCCAGCAGTTGCAGCTGCCCGTTCTCATCGATGACGGTGATGGGCCCGTGATCACGCGCCCAGGTATCGTCGGTGGGGGCAACATAAAACAGAACTTGATTGACCGGCACCCCATAAGCCTGGAAGGTGGCCTCCAGTCGCGTGCGCGTGGCGTTATCGGGCACGCTGATGATCACACGCTCATGCCGCGTGGTCGCGATGACGATGCGCTCTAGCGTGGCTTCAATACACGCTAGAAGGGTCTGCCAGTCGCCATTCGGTCTTGGCCATGTCAATTGAATGGCATCTTGTGGATGCCACTCGGGCAGTAAACGATAGGTCGAGGTAGTCACCGTATAGTCGCTCATAGCGAAGATTAAAGGGCGCGCACTCAGAGCGTGCCAAGCTGGCGCAATGTAGGGGCTGGCGCGTCAAGTTGCAAGTCCTGGCGCCACAAAGGGAACGCACTGGATAGTTGTATCTCTAAAGCCCGTTTACCCATGCAGTAATGCTTAAAAAACCGTACCATGAGCGCTGACTTATAAGGAATGACGCCATGCTTGATCGTTTGCCTTTTTTGGTGGGGCTGCGCTACGTGCGCGCTAAACGCCGAAACCATTTTATTTCGTTTATATCATTGACCTCCATGCTGGGACTGATGCTGGGGGTGGCGGTGTTGATTCTCGTTCTTTCGGTAATGAACGGTTTTGATCACGAGTTACGCACCCGCATTTTAGGGATGGTGCCGCACGCCAAAATTGAAGCCCGTGAGGGCATGGTGGAGTGGCAGTCGTTGGCGGAAAAACTTATGCAGCGGGAGCATGTTGAGGGGGTTGCGCCCTATGTCGAACAGCAGGGCATGTTTTCGGTTGGCGGGCGTAATGAAGGCGCCATGGTCAACGGCATTCACCCTGACTGGGAAGACAACGTCTCGATAATCGGCGCGAACATGCAGCGTGGCGAGTTAGACGACCTGGTACCGGGTGAATGGAACATTGTGCTCGGGTCAATGTTGGCCCAGCGCTTGGGGGTTGGCGTGGGCGACCGGGTTACCTTGCTTGTCCCAGAGGCATCAATTACCCCCGCTGGGGTCTTTCCCCGCCTGAAACGCTTCAATGTCAGCGGCATCTTTAGTGTTGGGGCCGAACTGGATGCCAGTTTGGCGTATGCCAATATTGAAGACATGCAGACACTAGGGCGCCTCGGCGATGCGGTAGGTGGGCTGCGTCTCGAATTGGATGATTTATTTGAAGCCGGTAATGAAACCCAGGCCATCCTGAATGAGCTGGGCCCCGGCTATCGTGGCAGCGACTGGACCTATTCCCAGGGTAATCTTTTCCAAGCGATTCAAATGGAAAAGCGCATGATTGCATTGTTGCTAACGGTCATCATTGCGGTGGCAGCGTTCAATATCGTGTCCACGCTGGTGATGGTGGTCACCGACAAGCGCGCTGATATCGCGATATTGCGAACCATCGGGGCCACTCCACGCTCAATTATGGGCATTTTTATTGTGCAGGGGTTAACCATCGGCACGATTGGCATTGCCGTCGGTGTGGCGGTCGGTGTGCTGCTGGCCCTGACAATTGCAGATGTAATTGGCTGGGTTGAGAGCGTGCTGCATATTCAGTTCTTGGACGCTGGGGTGTATTTCATTAGTGATTTACCGTCGCGCTTACTCTTTACCGATGTGCGTGACATTGTGCTCGCCGCCTTTGGGCTGACGTTCTTGTCAACGCTATACCCAGCCTGGCGTGCCGCCCGTGTTCAACCTGCGGATGTGCTGCGCTATGAATAAGGATGCAACCATGTCTGAGACGACATCGACCCAAGCGCCTGTGATGCTCCAATGCCAATCGTTGACCCGCACTTACAACGAAGGGCCGCAGGATCTCACCGTACTCGATTCGCTAGATCTCGAAGTGCGCGCAGGGGAACGCGTCGCCATTGTGGGCAGTTCAGGGTCGGGTAAGACCACGCTGCTTAATTTGTTAGGCGGCTTGGATCGGCCCACTGATGGCCGGGTGGTGATCGCAGACCAACCGCTGTCGGGATTGAAAGAAGCGGCACTGGGGCAGTTTCGCAACCGCTACATTGGCTTTGTTTATCAATTCCATCATCTGCTGGCGGAGTTCACCGCGGTGGAAAACGCCGCGCTGCCGTTGATTATTCGCGGCCAAGCTAAAAAGGCCGCCGAGCAGCGTGCCATGCAGATTTTAGAGCGCGTGGGAATGGCGTCACGAGCCGATCATAAGCCAGGTGAATTATCCGGTGGGGAGCGTCAGCGGGTCGCGATAGCTCGGGCCTTGGTCACCGATCCTAGCCTGGTGTTGATGGATGAACCGACCGGTAATCTTGATCAAACCACCGCCGCGACCATCTTGGCGCTAATGGATGAGCTTGCTCAAGAAAGCGCTTGTGCATTTGTCATCGTGACCCACGATGTCGGCCTCGCCGCCCATCAGGATCGTGTGATGAAACTCGATGCAGGTAAGCTTGTGGCGCAGCCTTAATCGTCAAATTCGGCTTCAATGCGTGCGCGCCGCCGCCGACGTTTGTGGCGGCGGCGTTTCCAGTGATGAGAAACATGCCAGCGCCAGATCAGACGGACTGCTACGTTCGCTGTGACCGCCAGGACGAGCGCTGAGACCAATGAGCCGAGCACCAAGGCGGGCATAATGTCGTGCATCTGCTCCGCTATCCAGCTTGTCGAGATGCGCGAAGGCGCCTCGCGAAGCGGGGTTCCCAAAAAAAAGGTGCCCAACCGATAATTGCCGTAGAAGACTAGCGGCATCGTTAATGGGTTGGTGATCCACACAAGCCCGGCAGCTAGGGCAAGATTGCAGCGGCAAAAGCGTGCACCGAGGGCGGCCACGACCATTTGGAAAGGAATCGGCAGCATGGCGCAAAACAAACCAACGCTAAACGCGTTGGCGACGTTGCGTCGGGTCAATTGCCACAATCTCGGGTCGGCGATCAGCGGCGCCATAAAGCGAAGCGACCGTTGACGCTTGAGCGTATCGGGCTTGGGCATGTAGCGCTGCAGAAATCGGCGAGGCATGTTAGAGACTCTTGCCCATGAATGGCATCCATTATCCATAAGGGACAGGGTTTAGGCTACGGCAAGGTAACAAAGGGGCGTGCCAGGGAGGGGCGTATGCGCGTTGGGCTGGCCATGCCAGTAGCGTTGGCTTTGATGGTGGGGGCTGGGGGCGGTAGCTGGCTCGGGCCAAGCAGCAACACGATGCCGTTGACTAGCATACTCGGCGTGTTGCTGCTGTGCCTGGCGGCAGTCAAGCTGCGCTATTGCCTTTGGCTTGCGATCGTCTGTTGGGGCTTGGTGGCTATTCAGTACCAGTGGGCAGCCCAACTGCCGGCGGGGCTCTCAGGGGAAGATGTGCTGGTTGAGGCCCGCGTGGTTGAGTCTCAGCGTGTAACGTCTGGCGTGCGCCTGTTATTAGCGGTAGAGCGCTGTGTTTCGCCCGACCAGCGGCCGAGCTGCCAGCAAATTGAGCGGGTTCGGGTGAGTGCTTATGGCCTGGATCAAAACCTGCCTCAGCCGGGCGAGCGCTGGCAAATGACGCTGCGATTGCGTCCGCCCAATGGGTTTCAGAATCCCGGGACATTCGATTTCGCCCACTGGCTGTGGCGCGAGGGAATTCATGCCACAGGTTATGTGCGCCAAGACCCGGCCCCGCAGCGGCTAACCCCATCGCCGTTTTCGCTACGTCAGCAGGCATTATCAACCCTTGAGACTCAACCCTTAGCACCACGCACACAGCGTTGGCTGTCAGCGCTGACGCTTGGCTTGGGTGACCAGCTTACCCAGGATGACTGGGAGCTGCTGAATGCCAGTGGCACGACTCACTTGGTGGTGATATCCGGTTTGCACGTCGGCTTGGTGGTGTCCTTTGCTTTGTTATTGGCCCGCCAAGCGGCGCGATGGTTAACCCCTGGTAATTGGCGCTTGCGTGCCTGGCCATGGTGGTTTTCAGGCGCGGCGGCGGTGGGCTATGCCTTGTTAGCCGGTATGGCACCGCCAGCGATGCGCGCCATGATCATGGGTCTTGTGGGGCTTTGGGTGTTAAGCGGTCGTCATGCACCAGGGCCATGGCAAGGTTGGTGGCTGGCATTAGCGGCGGTGCTCATGATCGACCCTGTGGCCCTATGGCGACCAGGGTTGTGGTTGTCGTTTATAGCGGTGGCCTGGCTGATTGTCATTTGGCAGGGGCGCGCCCGCCCCCAGGGCCTGCGCGGATGGGGGTGGGCGTTAGTCCGTTCGCAATTGTTGTTGGCCCCATTAATGGCTGCCGCGGTGCTGGTCGCGTTTGGCCGTGTCGCGCCTGCTGCACCATTGATTAACCTTGTCGCGGTTCCCTGGATGAGTCTGCTGATGGTGCCGCTGGCGCTGCTGGGTTGGTTGCTCGCACCTTTGCCTTATGCGTCGACGGCGATTTGGTGGCTGTTTGAGCAGGGCTTGAATGCCTTCTATATCGCACTGGAATATGCGGTGGTGCACTGGCCGCTATGGGAGCCACCTCGCGCTTTGCATCTGCCGTGGGCGTTGGGACTGTTCGTCACCGCGTTATGTTGGGGATTGCCCGGCACAGCAAGGTGGTTGAAGCGCGGCGCACTGATCTTGGTTATTCTGGTGCCTCTGTGGCCCATGTCTCAGCGGCTCTCTCATGAGGCATTACGTATTACCGTCTACGATGTGGGCCAGGGGCAACTGATTAAGCTTCGCAGCGCGCATTATCGACTCCTGGTGGATACCGGCCCCCGCTATCGCTCGGGGTTTATGCCCTTGGAGACCCTCTGGCCGCCAGGGCAGCACTTCGATCAGGTGATTGTTAGCCATGCGGATACCGATCATGCCGGTGGTGTGAGGGCGCTGCAGGATCAGCACTTGGTTGATGAGTGGCGCGCGCCGGCTGCCGAGTCGTTGCCGGTGAAGAGTTTGCCCTGCGTGCGCGGCACTGAATGGCAGCGCGATGGCGTCACCTATCGTTTTTGGTGGCCTAATGCGGACCACATTGATGCCTCGGCGAATGATCGATCCTGCGTGCTGGACATTGAAGTGGGTCAGCAGCGGGTGCTGATTACCGGCGATGTAGGCAGTCAAGTCGAGCGACGGCTGGTGGGTGATCTGGACGCCCCGGTCACCGCCTTAGTGGCAGGCCACCACGGCAGCGCCTCGAGTTCAGGGCTGCAGTTTGTGCGCGCGGCAGATCCGCAACATGTTATTTTTAGCGCGGGGCGAGACAATCCGTTTGGCCATCCTAACGATGCGGTCGTACGGCGTTTTCGCCAGCAGGGTAGCTGTTTATGGAATACCGCTCACGACGGGGCCATTCAACTGCGGCTTTCAACCGATGCGCCAATTGAGATAAACACGCTGCGAGGAGATGCGCCGCGACAGCGGTGTTGATGACTGGCGCCATAAGGTAGAATTCCTCTCCCACTGCACGCTACTGCTAGGAGCTCGTGTGACTGATTCCGGCTGGGTCCTCTATAAACGTTTATTAGCTTATGTAAAGCCGCATTGGCGTGCCTTTAGCCTAGCGCTGTTAGGGTTTGTCATTTATGCCGCCTCAAGTACGGCACTGGCAGAAATGATGAAACGCTTAATCGATGGCATCCAAAACCCCGATGCCTCATTTCGGCTATTTTTGCCGCTGTTTGTGATTATTATGTTTACCGCCCGAGGGGGAGGGACCTTCCTGAGCACCTATTTTATGGCCTACGTGGGGCGTTATGTAATCCATACCCTACGCTGCGACGTCTTTGACCATATGCTCCATTTACCCGGTGCTTTCTTTGATCACCACTCCAGCGGGCACCTGGTATCGCGGGTTACCTACCACGTTGAGCAGGTGGCTGGCGCGGCAACCAAAGCGGTGACCATTTTGCTTCGCGAAGGCTTGTTCGTGATTGGCCTGCTAAGTTACTTGCTTTGGACGAACTGGCTACTGACGTTGCTCTTCTTAGGTGTAACACCGATTATCGCCGGCGTGGTGAGCTACGTGAGCAAGCGCTTTAGACGGCTTTCCAAGCGCATTCAGCATTCGATGGGCGACGTTACCCACGTTGCCTCCGAAGCACTATCGGGACATCGGGTCGTCCGCACCCACGGGGCTGAGGCGTATGAACGGCAGCGCTTCGAGCGTGTTAGCGAAGAAAATCGCCGCCAAAGCATGAAAGAAGCCATGACGCGTGCCATTAGTTCACCGGTGATTTTGATTTTGGTGGCCATCTCGATGGCCATGCTTGTTTGGCTTGCGATGGCCCCGGCGTTAATGGCCAGTATGACGCCGGGTGAGTTTGTAGCCTTTATTACCGCTGCTGCGCTAATGATCAAACCGGTTCGCCAGTTGACGGAAATTAATAGTGAAATTCAAAAAGGGATCGCGGCAGCGTCGGAGCTGTTTGGCCTGTTGGATATTGCCCCGGAGCAGGATAACGGCGAGTACCGTGCCGATCGGCTGGCGGGCGAGGTCAAGCTTGAGAATGTGAGTTTCCGGTATGCCAATGATCAGCCCAACGTTTTGCACGACATCAATCTGGACGTAGCCGTTGGCGAGATGGTGGCCATCGTAGGCCGTTCGGGCAGCGGCAAGTCGACCCTGGTGAGTTTGCTGCCGCGCTTTTACCAACCTAGTGACGGGCAAATATATATCGATGGAAAGCCGTTGAGCGAATACGCGCTGCGCCCACTGCGCCAGCAAATTGCGCTGGTTTCCCAGCAGGTCACGCTGTTCAATGCCTCGGTTGCCGATAATATTGCCTACGGGGTGAATAATCCTGACCTCGACGCTGTTAAAGCGGCGGCAAAGGCGGCCTACGCCGATGAATTTATTGATCAATTGCCTAACGGTTATGCCACGATCGTGGGTGAAAACGGTGTCATGCTGTCAGGTGGTCAACGACAACGGTTGGCGATTGCCCGGGCCATTTTCAAAGACGCCCCTTTGTTAATTTTGGACGAGGCAACATCGGCGCTGGATACCGAATCGGAGCGTTATATCCAGAAAGCACTGGAAGATGTTTGCCAGGGGCGCACGACGCTGGTCATCGCCCACCGACTGTCGACGATTGAACGCGCCGATCGGATTATCGTGATGGATCAAGGGCGCATTATTGAGCAGGGCAGCCATCGCACCCTGCTGGCGGCAGACGGTGCTTACGCTGCGCTTCATCAGCTTCAGTTTCAGGAGCCTCAGTGAGCGTCACCAACCGTTGGCTTGCCGGGGCTTACGGCGGTAGCCGGTGGCTATGGCCGCTGCGTCCGCTGGGTTGGCTCTACGAATGGTTTATGCAGCGTCGGTCGACCCAGTTTCAAACGGGTAAACGACGCGCCTGGCGCGCGCCGGTTCCGGTGATCGTGGTAGGCAATATTACCCTTGGCGGCACGGGGAAATCGCCGCTGGTGGCATGGCTTGGCCATTGGCTGGCTGCGCAGGGCTGGTCGCCCGGTATTGTGACCCGCGGCTATGGCGGCCATGCCGCAGGCTATCCATTGCCAGTGACAAACACCACGACGGTGGCTGAGAGTGGCGATGAACCGTTGATGCTGGCGCAGCAGACGGGACTTCCGGTGATGGTCGACCCTCAGCGTGCCCGAGGTGCACGCGCGCTTGTGGAGGCGGGTTGCGACATCATTATTAGCGATGATGGCTTGCAGCACCTTGCTTTGGCGCGAGATATTGAACTGGTGGTGATTGATGGGGCGCGAGGCTTAGGCAATGGCCGCTGTTTGCCGGCGGGGCCTTTGCGTGAACCACCTAGCCGGTTACGGCACGTCGATGCCGTTATCGTCAACGGCGAGCAGGCCCAGACACTTTCCGTCGATACGGTCGCCATGCGCCTGGTGCCTCAGCAGTGGCGGCGTTTGCGCGATGGCAAGCGGTTCCCTCTCGCACCGTTGCCGTTTAGCGGGCCAGTGAATGGCCTGGCCGCCATCGGCAACCCACAGCGTTTTTTTGCCACGTTGGCGTCTTTGGGAGTGGAAGGGCAGTGGCACCCGCTGGCGGATCACCAGCCGTTGACGGAGAGCTTATTAGCGCCCTGGCGTGGGCGTCCGCTGGTGATGACCGCCAAAGACGCGGTGAAATGCCAGGCGTTCGCTCCGCCTGATAGTTGGGCCCTCGATGTGGAAGCCTCGCTTCCACCTGATTTTGAGCACTGGCTGGCAGGCAAACTGTCGGCGCTTACCTGAGGTAGGAGAAACTCTCATGGATAAGGAATTGCTGGCAATGTTGGTTTGCCCGCTGTGTCAAGCCAAACTGAAATACGATCGGGAGGCCCAGGAGTTACACTGTCTTTATGATGGTCTGGCCTACCCGATTGAGGAGGGGATTCCGGTTATGTTGCCCGAATCCGCCCGCCCGCTTGACGTTGATGAAAAACTGCCTCCTTCACCAGGCCGGACAGGAGAGGCGTAATGGCCTTGGCGTTTACTGTGGTCATTCCCGCTCGCTATGGGTCAAGTCGCTTGCCCGGCAAGCCACTGCTGGATATTGCCGGCGAGCCGATGATTGCCCATGTTTGGCGGCGTGCCTGCCAAAGCCACGCCAGCCGCGTGGTGATAGCTACCGACGACACGCGTATCCAGGCCGCCATGCAGCTCTATGGGGCCGAAGTGGTGATGACACGCCAGGATCATGTTTCCGGCACCGATCGTTTGGCGGAAGTGGTCGACCAGTTGTCATTGGATGAAGCGGCACTGGTGGTCAATGTGCAGGGAGATGAGCCCTTGATTCCTCCCGCCCTGATCAATCAAGTCGCCGAACGCTTGGCCGAGGATAGCGAAGCCTCAATCGCCACGCTGGCGGAACCGATTACCGACGTTGATTCGTTGTTTAATCCCAATGTCGTCAAAGTAGTGCGTTCAAACAACGGGCGCGCGCTGTATTTTTCACGGGCGCCGATCCCCTGGGATCGTGATCACTTTGCTAGCCCCCCCGCGTTGCTTGCGACCGATGCATGGCTGCGCCATATCGGTCTTTACGCCTACCGGGTGGGTTTTTTGCATGCTTACAGCGACTGGCCTGCTTCAAGTTTGGAGCAGCTCGAGCAGCTTGAGCAGCTCCGTGCACTGCAACATGGTCATGCCATTCAGGTCGCCTTGGCCTGCGACGTTAATCCCGCTGGAATCGATACGCCCGAGGATCTTGACCGCGTACGCGCGTTGTTATCCCCCGTGCCGCAGAAGGAGTAAGCCGTGAAAGTGTTGTTTGTTTGCCTGGGGAATATCTGCCGCTCGCCCACCGCAGAAGGCGTGTTTCGTCGTGCGTTGGCGCAAGCTGGCTGGGAAGACCGTGTGGTCGTTGATTCTTGTGGGGTAGGGCCTTGGCATGTCGGTAGTGCACCCGATCCACGGGCTCAGGCGGCGGCTAAACAGCGTGGTATCGATATCAGCGGCTTGAAGGCTCGCCAGCTCAACGCCGAGGATTTCTTTGAGTTTGACTATGTGCTGGGGATGGATCGCGACAACTTACGCACCATGCAGGCCATGAAACCCGAGCAGTCCAATGCGCATGTCGGGTTGTTTCTAGACTTTGCCGAGACGGCTGACAGTGAAGTGCCGGATCCTTATTACGGCGGCGACGAAGGCTTTGAGAATGTCCTGAGGATGCTTGAGGCGGCCGCCGATGGGTTGATGAAGCATCTCCAACATGGTCGCTGAGAGGTATGCGTTGGCTGTGCAACGGGAAGTCGATTTAAGCCATGCCAACACACTGCGGCTGCCGTGTGTCGCCGAGCGCTACGCAGCCCCGCGCACGCTTAACCAGCTGCAATCGGTGCTCGCCCAGGCCAACCGCTTAGGTTGGGCGGTTACCTTGCTGGGCGGGGGGAGCAATGTGCTGTTGCCGGCAAGGCTCAGCGGCATTGTGATCAGACCAGCGTTTGCCCAATGGTGGCTCAAGGCCGAGGGTAATCAGCTCTTCGCGCATGTTGGTGCGGGCGTTAACTGGCACCGTTTGGTGATGGAGCTGGCGGCAGCGGGGTTATGGGGCACCGAAAACCTTGCGTTGATTCCCGGTGACTGCGGTGCCGCGCCGGTGCAAAATATTGGCGCTTATGGCGTTGAGCTTGCCGATGTTATAGAGGCCGTGCAGGTGGTGGATCGCAGCTCCGGTCACGTTCGATGGCTAAACCGCGATGCCTGTCAGTTTGGCTATCGCGACAGCATCTTTAAAGGCGCGCTTGCTGAAAACGTGGTGATTTCCCAGTTGGTGCTGCGACTGTCGCGTTTGCCCATGGCCAAGCTTGGCTACGGAGACTTAGCCTCGCGCCTGCCCGAATCGCCCACCCCGTTGGCCGTGGCGAATGCCGTCTGCGCTATCCGGCGTGAAAAACTGCCGGATCCCGAGGAGCTTGCCAATGCGGGAAGTTTTTTTAAAAATCCATTCGTAACCGATCAAGTGGCCGACGAGCTGCGTCAACAATATCCCGACATGCCATGCTTTCCTCAAGGGGATGGCCGGACAAAGCTGGCAGCCGGTTGGTTAATTGACCAGTGTGGTCTGAAAGGATTTCGTCAGGGAGCGTTTGCGGTTCACCAGCGCCAGGCGTTAGTACTGGTGCACTTTGGTGGAGGGAATCGTCAAGGCTTGTTGGCGTTGGCCAGAACCGTGTCGGAGAAGGTGGCGGCGCGTTTTGGAGTCACATTAACGCCAGAGCCTCGTTTGATAACGGGCTGAGTTATTGAGGCCTAGTTGACACGCATAAAAAAAACGCCCCGCAAAAGCGGGGCGTTTGGTTTCAGCGGTCGTTTACCGCGAGTCGGCGCTAGCGTCCTGGGACTGCTGTTTACGCAATTCACGCGGATCATTATGCGCACGACGCCGGCGGCGAGTCGATTTTTCAGGCGCCTCCGCTACCGTTTCACTTTTAGCCGCTTCAGGCTGCTCGGTTGGCGTGGCCTCGGGCTGAGCAGGCGTTTCCGGCGAGGGCTCGGCGGCTGGTGCCGTGCTCTCAGAAGCGCTCTCTGGGGCCGCTGGTGATGCATTATCAGGCGTGTCGCTTGCCTTAGGCTCGCTTTCTGCCGGCGGCATTGCCGAGGTTGGCTGATCATTCTCGCTGCTTTTGGCCGGCTCAGAAGATGCTTCGACGGCGTCAGCCGGTTCAACGTCAGAGGTTTGCTCTGGCGTTGCGTCTGGCGCTGGTGTCGATGACGCGCTGTCTTCGGCTACTTCCTCTGGAGAGGCTTTCTCGTCTTGCTCTTCCGTCATCGACGTTGAAGCAGGCGCTTGTGGCGCATCGGCTGGAGCCTCAGCAGCGGGCTGTTCCGGTGCCGCGTTAGCCGGTTCTGGAGCCGACGCTTCTGGCGCTGAGCTGGCCGTTGGTGTCGGGGCTTGGGCATCAGCGTTGGCGACATCAGATGACGCGTCTGCATCGGCAGCCTGCCGTGGTGCTTTCTTGGGCTGGCGACGTTGATGCGTTGATTTGCGCGCCTTGGCATTTTCGGGGGTTGGCCGATCTGCGGTAGTAGCGGGCACATCGTTGGCGTCGTCTACGCTCGTTTCAGGTTGCGCAGCGGCTGGTTCAGCGCTCTTTTCCGCAGGGGACTCAGTGGCGGCAGACTCGGTCGACTGGGCCGTCTCCGGCTTGGCGTCAGAGGGTTTGTCCGCGGCGCTTTCGCTTGGCTGCGTGGCTTCGCTAGGCGTTTCTGCTGCCTCTGCTTGAAGTTTCAGCTGCTCGGCTTCTGCACTCGGGTTGATTGCCTGCTTACGCGTGCGCTGACGCGGATTGTTACGCGTGCGCTTTGGCTTGCCGTCATCTTGCTTGGCTGCAGGCGAGTTGTCGTCACTGGTTTTATCCGCTTCTTTTTCTTTGGCGGCGTTGGTATCGCGGTTCGACTGGCGACCTTTGGGAGGCGCGTTTTTGCCTGCCGAATCGCTGCCAGCTTCTTTAGGCCCACTCGCTGATGTCGCTTCTTTTTGGCGGTTAGGCTTATTGCTGTTGTCTGGACTGTTGTTGCCATCGTCCTGCTGGGGATGGCGGCGGCGATTACGCGTCCGGCTAGGCCCGTTACGTTTATCGTTGCTTTGCTTATCGCTGCTCTCGTCTTTAGTGGGGCGTGACGGCCCTTGCGATTCATTTTTGGCAGTACTTTCGCTTTTGGCAGTGCTTTCGCTGCGCTCACGGCTGGGCTGCGATTCCTGACGAGCGGAAGGTGAGCGCTCAGGGGCTTTGCGCGGCGCAGGTGCTTCGGCTGGCGCCTGATTCTGTTCGCTGGGAGCCGGGCGCTGCTCATCGTTGCCCAGTAATTTGGCAAACCCGCGCATGAAGCGGCCCAGCATGCTGGCATCGCCAGCGCTGCTCGTCTGCGCTGCACCTTGTGGGGCAGGGTCGTTCTGAAGCGATGCGGGCGCTGGCGCGTTGTGGGCGACGCTTTTCACCGCCGCTTCGGCCCGCAGGGCGGGCGGCACAAAGCTGGGAGCGGGTTCTTTGCCGATATCGCTTTCGGTAGACAGCTCAAAGCTCGACAGTGTTTGGCTGTCGTCTTCGTCCAGATGGTCATCACGCAGGCGTTGTACGTCGTAGTGCGGCGTATCCATTTCCGGATTGGGAAGCAGCACGACGCGTACGCCCTGGCGAGATTCTATATCGGCCAGCACGCTGCGTTTTTCGTTGAGCAGGTAGGTAGCCACGGGAACTGGAAGAATAGCGCGAATTTGTGCGCTGCGTTCCTTCATGGCCTCTTCTTCGATCAGGCGCATGATAGATAGCGACAGCGAACGGACATCGCGAATAGTCCCTTGTCCGTTACAGCGCGGGCAAACCACGCCGCTGGTTTCACCCAGTGAGGGGCGCAGGCGCTGGCGGGACATTTCCATCAGGCCAAAGCGAGAGATACGGCCAATTTGTACCCGCGCCCGGTCTAGCTTCAGCGCATCGCGCATGCGGTTTTCCACTTCGCGTTGATTGCGCGCGGGCCCCATGTCGATAAAGTCGATAACCACCAAACCGCCGATATCGCGCAGGCGTAGTTGACGGGCGATTTCGTCGGCGGCTTCGGAGTTGGTCTGTAGCGCGGTTTCTTCGATATCGCTGCCGCGCGTCGCGCGGGCTGAGTTAATGTCGATCGAGACCAGCGCTTCGGTATGGTCGATAACAATCGAACCACCCGATGGCAGTTTAACCTCGCGCTGGTAGGCCGTTTCGATTTGTGACTCGATCTGAAAGCGCGAGAACAGTGGCACTTCGTCCGCGTAAAGCTTGATCTTCTGCTGATAAGACGGCATCACTTGACGAATAAAGGCGAGCGCCTCGGCGTGAATTTCCGGGCTGTCGATGAGCACTTCGCCGATGTCCTGGCGCAAGTAGTCGCGCATCGCGCGGATGATCACGTTGGATTCGCGATAAATAAGGAACGGGGCGGCGCGCTTGCCAGCTTCAGTCGTGATCGACTCCCACACTTGAACAAGGTAGTCCAGATCCCACTGCAGTTCTTCGGGGCTTCTGCCGATGCCGGCGGTGCGCACGATCAGGCCCATTTTGTCGGGGACAGTGAGCTGACCCATGGCGTCTTTCAGTTGGCTGCGCTCATCCCCTTCAATGCGACGTGAAATGCCGCCGGCCCGGGGATTGTTGGGCATCAGCACCAAGAAGCGTCCCGCTAGGCTAATAAAGGTGGTTAACGCAGCGCCTTTGTTGCCGCGCTCTTCTTTATCTACCTGGACAATGACTTCCTGGCCTTCTTTGAGCACCTCTTTAATGCTGGGGCGGCCGGAAACATCTTTAACAAAATATTCCCGCGAGATTTCTTTTAACGGTAGAAAACCGTGGCGCTCGGCACCGAAATCGACAAAGGCGGCTTCCAGTGAAGGTTCGACACGGGTAATTTTGCCGCGATAAATATTGGCTTTCTTTTGCTCCCGAGCACCGGACTCGATGTCCAGGTCGTACAACCGTTGTCCATCAACTAAAGCGACACGCAGCTCTTCAGGCTGGGTCGCATTGATCAGCATTCTTTTCATAATGTCTCGCATAGCGATGCGTGCCGACGAACCACCTGGGGCGTGGTGTGGCGAACCGCTGGGTGCTGCGTGCTTGTGCTCGGCGCATAGCGATGCTGACGCGTTTTACCAGGAAGGCGTGATCGCCGACCCGGCCAATTGGGCGTTGAGTACGTGGCGGAGGCAGGACATATTTCGGTGGCTGTCACGTCCATCCGGCCCTGCTGACACCGCCAACACCTGGCATTCATCGATTCACCAACACCGACCATCGGCACGGTGTTGAACTTTGTCGTCTTAAGTGAGCAACACGTTGTGACGTTTCAGCGTTGCGGCCTAAGACGTGGCGTATTAAGCGATTGCCCACCGTTGAGGGTTGGGCATGATCTTATCTGCCGACTTCAAAAAACGGGCGGCAGAGTTACTGCATTTTATTACGGCGAGGGTAGCTAATGCGTACACTAAACCACGCCTCATGCTTTGGCCTGCGTGTTAGTCGGGCAGGCGCTGGCCGATGAGAAGATTGATACCTTATTACATAATGACAACGCGGTGGTATCAATGATCCGCATCAGCCGGTAAGCGACTTGGAATATAACAGTAAAGCCCACTACCAGCAATTGACGCATTGGGGTTGGGTCTGCGGTAGAATGGTGTTTTAAGCCTATCATCAGGAGTGCGCGGCAATGGCCGAAGGGCGTGAAGTACAGTGGGTGGACATTGCCCCAGAGCAATCAGGCCAACGAATCGACAATTTTTTGATGACTCGCCTTAAAGGTGCACCCCGCGCTTTGATTTACCGGATAGTACGTAAGGGTGAGGTGCGGGTGAATAAAAAGCGCATCAAAGTGGATTACCGCCTTCAAGCCGGGGATCTGGTGCGTATTCCGCCATTGCGTTTGGCGCCGCGCGACGCCGTTAAAGAAGTCAGCGACAATTTGCGGGATCTGTTGATAGGCAGTGTCATTATGGAAGGGCCGGATTGGATGGTGCTCAATAAGCCCTCCGGGCTGGCCGTGCACGGCGGCAGTGGCGTCAAAATTGGCCTAATTGAGGCGCTGCGCCAGGTGCGCGACGATCTGACTTTCTTAGAGTTGGTGCATCGCCTAGATCGTGATACCTCGGGCTGCCTACTGCTGGCTAAATCGCGCACGGCGCTTGTGACGTTAAACGAAGCGCTCAAAAAGCACGGAATGGATAAGCGCTATTTAGCGCTGGTTGCGGGGCGCTGGCCGGCGCGCAAAACCTATGAGAGCGCTCGCTTGGATCGTTTTGACGCGGGCAACGGCGAGCGGCGAGTTAGAGTGGATGCCAACGGCAAGGTCTCGCGCACCCATTTTGCTGTCGTGGAAACGTTTGAAAAAGCGACGCTGATCGAAGCCGAGCCGGTAACCGGGCGCACCCACCAGATTCGCGTTCATGCGACGCATGCCGGTTATGCGTTGCTGGGTGATGACAAGTATGCCAGCCGTGAGAGTGGCATGCTGACCAAGCAGTTGGGGCTTGGCAGGCTGTTTTTGCATGCCCGGTCGTTGACTTTTCCCGAGCCTTCAAATGGTCGTCCGGTAACGGTCAAGGCGCCGTTGCCTGAGGCGCTGGAAGACGTGCTTACTCGTCTGCGTCGATAAGGAATCCTCATGCGCTATGAGCTGATTATCTTTGATTGGGACGGCACTTTGATGGATTCGGTGCCGCGGATTGTCTCGTGTATGCAGGCAGCGGCCATTGAGGCGGAATGGGGCGAGCTTACTCGAGCGGAGGTTGAAAACATTATTGGCTTGGGCTTGCCAGAGGCGATTGAAACCCTTTGCCCAGGGATATTGCCCGTCCAAGCGGAACGTCTGCGCGAGCGCTACGCATACCATTTTGTCCATGTCGACACCACGCCAATGCGCTTTTTCGCCGGTGTTGAAGACCATATCGCCCGTTTGCGCGTTCACCAAACGCAGCGGTTAGCAGTGGCGACGGGTAAAAGTCGCCGGGGACTCGACCGCATTTTTAGCGAGACGGGTAGCGTCGATTGGTTTAACGCCAGCCGAACCGCCGATGAAACACGTTCGAAGCCTCACCCTCAAATGCTGATGGAATTGCTTGATGAGTTAGCGGTGCCCGTTGAACGAGCGGTCATGGTGGGTGACACCGAATACGATATGGAAATGGCCCGGGCGTTGGAGATGCCGCGTGTTGGTGTTAGTTACGGCGTTCATTCTCCTGAGCGTTTAGCCGCTAGTGATCCGCAAAAAATTGTGCATAGCGTCGATGAATTGTTTGCGTGGCTACAAAGCTGAGTTGCCATCGTGTTAAGAGGAAGACATAAGTTATGAAAGATGAGGATGCGCGAAGCGATCAGGCAGGAGATGGATCGTCTGGGACGACACAGCGAAGCGCTGAGGATCGCTGGACGCAAGGGCCCGAAATACCTCCTCAGTCAGGCAGCCAGCAAGCGGGGCAACCTGATGACGATGCCGACACGCTGCGTGAGCGCCAGCGATTAGCCCAGCTTGAGATGATGGATCATTGGATTGGCGGTGTGTTGGCGGAGCAGCGTCGCTCGCGGCGTTGGAAGCTGTTTTTCCGCTTGTTGATGCTAAGCCTGTTGGCTCTGGCGCTGGGGCTGGGTATTTATCAGTTTTATATGCCCTCGTCGGCGACCCCCACGACCCAGCCGCATCTGGGCAGGGTGGAGGTCAATGGCGTGATTGCCGAGGACGCGCCCGCCAACGCCGAGCGTATTATTGAGGGGCTGCGCAACGCCTGGGACGCCGAGGCGGCCACGGCCGTGGTGCTCCACATTAATAGCCCAGGTGGCAGTCCGGTGCAATCGCAGCGAATTTATTCCGAAATTATGCGGCTGCGCGAGTCAGGCGATAAACCCATCGTGGCTGTTGTGGAAGATATCGGTGCTAGTGGCGCTTATTACATCGCTGCGGCCGCAGATGAAATAGTCGCCTCGCCGGTTAGTCTGGTGGGCTCGATTGGGGTGATTTATTCCGGCTTCGGGCTGCAAGAGGCAATCGACCGACTTGGCGTGGAGCGGCGTGTGCTAACAGCAGGTGATAATAAGGCGTTTCTGGATCCTTTTCAGCCGCTTGATGACGACGCTGAAACGTTTTGGCAGGGCGTCTTAAACAGTACTCACCAGCAGTTTGTTAGTGACGTGAAAGCCGGGCGCGGTGACCGCCTTAGCGATGACGATTCGCTGTTTACCGGCTTGATATGGAGTGGCGAGCAAGCTCAGGCGTTAGGGCTGGTCGACCAGCTTGGTAGTATTGATGATGTGGCGCGGCACTACGTTGACGGCGCTCATTGGCAGGATTATACGCCGAGCCTTGATCCGTTTGATCGTTTAGCTCGACGTTTCACTCGAACCGCCGTCCAGTTGATGGGCGTGGATACCTCGCCATCACCGCTGAGTTTTCAGTCCCCTTGATTGACGGCTGCGCCAAGCGGGTCGAGGCCCGCCTGGCGCAGCATCTCGCAGAGCGCGATTAGCGGTAAGCCGATGAGCGCGTTGGGGTCGCGGCCCTCCAGTCGTTCGAAGAGGCTAATGCCCAGCCCTTCCATGCGAAAGCTCCCCGCGCTATCAAGTGGCTGTTCTTTGTTAACGTAAACGCTGATCTCTTCGCGGCTTAGCGGCCTGAACACAACCTCGAAAGGCTCAACGTGAACACGGTGGGAGTTCTGGCGCGTATCCAGCAATGCTAATCCCGTGAGAAACGTGACCCGCTGGCCGGAAAATCGGTTTAGATTTTGTTCCGCGCGCTCGATGGTATGCGGCTTGCCCAGTATGTCACCCTCGAAGACAGCAACCTGGTCAGAGCCGATGATGCAGTGGTGAGTGAAGCGTTCGGCGACGGCGGCTGCTTTACTTAATGCCAACCGGTGGACCAATTGATGCGGCGTTTCACCGGCCAATGGGGTTTCGTCAATGTCGGGCGAGCAGCACTGATAGGGCAATTGTAGGCGGTCGAGTAGCTGGCGACGTGAGCGTGAGCTTGAGGCAAGTACGAGCGCAGATGTTGCGTTTGGCATGCGGTTTTCCTTAATCGTGCTATTGGCCAAGTGGTAGCGTTTGCGCCTAGTGTACCCAAACCTAGTACCTATCCCAGCGCACGACCGCAAAGAATTGTGTTCTGGGCTTTGACACCAGCATGGCGAGTGCCTATCATTGCGCGCCTATGTCGACCTCACAAATCCCCAGCCGGGTTGAGCCTTACAAGCTTGCAGCCCGCCGCGAAAAACTCGAAGGCCTGGTGGCGCTAGATAAGCTGCCACGCCTCGCCGAAGAAACCGGCCACCAATCGGGCGACTGCCAAGTCGTGCTTGAATTCGGTGTCGATACCCAAGGGCGGCGTGAAATTCGTGGCCACTTGCAAGCAACGTTGGCGCTTCCCTGCCGCCGTTGTCTGGAGCCGCTCAGTCAAGACGTCACAAGTGACTTTCTGTTAGGAATGGTCGCTGATGAATCCTTGGCCTCGGAGCTGCCTGCTAGCCACGAGCCCGTGCTGGTGGAAAATGAACAACTGGACTTGCTGACGGTCGTTGAGGACGAGCTGATTCTCAGTCTGCCTCAAGTGGTCTATCACGACGAATCAGAGTGCCATGTTTCGGCAGAGCAACTGGTCAGCAAGACAGAAGAAGGCGGGACAGAAGAAACAGCGCCTGCCAATCCTTTCGCGGTGCTTAGCACGCTGAAAGGCAAGAAGTAAGCACCCATAATCCGACAGACCCTGGAGTACCCCCATGGCAGTTCAAAAGAATCGTAAAACTCGTTCTAAGCGCGGTATGCGTCGTAGCCATGATGCGCTGAGCGCCGCCACTTTGTCGCAAGACAAAGAAACCGGCACCACGCACCTGCGCCACCATGTTTCCCCGGATGGCTTCTACCGCGGTCGTAAGGTTGTTGACGCATAAAGCGTCATTACCTATCGATACGGCTAAACGAATGGGTGCTTTGTGCGCCTAGCAATTGATGTGATGGGGGGCGATGAAGGCCCCCGCGCGCTAATTGAAGGGGCTGCCAGGGCCGTTACCGACTTCCCTGGCTTGGAACTTATTCTGTTTGGTCCGCGTCAGCAGATCGAAGCTGAACGTTTACGTTTGCCGCGGCCTTTGGCTGCGGCAACGTCGCGTTTAGCGATCCATGATGTTTCGCAAAGTGTTACCACCGACGCGACAGCCGGCTGGGTATTGCGTCATGGGCAATCGACGAGTATGGCGCAGATGCTGCGCTGTGTGGCCCTAGGTAATGCCCAGGCGGGAGTGAGTGTCGGCAATACGGCTGCTCTGGTTGCTTTAGCGCGGCGCGAGTTGGGCATGCTGTCGGGAATGTCACGGCCGGCCATCAGTACCGCTATTCCGGCTCGCTTTGGTCGGCGCTGTTATTTGCTGGATCTGGGGGCCAACGTTGACTCCCCGGCAAGTCGGCTTGTCGAATTTGCGATGATGGGGGCCGCCATGGCCCAGCAGGTGGATGGTATCCAGCAGCCGCGCGTAGCTCTCCTAAATGTTGGCGCAGAGTCCACCAAAGGCAGTGCCAGTGTGCGGGAGGCCGATAGTCTATTGCGTGCAGCGTCTAGCCTTCCATTTGCCTATCACGGCTATGCCGAAGGCGGCGATATTTTTCAGGGGAACCTGGATGTCATCGTGTGTGACGGCTTTGCGGGTAACGCTGTATTAAAGGCTAGTGAAGGCCTTTCCGGCATGTTGGTCGAGCGCGTTCAGCTAGCGTTTGCGTCGCGCCTGAGAGGGCGCTTGGCGAGTTGGATCGCCAAGCCTGTTTTAAAGCACTTAAAACAAGAGTTAGATCCAGTGCGCTACAACGGTGCCAGTTTGTTAGGTCTGCAGGGTATTGTGGTTAAAAGCCACGGTGGAACCCATGCAGATGGTTTTTATTTCGCTATTCGCCGCGCCATGCGGGAGGTTGAACATAACCTGCCTGAGCGGCTCGCCGAGCGTTACTCTATATATGGGTAGCGCTCAATTTACGGTGCAATAATGATGTTATTGTTCCGCACGTTAGCGGGTTATGCCTAGCCGCAAGATATGCCCATAACCACGTCTATCGCTCAACTGAGCAAAAGCCTACAAGAGCAAAGGTGAACGACATGTATCAACCCCTTGCCCTCATTTTTCCCGGGCAGGGCTCTCAGCAGCTTGGAATGTTGCTTGAGCTTGCCGAACGTTACAGCGTCGTGGGAACGACCTTTGAGGAAGCGTCGGATGCGTTACGCTACGATTTATGGAAAGTCGTTCAAGAAGGTCCAGAAGCCTCTTTAAACGCTACCGAATGCACTCAGCCCGCGTTGCTAACCGCCAGCATAGCGATCTGGCGTGTATGGCAAGAGCTAGAGGGGCCACGCCCGACTGTTATGGCGGGGCACAGCTTGGGTGAATACAGTGCCATGGTGTGTGCGGGTGTGCTTAGCTTTGCCGAGGGCGTTAAGTTAGTTCGCCTGCGCGGCGAAGCAATGCAGCAAGCAGTTCCCGCTGGTGAAGGCGGTATGGCAGCGATTTTAGGGTTGGACGGTGCCGAAGTAGAGGCCGCTTGTGCTAGAGCCGCGCAGGGCGAGGTGGTGTCAGCCGTTAACTACAATGCGCCGGGGCAAGTCGTCATTGCCGGTGGTAAGGCAGCTGTTGAACGCGCCATTGTCGCTTGTCAGGAAGCGGGTGCTAAGCGCGCCATGCCGTTGCCGGTTTCCGTGCCTTCCCATTGTGCCCTTATGCGCCCAGCGGCAGATCACCTGGCGAGTGCAATGCAGGATATTGAGTTGCGTCCTCCGCGTTATACCGTCATCCAAAACGTTGATGCCCAAGCGCATGCCGATGTCGAAACGTTGCGTACACGGTTGATTGAACAGCTTTACCAGCCGGTCCGCTGGACCTCTTGTGTTGAAGCGATGGCGGCCCAAGGCGCTAATGTGTTTATTGAGTGTGGGCCAGGCAAAGTCCTCACTGGTTTGAACAAGCGCATCGTACGTGGCAGTAAAAGCTTGGCAGTCAACGATCCCGATAGCCTCGACGCGGCGCTTGAGTTAGCCCGCGAAGCGTTGGCTGATAACGCATGATAAGTGGTGAGTTTCCGCTATCCTTGCTTGTTAACATAGCGAAAGGCAGAACCTTATGACCGAAGAACGTAGAGTTGCCCTGGTCACCGGGGCCAGCCGTGGCATTGGCCGAGCGGTTGCATACGAGCTAAGCCGCCAGGGGCGAATCGTCGTCGGCACGGCAACCTCCGAGACGGGTGCTGAAAAAATCGATGCTGATTTTGCGGCTCAAGGCATTGAAGGGGCAGGCTTGTGCCTTGATGTTACGGATCAGTCGAGCATTGATAGTGTGTTAAAAACCATCGCTGAGCGGTTTGCAGCACCGACCATCTTGGTCAACAATGCGGGCATCACGCGTGACAATTTGTTGATGCGTATGAAAGAAGACGAGTGGGATTCGGTGATGGATACCAATCTAAAGTCTGTTTATCGGGTCAGTAAGGCGTGTCTGCGAGGGATGACCAAGGCGCGATTTGGGCGTATTGTGTCGATCAGTTCGGTAGTGGCGACCATGGGCAACTTAGGCCAAACTAACTATGCGGCGGCCAAGGCTGGCATGGAAGGCTTTAGCCGAGCACTGGCCCGCGAAGTGGCGTCGAGGGCTATTACGGTCAATTCGGTAGCACCTGGTTTTATTGCCACCGACATGACCGAAGCACTACCTGAAGCGCAGCACGAGATGCTGCTAAAACAAATTCCGTTGTCGCGGTTAGGCTCACCGGAAGAAATAGCCGCTGCCGTTGGTTTTTTAGCCAGTGATGCGGCAGGATATATCACCGGTGAGACGCTACACGTTAATGGCGGCATGAATATGCGTTGATGGCCTTTCGTTTGGCGGTTGCGTCAACTTAAGGGCGTCTATAAACTACCCCGCAGCTTTTGGCTTGCGGTTCCCAAATAGCTGGTAATCCAATACGGCTAATGTGAATGACTGGAGTACGTTGATGAGTACTATTGAAGAGCGCGTAAAGAAAGTAGTAGCTGAGCGTCTGAACGTTAAAGAAGAAGATATCCAGAACAGCTCTTCCTTTACCGAAGATCTGGGTGCTGACTCGCTTGACACAGTTGAGCTCGTCATGGCGCTGGAAGAAGAATTCGACACTGAGATTCCGGACGAAGAAGCCGAGAAAATCACCACGGTTCAAGAAGCCATCGACTACGTTAACGCCCATCAGTAAGGGCTCGTTGATGTACTGAGCTTGGGTAGGTGGCTTGATATCTACCCGCTTTAAAAAGCCGTCCTTCCATGGGACGGCTTTTTTGCTTTGCGGTCACACTGAATATAACGTTCAATCTCCGTTATACTAGCGGCAACATTGGCTGCAGCTAATGACCCATCAGGGTTGAGTCACCATGGATGCCTGGAGGAAAGTTAATGGCGCGAAAAAGGGTAGTGGTAACTGGGTTAGGCCTGGTGACCCCAGTTGGAAATACGGTTCAAGAGTCGTGGACCAATATAGTAGCGGGGAAAAGCGGTATCGCACTCATCGATAATTTCGATACCGACGGCTTTAATACGCGTTTTGGTGGATCGGTGAAAGATTTCGATATCAGCCCCTACCTGAACCCCAAAGATGCCCGCAAGATGGATATGTTTATTCAGTACGGTATGGCTGCGGGCAGCCAGGCGGTTCAGGATGCTGGGCTTGAGTGTACCGAGCAAAATGCGGATCGTATCGGTGTGGCTATCGGCTCTGGCATTGGTGGTATATCAATGATTGAGCATAACCACAATGCGCTAAATAAAGGCGGCGCGCGCAAGGTATCGCCGTTCTTTGTGCCGGGGTCGATCATCAATATGATCTCGGGCAATATGGCGATCCAGCACGGCTTTAAAGGGCCAAATATTGCCATCACCACGGCGTGTACGACAGGTACCCATAATATTGGCTACAGCGCACGTACGATCGCGTACGGTGATGCTGATGTCATGGTATGTGGCGGCGCTGAAATGGCCACCACCCCCCTTGGTTTAGCTGGTTTCTCCGCTGCCCGCGCGCTCTCAACGCGCAATGATGCGCCTGAAGAGGCCAGCCGACCTTGGGATCGTGACCGGGATGGTTTTGTACTGTCTGACGGTGCCGGTGTGCTGGTGCTTGAAGAGTACGAACATGCCAAGGCGCGCGGCGCGACGATTTATGCTGAACTGGCAGGCTTTGGTATGAGCGATGATGCTTACCATATGACCGCTCCGCCAGAAGACGGTAGCGGTGCCGCGCTGTCGATGAGCAACGCCATTAAAGACGCCCAGCTTGATGCTTCCCAGGTGGATTACATCAATGCCCACGGTACCTCAACGGCTGCTGGCGACTTGGCAGAAAGTCGAGCCGTGGAAAAAGTCATGGGGCAAGCAGCAAAGCGAGTGGCGGTAAGCTCTACGAAGTCGATGATTGGGCATCTATTGGGAGCCGCGGGGGCCGTGGAAGCCGTGTTCAGCGTTCTCGCCATTCGCGACCAGGTTGCACCGCCGACGATTAACCTGGATAACCCCCAGGAAGGCTGCCACCTCGATTACGTGCCGCACACCGCCCGTGATATGCGCATTGATGTCACGGTGTCCAACTCGTTTGGTTTTGGCGGCACAAACGGTTCTCTGCTATTCAAAAAGGTCTAACCGATCATGAGTCAGCCCTGGGTGCCGTTCGATGACCGTGGGCTGGCCTATGGCGACGGCGTGTTTGAGACAGTGCTGCTGCACGAAGGCCGGCCTTTGCTTTGGCGACAGCATGTAGAACGCCTTCAGGCCGGTTGTCAGCGGTTGGGAATCGAGCCCCCTACAGAGGATGAGTTGTCGGCAACATGGCAAGCGACGCCCTCCGTCGCTTGGGAGGTGCTCAAAATCATCGTCACACGAGGTAGCGGTGGCCGCGGCTATGCACTCCCGCACACCGCCGTGCCGCGTTTGATCAGCCAGCGTGTGGCGTTTCAGCCAGATCCAACGGCCTGGGCATCAGGCGTCAGCGTACGTATTTGTCAGTTGCGCTTAGCTCGACAACCCTGCTTAGCCGGTATTAAACACCTAAACCGCCTCGAAAACGTACTGGCTCGTCAGGAATGGACGTCGCCGACTATCCGTGAAGGGCTATTGTCCGATAGCCACGGATGGATTATCGAAGCCACCAGTATGAATTTATTCTGGGAGCAGGATGGGTGCATTATGACGCCGGTATTGGATCAGTGCGGCGTCGCCGGTACGCTGCGCGCCGCGTTGATTGACGCGCAACAGGTGACGCCAGGCCAGTTGGCGCTTGATGATATCGCCTCGGTTGATCGGTTGTGGCTGGCCAACTCTGTCCAGGGCGTGTGGCCGGTGACTGATTTATGGACCCCTCAAGGCACATGCCTTCGTCGCTGGGAATCGGCTGATCAGGACCCTTTGCAAAGGGTGGCTCACCCGTTGTTGGGTTACCCGGCAACGCCTTAACGTATTGGATATTGAGGTCTTATAGTGAAACGCATTTGGGCGGCCCTGGCCGTGGTGGTGGTACTCGGCGTGGCGTGTATCGCTGGAGGTTATGTCTATTGGCAAGAGCGGCTCAAAGCCCCATTGACGATTAATGAACCCGTGCTTTATCAAGTGCCTTCGGGCGCTGGCTTCAGCCAAGTGGTCAGTGAACTGGAAAACCAGGGCGTGCTTGATGGTGCCTGGGCCTTCCAGCTGCTGGGTAAGCTCGATCCGCAAGCCCTCCCGGATCTGCGAACCGGTGAGTATCAGCTGCAGCCTGGTATGACTGGGAGGGATTTGATGGCGTTGTTCGATAGTCGCGACGTGGTTACTTACCCTCTGACCATACCCGAAGGGTGGACGTTTGAGCAGATGCGCGAGTTGCTGGCGGCCGCCCCAAAGCTTGAACAACGCACCGCTGATATGAGCGATGACGAGGTGATGACATTGCTCGATCGTGAGGGGACGCATCCAGAAGGATGGTTCTTTCCTGATACCTATCGCTATCATCTTGGCATGAGCGATGTGGATATCTTGCGTCAATCGTTACACCGCATGGAGGGGATGCTTGAAGAGGTGTGGGCTGAGCGGGAAGACGACCTGACCATAGATTCCCCTTACGAGGCATTGATCATGGCGTCGTTAATCGAGCGTGAAACAGGAGCGCCCGAAGAGCGACGCGAAATCGCCGGTGTGTTCAAGCGGCGGATGGAGCAAGGCATGCGGCTGCAAACCGACCCCACGGTTATTTATGGTATGGGGGAGCGCTATGAGGGGCAGATTACGCATGCCGATTTACGCGAGGCCACGCCTTACAACACCTATGTGATTGATGGGTTGCCACCTACGCCGATTGCCATGCCGGGCCGCGCTGCGCTGGAAGCTGCGGTGAACCCTTTACCCGGCGATACGCTGTATTTTGTGGCACGGGGCGACGGTACACATAAGTTTTCTCGCACGCTGCGTGAGCACAATAATGCCGTCAATCGATATATCCGTAATCGTGACTAAAAACGTTACTAAGACCCAGAGGCCATGATGACGAAGCGTGGACGTTTTATCACGTTAGAAGGCGGCGAAGGCGTAGGCAAATCCACCAACATGCAGTTTGTGGTGGCTTGGCTGGAAGCCCAGGGGCTTGAAGTGGTGGCCACGCGTGAACCCGGTGGGACGCCTCAGGCAGAGGCCATTCGCCGGCTGCTGTTGGATCCGGCACCCGAGGAGAAGCTGCATACGGATGCAGAATTATTGTTGATGTTTGCCGCGCGTGCCCAGCACCTCGCTGAGAAAATTCTTCCGGCGCTTGAGCGTGGGGCTTGGGTGGTCTGTGATCGTTTTACCGACGCGACTTACGCCTACCAGGGAGGCGGCCGTGGGATTCCTATGGAGCGCATTGCGGCGCTTGAAGACTTTGTGCAAAAGGGGCTGACGCCTGATCTGACGTTGTTATTGGACATGCCACAAGAGGCTGCCAAACAGCGGCTAGAATCTCGTCTGCGTGATCAGCACAGCCAGCGAGACCGGTTTGAGCAGGAGCAGGCAGATTTTTTTCATGCCGTTCGCAATGCCTATCTGGCGAGGGCGGAACAAGCCCCAGAGCGGTTTGCGTTGATTGACGCCCATCAACCCCTGACGTCGGTACAAGCCACGATCCGTAATGCGCTAGCCGAGCGAGTGGCGCTATGGCATTAAGCGGCGTACTGCCTTGGCATCAATCGAAGTGGCAGCAGTTATGTCGTCTTGCGGAAACTGGGCGAATGCCGCACGCCTTATTGTTTAGCGGCGCGCATGGGGTGGGTAAGCAGTCATTGGCAGAAGCGCTCATTGCCCGCACGCTGTGCACGGCGTCCACGGAGCAGGCTTGTGGTCAATGCCGCAGTTGCCAACTGCTGGCGTCCGGCTACCACCCCGACTTGCAGCGCATTTCGCCGGAAGAAGGCAAGCGTCAGATTCGTATCGATACCATCCGCGAGGTTAATCGATTTGTCTCCCAAACGGCGCAGCAGGGCGGCCATCGGGTGATTGTTATCTCGCCTGCGGAAGCCATGAACGTGGCCGCGTCGAATGCGTTGTTAAAAAGTTTGGAAGAGCCGGGTGACAAAACGCTATTCATTTTGCTCGCCGATGTGCCATCGCGGGTATTGCCGACTATACGCTCGCGCTGTCAGCAGTGGCCGCTGCCGAGCGTGGCGCTGGAGGATTGCCTCGACTGGTTGACCGAGCAGTTGGCCAGTGCGGACGAGGCGCGTTTTTGGTGGCAGGTCTCGGGCGGGCGGCCGTTAATGGCCGTCGAGCTGGCCGCACCCGAGGCGCGTGCGTTGCGTCATCAGTTGCACGATTGTTTTGAGCAGTTGGTACGCGGCAGCGAGCCAGTGGCCGAGGCGGCGCGATTAGACCGCCAGGCGATTGATGCGATTTTATGGTACGGTATTACGTGGTTGGAAGATCTGATCAAGTTAGGTTTGTCCGGTACGTCCACCTCCCTTCGTAACCCTGATTTGCTGCCGCTTTATCGACAAGCGGTCAAAAACGCTCGGGTTCGGGATTGGTTTAAACTGCTGGATTACGCCCGTGAGCAGCGTCGACTTTTAGCGGTGGGATCAAACCCTAATCCACAGCTTGTATTAGAGGCCTGGCTGGTGCGTTGGTCAGCACTACTGCGCTCTTAGGTATGCTTTACAGGCTCACCTGATCGATTAACGAGGTGTTATGGCAACGCAAAAAGCGCTCTCGCTCACGGTGCCCGATGTGCCCACGTTACTGTCCGCCTATATGCCTTTTCTCGACCGTGGGGGAATGTTTATTCCCACGCGTGGCCTCTATGAATTAGGTCAAACCGTTTATTTACTGCTCACGCTACCGGGCGAAAGCGAACGCCTTTCGCTGAGTGGCGAGGTGATTTGGGTGTCTCCTGACGGCGTTACTGGTCGTCGAATGCCCGGTATCGGTATCCATTTCAACGCGCAGGATTATATGGTGCGTGACCGCATTGAAACCCTGCTGGCGGGACAGTTAGATAAAGCCGCTCCCTCCTTTACCCTTTAACGCCCACCATGAGAGCGACATGTTTGTTGATTCCCACTGTCACTTGGATCGCCTATCCGATAATACCCACGAGGGTAGCCTAGCAGCAGCCCTAACGGCGGCTCGCGATGTAGGGGTTAACCAGTTCCTGGCAATTGCGGTGAGCCTGGATGATATGCCTGGGCTTGCCGATATTGCCCGAGCGCATCAGGACGTCGTGATATCGGCAGGGCAGCATCCACTGCACGAAGCTCTGGTTGAACCCAGTGTAAGTGATATTAAAGAAGCCGCTGACCAGTACGGCGCGGTCGCGATCGGCGAGACCGGTCTAGACTACCATTACGTGGATAGCGTGCCGGTGGCGGTTCAGCACGAGCGTTTCAAGCGTCACCTTATCGCGGCTCGCGAGCTTGAGCTCCCTGTGGTGGTGCATACCCGCGAAGCCAAAGAAGACACACTCGCGTTACTACGTGAATACAGCGATCCACACGTAGGGGGCGTGCTCCACTGTTTCACTGAAGATCTCGATATGGCGCGCGAGGCGGTGCGACTCGGTTTTTATATTTCGTTATCCGGAATTATCACGTTTCGCAATGCGCAGTCGTTACGCGAGTTAGCACGCCAGCTGCCGCTTGACCGTTTGTTGATCGAAACCGATAGCCCTTACTTGGCACCCGTGCCGCACCGTGGTAAACCCAACGAACCCGCTTGGGTGGTTGAGGTCGCTGAGTGCATTGCCCAAGCGCGCGATATCAGCGTGGATGAAGTGGCTATGCAGACCACCGCTAATTTCTACCAGCTATTTCGTGAAGCGGTACCCGACGCGCCCGAGAATGTTAAGCAGGCGTTGGCCCAAGCAGGACTGGTAGGACGCTAAGCCGGCCAGTGCGAGGTAATACGATGAACATAGACCGATTGCTTGATTATCGTCAGGGCGCCTCGAGCATTCCGCCGCTTGACGACTGGCAGCCCGCGCTGTCAGGCGATATGGCGTTACGCATTGATGCCCAAGGCGGCTGGTGGCACGAAGGGCAGCCATTTGCCCGGCCAAATGTCGCTCAGTTGTTGTCGTCTCTGTTACGCCGTGATGCGGAAGGCTACTGTTTAGTGACGCCGGTTGAGCGTTGGCGTATCCAGGTGGACGATTTGCCGCTGGTCGCCGTGGAAGCCGATTTTCATGATGACGCGTGGTGGTTGACCACCCAGTTCGATGACGTCGTGCGTCTTGAGCCCGAGCACCCGCTTAGCTTGAGCGAAACGCCGCAAGGGGATCTTGTACCGGAAATCGCCGTACGTTTTGGGTTAGCGGCCCGGCTACATCGCCACGTTTACTACCAGCTTGCTGAAGCCGCTGCGCTGCGTGATACCCAGGCTGGCCGCCAGGCGCTGAGCGTCTATAGCGCGGGTCACTGGTTTGTGCTTGGCTACCTCGACGCGGATGATCTTGATGGGCTGGCGCCCAGCGAGGGGCCGTGAAGCTAACCGCTGAACAGCAAGCCGTCATTCACCACGATGAGGGCCATGCCCGTGTTGCTGCGGTGGCCGGTGCCGGTAAAACCACCACCATGGCCGCGCGGGTTCATTACTTGCTCAGCCGTGGTGTACCGCCTAAGCGCATTCTGGTGCTGATGTTTAATCGCTCCGCCCGGGAAGATTTTCAGCGTCGCTTGGCAAGTATGGCGCCATCCGGTCAGGCGCTACCTGACGTTCGTACTTTTCACTCGCTGGGTCACCGGCTGACGCAAAGCCTGTGTCGCTGGGGCGTCCTGGCGCCGCGTCGCCTGTTGTCGGCGGAATGGCAGCTTGAGCGTTTGCTTCGCCAGGCCAGCCTGAATGTGCTCAGCGATGCCGTTGAGCGCCGCGATGCGGCGCTGGAAGGCGATCGACTCGAGACGCTGGCCCATTTTTGCGGTCTAGTTAAAGCCGAAATGCTGCCCCCCGAAGCCCTCTTTGATCGTCTCAATTACGACCCCGATACGGACTATTTCCCCGCCGCCTTTAACGAGGCCGAGCGCCTGCTGCGTAGTGAAGGGGTGATGACCTATGCGGATTTGCTTTATCGTCCGCTGCAAGCCCTCGAAGCCGATAGCGCCTTACGTAGCCGGGTAGAGGGCTTTCTCGATCACGTGATAATCGATGAGTATCAGGATATCAATGCGGCCCAGCAGCGCCTGCTGGCGGTTCTGGCGGGTAAGCGGGCATCCGTGATGGCGGTGGGCGACGCCAATCAGTGTATCTACGAATGGCGCGGCGCGCGGCCGGATACCATGCTGGAAAACTTTACCGCCACCTTTGGCGAAGCGACCGATTACCCTCTCTCGACCACGTTTCGCCACGGCCATGCCCTGGCGCTGGCGGCCAACCATGCGATTGCCGCCAACCAGCGTCGGCCGGATCAGCTATGTTTGGCCGCGCCCCACAATCCGGATACCCGCTTGTCCGTGGGGCAGGGTGGTCGGCAACTGCTGGATGCGTTGATCGACTGGCAGGCGCAGGGCCGCGTGTTGAGCGACGTGAGTCTCCTGGTGCGCAGCTGGGCGCTTTCGGTGCCGTTTCAACTGGCGCTTCTGCAGGCTGGCATCCCCTTTCGGCTGGCCCGCGAAGACCGCTTTGTGTTTCGCCTGCCGCTGGTTCAGGCGCTGGCCGGGTATTTAAAACTTTCCCGTCGCCCGACATTGCTGCAAGACCCCGAACAGCTTACCTTGCTGCTGGCCCAGCCCACGCCATTCGTGGCCCGCGAGCGCCTGCAGCGGTTGGCTCAGTATCTCGCCAGCCGTCAAGCATGGCCGGAAAATCACGACCCGGTGATCAGTGATTTAAAGCCCATCCAGCGGCGCACGCTGAAAAAACGCTGGACGTTGCTGTGCGAACTGCCGCAGCTCAGTGCATGGCCGCCCGCCAAGCTCTTGCAGCACGTCGTGGATACCATTGAGGCCGAGAAAACCCTGAGGCGCGCCGCCGCCCGCCGCGAAAAAGGCGAAGAAGACGTGCGCTTGCTGGACGTGCTGATCGAGCAGGCGCAAAGCGTTTCAGACCCGGATGCGTTTATCGAGTTGTTGGAGCGCCCGATAGAGAATCAAGCGGCGGGGGTGCTGATCAGCACCGTTCACGGCGCCAAGGGGCTTGAGTGGCCCTTCGTCGCCGTGGCAGGCGTCAACGAGGAAGACTTTCCTTATTACAGTCGGGACAACCCGCTCACCGACGACCGCCTGGAAGAAGAGCGGCGGCTGTTTTATGTCGCGATCACGCGCTCGAAAGAACAGTTGCTTGTACTTCACGATGGCGGGGCACATCGGCCCAGTCGATTTATTACCGAAAGCGCCTGGCAGGATAGCATGCAGGTCGCTGCCTGCCTGGTCAGCGACAACGCGCAGTCGCTCACGCTGAGGGTCACGTCGCCATCGCTCGTGGGACGTTACCTGAGCCAGCTAGGGCGTGATGACATTGAATTGGCCGCGCCCGAGGTTCAGGCCCCCCAGGCAGCCTACACCGCAAGCGCGTTCTATCCTGGCCAGCGGTTGCACCATGCGGTGTTCGGAGAAGGCGAGGTGGCCACCGTGGAAGGTAACCCAAGCGACCCGGTGATCGATGTGCGCTTTGATCAGGCAGGGCGGCGACGGCTGATTGCCAGCCGTGCCCCCATTGAGCGGCTGGCCTGATAAAGAAAATGCCCCAGTGATGAGGCATTTAGCTTTATTGACATGCGGGGTGTGTCACAGCGACCGCTACATATTCGGGTAGTTGGGACCGCCGCCGCCCTCCGGTGCTACCCAGGTAATATTCTGAGCTGGATCCTTGATATCGCAGGTCTTGCAGTGGATGCAGTTCTGGAAGTTGATCTGGAAGCGAGGCTCGCCCTGATCATCTTCGACGACTTCGTAGACACCTACCGGGCAGTAGCGCTGCGCGGGTTCAGCGTACTTGGGCAGATTGTCGCGAATCGGTAGGTCAGGATCGTCCAAGCGCAGGTGGCAAGGTTGGTTTTCTTCGTGGTTGGTGTTGGACAGGAACACCGACGAAGGCTTATCGAACGATAGCTTGCCGTCGGGCTTGGGGTAGTCGATTTTCTCAAACTCGTCGGCGGGCTTGAGCGCCCCGTGGTCGGTGGTCGTATCGTGCAGGTTGGGCAGTTTGCCACCCAGTAGTTGATTGGCAAAATTATACGCGCCGCCGCCTACCGTGCCGTATTTATGGATGGCCGGGCCAAAGCTGGCGTTTTCTTTCAACTCTTGATAAGCCCAACTGGCTTCCCATTTGTCGGTGAAGCTGGTTAGCTCTTGGGCGCCTTCGTCGCCGCCTTTTACGGCCTCGAAAACGCTCTCGGCGGCCACCATGCCGGATTTCATGGCAGTATGCAGGCCTTTGATTTTGGCAAAGTTGAGCGTGCCTGCGTCACACCCAATTAACAGCCCCCCTGGGAACGTCATTTTCGGTAGGCAGTTAAAGCCGCCTTTGGTGATGGCCCGAGCGCCGTAGGCCACGCGCTTGCCGCCCTCCAAATACTGGCTAAGCACCGGATGGTGTTTCATGCGTTGGAATTCATCAAACGGCGAGAGCCATGGGTTTTGGTAGCCAAGATCCATAATCAAGCCAACGACGACCTGCTGGTTTTCTGCGTGGTACAGGAACCAGCCGCCGTGGGCGTTTTTACCCAGCGGCCAGCCCGAACCATGGAGAACCACGCCCGGTTCATGCTTATCGGCAGGCACATCCCAAAGCTCTTTCAGGCCGATGCCGTAGTGCTGCGGGTCGCGACCGGCGTCTAGCGAGAAATCCTGGATCAAGCGCTTGCCGATATGGCCGCGAGAGCCTTCGGCAAACAGGGTATATTTGGCGCGTAGTTCCATGCCCGGCATGTGGCCGTCTTTGGGTGTTCCGTCGGCGGCAACGCCCATGTCGCCGATCAGGATGCCGCGAACCGCACCATCTTCAACGATGGCTTCCTGAGCCGCAAACCCTGGGAAAATTTCAACGCCCAGGGCTTCTGCCTGCTCCGCCAGCCAGCGGCATAAGTTGCCGGCGCTAATCACATAGCGGTGGCTGTCACCGTCGGTGTTATGCATGCTCTTGGGTACTAGCGCGTTGGGTAGTTTTTGCGCGCTTTCGGCATCTTTGAGCAGATAAACATCGTCGCGGGTGGCGGGGGTGTTGAGCGGCGCGCCACGTTCTTGCCAGTCGGGAAACAGTTCGTTCAGAGCGCGAGGCTCAAAGACTGCGCCGGATAAAATATGCGCGCCCACTTCCGAGCCTTTCTCAACCACGCAGACGGTTAGCTCTTGTTCTGCTTCGTTGGCCTGTTGCATTAAGCGGCACGCAGCCGCCAGACCGGAAGGGCCTGCACCGACGATGACCACGTCAAAGTCCATTACATCGCGTTCAACGTTATCCACCTGGTTGTCTCCTTATTCTCATAAGTGCTGTGCCTTATAAAAACACGGCCTTAATTTAAAACGGTCGTTTGCTTCTGGTTATCCCTCATAATAGGCATAATACCTGTGTCAGGTCACGCCTACGATGCCAAAAGGGCGAATTACGCTTACCGAGTTGTGAAAGGCGATGCTTTGTCTGTTCAAAGGATTCGACCAAGGCCGCAAATGTCCCCTATTGTTGCAGGGCGGTAGGTTGTGGCAGATTAATAAGGTTTTTCATTTGTGAGCCTATCAAACGCTTGAATGAATTTTGCCGCGGATGGCCTCATCAGGTGCCGCGAAGTGATATCAAGAGCTTATCTAAGGTGCCCGCCAGGTGGGTGCCATCTAGGGTCAACGGCTTTACCACAAGAGCCAAGCGAGGAACCTATGAAAGTACTGGTCGCGGTTAAGCGCGTCATCGACTACAACGTCAAAATTCGTGTTAAAGCGGATCATTCTGATGTCGATCTGACTAACGTCAAAATGGCCATGAACCCCTTCTGCGAAATTGCCGTGGAAGAGGCGGTACGCCTGAAAGAGAAGGGCGTGGCCACCGAGGTGGTCGCTGTGTCGGTTGGCCCCAAGGCTGCCCAGGAGCAACTGCGGACTTCGCTGGCGCTGGGCGCAGATCGAGCAATTCATATTGAAACCGACGAGCGGGTAGAATCGCTGGCCGTTGCCAAATTGTTAGCCAACGTGGTCGACGAAGAGCAGCCAGGCCTCGTGATTCTGGGCAAACAGGCGATCGACACTGATAACAACCAGACCGGCCAGATGCTCGCCGCCCTGACCAATCTGCCCCAGGGCACCTTTGCTTCAGAGGTTGTGGTCGACGGTGACAAGCTTCACGTGACCCGGGAAATCGACGGCGGCCTGCAAACCATCGCACTGACGCTACCCGCCATTGTCACCACCGACCTGCGCCTTAACGAGCCGCGCTACGCCAAGTTGCCGGACATTATGAAGGCCAAGAAGAAGCCGATGGATGTTAGAACCCCCGCCGATTTCGGCGTTGAGGTGGCATCCAAAGTCAGTCTGCTCAAAGTAGAGTCACCCGCCGAGCGCAAAGGCGGTGTCAAAGTTGCTTCGGTAGACGAGCTAATCGACAAATTAAAAAACGAAGCCAAAGTTCTTTAAGACAAGCACTTTGATACAAGAGCTTTGAAAGGAGCGGATCCAATGAGCATTCTGGTACTTGCTGACCTTCATGAAGGTCAACTGGCGGGCGCGACAGCCCATGTGATCGCCGCCGCTAAACAGATCGGTGGTGATATTGACGTGTTAGTGGCGGGCGAAGGCGTGCAGGCAGCCGCTGATGCCGCCGCCAAACTCGATGGCGTCAACAAAGTGCGCGTCGCGGACAACGCCGTCTATGCCCATCAGCTAGCGGAGCCACTTGGCGCGCTGTTGGTTGAGCTAGCCGATGATTACAGCCATGTGCTGGCAAGCGCCTCGACCACGGGCAAAAATATGCTGCCGCGCTTGGCGGCGCTGAAAGACGTCAGCCAGCTTTCCGACATTATTGCCGTGGATAGCGCTGACACTTTCAAGCGACCGATTTACGCCGGTAACGCCATTGCCACGGTGAAAAGCGATGACGCGCTGAAAGTCATCACCGTGCGCGCCACCGGCTTTGACGCGGTCGACGAAAGCGGCAGTGCTAGCATTGAAGCGGTCGACGTGGTGGTTGAGAACAGCCAGTCCAGCTTCGTTAAAGAAGAACTCGCCCAATCCGACCGCCCTGAGCTTGGCGGAGCCAAGGTGGTGATTTCTGGCGGCCGGGGCATGGGCAACGGCGAAAACTTTAAGCTCCTCGACGGCATTGCCGACAAACTGGGTGCCGCTATTGGTGCCTCGCGCGCCGCGGTGGATGCAGGCTTTGTGCCCAACGATATGCAGGTGGGTCAGACTGGCAAGATTGTCGCCCCGGAGTTGTATATTGCCGTGGGCATCTCTGGTGCCATTCAGCACCTGGCGGGCATGAAGGACTCCAAGGTGATCGTGGCGATCAATAAAGACGACGATGCGCCGATCTTCCAAGTGGCCGATTATGGCCTGGTAGGCGATCTGTTCGAGATCCTGCCGGAGCTTGAGAGTAAGCTGTAAACGATTGAACGCATGAGCCCTAAGAAGCCGACTTCGTGAGAAGTCGGCTTTTTTGTTCTGGCTTGATTAGGTAATCTGGCAATAGTTGACTAAAATGCTGGGGAAAAATCGAAATTAGTCCTTTGGCGGTTGAAAAAGGCCAGCGGCGACCATACATAGTTATTGAAGCCGAAAATTGCTAAAGGCAATGAAAGCCACTCAAGGAGATGATCAATATGGCACATACACTTCCCGAACTACCTTACGCGTACGATGCGCTTGAACCGCACATTGATGCGATGACCATGGAAATCCACCATTCTCGTCACCACAACACTTACGTCACCAACCTGAACGGCGCACTAGAAGGCACCGGGTTAGAGGACGTTCCGGTCGAAGAGCTAGTGGCTAACCTGGATCGCGTTCCGGAAGACAAGCGTCAGCCTGTCATCAACAACGGTGGCGGTCATGCCAACCACTCTATGTTCTGGCAAATGATGTCGCCCAACGGCGGTGGTCAACCCCAAGGTGGCGTCGCGAAAGCTATTGATGCTGAGCTTGGTGGTTTTGAAGCTTTCCAGGAGGCTTTCAAAAAAGCAGCGCTTGGCCGTTTCGGCAGTGGCTGGGCTTGGTTGTCCGTCACGCCTGAGAAAAAGCTGGTAGTTGAGAATACCCTGAACCAGGATAGCCCGTTAATGCACGGTAACACGCCGGTTCTGGGCTTGGATGTCTGGGAACATGCGTACTATCTCAAGTACCAAAATAAGCGTCCCGACTACGTATCTGCTTTCTTCAACGTCATCAACTGGGAAGATGTTGAGCGTCGTTACCAAGCTGCGATCAGTTAATATTGCGATGATCCGCTAGCCGCGCCTGTTCATGGCGCTGTGATAAAACCGCCCACTCTTTAGTGGGCGGTTTTTTTTTATGTATGGGATAGCGTTGGGCATTAGCTGTCAATATCCTGTGGATGAAAAATACCACATATGCTTGAATTGATTTTCTATTGGGCTATATATAGTATGCGTTGTATCTTCTAGAGGGGTAGGGCACAAGATGTGCCCTACCCGAAAAAAGCCGCTATGAAAAGGGGAATAGCCATGGAAATTCAGATTTATAGCAAGCCAGCTTGTGTTCAATGCACCGCTACCTACCGCGCGCTGGACAAGCAGGGACTTGAATACACCGTGATCGATATCACGGCTGAATCGGGCGCTCAGGAAGAAGTCGAAGCGCTGGGGTACCGTCAGCTACCTGTAGTCGTCGCCGGCGAGGATCACTGGTCGGGCTTCCGTCCAGATCGCATTCAAGCCCTGGCGTAAGCCACTCATGCTGGCGAATGGACGCACATCCTCCATGGTCGGCAATTTGGTGTACTTTTCCACCAAGTCAGGCAATACCCACCGGTTTATTGAAAAAGTAGGCTTGGCCGCCCAGCGGTTGCCGCTCAATCGCGACGAGCCCTTACTGCAGGTTGACCGCCCCTACATATTGGTCACCCCCACCTACGGGGGCGGTCAGGCAAAAGGGGCCGTGCCAGGCCAGGTGATCCGGTTTCTTAATGACGAGCACAATCGCCACCTGATACGCGGGGTGATTGCAGCGGGTAACACCAATTTTGGCGATGCGTTCGGTTTGGCGGGCCGCATTATTGCGGAAAAGTGCCACGTGCCGTTGCTTTATCGATTCGAACTGTTTGGCACCGACGAAGATGTCGCCAAAGTTCGCGAAGGAGTAGAAGAGTTTTGGAAACGACAACCTTAGCCTCGAAAGACGTAGCTGAAACGAAACGGCCTGCGGCGACAAGCGATGGGCGCACGATGGACTACCATGCGCTGAACGCCATGCTGAACCTTTACGGTGCCAACGGTGAGCTGCAGCTGGATAAAGACCGCGAAGCCGCGCGTCAGTACTTCCTGCAGCACGTTAATCAGAACACGGTGTTTTTCCACTCGCTCGAAGAGAAGCTCGATTACCTGGTCGAGGAGCAGTACTACGAAGCAGGGACGCTTAAGCAGTATGACTTTGCCTTCGTGAAGGCGCTTTTCGAGCAGGCTTATGCGTACAAGTTCCGGTTCCCGAGTTTTCTGGGTGCCTTCAAGTATTACACCAGCTACACGCTGAAGACCTTTGATGGCAAGCGTTACCTGGAGCGCTACGAAGACCGTGTCTGCATGGTCGCGCTTTCGTTGGCGCGGGGTAACGAGACGCTTGCCAGGTCGCTGGTCGATGAAATCATCAGCGGTCGTTTCCAGCCGGCAACCCCGACCTTTCTGAACTGTGGCAAACAGCAGCGCGGCGAGCTGGTGTCCTGCTTCCTGCTGCGTATCGAAGACAACATGGAGTCCATTGGCCGCTCCATCAACTCGGCGCTCCAGCTTTCCAAGCGTGGCGGCGGCGTTGCCTTCCTGCTCAGCAACATTCGCGAGTCGGGTGCCCCGATCAAGCGCATTGAAAACCAGTCGTCGGGCATTATCCCGATCATGAAGTTGCTCGAGGATGCGTTTTCCTACGCCAATCAGCTGGGCGCGCGCCAGGGTGCTGGCGCCGTATACTTGAATGCCCACCACCCGGATATCCTGCGCTTCCTGGATACCAAGCGTGAAAACGCCGACGAGAAAATCCGTATCAAGACGCTCTCGCTCGGGGTGACGATTCCCGATATCACCTTTGAGCTGGCCAAGCGCAACGAAGACATGTACCTGTTCTCGCCCTATGACGTCGAGCGGGTGTACGGCGTGCCGTTTGGTGATATCAGCGTGACCGAGAAATATCACGAGATGGTGGCGGATGCGCGCATCCGTAAGCAGAAGATCAACGCGCGTGCTTTCTTCCAGACCTTGGCCGAGCTGCAGTTCGAGTCCGGTTATCCCTACATCATGTTTGAAGATACGGTGAACCGGGCCAATCCCATCGCCGGGCGTATCAACATGAGTAACCTGTGCTCCGAGATTCTCCAGGTGAACACGCCGACGGATTACGACGAAGACCTCGGCTACCGGCATGTCGGCCAGGATATCTCCTGCAACCTGGGTTCCATGAATATTGCCAAGGTGATGGACTCGGGCGATATCGGCACCAGCGTGGACGTAGCGATTCGTGGCCTGACGGCCGTCTCGGAAATGAGCAATTTGAGCAGCGTCCCCTCAATTGCCGAGGGCAATGCCAAGTCCCGCGCGATTGGTTTAGGACAAATGAACCTGCACGGCTTTTTGGCGCGCGAGCATATCTATTACGGTTCTGATGAGGGGTTGGACTTTACCAACCTGTATTTCTATTGCATTGCCTTTCACGCGCTGCGTGCGTCAAATCGCTTGGCGATTGAGCACGGTGATACCTTTGCAGGCTTTGCCGACTCGACCTATGCATCGGGCGAGTTCTTCAATCAGTATACCGATCACGCCTGGGAGCCGCGCACCGAAAAAGTGCGTGGGCTTTTTGAGCGCAGCGGTATTGCCTTGCCAACCCAGCAGGACTGGCAAGAGTTGAAAGCCAGCGTGATGGCGCACGGGCTGTATAACCGTAACCTGCAGGCGGTGCCGCCGACGGGGTCGATTTCTTATATCAATCACTCAACGTCGAGCATCCATCCGGTCGCGGCCAAGATCGAAATTCGCAAAGAAGGCAAATTGGGACGGGTTTACTACCCGGCGCCGTTCCTTAATGAAGCCAACTTTGATTACTTTCAGGACGCCTACGAAATCGGCCCTGAAAAAATTATCGATACCTACGCCGAAGCGTCCAAGCACGTCGACCAGGGGCTGTCGCTCACGCTGTTCTTCCCGGATACCGCTACCACACGGGATATCAACAAAGCGCAGATTTACGCCTGGCGGAAGGGTATTAAAACGCTCTACTACATCCGCCTGCGCCAGACTGCATTGGAAGGTACCGAGGTGGAAGGCTGCGTTTCCTGCACGCTCTAGGCGTTTGACGACTTTGAAGAGATTGACACTATGAACACCATGCAACGTTTATCGCGGGTTGACGCGATTAACTGGAACCGGCTTCAGGATGATAAAGATCTAGAAGTGTGGAACCGTCTTACCAGTAATTTCTGGCTGCCGGAAAAAGTCCCGCTGTCGAATGATATCCAGTCATGGAATACGCTGACCGAAACGGAAAAACAGCTGACCATCCGCGTGTTCACGGGGCTGACGCTGCTGGATACCATCCAGAGTAGCGTGGGCGCTCCCGTGCTCATGGAGGACGCGCGCACGCCCCATGAAGAAGCGGTGTATACCAATATCGCCTTTATGGAGTCTGTCCATGCGCGCTCGTACAGCTCGATCTTCTCGACGCTGTGCACCACCCGCGATGTTGATGATGCCTTTCGCTGGAGTGAAGAAAATCCCACGCTGCAGGCGAAATCAGAGCTGATTCTCGGCCGCTATCGTTCGGACGACCCGTTGATGCGCAAGGTGGCTAGCGTGTTCCTGGAGTCGTTCCTGTTCTATTCCGGCTTCTATCTGCCGATGTACTGGTCCAGCCATGCGAAACTGACCAATACGGCAGACTTGATTCGCTTGATCATTCGCGATGAAGCCGTTCACGGTTATTACATTGGCTATAAGTTTCAGCAGGATCTGGCCGAGGCAACGCCGGAGCGGCAGCAGGAAGTCAAAGATTATGCCTACGAGCTGCTGCTTGAGCTTTACGACAACGAAGTCCGCTATACAGAGTCGCTTTACGACGAAGTAGGCCTGACCGAGGACGTTAAGAAGTTCCTCCACTACAACGCTAACAAGGCGCTGATGAACCTAGGGTTTGAGCCGCTTTTCCCCAGCAGTGTGACGGATGTCGACCCGACGATCATGGCGGCACTGTCGCCTAATGCCGATGAAAACCATGATTTCTTCTCGGGGTCAGGGTCTTCCTATGTGATCGGCACAGCCGTCGCCACTGAAGACGACGATTGGGCGTTCTAATATCGCCATGAGTCTTGGTGGATAGAGAGATGTATGTGCTCCAAGGAGGGAAGTATGTCAGGCAACGCAACTAACGTATTGAAAATAGCGGCTGCCGTGGTGAGTGATTCTGCCGGTCGCTTGTTGTTAGTGCGTAAGGAAAATACGTCTTTTTATATGCAGCCAGGCGGCAAGATCGATGCAGGGGAGGGCGCGCTAGAGGCGCTATGCCGTGAGCTAAAGGAGGAGTTGGGCTTAAGTGTGAATAGCGATCAACTGTCTCCGTTGGGCATACGCACCGCTCAAGCTGCCAATGAGCCGGGAATGACGGTGGAGGCCCATCTGTTTAGTATTGTGGTTGACGAGCCGGTCGAGGCGGCTGCTGAAATAGCCGAAGCGAGATGGGTGACTCGTGAAGAGGCTGAGCAGCTTCCGCTAGCACCGCTGACGAAAGAGCACATAGTGGTAAATTAGCAGAGTACATTGGACACTTTGACGTTAGCTAATAACTAACAGTTGATGAAGGTAGCGACGGGAGCCCTAGGGCTCCCGTTCTGGTTTGTAGCAAGCTAAATTTGTTTAAACGCTAATGATAAATATTGTCATTTATTTTGTGAGTGGTAGGCTATGCGCAGCCAATATGAAACGCAAATCGTTCTTATATTTGAAGTGTCCTATATAGAGGCAGTGCGACTGCCAGTGATCAGTGACGGAGAGTCGATGTGCTGAATAAGCCTTTCTTTGCCCTGCGTGGCGGCTGGTTAGCGTGCCTGCTGGCCAGCAGTTCGCTAATGGCAAGTGATGAGACGCTCGAACAAGCCAGCCAAAGTGTCGAGGCCCAGCAGCTTCAAGCAGAGCTTCAGCAGCAAATAGATAGCGCCGACGAGCAAACGCGGGCGGCCCTGGAAGAGCTACGCGAACGTGAGCGCGATACGCGTCAGCTTGAGTCTCAGAACGCCACCCTCACCGCCAAGTTAGCCAAGGAGGCCGAGCGCCTGGCCCGGTTATCGTCGGCCCTGAACACGCTAGCCGATACCCGCGCGGCGTTGCCCGATATCGAGCAAAACATGCAGATGCAATTGACCCAATGGATCGAGCGCGACCTGCCGTTTCTACAAGACCAGCGGCTAGCCCGCATTGAAACGCTGAAAAACGACCAGGCAGCGGAGCCTGCCGAGCGCATCGAAGGTATGCTCGACATCTGGCGCACGGAGTTAGCTTATGGCCGTGAGATGGATACCTGGCAAGGGCGTTTGCAGTTAGCTGATGATCAACAGTTGGAAGTGGATTTCTTGCGCATCGGACGCATCGGATTTTACTACCTGACCCCCGACGGCCGCCAGGGCGGCGTATGGGATGCCCAGCGCCGTGAGTGGTTGCCGCTTAGTGCCGCTCACGTTCAGGAGGTGCGCAACGGGTTGCGCATGGCGGAAGATCAGCGAGCACCAGAGCTGCTAACGCTGCCTTTGTCTATTGCTGTCTCTGAAGGTCAAGGAGGTCAGCCATGATGCGTGCCTTCACAAAGGGTAATCGTCGTTTGACCGCAGGGTTGCTGGTCAGCCTGGTGAGTTTAAGCCCGCTTGCCAGCGCCCAGTCTGACGAGGTCACCTCGCTGCGCGACGCCCGGCAAGCTGCCGAAATTCGCGATCAGCAGCGGCTGATCAACCTGTTGGATGATCAGTCAGCTATGGAGGACGCGCTTGAGGAAGCGCGCCAACGCCAGCAAATCGCGCAAGACAAGCATGAAGCGCTAGAAGCCCAGTCAGCGGCTCAGGCGGTTGAGTCGGAGCGACTCTCGGATCGCCAGTCTGAGCAGGGCGAGACGCTACGCAACCTGCTGAGTGCACTGAATACGCATAGCAGCGAGGTTCGCAACGCGCTGGGTGAAGATAGTTGGTTAACCCTGCATAAGGACGCGCTGCCGCCCCGGCTTAGTGACGTCGATATACTGGAACGGAAGGCATTAGTAGAGGTCGTTGATAGTCTGGCGACGCTTACTCAACACACAGCCAATGCCGAGCGCTTAGAACGGCCCGTTGCCGATGCCAATGGCCAGGTAACCACACAGCCTATTGTGCGGTTAGGGGATTATGCGGCATTCACCGAGTCTGACCTGCTTCGTCAGGACGATGAAGGCCGATTAGCGGTTCTTCCGCGAACCCCTGATACCGTGACGGACTATCTGGCGGATTATCACCAAGGCAACGGGCGTGTCTTGGCGGTAGACCCCACCCAGGGCAGTGTGATCAATGCGCTGTCCCAGCGCCCCAGTTTGATGGAGCGTTTTCATCAGGGTGGTTATGTTGGCTACATCGTCGTTGCGCTGGGTGGCTTGGGTCTGCTGGTAGCGTTACTCCAGTACGGCTACCTGTTGGCGATCAGTCTTCGTGTCAATCGCCAGCGCAAGTACCCCGATGCGCTTCAGGGCGATAACCCCCTGGGGCGGGTACTGCTTCGTTTTGAAGGCATGGACAAGCACCAAACGCCGGAAGCCCTGGAGGCGCGACTCGATGAGGCGGTGCTTGCCGAACTGCCGCGCTTGGAGCGCGGTCAGCCGATCGTCAAGCTGCTCGCTGCCATTGCACCGTTGCTAGGGCTGTTAGGCACGGTCACCGGTATGATCGTGACTTTCCAGGCGATTACCGTGTTTGGCACGGGTGATCCGCAACTAATGGCGGGCGGGATTAGCCAGGCGCTGATGACGACCGTGTTGGGCTTGATTACGGCCGTGCCGTTGTTGTTTGCGCAAACTGCACTGTCCAGCCGCAGCCGCTATCTCACTCATGTTATTGAAGGGCAGGCAAGCGCGACCCTGGCGGATCATTTGGAAGCTCACCAGCCTCCCTATGCGCCATCGGTGACCTGATATGTTGACAGTTCCCCTTTGGCTTGAGCCGGTAGAGCGGCTGATGAATGCGGGTGGGGTGGTGCTCGTCGTGCTGGCCGTGGTGGCGCTGCTGGTGTTTGGTATGGCCATCGAACGCTTTTGGTTTTATCGCATGACGTGGCGGCCGGCGCGTCGGCAGCTTATCAACCGCTGGGCTAGGCGCGATGATCATCAAAGCTGGAGTGCTCGCACCTTGCGTAATGTATGGACGGACGACCTGGTGGTGCGCCTACGTCGGCCGTTGCCCTGGTTAAAACTACTGGTCGCGTTGTGTCCGCTTTTCGGCTTACTGGGCACCGTGACGGGAATGATCGGGGTGTTTGAAAGCCTTTCGCTGAGCGATACACACCAAGCGCGAGCCATGGCCGACGGTGTGGCGCGCGCAACGCTACCCACGCTGACCGGCATGGCCATCGCGGTGGTGGGGCTTTTGTTTATTAGCCGTTTGGAACACATTATTCGTCGCGAAGATCAGCGGTTGCACGACCGAATGGCGCGGGCCCTGGAGGAAAACGATGCGTAGACGACGTTCGCTGGAAAGCGCCGAAGATACAAACGAAGTTAACCTCACGCCGATGCTGGACGTGGTGTTCATCATGCTGATTTTCTTTATTGTCACTACCAGCTTTATTAAAGAAAGCGGCATTGAAATCAACCGCCCTGAGTCGAGTGAGGCCAGTCCCCGGCCGGATGCGCAAGTGTTGGTTGCGGTTTCGCCTGAGGGCGCGGTGTGGGTCGACGGACGTGCCATTGACGCACATCAGGTAGGCGAAGAAGTCGCGGGGATGCTCAGCGACGATGGGTCGGTGGTTATTCAGGCTGACCGGGCGTCGACCACAGGCCTGCTGATTGACGTAATGGATCGCTTGCACGAGGCAGGCGTCGACCAAGTGGCGGTGGCGGCGAATCGGAGTGGCCGATGATACGCCAAGCATTATCCTTGGTTGGTGGTGGGGTACTGGCCATTGGGCTGTTTTGGCTGTTGGCGCTGTTGGTCGCGCCGCCCGATGATCGGGTTGAGCCGCCCGAGGAAACCATTGCCATGAGCATGGTCGAAGCGCCCGAAGAAGCGCCGCAAGAAGAAGCCCCGCCGCCGGAAGCGAATCAGGCGGCAACGCCAGCGCCTTCGGCCCCAGTGCCGACGCCGGAGCCACCACCGGTGGCTGACAGCACCATCGCATTGCCCGATGTCGAGCTGCCGGAAATGCCAGAAGAGCCGGTGGAGATGGACAGTGAGCTGCCGGAGTTGACCGAGGCAACGCCTGAACCCGAACCGCGGCCCGAGCCTGAACCGCAGCCCGAACCTGAACCGGAACCGACGCCAACTGACGTGGCCACCGAAAGCCAGACGGAAACGTCCGATGCCAAGCGTGAAGCCGCGCCCGAGGTTCAGCAGGCAGAATCAAATGAGCCGGTTAATGTTGGGCAAGCGACGCCGACCAGTCGGGTTAATCCGACCTATCCGGCGCGTGCTCAGCGGCGTGGTATGGAGGGCTATGTCGAGGTGACGTTTACCATTCGGCGTGACGGCAGTGTTGATGGGTCGTCGATTCGGATTACCGATGCTCAGCCGGGTCGGGTGTTTGACGATGCGGCCCGTGAGGCCATTGGCCGCTGGCAGTTTGAGCCGAGTAGCCGGCTACGTAATGCCACTCAGCGTATTGAATTTCAGCTGCGTTAACGATTTTATTGAGGTATGACCATGCGTCGATGGTGGTGCATTTGTTTGGTGAGTTTGTGGACGTCGCTAGCGCAGGCCAGTCCGGCGCTACCGGGCGATATCATTCAAGACCTCAACCGCATGCAGGCGCAACTCCGCGACCAGCAGTATGCGAGCGTGGTCAATCGGGCGACTCAGCAAGCGACGCGGCTGGAGAGTGGTAATACAGCGGATCGTTGGGCGAGCGCTCTTTATCAGCAGCTTGCGGCTGGTGCGCTGGCCCGACAAGGCCAGCCTGGCGAGGCCGCCGACCGTCTGGCACAGGCACGAGCGTTAAGCGGTGAAGAGCGTGCCCAGGCCAGGCGCTGGTTAAAACAAGAGGCGTCGTTGCGCCGCGCGGCGGGCCAATCACCCCAAGCGAGCAATCTACTCGCCGAGTGGCTGCGCCAAAAGGGCGGGGAGGACGACAGCGAAGAGCGCTGGAAATTAACCCGTTGGTTAGCCAGCGACCAGCGTTGGAAAGCGGCAGCAGAGTCACTAGCCTCCAGCATTGGCGAATCCTCAGCGCTGAATGAAACTCAGCGTACCCTGGCGCTGGCGATTTATCAGCGCACTCAGCAAACCGATCGGGCGCTTGATTTATTGTTGCAAGGCCTGGGCGCGAAGAGTGAAGCAAATAATTGGCGGCAAGCCGCCGCGCTTGCTCAGCAGTCAGGCCAGCCGGGCGTTGCGGCGGCGCTATGGGATACGGCATGGCGGCTGGGCAAACTCGATGTGGATCATGACCGCTGGCAGCTGGTGCGGCTGCATATGGCGGGCGGTACCCCCGCCAGAGCGGCGGAATATTTAGAGCACTGGTTAGCCGAGGGTGACGTGGTGCGTAATGAAACCACGCTGCGCCTGCTGGCCAACGCCTGGCAGCAGGCCCGCGATAAAAGCCAAGCGCTGGCTGCTTGGCAGGCATTGGCCAGAATCAGTCAGCAAGCCGATGATTGGCGGAGGTACGGCCAATTGGCCTATACCTGGGGGCAAGACGAGCGCGCCGAGCAAGCCTTCACGCGCGCCCAAGCGCTGGGAGATGAGCAAGCCGCTGAGTGGCTGGCGACGCTAGCGCAGTCGCCGCGCTATTCGTTATGACGAGAATACGCTGAGTGCGTCATAGACCCGGTGCTTAGTCCGAAGATACCAGCGTAAGGGTAAAATCGCTCCATGTGGGGGCGTGATCGGACGGCCGCTGCATGCCCCGAAGCGCGTAGTCTATCCCAGCAGCGGTAACGCATTCAGCCAGCGGCTGGGAAACCAGGATATAGTCAATGCGCAGCCCCCGCTTAGGTTCGCGGTCGAAGCCTTTAGAGCGATAATCGAACCAACTGAACCATTCCTGGTTATCGGGGTGGCAAAGCCGGTAGCTATCGCTTAACCCCCAGGCTTTAATGCCCTCCAGCCATTCACGCTCAACGGGTTGAAAGCTGGTTTTGCCTTCGCGCAGCCAGCGTTTACGGTTGGCTTCGCCAATGCCGATATCCTGATCTTGGGGAGAGATGTTAAAATCGCCCATAATCGCGATTCGCTCATCAGGGCGGTGCTGCTCATTAAGCAGCCGAGATAGTTGGTCGTAAAACCGCTCTTTGTGAGGAAACTTGGTCGGGTGAGTAACGTTTTCACCCTGCGGGAAATAGCCGTTCCAAACGGTAACCGGTTGGCCGTCGTCGGCTAGTAGCGTGACGCCAATCATGCGCCGTTGCGCATCTTCTTCGTCGTCAGGAAAGCCGTAAAATACCGCTTGGGGTTTTTGGCGGCACATTAACGCCACGCCATAGTGACCCTTCTGGCCAAAATAAAAGACGTGGTAGCCCATCGCTTCCACATCGGCGAGCGGAAACTCGCTATCTTGAACCTTGGTTTCCTGCAGGCCGATAACATCGGGCTTCTGGGTATCAACCAGGGCCTGCAATTGATGCAGCCGTGCACGTATGCCGTTGATGTTAAAAGAAACCAGACGCATCACGAACGATCTCCGGGGTTATCGGTGTCTTTGTCCGGGTGAATTTTAATATCCTGCCCGCTTTGCTGGCGAGCCAGTTTGCGCACGGCCTGTAATTTGCGTTGCTGCTGCTTTTTTGCCACAAAACGGCGTGATGACGTCACCTGGTCGGGGTTATCATGGCGCCACTTTTTATAGTCTTTACGCCGACCCGTGCGGATGGTTACTTTATCCGCTATTGAGCGGGTCTTTTTTTTACGCGTCATATCGCGCTCCTTGGATCAAATATGGTCGTATTCTAACAGCCTACTGCACTCCTTCGACAGCAGGGCGCGCTCTTATCGCCAAGCCCTGGTACAATGCGCACTTCGTGATGCCTAACATCCACAGCAATGGACAGATACACAGCCTATGAGCGAGTCGGAACAGACCACAGCATCGGCCCAGAACCGCAAGCCTAAACGCCGCCGTCGGAAACCGCGTCGCCGTCAGTCAAATTGGGATCTTCGTCAGTTTCAGGTGCCTGCCGTGGCCGGCAAATGGCGCTTTCATGACTTTGATCTGCCGCTGCCGTTAATGCGCGCTATTCATGCCCAAGGGTTTGAATACTGCACGCCCATACAAGCAGAGGCGCTGCGCCAAACGTTGCTGGGCGGCGATATTGTCGGCAAGGCCCAAACCGGCACGGGTAAAACCGCCGCGTTTTTGATTTCCGCGCTGGCGTATTTTCTGGAGGAGCCAACGCCGGATGGCCAGAAATCAGGTGCCCCTCGCGCGCTGATTATTGCGCCTACCCGCGAGCTGGCCTTGCAGATCGAGAAAGACGCCAAGGCCCTGGCGCGTTTCACCAAGCTCAACGTCGCCAGCGTTGTCGGCGGGATGGATTACCAGAAACAGCGCGACAGCCTGGGCAAAAAGATCGATATCTTGGTGGCCACGCCCGGTCGCCTGCTCGATTTCCATCAGAAGCGCGATATCGACCTGTCAGAGGTTGAAGTGCTGGTGTTGGATGAAGCCGATCGCATGCTATCGATGGGCTTTATCCCCGACGTTAAGCGGATTATTCGCTATACGCCCAAGAAAGAAGAGCGTCAGACGTTCCTCTTCTCGGCCACCTTCACCGATGACATTCTCAATCTGGCCAGCCAGTGGACGCTTGATCCGGCCCACGTCGAGATTGAAGTGACCGTTGAGAACCAGGCCGATATTGATCAGCGCGTCTATATGGTGTCTGACGATGACAAGCAGCGACTGCTGGTCAATTTGTTAGAGCAGGAAAGTTTTGAGCGCGTAATGGTGTTTGGTAACCGCCGCGACCTGGTGCGCAAATTGGATGACCTGCTTAAAAAAGCCGGTGTGAGCGTTGCCATGCTATCGGGTGATGTGCCGCAAAATCAGCGTATCAAGACCCTGGAAAGCTTCCGCGAAGGCGAGATTCAAGTGCTGGTCGCCACCGACGTTGCAGGCCGAGGGATTCATATTGAAGACGTCAGCCACGTCATCAATTACACCTTGCCGGAAGATCCGGAAGATTACGTGCATCGCATTGGACGTACCGGTCGGGCGGGCGCCAAAGGCGTATCTATCAGCTTTGTGGGTGAAGAAGACGCGTTCTCCCTGCCGGAGATCGAGCGCTACATCAACGACAAGCTGCCCTGCGAACATCCGCCGGAAGGCATGCTGTAACGCGCATGCTGGATAACGCCTTAAAAAGCGAGATTCAGGAAGCCTACCGTCGCGTGGTGGAAACGCTTGAGTTAACACCACGCTACGGACAGCGGCTGATGATCGCCGAGATTGCCCGTACGCTGGGCGATATCGAAAGCGATAACGACGGCAAACGCACCAGTGACCAGCATGTCTGCGTGCTTGAGGCGGGAACTGGAACGGGTAAAACGCTGGCCTATCTAATTGCCGCTCTGCCCATCGCCAAAGCGCGGGGCAAGCGGCTGATAGTTTCGACCGCCACGGTAGCGCTACAGGAGCAGGTGCTCAATCAAGACCTGCCGTCCCTGGCGAGCCACAGTGGGCTGGCATTTCGCTACGCATTGGCCAAAGGTCGCGGGCGTTATGTGTGCGTGGCACGCTTGGATCAGGCACTGGAAGGCGTTGAGCCGAATCCTACGCTGTCGTTATTCGAGCAGTCCCTGCAGGCTCAAAGTAGTGACTTTAGCGTGATTGCCAGCGATATGGCCGAGGCTTACGGGCAGGGCGAGTGGGAAGGTGACCGCGATAACTGGCCGCATGCCATTGACGATGCCCACTGGCGGCGCTTGACCGTCGATCATCGCCAATGTACCGGCCGGCGCTGCGGTCATTTTGGCGCCTGTGCGTTTTTCCGCTCCCGCCGGGAACTGGAAAACGCCGACGTTATTGTCGCTAACCATGATCTCGTATTGGCCGATCTGGCGCTGGGCGGCGGGGCGATTTTACCTGACCCGGCCGACTGCATCTTTGTGTTTGACGAAGGTCATCACCTGCCCGATAAAGCGCTTTCGCATTTTGCCCATCGCTTTGCAGTCAACGGTTGCCTACGCTGGTTAAAAACCCTCAAAAGCAGCTTAACTGATTTAAATCAGGGGCTTGCTGTGCAACCGACAATTGCTCGGCTATTGGCTGGCCTGCCTGAGCTTATCCATACCTTAGAGCCTGCTTTAGGGGATTTATTTAGTACGGGCCATCAACTGGCGGGACGCTCGAATGGCTTGGCTGATGAAGAGAACACACTCCAGTCGCGCTTTGAAAAAGGTCAGATCCCCGACGCGCTGCGCGAACAAGCTGAACAATTGCTGGTCATGTTTGCGACGCTGTCGCGTCATCTTGAAAGCATCAGTGATATTTTGCGTGAAAGCCTCGATCCGGATAAGCAAACCGGTTTGGAGCGCGAACAGGCCGAGGCTTGGTTACCGCTGGTGGCGCTACTTCACGGTCGAGCGCTGGACGCTCACTCACTGTGGCAAGCCTTTAGCGAACACGATGCGCCGAATAATCCGCCGAGTGCGCGATGGATCACGTTGAGCCGTGTGTCGGGTGAGCCGGAAATCGAGTTTTCGGCGAGCCCGGTGTCGGCTGCACATACACTGGCTAAGCATCTTTGGGGGCGCTGCCATGGGGCGGTCGTCACGTCGGCAACGTTGACCGCCCTGGGTCGCTTCGAGCGACTTCAAGAGCGAGCTGGGCTCGCCAATCGCTATCGTTATCAAGCACTGCCCAGCCCGTTTGATTATGCCAATGCGGTACTGAGCGTACCCAAAGAAGCCACCGACCCGAGTGATCGTGAGGCCCATGAAAAGGCTATCGTCGATTTTGTGACGCAACTAGCGGATCGAGAGGCGGCGCTGGTGCTGTTCTCATCACGGGCACAACTGCGCGGCGTTGAAAAAGCACTCAGTGCCACGCTAAAAGCGCGCGTACTGGCCCAGGATGCGTTACCCAAGCGCGAGTTGATTGAGCAGCATCGCGCCGCAGTGGATAGCGGCAAGGGTAGTATTATTTTCGGCTTGGCAAGTTTTGCTGAAGGTATCGATTTACCGGGGGATTACCTGACCCACGTGGTGATTACGCGGCTGCCGTTTGCGGTGCCCGATGACCCGGTGGGGGCGACCCTCGCCGAGTGGATTGAGAGCCAGGGCGGCAATCCGTTTATGCGTATCAGTGTGCCGGACGCATCGATCAAGCTGGTTCAAGCCTGCGGTCGCCTGATCCGTAAGGAGAGCGATACAGGCACGATTACCCTGCTGGATAGGCGCGTCCTTACGCGGCGATACGGGCAAGCACTGTTAGATGCATTGCCGCCGTTTCGGCGAGAAATCGGTTAGGCGAGGTGAAAAAGCCCACTGCACTGCAGTGGGCTAGCGGGGTTATGCCTGGCTACGCTTTGCCAGTGCGGGTGCGAGCTTTTCGTTCATGCGGGTAAAGGCTTTAACGGTGGTGTCCCAATCGATACAAGCATCGGTGATGGAAACGCCATATTGAAGGTCTTTAAGGTCGTTGGGGACTTTTTGGTTGCCCCATCCCAGGTTGGATTCCACCATTAGGCCGATAATAGAGGTGTTGCCTTCCAATATTTGGTTGGTCACATTCTCAAGGACGAGCGGCTGAAGCGCAGGGTCTTTGTTCGAGTTGGCGTGAGAGCAGTCAATCATAATATTGGCGGAAAGATTGGCTTTTTTCAGTTCTTGCTCGGCCAGGGCAACGCTGACGCTGTCGTAGTTGGGCTTGCCGTTGCCGCCACGTAGTACGACGTGCCCATAGCCGTTGCCGCGAGTGCGGATGATGGCCACTTGACCCGACTGGTTGATGCCGAGAAAGTTATGTGGATGGGCAACGGATTGTAGCGCATTGATGGCCACGTCCAGGCTGCCGTCAGTGCCGTTCTTGAACCCGACGGGGGAAGACAGGCCTGACGCCATTTCGCGGTGCGTTTGCGACTCAGTGGTACGCGCCCCGATGGCCGACCAGCTAATACAGTCTTGAAGGTACTGCGGTGAGATCGGATCGAGCGCCTCTGTAGCCAGCGGTAGACCGATCTCAGCCAGGTCAACCAGCAACTTGCGGGCGATATGCAGGCCTTCGTCGATCTCGAACGAGTCGTTAATGTGGGGATCATTAATTAAGCCTTTCCAGCCCACCGTGGTGCGGGGTTTTTCGAAATAAACCCGCATCACGATATAAAGGCTTTCGCTGACTTGATCCGCCAGCGCGCGAAGCCGCTTGGCATAATCTAAGGCGGCGTCGACATCATGAATGGAGCAAGGGCCAACCACCATGAGTAAGCGCGGATCACTACCGTCCAGGATGCGCTGGATGGTTTGGCGGCCCTCAATGACGGTGCGCTCGGCAGCCTCGGTAAGCGGTACATCTTGCTTAAGGGCTTCGGGGGTAGTAAGCACGTCCTGAGCGAGGACGTTGAGGTTGTTGACCTGCTGATCTGACATTGTGCTACCTGTGCGTGCGTAATGGGCGAATCAAGAGCCCTACTATCGCTTGTCGGCGTAGTAAAAATCAATTGTTGTGGAACTTAACGGTAAGACAAGAAGTCAGCCGCTGGGTTTTGCTCAAGGGGGTAAACGCTTGATGCGCCGAGCAGAACGCGTAACACTTAACCAACCATAGGCATTCACGTTTACACTGCCTTTTTATGTTATTCGTATGATTAACCAATGCCCAAGGGACACTATGTTGCTTGCTGTTAACGCCCAGTGTATCGGGTCTAAAGGAAGAGTTGCGCTCGGTGATGACTATCCGAGCGAGAGGAGCGTGTAATGGGCACTCGTGAAACAGATCAACAGCTCGTTGAACGTGCCCAAAAAGGCGATACACGCGCATTTGATTTGCTGGTAAAAAAATACCAGCACAAGATTATTGGCTTAATTGGGCGCTATGTTCATGACCATGCCGAGGTTCAAGATGTCGCGCAGGAAGCCTTCATCAAAGCCTACCGCGCGCTAGGCAAGTTTCGCGCCGAAAGTGCTTTTTATACATGGATGTATCGAATCGCGATCAACACGGCAAAAAATCATCTAGTGTCCCGCGGACGTCGCCCTCCGGGCAGTGACCTGGATATCGTCGATGCTGAAATCGTTGACCAAAGCGGTCGCTTAGCCGATGCCGAATCACCCGAAGCGGCTATTGCTCGTGATCAGTTGGAAGCCGCCGTTTATGAGGCGATCGAAAAATTGCCTGATGATTTGCGCACTGCGATCACGCTTCGCGAGTTGGATGGGCTAGCTTATGAAGATATCGCGCAGGTGATGCAGTGCCCCGTTGGCACGGTGCGTTCGCGTATTTTCCGGGCTCGCGAAGCCGTTGACGAGCATATTCGCCCTCTGGTGACGACAGCACGGAACAGTCGCGAAGATTAGTGGTCAATGGAAGTGCGTTAGGACGTAATGGTGAAAAACTATCGGTCACCGTGAACTGTTTGGTGGCATCACCGTCAAAGCCATTACGTTTCAATGAGAAGCTTTGAAAGCTGTCATTAACGTAGCTTTATTTTAGCGCTGTCTTGATAGGCTCTTCGGCTTAACGATATGGCGATCAATGAACGATTAAAGGTGTTGTTTGCACCGTGGCGAAGTGGTCTGCCAAGGCTTGGCCTGTGGAGCTGCCGGTGAATGCCAGCGCAAAGGCAACAGCTAGCGATGGCCATCAGCGCTCCTTTTAACAGTGTGAGGGTGTGAAGTATGAGTCAAAACACACGGGAATCACTTTCGGTATTAATGGATAGCGAAAGTGACGAGCTAGAATTGCGCCGAGTGTTGAAGGCACTACCGGATGATGACGACGCCGCTGATACTTGGCGACGTTACCATTTGGCTCGAAGCATGATGCAGCGTGAGCGGGGAGTCGATGTAACCGCTGATCTGTCTGCCGGTATCATGGCCCGTTTGCAAGGTGAGCCAGCCCCAACCTTGGATGACGCTGTACCCGCTCGCACTGGAAGCGTGTCATTTGTTCGCGGTGCGGGGGTTGCCGCTGCGGTATCGCTTATGGTCATTACGGGCGTACAGTTCTTCGGCAACAATGCGGGTACGGGATCCACCGAGCAGGGTGGTGGTGTTGCGTCAAACACGGCGCCCGCTACGTCAAATCAGGTTCAGCCTGTCAATCTGACTTCAACGCTCAACGCGACCAATGGCCAAACGACAGTGGCCCCCCAAGCCGACAACATGCCAATGTTTGAACAAACGCCTTTCCGGGTGAACGGGCAAGCCTCGAGAGGCGGTCTGATGAACGTGAGTGAAGGCGGGTTTTCAGGCACTGGCGCGCAGCAAGGCGTATCGGCTCAGCAAGGCACGCGTATTGACGTTGAGCAACTACGCTTCCTTCAGTCTTACCTTGAGCAACAACAAGGCTTCACAGGAAGCCAGAGCGACTCATCGATGCGCTCCTTTGGTGTGACTGAACCCCTCGGGCAGCGCTGATTCGTCACGGCGAATCGCTAATAGGGCAAGATGCAAATGGACGTTGAAAAAGAGGGGCTCTCTATTTCAACGTCCTTTTTTATATACATGCGAGGATGATGCTGACTACCCCCTAGATAGGGTCGTATTTAAAAGGTCAGTAGGGAGGTAAGTGACGTGTCGGCAACAACGGGTGAGCAAGTTGTTCAACGTCAAGGGCGCGTTGTGGGTTACCGCACCCAGGGGGTTGTCGTCGAGGTGATCGCCTCGCCTGGCTGCACACAATGCGCCAAGGGGCAGGGCTGTGGGGCGGGACTCCTGGCGCGCAGGAACCCCTGGCAGTTGAAGGTCGATACGCCGCTGTCTTACAAAGATAAGACATCGCCCGCATTGAACAGCGAGGTAACGCTGGTCATGCAGAAAGCCACTATCACGCGGTTAACATGGTTGATTTATGGGCTGCCACTGTTAATTGCGCTGGCGGGTGCGGGTGTGGGGGACGCCTTGAGTGATGCGGTTTGGCTTGCGCCCAGTCTTTTCTTCGGTCTCTTGATCAGTAGCATGCTGGGCCTTAAATATGCGTTAGGTCGACGCGCGGAGTACTTTCGTCCACGGTTGGTTGACGCATAATGACGATGGCTCATCTCGAGCCGTAATGACATGTTTTTATGGTGTCTTGAGTAGGAGTTATTGCATGAAGCGCTTACTGTTTCCCTCTTCGCTATGGGTCTGCTTGGTTTTGCTGCTGTGCCTGGGGCAAAGTGCCCACGCACAAAGCCTGCCGGACTTTACCGACCTCGTTGAGGAGGCCGCACCTGGGGTGGTGAACATTTCCACCAGTCGCACTGTACAGCGTGGTGGATCCTCCTTCGATCGTTTCGGCGGGCAAGAAATACCCGAGATTTTCCGTCATTTTTTTGGTGATAGTTTCCCTGCGCCACCCGGAGGTGGGCCAGGACGTAGCGAAGAACGTCAATCGCTGGGCTCTGGGTTCATCATCAGCGAAGATGGCTACGTGCTTACCAATGCGCATGTCGTACAAAATGCCGATGAAATTCTTGTGCGTTTGAATGATCGGCGCGAGTTGAACGCCGAACTTATCGGCAGCGACCCGCAAACCGATGTGGCACTGTTGAAAGTCGATGCCGAGGGTCTGCCTACGCTGGAGTTAGGCGATTCAGATGCGCTTCGCGTTGGCGAGTGGGTCGCGGCGATAGGCTCGCCCTTTGGTTTTGATCATTCGGTTACCGCCGGCATTGTCAGTGCGATTAACCGCACCTTGCCGCGGGATGCTTACGTGCCGTTTATTCAAACCGATGTGGCGATCAACCCTGGTAACTCAGGTGGGCCGCTGTTTAATTTAGATGGCGAAGTGATTGGTATTAACTCGCAAATTTTCACGCGTAGTGGCGGCTTCATGGGCGTTTCGTTCGCCATTCCCATCAATGTGGCGATGGATGTGGCTGACCAACTGCGCGAAGACGGGCGCGTTAATCGTGGCTGGCTTGGGGTGATGATCCAGCCGGTATCTCGTGACTTGGCCGAATCATTTGGCATGGAAGAAGCCGAAGGTGCACTGATTGCCGATCTAGACCCTGAAGGCCCAGCGGCGAAAGGTGGTTTGCAAGCGGGCGACGTTATTTTAGAAGTTAACGGTGAAGCCGTGGATCGCTCGAGCAGCCTACCGCGTCTGATCGGCCGGGTAGCCCCAGGCGATGAAGTAGACTTGCGTCTGATGCGTAATGGCGAAGAGCTCAGCGAAGCGATAGAGCTGGGCAGCTGGCCTGATACCGCTGGACAGCCTACCGCGTCGCGGAGCGATAGCCAGGTGCGCTTAGGCGTCTCGGTCGCTGAACTTGACCAAGCCACCCGTGAGCAGCTTGACCTACAGGGCGGAGTGGTCGTTCGTGAAGTTGAACCGGATAGCGTGGGGGCTCGCGCGGGGCTTCGTGCAGGCGATATACTGGTGAGCATAGATCACCGTAGCCTGTCGTCGCCCGAAGAGTTACGCCGTATTGTGGAAGAGCTGCCCACGGATCGAGCTATTCCGCTACGCCTTTATCGCGACGGACGTTCGCTCTTCGTGGCACTGCGCTTTGAATAACTGAGTCTCGCCTTGCTACCGGCAGCCCGCTTAAATCAGCGGGCTGTCGTTTTTTTGCCCGTTTTTTTTGCACATAGCACCTGGCCCCTCGTAACGGTACAATGGCGTCAAATTTCTACTGCGTATACCAAGGCAATATTTTTAACCGTACATGGTTGCGTACATATACCGGATAAAAACGGCTAATGACCCAAGAAAACGTTAGTAAAATCAAGCATATCAGAAACTTCTCTATCATCGCGCATATCGATCACGGCAAATCCACGCTGTCAGACCGGTTGATTCAAACCTGCGGTGGTTTAACCGAGCGTGAATTGAAAGAGCAAGTGCTTGATTCCATGGATATCGAGCGTGAACGTGGCATCACCATCAAGGCTCAGTCGGTTACCTTGGACTACACTGCGCCCGACGGTCAGGTCTACCAGCTCAACTTCATCGATACGCCCGGACACGTTGATTTTTCTTATGAAGTGTCTCGCTCGCTGTACGCTTGCGAAGGGGCGCTGTTGGTTGTTGATGCTGCCCAAGGGGTTGAAGCACAGTCGGTTGCCAACTGCTATACCGCCGTTGAGCAAGGCCTGGAAGTCTTGCCGGTGCTCAATAAAATTGACTTACCCCAAGCCGATCCCGACAGAGTGGCCCAGGAAGTCGAAGAGATTATCGGTATTGATGCCACCGATGCCTGCCAAGTCTCGGCGAAAAGCGGGATCGGCATCGACGAGCTGTTAGAACGCCTAGTGCGCGATATTCCACCTCCCAAAGGTGATCCTGATGCCCCCTTGCAAGCGCTTATTATCGATTCGTGGTTCGATAACTACCTTGGGGTTGTCTCTTTGGTTCGGCTTTTCGATGGCACGCTCCGCAAAGGCGATAAGATTCGCATCAATTCCACAGGGCGTGATTGGAATACCACCGAAGTGGGGATTTTTACCCCGCTGCGCAAACAGACCGATATTCTGCGCGCGGGTGAAGTAGGCTTTATTGTCGCCGGTATTAAAGACATTCACGGTGCCCCGGTGGGCGATACCATCACGCACACCAAAACACCGGATGTGCCAAGGCTGCCAGGCTTTAAAAAGGTCAAGCCGCAGGTATACGCGGGCATATTCACGGTCAGTGCCGATGACTATGAAGATTTTCGCGATGCGCTGGAAAAACTGGCGCTTAACGATGCTTCGCTGGAATATGAACCTGAAAATTCGGATGCGTTGGGTTTTGGTTTCCGCGTGGGCTTTCTCGGCACGCTTCACATGGAGATCATTCAAGAGCGCCTGGAACGCGAGTACGATCTGGATCTGCTGACCACTGCTCCCACAGTGGTTTACGAGTTGTCCATGAAAAATGGCGACCTCATTTACGTATCGAACCCCTCCAAACTGCCCGATATGGCCGACGTTGAGTACATGCGCGAGCCGATTGTGCGGGCGAGCATTCTGGTGCCTCAGGAGTTTGTCGGCAATGTCATTGCCGAGAGTGAACAACGCCGCGGCACCCAGTTGGATATGCAGTTCCTCGGCAACCAGATCCAACTGACCTACGAATTACCCATGTCTGAAGTCGTGATGGACTTTTTTGATCGACTGAAATCTATTTCACGCGGCTACGCTTCGCTTGAGTATAACTTCGAGCGTTTTGAAGCAGCACACCTGGTGCGTCTGGACGTGTTGATTAACGGTGATAAAGTAGACGCCCTGGCGGTAATTATCCATCGCGATCACGCTCATTCACGGGGTCGACTGCTGGTGGAAAAAATGAAAGAGTTGATCCCTCGGCAAATGTTCGATGTCGCTATCCAGGCGGCCATCGGTGGCCAAGTGGTGGCACGTTCAACCGTCAAAGCGTTGCGTAAAAACGTGACCGCGAAATGTTATGGCGGTGATGTCAGCCGTAAGAAAAAGCTGTTAGAGAAACAGAAAGCCGGTAAGAAACGCATGAAGCAGGTTGGTCGGGTGGAAATTCCCCAGGAAGCCTTCCTTGCTGTACTCAAGGTTAATGACTAAGGAAGACTTCCACCCATGGATTTTGCATTACTGCTGGTACTTGCCGTTGCGCTTTCTGGCGTTATCTATTTACTCGATGTGGTGTGGTTACGGCCAAAGCGGCGTGAGCGGGTTGCTCATGCCGATGCCAACACCGTCGAGGGGTTAGATCCAGCCACGCGAGACAAACTGCTTAAAGAGCCATGGCCCGTTGACTACTCGCGCTCATTTTTTCCAGTGCTGCTAGTGGTGCTGATCGTGCGTAGTTTCATTGTCGAGCCGTTTCAAATCCCGTCCGGGTCAATGCGTCCGACGCTTGAAGTTGGCGATTTCATCCTGGTCAACAAATTCGCTTATGGCCTACGTTTGCCAGTCGTCAATACGCGTTTCCTTGAGGTAGACGATCCTGAACGGGGCGATGTCATGGTGTTTCGTTTCCCTGAGGATCCGTCGGTTAACTTCATCAAGCGCGTGGTCGGGCTGCCCGGCGATCAACTTCGTTATGAAGACAAACAACTGTATATCAACGGTGAACCGGTCCCCAAAGAGCTGATGGAGGAAAGCGCTTCCCAGCAGCCGTTATTCGAAGAGCATCTAGGTGAGGTTGAACACTATATTTATAACAATCCCCGCGATCCCGGGCCGCAAATGCGCCAAGTAGAAGTGCCCGAAGGTCACTATTTCACCATGGGTGATAACCGTGACCACTCCAACGACAGCCGCTACTGGGGCTTTGTGCCCGAAGAGAATATTGTCGGGCGCGCTTTTGCTGTGTGGATGCACTGGGACGGCGGGTTACCCAGTTTTACCGACGTGCGCCGCATTGAGTGATCATGCCGACCGTCATGTTTAGCCATTATTTTTTAGTCAACGTCGACGACGTAGGGGCCCCGTGAGTACTTCGTTAACCGCTTTTTGCCGACGCATCGGCCATACTTTTGGCGATAGCACGCTGATTGAACTGGCCATGACCCACCGCAGCTATGGCGGTCGCAACAATGAACGCCTGGAGTTTCTTGGCGACTCAATCGTCAATTTTGTGATTGCCGAAGCGTTGTATCAGCGTTTTCCTCAGGCGCGGGAAGGGCAGCTTTCACGCTTGCGAGCGCGCTTGGTCAAAGGGCAAACGCTCGCGGAATTGGCCAGAGAAATGGCCTATGGCGAGTATCTACGGCTGGGGTCGGGCGAAATGAAAAGCGGCGGGCATCGCCGCGAATCGATTTTGGCAGATGCCGTGGAAGCCGTGATTGGCGCTATTTATTTAGACGCGGGAATGGATGCCGTTCGGGAACGAGTTTTAGCCTGGTACGCCGAACGGTTGGAAAACATTTCGCTGCAAGACACCCAGAAAGACCCCAAAACGCGGCTGCAAGAGTTTCTGCAGTCGCGCCAAGCGGCTTTGCCACGTTACGAAGTCGTTAGCGTTAAAGGAGAAGCCCATGCGCAGACCTTCACCGTTGAGTGCTATATTGATTTGTTAAAAGAGCATACCACTGGGAAAGGCCCCAGCCGCCGCCACGCAGAACAGCAGGCAGCCGAAGAAGCGCTCGCCTACCTTGAAAAACGCCCGGGAGACAACGCATGAGCCAAACCTGCGGATTCGTGGCGATTGTCGGTCGTCCCAACGTCGGCAAATCGACCCTAATGAATCGTATCTTGGGGCAAAAAATCTCGATTACCTCGCGGCGGCCGCAAACCACCCGCCATCAGGTCATGGGCATTAAAACTGCGGCGGACGCCCAGTTTATTTATGTCGATACCCCGGGCATGCACATCATGTCCAAAGATCGTAATAAAGCGATCAACCGGTTTATGAACCAGGCAGCGACCCAGGCGCTGCGCGACGTGGACTGCGTGGTATTTATTATTGACCGCACCCGCTGGACCGATGAAGACCAGGCGGTGCTTAAGCGCCTTGAGCATGTCAACGCGCCGATCATTTTGGCAGTCAACAAAGTCGACAGGCTAAATGATAAAGGCGACTTGCTGCCCTGGCTGGCCGAGGTGGGAGCGCGCCGCGAATTTGCCGCCATTGTGCCTATTTCAGCCAAGCACGGAACCCAGGTAGATACCCTGGAAGACGAAGTCGCTAAGCACCTTCCCGAGAGTGTGCATTATTTCCCTGAAGACCAAATCACCGACAAAAGCCTGCGGTTTATGGCGGCGGAGCTGGTTCGGGAAAAAGTCATGCGCCAGCTTGGCGATGAGTTGCCCTACCAGATGACCGTTGAAATTGAAGAGTTTCGCGAAACCGAACGCGTCACGCACATCAGTGCGCTGATTCTGGTCGAACGCCAAGGACAAAAAGTCATTCTGATCGGCGAAAACGGCGAGCGGATCAAAAATATCGGCCGAGAAGCGCGTTTGGACATGGAGCGGGTACTGGACACTAAGGTCATGCTCAACCTGTGGGTAAAAGTGAAACGTGGCTGGTCGGACGATGAGCGCGCGTTGAAAAGCCTGGGCTACGATCTCGATTGAGCGTGGTGATGCCGGTGGAGCCCGCCTTCCTGTTGCACCGAAGGCCTTATCGGGAAACCAGTGCGCTGGTGGATCTGCTAACGCTCCATCATGGTCGGATACGTGCCGTGGCCCAAGGCGGTCAGCGGCCCACGTCAAAATCGCGTCAGCGTTTGCAGCCGTTTACGCCGCTGTTGGTAACCTGGCGCGGCGAACGCGAGCTCAAACGATTGACACTGATGGAGTCTCGCGGCTCCACGGCGTTGCTAGCGGGTGAAGGTCTTTTGTGTGGGCTTTACGCCAATGAGATCGCCACGCGACTGCTTCCGTTGGAACTACCCGCTGGGGATGCTTTTGCCTTTTACACCGCCTTATTAGAGGCACTGCCTGCCCCTGCTGCCCGCGCGCTCGCCTTGCGGCGTTACGAGTGGTCGTTACTCGATGCCTTGGATGCCACGCCGCGTTTCTGTACGCCGGACGGAGGCGCGCTCGACCCCCAAGCCGTATACCGTTTTGAAGCGTCAAGTCGGGCGTTTGTGCCGTCGGCTCAGGGCTTGGATGGCCGCACGCTTCGCTATATCGACCATCATGATTGGCAGGAACCGGCGTTAGCCAGTGCCTTGAAAGCCATTATGCGTGCCGCGCTGGCACCGCATCTTGGAACCACCGCCTTACGCTCCCGCGAATTGATGCGCGACCTCGCCAAACGTCGCCACCGTTAGGCCGTTTTTCGTAAATAATTGGAGGCCATTATGCATCCCCCTCGGATACTGTTAGGTGTCAATATTGATCACATTGCCACGCTGCGCCAAGCACGCGGCACGCGCTACCCAGACCCCGTTCAGGCGGCGCTGTTAGCGGAAGAAGCGGGGGCGGATGGGATTACCGTGCATCTGCGCGAAGACCGCCGTCATATTCAATTGCGCGACGTCAGGCTGTTGGCCGAGGTGCTCAATACGCGCATGAATCTCGAGATGGCGGTCACCGACGAGATGCTGGCGCTGGCCGAAGAGGTTCGTCCCGCCCACGTGTGTCTGGTGCCCGAGAAGCGTGAAGAACTGACCACAGAAGGCGGCCTTGACGTGGTTGGTGGTTTTGACGCCATTGCCAATGCCTGTCAGCGCCTCGCAGCCGCCGGCTGTGAGGTGTCGCTGTTTATCGATCCTGAGGCTGCGCAAATTGACGCCGCCCAGCGTGCTGGCGCACCGGTGATCGAGCTTCACACGGGGGCCTACGCGGAGGCGCCCCCGGGTAGCGAGGCGGCAATGGCTGAATACCAGCGGCTAACCACTGCCGCGACACACGCCGTTTCGCTTGGCTTGGTAGTCAATGCCGGGCATGGTCTGCATTATCACAATGTGGAAGCCATCGCGGCATTGCCGGGGGTTAATGAACTCAATATCGGCCACGCGATTATTGCCCGAGCGCTTTTTGTGGGCCTGAAAGACGCCGTTGCCGAGATGAAACGGCTGATTATCGCGGGCCAAGAAGCCGGGCTGATGGCGGCGCTGGATGCTCACGACCATGCGCATGACCATGAGAGCCAGCACGACCACGTGCATAACGGCTGTTGTGGGCACTAATCCATGATTGTGGGAATTGGCTCTGATATTGCCCGGATTGAGCGTTTTGCCAGGGCGATCGAGCGCCATGGGCCGCGCTTTGCACTGCGCATTTTAGGGCCGGAGGAACACGCGGTATGGCAGCAGAAAGCGCAGCCCGCCGCGTTTCTGGCCAAGCGGTTCGCGGCCAAAGAGGCCTTTGTCAAAGCCTTGGGCTTAGGCCTGCGACGCGGGCTACAGTGGCGCGATATTCAGGTGCTTAACGATCATCTGGGCAAGCCTCACCTTCATCTTCAGGAAGCCGCCGCCGATCAGGCAGCGGCCGCTGGGGTCACCGCTATGCATGTCACTTTAAGCGACGAAGCTGACTACGCCGTCGCGTTTGTCGTCTTGGAAAAGTAACGTTTAGCCGAGGGTGTCCCGCTGTGCGATGAGTTTTTCCATCGCATGGTGAAGGTCATTGATGAGCGTATCCACGTGGTCTAACCCGCTTGTGCGTAGTCGGGTTTCCAGCGTTTCGGCAAGTAGCGCCAACTCGGGTGCCCCGCAGTAGCGGCTGGCGCCGTTCAAGCCGTGAACGGTGTCTAAAAGCGCTTCCAAATCGCGCTGTTGATAGGCGGCGTCTAGGCTTTCCCGAGTGGCGGGTAAGCTTTCGATTAAGCGTCTTAACTGGGCACGCGCAAGGTCTTCTTTGCCGCCCGCTAATCGCGCGCCAAGCGCTAGGTCGATCACCGGTAACGTGGGCGGAGCACCGTTGGGCGACGGTTTTTTGGCCGTTTGCGGTGGTGCTTTAGGTGGGGTAATCCCCAGGAAGCGACTCAGCAATTGATTTAAGTCATGCTCATCAATCGGCTTAATAATTACATCGTCGAGCCCTTCGGCCAGCCAACGCTGTCGTTCGCTATTGAGCGCGTGGGCAGTAACCGCGACGATGGGGCATCGACTCCAGGCGGTGCTGAGACGACGCAGTGCCTGAGTGGTTTGCACACCATCCATCCCCGGCATGCGAATATCCATTAAAACCATGTCGAAGATTTGATCGTGGCCAATCTCAATGGCCTGTTGGCCACTTTCGGCGAGCGTAATATGCCGCTCGGGGGCATCCAATAAGGCATTAAGCAGCTGCCGGTTTGACGTGTTGTCGTCGACAATTAATAAGCGACACTGACCATCGCCCGCGGGTAACGGTGCCAGCGGTGCGCTAGGTTGATGCCGTGTTTGGTCAACGGGTACCAATAAATGGCTAAGTGAGGCCACTAATTGCGCACGGGTGAACGGTTTGCAGAGCAGCTCACCTTTAGAGGGAAAGTGAAACTGCGGTAGATCAAAGCTAGAGCCGTTGACGAGCAATAATACAGGGCAATCGGCGTTGCTGATGAGTGCTTGCCACTGCGCAATCGCGGTGTTTTGCAAATCATGACGATCAAGACCAATCAGTAGTAGATCACAAGCGGCGTCGCTGGAAAACGCGATGGGGCTTGCTCCCCAGCGTTGTAGTAAATGCTCAAGCACGTGGCGCGTTGGGAGATGCGACTCGTGAATGCGAACGACGGGGCCTTCAAGGTGTAGTTCAGGGCTGCGTTCGGCGGCGTGAGGCGCCTGGAGGGGAAGGGTAAACGAGAATGTCGAGCCTTTGTCCAGCTCGCTCTCAACGCTGATCTCCCCGCCCATGCGGTGAATAAGCTGACGGCTTATGGTGAGACCGAGACCGCTGCCCCCGAACTGACGAGGATGGCTAGGTTCTGCCTGGGAAAACGCCCCGAATAACTGTTGCTGGTGTTCTTCGCTCAGGCCAATGCCCGTATCGCTCACACTGATATTCAGTACTACATGTTTACCCGCGTAGTGTTCCAGCATGACCCTGATCACCACCTCGCCTTGCTGGGTAAACTTCAGGGCATTACTGATCAGGTTATTGAGCACTTGGTGCAGCCTGAGAGGGTCGCCGCATAGCGGGGTAGGCACATCGTCGTAGACCATGGCCACCAAGTGCAGATGCTTGCGCTGGGCTTCGGGAGCGTGAAGTCCGAGGGCTTCATCTACCAGTGTGACGATATCGATATCGGCCTCTTCCAAGGTTAAGCGGTTGGCTTCCAGCTTGGAAAAATCGAGCACATCGTTGACCAGCATTAATAGATTATCGCAGGCACGATGGACGTGCTGTAGCCAGTCACGTTGGCGGTCATCCAGAGAGGAGCGTCCCAGCAGTCGGCAAAAACCGATAATCCCATTTAGCGGCGTGCGGATTTCGTGGCTCATGTTGGCCAGAAATTCAGACTTGACCGTATTGGCGCGCACCGCGCTGCGGTGTGCTAAGTCGAGTTTAATATTTTGCTCTTCAATGGTCTCCATGGACTCTTGAAGCTCGCTTGTCGCCTGTTCGATTTGCGCTTGCATGTCGTGCTGAGCACGCTGCAGGTGCGCGGCCAGTGCATTGATTTGTTTGGATAGTTGATTAAGTTCACAGGCCTTGTGAGGGGGCATCGACAGTTCATAATCACTGCGCGTCAGGCGGTAGAGCGCTTGGCTGGCTTCTTCGACCGGACGTGTGACGTAGCGACTAATCGCAAAGGCGATTAAAAACAGGCAGAGTCCCATCAGCATGCCGCCCAAGCTCAGGCTGGCGATCAATTGATAGCGGGCCAGGTTTAGCGAACCGGTATCCACCGTGACTTCCAGCCAGCCTACCCGTTGGCTGGGTTGGTCACCCGCTGGAGTAGCGAGGGGAATTCGCAAACGCCACACGTTATCGGCGGTGATAAGCTGTGTGGCCTCAGGTGGAGGCGGTGGAGGCAGCGAAGCGGTATGCGGCCCACGCGCTAGCAGGCGGCTGTTTTGGTGATCAAACACGGTCACCGAGCTAATGCCTTGCTGATTTAAAAGTTGGGTAGCCTGGGCCTCTAACGGGTCAAGGTTGGTGTCTTGTAGCGCGTCTGCCATGCCAGGAGCCATGAGTTCACTGGCACCCATCACCTGCTCTTCCAGCAGTGTCTGGGCTTGACGGTCGTTCTGAATGACCAGCAGCACCGCCATACAGGCATAAACCACGAGCGGAAGGCCAAGCAGAGCAAAAAGAAGTCGCGTGTTCAAAGACATGAAAGCAGCCTGCTTGATTCAAGGGGGTTACCTGTCCAGTGCACGGTAGCACCGATATAATGCAGGGTAACGATTTCGATAAGGAAGTAATGCGATGGATTATCCCACGTTAGAAGAGGTGGTTGGCAATACCCCCCTGGTGCGCCTGAAGCGTATTAGCGCAGGGCGCAACAATACCCTGTTGGCAAAACTAGAGGGTAATAACCCGGCGGGGTCAGTGAAAGACCGGCCTGCGCTATCAATGCTTAGTGAGGCGGAAAAGCGGGGCGACATAACGCCTGGCGATACCCTTATCGAAGCGACATCGGGCAATACCGGCATTGCCTTGGCCATGGCCGCGGCGATTAAAGGTTACCGCATGGTCTTAGTGATGCCTGAGAGCGCTTCTGAAGAGCGTAAACAGGCGATGGCGGCTTTCGGGGCACAGCTGGTCTCGGCGAGCAAAGACGGCGGCATGGAAGAGGCGCGAGATATTGCCGACGGCATGATTGCAAGGGGCGAGGGGAAGCCGCTTAACCAGTTTGCTAATCCCGATAACCCCTTGGCGCACTACCGGACGACCGGGCCCGAAGTATGGCGGCAAACGGATGGAGAGGTGACCCACTTTGTTAGTTCCATGGGCACCACCGGCACCATCATGGGTGTTTCGCGCTACCTGAAAGAACAGAATCCGGCGATTCAAATCGTCGGCCTGCAACCGGCTGATGGTGCGAGTATTCCCGGCATTCGGCGTTGGCCGCAGGAATACTTGCCGGCCATTTTTGAAGCGCCGCGAGTGGATGTCACGCTGGACATCGCTCAGCCCGAAGCCGAAGAGCACATGCGGCGTTTAGCCCGTGAAGAAGGCATCTTTGCGGGGGTCTCGTCGGGCGGTAGCCTGGCAGGCGCGTTGCGCATAGCCGAGCAAACCGAGAATGCGGTTATCGTGTTTATTGTCTGTGACCGGGGAGACCGCTATCTCTCCACGGGCCTGTTTGCCCCGGAGGTATAGATGGCCATGTTGGGAAAACGCCGGCCCCCTCGGCCTGCCTCAGGGCATTCCGGGCTGGCCCGTCAGCAAACCGCCAAGCCGTCTAATCAGGCGACGCAAGACTCAGCTGCCCTGGTCGTGGAACGCTTGGCCCATGACGGGCGTGGGGTGGCGCATACCGCCGCCGGCAAGACGGTCTTCATCGATCAGGCGCTACCCGGCGAACACGTAGAAGTGGCCGTTCACCTGACTCGCAAGCGTTATGACGAAGCGCACGTGAAGCAGGTACTGAACCCATCGGCGCAGCGTGTCTCACCGCCATGCCCGCATTTCGGCCACTGTGGCGGCTGCGATTTGCAGCACCTGGCCGTGGCCTCCCAGCGCGCACATAAAGAGGACGTGGTGCGCGACCTGTTTGCCCGCCAGGGCATCACCCTGGGCGCGATGGAATCGCTGCACGGCGAGGCACAGGGCTATCGGCGGCGCGCCCGTCTGGGCGTCAAGGTCGACGGCGACGGCCACCCACGGCTGGGCTTTCGTGCGGCGCATTCCCATCGGCTGGTCGATATCGAAAGTTGCCTGGTGCTGGTTGAACCGCTGCAGGAACTTATCACCCCGTTGCGCGGGTTGCTTAACACCCTGGAGGCGCCGCGTCAGGTCGGGCATGTCGAGCTACTGGCAACCGACACCCAGCGGGTGGTGTTGGTCCGTCAGCTCAAGGCCAACGCTGCGGACGCCGAGCGATGGCAGGCGTTTGCCGACCAGCATCAGTTGGCATTGGGCACCTGGTTAGGGCGGGAATCACCGGAACTGCACTGGCATGGTGCGCCGCCGTCGCTGGAAGAGCGCCTGGAAATACCCGGTGCTACGCCCTTGACGCTAACCTTTGCCCCAGGCGACTTTTTGCAGGTGAATGCCGAGGTGAACCAGCAAATGGTCACCACCGTGATGCGCTGGCTGAATCCCGTACCCGGACAACGGCTGATGGATTTATTTGCCGGCATTGGCAACTTCAGCCTGCCGTTAGCCGCCGCCGGAGCAGCCGTGCATGCGGTAGAAGGCAGTCCAGCGATGGTGGCGCGGCTGGCCAGCAACGCCGAGCAAAACCAGCTAGCGGTGTCCGGCCAGCAGTTGGATTTAAGCGACCCCGACACCGTCACCGCATTGCTACGCGACGAGGGTGACAGGGACGCGCTAGTGCTCGATCCGCCACGCAGTGGCGCGGAGGCGATCTGTCAGGCGTTGGCGCGTCGCCCGGTTCCCAGGGTGGTGTATATTTCCTGTGATCCCGCCACGCTTGCTCGCGATGCGGCACACCTTGTGCATGCGGGTTACCGCATCAAGCACATCGCAGTGGCCGATATGTTCATGCACACTGCCCATATGGAAACGCTAATGCTGTTTGAACATACAGAGTGTGTCTCAACGCCATAGCCTCGGCAGCGGTGTCGTAAACCGCTGCCCGGAAAGGATGGATATCGTCATGGTAAAAGTGCGTGAAGACCAACCGCTAACCGACACCGGAACGGTGGACATACCGCAATGGTTAATGCGCCTGCAAGAAGATGTGCGTCTACCTGAACCGCAACGATTGCAGGAAGCCTGCGAGCTTGCCGAAACGCTAGAGCTCGGCGCACCGCGATCGCACCGCGTGTGGCTAACGCCCGGTTCGAGTTTTCGCATGGGGCTTGAAATGGCCGATATTTTGGGAGAACTCAAGCTCGACCAGGCTACCTTGGAAGCCGCCGTACTTTACCGAGCGGTACGTGAAGGCTTATTAAACCTGGAAGCAGTGACCAAGCGCTTTGGCAAAGAAGTGGCCAGCCTGATTGATGGTGTGCTGCAAATGGCCGCTATCAGCTACCCGGTGGCGCCTGACCATGGCATGGGTCAACACAATCAGCAGGAAAACCTGCGCAAGATGCTGGTCAATATGGTTGGCGATGTGCGCGTTGCATTGATCAAAATTGCCGAGCGCACCTGTGCCTTGCGCCAAGTCAAACACGCGCCGCGGGAAAAATGCCACCAGGTCGCCCGGGAAGTGGCCGATATTTATGCGCCGCTGGCGCATCGACTGGGCATCGGGCAAATCAAGTGGGAGCTCGAGGATCTATCGTTTCGCTACCTGCACGAGGAAGAGTATAAAGCGATTGCCAAGCTGCTGGCCGAGAAGCGTTTGGACCGTGATCGCTATATTCACGACGTCGTGGAAACCATTAAAAGCTTAATGGAAGCTCAGCACATCCATCATTACGATGTGGACGGGCGCGCCAAACATATCTACTCGATTTGGCGCAAAATGAAGCGCAAACGGATCGATTTTTCCCAGGTGCACGACGTGCGTGCGGTGCGCATTCTGGTGCCCGAAGTGACCGACTGCTACACCGTATTGGGGATTGTGCATTCCCGCTGGCACCACGTGCCCAACGAGTTTGACGACTACATCGCCAATCCCAAGAAAAACGGCTATCAGTCGCTGCATACCGCCGTGATGGGGCCGGAAAATAAAGTATTGGAAATTCAGATCCGCACCTTTGCAATGCACGATGAAGCAGAGCTGGGTGTTTGTGCCCACTGGCGCTATAAAGGCCACGATACCAACGCCAAAAGTCGCAGCTACGAAGAAAAAATCGCCTGGCTTCGCCAAGTATTGGAGTGGCAGGACGAGGTAGGCGGCTTTGGCGATCTGCGCGAAGGGCTATCCAGCGACGTTGCCCCGGATCGGATCTATGTGTTTACCCCGGATGGCCATGTCATCGATCTACCACGTATCGCCACGCCGATAGATTTCGCCTACCGGGTGCATACCGAAATTGGTCACCGCTGCCGAGGGGCCAAAATCAACGGCCGTATCGTGCCGCTCACTTACAAGTTGAAAACCGGCCAGCAGGTCGAGATTCTTACCGCGACCAAGGGTGGGCCAAGCCGCGACTGGTTGAACCCCAGTCTAGGCTATGTGCGCACCTCGCGAGCGCGGGCGAAGATTCAAGCCTGGTTCAAGTACCAGGCCCGCGATCAAAACCTTGATGAAGGGCGCGCGTTGTTTGAGCGCGAGATGCGCCGTTTAGATGTGGAAGGGCTGGATCGGCCCAAATTGGCCAAAGCGGTTAATTACCAAACGGCAGACGACATGTACGCCGCGCTAGGCGCTGGTGACTTGCGCATTGGACAAGTACTCCACCAGGCGCAGCAATTGTTTGGTGAAACCGACGATCAAGAACAGCTTGATCGCCTGCTGGCCAAACCCAAGCGCCAGTCCAGTAAAGCCACTAAAAGTGACATTACCGTGCTGGGCGTTGGCAACCTTAAGACCAGCATGGCTAACTGTTGCCGTCCGGTACCCGGCGAGCCGATTGTCGGCTTTATTACCCAGGGACGGGGCGTCACGGTGCACCGCCAGGACTGCAGCAATATCCTGCAATTGCGCCTGGATGAACCCCAGCGCATCATTGAAGTGGAATGGGGCGAGCGCGCCGAGACGCGCTATCCGGTCACCATCGAGATTCAAGCCTGGGATCGCTCGGGCCTGCTGCGCGATGTCACCGGGCTGCTGGGTAATGAGAAGGTTAACGTTCTGGCGGTGAATACCCTCACGGATACCGACGAAGGCATCGCGCGGCTGCGCATTACCCTGGAAGTCGACGGCTTGGAAGCGCTAGGGCGGCTTTTCTCGCGTATTCAGCAGCTACCCAACGTGACCGAGGTACGCCGCCTGCGCGACACCGACCCTGACAAAAATACCCAAGGAGGAGGGGCCTGATGCGCTACTCGCTGGACGATTTAATCACGCTGATGGGCGTGCTGCGCGACCGCGAACAAGGCTGTCCCTGGGATATCAAGCAGGACTGGGACAGCATCGTCCCGCATACCCTTGAAGAAGCCTACGAAGTGGCCGATGCCATCGAGCGGCGGGCCTTTGACGAGTTGCCTGGCGAACTGGGGGATTTGTTGTTTCAGGTGGTCTACTATGCCCAGTTTGCCGCCGAAGAGCAGCGCTTCGATTTTCACGATATCGTCGATACGCTAACGGCTAAAATGCTACGCCGACACCCACATGTGTTTCCTGATGGCACCTTAACCTCGCGCCGCTCGCCAGGGGTCAGCGCTGACGACGTGCAAACCCAGCAGGTCAACAGCCGTTGGGAGTCATTGAAAGCCGAAGAACGCGCCGAACGAACCAGCGAGGCCCCTTCGGTGCTGGACGACGTGCCGCGCACGCTACCTGCGCTCAGCCGAGCCGCCAAACTTTCCAAGCGCGCCGCGCGGGTGGGGTTTGACTGGCCGGACACACGGGGCGTGCTGGCCAAAATTCGTGAAGAACTCGATGAAGTCGAAGAGGCGCTCGCAGCGGGCGATCAGCAGCACGCCCAAGAAGAAGTCGGCGACCTGCTGTTTGCCGTTACCAATTTGGCGCGCACGATGGGAGCTAATCCCGAGCAGAGCCTGCGCGCGACCAATAGCAAATTTGAGCGGCGCTTTCGCTACGTTGAGCACCAGTTGGCGGCCGCTGACCGGCCGTTAACCGACGCCACCCTAGACGAGATGGAAACCCACTGGGTGGCGGCCAAAGCCCAAGAAACCCGATTTATGCGTTCTTAATTTAACGTTTACGCGACCCCTGCAAGGAGGCCTGCCATGAGCCATGATCTACACGAATCGCTACGCGATAACGTGCGTATCCTGGGCGATAGCCTAGGGCGAACCATTGCCGATGATTTAGGCCAGGGTTTCGTTGATAAAATCGAAACCATACGTGCCCATGCCAAAAAAGGACGCCAGGGCGATTCGCTGCAACAACGTGATTTGATCGAATACCTGCGTAAGTTGCCCGAGCACGATTTGTTGCCTGTCACCCGCGCCTTCAACCAGTTTTTGAACTTGGCGAATATCGCCGAGCAGCACTATCGGGCCCGCTTCCGCCGCGTGGAAGACTACAAGCCCGGCTCGCAGCCGGTACTCGGTGATCTGCTGAAGCGTGCCGAGCAGGCGGGCAACTCGCCGCGCAAACTGGTGGAGACGCTAGCCACCATGCGCGTTGAGTTGGTGCTCACCGCTCACCCTACGGAAGTTATCCGCCGCACGCTGATCCAAAAGTACGACGCGATTGACGACTGCCTAACGGCCATTGAGAGCTCCGATGACTATCCTGAGCGCGGCACTCGTGCCCAAGGCCGGCTTGAAGAGTTGATTAGCCAGGCGTGGCATACCGACGAAATACGCCACGAGCGACCCACGCCGGTGGATGAAGCTAAGTGGGGGTTTGCGGTAATTGAAAACTCGCTATGGCAGGCGGTGCCTGATTTTCATCGCGATTTGGATAACCTATTACTGGATACTGCGGGTGAGCGCTTGCCGTTGGATGCCGCTCCCATTCGCTACGCCTCCTGGATGGGCGGCGACCGGGACGGTAATCCCAATGTTACCGCCCGAGTCACCCGCGAAGTGCTTTTGTTGGGCCGCTGGATGGCCGCCGATTTGTATCTACGCGACCTTGAACAGCTGAAAACCGAGCTTTCCATGTGGAAGGCCAATAGCGCGCTGAAAGCCGAGGCGGGCGATGTGACAGAGCCTTATCGCGAAGTGCTAAAACGCCTGTTGGCGCGAATGGAGGCAACCCGCGACTGGGCCAAGGCCGAGCTCGAAGGGAAAAACTATAGTGGCGGGCCAATTATCGAAACCCGCGATCAACTCTACGCGCCTTTGCTTGCATGCTATCGCTCGCTGTGCGATGTCGGGCTGGATACCATCGCCAACGGTGCGTTGTTGGATACGCTGCGCCGGGTCGCGGTGTTTGGCGTGACGCTGACCAAGCTCGATCTGCGACAAGAAGCCAGTCGCCATGCCCAAGTAATGGAAGAATTGACCGAGGCTTTGGGCTTAGGTCATTACCGCGAGTGGGATGAAGCCCAACGCCAGGAATTTTTACTGGCAGAACTGGACTCAAGGCGACCGCTCATTCCGCGCCGTTGGGAGTGCTCGGCGGAATCCCGCGAGGTGCTGGATACCTTCAAGGTCATCGCCCAGGAACATGCCGAAGCGCTGGGCACGTATATCATTTCGATGGCCGCGGAGCCGTCCGACGTCCTCACCGTGGCGCTATTAATGAAAGAAGTCGGCGGGCAAGTCACGCTGCCCATCGCGCCGCTGTTTGAGACCCTCAACGATCTCGACCACGCCGGTGCTGTGATCGACCAACTGCTGGCGTTGCCGGGCTATCGCAAGCTGATGCAGGACGGCCAAGAGGTCATGATCGGCTATTCAGACTCCGCCAAAGATGCGGGTCAGCTGGCCGCCGCCTGGGCCCAGTACCGCGCCCAGGAATCGCTGGTCAATGTATGCGAGCATCATGGGGTCGATTTAACGCTGTTCCATGGCCGGGGTGGCACGGTAGGCCGTGGCGGCGGTCCTGCCCACGCGGCGATTCTCTCCCAGCCGCCCGGCTCGGTGAATGGCAGTCTGCGGGTCACCGAACAGGGTGAGATGATTCGCTTTAAGTTTGGCCAGCCGGACATAGCGCTGCGCTCGATGGAAATTTACACCTGCGCGGTGATGGAGGCGACGCTGCTCCCCCCCAGGGCGCCCGAGCCGCACTGGCGCGAGGAGATGGATCGGCTTTCCAGCGTGGCCCATGCCGCCTATGTGGGCTTGGTGCGCGAAGACCCTGACTTCGTGCCATACTTCCGTGCGGTGACACCGGAAGGGGCGCTGGGTAGGCTTCCACTCGGCTCGCGACCCACCAAGCGGCGCCAGGATGGCGGGGTGGAAACCCTCCGCGCGATTCCATGGATTTTCGCCTGGACGCAGATCCGCTTAATGCTGCCAGCATGGCTGGGTAGCGGCGAGGCATTCTCGCTTCGATTAGAAGAGCCCGGCGGCCGCGACGTACTGCAAGAAATGCGCAACGAATGGCCGTTTTTCGGCACCTATCTCGACATGCTGGAAATGCTGCTGGCCAAAGCCGATGTGGCGATCTCGGCTTACTACGAACACCGCCTGGTGGATGAGCCATCCCTCAAGGCCCTGGGTAAACAGCTGCGTGAACGTTTTGCCCGGCTGGAAGAGGCCGTGCTGGATATTCTTCAGCAAGACGCGCTGCTGGAAAATACCCCGCTGATTCGCCAGGCGATCGATGTGCGCAACCCTTATATTGATCCATTGCATGGTTTGCAGGCGGAGCTTTTACAGCGTAATCGCGATGCCGATGGCGCCATCAGCGCCGATCTTTCCCGGGCGTTAATGGTGACCATGGCGGGCATTGCCGCGGGTCTGCGCAACACCGGTTAATCATCACATAAGGTCACTTCCGCCACGCCAGCGTGGCGGGATTGAGTCCATCAACTTAGCGGAGTGGTGAGATGCCGATGAATGCGCACGAAGTGCTTAACCTCTGGTTCAATGAGTTGACGCCTGCTCAATGGTTTAAAAAAGACCCTGAGATGGATCGTGCGATCTCGGCGCGGTTTGGTGTACTGCATGCCCAAGCAGCACAGTGCGAGTGTTATGCATGGCGGCAAACGGCCGAAGGACGGCTCGCGGAGATCATTGTGCTTGATCAGTTTTCGCGCAACATATATCGCGACGACGCCCGTGCCTTTGCGACCGATGCCTTGGCGCTGGCGCTGGCTCAGGAAGCGGTGGCCGCAGGTGCTGACGCAGCGCTTTCCAGCGAGCAGCGGGCGTTTCTGTATATGCCCTATATGCATAGCGAGTCGGCGGCGATTCACGAGCGGGCGATGGAACTGTTTGACCAGCCGGGGTTGGAGAAAAACCTCGACTTTGAAGTGCGCCACAAGGCGATTATTGATCGTTTTGGCCGCTACCCGCACCGCAATGCCCTGCTGGGGCGGGCCTCGACCGACGAGGAGCTGGCCTTTCTCAAACAGCCCGGCTCCTCTTTTTGATCGTTTATTTATTTCTTTTAAGCCAGATGGCGTTTTATGTCGTTACGAAAATCTACGCGTATTAATAAATACATCAGCGAAAGTGGGCTTTGCTCGCGGCGTGAGGCTGACCGCTACGTTGAGCAAGGCAATGTGTGGATCAACGGCCGCCGTGCCACCACCGGTGATCAAGTGGTCGCGGGCGATCGTGTCAAAGTGAACGGTCAAGATATTGAGCCCCAGGAAGAGGAAGATGTTGTCCTCATCGCCCTTAATAAACCGGTGGGCATTGTTAGTACCACCGAGTCGAGTGAAAAAGACAACATTGTCGATTTCGTTAAACACGGCACACGAATTTTCCCCATCGGTCGACTGGATAAAGACTCCCAGGGGCTGATTTTATTGACCAATAATGGTGACTTGGTCAATAAAATCCTGCGCGCTAATAATCAGCACGAGAAAGAGTACCGGGTAACGGTCAACAAGCCGATCACCGATGAGTTTATCGAAGGGATGCAAAGCGGCGTGCCGATTCTTGGCCAGGTCACCAAAAAGTGCCAAGTCGAGAAGGTGTCCACGTTTGAGTTCAACATTACCTTGGTGCAGGGGCTGAACCGGCAGATACGTCGTATGTGCGACTACTTCGGCTATGACGTCACCCAGCTAATTCGCACGCGCATTATGAACGTTTCGCTCAAGGGCCTAGCCCTGGGTGATTGGCGCGACCTGACTCCCAAAGAGATGGACACCATCATCGCGCTGACAGAGAGTTCAGCGGCGTCGCCCGAACCGAATAAACCCTCCAAGCCTCAGCAAAAGCCTCGCAGTAAGGCCAATCAAAAGAACGCTAAGGGCCGCCAGAAACCGGTTAAGGCGGGTGCTAAAGCTGCGGCGACTAAACCACACCCTAAAGGTAAAAAAGCCGCCAGCGGAAAAGTGCGTACCGGTTCGAAAGGTAGTGCACCAGGCAAGCCCCAGCCAAAAGGCAAAGCTGCCAGCAAGCCAAACGCAAAAGGAAAAGCGGGCGCTAAGCCGGTTGGCAAAGGGCGTGTGGGGCGCGGTAAGCCAGCGGCGGGCGGCAAGCCGCCCCGCGCTAAAGGCAAACGTTGATCTGTATGCCGTCGGCCTTGATTGCTCAGGCAAACAGGAAATTAGCAATCAGCTCTTTGCCGCCTTCGGTGGCGAACGATTCCGGGTGGAACTGAATGCCGTGAATCGGGTAGTCCCGATGTTTTACACCCATTAGTTCGAATTCATCCATCGCCTGCCAGCGGTCGCGTTGTTCAAAATTGTCAGCTTCCAGGGCACCCACGGTGGCGGTCACCTCCAGGCACTCAGGCAGAGTGGTCGCATCGGCAATGAGCGAGTGATAGCGCATCACCTCAAGCTGGTCGGGTACGCCGTTAAACACCGAGTGGTTATTGTGGTTGATCGGACTGATCTTGCCGTGCATCGGCAGCGGCGCTTGAACCACTTTACCGCCGAATACATGCACAATACCCTGCATGCCCAGGCAGACCCCCAGCAGCGGCGTGGTCTTGCCCAGTTTCTCGATCACTTCGGCGCACACACCGAAGTAACGCGGGTCATCCGGCGAGCCGGGGCCGGGGGAGATAATAATGCGATCTGGAGCCATGGCTTCGATGGCTTGGAAGTCGATTTGATTATTGCGCTTAACGATAATCTCAAAATGGGCCAGCCCGCCGCGATTTTTCTCCGTGGTCAGAATCTCACCGATAAACTGGTAAAGGTTATAGGTGAAGGAATCGTAATTATCGATGATAAGTACCTTCATGCTTGGCTCTCCGTGTCCATAAAGGGGGCAAGGGCTTTGCGGGTGCCGGCAAATTTGCGGCGAATCTCTTCATATTCGTCGTCGGCGTTGCTATCAAACACATTGCCGCCGCAGGTTTGCACGTAGGCGCGCTCGCCGTTCACAAACACCGTGCGAATGGGAATCGCAAAGGTGCAGTCGCCGTTAAATGAGAACTGGCCCACCGCGCCGCCGTAGGGGCCGCGCCCGTCGGTTTCCAGGTCGTCGATGATTTTCATCGCCTCGATTTTGGGTGCGCCGGTGAGGGTGCCTGCCGGGAAGTTGCTGGCCAGCGCCGTAAACATATCTTCGCCTTCGGCGATAATGCCGACGATCTCGCTGGAAATATGCTGCACGTGGCTAAAGCGTTTGATATCCATCAGGCTGCGCACTTTCACCGTGCCGAACTGCGCCACCCGGCCAATATCGTTGCGGTGTAGATCGACAATCATATTGTGTTCGGCGATCTCTTTGGGGTCGTTGAGCAGCGCCCGGGCGAGCTGGGTATCTTCTTGGGGCGTTTGTCCCCGAGTGGTGGTGCCTGCAAGCGGGAAGGTCTCCATTTCGCCCTGACGCAACCGGAACAGCAGCTCGGGGCTTGCGCCAATCAGCTTCTGGTCGCCGAATTTGACGTAGTACATCTGTGGCGACGGATTAATGGTGCGTAGCTGGTCATACAGCGCCAGCGAATCGCCTTTGATGCTAAAGCGCTTTTTAAACCCGACCTCGCACTGAAACACCTTCCCCTCGATAATATCCTGCTTCACTTTGGCCACCGCCTCGGCGTGCTCTGCCTGGCTCATGGTGTCGCCCAGGGCTGTAATATGAAGCGGGCCAGGCGGCGTGTCGTCAGCGTCGATCAGCGTCTGCAGAAAGTCGTAGCGGCTGTTGTCGTAATAGAAATAGGTGACTTCCCCGGTCATCTTGTCGAGGATCAGGCCGTCTTTATAAAGCCCAAAGCGGAAGGTATCGAAGTCGTCGCTGGCTTTTAACGATAGCGATGGCTCAAAGTACTGCATGGCATCGTAACCGAGATAGCCACTTAGCCCGCCGGCGTACTTGCGGGAAATAATATTCTGCGGGATCAGGCTACGCAGTAGTTCAAAAGGGTTGTCGCTTGGGTAGTGGTTGGCATTGCCGTCACGGTCTTCAATGCTTAGCGTGTTGCCGTTGGCATAGAGCGTGTACTCGGGGTCGAAGCCAATGATCGAGTGGCGCGCCATATGGCTATCTTCGCCCAGCGATTCCAGCATGTAGCAGGTATCAAACTGGCGCTCGATTTTTTGAAACAGGGCAAAGAAGTCGCAATCCGCCGCCAAAGTCACATAGTGCGGCTTGCGGGGCAGCTTAAAAGGTTGCGGGCCTGGTGAGGCGTGCGTGTCAGCAGTGGTCATGATTCATCATTCCGTGAAGAGGGTCTTGAAGAAGGTAACTCGGTTAGCGCGCGGGATCCCCGTGAAACCGTGGCGATACCCACGCCGAGGGTTTCGGCAATTTTGCGGTGGGGCACACCCTCGCGCAGTAGCTTAAAAATCTGTAGGCGTTTGCTGATTTCTTGGTACTCTGCAGGCGTCAGCAGGCTCGCCAGCGCGTCGTCCATCGCTTCAGGTGAATCAATGGCGAGCAAATGACCAATGAGCTCAGCTTGGTAATCATCAGTTGAAGTCATGTGGTAAAGGGATGTTTTGAAAGCATCGTGGTGAGCCACCGGGCAATGAGTAATGTACTAGCGTACTAGTACGATAAATTATTGCTCAGGGAAGTCAAGCAGCGCCTGTCAATTTAAGGAGTCCCAATGACCGGCTATTTTATTCAAGCGTTTATTTATCTTGTCGCCGCGGTGATTGCCGTGCCGCTTGCCAAGCGTTTTGGGCTTGGATCGGTGCTGGGTTATTTGGTGGCAGGGGTGGTAATTGGCCCTGTGCTAGGGCTAGTTGGGCAAGAAACCACCACCATTCAGCATTTTGCTGAATTCGGTGTCGTCATGATGTTGTTTTTGGTCGGCATGGAGCTTGACCCCAAAGGCCTGTGGGCGATGCGTGTGCGGCTATTGGGGTTGGGTGGGCTTCAGGTAGTGCTAACCATTGCGGCGGGTACCGCTCTCGCCTGGTGGCTGGGACTTGTCTGGCAGACCGCTTTGGCGGTGGGGTTAATTTTTGCGCTGTCATCCACGGCGATTGTGCTGCAAACGCTGAATGAAAAGGGGCTCGCTAAAACGGAAGGCGGGCGCAGTGCTTTCTCGGTGCTGCTGTTTCAGGATATTGCGGTGATCCCCATGCTGGCGCTGATTCCGCTGCTGGCACTGCCTGAGTTGATGGGCGCGGGCGGCGATGATGGTCACGCCAGCATAAGCCTGGTAACGCATCTGCCCGGCTGGGCGCACGCCCTGGTGGTTGTGGCGGCCATCGCCGGCGTCATTGTCGGGGGCTATTATTTGGTGCCTTTGCTGTTTCGCTATGTGATTGCCTCTGGCCTGCGTGAAGTGTTTACCGCCACGGCACTGATGCTGGTGATTGGTATTGCCGCGTTAATGAGTCTGGTTAACTTATCCCCCGCTCTGGGCGCCTTCCTAGCTGGGGTAGTGCTCGCTAACAGTGAGTTTAAGCACGAGCTGGAAGCTAATATCGAGCCTTTCAAAGGGCTGCTACTGGGGCTGTTTTTTATAACGGTAGGGGCGGGTATTAATTTCGCCGTGCTGGCGGCGGAGTGGGGCACGGTGCTGTCGCTAGGGGTAGCGGTTATCGCCGTAAAGGGCGTAATTTTGCTGGGCTTGGCGCTGCTGTTTCGGGTTCACGGGAGTAACGGTTGGCTATTCACCCTAAGCCTTGCCCAGGCAGGTGAATTTGGCTTTGTGCTGCTGACCTACAGTGCGCAAAACAACGTTATTCCTGCTGATATTTCCCAGATCCTATCGCTCGTCGTGGCATTGTCGATGTTCTTAACGCCACTACTGTTTATCGCTTACGATCGGCTAGTATTGCCGCGCTACCGTAGCGCTAAAAACGATGATCGTGAGGCCGATGCGATTGAAGAGCAGGCACCGGTTATCGTCGCCGGCGTAGGCCGGTTTGGGCAAATTATCTGTCGTTTGCTTCGCGCCAATAATATTCCCATCGTGGCCTTGGATCTTGAAATTGAGCAGATCGAAAACCTGCGCAAAATAAGCATCAAAAGCTACTTTGGCGATGCCAGCCGCTCCGACTTGCTCGAAACCGCCGGTATTGAGCACGCCCGGTTACTGGTCATCGCCATCGATGACCGTGACCGCGCTGTGGAGATGGTTAAGCACGTGAAGCAGTTCTACCCCCATGTTTGGGTGTTGGCTCGCGCCTTTGACCGGGGACATAGTTATCAGCTGCGAGAAGCCGGGGCCGACGACATCGTCAGCGAGACCTATCATTCCGCGTTGGAGTTAGGAGGTCACGCGCTCACCGCCATTGGCGTTCATCCTATGCGCGCCAAGCAAATGACCTGGTCATTCGTACAAAATGAAGAGGCCCACGAAGACGAGCTGTTTGAAGCCTGGAAAGAGATTGAAGGCGGTATTAACTTTAGCCCCCGCTACGGTGAGCTATTCATGAAGCTTGAGGAAGCGCTGAATAGTGCTATGCAACAAGATTGGCCCGAACCCCAGCGCGAGGATGTGCCTATCTGGACACCGCCTGAAGAGGATAAGCAATGAACTCCTCCATTGCTGACTGGCTCAGACAAGCATCGACGACTTGAACAAAGCCTGACGGTCGATGGCGTATCCCGACAGCATGAACTCGCCCATTCCCCGGTAATGCAGCGATTCTTCCTCATCTGCCGAAGGCGCTACATGGGCTTTAACGACCTCAAAGATAAACAGGTCGTAGCGCTCAATCATGGCGTCATCGTGCAAACGGCACTCGAAGGACGCGTAGCATTCCTCAATGCGTGGCGCATTGATCTTTTCTGACTCGCCTGGGGTTAGCTCAAACGCTTTGAACTTGTCGACCTCGCTTCCTGAGCAGTTGCCGATACCCACCACCGTATCGACAAGCGACGCCGAGGGAACATTGATCACGCATTCACCGCTGTCGCGCACCAGCGCGTGGGAGTGATTCCCGGCGTCGATCACGCAACCGATAAGCGAAGGGGAAAACGCCATGACCATGTGCCAGCCCAGGGTCATGATATTGGTATGTTGTTGCCATTGCGATGACACCAGCACAACAGGACCCGGTTCAAGAAAGTGCCTGACGTTGGAGACCGGAAAATCCTCTTTCTTCATCGGGTGTGGCATACAAACCTCTGATTAGATGAAAAATGGCAAATCCGTCGGCAGGATTATGGGCTATTTTCTACCGCTTGTGACGACCGCTGCAGAATATCCGAAAAGCGTTGTCGTGGCCGCAGCTGGATAGTGTGAGGGGGCGGTTGACGGCATAAGCCGACCGCCCAAGGCAAAAACACTGGCGACAAGCGCCGTGGTCACTCTTAATAAATAGATATGAATGATAGCCAATCTCGTTTGCATGGAGGCGCAAAACGAAAAGCTAAAAAAGCGGCTATGTCTCATTGAGTGAGATGAACTCGTGAATTTGTCTTGCTATGTTTTAGCTCACATAGACAAATAACGATAAACATAATGCCAGTAAATGAAAACATCACCTCATCAGGCCCTACCACTCTCGTTCACGCCATGCAGATATTGCAGGTTACCGCACGTGGCGGTCACCGCGGTGCGAGTGTAGACGATTATCTGAATGAATTGAGTTTCAGCCGTCCTACGCTCTATCGGTTTTTAAAAGGTCTCAAGCAACAAGGATTCTTACGATCTTCTCCCATTCGTGGGCGCTATCTGCTGGGTTATGAGCTGCTGGTGCTTGGAGCCCAGGCAGGGAATGGTGCTGGGTTGCGTGATTTGGCCCGGCCAAGGTTACTGGCGCTTGCGCAGCGCTGGGGAGACAGCTTCTATCTATTCGCTCGCGATGGCGTCAATGCCGTTTGCCTGGAAGTGCAGAACGGCGCTTATCCCGTGGGCAGTTTCGTGAGAGCAACGGGTGGACGTTTGCCGCTAGGAGTCGGCCAAGCGTCGATTGCCTTACTTGCCTACTTGGGGGCTGATGAGCGAGGCGAAATACTCAGCCATAACGCTGAACAGCTGATGGACGAATACGCGATTGCCATTGATGACATCGAAGCCGAAATTGCCCATCAACTGAAACATGGTTACGCCCGTGGCGTAGAAGGTTCTTTGCTCCCGGAATACAGCGGCCTGGCCATTCCTATCCTCGATCATAGCGGCCACCCCCTGGGCGCCATGAGTTGTTCGATGCTCAAATCGCGTATGACGAAGAGCCATAAGTTGGACGTACTCCAAGGCATGCAGGAAGAAGTGGCTGCCATGGTCAATCAGGCCCATGGCCTGCTGTATCTGGATTAACTCGCTATGCCACACACTACGCACCCGAGTCATCAGCGCCCCTGCGGCTGGAACGCTTGGCTGACCGAGCGTCAGCCGAGCCCCGCCTTACGTGGCCAATCTGAGGCAGATGTCGTCATCATCGGGGCTGGCTATACCGGTTTTGCGGCAGCCTCGGCCTGGCAGCAGGCGCGCCCTGAAGACCGCATTAAAATCCTCGAAGCTGACCAGGTAGGTGAAGGGAGCCCAGGGCGTAACTCCGGCTTTATGCTGGAAATTGCTCTGGCCAACGATGCTCGCCCCGAAGAGCTCGAGCGCATGGAGAAGCTGAACGCGTTAAGCCGACAAACCATGGCGTTACTGCGCGAGCGTGTCGAACGCCTAGGCATTGACTGCCAACTCGAGCGTAGCGGCACCTATCGCGCTGCCCGTAGCACGATAGGCCAACGTGCCTTGAGCCAGTATGAAGCGTTTCTTAAGGCTGCCGGTCTGTCTTACCAGACCTTGAACGGTAACCAACTCGCTGAGCGAATCGGTACGCGCTACTACACACAGGGTATTTATTCACCGGACTGCTATCTCGTCCAGCCTGCAGCATTGATTGTTGGTTTAGCGGATTCATTGGAAGCCGGAATCGAACTGCATGAGCACTCGCCAGCGACTCAAATAGTGCCTGATGGCAAGAAGTGGCGTGTCACTACACCCGAAGGCGAAGTGACGGCTGGACAGGTAATCCTGGCCAATAACGCGTTTTCTAGGGCCTTGGGTGCAGACAGTTCGAGGCTAGCCGCTATTTATACCTATGCCGCCATTACAGAGCCTTTACCAGAACCTGAGCGCCAACGCATCGCCGCGACGACCTGGGGGCTGCTACCCGCACATCGCTTAGGCTGTACGCTGCGCACCACCGCCGATGGACGTTTGATGATCCGCTCGCGTTACAGCTATGAGCGTGAAACCGATAACGCCCGTATCGAGGCCGAACTGAAAGCGAGCCTTGAGGCCCGCTACCCCGAGCTTACCCCAGTGCGCTTCGACAAGGTTTGGGGAGGTACCACCGGGTTGACTCATAACGGCGCTCCGCTCTGGGGCGGGATCCAGCCCGGGTTATATGTATCAGCGGGATGCAATGGCGGCGGTATCGTCAAGGGTACCTTCCTGGGTGATGCTTTGGCTCGCCACGCGCTCGGCCAGCCGGTTGAGGATATTGCATCTTTATTCGGCAAAGCGAGTTGGATGCCGCCCGATCCCGTACGTCGGTTGGGTTTCTACCTGACCAGTGAAATGGAGCGTCGTAAGGCAAAAAACGAAACCTGATTTCCACCCACCACTATAAAAAAGAGAGATGACAATGGATCCTCAAGATCATATAGGGCTGCTGTCCGTCATGCCGGCGGCATTGGCCATCGTGCTGGCATTTGTCACCCGTAATACGGTTTTCTCGCTGGCTGTTGCATGTTTCGTTGGGGTGATTACCCTGGGCAATGGACTGATGGGGTTTCCTACACTGTTAAAGGAAACACTGGGCACCACCAGCTTCTCCTGGATACTGCTGTTGGAGCTATTCATTGGCACAGTGATCGCGTTTTTCCAACGCACCGGGGCGATTCAGAACTTTACCGCCTGGGTAGAGCGCCGCGCCTTATCGCGGGTGCGGGTTCAGTTGATTGCCTGGGTAATGGGCATGTTCGTTTTCTTCAGTGACTACTTCAGCCCTTTGTTTGTCGGCAGCACCATGCGTGGCCTGACGGATCGATACCGGGTCTCGCGGGAAAAGCTGGCGTATATCGCTGACTCCACCTCGGCCCCGGTAAGCGTCATGGTGCCTATCACTGGCTGGGCAGTGTTTATCTCCGGCTTGTTGATCGGCATGGGCCCCATCGAAAATGCTGCCCAGGCGATGGGGGTATTTCTGCATGCCATACCTTTCAATCTCTATGCATGGCTCTCGGTGCTGGTCGTTGGGCTGGTGATCGTGGGCGTCATTCCGCTCTTCGGGCCGATGCGTGAAGCTGAGCGTCGGGCTCAGGAAGAGGGCAAAGTGCTACGCGATGGGGCAGAACCGCTGGTGGGTGAGGAACTGACGGAAATTCCGCCTTATGAAGGAGCACGTACCAGCCTGTTGTGGAATTTTTTCGCCCCGGTACTAGTAGTGATCGGCGTTGCCGTGGGCACCTTTATCGTGATGGACTCGGCCAAGACCATGGAGGCATTTCTGGCGGCTTCCGTGTTTCTCGGTATCGTTATGCGCCTTCAGGGTATTCCCTTCAGCGACATTATGAAAACCTCGATGGCGGGGATGAAGGGCGTAATGCCAGCCATTATCATTCTGGCGTTAGCCTACTCGTTGAATCAACTTTCCAAAGACATGGGCACGGCCAACTATATCGTCGAAGCCACCGCTGGCTGGCTAACACCTGCTTTGCTTCCGACCATGACGTTCCTTATTGCCGCCGTTATCGCTTTTTCCACAGGCACTTCATGGGGCACTTTCGCGATCATGATGCCTCTCGCCGTGCCACTCGCCTTTAACTTCAGCGGCGATATGGTTACACCCCTGGTGTATGCCACAGTGGCCGCAGTGGCGGGAGGCGGTGTCTTCGGGGATCACTGCTCGCCCTTGTCGGATACCTCCGTGCTCGCTTCGACCGGGGCCGCCTCTGATCATATCGACCATATCAAAACGCAAATTCCCTTTGCGCTAGCCGTCGCCTTGCTTTCCCTGGCTGCTTATTTATTGCTCGGCCTCACGCTTTAACCTAACGCTGTAACCTATCCGCCCTGGGATGACGGAGAGAGTGCGATGTCGAAGGGCCAACACCAAGCTGATGCACAAGGTAGTCCCTGTCTGGTGCCCTTGGTCTGTCTCCCAGCCCACAATCAGATGACGCTATAGCCCGCAATTGGACGCTACTAGAGGCAAACTATGGATACCGCTTATCTACCCCTGGCTGATTCGTGACCGGGTGGTAGAATCGCTCGCGGATACGGCGGTGGTGTGTTTGCTAGGGCCTAGACAAGTGGGTAAAACAACGCTCACGCAACGTATAGCCCAAGCCTCTTGGATCGAGCCCGAGCTGCGCTTTCTCACTACCGCGACAAAGTTCAGATTGAGGTAGATCTTGTCATTGAGTGTGGTCAGGCGCTCTGGGGCGTCGAGGTCAAGCGTTCTGCCAAGGATGCCGCAGGGCTTGCGCGACTCGTTGATCAGGCGGGCCAGCAGTTCCAAGGTGGCATGCTGATTTATACCGGGCGCTATTGCGTGAAGCTGAATGTGCCCGGTTGTCCCCATCAGTATGTTGTGGGGGAATAAAGGGGATGATGCAGTGTTTTTGCATGGCTTAAGGTATTGAGACAGCTATAGAAAACGAGGCATCATAGTGCAAGTCAGGATACGTAAAGCTAGAAAACTAGTAGAAATAGAAAGGCATATAAATGAAAAACCCCGCACATGGCGAGGCTCTTCACTCTTTCATCTTCTTCTTACTATCATCTGTCCCCGAGGGGAGGCTTTCGCCAACGAGACTCAGGGCTAGTGATATATAATATAGGACTGATAGTGCGTGACGTCAACCAAAGAACAGATTCAAGCCATACGGACGGCGCTAACCCCAGCGCGAATGAGCACCTACGAAAAAGCGGCTAACTCTCGGGAAGGTGACGATCCATCCGCACTTAACCTATACGTTTGGAACGCCCAGTTATCCGGCGCGTTCATGGCGCCGCTCCATATCTGTGAAGTCGTCGTACGTAATGCTATTTCTGATGCCCTTGAGGAAAAATATGGGCAACGTTGGCCATGGTCTTCAGGTTTTGAACAGAGCCTTCCTTCACCACCTGTTGGCTACAATCCTCGACAGGATCTGTTCAATGCCCGTCGAGGCGCCCATACAGCAGGCAAAGTCATACCAGAGCTTAAGTTTGCTTTCTGGCAGCGAATGTTTACCCGTCGGCATGATCATCGTTTATGGAATGCCCACCTAACCCGCATTCTTCCAGTACTCGATGCGACTAAAAGCGTCCAAGAGCTGCGGCAAGATCTCTATGAAGATTTAGAGGCGATTAGGAGGCTGCGTAACCGGATTGCGCACCATGAGCCTATCTTCAATCGAAATCTCGCAGAGGACTTCGAGCGTATTTCTCGTTTAATTGCTTATCGCTCGACAATTACAGCTAACTGGATGGAAGCACACCAACAAGTGCGAGCCCTTCTAGCAACAGGGCCGTAATGAAGAAAGTCAATATATGGCACTTGGCCGACTGCAAAGCTTGCAGCCGGGCACTGATAGGGGGCAGATATGAATCTACCCGATCTACCCGATCTACCCCGCCGGGCGGCGCATCACGGTCATCAACACGCCCGCGCCAATCAAGCTGCCGGCGCCGCAGCGGTGTAGCAGACGCCGAAACCTGGCGGTCATTAGCTGTCGGCTGGTCGTCGACAACAGCGTGTAGCCAAGATCCGAGATGACCCCCATCACCAGAAAGGTTGTAAACAGAATCGCCAGTTGGGGCGCCAGAGGTTGGGTTTGGTTAATAAACTGCGGCATGAATGCCATGAAGAATAGAATGCTTTTGGGGTTCAAGAGTGTCACCCAAAATGCCTTTGCGGTGCCTTGCTTGACGTTCGCCCCAGAGGATTCCAGGTCGTTCAGCTGGCCGGATTCACGCCACATCTTGATGCCTAGATAAAGCAGATAGAGAACCCCTAGCCATTTAACCATGGCGAATAGCTTCGCAGACGCCATCAACAGGGCGCCGACGCCTGCAAATGAAAGTGACATAGCCACCAGGTCACCCAAGAAAAAGCCGGGCAACATCGCCAATGCGGCTCTGCGGCCTTGATTGATGCCGGTCATTACCAATAGAGCAACGGCAGGGCCTGGTGATGCGATGACCAAAAATGACGCCAGTACAAACGATAGCCAAAGCTCAATCGACATAGCGTTAACTTTCCTGTTGTTGAATCATTGAGTTTGACAAAATTGAAGCGTCAAAACGGCAGGTGTAGCGAGGCGCTGAGCGTATTCAGATGGTCGAGGGTTGGGGCGTCGATACGTTCGTACTCGAGGCGGCTGACCAGGCGATCAATGGTGAGGGTGGCGCCAAACCCCTGCGTCAGCGCGGTGCCGCTGTCGTCGATTTCCTGCGCCGGGCGATAGCTTTCACCGCGCCATTCGGTAAGCCCCGATTTGGCGTATACGCTGAATGACCCCATGCGTAGGCCGGCGACGACCGCACCACCTAAACTGAGTGTGTCGATAATTAACGGGCTAATACTGGATGATATGGGGACTTCTTCGCTCTCGCGATAAGCCAGTTCAGCGCCGATATCCAACTGGGGCAGTTGCCAAGGACTGAAGCCCGCTGAAAGACGAAAGCCACTGGTGTAACTGTCAATACTAGTGAGGTCGCTGCCTTCGAGGGTAACACCGTTATCTAGTTGCAATAGCTCGCTGTGTGGCGAGGTATACGCCATGGCAGAGGCGGTCTCGTCAGCGAAGGCGCTGGCATAAGGGACGGCGCAGCAGAGTAAGGTGGTGCTTGCCAAGCGTTTCATTGGCATCGTTTTACACCTAGCTAGAAGCGTAAATTAAAGGTAGACCTATTGAGAGTAGCAACTAGCCTTGATTTCAACCAATTTAATTGCGCCGTTAGCTAAGTTTTCGACCAGGTGTTGGCCCATTGTCATAAAACGCTCGCCGAAGACCCACTTTGGCGAAAGCACGGCGGTATGCGGGGTTTGTTCTTTTTGCCGTTGGCGCTGCCGCCATTCAAGCGCTGTGTCGCTCCAGTCGTCAAGGTGTTGAATGGCAAAGCCTTTTGCTTCAAGTAGGTTGACCAGTGCTTGCTGGGTGAGTAGGTGGGAATGCTCCACCGACGCCGCCCACGGCACCGGGTAACGCAGGTTCTCTACATTTGGGCCACTGACCACTTCATGCATTACCAGTTGGCCATTAGAACGCAGCACGCGTCTGCATTGGCTAATGACCGTGGCCGCATCGGGCATGTTGAGCAAACTGTGCTGAAATACCACGGCATCGAACGTCTTATCGCTAAAGGGCATCGCACAGGCGTCAGCGGTCACCCAGCTAAGCGCTGGGGCGTCCGGACTGTGCGCCAGTGAGGTAAGCGATTGGTTAAGGGCGTTAAATCGATGGGTGAGATCAAGTCCCACCATCTGATAGCCAAGGGCCGCGCCCTGGCGCATCAACCCGCCTAACCCCGAGCCAATGTCCAAGACGTGCGTCGACTCACCAGGGGTAACCAAGCTCAGCAACCTGGCTGATGCTTTCATGCCACCAATATGCAACTGATCCAATGGGGCGAGCTGGGGTAGTGTCGGGCCGCTAGGGTAATGAGCATGAATGTGATCCAGAACCTCGTGATCGAGAAGCGCCTGCTGGTAATGCGCCACGAGGGGCGAGTGGGAAGCCATGCTGTTCTCCTTAGCGAGCTAAACACGCCGACAAACCACCGGCGCGTTAGCACGTTGTTTTGCGCTTAGTCGTCTAGCCCTAGCTCCTGGATGGAAATTTCACGCATTTTAAATTTCTGAATTTTGCCGGTAACGGTCATCGGGAACTCGTCAACGAATTTGAAGTAGCGCGGAATTTTAAAGTGGGTGATCTTGCCCTTGCAGTACTCGCGTAACGCTTCCCCGGTGACGTCGTCGCCCGCAGTGCTGGTCAGTTTTACCCAGGCAATCAACTCTTCGCCGTACTTCTTGTCCGGTACGCCGGTTACCTGCACTTCAGAGATCGCCGGGTGGGCGTAAAGGAACTCTTCGATCTCTTTGGGATAAACGTTTTCCCCGCCGCGAATCACCATATCTTTGATGCGCCCGACGATCTGGAGGTAGCCCTCTTCGTCCATGGTGGCCAGATCCCCGGTGTGCATCCAGCCCGCCTCGTCGATGGCTTCAGCCGTGGCTTTATCGTTGTTCCAGTACTTGAGCATCACGCTGTAGCCGCGGGTGCACAGCTCGCCAATTTCACCACGGGGCAGAATACCGCCGTTGCCGGGGTCGACAATTTTACTTTCCAGGTGCGGCTGGGTACGGCCTACCGTGGAAACACGCTTTTCAATGCTGTCGTCGGCGCCGGTCTGGGTCGAAACGGGACTTGTCTCGGTCATGCCGTAGGCGATTTGCACGCCTTTCATGTTCATCTTGCTGATGACCTGCTTCATGATTTCCGCAGGGCAAATAGACCCCGCCATAATGCCGGTACGCAGCGTGGAGAAATCAGTGTTAGCGAAATCCGGGTGTTCGAGCTCGGCGATAAACATGGTGGGTACGCCATAAAGCGCCGTGGCTTTTTGTTCGTGTACCGCTTTGAGCACGTTGCCGGGGTCGAAGCCTTCATCCGGGTAGATCATCGCCGCGCCATGGGTCACACAGCCCAGGTTGCCCATCACCATGCCAAAGCAGTGGTACAACGGTACCGGAATCACCAAGCGGTCTTCGCTGGTAAACCCCATGCTTTCGGCAACGAAGAAACCATTGTTGAGGATATTGTGATGGGAAAGCGTGGCGCCCTTGGGAAAGCCCGTGGTGCCCGAGGTGTACTGAATATTGATCGCGTCGTCGAACTGCAAAGTGGCTTGCAAGTCGTCCACGTCGGTTTGGCTAATCTGGGTGGATTGGTCCATCAGGTCGGCCCAGCGCCACATGCCGCTGTGCTTGTCAGTGCTTAAGTTAATCACGCACTCAAGCTCAGGGAGTTTTTGCGATATTAATTTTCCTTCGGTGCAGGCTTTTAATTCTGGTGCAAGCTCATACAGCATGGCGGTGTAGTCAGAATTTTTGAAGCTGTTGGCCGTTACCAAAAAGCGCGCACCGGATTGATTCAGCACGTACTCCAGCTCGTGGGTGCGGTAAGACGGGTTGATGTTGACCAATATGGCGCCAATTTTGGCCGTGGCAAATTGGGTTAGCGTCCATTCGCTGCAGTTGGGGGCCCAAATGCCCACCCGATCGCCTGTTTTAACGCCGATAGCCAGCAGGGCACGGGCACAGCGATTCACCTCTTCCTGAAGCTCTCGGTAGCGCCAGTGAATATTCTGATGTAACACAATCAGCGCGTCGTTATCGGGATACTGCGCGGCAATTTGGTCAAATTTATCGCCGATGGTCATGCCCAGAAGCGGTTTGTCGGCGGTGCTGCTGGTGTAGCTGGGAAGGATAGGTGATGCCATGATATGTCTCTCCGATGTCTTTTTCTTATCCGAACGGGTAAGCAGCGTTGGTTTGTTGATTGTTATGAGCTAACGCGGCCTTTTGCCAAGGCGACTTTGGAACTGGGCTTACGCCCCAGTTCGCCAGTAATCCAGTAGCCGGTATCAATGATGGCTTGTAGGTTGATCCCGGTATCAATGCCGAGTCCTGCCAATAGATAGAGCACGTCTTCTGTCGCCACATTGCCCGACGCGCCCTTGGCATAGGGGCAGCCGCCCAGACCGGCAGTGGCGGCATCAATCACGCTAACGCCTTCTTCCAGCACGGCGTAAAGGTTCGCCAATGCCATGCCGTAGGTGTCGTGGAAGTGGGCAGCGAGGTGCTCAATTGGCACGTACTGGCGGGTTGCTTCAATCATACGTTTGGCGGCCAACGGGGTGCCGACGCCAATGGTGTCGCCCAGCGATATTTCGTAGCAGCCCATGTCATAAAGCGCTTTGGCGACGTTGGCCACTTGGCTGGGGACAATATCGCCTTCGTAGGGGCAGCCCAGCACGCAGGAGACATAGCCGCGTACCCGCACACCGGCCTCTTGGGCGCGCTTAAGCACCGGTTCAAAGCGTGCTAGTGACTCGGCAATCGAGCAGTTGATGTTTTTCTGCGAAAAAGCTTCCGAGGCGGCACCGAATACGGCTACTTCCTCAACGCCAACCGCGAGGGCGTTCTCCAGCCCTTTGAGGTTGGGCGTTAACGCCGAATACACCACGCTGGGCTCTCGCGTGAGGCCCCGCATTACCTCGGCGGCGTCACCCATTTGCGGCACCCACTTGGGTGATACGAAGCTGGCCGCTTCGATATGGCCAATGCCTGCGTTGGCGAGTCGCTCAATCAACTCAATTTTAGTGGCAGTGGGTACCGGGTCGCCCGGCTCGTTTTGCAAGCCGTCCCGTGGGGCCATTTCAAACAGTTTGACGGACGTAGGCAGTGCCATAAGAGGGGCTCCTATTCGCTGGCCGCAAAGTCGAGCAATACATTGCCTTGGGTGACGGTGTCGCCGGCCTGGAAGTGGAACGTCTCCACGCTGCCATCGGCGGGAGCGGTCATGGTGTGTTCCATCTTCATGGCTTCCATAACCATTAGCGGTATGCCTTTCTCGACGACAACGCCAGGTTCCACCAGTAGGGCAACGACGGTGCCGTTCATGGGCGCAGTGAGGGTGGACTCGGCTTCGTGGTGGCCGTGATCAATGGCATCTATACGCCGCCAGAAAAGGCGCGTTTCGCCGCTAGGATCGGCCATGACCACCACGTGGCCATCGCGACGTGCCTGAAGCCGGCGGCGGTGGCCGTCCAGCGTGACCGCTACCGCATCTCCGGTGAGCGGCTGCAGGCTAGCGGTGAGGGTTTCGTTGCCGATGGTGAGGTTCCATAACGGCTCGCCAGCGCTGCGTTTACCTTCGACGATGACCACTGACTCATCGCTATCTGCGGCCTGTACGTTCGCGGGGTCGCAGAGCGCGATGCGAATGGTATGCGGCGCATTCAAGCGGAAGCCGTCGTGGCGATCCCAGGGCGAGTCGCTTTCGCATTCTTGCGCTAGTTGGTTCAGGCCAATCAGCGCGGCGCTGGCGTAGTCTTCCCGGCTATAGGTGCGGGGAGCGAACAGCGTGTCTTCATTGCGTTCAATAAAACGCGTATCCAGCTCCACGTTCTTAAAGCCGGGGTGGGTTGCCAAGCGCATCAGAAAGGCGCGGTTGGTCACCACGCCTTGTACGTCTAAGGCGGCCAACGCGCGGTTAAGTGTGGCCAGCGCCGCGTCGCGGTCTACGCCGTGAACAATCAGCTTGGCGAGCATCGGGTCGTAGTGCATCGACACCGTATCGCCGCTTTCCACGCCGCTGTCCAGGCGTACTTGATCGGGGCTTAGGCCAGCGCCTTCCAAATCCAGTGCAAAGCGGGTGAGCAGGCCGGTGGCGGGTAGAAAATCCTGATCCGGGTCTTCAGCGTAAATGCGCGCCTCAAAGCTGTGGCCGGTGATCGTCAACTCATCTTGTGTGCAAGGCAGCGGTTCGCCCATGGCTATGCGCAGCTGCCACTCGACCAAATCCTGGCCGGTGATCATTTCGGTAACCGGGTGTTCGACCTGGAGGCGAGTGTTCATCTCCATAAAGAAGAAGGAACCATCCGCGTCTAGAAGGAATTCGACGGTACCCGCGCCCACGTAGCCGATCTCTTGGGCGGCGCGCACCGCGGCGTCCCCCATGGCTCGGCGCAGATCCGGCGTCATGCCGGGAGCAGGCGCTTCTTCGATCACTTTTTGATGGCGGCGCTGCACGCTGCAGTCGCGCTCAAACAGGTAAACGCCGTTGCCGTGACGGTCGCAGAACACCTGTACTTCCACGTGGCGGGGCTGCACCAGGTATTTCTCGATCAGCATGCGATCGTCACCGAAGGCAGCTTTGGACTCGCGGCGGCAGCCGTCTAGTGCCGTCTGAAAATCCTCGCCACTGTCCACCACGCGCATACCTTTACCGCCGCCGCCTGCGCTTGCTTTGAGCATCACCGGGTAGCCGATCTTATCGGCCTCTGAACGCAGCAGAGCATCATCCTGGGCGTCGCCGTGATAGCCGGGAACCAATGGCACGCCCGCATTGGACATGCGTTCCTTGGCGGCGGATTTATCGCCCATGGCGGCAATCGCCGAGGCGGGTGGGCCGACAAAGGTAATGCCTGCGTGCTCAAGCGCTTTAACGAAGCTGCCATTCTCGGAAAGAAAGCCGTAGCCGGGGTGAATCGCGCCGGTTCCGGTGCGCTTGGCGGCGTCAATTACCGCATCGATATTGAGGTAGCTTTCCCGTGCGGCGGCGGGGCCTAAGCGCACGGCTTCGTCGGCTTCGCGCACGTGGCGGGCGGTGGCATCAGCATCGGAGTAAACCGCCACGGTTTTTAAGCCCATGCGGCGGGCGGTTCGCATCACACGACAGGCGATTTCACCGCGGTTGGCGACCAGCAGGGTGTCAAAAGGCGTCGTACGAGCGGCGTTTTCGGCTTTCTCGTTTTTTTCAATAGTAGGCGAGTGACTCATGAGCGACGCTCCGAAGCGTGGGGTGTGTTGTTGATGTCGGCCCAGGCGGGGCGGCGCTTTTCAAAAAAACTGGCTAACCCCTCTTGGCCCTCTTGGCTTACCCGCAGCTTGCCGATCACTTGGCAGGTGTGCTCGCGGGTAGCCTCGCTGTCCGGCGCTTGGGCTACGCTTGCCAGCAACGCTTTGGTGGCGCGTTGGGCTTGGGGGGAACCTTTCTGCAGCGTTGTCAGCATGGCGTCGACCGCGCTATCCAACGCATCGTGTTCCACTACCTGGTGGACTAAACCGAGGGCGAGGGCTAGTTGGGCGTCCATTACTTCGGCTGTTAATGCATAGCGGCGCATCTGCCGTTCGCCCAGCGCACGCTGGACGTAGGGGCTAATCACCGCAGGTGATAGGCCAATGTTGACTTCCGAGAGGCAGAATTTGGCTTTACCCGAGGCGATCACGACGTCGCAGCAGGCGGCTAGGCCCACCGCGCCGCCAAAGGCAGCGCCTTGAACGCGGCACAGCGTAGGGCAGGGCAGCGTATCCAAGCCGTGCATCAGCGCGGCCAGTTTGCGGGAATCGGCGAGGTTGCCTTTCAGGTCGTAATCGACCATGCGCTTCATCCAGTTTAAATCCGCACCCGCCGAGAAGCTTTTACCTTCCGAGCCCAGCACCACCACGCGGACATCGCCCGCGTCAGCGAGGGCATGTAGCTGATCAAGATGCCCGTTCAATTCGGCGATCAGGCTGTCGTCAAAGGCGTTATGCACCTCGGGCCGGTTTAGCATTAGCCAAGCGACGCTGTTTTCAATATGCAGTGTTGAATAAGCCATGATGATTGCCCCCCTACATTCGGAACACGCCAAAGCGTGTCTCTTCAATCTCGGCGTTCATAGCAGCCGCTAACGACAGACCGAGCACATCGCGGGTTTGCAGCGGATCAATCACACCGTCATCCCACAGCCGAGCGCTGGCGTAATGAGGGTGGCCCTGGTGCTCGTACTGCTCACGGGTAGGTTGTTTGAAGGCTTCTTCTTCCTGCGGCGTCCATTCGCGGCCTTCGCGCTCGTACTGCTCGCGTTTTACCTGGGACAGCACGCCCGCCGCCTGTTCGCCCCCCATCACTGAAATACGCGCGTTGGGCCACATAAACAATAGGTTCGGGTCATAGGCGCGACCGCACATGCCGTAGTTACCGGCGCCAAAACTACCGCCAATCAATACGGTGTATTTGGGCACCTTGGCGCAGGCCACGGCGGTGACCAGCTTGGCGCCGTGCTTGGCAATGCCTTCGTGCTCGTACTTGGAGCCGACCATAAAGCCGGTAATGTTCTGCAGGAATATCAGCGGAATCTTGCGCTGTGCGCACAGCTCGATGAAGTGAGCACCTTTCACGGCACTTTCAGAAAACAGCACACCGTTGTTAGCCACAATGCCCACCGGGTAACCATGGATATGGGCAAAGCCGGTGACTAGCGTATCGCCGTAATAGCGTTTGAATTCGTCAAAGCCCGAGTTGTCGACGATACGGCCAATCACTTCGCGGACGTCGTAAGGTTTTTTAAGATCCGTGCCAACAATGCCGTATAGCTCTGATGGGTCGAGCTTGGGCGGTTTGGGTGCCTGCATGGCCAGTTGGCCGCGCTTTTGCCAGTTGAGGCGCGATACGCAGGCGCGAGCCAGCTGCAGCGCGTGGGCGTCGTTTTCCGCGTAGTGGTCGGCCACACCGCTGACTTTGGCGTGAACATCCGCGCCGCCCAGGTCTTCAGCGCTGATGCTTTCGCCGGTGGCGGCTTTTACCAAGGGCGGGCCGCCGAGGAAAATCGTGCCTTGCTCTTTGACGATGATCGATTCATCGGCCATGGCGGGCACGTAGGCGCCGCCTGCGGTACAGGAGCCCATCACGACGGCAATTTGCGGAATGCCCTCGGCGGACATGGTCGCTTGGTTGTAGAAGATACGCCCGAAGTGGTCGCGGTCGGGGAAGACCTCATCCTGGCGGGGCAGAAAGGCGCCGCCGGAATCGACCAGATAAATACACGGCAGGCGGTGCTTGCGGGCGATTTCCTGGGCGCGCAGGTGCTTTTTGACCGTTAGCGGAAAATAGGTGCCGCCTTTGACCGTGGCGTCGTTGGCGACAATCACGCATTCAACGCCGGAAACGCGGCCGATGCCGGTGACCACACCCGCCGCGGGTATGTCGCTTTCATATACGTGATGAGCGGCCAGCGCGGAAAACTCTAAAAACGGCGAGCCTTCATCGATTAAATGATCGATGCGGTCACGGACAAACAGCTTGCCCCGGCTTTCGTGTCGCTCGCGGGCTTTGGCGCCGCCGCCTTGGGCAACCGCTGCGGTAAGTTCGCGCAGCTTGCTGACTTCACTCAGCATCGATGCTTCGTTGGCTTGAAAGACGTCGCTGCGCGGGTTGATTTGGCTATTGATAGTGCTCATAACGCGACCCTTACTTACTTTCGTTAAAGAGTTCGCGGCCAATCAACATCCGCCGAATCTCGCTGGTGCCCGCGCCGATTTCATACAGCTTGGCATCGCGCAGCAGTCGACCGGTGGGGTATTCGTTGATATAGCCGTTACCGCCGAGCAGTTGGATAGCGTCCAGCGCGACTTGGGTGGCTTTTTCCGCACAGTACAAAATCACCCCGGCGGCATCTTTGCGCGAGGTCTGGCCGCGATCGCAGGCACCGGCGACGGCATATAAATAAGCGCGGCAGGCGTTGAGCGTGGTGTACATATCGGCGACCTTGCCCTGAACCAGTTGGAATTCGCCAATTGACTGATTGAACTGCTTGCGCTCGTGAATGTAGGGCACTACGACGTCCATGGCGGCCTGCATGATGCCGATGGGGCCTGCCGCGAGCACGGTGCGCTCGTAGTCGAGCCCGCCCATCAGTACGCGCACGCCCTTGCCTTCATCACCAAGAATGTTTTCGGCGGGCACTTTGCAGTCCTGAAACACCAGTTCGCAGGTGTTGGAGCCGCGCATGCCCAGCTTGTCGAGCTTCTGGGCGGTTGAGAAACCGGGCATGCCTTTTTCGATAATAAACGCCGTGATGCCTTTGGAACCGGCGTCCGGGTCGGTTTTGGCGTACACCACCAGCACATCGGCATCGGGGCCGTTGGTGATCCACATCTTATTGCCGTTGAGGATGTAATGGTCGCCGTCTTTTTTGGCCCGCAATTGCATAGACACCACGTCGGATCCTGCGCCGGGTTCGGACATGGCCAACGCGCCGACATGGTCACCACTCATTAACTTGGGCAGGTACTTGGCTTTTTGCTCGGCGGAGGCGTTGATCTTGATCTGGTTCACGCACAGGTTGGAGTGCGCGCCATAAGATAGCGCGACGGAAGCGCTGGCCCGAGAAATCTCCTCCATGGCAACGCAGTGAGCGAGATAACCCATGCCGCTGCCGCCGTCTTCTTCGGAAACGGTAATCCCCAGCAAGCCCATATCGCCAAATTTTTTCCATAAGTCATTGGGAAACTCATTGGCCTGGTCGATCTCGGCGGCGCGGGGGGCAATTTCGCTGGCGGCGAAGGCGTTGACCTGCTCGCGCAGCATATTCAGTTCGTCATCAAGGCCATAATTGAGTTCTGAGTAGTGTGAAAACATGGTCAATCACCTGTTGTTAGTCTTGCTGGCGGTATGGAGCCGAGTCAGTGCATGGTGGTGGAGGAGGGCGATGCTTGATCCGGTGATTCGGGATTTTCTTCTTCTCTTTGTGTCTGATGAAGCTCTTCCAGGGCTTGGCGGCAGCGAATTTCTGCGCTTTCAAGCTCAAGTTGCACCATGGTGATGTCTTTCATTTGCTGATCGAGGGCTGATCGACGTTCGGCAATCTTGCTGAGCATTAAATGCAGCTGCTTTTTGCTGCCGCTGCGGGTTTCATCCCAAAGCTCGAAAAGCTCGCGGATTTCGGCCAGTGAAAACCCAAGGCGTTTGCCACGAATGGTCAGTTTGAGGCGCACCCGGTCTTTGCTGCTGTAGACCCGGGTTTGCCCGCGGCGAGTTGGGTGAAGCAGCTCTTGATCCTCGTAAAAACGAATACTGCGGGTGGTTAAATCAAACTCATTGGCCAGTTCGCTGATCGAGTAAGTTTTGCTCATAGTGACTTTTCTCTGAAATAGGACATGCCCCTATGGAACACTGACCATGAGGCTAAAACAAGTTTACGTTAACGTAAAGCAATTGTTGTCCGTTGCTGCTTGGCATTGTAGTTTCCTAAATAACTGAAATTAATCTATTTATAGAGCTATTCGGATAGCTTTCTCTGTGTCCGTAGACCAAAGTTGTAATTGTAATCACCTAAGAGAGATTGCTAGTTTGCATCTACACCTTACGTTCAGGTAAGGATGCGTTGCCGGCTAACGACTTCCGTTCTTTAGGAAAGAGGCTGGTATAGAGGAGTCACTGATCAACGCGATGAGCGCTATCGTTAGACAAGGTCTCCCGAGTCAGCACAAGAACAACAAGAGGCTTACCACTTCATGTGTGCAGACGATGTTCAGAAAGCGCCCGTCCTCGAAACGCGAGGGCTGACCAAAGAATTTCGCGGTTTTACCGCAGTGGATGATGTCAATCTTCAGGTACAAGAAGGCCATATACATGCCTTGATTGGGCCGAATGGCGCTGGCAAAACCACTGTATTCAATCTGCTGACCAAGTTCCTGTCGCCTACTCGCGGTGAGATTCTCTATCGCGGTAAATCAATTACCTCAATGAAATCCAATGAAATAGCCCGGCTTGGCTTAGTGCGCTCGTTTCAAATCTCAGCGGTGTTTGCACACATGACCGCACTAGAAAACGTGCGCGTGGCGCTTCAGCGGCCCTTGGGTACCTCATTTCATTTTTGGAAGTCGGAAAGCTCACTCGACCACCTAAATGACCGGGCGATGGCGTTGCTGGAAGAAGTTGGGCTTGGCGAGTATGCCGATACCTTAACGGTTGAGATGCCATACGGCCGCAAGCGTGCATTAGAAGTTGCTACCACGCTGGCGCTTGATCCCACCATGATGCTGTTGGATGAACCCACTCAGGGAATGGGCGCTGAAGACGTCGACCGCATTGTGGCGTTAATTAAACGTGTCTCGAAAGGACGTACCGTGTTGATGGTTGAACACAATCTTAGCGTGGTAAGCCGTCTTTGCGACCGAATTACCGTGCTGGCGCGGGGTGCTGTGCTTGCTGAGGGCGACTACGACAATGTGTCCCGCAATCCACTGGTGCGCGAGGCTTATATGGGTAGCGATGCCGCCGAAGAAGATGGCACTGGAAAAGAGGGCGCCGCCGTATGAACACCGCTGAAGCTCAAGCGACACATAGTCATTTAGGCGCGCCAGAGGCCCAGTCATTAGAAATGCTGCGTGTACAGGATCTGCATGCCTTCTATGGCGAATCGCATATTCTGCACGGGGTCAATTTTGATGTGAAACGTGGCGAATTGGTGACCTTGCTGGGCCGTAACGGGGCTGGGCGTAGCACCACCCTAAAATCCATTATGAACATGGTGGGGCGGCGTTCCGGTTCGATCGTCATCAACGGCAACGAAACCTTACGGATGAAGCCTCACCATATTCCTCGCCTGGGCATCGGCTACTGCCCGGAAGAGCGGGGCATATTTGCCAGCCTTGATGTACACGAAAACCTACTCCTGCCGCCTACTGTGCGCTCCGATGGCATGAGCCTGGATGAAATTTATGCCATGTTCCCCAATTTATACGAGCGTCGCAAAAGTCCGGGGACACGGCTGTCCGGCGGTGAGCAGCAGATGCTGGCCATGGCGCGCATTTTACGTACCGGGGCGCGGTTATTGTTGCTTGACGAAATCACCGAAGGGTTAGCGCCGGTCATTGTGCAGAAACTGGGTGAGGTATTGGAGCAGCTCAAAGCGCGCGGAATGACCATTGTGCTGGTGGAGCAGAACTTCCGTTTTGCCGCACCGCTGGCGGACCGTCACTTTGTGATGGAGCACGGCCAAATCGTTGAGGAAATCAGCGCTGCCGAGCTGCCCTCGCGCCGTGAGCATCTCAATTCAATGCTGGGGGTATAACACGCCGAGACGACTTTTAGCGCTACTGGACGTATGCACCTAACGAATGCCTGCATGACAACAACAAAGGCTCCCGAGAGCCAGGAGTACATGATGAAATTCAACAAGAAAACGCTCGCCTACTGTGTGGCCGCCGCCGCAGCCTCAAGCTTGGTCGCCTCGGCGGCCCAGGCGCAAATGAGCGATGACGAAATCCGCATTGGCTATTTGGCCGATATGTCGGGCACGTATCGAGACCTCGCTGGTCCCGGTGGCTTAACCGCGATGGAGATGGCAGTTGAGGACTTTGGCGGTAGCGTAAACGGAACGCCTGTCGAAATTTTCAGCGCCGATGACCGCAATAGCGCCGATGTGGGCGCGAACACAGTTCGTCAGTGGATTGATAGTGACAACGTCGATATGGTCGGTGGATTAGTCGCCTCATCAGTATCGATTGCTGTCAGCAACTTGATTGAGGAAAACGATGGCTTGGCCATCGTGTCAGGCTCGGCCGCCTCGAGTATTACCAACGAGCATTGCACCCCCAATCACATTCACTGGGTATACGACACCTATCCGCTGGCCAACGGCACGGCGAAAGCGGTCGTTGAGCAAGGCGGCGATAGCTGGTTCATGCTGACCGCGGACTACGCCTTTGGCCATGCGCTGGAAGCCGATGTCACCAGCGTCGTGGAAGCCAGCGGCGGTGAAATTGTTGGCGGCGTGCGCCACCCGTTCCCGACCAACGACTTCTCCTCGTATATTCTTCAGGCCCAAGGCTCAGGCGCTAAGATTGTTGGCTTGGCGAACGCGGGTTCCGACACGGTGAATGCGATTACCACGGCGAGCCAGTTTGGTCTGACGCAATCTGGCCAGCAACTAGCGGGCCTGTTGATTTTCTTGAATGATGTTCACGCGCTCGGCCTGGAAGCCACCCAAAACCTGCTGCTTACCACGGGTTGGTACTGGGATATGGATGAGCAGTCTCGCGAGTGGGCCGAGCGCTACTTTGATGAAGTTGGCCGCATGCCCACCATGGTGCAGGCAGGTATTTACTCCAGCACTACGCACTACCTGAAAGCCGTTGAAGCTGCTGGCACCGACGACCCTGAAACCGTCCGCGCCCAAATGGCAGAAATGCCGATTGATGATTTTTTCGCTCGCAACGGTCGTATTCGTGAAGATGGCCGCATGGTTCACGACATGTACCTTGCTCAGGTGAAAACACCTGAGGAGTCCACCGGCGAGTGGGATCTTTACGAAATCCTCAGCACCATTCCTGCCGAAGAAGCATACCGTCCGCTGTCTGAGAGCCAGTGCAAACTGGTGCAGAACTAAGCCCAGTCAGCCTATTAACCGAGCAACAACCGTGGGTGGCAGCCGATGGCTGCTACCCGTTTGATGGCGGGGAGAGTCATACCATGATGATGATATTCGGTGTGCCCATGGCCGTGTTGATGGGGCAGTTGACGCTGGGCCTGGTAAACGGGGCCTTTTATGCGCTGCTCAGTCTGGGTTTGGCGGTCATCTTCGGCTTATTGAAGATCGTCAACTTTGCCCATGGGGCGCAATACATGCTGGGCGCTTTTGCCGCGTTGCTTGGCTTTCGCTATTTAGGTATCAACTACTGGCTGGCGCTTATCTTGGTGCCGTTGGTAGTGGGCTGTTTCGGCATGCTGATGGAGCGTTTTTTGCTCCGCCGCATTGCCCATCTGGATCACCTTTACGGCTTGCTGCTGACCTTCGGCCTGGCGCTGATCTTCGAAGGTACCTTGGTCAACATCTTCGGGGTGTCAGGCGCGCGCTATTCCGCACCAGAGGCGCTGCAAGGCGGGATGAACCTGGGCTTTATGTTCTTGCCGGTTTACCGCGGCTGGGTATTAGTGGCGGCGTTGGCGATGTGTTTCTTTACTTGGTTTATGATTGAGCGCACCCGCTTGGGTGCCTATCTACGGGCGGGAACGGAGAACTCGCAGTTAATGCAGGCCTTTGGCGTCAATGTGCCGCTGTTGATCACACTTACCTACGGCTTTGGCGTTGGTTTAGCCGCCTTTGCTGGCGTGCTTGCAGCACCGCTCTATCCTGTATCGCCGACCATGGGATCCAGTCTGCTGATCGTGGTATTTGCTGTCGTCGTTATCGGCGGGATGGGGTCGATTTTGGGGGCCATCATTACAGGGTTGTCGATGGGCATTATTGAGGGGCTAACCAAAGTGTATTACCCCGAGGCGGCCAATACGGTGATCTTTCTAGTGATGATTTTAGTGCTGTTATTACGCCCCGCAGGGCTGTTCGGTAAGGAGGCGTAAGCCATGACACAATCTCAACACGAAGCGATCGCCGCGCCGTCGATGGTCGTCGAACGGCAGAGGCGGGCGAAACAGCGCCGCACGCTGTTTTATCTCGCGCTGATAGCGGTGGGTTTGGTCGCCCCGTTCTTGGCCTACCCTGTTTTTTTAATGAAAATCCTCTGCTTTGCACTGTTTGCCTGCGCGTTTAACTTGCTGTTGGGCTATGCGGGACTGCTGTCGTTCGGGCATGCGGCTTTTCTGGCGAGCGGTGGCTATGTGACTGGGTATTTACTGGCCAGCTACCCTGGGTTAACGCCCGAACTAGGTATTATCGCCGGCACGCTCTCGGCGACGTTGTTGGGGGTGTTGTTCGGCGTGCTGTCGATCCGACGTCAGGGTATCTACTTTGCCATGGTGACGCTGGCGCTGGCGCAGCTGATGTTCTTTGTTTATATCCAGGCGCCGTTTACCGGCGGTGAAGATGGCCTGCATGGTGTACCCCGTGGTGAGTTGCTGGGCTTTATCAACCTGAGCAATAACATGGCCATGTATTATTTTGTGTTTGCGATCTTCCTGTTTGGCTTTGCGTTAATTCAGCGCACGGTAAACTCGCCATTCGGGCAGGTGTTAAAGGCGATTCGCGAAAACGAGCCCCGCGCCGTGTCGCTGGGCTATAACGTGGACGCCTACAAGTTGCTTGCCTTTGTGCTTTCCGCAGCGATTGCGGGCTTGGCGGGTTCCACCAAAACCGTCGTATTTCAGTTGGCATCACTGACCGATGCGCACTGGCACATGTCGGGTGAGGTGATTCTAATGACGTTGCTTGGCGGCGTCGGCACCTTGTTAGGCCCGGTGATGGGGGCAAGCCTAGTGGTTAGCCTGCAGCACCTTCTTGCCCAATCGCCGCTCGGTAACTGGGTGAGCGTCATCCTGGGGATTATCTTTGTGGTCTGCGTGCTTAGTTTTCGCAGTGGAATTGTTGGCGAGCTGGCTAAAATGTACCGCAAAAACTTTAAGTAGTCTTCACGGTGCCGGTCAGGCTAATTGGCGGCACTGTTTACCGAGTCTGTCCATTTTGGGTGCCGTTTGGCACCCTTTTTTATGCTTAATGGTGTGCCTACGCCTAAGGTCGCAAGCGGTAGGTTGTTGCTTGTGGCTGGGTAAATGGATAAGTTAACGTAAACGTCAATTATCACAACAACAGCTAGTGTGTACGCACATTAGCGGAGAGCCGCCATGAATTTCGAGCTAAGTGAAGACCAGATTGCGTTTGCTGATATGGCGCGGGCCTTTGCCCAAAACGAGCTGGCCCCCCATGCCGCCGAGTGGGATCAGGAGGCTATATTTCCTGTCGATGTGATTCGGAAAGCGGGTGAGCTGGGCTTTTGTTCGCTCTACGCGCCGGAAAGTGTCGGTGGGCTGGGCCTTTCCCGGCTGGATGCCAGCATTATCTTCGAACAGCTGTCGATGGGCTGCACTTCTACCACGGCGTATCTCACCATCCACAATATGGTCACCTGGATGCTGGCCGATTTTGGCACGCCCGACGCTGTTGAACAGTGGGGCGCAAAACTCGCCACCGGCGAACTGCTCGGCTCTTACTGCCTGACCGAGCCTAATTCAGGTTCCGACGCGGCCTCGCTTAAAACCACCGCTAAACGCGATGGCGACCACTACCTGCTTAATGGTAGCAAAATGTTTATTTCCGGGGCGGGCAGCACCGATGTGCTGATCGTTATGGCCCGCACGGGCGGAGAGGGTGCCGGCGGTGTTTCCGCCTTTGTGGTGGAGGCGAATGCGCAAGGTATTAGTTACGGTCGTAAAGAAGCCAAAATGGGCTGGAACAGCCAACCCACCCGCACGATCACTTTCGAAGATGTCCGGGTGCCCGCGCATCAGATTCTGGGCAACGAAGGCGATGGCTTCAAAATCGCCATGAAAGGCTTGGATGGTGGGCGCATCAACATCGCCACCTGCTCGATTGGCACCGCTCAGCAGGCCATAAATGAAGCGCGGGACTATATGCGGGAGCGCAAGCAGTTCGGCAAACGCCTGGCGGATTTCCAGGCGCTACAGTTCCGCCTCGCCGATATGGTCACCGAGCTGGTCGCTGCACGGCAGATGGTACGTTTAGCCGCCACCAAGCTGGATGCCGGCGATCCCGACGCCATCACTTACTGCGCCATGGCCAAGCGCTTTGCCACCGATGTAGGCTTTAAGGTGTGTGATGAAGCGCTACAGCTTTATGGCGGCAACGGCTATATCAAGGAGTACCCGATGGAACGCTTTGTGCGCGATACGCGTGTGCATCGTATTCTGGAAGGCACCAACGAGATCATGCGCCTGATCATTTCTCGCCGCGTGTTGGCGGATGGGGCGGCTGAGCTGTAAGCGTTGAATCGCCATGCCGCTGTTCACATTGTTGTGGTAATGGCCCGAATAAGGAAGGTGAGATGAGTAGCGTACTGTTTACCGAACACCCTACCCAGGACGGTCACGTCATTGCGGAGATTACCCTCAATGCCGAGCGTTCGCTGAACGCCCTGACCTTGGAAATGATCGACGAAATACTGCCCCGCCTGGCCGAATGGCAGGACGACGAGCGCGTTGTTGCCGTGCTGCTGGACAGCGCCGGAGAAAAAGCCTTCTGCGCCGGTGGCGATGTTGTCAATCTGTATAAAGCGATTAAAGGCGAAGGCGACCCGGATTTCCCCGAACGCTTTTTTAACCATGAGTACCGCCTGGATTACACGCTGCATACCTACCCAAAACCGGTCATTTGCTGGGGGAATGGCATTGTGATGGGCGGCGGCATGGGATTGCTGAGTGCCAGCAGTCACCGCGTGGTGACGGAAACCTCACGTTTGGCGATGCCCGAAGTCACCATCGGGCTATACCCGGATGTCGGCGCAAGCTGGTTCTTAAACCGCCTACCCAGCGGCACCGGGCGCTTTCTCGCCATGACCGGCAGCCAGATCAACGCGCCGGATGCCGTGCACTTAGGCTTAGCCGACCGCGCTATCGCCAGCGACCAGCGGGATGAACTGGCCAAAAAGCTAACCCAAGCCCCATGGGGCGAAGGCGAGCAGACCGACACCCACGGTGTGGTCAACCGTATTTTGCGTGAACTAGAGCAGACCTCGCAGCCGGTGTTCGCGGAGCTCGAAGCGCCGGTATATAAATTCTCGCCATTGATCCGCGAGCTGATGGATCACGACACCATTGAGCAAATTGTCGCGGCCATAAGCGCTGTCAAAAGCGACGATAAATGGTTTAGCAAAGCGCAAAAAACGCTCGCCCACGGCAGCCCGGTGTCCATCACGCTGATCGACGAGCAACTCAAGCGGGCCAAGCACATGTCGTTAGCCGAGGTGTTTCAGGCAGAGCTAGCGCTTTCAGTGCAGTGTTGCCGCCACCGCGAGTTTCCTGAAGGCGTACGCGCCTTGTTGGTGGATAAAGACGGCCAGCCCGCGTGGACGTATCCCGATGTGGGCTCGGTTGAGGCGTCTTTCATCGACGAACTGCTAACGCCGCCATGGGCGAATAACCCGCTTGAGGATCTTCGCTAGCGTTTTCTCACTGGATAATAAGGACAATACTGATGACAACAACAGTCGCATTTATCGGCTTAGGCAATATGGGTGGCCCGATGGCCGCAAACTTGGTCAAAGCGGGTTATCGGGTGTGTGCTTTCGACCTCTCGGATAGCGTCTTGGAAACCGCGAAATCCCAAGGCTGCGATGTAGCAAACTCCGCCCAGGACGCCGTCGCCGAGGCGGATTACGTTATCTCAATGCTGCCCGCCGGCAAGCACGTGATGGGCCTTTACGCGGAAGGGGACGCACCGCTGTTTGACTCGATTAAATCAAGCGCACTCGTTATCGACTGTTCGACCATCGATGCCGATACAGCACGCGACGTGGCCGCCGCCGGCGCTGAGAAAGGCATTGGTTTTGTCGATGCGCCGGTTTCTGGTGGGGTAGGCGGTGCTCAGGCGGGCACGCTAACGTTTATCGTCGGCGGCTCTGATGCCCAGTTCGAGCAGGCTAAGCCCGTGCTGGACGCGATGGGCAAAAATATCTTCCACGCGGGGGATCATGGGGCCGGGCAAATTGCCAAGGTGTGCAACAACATGTTGCTGTCGATCCTGATGGCGGGCACCTGCGAGGCGATCAACATGGGTGTCAAGAACGGCCTGGATCCGGCGGTGCTTTCAGAAATCATGAAGCAAAGCTCCGGCGGTAACTGGGCGCTCAACGTGTACAACCCCTACCCAGGCGTGATGGAAAATGCCCCGGCCTCGAAAGGCTACCAGGGCGGCTTCCAGGTCGATTTGATGATCAAAGACTTAGGCCTCGCGATGGACGTCAGCCAGCTAAGCGCCTCGCCGGTGCCCATGGGCTCCGCCGCCCGCTCGCTGTTTACCTTCCATAAAGCCAACGGTAACGGCAAGTTAGACTTTTCGAGCCTGATGCGCTTTTATCAGGACAACGAATCTAACGCCTAAAGGAATTGCCATGATCACACTCTGGGGCCGCGATAACTCCACCAACGTCAAGAAAGTCCGCTGGGTGCTGGACGAGCTGGCATTGCCCTACGAGCAAATCCAGGCCGGGCTTCAGCATGGGGTCAATAAGACCCCAGAGTACTTGGCGATGAACCCCAACGGGCTGGTTCCGTTGCTGCGCGACGAGGCCACCGACAGCCTGTTGTGGGAGTCCAACACCATTATTCGTTACTTGTCGGCCCAGTACGGTCAGGGCAAACTTTGGATCGAGGCACCCGCCAAGCGCGCCCAAGCCGAGAAGTGGATGGACTGGTCCATCGGGCCTCTGTCGCTCCAGCACCGCGCCATTTTGTCGGGCTATGTCAGAACGCCACCCGAGCAGCGAGACCACGCCGCTATCGAGGCGGCCATGCAACGCTGTGAAGAGTTATTTGGCATGATGGACGACGCCCTGGCCGCGCAGCGCTGGTTCTCCGGAGAAGCGTTTGGCCTGGGCGATATTGCCATCGCGCCGTCGGTTTATAACCTGTTTAACTGCGGGCTCAGCTGGCAGCCGCGTCCTCATCTGGAGCGTTGGTATCAACAGCTCACTGACCTACCCAGCTTCCAAAAGGTGGTGATGATTCCCGTCGCGTGAGCGTTAGGCAACGGTAGAGAAAGAGTGATCAGCCGCGCTCATCTTTTGCTGAATTCATTACGATATAGGTGGTGATGGCACTGACATGGTTCTGCGTGCCCAGTACATCCGTGTGAAATCGCTTATAGCTCGCCAGGTCTTTTGTTTCGATACGCAGCAGAAATTCAAAAGAGCCCGCAATGTTATGACATTCAGCGACTTCCTGGGCTACCAGCATGGCACGCTCGAACTCTTCCTGGGCGGCTTTGGTATGCGACGACAAACCAACCGTGACATAGGCCACAAAACCTCTGCCCAGGTGCTCCGGCGCGGTGACAACTCGGTAGCCCTTGATGACGCCATTCTTTTCAAGCTCCTGGACGCGACGCAAACAGGCTGAGGCAGAAAGATCAATGCGTTGAGCTAGCTGAACGTTACTGATTTTTCCGTCTTGTTTCAGAGCTTGCAAGATTCTGCGGTCAATAGCGTCTATTTTCATGATTGATTGTGTTTTTTGGCGTTACGCGTGGATATTAGGCGCATAATTGCGCCTATTTGAACGTAAAATTCTACGCTATACACCTTATATAGAGATAGCGCCGATGAACGCATCTATCCTCGTGGCTTTGATAGCCTTCGCTTTTGTGACCACGGTAACCCCCGGCCCCAACAACCTGATGCTTATGGCATCGGGCGCAAACTACGGGTTTAAACGAACCTTGCCGCACATGCTGGGTATTATGGTGGGCGTGAGCGTGATGGTATTGGTGGTAGGCGGCGGGCTGATGACGCTTTTTGACACATACCCGGTACTCAATACGCTGCTGCAAGCTGTTTCCATTACCTATCTGCTTTGGCTGGCGTGGAAAGTGGCCAATGCCGCGCCGCTGCAAACGACAGATGAAAAAGGCACGCCCATGACGTTTTTGCAGGCCGCCGCCTTTCAGTGGGTGAACCCCAAAGCCTGGGCGATGTGCCTTTCGGCGATTACGCTCTACGCACCGGACCATACACTGCTATCCGTCGTGCTGGTGGCGAGCGTGTTTGCCATGGTCAGTTTTCCCGCGATTTCGATATGGGCGTGGTTGGGCCTGGTGGTGCGCCAATGGTTGACCAGCCCCCGGCGTTACCGGGTGTTCAATATCGCCATGGCCGTGTTGCTCGTTGCCTCGCTTTATCCGGTGCTGGGACTTAATGTCTAGCAGCATTCAGGTAGCTGGCCTCCAACGCCGCGATCTCGGCATCAAGCGTTTGTAACACCTCACATGGCAACCCATGGTGCTGGGCACTTTCAATCAACGGCCCCAGAATGGCCCCACGCTCGGTGGGGCGCTTGGCCTCCACATCCTGCAGCATCGACGCCTTGTTGTTGGCCGTGTTTTGCACCACTTGCCACACCAGCGCCTGCCACGCTTCCTCGTCATGGCCACCACTAGGTGAAGGAACGCCTTCAGCCTGCATGATCGCCGCTACCTCCTGCACCACCGCCTCTACACGGCCTGCATACGCAGGGTCGCGTAATTCACCGTTACGCACCCTATGCAATGCTACTAGCGGGTTAATCGCCGCGTTTACCGCCAGCTTCTGCCATAAGCGGCTTCGAATATCATTTACTGCCGTGGCGGAAAAGCCTGCCTGTGACAGTGATTGGGCCAGTGCTTCTGCCAGCGCGTCATGCTGATTATTTAAGTCACCCATAAACGTCGGCCCGCGCCCCGCATGTACCACGTTGCCGTCTCCCGTTAGATAGGCGCCTTGCGTGGTGGTCGCACACAGCACCGGCCCCGGCCACGACTGAGTAATACGCGGCTGAGCCAAAAAACCGTTTTGCCACAGAACCAGCGGAGTAGAAGGGGGGATCACGCTCGCGATGCTTTCGAGCGCCGCTTCTGCCGCCATGGCCTTGGTGGTGATATGCACAAAGTCGGGCGCTTCATGCGCGTCAGCGCCTAATTGGGCAACGGTGAGCGTATTCAACCGTTGCCCCCGCCGTTCGCCTTCCGGCGTGGTCAGCGTTTGCTGCCCAGGTAGCGCTCGACGGCCAATCAAAGTAACGGCAGCCAACGGCGAAAGGGAATGGGCCAGCAAGCGACCAATGGCGCCGGGGCCGAGTATCCAGTGGGAAGTCATCATCAAATACTTAATCTGTAGCGGTAATGCCGCCAAGCTTACCGTGTTCGGTTGAGGGAGGCGAAGGTGAGAAAAAGCATTAGGCGCGTGACTATTTTCTAGTGACGGCGGTAAGCATAGTCTGCTAGCGTCAAGACTAAGCTGATTTCGAGAACGGGTTGTTGGCTGTCAATGGGGGCACTTTCTATTGTGGCTATGAAGCACCAGCGACAGGCTGCTTTCGACCCTGAGCGGACATTCTGGAAAATGCAGATAGCTACGTTTAAGCTTGTTATTCAGCCATCACGACTATGCCGAAATTTCATTATGACAAAAAATTCCAACAGCTTATTAGGCGATCAAGTATGCATTAATGTCACTGAGCGCGCTAGAGCGTTCAGACGGTGCATCAGTTACACTATCTAATACCTTCAAGGCAGTATAGAAAACTATGCCATCAACAGCGAAAGATTACTTCAATTTAATGGCCAAACCAACTGTTGAAGATTTTATAAATAACCCGCACGACCTTAGGCGCGGACTTCTATCTGCACTAATTCTAAATCACATGGTAGACCATCTTGCACAGGAAGATGAGATAGCAACCGAACGATGCATAATGAATAAACGGGTGAATTTTAAGCGACGTGAAATGCTCAATGACTGCCCTGATTTTCAGTTAATATGGGATATCGCTGACGCCACTAAACATGCCAAGCTTGCAAACCAGAAACGTAAAGTCTCAGCGTCATCACAAATATCCAGCACCCCAGGATTATTTTATGCGCCTTTCGGTGAAGGCACTTTTGGAGAAGCTGTGGTTGTATTCGCTGTCCTTGAAGATGGAGAGGAAAAGCCATTATTGCCAGTTATAAAATCGGCTTTTGAAGCATTACAATCAAAAGTAATAACATGAAATAATATCACAAAATAAAAAAATTCAGATGAAATTCTACATCGCCGCTAAATGCTATATCTGGCTTCTAAAATGCCGATCCAAAAGAGCCATCTATGTTTACTAAAGGGCAAAAGTCGTGAAGAAAAAAATACTCGTGGCGCTAATCAGCGTTGTAGTGCTTATCGCTACAGGCGCAGCAACACTCGGCTACTTTCGTATGCATAACGACGAACAGCGGATAGCTGCGGGTACGCTAACCGACGATCCACCCCGCATTATTCTCGACAAGCTCGATGACGGTTATCTTTGGGAGATTCGGCTGCTTGCCCACTTCGGCAATGCTTCAGCTCAGGCTGTACTTGGTGCGAGATACCAATACGGCCTTGGTGTATCCGTGGACGCTGTCCAGATGCTACAAAATTATCTTGAGGCGGCAGAAAAAGGAAATCATACGGCTCAATTAATGCTCGGAAGGCTCTACGACCCATATCAATATTACGAATTTATGACCACAGAAATCACTCAATCAACGATTGATAGCGTAATCAAGTCGCCATCTGGAAATATCCTACTTACGTCCAAAAGTGGCGATGCTAAAAATTGGTATCAGAGATCTGCTGCCCAAGGAAATGTTGAAGCAATGGTAATGCTGGGAGAGCTGTTGGTAAAAGAAACGCGTATGGCTGATGATAATATTACTGAAGCAGCTGAGTGGTTCCTAAAAGCAGCTGAAAATGAAAACCTTTATGGTCAGCTACGTATTGGTGAAATGTATGTGGATGGCTATGGGGTTAATGAGGACGTAGACAAGGGAATCTATTGGCTTAAGAAGGCGGCTGAGCAAGGCATTGTTGAGGCTGAACTAGCTCTCGGCATGGAATATGAGACTGGACACACCATGGTTAGAGATATCCAAAAGGCAGCAGAATGGTACTTACTTGCTGCTCAGCATGGTAATAGTTCTGCGCAACGAAACATCGGGAAGTTGTATGCCAACGGTGAAGGCGTACCACGCGACTATGTTGAAGCGTATGTATGGCTGTCTAGGGCAGCTGCCCAAGGGGCGCCCTCCGCAGCGCAAGCTCGCGATAGTCTGGAGTCGCGAATGACACCGAGTCAGGTGGAAACGGCACAGCGTAATGCTTCATTATAAGACGAGTGAGAGGTTATGAAGCAGTGAAAAAGACTGCGAGTGTGTAGCCTTCGCGAGCCTTTTTCACTACTGCGGTGCGACCTCGTCTTCGGTGAGTATAATGTCAGGGCGAATTTAAAATGGAAGCATCGGCTGATGTCTGATAGTCGTCTTCTGCCCAGCACTGGCGTTGGGATTCAACCATACAAGGCGCTGAAATTTCGATCCCGGTTTCAATCCCCTACCGAGCGCGCCTATTCTGCGCGCTGTTTAGCTCTGTTTTCTATGGCTGACCCCTATGTGCTACGAAAAAACGCAAAGCGGTAATCCTCACGGTTTGACAATTAACCAGCACGTTTTCCCAGCGGCTAGCATTGGGCGTTTTGTTCAGCAGAGCGGCTTCGTGTCTGTTTTTCTTAAAGATCAACGAAAAACTATCTCCTGCAAGCCAAAGGACAAACTTTTTTGTGCGAAACGCGTTTGGAATCAACATGCCGAGCGCGGATTCATGAAAAAAGCTGAGGATACTTTTCAGGAATTGGCGGATCGAATTTCGGATGGAACCTTTGGTCACGATTTTAGCTCAACAGAACATAAAATCATTACCCACTTTTACGCCCTTTGCAGGTTAACCCCCTCTGTCAGCCTAGTTGTCCGGTTGGCGATATCGCCTAAATCTAATCCAGAGGGAGCGGCATGGAGTCCTTGTGCCACGTTATTCTGTAGAGCGTAAAGCAGCCGTTCTGAAGAAGTTGTTGCCACCCCACAATCGCAGTGTGGTATCGGTCGCAACGGAAGAAGGCATCTCTGACGCGACGCTGTATAGTTGGTTAAAACAGTGTCGAGAAAAAGGAGTGCCTGTGCCGGGTTACACCCAAAGCGACAACGAATGGTCAGCTGACGCCAAGCTCGCCGTGGTTATCGAAACCGCCACCCTGTCAGAGGCAGAGCTTGG
>NZ_FNII01000013.1 GCF_900103865.1 Vreelandella arcis
CGCGCATGAGTCCTAGCAACCTGAGGCTCAAGCTCATCAAGGTAGGCGCGGTCATCATCCGCAATACGCGTCGAATCCGCGTACTCATGAGTGACAGCTACCCCTATAAAACGGCGCTATCCGATCTCGTCAGGCGGTTGGTGCCGAACTGACTGCTCGGGCGCCCCCGGCCCGACGCAATGGGGGAAAGGGGGAGGTGTGTCTGAACGACGGAAAGTGGTTAAAAAGTAGCCGATGTAAGTCGAACCAGTAGGTATTTAACGGTGTTACAGCCTGAGTGCGGTACTGGCTGAGGTGCTATGAGAAATCCAGGCTAGTAAGGTGCTAACGACCGTGCTCAGGCGCCGCCCTGGAGCTGTAACGCAGCGGATGAGCGGTCGCTGTACCGCCGATTGTTAGCCAACAATGCTTATCTCATTATTTGGTTTCTTGATAGCCAAGCTCTGTATCAAGAGTATGAATTTGTTTAATTATCATGATGAGCTTTTTACCCGAAGGCGTTAGCGAATATTCCGTTCGCGGCGGAACCTCCGGAAAACTCTTCTTCTTGAGAAGACCATAGGATGTCAGTTTACGAAGCCGTTCACTCAAGACCTTTGTAGAAATACCATCAATATGCCGTTCAAGAGCGCCCGGCCGGTTAACGCCTTCGTCGACAGAAAGTAGCACCGAAACCGACCACTTGCAGCCGACGACCTCTTCGAGTTTGCGGTAAGAGCTAGGAGTGCGTGAGCTAATATTTTTTCTCCTTAATTCTCGCTAATTTACACCGAAAAGTGCCTACGACACCTGAGGGTTCCCGCTTTTTTCGTACCCGTTAAGGCGCCACTGTTGGCATGTGCGCACAGCACAATTACATACAACAGGAGTCTTAATATGAGCAATAAAGCAATCTTTTACCATGCGGGATGCCCGGTATGTGTGGCCGCGGAGGACAACGTTGCAAAGGCAATAGATCCTACTCGTTACGACGTGGAAATCGTTCATCTTGGCAACGACAAATCCCGCGTTTCAGAAGCTGAAGCGGCTGGTGTCAAGTCGGTGCCCGCGCTAGTTCTGGACGGTGAGCCGTTTCATATCAACTTCGGTGCAAGCCTCGCCGACTTGAAGTGATAGTTGCAACTCTCGTAGTGTCTCTCAGCCAACGGACGTGAGAGGCGCTACGTTTTATTGCCTAACGACTGGCCTCAGCGATGGCGCGAGCGCGTAGCGCACGGGCCATCCGCCGCCAGCACTTATTGGGCTTGTATACGCAACGACGCACCGCCACTTACGTTGAACGCATCTTCAATACGCTCAACATGACGAGGCAGTGTCTTCGGGGGAAGCTCGCTTCTGTGGAAATGCCGAATATCGTCGGCTTCATCGCTAAGACGAATCGTCCAAAATAACTGCGAATGCCCCGAGATTATGCACGGTAAATCTCCCTAGTAAGCCCAACGCCTGGGAAGACTATCTATACTGGCAGAAAACTGACAAGAAGGTTCTTAACCAAATTCACAAGCTAATCAAAGAGACCAAGCGATGCTGGATATTAATCCGACGTAAATAAGCACCTGCAAGATCACCGATGAGCTTCTCAAATGGAGGCGGCTTTCGATTGCGCAAGGTGCTGGTTTTGATCCATGAACGGCGATGGCGGCGGGCAGTCAGAACAGCATCACAGCAGGAGATACAGTAGGAGACAGCGATATGCAGATGATTGAGCTAGGCGGAGAAAGCGTACCCCGTATAGGCCAGGGCACCTGGCATATGGGCGAGAATGCCGGGCAGCGGCAGGCTGAGGTCAGAGCCCTGCGTGAAGGCCTGGATCTGGGCATGACGCTGATCGATACCGCCGAGATGTATGCCGAGGGCGGCGCTGAAGAGATCGTTGGCCAAGCGATCCGTGACCGGCGCGATGAGGTGTATCTGGTCAGCAAGGTCTACCCACACAACGCCAGCACCAAGGGTGTTCAAGCCGCCTGCGAGCGCAGCCTGCGCCGGTTGGGCACCGACACTATCGACCTGTACCTGCTGCACTGGCGCGGCCAGTACCCGCTGAGCGAAACAGTGGAAGCTTTTGAGCGGCTGCGCGAGCAGGGCAAGATCCTGCGCTGGGGCGTGTCGAACTTTGACAGTGACGACTTAGCAGAGCTCGACGCACCCGCTTGCGCCACCAACCAGGTGCTCTACAACCCCGAAGCACGCGGCATTGAATACGACCTGCTGCCCTGGCAAGCACAACACAACATGCCGCTCATGGCCTACTGCCCGATCGGGCAAGGCGGCGCGCTATTGCATGACGCCACCCTGCAACGCATCGCCGACAAACACAGCGCCACCACCGCGCAAGTCGCCCTCGCCTGGGCACTGCGCTACCCCGGTGTGATTGCTATTCCTAAAGCCGTGAATCTGGATCACCTCAAACAGAACGCCGGGGCAGATAACGTCAGACTCGATGAAGAGGATCTGGCACAGATCGACGCCGCCTATCCTCGGCCAACGCGCAAGCAGTCTTTGCAGATGGTATGAGGACGCGCCATTAACGGATCAGGATTAACGGACTAGGACAGGAGCGCTGTCATGTCACTGCCCGCCCCACAACCCAATGGCTGGATTAGCTTCCTCGCCCACCTGCTGTTTATCCTCGCCGCGTGGACGTTGTTCATCAAATACCTGTTTCCCATAGGTTACGCGTTGGCATACGGCGAGCCCTGGGCACGCTATATCTATTGGGATCTATGGCCACTGACGCACGTCTGGCTCGGCTGGGCGCTGCTCGAACGGCCTCGCTATACGCGTGCATTGGCGGTGGGCATGTCCGTCATTGAAATCCTCATCATCTGTACCCTGTTCGCCCGTTTTCTCGCCGACCCTGAATGGTCGATCTGGCGCACCAACTGGTTTGTGAATAAGGTGTTTGTACTGACATGCTTTGTGCTGGTGTTGGCCTCCACGGTGCCGATTCAAAAAAACCTGAAGGAGCGACCGCTATGAAGCATCACATCAAGCATCGCATCACGCGCAGACAAAGCCTTACGCTCATCGGCGCCACGCTCGCCGCCGTGACACTTCCAACCGCATCGCTTCTTGCCAACACGGGCGGGATGCAACAGAAGACCTTTGCGGGCACGGGCAAAACGCTGCCCATTATCGGCATGGGCACCTGGCGCACGTTCAACGTTGGCAACGACCCCGAGTTGCTCGATGCCCGTACCGAGGTGGTTAAGGCATTCTTCGAGCATGGTGGCGGCCTGATCGACTCTTCGCCCATGTATGGCTCGGCGCCGGATGTGATGGGCTATGCCTTGCAGCAGCTCGGCACGCCCGAGAGCCTGTTTTCCGCAGAGAAGGTCTGGAGCCCCGCCGGTGGTTCAGCCCGCGAGCAGGTAGCCGAGCTTGAAGACCGCTGGCAGGTGGAGCAGTTCGATCTGGTACAGGTACACAACCTAACCGACTGGCGCGAGCACTTGGCAGCGCTGCAGGAGATGAAAGCCGAAGGCACCATCAGCCATGTCGGCATCACCACCTCGCACGGGCGCCGCCACAGCGAGATCGAGCAGATCATGACGTCAGAGGATATCGACTTCGTTCAGCTCACCTACAACATCACCCACCGCGAGGCTGAAAACAGGTTACTGCCCCTGGCAGAAGAACGGGGCATCGGCGTGATAGCCAACCGCCCTTACGATGGCGGCAGCCTGATCAAGAACCTCAAGCGCCGTAACGCGCCACTGCCCGAGTGGGCAGAAGCGGAATGCGGCTGCACCACCTGGGCGGACTTCCTGCTGAAGTTTATCGTCAGCCACCCGGCGATCACCTGCGCGATACCCGCCACCACCCAGGTCGAACACATGCGCGAGAATATGCGCGCCGGCCACGCCCCCATGCCCTCGCCCGACGCCCGGCAGCGGATGGCCGCCACTATCGAGTCGCTATGAACGCGTGGACAAGCTACCAGCTGCAGGACTTTATTCCCTTCACCGCGGAGGTTTACTTTCGCCTGCTGGAGCGCATGGGCGAAACCTTCTGGCCGCTGCATCTGCTGACCCTCGCGCTGGGCGCCGCGACCCTTGTGCTGGCGCTGACACAGCGCACGCGAATTGCCTGCCTGCTCCCCGCCCCTTTCTGGGCCTTTGTCGCCGTCGCGTTTTTCTTTCAGCGCTATGCAGCGCTCAACTGGGCCGGAGGCTATGTTGGAGACGCTTTCATCGTCCAGGCCGTGCTGCTGGTAGTGATGGCGCTAACGGGATGGGGAATGGATAACGCGCCACGCGCAACAAACCCACCAGTTGCTATAGGTATAGCCATCACCCTCTTCGGCCTGATCATAATGCCACTGATGGCGCCGCTGAGCGGCGGCCCCTGGTTCCAGGCGGAAGTGTACGGCATTCATGCCGACCCCACAGCGGTGACCACGCTTGGCCTGGTGCTTATCATGCTCCGGGGTTTCGCGCTATGGATCGCCGCCATAATCCCAGCGCTCTGGCTGGTCGTGTCAGGCCTAACGTTGCAAGTGCTGGATTCGTCGGGCGCCGTTGTGCTGTTCGCCGTATTGGCGATTGCGCTTGTTGGGCTGGTTTGGAAAAGCATCGCGTCCAAGCGATAGCGGCTCAGCACCGATGCCGTTGACACGGAGGCAAATCGGCTGCGTACCGCGCTTAGTTAACGGGTTTGTTCGATATTTGAGCGGCGCTTACGCTCTTGCTCAACCATTTGCTCCTGACGCTCCTCAAGGGAGTTCAGCCCGAGGCGGACACGGCGTTCATTCACCGTCGCCGCATCTTCGATAGGAAACGGTGTTGGCCACCCTTTTTCATCAACATCGAACTGGGTACCATAGACCTGAGGCTTACCAGATAAGGTACGCACCCGATCCTGCAGAAATGCCAACTGCCACCCCGCTCCCTCTTCTCTGGCAACCGCCTCTTCCAGCAGGCCGGCACACTCCGCCATAAAATCAAGATCTGATACAGAATGCTGAGCGACCAGCCAGGCCGCTTTGGCCGCTTCTTCACCAACGTGCGGGATACCAGGCCAACCGTGGACGCTAATGATTTCTTTCAGACGGGCAGTATTTTGCTCGTGCAAGGCTTTCATTCGGGGATGGTAGGACTCAGCGGGCAGTTCGCCAGCATCGAAGAGCTGCTGCAACATGTGCTGGTCTTCGCGCATCATCATGACTAGCTCGTCTGCAAGGTTTTGGTTCATCAACATCTTACCGTTTAACGCGTGGGATCAGCCTTATGGATGCCATTAGCTACACGTCCGTTAGAACCAATCTAGCAAAAACCATGGAGCAGGTCTGTGAAGACCATTCACCAATAATCATCACCCGCAACAAGGCCTGTGGTAATGATCTCTCTCGAAGACTATGAGGCGCTACAAGAGACAGTCTATCTCCTGCGCGCACTAAGAGCGCCCGTCGTTTGCTGGAATCCGTTATCGAGCTGGAGCAAGATGGTGGTCAGCAAAAAAAACTTGTTGAAAACGGCAGCGCCGGGGCGAGCCCCGGCGCTTATATCGTACATGGCAAAACAAATTGACGTTTAGAAGCGGAAACCGGCTGACGCGGTAAAGGTGTCGATCTGATAGTCGCTGTCGAAGTCGTAGCGCTCGTATTCGGCACGAACCAGGAAGGGGTCGAAGTTGAACTGCGCGCCGACACCGTAGACCGGATCGGTGCCGTCCTGATCTTCAAGGTCAACGTTAGCACCGCCAAGGTTACCGTCGACGTCGGTTTCCCACTTGGCCACACCGGCCTTGGCGAAGGCGGTAAACCAGGAGGTGATGGGCAATTGACCGACCAGACTCGCCCCGTAGGCGTCGGATTCCAAATCGGTATTGGCGCCACTGTTACCCTCTAGGCGCGTACGACCAAGATCGGCATAGAAGATTTCGGTAGCGAAGTAAGGATTGAATTCGTAGCCGACGAAACCTTTAAAGACGTTGTCTTCGTCATCATCCAGTTCAAAGTCTTCAGCGCCATCGGAGATGAAATCGTCGACATCGTCGTCGTCGTTCTCCAGCGAGCTGAAACCGGTACCGATACCCAGATAGAGTCCATCAGCATTGGGTGCAGCGAATGCCGACGGTGCCGTGGCGAGCAGAGCGGTAGAGGCAAACGAGGCGGTAAGTAGGGTTCTGAGTTTCACGTGTATTCTCCTTGTGACGACTTGCTGTGAACGATTCTATGAATCGTCATGGTATTGAAAGGCTGTCCTGCCTTGATTCACGCAATGTGACAGTCGTTTGATTCACACGTATCAAACATAGGCAGAACACTGTTCGATAACAAGGAGGCTTCAGTTACGGCAGGTAAACTTTTGTTGCATAAAAGTGCCTCTACCGGGAAGGTAAAGGCGCTTCGGTCATCGACCCAGAGCCGAAAACGGTTCATCAATATTGGGAGCATTGCCGGTTATTGGTCTTGGCGAATCAACCATGAACACTGACTGAAATATAAAGTCACGGATGAGGCTTTGCTTATTGCCCAGCTCCGGTATCACTACTGATTTAACGCTTGGCTTTGCGGCGTACCGAAGCGCTAGCGTAGGTACGTCCGACAACAGCCACTTGTTAGAGCGACCCATCACAGCGTGTTGTATATAGGCTTTTTTTGATCCGGAACTTGTCTCGAAAATTTTGAAAGTGCCTCGTATTCAAGATAAGCCACCCAACCTAACCGCCGAAGATCAGTCGGATTAGGATCAGCAGGGTTACACCTGACCGGCATCGCGGCCACAAAAAGATTCGAAGTCCAGTCGTCAAAGCTCCCGATAGCCTTAAAGATAGTCCAACCACCACTGTGGCCATCACGACCGCGGATCGAATTCTGAAACTGCGACCATCTTTGAGTCAGGCCACCTTTGGATTTAGTCATTCCTACATAAACAACATCGCGCCATCGAACGGCATGCCCGGCTAGATCGTCGTCTGAAATTGCAATGACATATACGCCTGGATACTCTCGGCCTGAAATGTCGAAACGGCTCTCCCATGGAGTCCATCGACTAAAGCTCAGCGGTGGTATCGATATCTCTCTCATTTTCTTGTCTCTAACAGTAATTATACGCCCTGCTGCATAACCTCAATGAACGTGTCGGCGCGTTCATTGAGGTTATGCAGCTACCAGATTAAATCTACCCCATTGATTCCCTTGATAGCAAAGCCAATTTTGGCAGCATATCCAAAATTTGCGTGCTTGCGCGATTTGCTATTCTCAACAATACTGTATACAAAATCAGCAACCAAAGCTGCATGGGTGCAACCTATGAACCTTATGGAGAGGGTGAAGGCTGCCCTCAGAGTCAAGCACTATAGCTTTCGTACTGAGAAAACCTATTGCTACTGGATTCGCTTTTTCATTCGTTTCCACAAAATGCGGCATCCTGCCAATATGGCGGGCAATGAAGTGCGGCAATTCCTTAGAACCTGGATTCATAGAATAACCGCAGCACTTTGGATCACACCGTAGAGGAAGAAGGGCCAGCGCCGGTACCCTCTCGACTTTACCGACCAAAGTGTAGCAGAGCATGGGATACCGGCAGCTGACCCAGGCATAACAATAACAAGTTTATGCTTATCTTGAGACCGCCGTTGAATTCAGAGGTTATGGCGTACAGTTGGCCGTTGGGTTAGCGCTTTGACACATTTCCTCTACCTGAAGTTGAAGGAACAGGTCTTGGTGCACTTGTACTTTATGATACCAAAGACAGAACCCTCCTCCAGCCATCACTAGCCCCACAATAACAGATGAGTAGAAAACATAACGAAAAGCTTGGAATTCATTCAAGAGGCGCCGAGCTTCTTTCGTTCCAAGTTGATTAACATTTGTGAGGGCACGTAGCTCATAAACATGCTCTTGGTCGGGGCATTCCTGAGCTTCCAAAAAATTAAGTTGCGCCTCATTCTTAACCTGAGAACATTCAACGTCATACATTTTATCGTTTAGTTCCCGCCTTAACTTAGTATAAAGAAAGCCACTGGCAAAAATTACCATAAGCCCCGATAGCGCCAGAAACTTGTAAAGACTATCTGTTGGTAAGTTTGGTAAATCGATCATGGCTTCTCACATCGCTAGCAATAATTCTACACCACGCTACAAAACCTCAATGAACGCCATAGCGCGTTGATTGAGATTTTGTAGCTGCCCACTTAACCCTACCCACCGAATCTTCTAATGGCAAAGCCAATTTTGGCAGCATATCCAAAATTCGAGTACTTGTGCGTCCCCTTGCATCTCCCCCACCCGCCTCCTACACTCCACCAACGAACAGCTTGACGGGGTGCCGGTGATATCCGGCTGAGATGGCGCAGGGCTAGCATTTTTTTGCTGCCGAGCGCTGGTCCCGCTGAACCTGATCCGGCTAATGCGCTGCTATTTGAATTGCAGCGCGGGTACCGGCGTAGGGATCAAGCGATGGCCATGGCTTCATTTCACGCCACCTTTCCGCGCCATTTCCTCGATCTCTCGCCTGCCCTCCGGATCATTACCACCGGAGGCATCATGGGCTACTGCTTTACCGATCTCACTAACGCTTGTCACGATGAATGGCGCGCCTATATCGAGCACGACTTTGTGCGCCAGCTGGGCACGGCGACGCTGCCTGAGGCATCGTTTCGTCACTACCTGAAGCAGGACTACCTGTTTTTGATCCACTTCGCCCGCGCCTATGCGCTGGCTGCCTATAAAAGCCCCACCCTTGCGGATCTTCGCCAGGCCCATGAAGGCATGAAAGCCATCGTGGACGTGGAGCTGGGCATGCACGTGGGCTTTTGCCACGAATGGGGCATCCGCGAGGCGGAGCTGGCTGAGCTGCCGGAAGCCAGGGCGACGCTTGCCTACACCCGCTATGTATTGGATACCGGCAGCCGCGGCGACCTGCTCGATTTGCACGTGGCACTGGCCCCCTGCCTGGTCGGCTACGGCGAAATCGCCAACTGGCTTAACGACCAGCCCACCACGGTGCGCGGCGCGCAAAACCCCTTTGACGCCTGGATTGGCATGTACGAGAGCGAAGAGTTTCAGTCCGCCATGCGGGCGGAGCTCGAATGGCTCAATGCCCGCCTTGCCGATGTATCCCCTGCCCGCTTTAATGAGCTGAGCAAGATCTTCCGCGATGCCACTCGCCTGGAAATCGACTTTTGGCAGATGGGCCTCGACCTCACTGACTGACTGCCAACAACGACAAGGAAGCTACTATGAGCAAGACTAGCCATTTTTTAGCCGAAACCGCCCAGGTGGATGCCGCCGCCATCGCGCCGCTGCCGGGCTCGCGGAAGGTGTACGTGGAAGGCTCGCGGCCGGATATTCGCGTGCCGTTTCGTGAGATCACCCTCTCGCCCACCAAGACCTCCGCCGACGACGAGCAGAACCCGCCGCTGCTGGTCTACGACACTTCAGGCCCCTATAGCGATCCGGATGCTAACAATGACCTGCGCCGCGGTCTGCCGGAACTACGCCGAGCCTGGATTGAAGAGCGTGACGATACCGAATTTCTATCAGGCCCCACGTCTGATTACGGCAACCGCCGCGCCAACGACCCGACGCTTGCCCAGCTGCGCTTTGATCTAACCCGAACACCACGCCGAGCAAAACCGGGCAAGAACGTGACCCAGCTGCACTACGCCCGCCAGGGCATTATCACCCCGGAAATGGAGTTTATCGCCTTGCGCGAAAACCAGCGCCGGCAAGCGCTAGGTACCGCTGAAGTAGAGCGCATTCTGGGCCATCAGCACAAAGGCCAGAGCTTTGGCGCCAGCCTACCGGAAGAAATCACCCCTGAGTTTGTGCGTGATGACGTCGCCAGAGGGCGGGCGATTATTCCCAATAACATCAACCACCCAGAAAGCGAGCCAATGATTATTGGCCGTAATTTCCTGGTCAAAATTAACGGTAATCTGGGTAACTCAGCGGTGACTTCTTCTATCGAAGAAGAGGTAGATAAGATGACCTGGGGCATCCGCTGGGGCGCGGACACCATTATGGATCTCTCCACTGGGCAGAACATCCACGAAACCCGCGAGTGGATTTTGCGCAACTCGCCGGTGCCGATTGGCACAGTGCCTATCTATCAGGCGCTGGAAAAGGTCAAAGGCGTGGCCGAAGACCTCACCTGGGAAGTCTTCCGCGATACGCTGATCGAGCAGGCCGAACAGGGCGTGGACTACTTCACCATTCACGCGGGCGTACTGCTACGCTATGTACCGCTCACCGCCAAGCGTGTCACCGGCATTGTTAGCCGCGGCGGCTCGATCATGGCCAAGTGGTGTTTGTACCATCACCAGGAGAGCTTCCTGTACACCCACTTCGAAGACATCTGCGAGATCTGCAAGCAGTATGACGTGGCGTTCTCCCTCGGCGATGGCCTGCGCCCCGGCTCGGTGGCAGATGCCAACGACGAAGCGCAAATGGCGGAGCTGAAAACCCTCGGCGAGCTGACCCATATCGCCTGGAAACACGATGTGCAGGTAATGATCGAAGGCCCCGGCCACGTGCCCATGCATCTAGTGAAAGAGAACATGGATAAACAGTTGGAGTACTGCGACAAAGCGCCCTTCTATACATTAGGGCCGCTGGTAACGGATATTGCCCCCGGCTACGACCACATTACTTCCGGCATTGGGGCGGCGATGATCGGCTGGTTTGGCTGCGCGATGCTCTGCTACGTCACCCCCAAGGAGCATCTGGGCCTGCCCAATAAAGACGACGTCAAAACCGGCATCATCACCTACAAGATTGCGGCCCATGCGGCTGACTTGGCCAAAGGCCACCCGGCCGCACAGCGGCGCGACAATGCGCTTTCCAAGGCGCGGTTCGAGTTCCGCTGGGAAGACCAGTTCAACCTGGGGCTGGATCCGGATACCGCCCGCGAATACCACGACGAAACCCTGCCCAAGGACTCCGCCAAGGTGGCGCACTTCTGCTCCATGTGCGGGCCGAAGTTCTGCTCCATGAAGATCAGCCAGGAGGTGCGAGATTACGCCAACGAGCACGGGCTAAACGGCGATCAGGAAGCCGTCATGAAAGGCATGGAGGAACAAGCGGAGAAGTTTCGCGATAAAGGCAGCGAGCTGTATCAGGAGGTTTAAAGCAGCAGCCTGGGAAACCACGCGGCTGCGTATGGTGGCTCTTGAGTGTTGCAAACCTCAAGGGTCACTTTTTTACTTAAGCAGAAGATAATAAAGAAAACTTTGTGTATGATTATCATTTACTGATTGCAAACCCACACCATTCAAGGAACGAATATCCGATGAAAACCAAGCTTTCCCTGGCGATTACCCTGATCAGCGCGGGGCTGATCAGCGGCTGCAGCGACGACAAGGCATCAACCGACGCAGCGACGATACTGGATTATATTCCGGCTGACGCGCCCTACTTCATGGCCTCCAGTGAGGCAATGCCTGAGCAAGAGGCCTTCGACCTCTACCAGCGCATGCAGCCCATGGCGAGCCTTGAGTCTGACCTGGATGAACTGCGCGATACGCTGGCCGATACTGACGATGACGTGTCGCGGGCAATGATAAAGCTGCTGATCGCCATGGGTGAAGAGCTCGACGGTGTTGAATCCCTGGATGACTTCCATGCGCTGGGCTTGAAGGCGAGCCCTCGGGCCGCCTTGTATGGACTGGGTATCTTGCCTGTATTTCGCATGCAGCTGCAGGATGAAGAGGCGTTTCGCGAAACGCTCAAGCGTCTCCTGACCAAGGCAGAGATCAATCCCCGCACGGCCACCACCAACGGCACCGATTATTGGGTTCTGACCCCCGAGGCGCCCGTCCAGGCGGTTCTTGTCATTGAAGATCAGCAGTTGCTGATGTCGGTAGTCCCCCAGGATGCCAGCGACGCGTTGCTTGCTCAGGTGCTGGGTAGCGATTTACCTGACAGCAGCCTTGGCGACTCTGGTGCGCTGGCAGAACTTGAGCAGCGCCATGACTTTACCCCCTACGGTGCCGGGGAAGTCGACTTTTCACGCCTGCTTAATGAACTGAGCTCCCCCACCCATTCGGGGACTCAGGCATTGATGGACGCCGTTGAGGCTGAGCAACTGGATCTGTCGGCCTGCCAGGCCGATATTGATCGCATTACCAGCCGCTTCCCCGGCCTTGTGATGGGCATGCGCGAGTACAACCAGGATCGCATGGAGATGAATGTCATTCTGGAAACCGATGAAGCGATTGTCACTGACCTGCGCGCCCTGACGACTCAGGTGCCAGGCCTTGGCAGCACAGAGGGTATCGCCAGTGTCGGCATGGGCCTTAATTTGCCGTTACTGCTTCAGACGGTTCAAAAATATGCCCGGGAGGTTCGTCAGAACCCCTTCAGCTGTGATGAATTGCAGGATCTGAACAGCGCCTGGAGCGAGATCAACATGGCGATGAACAACCCTGCCACCATGATGATCGGGTCAGCGCTATCCGGCCTGAGAGCGCGCATCGACAGCCTGACAATGATCGACGGCGAACCCAGTGGCAGCGGCATCCTGACCCTTGCTTCCCCAAACCCGATGGGGCTGGTGACGACCGCAGCCACCTTCTTGCCTGAACTGGGCGCGCTTGGGCTTGAGCCAGGCGGAGACGCCAAGCAAATCGACAGCATGTTGCTGCCGCCCGAAACACCGCCGCTGTATGCCGCCATGTCGGATACGGCGATTGCCCTGGGCGCAGACATCAGCGACCCAGCGTCACTGCAGGAAGCGCTTCAAGCCCCGGCATCAGAGCAGGACTTACTGCTTCATGGCCACCTGGCGAGTGAGTTTTATCATTCGCTGGCCGATGTCATGGAGCAGGCGCCTGCCGACGCGCTGGAAGCGTCCGATATTGACATGTTCCGGCAGTATGGCGATACCTACAAGCACATGGAGTACGGGGTCAGCGTGGGCGATGCCGGCGTTGAAATGAACCTCTCGCTGGAACTCAACTAAGGCCTGGCGGCTATTGCCGCCTGCAAAAAACCCGCTGACGGCTGGATAGCGACCGTTAGCGGGTTTTTCGTTTTTGGCTCATTGTTGAACTGGGCGACTGAAACTCAGGAGACCTCGAGCGCTACTTTCAATACGCCGTCGCGCTGGTGGGAAAACAGGTCGTAGGCATCGACGATGTTCTCCAGCGCGAAGCGGTGGGTGACCATAGGGCCCAGATCCAACCGACCGGCGGCGATAATGCTCATCAATCTGCGCATGCGCTCCTTGCCGCCGGGGCACAGCGAGGTAATGATCTTGTGGTCGCCCAGGCCCGCGCAGAACGCGCCCAGCGGAATCGTCAGGTTTTCGGAGTAGACACCGAGGCTGGATAGTGTTCCACCGGGTTTCAAGACGCGCAGGGCAGACTCGAACGTCTGCTGCAGGCCGAGCGCTTCGATAGCCACGTCCACGCCGCGCCCGCCGGTGAGCTTGAGGACTTCATCCACCACGTCGACCTTGCGGAAATCCAGGGTGACGTCAGCGCCCATCTGCTTGGCCATGGTCAGGCGTTCATCCACGCCGTCAACGGCGATGATCATGCCCGCGCCGCGCAGCCTTGCGCCCGCCGTGGCGCACAGACCAATCGGTCCCTGGGCGAATACCACCACGGTGTCACCGATCTTGATACCCCCGGCTTCGGCCCCGGCAAAGCCGGTCGACATAATGTCCGGGCACATCAGCACTTGTTCATCGGTCAAGCCGTCAGGCACCGGCGAGAGATTCGCCTGAGCATCGGGCACCAACAAATACTCTGCCTGAGCGCCGTCGATGGTATTGCCAAACCGCCAGCCGCCCATCGGCTTGTAGCCGTGGCTATGGTGACCGCCATCCTGGGAGGAGCAACCGTCCTGGCAACCATAGGAGGTAAAGCTGGGGCAGATCGCCCCGGCAATCACCCGTTGGCCTTCCTGGTAACCCTGAACGTTGGCACCCAGCTTTTCGATGATCCCCACCGGCTCGTGACCGATAGTCAAGCCGCGCTCCACCGGGTACTCGCCTTTGAGGATATGGATATCGGTGCCGCAGATCGTGGTGGTGGTCACGCGCATCAGAGCGTCGTTGGGGCCGATTTCGGGGATGGGTTTGTCGTCGATTTCGATGCGGCCGGGCTCGACAAAGATGGCCGCTTTCATCATGGCAGGCATAGGGCGTTTCCTCTATCAGGGGATTCATGACGCTTCACCATTAAGTCATAGCTTCCGGCACGTAACATTGCGCTAGATCATGCTTCGAATTGACGTGGGGCAAGTCGGCAAGAACCTACCCGATATAGACTTTAGTTAAGACTGATGCGCTACTCGATTGCCTGTAAGCGTGTCTCTTAAATCTACTTTAAATAGGCCACCATATGCCGACGCTACCTTTCAAACCCTGGCCGACCGTTATTGCGGTGGCTGTGACCCTGCTGATTTGGCTGGCTATTCCCTTACCGGAAGGCCTGACCTCAGATGCTTGGCTGATGCTGGCCATTTTCGTAGGAACCATCGCCGCGATTATCGGCAAGGCAATGCCCATCGGCGCTATCTCAATCATTGCCATTTCGGTCGTGGCAGCGAGTGGCGTGACCAGCGACAATCCGGGCACCGCCATTAACGATGCATTAAGCAGCTACTCCAACTCGCTGATCTGGTTAATTGCCATCTCGATTATGATTTCACGGGGGCTGATTAAGACGGGGCTAGGGGCTCGCATCGGCTACTACTTCATTTCCATCTTCGGCAAGAAGACGCTGGGAATCGGTTATAGCTTAGCCTTTTCAGAACTCTCTATTGCCCCCGTCACGCCCAGTAATACCGCCCGCGGTGGCGGCATAATGCACCCCATCATGCGCTCTATTGCGAAAGGCTTTGACTCACGCCCAGAAGACGGCACTTCGAGCAAAATCGGCAAATACCTGGCTTTAGTAAATTATCACAGCAATCCCATTACCTCAGCGATGTTCGTCACCGCAACCGCTCCCAACCCATTGACCGTAGAACTGGTTTCAGTCGCCACCGGGGCGGAAATCCAACTGAGCTGGATGACCTGGGCAGTCGCCATGCTACTGCCTGGCCTCGCCGCTATCCTGGCCATGCCTTTAATTCTTTATCTGCTTTATCCGCCGGACATTAAACAGACTCCCCATGCCACGCAAATGGCCCGCGATAAGCTTGCCGAGCTGGGTAAGATCAAACGAGACGAAAGCATTATGCTGTTTGTCTTTCTGGTGCTGCTGCTGCTTTGGGCGGATATCCCGGCGCTATTTCTGGGCGATTCCGTCACCCTCAACACCACCACCTCTGCGTTTATTGGGCTATCGATACTACTGCTGACCGGCGTATTAACCTGGGATGATGTGTTGGCAGAAAAGAACGCCTGGGACACCCTACTTTGGTTCGGCGCTCTGATCATGATGGCGACCCAGCTCAACCAGACGGGCTTGATCGACTGGTTTTCCACCAATATGCAGGACTGGATCACCATGATGGGCATCGGCTGGCTGGGAGCGTCTGCTCTGCTGGTGTTGACCTTCCTCTACACCCATTACTTCTTTGCCAGTACCACCGCGCATATCACCGCCATGATGGCCGCCTTTCTCACCGTTGGTTTAAGCCTTGGCGCGCCGCCCATGCCGTTTGTGCTTATCATGGCTGCCACGTCTTCCATCATGATGACCTTAACCCATTATGCCACGGGCACCTCCCCTGTCATCTTTGGCTCGGGCTACCTAACGTTAGGCGAATGGTGGAAAGCAGGCTTCATTATGAGTGTGGTGAACCTCATTATTTGGGTAATCGTTGGCGGCTTGTGGTGGAAACTGCTAGGCCATTACTGAGGTGCTCTCAAATGCTTCAACGATGATAATGCGAGACGATAGTTTTACGCCGCTTAAACACCAACAGGGGGCCGAAGCCCCCTGTGGGTATCTGTATAACTAATTAGCGCTGTTTCTTATGGCTATCCTTGGCCTCACCTGCGCCTTTTTGAACTCCACCTTTCGCTTGCTGAGCCTTACCTTTGGCTTCGGTTTTGCCGCTACCGGCAACCTTGCCCGCCGCTTCCTTCACCTTGCCGGCAGCCTTATGGGCAGCGCCTTTCGCTTTATCTTGTTTGCCACTTGCCATGATGAACACCTCTAATCCGTTAGTGGAGATGATATCGTGCACTAGTAAATACTTACTTCATGCACGACTCAGTCATCAGCGTAGCCGGTATTGGCAAAGTTGCCTCAACTCGTTTCAGAGGAAGAACTGAGTAGCCGTGTCGGCGCCCAGCGATTGAGTAACGCGTGCAGGCAGGCCATAACCAGTAACGTGACCAACAGCGCCAAGCTCATCGAGGAAAAACGATATAGCGCACTGTAAACAAGGTCTTGCTCGGGCCCCAGCGACTGGCCGAATAAAATGCCGAGCGTGGTTAGGCCGCCAAAACCAATGCCCGAGCCGGCGCCTTCTAATATATGCTCGCGGGCAAACAGCATTAGTCCCAGCCAATAAAGCAGTATCACCAGCAAAAAATGATGGCTTTGGGTATACAGCAAAAGCTGCATGGCCAGCGCCAGATTACAGCCCAACAGAGTTCCTACCGCGCGCTTACCGGCCGATACGCGCGCGCCAGAGTAACCCAGGGCGAACAACACCAGAATGGTGGCCATCTGCGCCGAAAGCGAGCCCTGCAAATCGAACAGTTGGAAGACCACGAACGATAACGTAGCGGTAATCCCGCCCATTAGGGTTTCGTGGCGAATCTGCGCGGCGGGCTTTTCGACTCGGGGCGGCGGCTTACGCGGCTCAACGTCGGGAAACAGCGCATGCATCAGCATGGCAATAAATACCGCCAATAGACTAGCGGCGAGATTGCAGGCCAATAGATCGCTTAAGTCCACACTGGGATAGCTGGCAAAGTGCAGCAGAATGCTCAGCGTTAGCACGCCATTGGCTCCGAACAGAAACAGCGGCCCTTTCGCCATCAGGTTAAATCGAAATAAAAACATGCCCAACACCACCAGCGTCATCACTACTGGCATATGCTTGAGCAAGCCCACCACCAAACTCACTTCGAGCACATTGATCGATACGTTGGCCAGAAACTGACGCACAATATGGCCATTTAAGATAGGCACCATGCCCAGCAAGAACATTGGGAACACGGTGAAGAACACGCCGTAATTCCAGCCCATCAGTTGACTAACCACAAACCCCAGCGTGCCCCCACCCGCTACACGAAGGCACTGGCGCAAGCCGTTCTCAGTTAGCGCGGGGTGCTTGGCAACTGCCGCATCGCGGGTCGCCAAACGATTGCGCTTTAGTCCGCTATTAAAGGCCATGCTCAATACACCGCATGTAGCCAGCTCACCAGATGCGCCTGCAGCGCGGCGAACGGCCTGGCGAGGAGATGGTCACCCGGCACCAGCTGTACGCTGGCGCGTGCACCACTGGCAGGTAGCGCTTCGAGGGATTCATCGAGCGACACGTGGAGCCTCAACCGCTGAGCATCGCGTACCCAACGGTCGGTGGTCGGAATATCGGCCAGTTGACCGTCCGCCGCCAACTGGCCTTCACGCACGCCAGCATCAAAGGCGCTGACGCGACCCTCAAATACCTTCCCCGGCCAGGCATCCAGCACCACCTTGGCGCTATCGCCTGGGTTTACATGGCGCAGGCTTTTTTCGCGGAAATCGGCAATGATGTCGATGTTCTCGGCGACCAGCGCGAGCACAGGCTGACCGGCCTGAACGTAGTCACCCGGCTGCAATTGCAGGTTGGTCACCACACCGGGCGCGTCGGCGCGCACCTGGGTATGCGCCAGATCCAGCTCGGCCTGGGCGACCGCATTGCTGGCCTGGCGCAAACGCAGATTCGCCTCGCCTTCTTCGCCAAGCTGAACTTCCAGACTGTGGGTGCGCGCCTCGGCCGCCGCCACCGCCGCCTGAGCGGTTTGCGCGGCGGCGACGCGCTGCTCGAACTGCTGACGCGACACGCCCTGCCGGGCGACAAGGGCTTCAGCGCGCTCGCGTTCGCCACGCTTTTCATCGGCGGTGGCTTTAGCCGAGGCTAGCTCTGCCCGCGCCGCTGCCAGTTCCGCCGCCAGGCGAGCATTGTCTTGCCTGGCTTGTTCGCGCTGTAACTCGGCCTCTGCCAGCGCTAGTTGAAACGGTTCCGCGTCCAGCCGAAACAACACGTCACCTTTAGCGACCCGCTGATGATCTTTCACCACCACTTCGCTGACCGGTGCACTCAACTCGGGGGCGATACGCGCCACCGGGCGCAGCACCCGTGCTTCGGGCGTGAGCGGCATAAAACTGTCGGCGATTAAAAAATACACAAATAAAACCACAAAGGCGGCGAGTACCACCTTTACCCAGCGGGTAAATCGTTGTTCAGGGGACATGCGAAGCTCGTTAGCGTGTTAATTACAACGCTAGCCTAGCATTTAATTAGCGCGCTAACAATATTGACAGTAATGCCTGATACAAAAATGCCGCCCGTGATGGGCGGCATTTAGTTACCTGTGCTTCATTACCAGGAGGGCCCACTCATCGCATCGGGCAGCCAAAGCGCAATTGCTGGGAAGGCAAGTACCAAGGCAAGGACGACCAGTTGCGCGATGATAAACGGCACTACCCCTTTATACATATGCTTGAGCGTGACCTCTGGAGGCGTTATAGCACGCAAATAGAAAATCGCGGGTGCCAAGGGCGGCGTCAGATAACTGGTTTGCAGTACCACAAGGAAGGCAACGCAAAACCAAATTTCGTCAAAACCCAACATCCGCACAATGGGCATCGCCACCGGAATGATGATAAGCACGACAGAAATAAGATCCAGTACAAAACCGGCAATAAAAGCAATCAGCAGGATTAATCCCAAGATCATCCATGGGTTTAGTCCAGTATCCATCAACAACGACTGGACGGTTGCCATACCCCCAGAGGCGAAAAACACACCAGCGAACATACTACCGCCCAAGACGATCAATAAGATCATCGCCGAAATATTCATCGTCTTGATGGCAGACTGCCATAGTACGTCTCGTGTCAAGTTACGATAGGCAAGCGCTAGAATAACGGAGCCAAGCGCGCCGCAGGCGGCCGCTTCCGTGGGTGTAGCAAGACCCATTAAAATGGTGCCCAATACGGTGAATATCAGCAGCATGGTCGGCAACAACGCGACCAGCGTGATGCGCATTTTTTCTTGCCAGCTAATGTCAGACTCGTTTTGCTCGACGCGGGGTGCCATTTCCGGCCTGAAATAGGAAACACCAATGATGTATACCAAAAACATCACCGCCATCAAAAAGCCGGGTATTAGCAAGCCACTGAAAAGCGACCCAACTGAAACTCCGGCAACGGGGCCAAGCACCACCACGGTAATAGAGGGCGGAATAGCAGTACCTAACGAACCACTGGCACAAATGGTGCCTGACATAAGGCTTTTGCTGTAGTGATGCTTGAGCATGACGGGAATAGCAAGCATCCCGATAACCGCTTCTGTTGCACCGACCACACCGCTAGAGGCGGCAAACAGGGTTCCCATAATAATCGCACCAACCCCTAAGCCACCGGGTAAGCGCCGTGTCCATATATGGATCGCTTCAAATAAACGTTCAGCAATACCCGAGCGTTCCAACATCGCCCCCATAAAAATAAACAGGGGAACCGCTGCCAGAATAGAGTTGGAAGCCGTATCTTCAATTTTGGTGAGCAACTGATACGCCGCCACGTCACCGAACTGAATAATACCGAACCCGCTGGCAATCAAGATCATTGAAAAGGCAATGGGGAAGCCAGCAATGATAAACGCCATCAACGCAGGAAACATCAGCAACGCAAGATAACTACTCATGAGCCATTCTCCTCAACCTGCTGATGGCCAAAAGCAGTCATGACTGACCTGATTAATTCAGCTAACACCTGTAATGCTAAAAACAAAAAGCCAACAAACCACACCGTATAGATAGGCCAAACAACAGGATTCCAGGCGGATCGCCCTGACCGCTCATTGGTTTCAAAAGCTTGAAGAGCGTAAGCCGAAAGCTCCCATACAAGCCAAATAAGTAGCGGAAGAAACAGAAAATAACCGATCGCGTTGATAATGGCTTTTACGCGTTCACTCAATTGCATTGAAACAATATCGACACTGACATGCTGTCGCACGCGCAAGGCATTCGACATGCCTAGCATAAAGATTGCACCCATTACCATGTAACTGATTTCAAACGCCCATAAGGTTGGACGCCCCATCACATAGCGACTGAAAACTTCATACACCAAGGCCCCTATCAAGGGAAATATCAAAACAGCGCCTAGCCACCCCGACCATCGGGTTATTGATTCAATCGCATGAATAAGCTTCATAGTGGGTATCCATCGATCCGAAAAACAGAAAGTATAAACGCATAAAAGAGAGGCCTCGGGCCTCTCTTTTACTTAGTGTGGTGTTTATCGTCCCATGGTACCAATCGGCAGGCGATATTCCGGCCAAGCGCTCATAGTTTCTTTAAAATCTCTCTGTGATTCTAGAACACGAGCAAACCATTCATTATCTTCAGCGTACTCGTCTTCCCATTTAGCGGTTTCTTCATAAATCGTATCAATAAAGTCTTGATCAAGATGGACGATTTCATTCTCGCCACTAACAAGTTCTTCGTAGGCATCTAGATCATCATATGAACTCGCAAGCCAAGACTCAAAGACACTAAGCTTGCCTGCTAAGCGAAGGTTATCCTGCTCGTCTTCACTAAGGCCGGTCCAGACCTCTTCATTCACCTGGCACTCTAAAAAGCCACCTGACTGGTGAACACCCGGGACGATCACGTACTGGGCAACTTCTTGAAAACCAGTGGGACGATTCATCTCCGGGCTACCCCACTCAGCCGCATCAATCACGCCGCGCTCTAGGGCACTGTAAATATCACCGCCTGACATGACGACGGTAGACGCCCCAAGGCGTGAGGCCAGTTCCGACCATGCCCCGGACGTGCGCAACCGTAGGCCCTGGAAGTCTTCGAGTGTTTCAACCCGCTTGTTGGAGTGGAGGAAAATTTCGGTGCCAAGAATTGCACAAGGGAAGGCAACAACATCGAACATGTCTCGGCGATACTCTTCGTAGAGCTCCACACCGCCCCCTTGATACATCCACATCATGAACTCTTCAGGAGTTAGTCCACTGGAATGTCCTGCCAAGAGTGCTGTAGTAGGGTCAGTGCCATAATCATAATTAATGTAATTATGACTGATATCCGCGACACCGGATTTTACCGAGTTCGTCACTTTGAGAGCACTGCCGAGTGTTCCTCCGGGAAATATTTCAATTTCGATTTCCCCGCCTGAAAGATCATTAACGTGGTCGGCAAACATTTGGGCATCACGTTCAAGCCAAGGGCCGCCGCTCCATGGTGTCGCCATGCGCCAGTTAGTCTCAGCAGCACCAGCGGTAGTAGCCAATCCCACGCTTAGCCCAATAGCTAGTGCAATTTTGCTTTTCTTGTACATGGTAATTCCCCTTTTCAAGAAGGTTTTTGGTTGTTCGCTGGCTGCTAGTAATAATTATTGACTTACACCCTAGCAGTTTGTCGAGCGGGGAATTTGGCTCAAACTCCGAAAAAATGTGCTCATACTCAGAAATGCGGCGAAAATAAAGTGACATGCTTGGCAAGTATGCCATGCGCAAGCTAGCGGCGACGAGACAAACTCAGCACCATAATTCCCCCAACAACCACCGCACCACCGACTAGCTGACTAGGGCTGAGCATTTGCCCCAAGACGAAGTAACCAATCACTAACGAAGCCACCGGCTCAATGTTCATTACCGGCGCATTGCGCGCCATATCCAGGCGGGGAACAAAAATGAACAGCGTCGAAAACGCCGAGCCATAAAGCACCCCCAGTAACGCGAGGCCTAACCAGCCAGTATTGTTATCAGGCAAACTCATGCCCTCTGGCACCACACCGGCGATGCCGCCGATGATCATGGCGATAAACACGGTTTGCATGGTCAATAAACTGCGCAGCGTACTCCCCACCCGCGCCAAACGATGCTCGGTCGTCCACAGTGCGCAGGCGAAGGCAAACGCCGCCGTTAAGCCAAAACCGATGCCTGCCAGCCAGCCTGGGCCCATGCCCTCGGCGCTGGCAAACCAAGCGGGGATATCAAGCACCACCAGAAGGCCGATCAAAATCGTGCCCATAATGATGCAGCTGCGCAGTGTCGGGCGGGGGCCGCCCAATGCCCAGCTAAGCAGGGCCAGCTGTATCGGGAAGGTGTTCACCAGCAGTAAAGCGATAACCACGGGCAACCGCGCCACGGCTGAGTATAGGCACACGCTTTGCACCGTGATGCATAGCCCAACGGCCAGTTGCCACCGCCAGGTGCCGGGCGGTAACCAAAGGCGTTTTTTTTGCGCCAGAACCAGGCCGAGTAAGATCAAACAGGCGACCCCGGAACGGGTCAGCACTGCAAGAAGAAGCCCAGTACCATTATCGAACGCCAGTCTTGCCGAGACATGGTTGGCCGCAAACATGGTAGCCACTGTCATTAATAATAGGATAGCCAGATGGCGGGGAAGAAAAGACGGCAGCGAAGGGGGTTGCATAGTAACGGCGGGCTCTTTTTTCTGATGATGAAGTACGGTCACGACAAAACCTAGCATGCCGCGATTTTAGCTAGAAGGCTAACCACATTTATAAGCTGATCATCGCCAACGCCGCATGTTAAACTAAAGTCTAAACCACATTACTACTCTGAGTAGCAAAAGGCATCTATGAACGCATCGGTATTGGTCATAAACTGTGGCTCTTCCTCGATCAAATACGCCTTGATTGAGGCAGACCCGCAGGCACCACGGCTTGGCGGTATCGCCGAGCGTTTGGGAAGCGCCGATGCACGTTTAAAAGGCAACGATAGCAACGGCGAGTCTTTTACCAAACCGTTACCGTCGGCTGATCATACCCAGGCACTCAGCGCTATTCTAACGAGTTTGGAAGGCCGTGAACCCACGGCCGTTGGCCACCGCATCGTGCATGGCGGCGAGCATTTTACCCAAGCAGCCTTGATCGACGCGCATGTCATCTCGGCCATTCAAGCGACCGCCGCCCTGGCACCGCTGCATAACCCAGCGAACCTGGCAGGCATTGCCGCTACCCAAAAGGTGTTTCCCAACCTTCCCCAGGTTGCGGTTTTCGATACCGCCTTTCACCAAACGCTGCCACCGCACGCCTACCGCTACGCGCTGCCGGAAGCGCTGTATACTGACCACGGCATTCGCCGTTACGGCTTTCATGGCACCAGCCACGCTTACGTTAGCCAGCGGGCGGGCGAACTGAGTAGCCGTGGCGCAGGCGGCTGGCTGACCGCGCATTTGGGCAACGGCTGTTCCACCAGTGCCGTTTGGCATAACCAGAGCCTGGATACCAGTATGGGCTTAACGCCTTTGGAAGGGCTGGTTATGGGCACCCGCAGTGGCGATGTTGACCCAGGGCTTCACGCCCACCTTCACCACCAACTTGGCTGGTCGCTGGATGAGATCGATAACGTCCTCAATAAGCAGAGCGGGCTGCTGGGCCTATCTGGCCTGACCAACGATATGCGCGAAATCGAACAGGCCGCCGAACAAGGACATGCCGGTGCCGCCCTGGCGTTAGATGTGTTTTGTTACCGAATCGCTAAGTCTCTCGCCGGACTGTCCTGCGCCCTGCCCCAGTTGGACGGGGTCATCTTCACCGGCGGCATCGGGGAAAACTCGCCGCAGGTGCGCCGCCGGGTGGTCAGCCTATTACCCCACTTTGGCTTTGCGCTGGACGAGGCTCGCAACGCGGCGCTCATTCGGGGTAAAGAAGGTAAGTTGGACAGCGCCCACCACACGGGCCCCGAACTATGGGTGATCCCCACCGACGAGGAAGGCCGCATTGCCATGGAAACCCGCCACTGCTTGGAGGCCCACGCATGAACACCCCCGCTGACGCACCGCAGGCCATTTTATTGGTACCTACCAGCCAGGGCGCAGGGCTAACCTCCGCCTGTTTGGGTTTGATCCAAGCTCTCGACACCATTGGCCTTAAAGCGGGCTTTTTAAAACCGTTCATGCAAAACGAGTTGAACGGTCCGGGACTTGACCGCTCAACGGCGCTGGTCTCACGCACCTTAAACCAGCGCCCGCCCTCGCCGATTTCCCAGGCTAGGTTAGAGCGTTTGCTGCGCGACAACCAAACCGACGAGCTGATGGAAAACGTCATTGAGCTTTACGATCAGGTCGCTCATCAAGCCTACCGCGATGGCAGCCCGCTGGATTTAGTGGTCGTTGAAGGCGTCGTGCCCACCCAACTCACCACCTACGCGACCCAGACCAACGTTCAGCTCGCCCATGCGCTTAACGCACGCATTATTTTGGTGGGTACTGGTGACTTGGATGACCCCCAGCAGCTCGCCGAGCAGTTGGATATGCACGCCAGAAGCTTCGGCGGGATTAGCTCCAGCCGCACGCTGGGCGGTATCTTAATGCGCATGAAAAACTTACCCTATGCGCAGGAGGATGATCTTTCCGCCGCGCCGGGCACCATCAAACCCCAGCTTGAAGCACCGCTACTCGACGAACTACGGCGTTATTCGCCGTCGCTTGCCACCGATAAGTTTCACCTGATAGGCGTCGTCCCCTACAGCAGAACGCTAAGTGCCCCGCGCACACTGGACGTCGCCCGGGCGCTTAATGCTAAATTGCTTAATGAAGGCGATGCCGCCAGCCGTCGGGTACTTTCTACTAGTTTATGCGCGCGGAGCGCGGCGAATGCGCTGCACATCTTTACGCCTGGCAGCTTGGTGGTAGCCTCCGGCGACCGCGATGATGTGGTGCTGGCCTCCGCGCTCGCCACAATGAACGGTACCCGGCTCGCGGGCGTCTTGCTTACCAACGGGTTCATGCCTAACGACGACATGATTGAGATGTGTCGGCCCGCGCTAAAAACCGGCCTACCGGTACTCGCCGTCGACACCGACAGCCTGACCACCGCTCAACATTTAAGCCAGTTGAGCAGCGAAATCCCCATGGACGACTTCGAACGCGCCGAACAAGTGGCCCGCTATGTCGCCGCGCATATCGATCTGGACTGGTTAAAAGCCAACCTCAGCCGTGGCTACACACACCGGCTATCGCCTTCTGCGTTTCGGCACCAGTTGGTTAAGCTTGCCCAGCAAGCGAATAAGCGCATTGTGCTACCCGAAGGCGATGAGCCCCGGACCATTGAAGCCGCGATTGTTTGCCAGCGGCGTGGCATCGCCAACTGCGTGCTGCTGGGTAAACGCGATGACATTGAAAGCGTGGCGCGTAACCGCGGGCTTACCATTCCCGAAGAGCTAACGATTATTGATCCCGAAAGCACTCGCGCCAATTATATAGGCTCCATGGTTGAACGTCGTCGCGGCAAGCTCAACGCGCTAACCGCCGAAGCGCAGCTGCAAGATAACGTGGTGCTGGGCACCATGATGCTGCAGTTGGATGAGGTGGACGGCCTGGTATCCGGAGCGATTCACACCACGGCGAACACCGTGCGACCCGCCTTCCAGTTGATCAAGACCGCGCCGGGCTACCATCAGGTGTCGTCGATATTCTTTATGCTGCTGCCCGAGCAAGTGGTGGTCTACGGTGATTGTGCCGTTAACCCCGACCCCGACGCCGAAACACTGGCCGAAATCGCCTTGCAAAGTGCCCACTCGGCGCAGGCATTTGGCATAGAGCCGCGCGTGGCCATGATCAGCTACTCAACGGGTGATTCGGGTACCGGCGCCGATGTCGATAAAGTGCGGGAGGCCACGCGCATCGCCAAACAGCGTGCGCCCGATTTGCTCATCGACGGGCCGCTGCAATACGACGCCGCTGCGATTGAGAGTGTTGGTAAGCAAAAAGCGCCCGATTCACCGGTGGCCGGTAACGCAACGGTGTTTGTGTTCCCCGACCTCAACACGGGTAACACCACCTACAAGGCAGTGCAGCGTAGTGCCCGCGTGGTCAGTGTCGGCCCCATGCTGCAGGGTTTGAATAAGCCGGTAAACGACCTGTCCCGCGGTGCGATGGTCGACGACATTGTCTATACCATCGCCCTGACGGCCATTCAGGCCAGTCAGCGCACAGCCACGGCAGACTCATAGCGTCGAGACGCCATCGCCGCCCCATCGTGACCGACTGAGGCGGTGGGCAGTCAATTGCCAAGTAGGCGTAGCGAAGATGGCTTTAGAGGTTACTGAAGGATGCTCAGGATAATCTGCTCGCCGTAGCCCCACAGCAGCACCGTCGCGGCCAACAACATCTCGAGCACCAGCACGCCGATCGCCAGCGTAGCACTGGAAACGATGAAACCCTGCTCATCAGAAATATCCAGGAAATTCGGTATCCCGACGTAAAGCAGATAACCCGACCAACAGAGTCCAATCACACCGGCCAGCAGGCAGAGCCAGACGATGGGATATAGGGCGACAATGCCGCTGAGTAACATTGGGGTAGCGACGTAACCTGCAAACTTTACGCAGCGCCGACGATTCGGGGGATCAACAAAACGTTGGGCCATCCAGTGAATAACGTTGCCCATGAACAACACGGCCGCCAGGATGACCAGGTAGAACACGATGCCCGCATAAAAGGCATCCAGCATACTAAGCTGAATGGTGCGCTCGGCGCCGAGCCCCCAGCCAAATTGCGTGGTACCAATGAAGGAACAAACAACGGGTACTGCGCTTAGAATAAGCACGTGATGAGCATAAAGGTGAAACACCGTTTCGTGCTCATCGTGCATCTGTTTCCATTCGCGCTGAGGATGGGCCATTAAGCCCCAGACGTGTGTCAGCATGGGTACGTCTCCTACTGTCCTTATTATTCTAACCGACAGTATAGCCGGTCAAGCCCAAATCGGGCTTACAGACAGTATAGACAGGAGCATTGCACTCCTGCCTAATTTCTGACGTACTTCATAACCAACGGTTTAACAACGGTGGCAACGACAGCAGGCTGGCATCCAACGACATGGCAACACTGAGCGCTGTAATCGCCAGAATCGAGACGCCGAATACGCGCCTGGCCCAGCGGACTTCATCGCTTCCGTGATAACCCTGCACGGCTTGGTAAAGCCAATAGCTCCCCATGACCAACGCGACAATCAGGTAACCAATACCCGCGTAACCGGCCAGCGCCAAAGCAAGCGACGCAGCAATAAACGCGACAATATAGCCAAGGATATAGCGGCGGGCCGAAGCAATACCGCGTACGACCGGCAGAACCGGAATCGAAGCGGCGCGATAATCATCCATCCGGAAAATCGCAATCGCATAGGAATGCGGCATTTGCCAAAGACAGAAGATTAACAGTAGCGTCAGCGCTCCAGCGTCCAGTTGGTTAGTCACAGCGCAGTAACCCACCACCGGCGGTATTGCACCTGAAAGACTGCCAACCAAGGTTCCGAACTCTGAGTGGCGCTTCATGTAAAGGCTATAGGCCCCTACATAAATGGCATAGCCAAAGCCTGCCAGGGCAACCGTCAAACCATTGGTACCCAGTGCCAACACGGTAAAACCTACAATACCCAGCAACGTTGCAAAGCAAAGTGCCGCAAACGGCGTAATGCGGCCCTGTACCAGAGCCCGCGTACGCGTGCGGCTCATCACCGCGTCGATATCGCGATCAATCACATTATTGAAGGCACAGCCTGACGCAATTACTAACGCCAGGCCCACCACCGCGCTCATAAACAGTAGCAAATCAAAATCGCCGCGGGCGGCTAAGAAATAGCCGCCCATGACCGAAATCGTATTACCACCAATGATGCCCGGTTTGGTGAGGGCGAAATAATCGCCCATTTTAGCCATACGCGTTACCCGATGCTCAGATTGAGGTGCAGGTGATGCATGATCCACAACGAACCTCCAACAACCAGGCCGAGAATAATCAAGGTAAAGACAAAGGACATGAAATTCCAGCCTTCCTCTTGCTTGGTGTCCATGTGCATGAACATCACCAGCTGTACCAATATCTGAGCAACAGCGGTAATTACGATCGTCCAAACGGTGGCATTCAAGCTCAGCGCGCCGCTCATTACCGCCGCGAAGGGGATAATGGTCAGCACAATGGACAGAACCAGCCCCGTCACATAAGACTTAACGCTGCCGTGTGCAGTGGGTGAGTCTTTCATATTACAGAGCCCCCATCAGGTAGACGAACGAAAATACGCAAATCCACACGATATCCAGGAAGTGCCAGAACAAACTGAGGCACAAAATGCGCGGGCGTGTCATATCGTTAAGACCCTTGGTACGCAACTGATAGAGTACCACCAGGATCCAGACCAGCCCGAAGGTTACGTGCAGACCGTGTGTGCCAACCAATGTAAAGAAGGCAGATAAAAAGGCGCTGCGATCAGGCCCGTAGCCGAGATGAATGAGATGCTGAAACTCATAAATCTCCATGGCAATAAAGGCTGCCCCCAGCACGAAGGTGATCCAAAGCCATTTCTTGACTTTGTCGACCTTCTCGGCGGTCATTGCCAGCACCGCCATGCCGTAGGTAAAACTACTAATCAACAGTGCAAATGTACCGGCCAAAATCAGCGGTAGATCAAAGATCTCGGAGCCGTCGGGTCCACCGGCCGTGCCCCGAAGGAGCACGGCGAAGGTAGCGAATAGTGTTCCGAAGATCACCAAGTCGCTCATTAGGTAAACCCAGAAACCGAACACCTTGATGCTGCCGGTATCGTGGTGATCATGCGTTTCTGGATGCGCGTGATCGTCGTGGTTACTTACTGCTTCGCTCGCCATGGTTACCCCTGCATCCGAACCTGTAGATGAGACGCTTCTTCGGGATGCTGCTTGACCCACTCCCGATACTCTTCGAGGCGCTGCTTGTGCTCATTCTCAATACGTTCGACTTCAGCCGCCGGCACGTAGTAATCAATGTCGTCATTGGCTACGCGGGCGATAAAGGCAACAAACATACCGATACCACCGACAATCGCCAGCCACCAGATATGCCATACCAGGGCAAAACCAAAGATCAACGAGAACAGGCTGATCACCGGTCCAGCAATGGTGTTGCGCGGCATATGGATGTCTTGGTAAGGCCCAGTGCCAATTGCTTCACGCCCTTCTTGCTTCTGACGCCAGAAATCATCGATACCACTGATTTTTGGCAGGTGCGCAAAGTTGTAGAAAGGCGCAGGAGAGGACGTTGCCCACTCCAGGGTACGGCCATCCCAAGGGTCACCGCTCATGTCGGCATACTTCATGCTATGACGGTTCTTGATGCTGACCGCTACCATGATCAATGTCGATAAGATACCCATCAGGATAATACAGGCGCCGATAAAGGCGACGATCATCATCGGCTGCCACTCGGTGGGCCCGTAGGAGGACATGCGACGCACGGCCCCATCGAAGCTGAGCACATAGAGCGGCATAAAGGCCATGAGAAAGCCGATCAACCAGCACCAGAAGCTGCGCTTGCCCCACTTTTCGTCGAGCTTGAAGCCAAACGCCTTCGGGAACCAGTAGTACATTCCCGCCATCATCCCGAAGACCACGCCGCCGATAATCACGTTGTGGAAGTGGGCGATAACGAACAGGCTGTTATGCAGCACGAAGTTGGCCGCCGGCACCGACAGCATGACACCGGTCATACCACCGATGGTAAAGACGATGATGAAGCCGATGAGCCACAGCATGGGCACTGACATTTCAATACTGCCGCGGTACATGGTGAACAGCCAGTTGAACACCTTCACACCCGTGGGGATGGCGATGATCATCGTCATGATGCCGAAGAAGGCATTGACGTTGGCCCCCGCACCCATGGTGAAGAAGTGGTGCAGCCATACGACAAACGACAGAATCGTAATCGCGACGGTGGCCCATACCATGGTGTGGTAGCCGAACAGCCGTTTGCGGGCGTACGTCGCCACGACCTCGGAGAACACCCCGAAGGCCGGCAGAATCAAGATGTACACCTCAGGATGGCCCCAGGCCCAGATGAGGTTGACGTACATCATCACGTTGCCGCCAAGATCGTTGGTGAAGAAGTTCATCCCCAGGTAGCGATCAAGGGTCAGCAGCGCAATCGTCGCGGTCAGAATCGGGAACGACGCGATGATCAGCACGTTGGCGCACAGCGACGTCCAGGTGAAGATCGGCATGCGGAACATTTTCATGCCCGGCGCACGCATTTTCAGGATCGTCACGAAGAAGTTGATACCTGTCAACGTGGTCCCTACCCCAGATATCTGCAACGCCCATATCCAGTAATCGACCCCTACCCCGGGACTGTACTCAATCCCCGAGAGAGGCGCATAGGCCAACCAGCCGGTGGTACCAAACTCACCGATAAACAGAGATAGGTTGACGATCATCGCACCGGATACAAACAACCAAAAGCTGAGGTTGTTCAGGAACGGGTAGGCAACGTCGCGGGCACCGATCTGAAGCGGCACGATCAGGTTCATCAAGCCGATGACCATGGGCATGGCCACGAAGAAGATCATGATGACGCCGTGAGTCGTGAACAGCTGGTCGTAGTGCTCCGGCGGCAGGAAGCCTTCTGCCCCGCCGGATGCAATCGCTAGCTGCGCACGCATCATCAGGGCTTCACCAATACCGCGAACCAGCATCACCAGGGCCACGATAAAGTACATGATCCCGATTTTCTTGTGGTCGACCGAGGTCACCCACTCGCTCCACAGGTAGCCCCACTTACGGTAGTAGGTAACACCCCCTAACACTACGGCTCCGCCCAAGGCGGTCATGATCATCAGCGATACGATGATGGGATCGTAAAAGGGGATCGAGTCTAAACCGAGTTTTCCAAACATAGTTTACTCCGCTGCCTCCGCGTTCATCGCCATATCGCCGTCCTGCTCTTGATGATCGCTACTGGCATGTTTGTATCCGGTCTCATCAGGCAACACCTCAACAGGCTCACCGCTGTGGTAAACGTTCAGGATGTCGTCATAGAGGGTTGGCGATACTTCAGAGAAGTACTCGACCGGATGATTACGGCTTGGCTTTAACAGCTCGCGATAGCCATCGTCGAAGCTTATCGATTTGGAGGACTCTTTAACTTCTGCCACCCACTCATCGAAGCCATCTTCAGATGTTACATGGGCGTCAAAAGTCATGCCCGAGAAGCCCGAACCACTGTAGTTGGTAGAGCGACCTGGGTAAGTGCCTTCCTCATCAGCAATCAGATGGACGTCGTTATCCATACCCGCCATGGCATAAATCTGGCTGCCGAGATCAGGGATGAAGAATGAGTTCATCACCGATGCAGAGCTCACCTTGAAACGTACCGGTGTATCCGCAGGGAAGGCCAACTCATTAACCGTGGCAATGCCTTGCTCGGGATAGATAAACAGCCATTTCCAATCCATCGACACGGCCTGAATTTCCATCGTTTCTTCGCCATCTTCCGCAATGGGCTTGTGTGGATCCAAGCTATTCGAGGTATACCACGTCAAACCTGCGAGGAAGAGAACGATAACGCAAGGAATCAGCCACACCACCACTTCTACCCAGGTGTTGTGCGCCCAATCAGGCGTGTAGGCAGCATTATGGTTGCCACGACGGTAGCGCCATGCAAAGAACAACGTCATCCCGATAACGGGAATAACGACGATCTGCATGATGCCGAACGCTGTCAGTATCAGGGTGCGTTGCTCTTCGCCGATCTGACCCTTAGGATCCATCAGCGCTGAGCTACAACCACCCAGCAATAAAAATAAAGAAAGCAACAGTAGAAGACCTGCCGCTTTGGCGTAGAGGTTTTTTCTCATGTTACGACCTCGTCAGGGCTGGGAGGCAAACATTGTGAACAAGCTGCTAAGTAGCAAGCTAACAAAGTCTCTTGAGCAAACGCAGCCGATAAACAACCGCTTATCGTCAGCATCTGATCGCGAGAGAGGATCGTTTGGCAGGCTAACGCCAAACACAATTACCGCAGTCGCCGGCTATTCTCGCATCAATGACGCAGAAGAGAAGAGACGATTTGCCGCAGGTAAACGCGGCGGATTTTGCCACGAATGACCCGCCGCTTAAAGGTAACTTGGCTATTTTAATCAAAAAACGCTACGGAGCCGTGATCGTCGGTTGTCCGCTGTGCTCATCGCGTAGCAACGCAGGCGCGTCGTCGTCGTCGGTCACCACCACATCAAACTCATTGACCGAGGCAAAATACGCCGGACGAACCACCCCGAATTTACTCGCATCTACGACCAATAGACGCTGCATGGCCGCCGCCATCGCCGCCTGCTTAGGCACCACTTCATGAAAATGGAAACAGCTTACCCCGCGTTGAAGATCCACGCCTGCCGCCGAGATAAACGCTTTATTAATACCCAGTCGCTCAATCGACTCGGCCATGGTATCGCTGGCAAAGGACTGGGAGGTCGGGTAAAAAAGTCCGCCGAGCATCACCAGCCGCACGTTAGGCAACACCGCCACGGCATTTGCCACATTCAGCGCATAGGTAATCACGGTCAGCTCACGAAACTCACTCAACTGGTTCATTAGCGGCATTAAGGTAGAGCCGCAGTCAATGAACAGCGTGTCACCCTCCTCAATGAATCGCCGCGCTCGCTGGCAAAGGCGGCTTTTGGCCTGGTAGTGACTGGCTTGCTGCTCGGTTAGGTCGTACACCGGTGTGACACCCGGCGTATGTGCCATCACTAATCGGCCACCCAGTAAACTGATGACTTGCGGGTGAGCGTTAACATCGCGACGAATAGTCATTTCAGACACGCCGCACAGCTCAGCCGCATCGCGTAAATGCAATGTGCCGCCGCTGGCTAGCGCCTCCTGCAACGTTGCTAAGCGCAACGCGCTACGGTCTTTCATTGACAGCTTCTCCTGGTAACGGCCTGTTATTTGTTGGGTGGGCCTAGGTTAACGCTGAGGGCTTTCATTCTTGCCGTTGAATATCTTCCCCTATGCTGAGCGAGCGCTCACGGAATTACCATTCCACTAACGGATTCCAAGACGCATGTCAGCCTTTTTTCATTTAAAAACCGTTGGCGTGATAAAAGTTGCAAATTGGCGTTAGAAAAACAACACTAAATGTTATAATTTTAACATTACAATTCAACAAACCCGCTGACTCGGGTAAACGCCAGCCCTCACGTCCGTCGTAGAGGCGGATCAAAACTGCAATTAACAAACCTGTTGAGGCTTCCATGACTGCTCGTACTTATTTTACCACTGCGCTTCTCTCGCGCGCGTCGCTTACAGCATTGAGCGCTGGCGTATTAATGGCCGGTGCCGCCAGTACCGCCAACGCGGATACCTTTGACCCCATCTGGTCCTTTGCCAATGTATCGGTCAACTACCTTGACTGGTCCGACGGCACCGAAGACCGCAGCGGTAAAAGCGATTTCATGTTTCTCGAAATTGAAGGCGGCGTCGGCTATGAATGGGGTGAGTTCTACGGTTTCTTTGATTTCGAGAACCCGACCAACGACCAGTTCGACGAAGCCAGCGGTGGTGCCGACAATTTCCGCACGGCGGGCAAGCTGACCTCACATATCTATCTGGGCGATAGCCCGCTGTCGTTTTATGCCCATCTGTATGATTTCCGCGACTACGGCTTTGACATCCGCGAGCAAGACCAAATCCTCGGCCTGGGGTATTTAGCCAATTTTGATAACGGCCTGTGGTTCAAGCCGTTTCTAGGTGCTGCGCGAGTGCAAAGTAACGGCTACACCGGCTCGAACGGCTTTATGGCCGGCTGGGTCGCCGGTTATGATTTCAATGCGTTCGGGCAGCAGTTTGGCGTCACCAACTGGCACGAGCAGACCTTTGGCCGCGACGACGAGTACCTTGAACAGAACTACGTTGGTGGTAAAGCAGACAGCGTGGGCACCAACGGGGCCGTTAGCCTGTGGTGGCACCCATCAGAACTAATCACCACCGGTATCCAATACCGCTACTCTGATGAGAAGTTGGGTACGCCTAACAACTATCAGAATGCGATGATTTACACCGTAAAGCTCAACCTGCTGTAACAACGCCTAACGCGATGCGAAGGATCTCCTTATGACACTCCTGATGAGCTTGGTCGGCATGGTCACCTTGGTGACCATCGCCCTGATCTTTTCTTACGACCGCAAGTCGATTCGCTTACGCACGGTGCTCGGCGCGTTCGGCATTCAAGCGGGCATTGGGGCTTTTGTACTCTATGTTCCCTTTGGCCAGACGGTGTTGCAGACCATTTCCGCAGGCGTAAGCCAAATTCTTGTCTATGCCGACGATGGCATTAGCTTCCTGTTTGGCGGCCTGGCCGATGCCGACGAGGTGGGCTTTGTATTTGCCATTAAGGTATTACCGGTCATCATCTTTTTCTCTTCATTGATCGCGGTGCTGTATTATCTTGGCATTATGCAGTGGGTCATCCGCATTCTGGGTGGCGCGCTGCAAAAAGCACTGGGCACTTCGCGTACCGAGTCTCTCTCTGCCACAGCGAATATTTTCGTGGGCCAAACCGAAGCGCCCTTGGTGGTGCGTCCGTTTATCGCCCGCATGACGCCTTCTCAGCTATTTGCCGTGATGTGTGGTGGCTTGGCATCGGTGGCCGGGTCGGTATTGGCCGGCTACGCGGCGCTGGGGATCCCCATGGAGTACCTGGTGGCCGCCTCCTTTATGGCCGCACCCGGTGGCTTGCTGTTTGCTAAACTGATCATGCCGGAAACTCAGGATCCCAAGGATGCCGACAGCGTTTCCAAAGTAGAGGAAGAGCTTGACGAGCAGTCGGACAAGCCAAGCAACGTTCTCGACGCTGCGGCGACGGGCGCAACCTCAGGTCTGATGCTGGCGGCCAACGTGGGCGCGATGCTGCTGGCCTTCATCGCGCTGATCGCCCTGATCAACGGCATCCTCGGCGGCGTTGGCGGCTGGGTGGGCTTTGAGTCATTAAGCCTTGAGTGGATTTTGGGCTGGCTGTTTGCCCCGCTGGCGTTTTTACTGGGTGTACCCTGGGAAGAAGCCACCCTGGCCGGTTCGTTCATCGGCCAAAAATTGGTGGTCAATGAATTCGTCGCCTATATCAATCTTGCGCCCTATATTGAGGGTGAGCAGGTGGTAGCGGCCACTGGCCAAGTGATGACACCGCATACCATGGCGATTCTCTCCTTTGCTCTGTGCGGCTTTGCGAATTTATCGTCGATTGCGATTTTGCTGGGAGGCTTGGGCAGCATCGCACCGACACGCCGCAAAGAAATTGCTCGGTTTGGTGTCAAAGCCGTATTGGCTGGCACACTGTCTAACTTGATGTCGGCCTCCATTGCGGGCTTCTTTATTGCCCTGGGCAGCACCGCCTCCTAACGCAACCTACGATTGTTTCTCGGGCGCTGCTGTCACATACGGCAGTGCCCGTTTTTTTCAGATCATGATTAACCCTAACACTGTGCGAGATGCCCATGAACGCTTCGATTAACGAGACTTTAGCCGCGCGCCAGGCGCTTTCACTGATGGACTTAACCAGCCTCAACGATAGCGATACCGATGCCACTATCGAATCGCTTTGCCAACAGGCGAAAACCCCTTACGGCCATCCCGCCGCCGTGTGCATCTACCCGCAGTTTGTGGTCACCGCACGCCGGGCTCTGACTGCCCACAAACTTAACGGCGAGGTCAAAATCGCCACCGTGACCAACTTCCCGCATGGCGGTGACGACATCATGGGGGCCGCGCGCGAAACCCGCGAAGCCGTAGCCTCCGGGGCAGACGAAGTCGATGTGGTATTTCCCTATCGCGCACTCATGGCAGGCGACGAAGACACTGGCCGTGAGTTGGTGGAAATGTGCCACGCAGCCTGTGGTGGGCAGGCAATATTAAAAGTCATCCTTGAGACTGGCGAACTCAAAGAACCTGCGCTGATCAAACGGGCGAGCGAGTTAGCCATTGAAGGCGGCGCAGACTTTATCAAAACCTCAACTGGCAAAGTGGATGTCAATGCCACGCTGGAAGCCGCCGAGATCATGCTCAAGGCGATCAAGGCCAGCGGCAAAGATGTCGGCTTTAAAGCCGCCGGCGGTGTAAAAACCGCACAGGATGCCTCCGAATATTTAGCCCTGGCAGCTAACATCATGGGCAATCAGTGGATTTCCGCCCAACACTTCCGCTTTGGCGCATCGAGCCTGTTGGGCAATTTACTGGCCACCCTTAACGGTACGGATCAGGATGCGTCACAAGGAGGCTATTAATGGTTTCAAATGCATCTCACCACGCGCTGCTTCCCCAGGAGCTTATTCGTCTGAAGCGCGACGGCCAGCCGCTACCGGCGGACGAAATCAAAGCCTTTGTGCAAGGCATTGCCGATGATCGCATCAGCGACGCCCAGATTGGCGCGTTCACCATGGCAGTGTTTTTAAACGGCATGAGCCGCGAAGAAGTCGTCGCCCTAACCACAGCAACGCGCGACTCCGGCCATGTAATGCAGTGGGATTCGCTCAACCTGCCAGGGCCAATCGTCGACAAGCACTCCACTGGCGGCGTAGGCGATCTGGTCTCGCTGGTGCTCGGCCCCTGGGTCGCCGCCTGCGGCGCGTTCGTGCCGATGATCTCTGGGCGCGGCCTGGGCCACACCGGTGGCACGCTGGATAAGCTCGAGTCTATCCCCGGCTATAACCCCTACCCCGCCCCGGAACGCTTCGGCGACGTTGTGAAATCCACCGGCGTGGCGATTATCGGCCAAACCGGCAACCTCGCCCCGGCGGATAAACGCATCTACGGGGTACGCGACGTCACCGCCACGGTGGAATCCATTCCGCTGATTACCGCCTCGATTTTGGGTAAAAAGCTGGCCTCCGGCCTGGACGCCCTGGTGATGGACGTGAAAGTCGGCAGTGGTGCTTTCATGCCGACGCCGGAAAAATCCCGCGAATTGGCCAAGAGTATTGCCAACGTTGCGACCCAAGCCGGCACGCCCACTACCGCGCTGCTCACCGACATGAGCCAGCCGCTGGCGCCCTGCGCCGGTAACGCGGTCGAGATCGTCGAAACGCTGGCACTATTACGCGGTGAACGACCCAACAGCCGCGTGATGCAGGTGACCCGCGAGCTCGCGGTGGAAATGTTGATGGCGGGCAAGTTGGCAGGTTCTCGCGAAGACGCTCTTGCCCAACTGGATAAAGCGCTGACCTCGGGTGCCGCGGCCGAAGTATTCGCCCGCATGGTGCACGAACTCGGCGGCCCTGCCGACTTTATGGAGCGCTCGGATAGCTATTTAGCCACCGCCCCGGTCATCCAGGCGGTCTACCCAGAGCAAAGTGGCATCCTCCAGCGCATCGATACCCGCGCCGTGGGCATGAGCGTGGTGGAACTGGGCGGTGGCCGCCTGCGCAACGACGCCAGCGTTGACCACAGCGTTGGCTTTAGCGAGATTGCCGAAGTGGGTGACCGGGTCGACAGTCAGCGCCCGCTGGCCATGGTTCACGCCCGCGACGAAGACGCCGCCGCACGCGCCGCTTCCCAGCTACGCGCCGCCATCACGCTGGGTGAAGACGCCGTGACCGCCGACACGCTACTGCAAGACACCTTCCGAGGAGAAGCCTAATGCGCCGTGCGATTGTTGTTGTGCTTGATTCTTTCGGCATCGGCAGCGCCCCGGATGCCGAGAAATTCGGCGATGCGGGAGCTGACACCCTAGGGCATATTGCCGCCGCTTGCGCGCGCGGCGAGGCCGATACCGCCGAACGTTCAGGGCCGGTGAGGCTGCCCAACATGGCCGCGCTGGGGCTGTTCCACGCCCACCGCGATGCCACCGGCAGCGTGGCCGAGGGCGTTGACCTTCCGGGCACGCTGGCAGGCGCCTACGCCCACGCCAAAGAGATTTCCAGCGGCAAGGATACGCCATCCGGCCACTGGGAAATTGCCGGCGTGCCGGTTCGCTTTGACTGGGGTTATTTTCTCGACAAAACCGACAGCTTCCCTACCGAGCTGCTCGAAAAAGTGGTTAAAGAAGCAGGGTTGCCCGACGTGATCGGCAACTGCCACGCATCGGGTACCGAGATCATTGCCCGCTTAGGGGAAGAGCATGTCGCAACGGGCAAGCCGATTGTGTATACCTCGGCGGATTCCGTGTTCCAGATTGCCGCCCACGAAGAGCACTTTGGCCTTGAGCGGCTTTATGAGCTGTGCGAAACCGTGCGCGGGCTGCTTGAGCCTTACAACATTGGCCGCGTGATTGCCCGACCCTTTGTCGGCAACAACCGCGCTGACTTTGCCCGCACCGGTAACCGCCGCGACTACAGCGTCGAGCCGCCGACGCCCACGGTGCTGCAAAAGCTCGCCGAGGCCGGCGGCGAAGTGGTGTCGATCGGCAAAATTGCCGATATCTACGCCCACTGCGGGATTACCCACAAGGTCAAAGCCAGCGGCCACGATGCGCTGATGGAGGCCACGCTTGCCGAGGTTGAGCGCACCGCCAGGGAAACCAGCGACCGCCCGACCATGATCATGACCAACTTTGTCGATTTTGATTCGGTCTACGGCCACCGCCGCGACGTGCCAGGCTATGCCGCCGCCTTGGAACACTTTGATGCCCGCCTGCCCGAGCTGTTCGCCGCGCTCAACGACGACGACCTGCTACTGCTCACCGCCGACCACGGCTGCGACCCCAGTTGGGAAGGCACCGAGCACACCCGCGAATACGTGCCGGTCATGGTGCGCGGCGCTGGCTTCGCCCCTGGCCCGTTGGGCGAGCGCGGCACCTTTGCCGATATTGGCCAAACCCTGGCGGATTTTTTCACGCTCGAGGCCATGGCCGACGGCGACAGCTTTTTATCTAACGCCGCGTAAATCACGCCGCTGATTGATCATCGTTTTTTGGAGATTCTAGATGGCAACCCCTCACATTAACGCTGCCCCCGGCGATTTTGCCGATACCGTGCTGATGCCCGGTGATCCGCTGCGTGCCAAGTTTATCGCCGATAATTACCTGGAAAATGTTCGCCAAGTAAACGACGTGCGTAGCATGTCGGGCTATACCGGCACCTACAAAGGCCGCGAAATTTCCGTGATGGGTCACGGCATGGGCATCCCATCAGTGTCGATTTACGCTAAAGAGTTGATTACCGATTATGGCGTTAAGTCGATTATCCGCGTTGGCTCCTGCGGTGCCGTGCGCGACGACGTTAACGTCCGCGACGTAGTAATCGGCATGGGCGCGTGTACCGATTCAAAAGTGAACCGCATGCGCTTTAACGACCACGACTTTGCCGCGATTGCCGACTTCGACCTGACTCAGCACGCGGTGGCCGCCGCCAACGCACAGAACGTGCCGGTCAAGGTGGGCAACATCTTCTCGGCGGATCTGTTCTACAACCCGCAAACCGAGATGGCCGAGTTGCTCAAGCGCTACGGCATTGTCGGCGTCGAGATGGAAGCCGCAGGCCTCTACGGCGTAGCGGCGGAATTCGGCGCCCGGGCGCTGACCATCTGCACCGTGTCGGATCACATTCTAAAAGGCGATTCGCTCTCGAGCGCCGACCGTCAGACCACCTTCGACGACATGATGATCATTGCGCTGGATACGGTGCTGCGCGACGACGCCGCGCACGCCTGAGCGGACAACACATAGGAAATCGCCATGAGCCAAGTCGGCCCCGTACTGGTTGAAACGCTACTCAAAACGCTGGGCAATGCCTATGCGCCCTACTCCCACCACCCGGTGGCATCGGTGATGGAGACGCCCGACGGGCAGCAGTTTGCCGGCGCCAACGTGGAGGTTGCCCACTACAAGGGGGTGTGCGCCGAAGCATCGGCGATTTCCGCCATGGCGACCGCCGGGCAGCGCGAGCTTGCCAAGGTCTATGTGATGGGGCCAGGCGAGCACCTGTGTACGCCCTGCGGCGATTGTCGCCAGCGCATCCGCGAGTTTGCCACGCCCGACACCCAGATCCTGGTGCTTTCTCGCGAAGGCGAAGTGCTGAAAACCTACACCATGGAAACGCTGCTGCCCGACGCCTTCGGACCCGAGCAATTGCCGCCGCGTTAAACCTACCGTTATTGCGCTACAGACCAGCTCCCCGTGGGCTGGTTTTGTACGTTGATTACTCGTACTCTTAAGAACAATATTTGTTGACGACCAAGTGCGCCGATAAGAGCGCATCCCCTCTTTGGAGAACGCTATGGCTGGCTTACTGCCCAACGTCGACCCGGACGGCTTACTGGAATACTCAGTGGTTTACACCGACCGCTCGCTGAACCATATGTCGCAGCAGTTTCAGGGCGTAATGCGGGATATTTCCGCCACGCTGAAAGACGTTTATAACGCCCATGCCAGCGTCATTGTGCCTGGTAGCGGCACCTTCGGCATGGAAGCGGTCGCGCGCCAGTTTGCCGTTGATCAAAAGACGCTGGTGATCCGCAATGGCTGGTTTAGCTATCGCTGGACGCAAATCATTGAAATGGGCCGTTTAACCGACCAGCACACAGTGTTAAAGGCACGGCGACTCGACCCCAGCGATGCCCATAGCCCCTTCGCCCCGTTGCCCGCCGACGAGGTGGCCGAGCGCATTCGCGCTGAAAAGCCCGCTGTGGTGTTTGCCCCCCAGGTGGAAACCTCGGCCGGCCTGCTGCTGCCGGATGACTACATTCGCACCGTTGCCCAGGCGACCCGAGAGGTGGGCGGGCTCTTTGTACTCGATGCCATCGCCGCGGGCACCTTATGGGTGGACATGCAGGCGTTAGGTGTCGACGTAGTGGTCAGCGCGCCGCAAAAAGGCTGGAGCGGCTCGCCCTGCTGCGCCATGGTGATGCTTTCTGAACGGGCAACCCAGCGCCTTTCTGAGACACAAAGCAACAGCTTTGCCTGCGACCTGGGCAAGTGGCATAGCATAATGCAGGCCTACGAAAACGGCGGGCATGCCTACCACGCGACCATGCCCACCGATGCGTTGCGCAAGCTTCGCGACATCATGCAGGAAACCAAAAGTTACGGCTTTACCAAGGTGAAAGAAGAACAGCGTGAGATTGGTCGCGAGGTACGCGCTATGCTGAAACGCCACGGTTTTGTCAGCGTCGCGGCGGATGGGTTCGACGCGCCGGGCGTCGTGGTGTGTTACACCGATGACGGCGGCCTCGTCGGCAAGCTCGCCCAGGCGGGCATACAAGTCGCTGGTGGGGTACCGCTGATGTGCGATGAAGGCGACAACTTCCAAACCTTCCGGATTGGTTTGTTTGGTCTGGATAAGCTTCACCACACTCAGCGCAGCGTCGATAATCTTGAGCAGGCAATTACGTCGATTATTTAAACCAGAAATGCCTGCTAGCCAATAGCGGGCATTTTTCGCTGTCTTCCCGCCCTGTCAGCGATACGCAGGCTAGCGTTACATATACCCTACGCCGCGCGGCATCATGCCCAGGTTGTTTTCGACTCGCGTAACCCCCGAAATATTTTCCGCCGCGACGGTCACCGCCTGCTTCTGATCGCGTGACTCGACCAACCCCCATACTTCCACGACGCCACCATCCACGATCACACTGAGATTCTCGGTTCGCACGTCGGTGTTATGTTCAACTTCATCAAGAATGGCTTGTCGAATTTGCCGATCATCTGAAGGAGATTGAGTCGGCCCCACCGCAACATTGGCGATCCCTTGCAGCAAATTAGCGCGGCTAACGATCCCCACCAGTTTGCCATCACGCAACACTGGCACGCGCTTGATATGATGCTTTTCCAGCAATCGCGCAATGCTATGTAGCGGGGTATTCTCCTCAACGGTCAGCGGGTTGGGTGTCATAACCTCATGGGCTTTACGTCCGTGCGATTTCACATACTCGCCCGAATTTTTCCCCGCGCTGAAGAGAGATAACCACCCCGAGTGTTCTTGGCCATTGTCGTCTTTTAGCCGACGCATCAAATCACCTTCGCTGATAATCCCGATCACTTTGTGCTCATCATCCACCACGGGAACAGCACTAATACGGTGGCTAAGCAGCAACTCGGCAACTTCACTTACGTTCGTGTCGGGAGCCACACTCACCACTTTAGGCGTCATAATGTCGATTGCTTGCATGGTTATCCTCCTTACAACTGGCCTTTGCGTTGTCATCATTAATATCGATGACCCCGCCCTTTCTTTAAGACTAGTTTGCTGCTGCTAATTTGCCCATGCTGACCCCATAGGGTTGGCGCTTTCTTGATCTAGCGCAGTTTATTCACCCACCTTTGCGGTACTGCTCACCTGGACTTTTTCCACCGAAACAATCCCTGACCGGCTGACCACCACTTTCCAGCGTGCCAAATGGGGCTCGTCTTCGCTGCCGGTTTCGCGAATCACCAGGCTAAACAGGTGGCGACGCTCGACGCTTTCACGCACGGCCTGACCTTCCTTCAAGCGGTATATGTCATGCTTTCCTTTACTCATCAGTCGCGTCAGCATGGAGATATCCAGCGTCAAACTTTCCTGGGTATGTTCATAGCCACTTAAAAAACGGGTCGGCGACATTCGTGAACGCGAGCGGTAATGCAGCACCATTTCTTCGCGCTGAGCCACCGTTCGACGGCGCATCTGCTGAATTTCACTGTCCAGGGAGGCGTAGCGCTTATAATCGAACCACTCGAGTTGATGCCCGACGAGCACGTTCCGGTTGGGATCCACATATTGCCGCCGCCACTTGGGCCGCCCACGGCGTAGCCAGCGCCATAGCGTGTTGCGTAGGTCGTCTTTAAAAACTTCGCGCATGGCGTATAGCACGGCCATGGCGATAACAAATAGCGCCGTGATATCGCCCAGCGTATCGCGTAGTCGCAGTACGCCAAACGACACAAACGCCATGACCACGGCGGTGGCCAAGGCTTTGACGGCTTTTTGCTCACCGCCGCCAAGCTCTTGGGAACGCTGTTTAAGGGTGATGGGATACTCTATTAAACGGCGTAATAAGCGCATCTTATTCGACATGCGGGTGGGGTCTTCCATTACCCGTTCGGAATTGTAATGCTGTTCACGCCGATAATCGGCTTCACGCTGGCAAATCGCCACAAAACGGTGACGGATAGGGGTAAACTCGCCGCCCCTAGGCATATGGGCAACCAAAGCCAATAACTGCTGTTCGGTAAACCACGACAGGTAATTATCAATATTGGCGAAATATTTATACAGCCGTTCGTCTTGCGGCGGATTGCGGCGCAAGCGTTTCAAGAACCCCTCGCTTAAGTCGCTCAGTTCTTCTAACTGATTAAGCAGACTGGCGACGTTTGTGTTGTCAGCTTGGTTCTTGTCTTTGGCTTCGCTACGGCGTATGTCCCGCGCCGTGGCCAACATCGAGTGGGTGGAAAGTTCCATGCCTCCCACGTATTGGTAGGCATAGAGGCTAAGGCTCAATCGGTACGATTCACTATCTGCCTGGTTACGGCTTACCAGCCTGCTGTGCACCAATGGCAGGTGATATTCGTCGCTGTAGTAAGTGCGCGACACGTGAATAGCCGAGTGATAAAACGCTTCCTCTGAAATCAATTGAGTCGAAAGGCCTAGCTCACCTGGTATAAACAAATAGACATCCAACGTGTGGGAGGTCTCTTCTTTTAATCGCCGCGAAATACGCAGCTGATAACTATTTTTACGCTCAACATTGATCAACTAACCAATCTCCTACTTCCCTGGATATGGCGATGCGATACCATGACATTGTCTCAGGTAGGTGAAGGACTTGCCTTAACGGACGCCTGCCGCCACTATTGCCCGCTGTTCACCTTTTCGTATTGGGAGCCTGGGAATGTCCATGGCCCGTTTTTCACCCTTTGAGCTGGTGCTAATAAATAGCCGCAGCCAAGTGGATACGGCAACGCTGTTATTGCTGGCCTGGGTGCTGGTACACCGCCAGCACGTATCTGAAGGTCAGCGACGTCGCCGCTTGGCTCAGGTCACGGCGCAGTTTCGTCATGGGCATGAATTAGGCCCGGTTATGGGCATTGCCCACAGTCAGAATCTTCAAGCCATTCAGTTGGCTGCCGAAATTCTCCGCAAAGAGTGCTCGCCGGAGCGGAGTTTAAGCGTCATACACCAGTCGATTGCCGTCGCCACCGACGACGGCGAACTATCGATGGCAAACCATTATATCCTGCGTTTTCTTGCGGATTTACTCAACGTCACCCCGACTACGCTAAGCACACTGTTTTATGAATTAACCGGCAGACCATTTTCAACGCCAGAAGACCCCAGTCGCCATGTCTACTGGGAGCAGCACAATCCTGATTATTTTACCCAAAAAGCGCGCGAGGCCGCCGCTGAGCAGCAAGCCCGTGAAGACGCTGAAGAACAAGCCCGCCAGAAAGCCCAACAGCGCGAACAGAAAAAACAACGTAAACAACAAGAAAAGCAGCGCCAGCAGGAAGAAGCCCAGGCACGTCAGGAAAATACGCGCCAAGAGCGTGCCCGAAAGCAACAGCGCGACGAGCAGCAACGCCGCGAACGGGCGCGGGGTGAGCAGGCCAAGCACGACCAGGCGCGTCGTGAGCGTGCTCAGGGTGAACGTCGCCAGTGGCAGCGCACTTCTCTACCCCCCGACCGAACGTCACGCGCCTTAGCCGTGCTTGGGTTACCGCCGGGTGCCAGCCGTAGCGACGTGCGCATCGCCTACCGGCGCATGGCTCAATTGCATCACCCAGACCGCTTCTACACCGAGAGCGAGCATAAAGTAGCGCTAGCGTCCGCCCGTTTTCAGCGCATCAAAAACGCGTATGATTACCTGATGCAAACCTACTAAACCAACATGGCGAAGACCACGGAATAATAAAACCATTATGCGCGATTTGTATCAACGCCTATCGCTTTCATCCAAGGCATCCGAGCAGGAAATACAGCACGCTGTAACGGGCTGTCAAAATAGCGCGCTGCGCCAAGATGCCGAGACGGTACTCACGGTTAACGTGCATCGTGATACGTATGACACGCTGCACCATACGCTAAGTGACATTGGCTGCTTGCGCGCGCGGTTAGGCTTAACCCACGGCGCGCATTGGCAAGGCGATGTGGCCAATGATTTTTCAATGCCCCCCGACAATGCCATTTCACGCCACGATGAACTCGTTGACCGCGTTAGCAGCGCGGTCTCACTTTATAACCGTTGGCGGCGTTGGCGTGGCCCATGGCTACTGATCGCCATGTTCGCCACCGGGGCCGGTATCGGCATCGTGATAGGGTTTGCCCTTCGTTTGGGACTTGCGGCCGGGTAACCCTTTGTCTTGTTTGTTCCCCCTGCGCTGCCGTTCATCCTTTTTGATTTCGGCTTGGGTCGGCTTCGGTGCGGGTTTTGGCGGCGTCGGCGGCTCTTTTTCCTCGGCGGCCTCCTCAGTCGCTTGGCTGTCCTCGACCGCGTCGCTATTGCTTTCCAACTTCATATCCACACTGCCGTCCGGCACCATGGGGCCACCCACCTGACCTTCCATGCTAACACTCAAGCGTGGCACGCCAAGATCAACGCCATCGGCTTCCATGCGCTGTTTCAGCATCAAGTTAAAAGCTCGCGCTACGTCCCACTGCATTTCCGGTGCGGTACGAAAACGCATGCGCAACATGGCACCGCCATCGTCAAAGCTGTCGATACCCTGCATCTCCAACGGCGACCAAATATAGTGGCGCATCATCGGATCTTTGCGCAGTTCCTGGGCGGTTTCCTGCATTAGATGGATGGCATCATCGATTTTCATATCATGCGGAATGCGGATACGCATCAGCGCGATACCGAACTGGCGCGACATGTTGTGGATCGATTCGATGCGGCTAAAGGTGATGATATGCACGATGCCATCAAGGTCGCGAAGCCTGACCGTACGCAGGGTTAGACCTTCGACCGTGCCCATATGGCCGTTGATTTCGACGAAATCGTCCACCGCTAGGGAATCTTCGATCAGGATAAAAATCCCCGTGATCAAATCCTGCACCAAGGTTTGCGCACCAAAGCCAATCGCCAGACCAATAACACCGGCACCCGCCAAGAGCGGCGTCACGTTCACCCCTAAGTTGGCGAGCCCGGCGATGACCGCGATTATTAGGATGGTGATAAAGATCACGTTGCGAATCATCGGCGTGATGGTTTGCGCGCGGGCCTGGTTGACTCGCCGCCCTCGCGAGCGCGTCGATGAAATCAACGCCCGCTGAATGGCGGTATCGGCAAAAATCCAGACCAGCCAGGCCAGCAGCACCGTGGCGCCTAAGCTTACCAACGCAGGACCAATCCGCGCCCCCGCTAAACCGCGTTGACCTAAACCAAACATTGAACTGCCCCAGACCTGCATCGACAGTTCAGCGAATACCACCCAGGCGCAAATGTGCCCCAGTACAAACCCAAAGCGCTCCAGCCGTTTACGATAATGGCTGTGCCGACGACGGCGACGGCGATGCTTGCTCAAACGCTCGGCTTGACGACGTAGCAAGCCAGTGACGACCAACGTTAACACCAGCAGGCTAGCGGAAATAATCGACCGGGCCAGGGCCGTGCCCACGTCGCCGACGGTAATAAAGATCGCTAGCAGCGAACCGCCGACTAACAGCAGCGCGGGAATATGCCATAACCCGCCGAGGGCGCGAATCATTTCTACCGCAGCGCTGGCATCGCGGCGTTGCTTGTAGGGACGGTTACATATCAGATGGCGCACTGGCCGCTTGAACTTGAGCACAAAGCGTGCCGAGATCACTGCCGCCAACATGTTGGCAAGCACCGAGACCAGACTCGACAGCTCGTTGCCCAGCATTTCGACAATGCGGCTGGAGTTCACCGCGTCACCCAGCGCAATCAGCGCGCCAATCACAAACAGCCCCCGCAGCGCTTGCTGGTGCAACAGCTGCACGGCGACGAAGCGATGCCCACGGCTGAAGAACGCAACGACCGTTTCGAACACCACCGACAGCAACCGGCCACAAACGCAGATATACGCCACCACCAGCACCATGGTACGGCCAGGGCTGTAGGGCATCAGTTGACCAATCCCCAGGGTAATTGCAAACGCCAATATCCAAGGCAGCATGCGACGCAAACTATGCACGACCATCAGCCAGCCTTTGGGGTCGCGCGGCAAATCCAACGGCCAGTCACGGCGATTGGCAATCACCCGGCCAGCACCGATCATTGCCACCAGCAGCACGCCCCATATCACCGCGAGGACTGCCCCTTCGGCCACCGCGCGGATCGTTTCGCCCCGACTCGCGCTACTGACGACCGCTCTCAGCTCTTCGCCCCCGTGAACCAGTTGGCGTTGCCACTCATCAATGGGTGATCCACCCGCCTGGGCCTGCTCACCAATGTCGTTAAGGGTATCCGCTAAGGCGCCCAGCAGCCCCTGGTGAACCAAACCTTCGTCTCCGCTCGCCTCTTGTGACGCAGTTTGCAGTTCGCGCAGCGAATTGACTAATTCGCTGCGCCGTTCTTCGTCTTCGAGCATCGAGATCACGTCGTTCAGCGAGCCTTGAAAATCCTCACTGCTAACGTCGTTCTGCTCTTCTGAACCGCCGCTGGTCAGACTGGGCAGCGAGATTGATTGCGCCTGAACCTGGGATGCCACGCCCCCCATCAGCACAATGAAAACAAGGCTTAAGACAGTGTTAATTAGCCAGTGCGTTCGCACATATTACTCCTGAACCAAGGCGTGAAAGGACATCGACGCATGATTATCCCAGCGAAGGACTCGCTAAGCGAATATTCTCAGCCCGCGTGCGTGACTATGATAGGCTGAGCGCATGAATCGTTCACCTCAAAGGATGCCGAGATGACGTTGGATGCGCCACCTAACGGACGGAATACGAAAGGCAATACTCGGCATGTCGGTGTCGAAATTGAATTTGCCGGCATACCGCCCCGCGACACCGCACTGATTGTGCGTGAGCTGTTTGGCGGCGAGCTTAACGTGGTCAGCCCCCACCGGCTACTCGTTGAGAACACTCGCTGGGGCGAATTTGGCATCGAGCTGGATACCCAATATGCCCACCCTGACAAAGCGCTGATCGAAGAGAGCCATGAGCAGGACGGCGAATGGGCGCGCCAACAGCACCAACATCGCCTGGAATTCCACCGCAAAACACGCGAGTTGATCGGCGACATGGTGACCGGCCTGGTGCCTACTGAAATCGTTTGCCCGCCGGTGCCGTGGGACGAGCTAGCCGATTTAGACACGCTGTTTGAATCATTGCGTTCTCATGGTGCCAAAGGCACGGATGCCAGCTTGCTCTACGGCTTTGGATTACACCTCAACCCTGAAATTGAGCGTAGCGACGTGGATTACGTGCTGGCAATGCTGCGCGCCTACCTGCTTTTGGCCAGCTGGCTTCGCGATGAGATCAAGGTGGATATCACCCGGGAGGTGCTCCCCCACGCGAACCCCTTTCCGAAAGACTACGCGCTCAAGGTTTTAGATAACCAGTACTCGCCCGATATCGATACGCTGATTGACGACTATCTCGATTACAATCCCACGCGTAACCGGGAGCTGGACCTACTGCCGTTATTTGCCTATCTACGGCCGGATCACCCTCACAAGCTGCTGCATACCGAGCTGGTCAAAGCGCGTCCAACGTTTCACTATCGACTGCCCAACGCACAGCTTTCAGAACCTGACTGGGGGGCCGTCACCGAATGGAATCGCTGGGTCGCTGTTGAGCACCTGGCCGCCTCCCGAGAAACGCTTGCTGCTCGCTGTGCCGACTACATTGCCAAGCAAAATCGGCCTTTTTTCACGCGACTGACAAGCCGCGTCAAACGTTGGTGGGCCGGCCGCTCTTCAACATAACACCGACATTTTCACCTTTACTCATTCATCTTGACTAACATTCACCTTGACTAAAGAGTGCCGTTGCATGGCTCGCCCGTTAATTGGCATTACCACCTCTGATGCAAAAAGCCAGCTCGCCTGGTGGTTCGACTGGTTCGCCGTTTGGCGTCACGGCGGGCGACCACTGCGTTTGTCTCCCGCCAGGCCCAAGCCCGACCACCTGGATGGGCTGATTATCGGCGGTGGCGATGATATTGAAGCGTCTCTATATGGTGGGGAGGTGCAACTGGACGTGCGCCTGGATCCTGCCCGGGATGAATTGGAGCTCAACCTGCTAGAGCATTTCATTCCTCTGAATACCCCGGTACTGGGAATATGCCGTGGCGCCCAACTGATTAACATACACCTAGGCGGCACCCTGGATCCGGATATTTACACCACCCATGAGGGATTGAAGCGTCGGCGTACAGTGCTGCCGCGTAAAACGGTGGATATTGTCGGGGCCAGCCAGCTTCACCGCTTACTTGGCGTGACTTGGTGTCGGGTTAACAGCCTGCACCATCAAGCCGTTAACCAAGCCGGCCAGGGTATCGACATTGTCGCCCGCGACCGCGACGGTTTGGTTCAGGGGATTGAATCGCGGGATCACGATTTTCTGATTGGCGTGCAATGGCACCCTGAATGGCTCATTTTCAACCGCCCCCAACAGCGCTTGATCCGCGCGCTGGTGGCGGCGGCGGAGCGTCATCAAGCGGGCATTACGCGTTGAGCACCGCGAGTGCTGCGTCGTAATCCGGCTCGTTTTTCAGTTCGCTCACCAGCTCGCTGTGTATCACGCGGTTGTCGGCATCCAAGACCACGACTGCGCGGGCGCATAGCCCTTCCATCGCGCTATTGCACAGCGCCACGCCCCAAGCTTCCTGAAACTCGCGATGGCGGAAGGTGGATAGCGTTTCAACCTCATCCAGCCCTTCTGCGCCGCAAAAGCGCTTCGCCGCGAAGGGAAGGTCGGCGGACACCACCAGCACTACCGTGTTCTCAAGCTTAGAAGCAAGCGCGTTAAACTGCCGGGTCGACATTGCGCAGGTCGGTGTATCGACACTGGGAATGATATTGAGCACTTTGCGTTTGCCTTGATAGGACGCCAGGGTGACATCCTGAAGCTCGCTATTGGTGAGCGTCATGGCGGGCGCTACTTGCCCTGGGGTAGGCAAGCTACCGGCGACATCCATGGGTTCACCAGCACGGGTTATCTGTTGCATATCAGTCTCCTAAACGTTGTATGGGGTAACCAATGCACCTTATCATGGTAATCAACCCGGTAGGCTATTGTTTCCGTTTAGTCACTCCGCTGAACACCACACAACGTTCTCGCGCAGCGTCAGGATAAAACGTCAGATGTCCTCTTTAGTGATTATCAAAACCGGTGATGCCTTCCCGGAAGTCGTCGACCAGCACGGTGATTTTGAGCAGCTTTTTATACAGCAGCTCCGCGAGGCGCTACCGGCTCCTTTAACGATAACCGTTTGGGATGCACGGGATCAGACGCCGGCTCCAGCGCCTTCATCGTTTGCCGGCGTCATCATCACCGGCTCGCACAGCATGGTCAGTGAAGCGCCGCCGTGGAGCGAGGCGCTAAAACCCTGGCTCCAGCAAGCGCTGGCAGAGGACGTGCCGATGCTCGGCGTGTGTTACGGCCACCAGCTAATGGCCGCCGCGTTTGACGGCATTAGCGACTTCCATCCGGCTGGGCGGGAGTCCGGTACCCGTCAAGTACGGCTCACCCAGGCAGGCCAGCAAGACCCCTTATTTAGCCAATTGCCTACCTGTTTCCCGGCCCACCTTACCCATGCCCAATCGGTCATGCAGTTGCCGCCCAACACAACGGTACTTGCGCATAACCACCACGACGCCTACCAGGCGCTGCGCTATGGACCTCGCCAATGGAGCGTGCAGTTTCACCCGGAATTTACCGTCCCTATCATGCAGGCCTACATTGCGCGCCAGCGGGCAGCGCTGCGTGATCAAGGCGAAGATCCCGAGGCATTAATCAGCGCGGTTCGCGATACCCCAGAGGCAACGGGCCTGTTACAGCGCTTTCTAGCGTTTATCTAACGAACGCCGTTTTTGATCACGCCGTGAGGCCAGCCGATCCGCCAAGCGCGTCGGCTCGGGCAGTTTGGTACGCCCCAGGCAACGCATCACCCACTTAAGCGAAGTCTCCAACGTAAGGCGATGCCCTGGGGACACATACACGGGCTTAACCCTAGCGCGGGAGCGCAAGACGGCTCCAATGATCTCTGTACCTGCGTAAAGTGGCTCCCAGTCGCCACGCTCCTCGCCCACCTCCGCGTGTGTGCCCGTCAATCGAGATTTGGCAATACCAATGGTCGGCAACTCCAGCCATAGCCCTAAATGAGCGGCAACGCCTAGCCGACGCGGATGGGCGATGCCCTGCCCATCGACCATCACCAACTCGGGCTTGGTGCTCAATTTTGCGAAGGCGCCCAGCGCGGCGGGGATCTCGCGAAACGACAGTAGCCCGGGAATATAGGCCATGCGTGTTGGCTCACGATGCACCACCTGCTCTACCACGCTAAAGTTTGGCGCGCTCGACGGGATCCATTGTAAAACCACCACCGCCGCCCGGGTGGTGGCGCCCTGGTCTTCAAAGCCAATATCAACCCCGGCAATATAACGCACCGGGTCAATACGGTCGCTAAGCACCAGCCGCTTCGCCAGCTGGGTCTGCAGCGCAATGGCCTCTTTGGGCGCCAGGTTCCACGGGTGGAGTGGTGTCGACATGGTTCCTCCCTGATCTACCGTCATCCAGGTGAACAAGGTAGCAAAAAAACGCCCCCGCGCCTGGAAAGGCACGGGGGCGTTGGGATCTACTCCGTTGCCGCCTGGCGGCAGCCGGTTAGTCCTTAGGCGCGTTCGCGACGGCGAATCGGCGCGTCACCGTTGTCACGGCGGCGTGGCGCTCGCTCAGGCGCGCTGTCTTCGCTGATTTCCAGCGGACGACCGGCAACCCGGGCGCGAGCCATTTTAGTCAATATGGTTGCTGGCAAACCGTTCGGCAGTTCAACTACCGAGAAGGCATTGCGAATATCGATACGGCCAATACGTGCCCCTTCGATTCCCCCTTCGTTGGCCAGTGCGCCGACCAGTTGGCCAGGCTTAACGCCGTCTTTATGGCCAACGGAAACGCGATAGCGGGTCATGCCTTCGCTAGGAGCGCTTGAGCGTTCACGGCGGGCACCCGGCGGCTTACCGCCAGACGCACCATCACGCGAGGGCTTCTCTTTGCGCGGCGCTTGCAGGCGACCAATCGGTGCTTCATCAGCGCGGGCCATGGCGGCAAACGCACAGGCCAGCTCAATGGGGTCGTGGCCTTCTTCTACCAGGCGCTCTACCAGCGCACGCTGCTCGTCGGCGCCCTTGGTCAGTGCCGCCACCACACGGAGATGGAAGACTTCGTCGCGGTGCGCACGAATAGCGGCTTCGTCAGGCAGCGGCATTTCGGTCATTTTCTGACCGGTCGCCTGCTCCATCCAACCCACTTTACGGCCTTCACGGAAACCGGCAAAGGTAATCGCGATACCGCTACGTCCGGCACGGCCGGTACGGCCGATGCGGTGGGTATAGGCTTCGGCATCCTGGGGCAGGTCGTAGTTAATCACGTGCGTGATACGCGGCACATCGAGACCACGCGCGGCGACGTCGGTAGCAATCAGCACATCAACTTTGCCACGCTTCAAACGCGTAATGGTACGCTCACGCAGGCTCTGGTCCAGATCACCCGACAGACCTGCGGCGTTGACACCACGGGCCGTTAACTGCTCGACCAGGGTGGTACAGGCCGCACGGGTACGCACAAAGACAATGGCCCCATCGACCGGCTCAACTTCGAGAATACGTGCCACGGCTTCCAGCTTAGCGCCGCCGTCAACGCGCACAATACGCTGCTCAATGTTTTCACCGGTGGTGGTGCCCGACTCAATCGCCACCTTCACCGGGTCGACCAAGTAGCGGTTAACAATGCGCTCGATTTCAGCCGGCAAGGTAGCCGAGAAGAACACGCGCTGAGCTGCTTTTGGGGTATCGGCAACCACGCGTTTCACGTCGTCGATAAAGCCCATGCGCAGCATTTCGTCAGCTTCATCCAATACCAGCGCCGAGAGGCCATCGAGTTTCAGACTGCCGCGGTCGAGGTGATCGATAATACGACCGGGGGTACCGACGATGACCTGGGCACCACGCTTCAGCGCGCCTAGTTGCTCGCGGTATTCTTGGCCGCCACACAGTGTGGCCACTTCGAGGCCTTTAAGGTTTTGGCCATACTTACTGAACGAGGCGGAAACCTGCTGAGCAAGCTCGCGGGTCGGTGCCATGACCAGCACCTGAGGTTCGCGGCGGGTCAGCTCTAAACGTGACAATAACGGTAATGCAAACGCTGCGGTTTTGCCGGTACCGGTTTGTGCTTGGCCCAGCATATCGCGGCCTTCCAGCAACGCAGGAATCGTCTGCGCCTGGATCGGCGAGGGAATTTTGTAGCCCTGTTCTTCAACAGCAGACATAACGGCAGGCAATAGAGCCAGATCGCCGAAGCTCGGCGAGGCGACAGAAGTCGAGGTCATTAATCACACCTTGGTAGGCCGGTTGTTCCGGCAAAAATCATCGTAAGCGTCTCTGACTCTGTTAATGATGCGCACCAACAAGCAGCATCAAAGAACATCGGTCCGCAAAGCGGATATCGTCATCAGTGGAGTCGGAGACGCCGGTCGCACCTAGCATCCGGATTGACCACAAATTAGTGGGGCAATCCGCCGTGGCGACCTTACTGCGCCGATTTCACCCGTTTGGTGAAATGCTGGAGGCGCGCCATCTTCACAGCAGCGAACATCGGCCTTTAGCGAGATGTTCCAGCAAACGTTGCTTTGCAGCGAGCTCTTTCTAGCTAACGGCTCATAACTACGCAGGCAAACGCTTATCGTCGTGATGGAGGGGTCAACACATGCGAGGAGCGCGCATACTAACACTGCTACTAACGTCTGACCAGTTTTTTCATGCGCCTTTTTTCGAGCACCCGCCTTGCAGCGTGGCTCATTTAGTCTAACCTGAAAGATGCCTTATCAATTTCATGGCACCTCAAGGAGTGATTCGATGAATTGGGATCAAATCGAAGGAAGATGGATCGAAATGAAAGGCAAAGCACGCGCCAGTTGGGGTGAGCTTACCGACGATGAACTGGATCAAATCGGCGGCAAACGCGAACAGCTCGTGGGTAAGTTACAACACAAGTACGGCTTGGCGAAGGATGAAGCTGAGCGTAAAGCGGATGAGTGGGCAAGTTCTCTTTAACCCTTCCGTACCTACCCCCTCGCAATTTGTAATTTCCTCAATAGCCCCTATCATCGCTAATCCAGCGGGGTAACCGCTATTGAGTTTCGTAGCCACAAGGAGAGATGCTATGCGTAAATCAATCATTACTACTGCCGTTAGTGCAGCCCTATTGAGCGGCGTTGCCTTTAGTGCCAACGCAGCCTCCAGTGAGCCTCAAGGCATGTACTCGGCTGACGACATTATGGATGCTGATGTCTATCTCGAAGGCAACCCCAACGAAGAAGTTGGCGATGTCGATGACATTCTGTTGAATGAAGAGATGAAGGTTAGCTCCCTCGTCGTCGAAAGCGGCTCGGTATTAGGTCTTGGCGGGCGTGAAATCGTCGTCAACGCTGATTATTTCAGCCTTGAAACTTATACCGACGGTGATGACACCGAACATCGCGTCTTGATTAGCGCGTCTGAGGACGAAGTTAAAGCGTTCCCTACTTATAATCGCGAATGGTGGGAACAGACAAAAGCGAATGCCCGCGATGCTTGGGAAACCACAGAGGAAAGCATTGAAAGCGCTTGGCAATACACACGTGAAGCCATCGCACCCGACGATAACGTCGACGAACAATAAACGTCTCGTTGTCATCGCTTACGCACATCAAGCGTAATGCCAAAAAAGCCACCGCAAGGTGGCTTTTTGTGTCTGCCGATTAACTAGTTTTTGCGGCGCACGCCCCGCCCCGACAACCGCTCGCGGTCGTGGGGGCGATCGAGATCTAACTGCGGCCCTACCGGCACAATGCGCGTTGGGTTGATCGTATCGTGGCTATAGTAATAATGGCGTTTGATGTGATCCATATTGACTGTCTCTGCCACCCCAGGCCATTGATAAAGCTCACGCACATAGTTAGCCAAGTTGGGGAAATCGTCGATACGCTTAACGTTGCACTTAAAGTGGCCGTAATAAACCGCATCGAAGCGTATCAAGGTCGTAAAAAGCCGAACATCCGCTTCAGTCAGCCACTCTCCCGCCAAGTAGCGATGCTCTTCTAAGCGCTTTTCCATACGCTCCAAGGCTTCGAATAACGCATGCACATGTTTTTCATAAACGTGCTGCTCGGTGGCAAAGCCTGACTTGTATACACCGTTATTAATGTGGTCGTACACATCAGCATTGACCTCATCAATAACACCGCGCAAATCTTCGGGATAGAAATCCAAGTCGTTACCGGTTAGCTCATCAAAGGCGTCGTTGAGTATACGCACCAGATCGGCGGATTCGTTATTGACGATGGCGTTGCGCTTTTTATCCCACAACACGGGAACTGTTACGCGTCCCGTATAGGTGGGATCCGTCATGGTGTAAAGTTCGCGGTGGTACTCAACTCCATTAATGGGGTCACCGCTTGCGCCTTCGTCTTGGTGATAAGTCCAGCCCTGATCAAGCATGAGTGGGCTAACATGCGACGTGCCGATGACCGACTCAAGCCCCTTTAGCTTTCGCATAATGAGCGTGCGATGCGCCCAAGGGCAGGCAAGCGATACATAAAGATGATAACGGTTCAATTCAGCTGGATAGCCATCGCCCTGAGCATTAGGGTTATCGCCAACCCAGTCGCGCAGTTGGGCCGATTCACGAACAAATTCACCGCCGTGCTTCTTTGTGTCGTACCACTGATCGTGCCATTCACCATCAATAAGCAACCCCATCGTCCATCTCCTTAATGCGTTAGCGTATGGCTAGCATACGCTTGGGGTTGGGCGACTCAAGCGGATGTTTTAGCGCTATTCATTCGACACAATCGAATCCTGCAAGGCGCACTCGCGGACGGCTTGGCGCAACGCCGCCGCCATTGCATGCGCGGCCGGCCCCGCCTGATCCTGATCTCTAAAAATTAGTTGAATGGGAACCTCCCGAATGCTGCCCGCCGCTAGCGGGAGCGGCTTGAGCTGCCCCTCACGAAGCTCTTGTTTAATTCGCGTTTCGGGCATCCAGGCAAAGCCCAGGCCTCGCTTAAGCATATCGAGCGACGTATTCAGATGACTGACTGTCCAGCGCTGCTCAGCTTTTAGCCATCCGGCATTAGTGGATTGTCGAAGTGCGGAATCCCTCACCACTAGCTGACGGTACTGAGCAAGATCGCGTAAATCCAACGACCTTCCCAACCGATGAAGTTCATGACTCGGATGGGCAACGGCGACAAACTTCACCATCACCAACGGCTCGCCAAGAAAGCCCTGCGCTTCAATGCCCGATATCACCAAATCGGCGCGGCTATCGTAGAGCATTTCAATGCCGCCATTTAACACGCTTTCAAACAGCTGAACGCGGACTTGTGGGTAAGTTTCAGAAAACCACTCCAGGGCTTTGGCCTGAGCGGCAGCAGGAAACACTTGATCAATGGCAAGCACCACTTCCGCCTCGAGCCCAGCCGCCAGTCGCGATGCCACATCTTCCAGTGACTCGGCACTTTCAATCAACTGCCGGGCCCGGCGCAGCAGCAATTCTCCCGCCTCGGTCAAACGAACCTGGCGACCCACAGGTTCAAGCACCTGAACTCCCAACTGCTCTTCTAATTTATGTACCGCGTGGTTCAGCGTTGAAGGGCTTTTATGCACGGCCTCAGCAGCCCGAGCAAACCCTCCATAATCAACCACGGCAGCGAGCATCTGCCACTGTGCAAGTGTTACCCGAGACATTTCGATTTCCTCGATGCAAAATAGCGAAACAATCGGCTTAATCTTCGAAAAAACCCCTCTAGAATGCCAGTAAATGCCATTGATTACCGTATCCCGAACAAACTATTCTGCATGATCATCCAATTTATTCACCCGTCCCCGCCTGTAAACCAACATCTCAGCAATCCTTAAACGCAGGAAATGTTAGACACGACTTATATAACAGCTTTACAAAACGCAAATTACATCTATCCTTAGGGTTCAAAACACGGACGTGTACTAAGCATTAGGGTCAATGCTGAATTTTACAAAGATGACGACGACCCGCCGTTACATTTATTAGCAAACAGTGTTCAAAAAATAGTATGATTTGCATAGTTCTTGCTTAATTAGACGCAAGTTCATTTTATGTATGGATGTACAGTCTAGGCACCCCCGCTATCATGGGTTATGGTTCATCTGTTTATTCGCTTTTGTTACTTATAAATCACGAACTCGGCGGTCCATTTACTCATGTTGCGAATCCTTCATTCGCTGCCCCGCACGCATAAATTGTTATTGTTACCGGTAGCCACCATGGTTACGGTGCTGGGCACACAAAAATTATTAACGACCTATCATGACTTAAACCAACCTGACACTCCCATGGAGAGTGTGTTGGTTCCGCTTCCAAGTAATTCCACACCGGGCGTACCGTCGCTTCACAATGAACGTACGCCCGTTGCCGATGCCATCGGCCGCGCCTCTCGGGCCCTGGATGCCACTCGCGACAACATCCCGCTGAGCGACTTAAAGGCTACCGAAATTGTTGACCTGGACGTCATTGAAGGCGCAGAAGCCGACATCAACGTACAACCCACGAGCGAGATAACGCCTGAGTCCTCAGCGTTTGCCATCGCGTCCGACATACCAACACTGAATGATGGCGCGCTGCACATGGCCGTGGTAGTGGGCACGCTGACCAGCGGGATGCTGGACGTCGACAACGATGTCGCCACTGAGATTGCCGACGCGACCTCCTATGAAGATTATGGCGTTGACCTTTTTAGCGATATATCTTTCCTCGATATGGAGCTTGCCGCCGAAGAGCCGTTTGTGCCTGAGTGGGAAACCCATATTGTCGAACCCGGCGAAACCTTCGCCATATTGGCTCAAAACCAGTTTGGAATGGGTTATAGCGAAGTGCTGAGGCTGCTTGACGACGTACCCGACCCCAAAATGCTGACCCACTGGCGAGCAGGCCACAGTTTCGACTATCAATTAGATGAAGAAGGCCGATTGCTGTCGCTACGCATGATGAAAAACACGCGCGAGGGCGTTTTAATTGAGCGCGAGGCCGATCAGTTTGCCATTACCAGCATTGAGCGTATCGGCGAGCCGGTTCAGCGCCTTTACGCCGGCACCGTGAGCGGTAGCTTTGCCCGCTCAGCCCAGTCAACGGGCTTGAATAGCGGAGCCGTCACAGAGTTAACACGCCTGCTCCAGAAAAAACTCGATTTTCGCCGCGACAGCCGTCGCGGCGATCGTTTTCAAGTACTGGTCGAATCCGACATGATTGAAGGCGAAACACTCGATTCTCGCGTACTGGCAGTCAAATACCAGGGTGAGCGGATGGCGCTGACGCTAGTGCGCAACGCTACCGACAATAACTTTTACACCCCTGAAGGCAGTAGTTTGGATCCGGCTTTTGCACGGCGCCCCTTCGAAGGCAATTACCGCCTGAGCTCTAGCTTCAACCCTCGCCGCAAACACCCGGTGACCGGGCGCATAAGCCCGCATAACGGCACTGACTTTGCCATGCCGATTGGCTCACCGGTTACGGCACCTGCCAACGGTCAGGTTGAACGTGTCGCCAACCACTACGCTGCCGGACGCTACATTGTCATTCGTCACGATAACGGCTACCGCACGCGTTATTTGCATCTGTCCAAGCCGCTGGTCAGTCAGGGAGATCGTGTCGAAATGGGCGAGCGCATTGCACTCTCGGGCAACACCGGTCGCAGCACCGGCCCGCACCTTCATTACGAGGTCATTGTGAACAATTCGCCGGTTAACGCTATGACCGTTGAGCTGCCCGAGAACACCAGCCTAGATGGCGATACGTTAATCGCCTTCCAACGCCAAGCGGCGCCGATGCTGGCAGCACTTGATAGCGGCGAAACAGGTACCATTAGCTTGGTCGGCTACGCATCAGAAGCTGATAGCCAATAACCCAAACAGTCGCGATCCAAAAAAGCGCCACTTCGTGTGGCGCTTTTTTGCTTCAGTCACCGCCCGCCAGCTAACCCGACAGCCGCTCGGGTTGACGCAGCGCCGCTTCCACATCCGGGTCGTAACCATAGATGTCCGGCCGAAACTCAACGTCACCCTCCGCGTTTGGCCACGCGGTTAAATAATGCAAGGCTATCGGTACGCGCTGAGGCAAACTCAATTGCCGATCACTTTGCTCGCTGGCGATTAACCGCATTAACGGCGCAGAGCTGCCGGTATCCTGAAGCAGCAGCTGAGCAAACTGGGTAACGCCTTCCACTCGTATACAGCCGGAACTCAGCGCTCTCTGGGGTCGCTGAAAGAGCCCCTTGGCCGGGGTATCGTGTAGATAGATCATGTGGCTGTTGGGAAAACGCACCACTAATCGACCCAAGGGATTGGCGCTTCCCGCCACCTGACGCAACATGATGCTGCCTGGGCGCTGCCAATCGACGTCTTCGGCCGCCACAGGGTTGCCATCAAAATCAATGACCTGGATATTTTCCTCGGCAAGGTAGCCAATATCCTCGCGGACACGAGGCAACACGTCTTCGCGCAATATGGTGGGCGGAATGGTCCAGCTCGGGTTTAACGTAAAATGGGTAATTGCCGACTCGATAACCGGCGTTGCCCGCCGCGGCGTCCCCACCACCACGCGAGTCTGCCAGTGTTCTCCACTAGGCCGAGTGTAATGTAACCGGTAGCCGGCCAGGTCTACCCACACGCTCGGCGCATTCTCCCCCTGAGCCCCCATCCACCGGGCACGCTCAAGATTCACCTTGAGCTGTTCGACCCGCGATGAGAGCGGAACATTCAGCGCACGACGCGTCTGATCGCCAACCACACCATCTTCCTCAAGCAAATGACGCCGCTGAAAACGTTTGACGGCCGCCGCGAGCTGAGCGTCAAACTGGCGTTGATCCGGCGCCTCAACGTCTATGTGCGGATATGCCTCGGGATTGGCAGCCAACAGATGCGGTTCACCCCAGCGGGTTAGCCGCTGACGAAGTGTTAGCACATCATCATCCTGATCCCCGGGGCGTAGCAACTGCTTGCGACTGACTAAATCGGGCACGCTTGACTGTGACGCACGCGATTGAAAATCGGCAAGCGCGGCCTTTAACTGACGATATGCCGAAGAGTCAGGCCGCGCCTGCTCAAGCGCCGCCGAAATATCCAACCGATTAATCGCGTCGACCACCCGCGCCATGGAATAGCCGCGAGCAGGCCGCTCAGAATCCCACTGAGCGGTTAGCTGACGAGGATTTACCTGACCGCGATTCAAATGCTCCAGCGCTTGCAACAGTGTTTGACTCGCCTGGGCCTCAAACGCGGCCTGTGCAGCAACGCCCCCAGCCCGGCTACGTTCAAACGACTCCATTAGCGATGCCGCTGCATAATTTTCGTGGTTTATCCCGTCTTGCTCAAGCTCCTTAAGCCCCTCCACTAGCGCTTCCACGCTCGCCGAGGTAGTCCATATAGGCTGATGGTTACGGTGCTGGTAGAAGCGCTCAATCGGCAACGACTGGTCGCTTGCCGCCAAACGTGCCTGAAGCGCCTCCCGCAACGGTGGCGATGTATCCGCCCCACTGCTACTAACCATGCCCACGCTCAGGCAAAGCGCCACCCCTATCGCCCATCGTCTTAATGGCTGCCGCTCGTTCATTGCCCTCTCCTTGCGTTACTATGTCGCTCCGATGATGCTGCGTACATCCTTGTTATCGTAGTCGGTTAGCGACTGCTTCACCGCGTTCTACTTGTCAGGATGGACTTATATGGTGCCACTTTTTTCGCTTCGTGCTTGGCTTATTTGCCTACCCGCGACGTTATTGTCATTTCCGATCCACGCCAACAGCTTTTTTAGCCACGTTGATTCGACACCGCCTAACGGCGTTCTGCCGTTACACCATCAACTGCTCCAGCTAGCCCCTAGCGCCAGCCCCGACGCGCTACGTCTCGCCGCCCAAGCGCTCAGCTGCCGCGACCCTTACGCCGAACGCTTAGCGGTCATTGATTATTCACTGCCGTCAACAGAACCCCGCCTGTGGGTATTTGACCTAGCCCAGCACGAACTAATGTTTCGTGAGTTAGTGTCTCACGGGCAAGGCTCAGGGGATGCAAAAGCAGAGACCTTTTCCAACATTCCCAACAGCCACCAATCAAGCATTGGGCTGTTTAAAACAATGAATAGTTACTACGGCCGCAATGGCTACTCGCTGCGCCTGGAAGGATTAGAAGCCAACGTAAACGACAACGCCTTTGAGCGGGCCATCGTGATTCACGGTGCCGACTACGTGAGCGAAGACTTTATTGACCAGACGGGACGGCTGGGGCGCAGCCACGGCTGCCCGGCGGTTCGCGAAGCCGTGACCTACCCCTTGATCGACAGCCTGAAAGACGACCAATACGTGTTCGCGTATTACCCTGACCAGGAGTGGTTAGCTACCTCACAGGTGATTAACTGCCCGAATGCGCCGTCGCTCGCCCAGCGTCACTAGTTGGGTGGTAGGCCGGATGACAGCTGAATCGCCCGGTAGATAACGGTTCCAGCCCCCAATGTGCCATGCTGGTAGCCACTTGGCTGTTTGTTGACCGCCAACCGCACGGAGGCAAACCGATGGTTCAACCCAAATCGTTAGACTTAGCATTACAGGGCGGCGGCTCTCACGGCGCCTACACCTGGGGCGTCATCGACCGTTTACTAGCGGACTCAAGGGTCGAAATTGAGGGCATCAGCGGCACCAGTGCCGGCGCCATGAACGGCGTGGTGATGGCCGATGCCCTAACCCGTGGCGATAAAGAAACCGCCCGGCAGGCATTGCACGATTTCTGGCAAGCCGTTAGCCGTGCAGGAATGGCAAGCCCAATCCGCCGTACGCCACTGGATAAGCTGGTCGGCAACTGGAGTCTTGAGCACTCACCGGGCTATATCGCCATGGATCTGATGAGCCGTCTGGTCTCGCCTTATCAGTTCAATCCACTCAACGTGAACCCGCTGCGTGAGATTGTCGCCGAGCGGATCGACTTTGACCGAGTGCGTCGCTGCGAACAGCTCAAGCTGTTCGTGACGGCTACCAACGTACGCACCGGTAAACAGCGCGTGTTTCGCCGCCACGAGATGAGTATTGATGCCGTCATGGCCTCTGCCTGCCTGCCGTTTGTGTTTCAAGCCGTCGAAATTGACGGAGAGGCTTATTGGGATGGCGGCTATATGGGTAACCCGGCCCTGTTCCCGCTGATGGAAGAATGTAGCGCACGCGATATCCTACTCGTTCAGATCAACCCCATTCGTCGCGACACTCTCCCCACCACGGCGTCGGCCATCATGAACCGCCTCAACGAGATCACGTTTAACTCGGCGCTGATTAAAGAAGTACGCATGATCGCCATGCTCAAGCAGGTGCTTGATGCCCAAGGCATCGAAAACTGCTACTCGCAGGCACTCTTCCATCGCATCAGCGGCGAAAAGGCATTACAAGAACTTTCGGTATCCAGCAAGCTTAACGCCGAGTGGCCCTTCCTGTGCCATTTGTTTGAACAGGGACGCGCTGCCACCGACCGTTGGCTTGAGCAAAACATTGCAGCATTGGGGGAGCACTCCACGCTGGATATCGAGGATGTCTACATGGACGACAGCCCGGCGCCTTCTTCAGCACCAATATAAGTCAAACCGGGTTCGCCAATGCCCAACAATGCAGCATTGGCGTTGCATAAAAACCTGCACCCAACACTCACCTATAAGTAATTACCTGATAAAAATAAAAAAAGTCTTCCATGGCAACCACTTTGCATAATCATAACCAGTGGTAGTAGGCGTGGACCAGGCCCAACCGGGTACGAGTGCGTCGAACCTGACCTTCAATGACGAAGGCATGTTCTCGTGAACTGATGACACTGCGTGATTGCTGCGCAGGGTATTGAACTCGTAACAAGACCCGTGAGGCCATCCCATGGATATTCGCAACAAAGCCAACCGCATTCGGTTGCTCAATTTCTCCACGCCGCAAATGCGTGCGTTTCACTTTTCTTGGTTTGCTTTCCACCTCTGCTTCTTTGGCTGGTTCGGCATTGCCCCGCTTATGGCGGTGGTGCGTGAAGACTTAGCGCTTACCCAGACGCAAATCGGCAACACGATCATTGCCTCGGTCGCCATCACCGTCATCGTGCGCCTGGTGATTGGCGTATTATGTGACCGCCTGGGGCCGCGCAAAACCTATTCGGGGCTGCTGCTGCTCGGCTCGATCCCGGTCATGGCCATTGGCCTGGCCGATAGCTTCGAGACCTTCCTCATGGCGCGGCTGGCGATCGGCGCCATCGGTGCGTCGTTCGTGATTACCCAGTACCACACTTCCATCATGTTTGCGCCCAACGTGGTCGGCACGGCCAACGCCACCAGCGCGGGCTGGGGCAACCTGGGCGGGGGTACCACCCAGATCGTGATGCCGCTGATCTTTGCCGGTATGCTGATGCTCGGCGTCAACGAGGCGCTGGGCTGGCGGTTGGCCATGGTCGTGCCGGGCGTCGTACTGTTCTTTACCGGCATCGCCTATTGGCTGTTTACCCAAGACGCCCCCGATGGCAACTTTGACGAGCTTCGTGCTCGCGGCGAGCTACCGCCCGCCAGTGGCGAACACGGCGCTCTACAAAGCTTTACCGTGGCGGCAAAAGATATTCGCGTGTGGGCTCTGTTTGTCGTGTATGGCATTTGTTTTGGCGTAGAGCTGACGATCAATAACATCGCCGCTATCTACTTTTTCGATAATTTTGAGCTGACGCTGGCCACCGCCGGTCTGATTGCCGGGCTGTTTGGGCTGATGAATATTTTTGCGCGCACCCTCGGCGGCATGTTTTCCGATCTGTTTGCCAAACAGGGGGGCCTGAAGGGACGTGTGCGCTGGCTATTGGTGGCGCTGATTTGCGAAGGGATCGCACTGATTGCCTTTTCACAGATGCACGTTCTGAGCCTGGCCATTGGTATCATGCTCGTCTTTAGCCTGTTTGTGCAGATGGCCGAGGGGGCGACCTACGGCGTGGTTCCATTCATCAATAAAAAGGCCATGGGGGCGGTGGCCGGTATCGTCGGCGCGGGCGGCAACGTCGGCGCGGTGTCCGCTGCCTTCCTGTTCCGTAGCGAAAGCCTGACGTATCAGCAGGGTTTGTTCTACCTTGGTCTTGCCGTACTGGCGCTGGCCTCCTGCGTCTTGCTGGTGCGCTTCAGCGATGCCCAGGAAGCCGAAGAGGCCATCGCCTATCGCGATGCGGTGGGGGACGATACCGGGGCCGGTGCCCTATCGTTACGTTAAATGACGCCTGCTGCGCACGTCCCTGGACGTGCGCAATATACGGCGGTGAGCCATAAGGAACGCATTATGTCTTCAGCTCAACAGCTACTGTTAACCGCCAAACGATGCGATATCGACAACCTGACCCACCTCGCGACCACCTGTGAAATTGTCGGCGATATTAGTCACTTTATTCACATGTTGCAGCGTGAGCGGGGGGCGTCGACGATTTTCTTAGTGTCTCAGGGCGTCCGCTTCAAACAACGCCGCGCCACGTATCAGCAGCATAGCCAAGATGCCGAAGCGCTAATGCGCCGCCGCCTGGAAGCGTTAGGCGAAGAAGCGCGCCCCCAGGCCGCCGCACGCCTGCTACGCCGTATTGCCAACGTATGGTACGCGCTCGACGAGCTTAGCGCGCTACGTCACGCCATTGATACGTTCGCCATTACACCAGACGCCGCCACCCAAGCGTTTAATCGATTAACCAGTGGCTTGCTGGCGATTGTATTTGAAGCCGCCGATACGGCCATCGATCCGGATATCACCCGCACTCTGGTAGCCATTTTCCATTTGATGCAAGGTAAGGAACTGGCCGGTCAGGAGCGCGCCTGTGGTGCCTTCGGCTTTACCCAAGGGCATTTTGACAATGCTCACAGCTCGCTGCTTACCCAACTGATCACCGACCAGCAACGCTGCTTTGATACCTTTGTGGAATTTGCCCCATCGGAAGCCCAGCAGCGCTGGGAGCAAGAGTTGTCGCCACGCACGCTCTCGGGTATCGGCCAATTACGGGATATTGCCTGTCAGCGGGCCACGCACCCGGATACGTCGGATTCATTGGGTGAAACCTGGTATGAGCTGACCACATTGCGCATCGACAGCATTAAACGCGTGGAGGATGCGCTCAACGATCAACTCACCGCGCTTTGCCATTGCAAGATTAATCAGGCCCATGCCGCACTGGAAAAAGCCAAGGCCGACCCCTGCGCCAACGCCTTGTCGCCTTGCGCGCAACTGCTGGCGTTGAGCAGTACCGAACCACTGGGTGATTTGACCGCCAATGCGCTTGACTCGCCACTGGGTCGGTCGCTGATAGAACTTGCCCAGGCACAATCAAGCCGCCTGCAGGGGCTTAGCGACGAGCTGGAAAATACCCGTAAAGCGCTGCGCGAACGCAAACTGATCGAGCGGGCCAAAGGCCTGATCATGGCCCACCAAGAAATGACAGAAGAAGAAGCTTATCGCTTTCTGCGCACCACCTCGATGAATCAAAGCAAAAGCATGGCCGACATGGCGCAGTCGATTCTTGACCTGTCCCCCATACTCAAACGTAAAGAAACCAACCAATAACGCTCCCGCACAAATCGTTCGCAGGCTTACGATTTGCATAACTGCGCTCAGTTAGCCATGCTAAGGGGTCATTTATGGTTATCGGCAGGAAGCGCAAACGATGCATAATCGCGTATTACTTATCACGGGGGCCTCGAGCGGGATCGGTGCTGCCACGGCTCGTGCCGCGTCCACAGAAGGTTATAAGCTTGTATTGGCTGCTCGCTCAACGGACAAACTCACCGCGCTTGCCCATGAGTTAGGGCCGGAGAATGTGCTGACCTGCGCGTTGGACGTCACCCGCATGGAAGACCAGCGCGCCATGGTCGATGAAGCGCTGGAAACCTTTGGCCGCATTGATGCGGTATTTGCCAACGCTGGATGCGGCGGCACACCAGGGGGCTTTAGTGAGGCCGACCACGAACGTTGGAAAGACATGATTCTGACCAATGTTTACGGCGTAGGGCTTACCCTTCAAGCCTGCTTACCCGCACTCAAACGCAGCAAAGGCCATGTGCTCCTCACCGGCTCTGCGGCGGGACGCGCGACCATTCCCGGCTCTATGTACAGTGCCACTAAGTGGGCGGTGACCGGTATCGGTTATAACTTACGCGAAGAACTGCGTGGCACCGGTATGCGGGTGACGTTAATCGAACCTGGCATGGTCGACACACCGTTCTTCGACGAACCACCCGAACATGCGCTGCAAGACCGCGACATTGCCAATGCCGTCGTGTACGCGCTGGCGCAACCGGCCAATGTCGACGTTAACGAAATTCTGATACGCCCGACCCCACCGCTGGAATAACGCGTTTTGGCTGACTCACCGCCTTGTAATTAATCAATGCTGGCCGCATATCAAATGATTAACAAGCGTGCTAATGATTTTAAGCGGCACACAGCCGCTTTAGCTCGTTCACTTTCCAGCTAAACAGGTGATGCATGAGCGACCTCGCGTCCACCACGCTATCCGTACTCGATCTCGCCCCTATTCGTCAGGGCGGCAGCGCTGCGGAGACCTTTCAAGACAGCGTTTCACTTGCCCAGTTTACCGAAAAATTGGGCTACCACCGCTATTGGCTGGCCGAACACCACAACATTGAAGGCATCGCGAGCGCTGCCACGGCAGTGCTGATCGGTCATATTGCGGGGCAAACCTCGCACATTCGCGTGGGTAGCGGCGGCATCATGTTGCCCAATCATCCACCGCTGGTAGTCGCCGAACAATTTGGCACGCTGGAAACACTCTACCCAGGACGCATCGACCTGGGACTTGGACGGGCACCGGGCTCAGACGGCGCGACGATGCAGGCCATGCGCCGCCACGCCCGTGCCGGGGTGGACGACTTTCCCGCCCAGTTAGACGAGCTGCGCGGCTATCTTGCCGAGGCCACACCACACCAGCGGGTAAAAGCCGTTCCTGGCCAAGGAACCCATGTGCCTATTTGGCTGCTGGGATCGAGTGGCTTTAGCGCGCAGTTAGCCGCCAAGCTTGGCCTGCCGTTTGCCTTTGCCGCCCAGTTCGCGCCCGGCTACCTGTTTGAGGCGTTACGCCTGTACCGTGACAATTTCCAGCCCTCTGCCCACTTGGACGCCCCTCATGCCACGGTAGGGTTGCCGGTGATAGCCGCGGAAAGCGACGCCATGGCCGAGTACTTGGCGACCACAGCCCAACAGAAATTCCTCAATCTGATCCGCGGCAAGCCGACGGTCTCGCTGCCCCCAGTGGAACAGTTAGATTGGTCACCCATGGAGCGCGCTCAAGTTGAACAGTTTTTAGGTGCGGCGATTATCGGCGGCCCCGAGACGGTAAAAGCCAAGCTAGCCGATTTCCAGGCGCGCACAGGCGCCAACGAGCTCATGATTAACAGCGATTTCTACGACCATCAAGACCGGCTGAGAAGTTACCAAATTGTCGCCGACGCGGCTAAGTGATCAGATAAGATTATCGCCAGCCATAGCACAGCGGGGCTCCTGAGGCAGCCCCGCATTGGCTTATCGCTTTTATTGCCGTTTAGCTCACCTGCCACACCAGGAAATCAAGACGATGTCTGCGTTCACTTTTACCCCGATGTCATACGCTGACTTTAAGACGTTTTGGCCAGCGTTTCAGCAAATCGTCGCCGCTCAGGAAACCTACGCGATTGAGCCGGACATAACCCGCGACGACGCCTACCGCCTGTGGTTTATATCGCCCCGCACGACTTTCGTAGTTAAGGATGCAACCGGGGGGATACTCGGCACCTATTATCTAAAGGCCAACGCTGCCGGCCCCGGTGATCATGTCTGCAACTGCGGCTACATGGTGGCAGATGCGGCTCGAGGAAAAGGCGTGGCCCGTGCAATGTGCGAACACTCCCAGCAGCAAGCCCGCGAACTGGGGTTCTGCGCCATGCAGTTCAACGCCGTCGTGAGCACTAACGACGTGGCGGTGGCACTTTGGCAGCGGCTGGGGTTTGCCATTGTCGGCACGGTGCCGGGAGCATACCGTCACGCTCAGTACGGCGACGTAGATACCCACGTCATGTATAAAGCCCTTTAAATTTCGAGCGTTTAACTTATCGGCGTCAATAGCCTCGCCTTGGGTTGCCCACCGGTTGCCATCGTGGTTGTATACGTCACCAATTCTGGATAATTCCCGTCCCTTCAATGAGATGTTGGTGATGACTGATCACGTGTTGCGGCTTAGCCGTATTTCACTTCGCACGCGCTTTACCCTGCTGGCGGTCGCGCTGGTGTTTGGCATCACCCTGCTGCTTAGCTGGGTGGCAGCCCGGCATTCAGCTGACCAGCTAGAAGCCAATATCGGCGCATCCACAGCAGAATCCGCCTATCAAATGGTCGATAAACTCGACCGCAGCATGGATGCCCGCATAAAAGAGGTAAAGCTGCTATTAGGCATTGAAGCACTGACCACCGGCATCGATAACAATCAACTCCGAACCCAGTTGGAAACACTGCAGGACAACTATAACGTGGTGTCGTGGATTGGCTTTACCGACCCTAACGGAGTAGTCCAAGCCGCGTCGGGTGGCATTTTGGAAGGCGCATCGATTGCGGAACGCCCCGTATTTCAAAACGGCCGCGAGGGTATGTGGATAGGCGATGTCCATGACGCCGTCCTGCTTTCTCAGCGCCTTCCCAACCCCTACGGCGAAGCGCTACAGTTTGTCGATATAGCCACCCCCGTTTACACCCAGGATGATACGTTCCTTGGTGTGCTCGCCGTTCACCTCAGTTGGGAATGGGCCGCCTATATTCAACGCGCAATGTTCTCGCCCGCTCAACGTCGACAAGGAACCGAACTCTTCCTGTTATCAGCCGACGGTACTGTATTACTAGGCCCCGATGACATGCTCGGCCAACCGATTAACGCTCTCACGCCACTCGTTACGTCAGCCACCGCTTCGCCAACCTGGACAATTGAGCGGTGGCCAGATGGTCAGCGCTACGTGACCGGCGTGGCGCGTAGCCAAGGCTACGAGGATTTTCCTGGGTTAGGTTGGGTGGCCGTCAGCCGACAGCCAATTGAGCAGGCGTTTGCTCCGGTGGAGCGCCTGCAATACGTCATCATCGGTGTCGGCGTGTTGTTAGCCTTGATATTTGCGGTGATCGGCTGGGTGATGGCGTCTCGGCTGACGGCACCGTTGACCCGGCTGTCTCACGCGGCGGACAACATCCATGACACTACTCAAACGCCCAGCGATATTCCTCTCGAAACCGGCTCCCCCGAGCTAAAGCGCCTTTCCACGTCAATGCGCAACATGGTGGGACGCTTGCTTGATCAAAACCGCACCATTCGCCACCTGGAGGATCTCGCCAATAGCGATCCATTGACGGGGCTACCCAATCGCACATTTCTTAACCACTACCTATTAAATGCCTTGCCCGAGGCACAACGCCAACAACAGAGTATCGCGTTGGTGTATATCGACTTGGACGGTTTTAAACAGGTAAACGATGAGTTAGGTCACCACGCGGGCGACCTGCTGCTGATTGATATTACCCAGCGCCTGCAGGACGTTTTGAGGGTTGACGATTTGGTCGTTCGTTGGGGCGGTGATGAATTTGCCATGGTCTTACAAGCGCCTACTCATCTGCTGGAGGCTCTGACCCACGATGTTAGCCAGCGGGTCATCACGGCCATTACTCAGCCGGTGGCACTACCCGAACATCCTGCGGTCACGGTCAGCTGTAGCCTGGGCGCGGCTTGGTGGCCAGAGCATAGCCAAGACATTGAAGAGGTCATGCGACTTGCCGACGCGGCCCTTTATACCGCTAAGGAAAAGGGCAAACACCGGCTCGTCATTCATCAACCTTAATCGTCAACAGTACAGCAGCGTTGCCACAAGTGTTCCACGGCTTCACTACCCATGGCGTTTAGCATGGCCACATTGCGCTCGGGGATCGCCGCGGTATCGCCATAATGGTCAATCGCCTGAGCGACGCTCTCCTCACGCAGCAGATGCACCATGGCGTGGGGCGAGCGGTTGGTGTAATTAGCGGGTTCAGCGTCTTCAAAGCAGTAATCTGGATGAAATGTAGCTAGCTGATAGATCCCTTCATACCCTTGATCCACCAAGATGCTTTCTGCCAGCTCAACAAAATCCAGGTAATGGTCAAAGCTTTTAAACAGCGTGGGAAACACCAGTAGCGTGGTTTCGGTTTCGGGATGCTCGTCTAACCAATGAACCTCGACCATCAACTCTTCGAGTGCAACCTCGATTTTTTTAGAGCGCACGACCTCAACGCGCACCGTCTCCCGAGCCATTTCTCGACCCGCAAACGGGCATATATCGTGTGCCACGATAAAGCGGCTTACCCAATTCAGCGTCTGTGCGATGACCGTTTTATCTGCGTCTTGCATGCCTGCTCCCAAGCCACTCGTGTAGTTCGCCGATGCCCATCACCGCCGACAGCCCGACAGTTTACACGTCATGCGGATTAAGCGTGTTCCTGATACCGCTTTAGCGCCAGCTGATAAGATTTTTGAATGTGGTCATCCATAAGCGCACGGGCGGCTTTGCTATCCCGTTTTAAGGCAAGCGCCACCAGTTCGTGATGTTGCTCATCGAGGGTTTGTCTTACCGTGGGCATTTTGGGGCCCAGGCGACGATAGCGATCAAATTGATCGTGCAGCTGCTCGATAAAGCGCAATAGCCAAACGGAGCCGCAGGGGGCCACGAGTGTGCGGTGAAACTGACTGTGCAAAGACTCCCACTCCTCGCCTTTATCCAGCGTCGTGTCGGCGCGTTTAAGGCGGTGGGCCGCCGCAAGCAGCTCGGCTTCCCAGACGTCATCGCCGTGCTGAATGGCACGTTCAAACGCCATTCCTTCCAGTTCAAGGCGCATATTGGCGATGTCATCCAGCTCACTGCGGGATAGCTTCGGCACCCTGAAACCCCGCTGATTTTCCTGGACTAACAGCCCGTAGGCCGCCAGCTTGTTCAACGCCTCGCGCAGCGGGCTCAAGCCAACATGATAACGCTCTTTGAGGGCGTTGATCGCCAGCTTCTCGCCGGCCACAAACTGCCCACCCACCAGATCTCGCCGCAACGTCTCGTAAATCCGGCTGGACGCCGTACCGATCACTGGCTGAACATGGTGATTCATATCAGTTCCTTTTTGCATCTTGGCCCCCTACCTTCGTTCGCTCGAGTTGACGCTCAGGGAGGCACTCGCCTATATTCTATTTTATATAAAATAATCGATTTTTTAACCAACAACCGATAAATAAGGGCCCGGTATGCGCTGTATCACATTTCCGACTCTACGGGACTCTCGCCCATGAAGCCCTCGGCTGTCTCTTGGCAACTGTTCTGGGCTTTTTTCCGCGTCGGCATTTTAGGGTTCGGGGGCGGTCCCGCCATGATCCCCCTAGTACGTGCCGAGGTCGTTACCCGCCACCGCTGGCTCACCGATGAGGAGTTCGCCGACGTGCTGGCGATTGGCAATACGTTACCCGGCCCCATCGCCACCAAAATGCCCGGCTACATCGGTTACCGGGTGGGCGGAGTAACCGGCTGCATCGCCGCCGTCATCGCCATCATCTTACCCATGATCGTCGCCATGATTGCCATGTTAAGCCTCTTCAGCCGCTACCGCGATGTCGCCTGGATTCGCGGCATGGGTCAAGCGGTGGTGCCTGTTGTCATGGTGATGATGGCACAACTCACCTGGGACTTTTTTGATAAATCGAAAGCCGTATTGGGCTGGCTGACCAGTGCCGTCATGGCAATCGCCGCCGCCGGTCTTATTTACTGGCTCGGCGTTCATCCGGGTTGGGTCATTGGTGCCATTCTAGTCACTGCCCTATTACGCCCCACAGGCACTAAAAAAGCTGAGGGGCCTGTATGATCTATTGGGATCTTTTCCTCGCGTTTTTTATCCCCAATATTATCGGTTACGGCGGTGGTCCGGCGATTATTCCGCTGATCGAGGCCGAAGTAGTGGGTCGCTATGGCTGGATGACCGCGCAAACTTTCGCTGAAACGTTAGCGCTAGGTAACGCCTTGCCCAGCCCTATCGCGACCAAAATGGCCGGGTATATCGGCTACGATGTCGCCGGCATCGGCGGCGCTTGCGTGGCGGTAGCCGCTACCGTGATCCCGACCTTGCTATTAATGCTGGGCGCGCTAGGGCTTTTATACCGCCACCGCGAGTCCCCACGCGTTAAACGCATGAGCCAATGGGTACGCCCGGTGATCGCCATGATGATGGCTTGGCTCACCTTAGGTTTTTTACTCGAGAGCCTCGACTCCAGCGGCGCCATTCACACCTTAATTATCGGTACCGCTGCCGCTATTGCACTGATTCGCTTCAAAACGCACCCCGCCTTTGTGGTCATCGGGGCCTTGGTGTATGGTGGAGTATTTCTTGGCTGAACTGGCTATCCACGGTGAATCCCCGCATCATGGCGATCCTCTTTTGCTAGTTTATCGCCTGTCCAGTTATGCCATCATCATCTGAATCAACACCATCGTCTAAGACGACTTCTTCTTCACCGCTAAGCGGTTTTTTGGGTGTATTTCGTTATAGTCGCCGCGCGCTTAGCTTGGTGTGGGAAACTTCACGCTGGATGATGCTGGGCTTAGCATTATGCACACTGGTCGCCGGGGTGCTCCCCGCCGTGGCGGCTTGGGTTGGCCAACTGATTGTCGATGGTGTGGTGAGTGCGATGCAAACCCACCGCGAAGCCAGCAACCCCGACTTACTCACCACTATCCTCCCTGTATTAAAACTCGTCGCTTTTGAGGCGTTGATTATCGCGCTTATTGCGCTCGCCCAGCGCGGCCTTTCGGCTCAGCAGGCGTTACTCCGTGCGCTGCTGGGGCATAAGGTCAACGTAATGATCCTGGAAAAAGCCGGCCAGCTGTCGCTCAGCCAGTTTGAAGACTCTGAGCTTTACGACCAGCTTACTCGAGCGCGACGCGAAGCGTCCACGCGCCCGCTTGCGTTGGTTAATAAAACCTTTGGGCTACTGCAAAACGCTATCTCTTTAGGTAGTTTCGGGGTGCTGCTGGTGCAGTTTTCCCCCTGGGCGCTGCTGATTTTGGTGGCCGGTGCCCTGCCGGTGTTTCTCTCGGAAGCCAAATTCTCGGGTGATGCATTCCGGCTGTTTCGCTGGCGTTCGCCGCAAACGCGCATGCAGATATACCTTGAAACGGTGCTCGCCCGGGAGGACAGCATTAAAGAGGTCAAGCTATTTGGCCTCGAAGGACTCTTTCTTAAGCGCTATCGCGATATTTTCACCCGGCTATTTGCCGAGGAACGTCGCCTCACGCTGCGCCGCGAAAGCTGGGGTTTCGTACTTGGGTTGCTGGGCACCTTGACCTTTTACGCTGCCTACGCCTGGGTGGTGATTGAAACCATTGCCGGGGCGCTCACCCTGGGCCAAATGACCATGTATCTGATGGTCTTCAAACAGGGCCAGGCCGCGCTGTCCGCCAGCCTGACCGCGATTAGCGGTATGTACGAAGACAACCTCTACCTGTCCAATCTGTATGAATACTTGGAACAGCCAGTTGAGGCTGACACCGGCACGCTGACCCAGGGTGCACTGCCCGGTGATGGCCTGCGCTTTGAGCACGTTAGCTTTGCCTACCCAGGTGGCGAAGATGTCCTGCACGATATTTCGTTGCACCTTTCCCCCGGCCAAAGCCTGGCCTTGGTGGGCGAAAACGGTTCAGGTAAAACAACCCTGATCAAGCTATTAACACGGCTCTACCACCCCACCCAAGGGCGAATCCTATTGGATGGTAGCGACCTGCGTGATTGGGATACACAGGCGCTGCGCGAACGCACGGGAGTGATTTTTCAGGACTTCGTACGCTACCAATTGCAGGTGGGGGAAAATCTGGGGGTGGGTGATACCCATGCGTTCGACGACGAGCAGCGCTGGCAACAGGCGGCGCGTCACGGCATGGCAGATGACTTCATCGCGGGAATGGCAAGCGGCTATCAAACCCAGCTTGGCCGCTGGTTTAAAAACGGCCAGGAACTCTCCGGCGGCCAGTGGCAAAAAATAGCCCTTTCCCGCGCCTATATGCGCGAGAACGCCGATATCATCGTGCTGGACGAGCCTACAGCCGCCATGGATGCCGCCGCAGAGGCCGCGGTCTTCGCCCGCTTCCGCGAGCACAGTCGCGACAAGATGGCCATATTAATCTCCCACCGTTTCTCCACTGTGCGTAGCGCTGATCTTATCCTGGTGATTGATCAGGGCAAGATCATTGAACGCGGCACCCACGACGAACTGCTCGCGGCGAAAGGCCGCTATGCGACGCTGTTTCAACTGCAGGCTGAGGGATACCGTTGATGGTTCCGCAGTCGCCCACTATGGCGTTGCAATCTGTATTATTGAGACATGTTGGTCAGCAGCGCCACGATAATGACGCCGAGCAGGACGCACAACCATTGCCAAAACCGCACCGGATCGCGCTCTAAAAGCGGCGGTCGCGACTGTTTCAGGGTTCCCGGGCTTGGCGTACGCAGCTCGAAGATAAATTCTGAAAGCACTGGATAGCGCTGTTGTGGGTTGGGATGCAGCGCCTTTTTGAGCACCTCATCCACCCATACGGGCAGTTCACGGTTTTCGCTCAGCGCGGAGCGGTAGGCAAGCTTGCGCTGGGCCGCTCGGGTGCGGGTTTTGGCCACCTCGGTGCCGTAGGGCAGCGTCCCGGCCAGCATCTGATAGGCAATCACCGCCAGCGAGTACAAGTCGGACTGCTCAGTGCCGCCCTCGCCCAGAAAATATTCCGGTGCCGTGTATTGGGCGGTGCCGAGTATCGGGTCAGCCTCGCCGGAAGCATCCGCGGCCTCGGCAATCCCCGCGATTCGTGTGGCGCCAAAATCAATCAGCCTGACCGTGCCGTGACGGTCGATCATGATGTTGTCCGGACGCACGTCCTGATGGAGCATTTCCAGCCGATGAAAGGCGCGCAGCCCTTTGGCCACCTGCTCGATAATGCCGCGCACTTCGGCCAAATCAGGGTCAGGATGGTCACGCATCCACTGAGTCAACGTCTGACCTTCAATATACGCCCATACGGTATACAGATAACGCCGCGATCCTCGCTGCTCAGGCGCGGATAGCACATGGGCATTATCAAGCCGTCGAGCGATCCACTCTTCTCGCACAAAACGCTCGACGCTTGCACGGTCCTCGGCCAGCTCGGTTGATAGGGTTTTCACCACCACATGCCGGTTGGTTTGCGGATCGTGCGCCAAATAAACGTGGCTGCGGGCGCTGGCATGGAGCGGCCGGATAATCCGCAGACCATCCAGCTCGCTATTCGCGCGCATCTCGGGCGGTGGAGGCAAGGTGCCCAGCGCATCGAAAAGCTCGTCAGCCTCACGCTCGGGCAACGTCTCAATACGCACCAGTTGCGCGGTCAGATTATCATCGCTGCCATTTGCTAGCGCGGCGTCCACTAATGCCTTTGCCGCCGCGTCCAGGTCACCAGTATTATCCTGGATAAGCGCCGTCATAGCGTGGGGGGAAAGCCACTCGTAAACACCGTCGCTGGCCAGCAAAAACACATCGCCTTCGCTGAGCGAGACGGCGCGATAATCCAGCTCCAGGTGTTGGCTTGCGCCCATCGCACGGCTCAGGTGGCTGACTTCTCGCGAAGCCCAAAAGCGATGATCCTCGGTCAGTGGCTCAAGCGTATTTCCTGCCAGTTGGTAGATGCGGCAGTCGCCTACATGGAACAAGTGAGCCGTCGCCGATTTAATAATCATCGCGCTCAGGGTACACACATAGCCACGATCCATGTCGTAGCGATACTGGCTTTGCCGCGTTTGCGCATACAGCCAGGCATTGGTGGCCTGCAGCACCCGCTGCGCCGAGCTTTTCACGCTCCAGGTGGACGGCGTGGCGTAGTAATCAGACAGGAAGCCGCCCACTGCCGCTTCGCTTGCATCGCGGCTCACCGCACTGCTGCTGATGCCATCGGCCAGGGCAACGGCGATGCCTTTGTGACGTCGCTGGGCATCACTGGGCAAATAAGCTCCATAAAAATCCTGATTGCTCGGTTTACGGCCTTTATCGGAGCATTGGCCCAGGGAAATGTTCAGTGCTGGCATGCATAGTGCACCTGGTTCTCGGTGGATGCCGGGCTTGTCGCGACGCGCTGCACTACGCTACCCACCATAATGACGCAGGGCGAGGGTAGCGGCTCAGCGGCCAACCGCTGGGGCATATCGACCAAACTGCCGACAAGCGACTGCTGATCGGGTTGGCTGGCGTTGGCGACCAGCATGATCGGCCAGTCATCGGGCAGCCCCGCCTCGCGCAGGCCAGCGCAAATCGCCGCCACCTTGGAAAGCCCCATGTAAAACACCAGGGTTTCGTCGCGGCGCGCCAAGGCCGCCCAGTCGGGTGTGCCGTCTTCACGGCACAGCTGCGCGGTGACAAAGCGCAACTGCTGGGCGTGGCCACGGTCGGTTAACGGAATGCCCATGCAGGCCGCCGCAGATGACGCGGCCGTAATGCCAGGCACGATGGTGACCGGTATCTGCGCGGCCGCCAGCGCATCCAGTTCTTCACCCATGCGGCCGAAAATACCGGGGTCGCCGCCTTTGAGACGCACTATCGATTTTCCCTGGCGAACAAGGCGCACCATCAGCGCGCCGATCTCATCCTGGGGAACGCTATGGTGCCCTTTCGCCTTACCTACATAATAGCGCTCGCAGCCTGCGGGGATCATCGCCAGCACGTCGTCGCCTACCAGCCGGTCGTACACCACGGCATCCGCCTGTTGCAGTAGACGCGCAGCCTTGAGGGTGAGTAACTCTGCATCGCCGCTGCCGGCCCCCACCAGATACACGTGGCCGCGCTGACAGTCGCCGCGCAGCGGAATACGAGCGGCTACGCCACTGCTGGCATTCCTGGTTAGCTCAAACCAACTTGCCAACCGCGCCAGGGGATTACACCACTTCAGAAGCTGGAATTTGCTTAGCGCGCGCATGGGGGCGCTCCTCTTCAAGTAACGATTTCAATTCGGGAATGCAGCTACCGCACTGGGTGCCGCAAGCAAGGCGTGCGCCGAGCGCCTCAACGCTGGTATCGCCCTGCAGGATGGCGTCGACAATCGCCGTTTGGCCGACTTGATGGCAACTACAAACCACTGGGCCGCTGTCCACCGCGCCGTCGTCGCACCCGGCCAGCAACCGACGGCGATGAGTATCGCTGATCGCGGTTTCGTTAAATCGCGCCTCCAACCAGGCAAGCCCCGGGAGCTCATTGGGCGGCCCCACCATCAACCACCACGTAAGCCGACCGTTTTCCACACCGGCCGCGCGCAGACGGCCCGTGGCGGCATCTTCACTCCATAGCGATGCCGGGGCAGGTAGCCACTCGGCAAGCGGCGCAAACCAGTCGCTAACGGTAGCACAATCGGCCAGTTGCCAGCGCTGGCAGCCGCGCATCGGAATCCGCGCCCAATAGTCGCTTTCGCACCAGTCGGGCATTGCAGGTAACGAGGCAATGGCGGCGTCGGCGACAAGGAGTGTCGCCTGCCAGGCGGTTGCCAGGGGGGCGAGCGCCACGGCGCCATGTTTGGCTTCGGGCTGGCCTGACACAGGGTCGGTGATACGTTCGATCAGCGCGCTGCTGCGCGCGTTGCCGGTAAAGCGGTCGGTCCAGTGTATCGGTACGAACACTTCCCCGCGCCGCTGGGCATTGGATACCCGTACCCTAGCGCGATACTCGCCGGTGGCAGCGGTCAAGACGCCAAGCGCCTGATCGTTAACGCCTGCCTGAGCGGCATCTTCCGGATGCACTTCCATAAAGGGCTCAGCACGATGGTTCATCAACCTAGGCGCGCGCGCGGTGCGCGTCATGGTGTGCCACTGATCACGAATCCGACCGGTATTAAGCCGCAGTGGGTACGCCTCGCTAAGGGCTTTCTCCGGCCCACGCGGGGTAATCGGCAACAGCCTGGCCCGGCCATCGAGAGTGGCAAATTCGCCATCCTCAAACAGTCGAGCAGTGCCATGCGGGGCAGCCGCTGTGACCGGCCACTGAATTGGCGCAAGCGCGTCGTAGCCATCGAGACCCAGCCCGACCAGGCCCGAAATATCGAACAGCCGTTGAGTCACACCGCTATTTTCAAAGCCGGAAAGCCGCGCATGTTCGTCAAAAATCTCGTGGGGATGAGCATAATCGAACGCCTCATTAAAGCCCAGCCGTTTGGCGAGTTCGCAGATAATCTGCCAGTCGTGTTTCGCCTCGCCGGGCGGCGGCAGCATGCCGCGCTGGCGCGAGATGCGCCGCTCGGAATTGGTCACGGTACCGTCTTTCTCGGACCAACCGGAAGCGGGCAGCACGATATCGGCGTAGGGCAGTAGGTCGGTATCGGCGGCACACTCCGAGACAATCACCAACGGGCATTTTTCTAGCGCGGCCCTGATGCGGGCAGTATCGGGCAGGCTGATGGCCGGGTTGGTCGCCATTATCCACAGCGCTTTAATTTCGCCACGCTCGATGGCATCAAACAGCTCAACGGCTTTGTAACCGGGGCCGTTCGGCAACGAGGGCTCCAGATTGTCAGTGGCCCAAAAGCGACTGACTAGATCCTGCGCACCGGGGGTGTCGTAATCCATGTGTGCAGCAAGCTGGTTGGCCAGACCACCCACCTCGCGCCCACCCATGGCATTGGGCTGGCCGGTGATCGAGAACGGCCCTGCCCCGGGCAGGCCAATTTTACCGCCCGCCAAATGGCAATTGATGATCGCGTTGCACTTATCCGTGCCACTGGAAGACTGATTGACGCCTTGAGAATATAGCGTCACCACGTGTAGCTGGCTTGCGAACCAGTAATAGAAGGTTTCCAGGCGCTCGGCATCCACCTCGCAGGCTGCCGCCACCTCGGCGACACTACCCGCCGTTTGCTGGGCAGCACTTAACGCTTCGTCGAGGCCTTGGGTGTGACGCTCAAGGTAAATGTGATCGAGTTTGCGCTTGGCCGCCATCTGCGCCAGCAGCCCGTTGAACAATACCGCGTCGCTACCGGGCTTGATGCCTAGGTAAAGATCCGCGATTTCGCAGCTATCTGTCACCCGTGGGTCGACCACCACCACACGCATCAGCGGGTTGCGCTCTTTGGCGACTTTGATGCGCTGGTAAAGCACCGGGTGATTCCAGGCCAGGTTCGAGCCCACTAGCACGATCAGCTCCGCGTCTTCCAGATCCTCGTAGTTGCACGGCACCGCATCTGCACCGAAGGCGCGTTTGTAACCCGCCACCGCCGAGGCCATGCACAGCCGCGAGTTGGTATCTAAATGCGGCGTGCCCAAAAAGCCTTTAAATAGCTTATTGGCGACGTAGTAATCTTCAGTTAACAACTGCCCAGAAAGATACGCCGCCACGCTGTGGTTGCCATGCTCGGCCCGCAGCGTGTTTAAGCGTTCGGCAATGGTGCTCAGCGCGGCCTCCCAGGAGACCTCAACGCCATCCACTCGCGGACGGGTCAGGCGACCCTGCTCGCCCAGCGTTTCGTGCAACGCTGAGCCTTTCACGCACAGCCGGCCGAAATTAGCGGGGTGTTCGCGGTCGCCTTCCACCGCGCTCAGCGTACCCGCGTCGTCAACGGTGGCCGTTACGCCACAGCCGACGCCACAGTAGGGGCAGGTGGTTTTGGCTTGGTGCATGGTGACTCCTCGAAAGCTTTGCAACGATGTCCATAAAAACGTCCATAAAAAAACGTCCAGGCCGCTAACCCTGTTGCGCAAAACGCGCAAGGTCGATCAGCAGGCTGGACGTCGTTGCCACAGCGAGCACCGTCAAAGGTGCCAAACGTATTTTTTAATGGTTACTTATTTTTTAACGACTTTATTGGGGTTGTTCGCTGCCATTGGTTTTCATGAACGCAATACAATGCGCGATTGTTCCTTATGCCTAATTAGCTGCAAACACCAAGCCGTCACCTAGCATTTTGTTAAAAAATCTTTAAAAAACATGTTTTTGATTACAAACCACACGCCCATCGCGGCCATCCACTACCCCGCCACCGCTCAAAGTTTGTGTGCTGAGAGTGCAACTCACCCCTCTATACGCACCAACAGTGTGCATACAGTCGGTCAGCGCATTCACTCGTGTTTTTTGCCCATTCATTCAAGACAATGAAAATAAAGTAAAAAAAATAAATAACCCTGGATTGGCCGCCGACTTGCTTGTTACTAGCCATAGATAACTTGTTGGCAGCCAATGGCGGCTGTCGCGCGTTAATTAGACGCTACCGGGCAACGACGCCCCTGACCTCGTGTTTCCTAATTGCTAGGGGGCACGCTGTGTCGGGGGCGTTTTTGTTGGGTGCCAAGCACGCCATGACGCATGGCCACCACGCACGATAGAAAGGAGCCACCAATGGAAACTACTTCCCGGTGCTCATCTGATGACCATCTAGTGATTATTGGTAACGGCATGGCCAGCCACCGTTTGGTGGAAATACTGATCAACCAGCCGCAACGCCCCAGGGCGATTACCGTCATCGGAGCGGAATCGGTACCCGCCTACAACCGGATTCTGCTCTCGCCGTTGCTGGCAGGCGACATGCAACACGACGCACTGACCCTGCGCGACGCCGACTGGTACGCAGACAACGGCGTGACGCTGTGCCTGGGTGAGCGGGTTGAGACCATTGACCGTGAGAACCGCACTCTGGAAACCGACGGTGGCCATACCATTCGCTATGACCGGCTGGTACTGGCTACCGGCTCGCGCCCGACGCTACCCCAAGTTCCCGGCATCGATCTTAACGGCGTTCATGGGTTTCGCGACTTCCACGACGTTGCCGAACTGGAGGCAATTGCCCAACGCGGCGGCCATGCGCTGGTGATTGGTGGTGGCCTGCTCGGCCTGGAAGCCGCTGAAGGACTGCGCAAGCGCGGCAACAGGCTTAGTGTCAGCGTGCTTCAGCGCAGCGGTCGGCTAATGAATCGCCAGTTGGACGCCACTGCCGCTGGTTTACTCAAGCAGGCGCTGGTAAAGCGCGAGCTCAACATTCTCACCCACGCCCAACTCGCCAAGCTTGAAGGCGACGCCAACGGCCACGTGTGTGCAGCGGTACTTAATGATGGGCGGCGACTGCCCACCGACAGCGTGATTATCGCCGCCGGTATCACCCCTAATGCCGAACTGGGCCGTGAGGCTGGGCTCAACACCGACCGCGCGGTGATGGTCGATCGTTATCTAACCACTTCTGATCCGGCTATTTTTGCCCTCGGCGAATGCTGCCAGTTTGAGCAGCATACCTATGGCTTGGTCGAGCCTATTTGGCACCAGGTTGACGTGCTAGCGGCGATCCTCAGCGGTGAAGCAAACGACGGCTACCGCGAAGCCCCCACCGCCACCAAGCTCAAGGTAAGCGGCGTGGCGCTTTATGCGTTCGGCCCCACCGACCCAGAACCAGAGCACGACGAACTGCGCTACCAGGATCCCCAAAGCGGCGACTACCGCCGCCTACTGCTGCGCGATGGACGCATTGAAGGGGCCGTACTTTACGGCGATACCCGGCATGGCACCTGGTACTTCGAGCAAGCGCTGGCGGGCACCGATCTAACCCCTTACCGCCAGGCTCTGTTGTTTGGCGCAGCCGATGTAGAAGTGCTCAAAGATCAGCAGAACGACACCCCCCATTTATCGACCTCAGAGGCGGCATAATGATGTCTTCCAAGAATCCCGAACAGCTTATTATTATTGGTAACGGCATGGTCGGCCACCACTTGGTCGAGCAGTTAGTCGATAACGGCGCCCTCGAGCGTTATCAGGTCACCGTGTTTGGCGAAGAGCGCCACCGGGCCTACGACCGGGTGCACCTGTCAGAATACTTCAGCGGCCGAGATGCCGATTCGCTGGCGCTTTGCGAGGCGGATTACTACGCCACCAGTGGTGTGGAACTGCGCACTGGCGAAGCCGTCATCGAGATCGACCGCAGCGCTCACGAAGTGGTCACCGATCAGGGCCGCTACCCCTATGACCGCATCGTACTGGCCACCGGTTCCTTCCCGTTTGTGCCGCCGATTCCCGGTAACGACCGCGAGGGCTGCCTGGTATATCGCACCCTGGATGATCTTGATGCCATCCAAGCCGCCGCCGAAAACGCTACCAACGGCGTAGTTGTCGGTGGCGGCCTACTGGGCCTTGAGGCTGCCAATGCGCTGCGCGGCTTGAACCTCGACACCGCCGTGGTGGAGTTTGCCTCGCGGCTGATGCCGATGCAGGTGGATAACGAAGGCGGCGAGCTGCTGCGCGAAAAAATCGAAGCGCTGGGCGTGCAGGTGCTCACCGAGCGTGCCACCCAGCGCATTGAGGACGGCGACAACAGTCATCACCGCATGGTCTTCCAGGACGACAAAGTGCTGGAAACCGACCTGATCGTGTTTTCCGCCGGGATTCGCCCTCGCGACCAGTTGGCCCGGGACTGCGACCTGGAGATCGGCGAACGCGGCGGCGTGGTGGTCGATGACCAGTGCCGCACCAGCGACCCCGCCATCCTAGCGATTGGCGAAGTAGCGCTGTGGAACCAGAGTATTTTCGGCCTGGTCGCCCCCGGCTATCAAATGGCCAAGGCGGCGCTCGCCACGCTGACCGACGGCGACACCCGCTTTGGCGGCGCGGACATGAGTACCAAGCTCAAACTGCTCGGTGTGGATGTTGGTTCGATTGGCGATGCCCACGGCAACCAGAACCCGGGCGCACGGATGTTTCGCTACCTCGACCCGTTGACCCAGGTATACCGCAAGATGGTGGTATCCAGCGACGGCAAGAAGCTGCTGGGCGCCATGCTGGTGGGCGATAACAGCGCCTACGACACCCTGCTGCAGTATTACGCCAACCGCATTGAACTGCCCGACGAACCGGCCTCGCTGATTCTGCCCCAAAGCAGTGGCGCCGCGCCCACGCTCGGCCCCGGTGCACTGCCGGAAACCGCCACCATCTGCTCGTGCCACAACGTCACCAAGGGCGATATTTGCGCCACCATCGATGACGGCGCCGTCGACCTTGGCGGCGTCAAAGACGTTACTAAAGCCAGTACCGGCTGCGGTGGTTGTACGGCACTGCTGAAAAGCGTGGTTGACCACGAGCTGGAAGCACGGGGCGTCGAGGTCGACAAATCGATCTGCGAACACTTCGCCTTCACCCGCCAGGAGCTTTACGACATCGTGCGTGTAGAAGGTATCAAGACCTTCAGCGAGCTGATTGGCAAGCACGGCAAACAGGACACCCATTGCCTGGGCTGTGATATCTGCAAACCCGCCGTGGCCTCGATTCTCGCCTCCTGCTTTAACGAACCAATCACCGATGCTGCCCACGTGCCTCTGCAGGACACCAACGATACCTTCATGGCTAACATGCAGAAAAACGGCACTTATTCAGTGGTGCCGCGTGTCGCCGGTGGTGAAATTACCCCCGACAAGCTGATCGTGCTCGGTGAGGTCGCCAAGAAATACGACCTCTACTCCAAAGTGACCGGCGGTCAGCGCATCGACCTGTTCGGCGCGCGCCTGGAAGACCTGCCGGATATCTGGGGCGAGCTGATCGAAGCCGGCTTTGAAACCGGCCACGCCTACGGCAAGTCGCTGCGCACCGTTAAATCTTGCGTGGGCAGCACCTGGTGTCGTTACGGCGTGCAGGACAGCGTCGGCATGGCGATCCAACTGGAGAATCGCTACAAGGGGCTGCGCTCGCCGCACAAGATCAAGTTTGGCGTATCCGGCTGCACCCGCGAGTGTGCCGAGGCGCAAAGCAAGGATATCGGCATTATCGCCACCGAAAACGGCTGGAACCTGTATGTCTGCGGCAACGGCGGCATGCGCCCGCGTCACGCCGAACTGTTCGCCACCGATCTGGACGACGAGCAGCTGTACCGCACCATTGACCGCTTTCTGATGTTCTACGTGCGCACCGCCGACCGTCTCCAGCGCACCTCTGTATGGCGCGAAAACCTCGACGGCGGTTTGGACTACCTCAAGGAAGTCATCCTGGAAGACAGCCTGGGCATCAACGACGAGCTGGAGCGTCAGATGCAGACCGTAGTGGATACCTACCAGTGCGAATGGGCCGACGCCATCAGCGACCCGGAGAAACTCAAGCGCTTCCGCAGCTTCGTCAACGACGACCGCCCGGATCCGTCGATCATTATGACCAGCGAGCGCGGCCAGCTACGGCCTGCTTGATCGGCGCGTTAACTGACTCTGAATAAAAACGAGGTACCTTATGACCGCAACGGCAATGAAAAAAGAGATGGATACGATGGCGTGGCAAAAAGTCTGTACCAAAGTCGATCTTGTGGAATTCTCCGGCGTCGCCGCCTGGCTTGAAACCGCCGACGGCCCCGCGCAAGTGGCGATCTTTTATCTTCCCGGCCAGGGTAATGAGCTTTTCGCGCTGGATCATCACGATCCTTTCTCCAACGCCAACGTGATTGCCCGTGGGATTGTGGGCGACCTTAAGGGCGCGGCGGTGGTCGCCTCGCCCATCTACAAACAGCACTTCCGCCTCGAAGACGGCCAGTGCCTGGAGGATGAAGACGTCAAGCTGCGTACCTGGAAGATCGAATTTAAAGGGGATGAGGTGTGGGTAGAGGGCTAAGCTGCGCTCCTAGCCACACTTAAAGCAATGGCCGCTGAGCGGCCAGTCGTCCATATCGACAAAATAGCGATATCGCGAATAAACTTGCTATCCTAGCTGGCTATTTCACCGGTACTGGCCAGGGAGCAACACGTTCGTGAAGACAGAATCCAGAACCTTAGCGTTTTCCGCCTTCATGGCGTTGCTGATTGGCTGTGCAGGCATTGCCGCTACACTTGCCTCTAACTCGCAAGCCATCTTGCTGGACGGGCTATTCAATCTGATCTATTTCGGCGTGGCGCTGGTCACCATCAAGGTCAGCCGCCTTGCCAGCCGTCCGGATAGCGAGGCTTACCCGTTTGGCTACAGCTACTTTGAGTCGCTGGTCAACCTATGCAAAGGCCTGCTGATTTTCGGCGTGTCGATATTCGCCTTGGTCGATGCGATTGCCGCGCTGCTCACCGGCGGGCGCGACATTGCCGCCGGGGTGGCGGTCATCTATGCGCTATTTGCCACGGTCGCCTGTTCGCTCACCGCCTGGGTGATGCACCGCAGCTTGCGCTTTGTCAAAAGCCCGCTGGTAGAAGCCGACAAATCGAACTGGGTCGTCAACAGCGTGATTTCGGCGTCGGTATTGACGGCGTTCTGCCTGGTGCTGTTATTTGACACGTTTGGCTGGCACACCGTGCTGCCCTACGTCGATCCGCTGCTGGTCATCGGCGTTGTGCTCCTGTGTATGGGCGTGCCGGTGCGCATGGCCACTCAAGCGCTGCACGAACTGCTCAACAAAACCCCACCCTCTGCGCTTACCGGGCCCATTCATCACGCCATCGAACAAGCTCTGGCCGATGTCGAAACCGAAGAAGTGCGCGTACGCATGGTGCGCCCAGGCCGCATGCTGTATGTCATCGTGCACGTGGTGTTACCCAGTAACACTTCGCTTAACAGCGTAGTGGGCCTGGATGCCCTGCGCACTCAACTGGATCAACACATTCGCCAATGCTACTCGCCAGTGGTCTGCGATGTGGTCTTCACCGCTGACAAACGCTGGGCCGCACCGTCCTGTGGCGAGTTGGTGGAAAAACAGCGCTAGGCCACAGGTTAGTTATCATCAGACGTTACTTTCGCTGTATACGCTGGTTTTTAACAGCAAGCCGATGACCATGATGACACCAATCAGTAGCGCGGCCCCAAACAGCGTTAATGCCGCCGTATGCCCCACGGCATCAATCAGTAACCCCGTTGTTATCACGGGAAGGCTGAAACCTAGATAGGCCATTAAAAAATACCCAGCGCTGGCCTGTGTGGAAAGTGACTCCGAAATACCCAGCACGCCACTTAATCCACCTAAGTAAATAAACCCATAGCAGGCACTGCTAGCGGCAAACGTTCCGAGTAGTACCGCTGTTAATTGACCTTGCAGCGCACCCCATGTAATTAGCGCATACGCCAAAGGCAGAATAAGCAATCCCATTATGGTGGCGTTGCGGGGTGACAACCTTCTCGCCCAGGGCTGAAACAACACACCGCAGCTGCAAATACCAAAGGTGGCAAATCCGCTCCAAGCGGCTAGACCATGCTGATCCAACGCCGAAGGAAGAATCGCTATTACCAACCCCACCACTGCCCACGCCAGCATAATCGCTAAACCGTAATATAAGGCACCATGGGGATAGCGCGGCAAACGTAACATGGCACCTTGGGAAGTTTTAACGGTGTGATCTGGAAGCGTGGCAACCATTACAATCGCCAGCGCAGCAGCACACAGGTAAAGCCATAGGCTAGGTGGGGCCACACTGGTTGCCTGGAGCATAAACAGGCTGGTAATGGCGGCTCCTAAACCAAACCCGAGTGCCGTGCTGGCCGTGACATAGTTCGTGGCAATACGCTTATCTTCGCCGCTCAACAACATTTGCATATAAATGGGGGCGACCGCTGACATCAGCGCCGTTCCAATACCCAGTAAAAAGCGCGCAACGCCTAACGCCAACAGGCTCGGCGCGATTAGGGTAAGCGCGGTGGCTAAAAAACTAAGTAACAATGCCGTAATGATTAAGGGCTTGCGACCTACCCTTTCGGCTAATCCATTTAAGCCCAGCAACACCGGCATGATACCCGCCACATAGCAAGCGAAAGCAATAGTACTCGCCCCAACACCCAAGCCGTCGCGCGTTGCGATTACATCGTAAAGAGGCGCCTGTAAATTAACGGCGGTGGTGATCATGCATAGTGCAAACGATAAACGGACGGCGCTATATCGGTTCATGGATCTGTCCCTGGAAATGACTGATTGAACCGTTACGCTCGCATCCATATAAGTGATGGGTAAGGTACACTTGTCGATCATTATTGCGACACTGTTCCGCTTTTTTTGCGAACGGTTGAGGGCAACAGGGCCTTTTATGAAACTACACGTTGACCGGCGTGCTGCTACCTCTATAACCCAACAGCTTGAAGAGGGTATCCGCGATTGGATCCAGGACCATGGCGCAGGCGGTGGCCGACGTTTACCGTCTATACGTCGTTTGGCAGCCACAAATGGCATCAGCCGCAACGCCGTCATTGAAGCCTACGAACGACTGGTCGCAGCGGGATTAGTACGCTCAAAACCCGGCTCAGGTTTCTATGTGGCTGATCATGCAGCATCCCTGGCATCACAACCTTCAGCGACCCAAGCCCTGGAGGACGTCACCAGCGGGATGTGGGGACTGTTCAGCGCTGAGGAACACACCCTCAAGCTGGGCTGCGGTTGGCTACCCAGCCATTGGCGTGAAGGCGATGACCTTACTCACGCCATCCGCCAAGTCGCCCGCAAAAGCCGTTCAGGCATTTTTGAGTACAGCACTCCCCAAGGGCCGCTGGATTTGCGCGGTTTGATACAAGAACGCTTACGCCCATTAGCGATTGCCGCGGACGCTCAGCAGATAGTGATGACCGGTGGCGGCAGCCATTCGCTGGATTTACTGGTGCGGATGCTGCTTGAGCCCGGCGATGTGGTCTTTGTGGAATCGCCGGGCTATTACAACCTTTTCGGCCTGCTGCACTTGCAGCGAGTCCGCGTGATTGGCGTACCGCGATTAGCCGATGGGCCCGACATCGAGCGCCTGGAGGCGTTGTTAGCCCAGCACCGTCCTAAGCTATTTTTTATCAATAGTGTGTTTCACAACCCGACGGGAAGCACCATAACCCCTGGCATTGCACACCGTATTTTACAACTAGCCAATCAATACGATATTCAGATTGTCGAAGATGATATTTATGCTGACTTTCAGCACACACCCACCACTCGGCTGGCGGCACTAGATGGGCTCGACCGAGTTATCTACCTGGGCAGTTTTTCCAAAAGCCTCTCTTCTTCGCTACGCGTGGGATTTATCGCCGCGCCAGTAGCTTGGGTACAGCGCCTAGTGGATATCAAGATGTTGACCAGTATCTCTGCTTCGCGATTTGCAGAGCAGGTGGTCACTACCATGCTGCAAAACGGCAGTTACCGAAAGCTAACCGAGCGGTTGAGAATCAAGCTTTCCGACCAAATGGCCATAGCGCTAAGCATGCTAAAACAGGCGGGGTGGGAAATATTCAACGAACCGGTGGGCGGCATGTTCGTGTGGGCAAAGCCACCAGAGGCCATCTCGCCCGAAACACTGAGCGAGCTAGCTAACCAGTGGGAAATCACGCTATCAGCAGGGCATTTATTCTTTGCCGATCATCAACCGACGCCCTGGCTGCGCCTTAATGTTGCTTATATGCAGGATGCCAGGGCGAAGGCGTTTCTTGAGGCGGCAAGTTAAAACCAACCAGCATGCCGGAATAGTAGGTAGCTCCCCCTACTCTTCTTTATCCCTCTTTAACAGGCCATACATCGTCGTCGACCAACTCAGGGCGCTTGAGAATAGCAGGGTCAAATAACGGCTCCTTAATACCCTCACGGCGTTGGCGCTCGTAATCTTTCAGCACTGATACGGCGATCGGCCCCATGATTAGAATCGCAAACAGGTTGGTGGTGGCCATTAGCCCCATGGCCAGATCAGCAAAGTCCCATACCACGCTGAGTTCCGCCACAGAGCCAAGTAGCACCATGGCCAAAACAATCACACGAAACACACTGACCGCTTTTTTAGCATGACGACGGAATAGGTATTCGATATTAACCGACGAGAAAGAGAAGTTGGCTAAAATGGAGGTGAAGGCAAAAAACAGGATAGCCAGCGCAATAAAGATTTCACCGAAACTGCCCAGGTGATCCACCATGGCATCCTGCGTCAGCTGAATGCCTTCGATACTATCTCCCGCTGATTCGGATAGCAGGCGTTCATAAACGCCGGAAAGCAGAATCACCACGGCCGTGCAGCTACAGATCACAACGGTATCCACGAACACCCCAAATGACTGCACTAACCCCTGGGCCGCCGGGTGTTTGACTGTCGCCTGGGCGGCTGCGTTAGGCGTTGAGCCCATACCCGCCTCATTGGAAAATAGACCGCGCTTGACGCCATTTTCCATCGCCGCTTTGATAGCATAACCGGCAGCACCGCCCACCGCAGGGCCAAGGCCAAAGGCACTCATTACAATCAGCGAGAGCATGTCGGGCACGGCAGAAAGGTTATTCACCAGGATCCATAGCGCCACTAGCAGATAAGCAATTGCCATGGCTGGCACAATTTTTTCAGCGGTTCGCGCCACCGATTTGAGGCCGCCATAAATGACAAAGCCTGACAAGATGGCAATCACCACGCCGGTGAGCCAATTGGGTATGCCAAAGGCGCCATTCATACCTTGAGCAATGGTATTCGATTGCGCCGCGTTAAACGCTAAGCCGTAAGCAATAACCAGGAACACTGCAAACAGCGCGCCTAGCCAGCGCCATCCCAGGCAGCGCTCGATATAGTAAGCAGGCCCGCCGCGGAATACGCCATCTTCATTTCGATGCTTATAAACCTGGGCTAGGGTCGACTCGATAAAAGCAGTGGCAAAGCCAAGCAACGCGGTGACCCACATCCAGAAAATCGCCCCCGGGCCGCCAATCCACAGCGCCAGCGCCACCCCCGCTAGATTCCCAGTGCCGACCCTCGCCGCCATTGACGTGGCGAATGCCTGGAAGCCGCTAACACCTTCCCCGGCGCCCCGAGCAGTGAAGGTGACGTAGGCCATATGCCGAAACAACCGGAACTGCATACCTCGGGTCATGATGGTAAACAGCAAGCCAGCGCCTAGCAGCAAATAAACAAGAATGTAGCTCCAGATAAAGTTACTGACGGGCATCATGATGGCGTAAAGACCATCGCGCAGCGGGGCTATGAGTAATTCGAGGGTCTCCATGGGAATGCTCTCCAGTTTGCTCTTTGTTCACACTCGGGTTCCTAAAAAAGCCAGAACAGTGCCCTATTCCGGTGTGCTGAGTCAGCCCGCCTAAACAGCGATGCCAATCCAACGATTTTAGACAGTTTTTCAACTAGGCCCAAATAAAGCGCATTAAAACCGACGTCACCCCCAGATTGAGTGGCGCTACACTTTAGAGTCCGATCCTATGCGTAAGGAGATTGGACATGAAGAAGCGTTTCAGCGAAGAACAGATCATTGGTTTCCTGGGCGAAGCAGAAGCGGGACTGCCCATCAAGGAGCTATGCCGTCGGCACGGCTTCTCAGAAGCAGTTACTATCTATGGCGGAGCAAGTTTGGGGGCATGAGCGTACCCGATGCCAAGCGAATCAAAGAACTCGAGGCTGAAAATGTGCGTTTGAAAAAGCTGCTCGCTGAGTCGCTACTGGAAATGGAGGTCACTCGCGAGGCGCTGAGAAAAAAGTGGTGAGCGCCCCTGCACGTCGAGACGTGGTGCGCTTTATGGTGTCACGTGGCCTGAGTGAGCGCTGAGCAATGCGTGTCATCCGTATGAGTGCCAGCACGTTACGCTATCAGCGAATGCCGGACCGCAACCAGGGCTTACGCGAACGCATCCTGGCGCTCGCGTATCGGCACCGTCGCTATGGGGCGGGCATGATCTATCTGAAGCTTCGTCAGCCCGGAGAGCCGGTCAATCACAAGCGTGTTCGTCTATATCCGAAGCTCGCTTGCAGGTGAAGCGTCGCAAGCGCAAGAAGGTTCCCATGTCTGAGCGAAAGCCACTTGGTCGCCCTGGTGCCGCCAATCAGGTCTGGTCAATGGATTTTGTGTTTGACCGTACAGCAGACGGGCGAGTGATAAAGAGCTTCACTGTTGTCGATGACGCTCCCCATGAAGCCGTGGCTATCGTGCCTGAACGTGCCATGGGCGGACTGTTTTTAACACGTACTCTTCTGGATCACCTGGCTTTACACCGTGGCCTACCTAGCGCCATTCGTACGGATAATGGAAATGAATTCTGAGGGCGCGCCATGCTGTCATGGGCTCATCTACGTGGCGTTGCACTATTTTTAATTGAACCTGGAACCCCCACCAGAACGCCTACATCGAACCGTTCAATGGGCGCTTTCGAGATGAATACCTAAATGAGCATTGGTTCACCAGCCTTCAGCACACCCAGGTTGTCATCGAGGCATGGCGACGGGAGTACAACGAAGAAAGACCGAAGAGGAGTCTTGGAGGGCTGACACCTTCAGACTATGCTGATCAACTGGTGGTAAAACACGATAGAGTTATTTCTGACTCTAAACCCGGATGTTACTGAAGATGGGGTGACGTCGAACCTGCAGTATCTCACTGATTTGGTTAATAAGTGTGGCCTTGGTCACTCAGTAGAATGGCATGCGCCCGACGACGGAGAGCACGCTTCTCGCCAAGGTGATAGGCGGAGGCCAGCGTCTGTTGTTCAGATTCAGTGAGAGGGGCAGCCAAAGCGTTTTTCCATAGTTCCGTCAGTGTCAGAAGTCCTGGCATGGATATTGCCCGAAAACTTTAGGCTAGGCACTTATGAGGGCAAAGCGTTGAGTCAAACACCTCCTGCACATATTGCTATTACAAAAACTGAAGCACATAACAGCGCCGGTCAGGTGCTTTGCGCCATGCTTGGCACACCACTCAAACAAAAACCCTCCATAAAATGAACTGACCCCAATAGTTGGGCAGTTCATTGGCATGCGGCTTTTTTTGCTACCCATGTTAAACATCAACAGACCCTAATCACGATTCAAAGCTATCTCTTCCAACACCAACACACTGAGACCATCAAAACTCACTCAGTTTAATGTGGTAGTGGGCTGCCTTTTCAACATATTCTGCGGCATTAGCTTCGAGCATCTCACACTTTTCCGTCTCACTTACTTGTCGAACAACCCGCGCTGGAGAGCCAACCACTAGCGAGCCATCTGGTATCTCCTGCCCCTCAGTGACGAGGGCATTGGCACCAACGATACAATAGCTTCCTATACGAGCACCATTAAGCACCACTGCTTGAATGCCAATCAGACTATAATCCCCCACCTCGCAGCCGTGCAGCATCGCCTGATGGCCGACTGTTACTCCTTTGCCCAGGATCAGCGGATGCCCCGGATCAGTATGTAACACAGCGCTATCCTGAACATTACTATGTGGACCAACCGTGATCCACTCATTATCGCCTCGCAATACCGCCTGAAACCAGATACTCGCCCGGGCATTGATGCGAACACTACCGATTACACTAGCGGTCGGCGCGACCCAACTATTAATATCAATATTGGGGACTCGCTCACCTAATGTATAAATCATAGGATTTTTTGCACCTATATCAGCTAAACAGTCCAGAATTGATAAAACCGCCATCAACAGCCAGCACTTGACCGTTGATGTACCCCGACTCCTCGGAAAGTAGAAAAGTTACTGCCGAGGCAACTTCTTCGGACGTACCGTAGCGCTTCATCGGTACTCGGGCGTGCCATTGCTCGCGTACTTCTGGAGTGTGCATTTCCTGCGCTAACGGCGTGTCAATAGGCCCCGGTGCAACCGCATTAACGCGGATGTCGGCGGCACCCAGCTCGTTGGCCATCACCAAGGTAAGAGCATTCTGCCCAGCCTTGGAGGCACCGTAGGCACTGCGCCCCTTGTTGCCGCATAGTCCCGATACTGAGGAGATGTTGACAATACATCCCGGTTGGCCTTCAAGTAGCCAGTGGCGCGCTAAGGTACGAGATACGATGAAGGTTCCAATCACATTAACTTCAAGGATCTTCCGGAAGGCTGCTACCTCAGTTTCAACTGTCAAACAGTCCATACCAATGCCGGCGCAATTGACCACACCGCCGATCTTATAGCGAGCGGCAGCTGCTCGTATCGCGGCCTCCACCGAATCCTCATTGGTCACATCGCACACTTGGCCGTCCTCAGCATCGAGATCCAGTTTTCGACACGCCTCGGCAAGTTTTTCGGCAGATAAATCAAGTAAACATACAGGAATACCACGTGCCGTCTGGGCACGCGCTATGGCAAAACCAATACCAGAGGCGCCACCGGTGATAACCACTGCGGGTCGGGAAACTGTATTCATAGCTAGAGCTCTTATTGGGATTGGAGCCCACCGCCCCATGACGGCAGGGGTGACCTCAGGCTGTATCGGGATTATCTGGCAGCCATTCTTCTAGGGTTACCTCGAAGGTCATGCAAACCGGATTCCAGCCAGCCAAAAAAGGGCCGCCGTAAACGTTGCCGTCAGTGTCAGCAACGATCCCGGCTAGTGAAGCAACCGGCGTGCCACTCTCAGTAGAACGCACCTCGCCGGCCATACTCACTACCTCAACGGCAGGACCAGTAACTTGCTGATAGCCACCATCAAGAGTACCCAAGCACGCGTCGACCAGACTGCCCAGCCCACCGCGTACAAAGGCATTCTCAAAACCCTCGGCAAGACACATTTTCTCTATGCCCTGAACTAGATCCTCATTTGGTGCGATGCGTGCATAAGCTACGCGGCCCATACGTCCAGTTTCTGTGGTTACCACTTGACTGGGGGCCTGTCGTGTCGGATTATCAGCTGTCATATCATGACTCCCTATGGGGCTTCAGTAGCGGGATGTTGGTTTCCTCATCAAATGCCTGACGTAGTTCGAAGCCCTCAATGGCCGTCACTAGCACCGACAGTGGCGTAGGGCCGATCACAGACGCCTGGGGTACGATGTGGCCCCCCTTGACCTGCCCAGTTTCGGTGCGCAACGTGGCATGGCAGTGAACCAGAGGACGACCCTCCATATCCTTACCAAAAGTGGCATTGCCAAACACCATAAAAGCTTCGCCAGCGTCGATTGGGCTGGAGTAAGCAATCACCGCTTTTCCAGAGGAGTCAGGGGGCGCCACACAGTACTCCAAGTGATCGAAGTAACCACCAAGGATTGTCGTCGAGGCACTGGTTACGCCAATTTTGTAAAGCGGCTCGACTAGAGCATCATATAAAGTACGGCCAGGAGTGAGTTCCAGGCGGATATGGCGCCCGCTCTGGTAGTGCATACTCTGGATGCGCACTGGGTTGAAGCTTCCTGCGTGGCGAAGCATTCGTGGATGGTGATAGCCGGTTTTAATAGTACGGGTCATTACGCCTTCTCCCGTTCCTCAATTGCCTGCTTGATGATTTTTTTAGTGATCTTGCCGTAGTTAGACTTGGGTAAAGCGTCGAAGAAATGGTATCGGCGCGGTACCTTGTAGCTCGATACCCTAGTTTTGACCCACTCCCGCAGTGTCTCAGCATCAAGTGTTTTGCCCTCACCGGGCACCACGGCAGCAACACCGATCTCGCCCCACTGATCGTCAGGCATGCCGACCACAGCCACCTCACTGATATCAGGGTGTGACAGCATTTTCTCCTCGATCTCGCGGGGGTAAATATTGGAGCCACCAGAAATGAACATATCGGAGGCACGCCCAGTAATATAAAGGCAGCCTTCATCATCAATATGGCCTAGGTCGCCAGTGAGGAACCAGCCATTGCGGAACGACTTCTCGTTGGCGTCGGGGTTAGCATAGTAGCCAGCGAACACTCCTAGCCCACAAACGCAGATCTCCCCGCTCTCAAAAGGGGTCAGCTCATTACCCGCCTCATCTTGAATTGAAACCTGCATAGCAGTGCGGTCATAGCCACAGGTACCGACCTTCATATCCTCGTCATTAGCGCTATGCAGGCCCGGCGGCAGCACGGTGATGTTGCCGGTTACCTCGCCCAACCCGTAGTATTGCACCAAGACCTTGCCAAGTTTCTCAAGGGCGACCTTCTGGTCGGCGCGGTACATCGGCGCGCCAGCGTAGATAACGTAACGCAGCGATGAATGATCGTAACGGTTAACAGCCGGATCCTCGACTAGCATCTTGACGATGGTCGGCACAGTAAACACGTTGGTAATATTGTGACGCTCTATCAATGCCCAGATCTCTTCGGCATCGAAGCCTGCCCCGCTAGGCAGCACGGTTTTGACACCACGGGCAAGTTGCGTCAGATAATGGATTCCTGATCCGTGAGAGAGCGGCGCTACTACCAGGCTGGCATCGGTCGTATGTTCAGTGCCCGGCATCAAGTCACAGAGATGGTTTGTAGTAATGAACCCCATCTGACCGTGAGTTAGCACTGCAGCCTTGGAGCGCCCGGTGGTGCCCGAGGTAAAGAAAAACCAGCAAGGATCGTCATGCTCTACATCGGTGTTACGGCATGACTGCCCGTCATACTCACGCAGAAAACTTTCATAATCGACATCACCGAACTCGCCTTCACCAATGCGCACAGTAAGTTTCAAGTCATCGCTGGCTTCACGCAGCGTCTTGTAGTGTGCTTCGAACTCACTACCGATAATCACTACCCGAGCGCTAGTCAACTCCGCCAACCATACCGCCTCATCAGGCGAAATACGAAAGTTGGCCGGCGCCCATATGGCACCCAGACGAAAGGCAGCAAGTTGAGTCTCGACCATTTCAAAGCCGTTACGGCTATGCACGAGGAGACGATCACCCTTTTCAACCCCTCGGGCGCGAAGTGCCAATGCCAATGCATTAACCCGGCGGTCGAGTTCTTCCCATGTGAGGATGTTGTCACCCATGACCAAAGCTTCACCATGCGGGAAGCGGCGCGCTGCCTGAGTCAGGAAGTAGGCAAGGTTCATAACTCGCTTGCTGGCCGGAATAACTCCTCCGGCTGGGGCTTGTACGTGCCGACTCATTGGCTACGCTCCATGATGCTGACGTAGTTGGCGACCGCAGCTCCCCCCATATTAAACACGCCTGCCAGATTAGCCCCGGGGATCTGCATGTCGCCTGCTTCGCCCATAAGTTGCAGGCAGGCCATGACATGCATGGACACTCCGGTGGCACCGACAGGATGCCCCTTAGCCTTGAGGCCGCCGGAGGGGTTGATCGGCAGACGGCCGCCCTTGTAGGACCAGCCTTCCCGAAGCACTCGATAACCCTCGCCTGGTGGCACCAACCCCATCGCCTCATACTCGATCAACTCGGCGATGGTGAAGCAGTCATGGGTTTCTACGAGATCAAGGTCATCAAGATTTACGCCAGCCGTCTCTAGTGCCATACGCCAGGCACGGCCAGCACCAGCAAAAGCGAGTGGATCGCGGCGGCTGAGCGGCAGTATGTCATTGACATGCGTGCGAGCCCGGAACGCAATAGCACGCTCCATACTGCGTGCAGTCGCCTCATCGGTAAGCACCAGCGCAGCAGCACCATCGGAGATCATTGAACAATCGGTACGCCGCAGCGGGCCAGCGACCAGAGGGTTCTTGTCACCAACAGTGTTACAAAAATCAAACCCCAGATCCTTACGCACATGGGCGTAAGGATTGGCCACACCGTTCCTATGGTTCTTGGCGGCGATCAGAGCCAGTTCTTCTCGGCGATCGCCGTAACGGACAAAGTACTCCTCGGCAATGCGTCCGAAGACGCCGGGAAAACCGGTCTCAGTCACCTCCTCTTTGCGGTAGCTAGCTCCCAGCAGTACGTCGCCTACTTCACGGGCAGGTAACCCGGTCATTTTTTCTGCTCCTACTACCAGGGCGATGCGGCCACGACCAGCTTCGATGAAGTCCATTGCTGCGTGCAGCGCCGCTGAGCCAGTGGCGCAGGCATTCTCTATACGGGTTGCCGGTGTATGGGTAAGGGCAGGATCGACCAACGCAACCAAGCCAGCCTGAAAGTCCTGTTTAGAAAAGCCGTTATTCATCACCCCTAAATAGATACCGTCCACGTCGCTAGCGGGCACCCCAGCATGATCGAGGGCATTGCTCGTAACTTGAGAAATCATCGCCTCGGTATCAGCCTCCTCACGCTTTCCAAAGGGGAGATGCGACCAACCTACTATCATGGCTTTATTTGACATACTAAACCTATGTTCCGTATTATGGAATGAACTTTAAAACCTATTAATCAATCTATCCCCGTATTACAGGCGATTCAACACGAGAAAATGAAATGTCGACTAATGTATCAGGCCACATTATGGAACAGTACGAGGCCTTTCAATGTCTTCAGTAAAAGGAGCTCAAGCCATCTCTCGCACTATGCAAGTGCTGCGCGCCATTGCTGGCAAACAGGGCTTCGGAGCAACACTCTCTTACATCACCCTGCGAACCGGACTCACCAAACCAACAGCCCACCGAATATTGCAGGCCCTAGTCGCTGAAGGGATGGTGGAGAAGTCTGATAACGAGGGCTATTTACTAGGCCCAGAGTGCTACATGCTCGGCGTAATCGCCGACCAACGGTATGGTCTGAGTCAGATCGCCTCAGGAACGGTGGCACGAATCGCCGCCAAATGCGGCGATAGCGCCTTCTTCTCGATCCGCAGTGAGTGGCACACCCTCTGCCTTATCCGCGAGGATGGTGATTACCCGATCAAGACACACGTGCTGCAGCCCGGCACGCGCCTACCATTGGGAGTAGGTGGGGGAGGCATAGCCATGCTCGCAGCACTTGATGACAATGAGATTGAAAAGAGCCTGGCAGCAAATGCCGAGGAACGTGCCAAGCATTTTCCTGGTGACGAACGCGCCGACCAACTGGCACGCGTAGCTGAGTGCCGTACACTCGGCTACGGCATCAACCGAGGATCGGTAGTCGCTGACTCATGGGGGATTGGTGCAGTTGTACGCGACGACAAGAAATGTGTGCTGGGTGCATTAACTATCGCCGCCATCGCGAGTCGCCTGCAGCCAGACCGTCAGCAAGAGCTAGGGCCGCTCCTGATGCAGGAGGCAGCAGCACTAGAAGAAAAGATTTGCGAGGCACAGCGGATGCGCCGCTGAGGCGCACCACTCAACTCACGACCAAGGATTGACGGCACCTAAAGACAGACCACCATCAACCACTAGCCGTGTCCCGGTAACGTAACGCGACATGTCGGAGGCTAGGAATAACGAGGCATTGGCTATATCCCAAGCGTCCCCCATGAACCCCATAGGACACTGGCGGCTGCGCTTCTCACGCATCTGCTCTACTTCACCGCCATAGGCGCTGGTTAGCGGCGAGTAGATCATTGGTGTATCCATCAGGCCCGGCAGGATGCAGTTAGCCCGTATACCATAAATTGCGTACTGCGCAGCCAAGTTTTCGGTAAATGCCAACATGGCAGCCTTGGATGTAGTATACGCTGAGTAGGGAAAGCCTATCCAACGCAGCGCGGCAATTGAAGAAATATTAATAATGCTGCCACTACCCTGAAGCTTCATTATTGGTAGCACTTGCTTACAGGTCAAAAACACCCCGGTCAGGTTAATGCGAATTAACCGTTCCCATTCCTCTTCACTAGTTTCTTCAGGCCCACCAGTCATAGAGATGCCGACATTATTGTGTAATACATCAATGCCACCATAATAATCCATAGCCGCCTCTACTAGACGTACTACGTCCTCTTCACGCGTAATGTCAGCGGAGACCACATCACAAGAGCCACCCTCTTCACGAATAATACGCTGCGTTTCCTCAGCAGCAATGGGATCACGATCAACGGCCAGTACTTGAGCACCCTCCCGGGCATAGAGTACGGCAGCCGCCTTCCCGTTACCCCACCCTTCGCCGCAGGAGCCAGCACCGACCACTACTACGCGCCTATCTTGCATCAAGGCTTTCATTAAAGTCTCCTTGCGATGCCGACATTCTATTTGCCGACATCGCCCAAGCTGGATGATAAGTTCAGACCGGCTTTATTGTGATTGCCTTGACTGCTCGATATTTGCCTGGAATGTTTCTACTAATGGCTCTCCGACCTTTTGAGACCAAGTATCAAAGGCACTTTGGGTCGCATTGCGAAATGCCTGAAGCTCTTCTTCACTAGGACTATAAATTTCCATTCCTTTTTCCTTGAGCAGATCGACACCCTCGGCAGTCTGCTCCCTAGTGAGTTGTTTCTGATAGGCCATTGCCTCTTCGGCCGCCTGCTTCATCGTCGCCTGGGTCTCTTCGCCCCAAGATTCCCAGCGCTTCTTACTGACTGCCAAAAATGCTGGGTCGTATGAATAGTGCCACTCAGTCAGGTAATCCTGCACTTCATAGATGCGCTGAGGAATAATAACCGCACCGATGGGATTCTCCTGGCCGTCAACAACGCCCTGCTGCAGAGCTGAAAAGGTCTCGGTCCACTGGATTTGCTGCGGATTAGCGCCGAGATCATCCAGAATATCAATAAACATGGGCCCAGCGACACGAATTTTAAGGCCACTCAGATCGGCTGGTGTCTTAACGGGATGAACGCTATTGGTCAGCTCACGAAAGCCACTCTCACCCCAGCCGAGGACGACAAGCCCCTGATCGGACATAATGGCTTCCATCTCCTTCGCCGGCTCACCATTCAGAGTTGCATCAACCTCATCGTAGTTGTTATAGAGATAAGGCAGCGAGAAAACCGACATCTCTGGAATCAGCGGTGATACAGAAATCGCCGACGAAAGAAGAAAATCAATATCCCCTCGCCCAACCATCTCTGCCTGTTTCAACTGATCACCACCGGCCAGTACCGCATTCGCAAACACCTTAACCTTCTTTTCACCATCAGTGGCCTTTTCAACCAACTCGGCAAATCGTTCGGCGCCTTTATTACGGCTTGTTGAATCACTTGTTTCGCTAGAAAGCCTAAGTGTTTCTGCCTGCGCCACCTCCGCTACCGCAATGGATACACACAAACACGCCATTATGGGAGCGGTTACTCTTTTATTAATCACCATACGTCACCTTTGTATTTTTGTGTTTTATCGAAACTACATTATGGTCAAAACCGCGAAAACGCGATGACACTAGCAATTGTGGTCCTCATCAATTAGCAGAACAATGCAACTAAAGAATAACAATCCACATTATGGAATAAATAAAAACTAATTTTTACTTTAGAAACATTTGTCTATGCCACCCAAAAGCATGCAACATAAATTACCATTCACTAAATAAAAATAACAACTTACTGTTATATATATAATTTATTAAAAAAATAATAAATTTATTTCTAGCTTCCTCCTATTTCTACAACCTTTGTCTTATGGTCAGCGCATGCCCTATGAGCCACTCTCGCCAATAAGCATTCAAAATGCTTTCCACATTGCAGAACAAAAATCAGCCCATCACTCTGTGTGAGGTACACCATGCATCCGAAGCAGTTACTCCCAATAGTTTTCTCTATCACTTCCCTGGCCTTTGCAGCCACGTCCCATGCTGAGACCTATCGGCTAACTCATAACACTTCCAATAATACGACCTGGCAGCAGGGTGCCGATAAATTCAGTGAAATCCTGAATGAAAAAACGGATGGCGAAGTTAACGTTAAAGTCTTTCCTAATGCAGTTCTGGCTGGTGGAGACCAGATGAAGCAGTCCGAGATGGTTGGACGTGGTGACATTGATTTCGTGATCACTTCTGCGATCAATGTCACCCCTTTGATTCCCGAAATGGCAGCATTTTCTCTACCTTATCTCTTCTCCAGCTATGATCAAGTTGATGCTGCCGTGCAAGGCGAGGCAGGCAACAAGATGAAGGAAATTGCTGAAAAGAAAGGCATCAAAATCCTAGCTTGGGGGGAAAATGGTTTTCGTGAACTGTCCAACAGTGTTCACCCCGTCGAGACTCCCGAGGATCTTAACGGGATGAAGGTTCGCGTCGCTGCTCCGATGTACATTGATGTGTTCAATGCCCTAGGCGCGAACCCACAGCAGATCCAATGGACCGAAACTTTCTCTGCATTGCAACAGGGTGTCGTTGACGCTCAGGAGAATCCTGTAGGATCCATCATTGTGCCCCAACGTATCTATGAGGTGCAGGATTACCTGACCGAGTGGCATTACTCATATGATCCTATCTTTGTTGGCGTAAGTGAGCAGCTCTGGGAGAGCTGGAGCGAAGATACTCGCACTACAGTTCAGGAAGCAGCTGACCAGGCTATGCAATACCAGGTCGATATCTCTCGCGAAAAGACAAAATCGGGTATTCAAACGCTTAAGGAGCACGGCATGCAAATCACTACCCTCTCCGAGGAACAGCTGCAGGCTTTCCGTGATGCTACTCAGCCAGTCTACGAAAGTTGGGCCAAGAAGGTGGGCCAAGACCTTGTGCAGACATTTGAGGATGCTGTCAAGCAAGAGCAGTAACCGCTGACAGCCCAGGAGAGGAGAATTACAATGACAAAGATACTCTGGCGCCACTTCGAGGAGGTCATCTGTGGAATCGTCTTTCTATGCATGACTCTCTTGGGCTTTGTTAATGTGGTGGTGCGCACTCTTACCAACTTTTCGCTGGCTTCGACCCAAGAGCTAGTAATCAATGGCATGGTGGTACTAACTGTTTTCGGTGCTGCGATCGCCGCCAAGCACGGCCAACACTTGGCGGTGACCGTGCTCTACGAGAATGTACCTCGCGCCTTCAAGCGAACTTTGGTGCTAATATCGACGCTACTGGTCATTGTTACCCTAGTGCTGTGCAGCTGGTTCACTTACAACCTGCTCGCTAATCAGTACGATAGCGGCGTCGTTTCCAGCGCCCTACAGATTCCTCAATGGCACTACACACTGATCGTACCCTTCGGGTTCGTGATGCTCCTTATCCGCCAGATTGAGCTGGCGGTGGTCGAGTTCCAACAACTGGGGGCAAGCCAATGATGATGGAGCTAACGTCCGGAACACAGATGATTGTGCTTTTCTTTGTGTTCGTACTGCTGCGTGTCCCTGTCGCCTTCAGTCTTGCATTGTCGGCAATGTATGCCATGTATCAGATGGACTTTGGGTTGGACATGGTAGGCGATTTAATCATCTCGGGGATCGCCAAGTACTCACTACTAGCAATTCCTTTCTTTATCCTAGCCGGCAACATCATGGGAATCACCGGAATTGCTGGCAAAATGATCAATTTTTTTCGCATCCTAGTGGGTAGTTTGCCTGGGGGCATGGGGGTGGTAGGAACAGTGGTGTGCCTATTCTGGGGGGCAGTAAGCGGTTCCGGCCCAGCCTCGGTGGCAGCTATCGGCCCGCTGATAATACGAGGCATGGTAGCCGATGGCTACTCACGGCCATTTGCTGCCGGCCTAGTCTGCACTGGAGCAGCCTTATCCCTTATCATCCCGCCGTCTATCGGCCTGGTCATCTACGGGATTCTTGCCCAAACTTCGATCTCTGACCTCTTCCTGGCTTCGATCGTTCCCGGCCTGATGCTAGGCTGTCTGATGCTATGCGCCCTGCCATTTGCCAAGTTATCACCTCTCACCGACGCAGACCCCACCAGCGAAGAAGCTTTGAACCTGTACGGGGACTCCGAGGCTGACAACACCATCTCCTACGGTAAACGCTTGGCATACGCCTTCAAGGATGCATTTTGGGGTCTGCTAACGCCAGTGGTGATCCTCGGCGGTATCTATGGTGGAGTGTTTACTCCCACTGAAGCGGCGATAGTCGCTACCGTTTACGCTATGTTCGTGGGATTTGTTGTCTATCGATCTCTAAGCTTCAGGGCGCTTTTCACCAGTGTAGTTGACTCGGCAGGTTCTTCGGCGGTAGTCATGCTGGTGGTTGCCTTCGCCAGCCTGTTCGGCTGGGTGGTAGTTGTCGATGGTTTAGTCAGCAATTACTCAGATGCACTGCTAGGCATAAGCGACAGCACTTGGATGATCGTACTGGTAATGATGCTGATCTTGCTGCTGACGGGAATGTTCATGGATGCCATCACCATCATGTTCATTACTCTGCCGATATTCCTACCTGTAATTGACAGCCTAGGTCTTGATCCGACCTGGTTCGGCGTCGCTTTGATGACGGCTTTATCAATCGGCCTGATTACTCCCCCAGTAGGTATCAACCTATTTGTCGCCGCCAATATTACCCAGTTGCCACTAGGCAAGATCGCCCTGGGCGTACTGCCCTTTCTGTTAGTTTCATTGATTGGTCTGCTACTGATCACATACATGCCGAGCCTCTCCTTGTTCTTGCTCTAAACACCTCAATGGATAACATGGCTGGCATCTCAAAAGGATGCCAGACCTTAATGAAAGTAACTCTTCCTCTCTTGAAGCTTCTTAGAGTTAGGCTTTGTCTGAAAAGTTAGCTCGTAAGCAGCGATCTAGGCATACCATGGCCTTGAAGCTGCTTTCGAGATTATCGTAGCGCGTGCAAATATTGATCTGCACCACCAATAACGGACACTGAGTTAAGCACTGATTGCCTGTTCATAATCCATGGGGCTGAGATAGCCCAAGGAACTGTGCCGCCTCTGGCGGTTGTAATCAACTTCAATGTATTCGAACAGATGTTGTCGGAGCTCGATCCGGGGCCTGGGCGGTTCGTACTGCATCACCTCTACTTTCATGGAATGGAAGAAGCTCTCCACGCAGGCGTTGTCCCAACAGCTGCCTCTGCGGCTCATGCTCTGGCGTAAGGCGTGTTTCTGGATCAGATAGCGGTAGCGATGAGAGCAGTAGGCTGCCACGGTCGCTGTGAACGATGACCGCCACCACAACGCCATCTCCAGGGCGTCACAGACCAGCCCCGCGGTCATCCTGGTGGACATCGACCAACCGATCACCGTGCGTGAATGCAGGTCCATCATTACTGCCAAGTAAAGCCAGCCTTCACTGGTCATCAGATAAGTGATGTCGCCGGCCCACTTCTCATTCGGCCCGGCAGCTTCTAAGTTCTACTCCAGCAGATTGGACGATACCGGCAAGCTGTGATTGCTGTCGGTGGTGACTTTGAACTTGCGTGCCGCCTTCGGCACCAGAGACTGGCGCTGCATACTGGCTCCAATCGTTTTAACGTCGTGGCGCTCGCCTGGAGACGCCAATTCGGCCTGAACGCGACGAGCGCCATCGCGCTGTTTGCTGAATTTAAACGTGTGCAAGACCTGCTCGCCCAGACGTTGCCGAGACTGAGCGGCAAGGCTGGGGTTGTGGCGCATTTGCTGCCAACGATAAAGCCCACTTCGCGACACACCGAGCACAACCGCCATCCGCAGGACTGCAAACCGTTGACTGTGCTCGTGCATGAAGTGGTAACGCGCTATCTTTGGTTTTCCGCGAAGTAGGTGGCCGCTTTTTTTAAGATGGCCAGCTCCTCTGTCTGCTCCGATAGCTGTCGCTTGAGCCGGTCGTTTTCAGTGGCCAACTCGGCTTCACGACTTGAAGAATGGGCCTTTTTCCTGGCGGCAGAGCGCAAGCCATAGATCTGCGACTCGTGTAGCCCCAGTTCCTGGCGGCACTGGCCACGCTGGTATTCTCGGCCAGCTTGAGAGCCTCAGCCTTGAATTCGTCGGAGTAGCGGTTGCGTTGTTGCTTGGTCATAACGGTTCACCTCGTTAAGTGATTGTACTAGCTTAACGCGGTGTCCAGAATCAGCGGGGCGGATCATATGGCGCAGTTCTTTCACCCACCCAATGCAGCGCTCAATGATATTTCTTTCTCGATATTTGGGCTTATCAAAGCCGCGTGGCAGTCCAGGGCGCGACTTACGCTGCATGTTACGGCTTGCAATGATGGGCTTTATCCCGCGTCTATCACAGTAACGGCGAAGAAAATCACTGTCGTAGCCCTTATCGCCCACGAGAAACCGGCAGCGTTTTCGAAGACGCCTTGAGAAACCGGGCAAACGTATACATTCCAGAGTGGAAATGAAGCGCTGTGTATCCGAATGCTGTCCGGGTGATAGCGTAAATGCCAAAGGCCAGCCGTTTCGATCACAGACCATATGAATTTTGGTCGTTTAGCCGCCTCGGCTACGTTCCAATGCATGATCTATGGATTCTTGCTGGCCCCCTTTTTGCCGCCTCCCAAGGCGGCGCGTGTGGCACGAATTGATGTTGAGTCGATCACCCATGTATCTAGATCCATCAAACCGTCTTCTCGCAATCGTAGCTGCAAGCGCGCTAAAACCGTTTTAAAAGTGCCATCATCGCGCCATTGCCGGAATCGGTCATAAACCGTTTCCCAAGAGCCATAGCGGTCGGGTAAATCCCGCCATTTTGCCCCAGAACAAAGAATCCAAAAAATGCCGTTTAACATTTGGCGATCATCACGACGGGGACGGCCAGTCGTTTTCGCTGGAGATACCACTAGATCTTTGATGAGCTCCCAGCCCTGGTCAGAGATTTCGTAACGTCATGCCATACATTACCTATGCAACTGCTGCATAGAAAACATTAGCAAATTCAGGTTTTCAGACAAAGCTTAGGAGAGCAATCCGAAATAGGTCATCAGCCCTATCACCATACTGAACGTCACAAACGACGTCAGAATGGCGGCCATCAAGGCGCCTGCGGCAATGTCTGCCATACCGTAACGCTGGCCCAACAGCGGATAGATACTCGCCATGGGAGCAGCGGCAAAGAGTATCGCGCCTACTAGCAGTAGTGGATCTGACTTGGGCATAATTAAAAAAGCCAGCACGATCGCCAGCGGATGGAGAATGAGTTTACCCACCACGATTTGGCTAACATCCATAACTACGCCGCGCACATGAAGGCCGTAGAGCGTTCCCCCTATGGCAAAGAGTGCCGCGGGCCCTGCCGCGTTCGCCACCATATCAATCGCCTTGGTCACTGGGCCCGGCAAGCTAACCCCCGATATGGCGATCACGACACCGATGAAAATGGCCATCAAGACAGGATTTTTTATCAGCTGGCTAGCCGTTTGCTTAAGAGTACTAGAAAGCCCACTGCCCGACTGTCGCCCCACCTCCGCCAGTATCAATGCGGCGGGTATGATCAGCAGATTCTCAACAATCATACTTAAGGTCAGAAAGGTGACCGCCGGCGGCCCTATCACCATTGCCGCTACCGGATAGCCGGTGAAGGCGCTATTGGAAGCCGACATCCCCAGGGCAAACATCGCCCCGGTTTGCAGGTTATTTTTCTTGATGAAAATGGCTAGCCACAAGGCCAAGAAGAAGATAATCACCGAGCCCAATCCATAGGCCAATAAATAATCTACGTTAAACACCTCTTCGAGCGGATTTTGCGTCAGGGCACGAATCACCAGAGCAGGTAGCGCAAAGTACATCACGAAATTGCCGACCCCCTGCATCTGCGCCCGGCTGATGATCCTCACGCGCATAGCCACATAGCCACATAGCCCATACCGATAACTAAAAAGATCGGTGTGGTAATGGCTAATATTTCAAGCATGGTTGTCCCCTCTCACCAACGATGCCTCATGTTTTTTTATCGCTGTGATTGAGTTACCAGCGCGTTAAGCTCGTCATAAAGTGCTTTGGGGAAAGTAATGCCATTAACCCGGCTTCGTGCTCTTGCCTCAAAGCGTCGCTGGGAAGGCAAGCGCGCACCTTGGCCTAGAATATTTTCGAAAAGGACTTCAGCGTGGTTGAGATGGCTCTCAGCGTCCTTGCCTAAAAACGCCTCTGGCGACATCGCGATAATCAGCTCGCCATGAAACGGCTTGCCGGTTTTCTCTGCATTCGCTGCCTGGGTTTCATGACCGAACAGGTCGCCAATCAGTGGGCCCGCCAGCAGTTCCACCATGGTGGAAAGCGCTGAGCCTTTATAACTGCCAAACGGCAACATAGCGCCAGCGAGAGCTGCCACTGGGTCAGTGGTCGAATTCCCCTCACTATCCATCGCCCACCCTTCGGGGATCGATTTACCCGCACGCCGATGTAGCTCTATCTCGCCGCGGGCGACCACGCTGGTGGCAAAGTCAAACGTATAGGGTGTGCCATCAGGGCGTGGCCACGAAAAAGCGATGGGATTGGTGCCCAAGAGGGGCGAAGTACCGCCTGCCGGGGCCACAAAGGCGTGGCTCGGCGTCATCGCTAACGCCACCAGCCTCTCTGCTGAAAGCGCTTCAACCTCGGGCCACAAGGCTGAGAAGTGGAAACTGTTATTAATGGCAAGCGCCGCTATCCCACTGCGTTTCGCTTTCTCGATCAGATGGGGCTTACCCATTTCAAACGATAGCAGTGAGCAGCCCTTATTGGCGTTAACGTTGACGACGCTCGCTGCCTGATCAGTGATAGTCGGCTCGGCTTGGGTATCCACGCCGCCATTTAAGGCGGTTTGGACACAGCCAATCAGCCGGTATAAGCCGTGGGAATGGCACTCATCACACTGGGCCGCCATGACGCTGCGCGTAATCGCGTCAGCATGGTTCTGGCTAAAGCCGTTATGGGTGAGCACCTTGTTACTCAGCGCTTCGGCTTCTTCTAGAGAAATCGTAATATCATCACTCATAGCATTATTTAACCAACTGTTATTTATTAATTTTATTTTAAATAAGCATTAAAAAAAGCAGGCAATGACTGCCTGCTTTTGAACTGCAATAGGGCCAGTTATCTTTTACAGTTCGCGTTTGCCGTCGACTAACCGCGACACCTTCAGCGGGTTACCCTCTTTTAGCGCATCGGGCAACAGGCCTTCAGGCAGAGCCTGGTAACAAACCGGCCGTAGGAAGCGGTGAATGGCCGCCGAGCCAACGGAAGTCGTGCGCGAATCAGACGTTGCTGGGAACGGCCCGCCGTGCACCATGGCATGGCATACCTCAACACCGGTGGGCCAGCCATTGGCGAGAATACGTCCTGCTTTGCGCTCAAGCGTCGGCAGTAATGCTTTAGCAGCATCCAAGTCAGCGTCGTCCATATGCAATGTTGCGGTGAGCTGGCCCTCTAGCTGCTCAGCCACGCGTTTTACTTCCGCCGCATCTGCGCACTCGACAATCAGCGAGCTGGCGCCGAACACTTCCGCTTGCAGTGCTTTTGATGCGAGGAAGTCACTCGCTGAGGCGGCAAACAGGCCGGTCTGGCATTGATAGTCGCCGCCGGTTTGGCCACGTGCGATTTCACGCACCTTGGTGGCACCGCTTAGGCTTGCGACGCCACCTTGATAAGCACTGTGGATACCCGGCGTTAGCATGGTCTGCGCGCCGCTAGCTTCCACTGCGCCTTTTGCAGCTTCTGTGAAAGCGTCAAGCTCAGGGCCTTTCACCGCGATGACAAGACCTGGGTTGGTGCAGAACTGGCCCGCGCCCATATTGAGCGAACCGACGAAGGCTTCGCCCAGCTCTTTACCGCGCGCCTTGAGCGCCGCCGGTAATATGAAAACGGGGTTAATGCTGCTCATCTCGGCGTAGACCGGGATCGGCTGCGGGCGTGCCTGGGCGGTTTTCATCAGCGCCATGCCGCCACTGCGTGAGCCAGTGAAACCAACTGCCTGGATGCGCGGATCATCGACCAGCGCCTGGCCGATTTCGTTACCGGCACCAAACAGCAGTGAGAAAACGCCTTCCGGCAAGTGGCAAGCTTTCACGGCTTTTTGAATCGCCTGACCGACCAACTCAGAGGTGCCTGGGTGCGCAGAGTGGCCTTTCACCACCACCGGGCAGCCAGCCGCTAAGGCTGATGCGGTATCGCCACCCGCCACTGAGAACGCCAGCGGAAAGTTGCTGGCACCGAACACCGCTACGGGGCCTAGCGCAATATGGCGTTGGCGCAGATCGGCGCGGGGCATCGGCTGGCGATCCGGCATGGCCGGGTCAATGCGTACATCTAACCACTCACCGGCACGCACAACAGAGGCGAATAGCCGCAGTTGCCCGCAGGTTCTGCCCCGCTCGCCCTCGATGCGCGCCTGGGGCAGCCCGGTTTCGGCCATGGCACGCTCAACCAGCTCGCTGCCGATCGCTTCAATTTCGCTGGCGATAGTTTCAAGAAACGTAGCGCGCTCTTCGAGCGACGTTTCGCGGTAGGTGGCATACGCCGTTTCAGCCAGCTCAGTGGCCTGCTCAACGTGGGCTCGACTGCCACCGACGTAGATGGGGTCTAGCTTTTCGCCGGTAGCGGGGTTAACGGCTTGGATATTGGCTTGAGTACCGGTCACTGTTTGCTGACCGATCAGCATTTCGCCTCGAATCGTCATACATCGCTCCTCATATAGGTCAGTGATATCACTGGTCGCGATACTGGGCATAGGTGTTGCGCGCCCGGTTAAGGTGCTGAAACATCGTTTCGCGGGCGGCTTGCGCATCGCGGGAAAGAATAGCCTCGAGAATATAGGTGTGCTCTTCCTGAACTCGCTCTAAGTACCGCTCTGAGGAGATCGGGTTAATATCAGTACTCAGCAGTTTGGCGCGGGGGATCACGCTTTGACTCCACTGCTTATAAAAAGATTGAAAGAAAGGGTTTTTGGTCGCGGTGGCAATCGCAAAGTGGAACAGGTAATCCTCTTCACGAGCTTGGGTTTTGGCGACAAACGCATTACTGAAGGCAAGGTGCTGAGTCTCTAGCCGCTGACGATCTTCATCATCATGGCGTAAGGCAGCTAATTCAGCTGCCGCAGGCTCTAAGGTTAACCGAAGCTCCAGCAGGTGTAAGATATCTTCCACCGTGGTGGGGTTAATGCGCTCAGCAGGCCGGGCCTCTACCGTAGAAGAGCGTAGTACCGAAGTACCGACACCACGGCGGGTCTCCACCAGCCCCAGAGATTTAAGATGGGTAATCGCCTCACGGATCACCGTTCGACTCACCCCAAAAGAGTCACACAGGCTGTTCTCGGTGGGCAGTTTCTCCCCCACCCCCACCTTGCCCTGGGTGATCAACGCTTCCAATTGGTCGGCCACATGCACGGACAAGCTTCCCTGCTGCGTCACTTTACTTACTTGAAGCGGTTTTAGGGCAGATGCCGTTGCGCTGTTTTTGGCCATGAAAGCAATCCTTTTTTAATGTCTAAGTTGTATTATATCGTACAACCTAGCGCTTTTGAGTACCATTAAACGTCGTCAGGGTGGCCTATTTTTGTGAACTTGCCGCCCTGATAGCGTACGGCTAAATCATTGCCATCAATGCCCCGATCCTGCTGTTCGGTCTCTTCCCGCCATGGCTCAGAGCTGTCTTGCGGGCGCCAGCCCAAGAAACCGGCATGGGAGTTGTCCCACCATTTTTCCGCATTATCAGACGCGCCGTAGATCACCGTATAGCCTAAACGTGGTGTTACAAAGGCACGCTGTAACAGGCTGACAAAATCCGCCAGACTCAACCAGGTGGCCATCATGCGGGTATCGGCAGGCTTATCGAAGCAGGAGCCAATTCTAACGCTGAGCGTCTCAACGCCAAATTTGTCGTGATAAAAGCTAGCCAGGTTTTCACCAAAGCACTTTGACACGCCATACAGCGAGTCCGGCTTTTGCACTACCTGAGAGTCTATCCGTTGATGACGCTCATAAAAGCCGATGGTGTGGTTGGAACTGGCAAACACAATGCGTGGTTTACCCTGTTTCCGGGCCGCCTCATAAAGATGGTAAGTCCCCATGATATTGGCCTGCAAAATGGCCTCCCAGGGGCTCTCGACCGACATACCGCCCAAATGAACGATACCGTCGCAATCGCGCACCAGATCAGCGACGGCCTGCATATCGCTAAGATCGGCCTGAACCAGCTCTTCTCCTTCACCCGCCGTGCCTAAATCAGCAATATCAGAAAGCCGAACATGTTTGGCGAGTTTGGATAAATGAGGCCGCAGGCTTTTGCCCAAACCACCTGCAGCGCCGGTAACGAGAATACGGTTTAACATACTCACTCCTTCCTATTTTATAAAAGCTGTGCTTTTTAAAGCCACGTTGGCAACCGTCACGCTGTGAAAACGAACATAACAAGCTGTTTTGAAAACCATCGATTTAAAAGCCATAGAGCTTAGCGGGGTTATCCACCAGAATCTTTTGACGGGTGTTTTCGTCCGCCCAATGCAGCAACACATCAAGCTGCTCGGCATCGTCGGGGTACTGCTCACGTGGGACGCCGACATGGGGCCAGTTCGTTCCCCAGATAACCCGCTCGGGGGCGTGTTGGATAAGCCGCTTGGCAATGGGCCCCACATCGGTATACTCCGGCCCGCCGCTTAGGCTGGCTTCATAGCCCGCGCAGATTTTTATCCACGCATTACCACGATCCAGCAAGCTCAGCATTTGATCAACGCGGGCATCATCGGCAGCCACGGGAGGCATAAACTTGCCAATATGATCAATGATATAGTCGGTTTTGATCGCTTTTAGCGTGGCCATGTAGTCGTCTAACTCACGGCCATTAAACTGCACCATTAAGTGCCAACCAAACGCACGTATACGTTCCTCAACCTCAGCGAGCTTATCAATGCCCACGGCGCCGCCGGGTAGCTGCATAATCCTGGCCCCACGCGCGCCTTGGGTGTGCATCGCTTCGATTTCTGATTCAGACGTATCCGGCGCCACTACCACAATCGCCCGGGCGTGCTCTTGGCCGATTTCTGCCACGCCTTGTAAAATCGCACGGTTATCAAACTGGTAGGCATTCGGCTGAGTCACCACCACGCGCTCTAGCGAGAGCCACTTTTGAAGGGCTTGGTAATCGGCGACCGTTGCCAGTTCAGGAATTTTAGGGCCGCCTGGCTGCGTTTCATAGCCAGGTAGGTATAGGTGAACATGGCAATCGGTTGCCCCTGCCGGCGCTTTTAAGCGTGGCGGCGAACCGGTTAGCGGGCGTGTGTTAGCGGGGATAGACACCGTTATTTCTCCCTGAGTGCGTAGGTGGATAGCGCATCGCGGTTAATTTCAATACCCAACCCTGGGCCATCGGGAATCGTCATCACGCCTTTGTGATGCTCCAGAGGTGTTTGCACGATAGCCTGACGGAAAGGATTTTCGGTACGATCAAACTCCATAATCGGCTCAATCGGCTTGCGACGTGGCGGGTTGGGCGGTAAAGCAGCCATAAACTGCAGGCTTGCCGCCAAACATACTGCCGTACCCCATACGTGGGGTACCAAGCGCACACCGTGCATGGCCGCCATATCAGCGACCCGACGCATTTCGCTAAAACCACCCACGCCGCAAATATCCGGTTGCACAATATCTACCACACGGCGAGCCAACGGCTCCTGCATGGCATAACGGCCGTGCCAATTTTCACCACTGGCAACGGGAATCGGCTGACCGGCTCGAACGGCTTCGTAGGTAGAAATTTGCTCCGGCAACACAGGCTCTTCAAACCAGTCGATACCATAAGGCGATGCACGATGCCCCAGCTCAATCGCTTCCAGGTAGTCATAACCATGATTGGCATCGATCATCATGCGCATATCCGGACCGATGGCATCGCGCACGGCGGCAATCACTGCCAGGTCTTCTTCGACGTCGAAGCCGATTTTAATCTTGACGGCGTGAAAGCCTTCGCGACGATAGCCCGCCACTTCAGCGGCAATATCGGTGACCCGATCAACCCCTGCCCGGGCGAACGAACCCGTGGCGTAAGCACGTACACTCTCGCGAAAGCGCCCGCCCAACAGCGTCGAGATCGGCACGCCAAAGTGCTTGCCTTTGATATCCCAAAGCGCAATATCAATCCCGCTCAAAGCCGTCACGGTTAACCCGCGCTGGCCTTGGTCGCGTAGCCGGTTATACAGGGTTAGCCAGATTTTCTCCGTCTGCAGCGGATCTTCACCGATTAGCGATTGCGCGTAGACCTCAACGATCGCAGCATTAGGCTTTGCAGGTCCTAAGCACTCGCCCCAGCCGATGGTGCCATCGTCGCAGACGATTTCGACCAGACAGTGTTGGCGGCGCGAAAAGTGCATTGAGGCACTCTCAAACGCCGTATCAAGTTGGTAATCGAGGATATGGGTGTTTATAGCGACGACTTTCATAATCGATCTGCCCTTTTAGCGGCTTTACTGAAAGCGCCCTTATTGGAAAAAGCTGGGTAGCGTTAACGAAATAGCGGGTACGTAAGTCACCAGCATTAAGGCTGCAAACAGCGCTAAGAAGAACGGCCAAATAGTGCGCACCGCTTCCTCGATTTTAATTTTTCCGATCACGCAGCCAACAAACAGACAGGCACCTACCGGGGGCGTACATAAGCCCAGCCCCAAGTTCATCATCAGAATAATGCCAAATTGAATTGGATCCATACCGAACTGCATGGCAACCGGCAGGAAAATAGGCGTGCAGATAAGAATTAGCGCAGCCATGTCCATAATCATGCCTAAAATCAACAGAATGATATTAAGCATAAGGAAAATAACCACGGGCTTATCGGAAATAGCCATTAGCCCAGTGGTCAGCATTTCCGGAACATTGTAGAGCGCCAGCAGGTAGGAAAAAGCCGATGCACACCCGACCAAAATCATTACCAATGAAGTGGTTTTTACCGATTGAACGACAGCGGCTTTGAATGAGGCCCAGGTCAATTCGCGGTAAACCAGACCAGTCACCACAATGGCGTAGATCGCACCGAAGGCACCCGACTCCGTGACGGTTAAAATACCCGAGAGCACCCCGCCGACAATAATCACGGCGGTCATTAGGCCTGGTATAGAAGCGAAAAAGCTGATCATCAAGGCATACCAGCCAGGGAATGCTTCGCCTTTATAGCCACGTTTTACGGCTACCACATAGGCAGCAACGGCTAAGCTAAGGCACATTAAAACGCCAGGAACAATACCGGCAATAAACAACTGGGTAACGGAGATACCACCACCCGCCGCTACCGCATACAAAATCATATTATGACTAGGGGGGATCACCACACCGGCAACCGAGGAGGTGACCGTAACGTTGACGGCATAGTCGGCATCGTAGCCTTTCTCTTTCATTACCGGGATGAGGATAGAACCTAGCGCCGAGGTATCTGCCACGGCAGAGCCGGAGATCCCCCCAAACAGCATGGAAGAGCTAATATTCACCATGCCCAAACCACCGCGTACTTTGCCCACCATTGCCGAAGCCAAGCGCACAAGGCGGTTGGAGATGCCGCCGTGCATCATTAACTCCCCGGCAAAAATAAAGAAGGGAATAGCCAGCAATGAGAAAACGGAAACACCGGAAAGAATACGCTGGAAAGCAACAAACAGTGGCAAACCTTCATAAAGGAAGGTAACAACCGCCGCCAAGCCAACAGCAAACGCCACGGGTGTGCCGACTAAAAGCCCTAGAAAAAAGATCCCGAAAAGAATAATAAGACCCATCGTTTAAACCCTCTTAACTTTTCGAGACATTAAGCGCTGCGCTATATCAGCGGCTGAAAAAATCATAATTAAGACACCACATATCACAAGAGGGGCCGCACGCCAACTCTCTGACATACCTATCATGGGAATGGCTCTATTCAGGTTTGTGGTCACTAATATCCAACCCTGGAAGGCCATAAACCCACCAAACGATAGAATAAAAAGATCCGCAAGGTGATACATTAAACCGCGTAAAGGGCCGGTAAAGCTCTCACGAATAAAATCGATATTGAGATGGCTGTGGTGCCTAACTCCTGCCGCTGCGCCTAAACAGGTAATATAAACAACCATTAATAACGCGGCTTGCTCAACCCAAGTCGGCGTGTTATTTAGCACATATCGGCCAAAGACTAACCACCCAAATATAGCGATCAGGGCAACTAAGAGTATACCCGCGACCAGAATGCATACGCTGGCGACGCTATCTAAGAGTCGATCCAGCGGGCCGCTTTGTTCCACGTTTTCTTTATCGACCGACGATTCAAGTTCGATACTCACGGCACATTTCCTTTTCAACTCCCGGCAGGGGTTAACTGCCGGGAGCGTATGGGTGAAAACATTATTCGGCGGCGCGAATTTCCTCGATCAGCTCACCTGTGCCTGGGTTATTGGCAATAAACTCTTCATACATCGGATCCATAAGCGTTTGGAAGGCGGCTTTATCATTTACTTCATTAATCTCAACGCCATGGTCGAGAACGATTTGGCGACTCTTCTCAGAGCTTTCTACCCACAGTTCACGCTGACGTTCAGAAGCCTCTTGAGCTACCTCACGAATAATCTCCTGATCTTCTTCTGAGAGTTCTTCCCAGCTGGATTTAGCCACGCACAAACACTCAGGAATAATTAAGTGCTCCGTTAATGAGTAATAATCCCGCCTCATTCATCAGGAAGCCGAATGGGGGTGTTGAACCGCGGGATTGCCGGTACCGGCCTACTTCAACGTCATCAAGCCACTTGATAGCC
>NZ_FNII01000014.1 GCF_900103865.1 Vreelandella arcis
TCATCGCCGTCGGCCCGTACCACATTGATCGTCGGCGTGGAGTCGTCCTGCAGCGTCAGCGTGGCCGTCGCAGTGGACGTGTCGCCATCGCCATCGGTGAGGGTGTATTGGAAGCTGACCTCGCCTTCTTCCCCCGGTGCCGGGGTGTAAGTGAAGGTGCCATCGTCGTTGTAGGCCAGGCTGCCGTTGCCGGTGAGGCTGTCGGCTACCAGGGCGACCCCGGTAGTCAGGTCCACGCCGTCAGCGCCCGCCTCGTCATTGGCAACCACGTCGATCAGTACCTGATCGTTCTCTTGATCCTGGGTGACATCGTCGGCATTGGCGATCGGGCCATCGTCCACAAATTGCAACAGCTCGGCGAGGTCGTAGCTAATGCTATCGCTGGCCTGATCACCGTCGTTGTCGATAACGACCAGTTCTGCACCTAGGGAGATTAAGCCTGAATCAAGCGAAATGCTCTCGCCGGGCTCTACTCCTTCAGGATGATCGATGGCCTGGAACTGCTCTAGAGTGATGGTGGGTTCACTTTCACCCTCTCCTTCACCTGACGTAATGAATAGTGCAAAAACAAGACTTTCTGATGCACCTTCACCACCGTCGACGGAGAGCTCGGGGTCTGTCGAGCCGAGAATAGCGACATTGCCATCCGGGCCTTCGACTTCATGTAAGTAGATGGTATTGCCATCGGCTTCAAGCCCTGAATCACGGGGGCCTGACTCTTCACCTTGGGCATTCAAGCTTAGCGAGTAAGACCAAGTGCTGGAGCCGAGACCATCAGCGCCAGGGAGGACGGTGGAACTAAAGAAATCCGACATATCGCGGGTATTGACCAGCGACTGCTCTGGGTTATCCACCGGTGGTATTGGCTCGGGGTTGACCTCTCCGGGCAGCAGATTTGGGTTGGGAGAATCCGGCGACTGATCATCATCTCCAAAGAATGAGCTTAGCTCTGCATCGGAGGTGGTCAGGGTGAGGCTATCAATGCCGTCTTGGGCGAACACTTCAACGGTTGGCGCGTCGTCAAGGATAGTAATTTCGAGGCTATTAGATGCCGTGTTGCCGCCCGAATCAGTGACGGTATAAACGAGACTGGCCAGGGCTTCTTCGGTACCTTCTTCGTGCAGCAGGTTACTGGCCTGGGTAAAGACAAAGTCACCCGTTTGAGGATCAATCTGGACTTGAAACAGGAACGGCTCGTCAGGGTTGCTACTCTGAACACGGTCGTTTGATGCCGTAAGCGTATTGCTGGCTGCATCCCACTCTAAGGTGAAGCTTTCCTGGCCGATGCTTAGCGTTTCGCCGTCCATGCCGACAAAGCCAATGCTGCCAGCGCCCAGAGGCCCAAAGCTGAAATCAATGCTTCCGTTCGCCGTTATGCTATTGAATTGAGATTGTTCACCGGACACCAATTGACTTTCATCAAGCGTGATACTTGCTGGGCCAGCCGTCGGGTTACCTTCGATTTCCTCGTCAGCGGCAGCGGGCGCAGCAGCAAACTCAACCGCATCAGGGCCACCCTCAGCACCAACTGCGTATTCATACTGCAGCCCCTGGACGGATTCTTCGATACGCGCGAGCTGGACGAAGTCGGAGCCACCGCCGCCCCCGCCAGCAGCGCCACCACCTGCGGCAGTCGCTTCAAGGAGCTCAAGCAGGTCACCATCTTCTTCTTCCAGTGCGGAAAGCAGCGCTTCTACTTCTCCGTCCTGGGCGACGGTTTCTTCTTCGGTGGGGGCGTTTTCGGCATCCACGTCATTGGTAATGGCGACTTCTTCGTCGGCACCAATCGTGGTGGGCGGCAAGCCATCGTCAAAATCAAGTTGAACACTGCCGTTGGTAGAGGTGACCAGCGTCTCGCCTTCCTGTAGAGCATCGCCGACGGCTAGCTCTCTCAGGTTGCCATCAGGATCGCGTGCCCAAGCCTGACCAGTAATGGTGACAACGGTTGCAATGCTCATAGGAGTCATCCTCTAACAACAGAAATAAGGTTTTATATTGACAATCAGGTTAGGCTAGGCTGGGGAAGCTTAGTATTGGACTGTGGTACAGGAAGGAGGACTATTTTGGCAGTGTCACTTCATACATACAGAGGTGGCATCAGGCGCACCCCCAGCGGCAGAGAAAAGGCGAATAGCTGAGTGAGGAGGCTGACACATCGCCATCCAAAAATGACGATATCAGCGCTTGGTACTGGCTACTTGGAAGAGGAGTAGCTAGGGGCGTTACTGACCTTTTCCGACGCGCCTTTGCCGGTGAGCTTGATAATCAACTGTAGCCGGTCGTGGATATCCAGCTTACTGAAAATGGCAGTCAAGTGGGCTTTCACTGTTCTTTCTGTGATATCGAGTTCTCGGGCGACAACTTTATTACTGGCTCCCTTGGCCACCGCCAGGGCCACTTCGCGCTCGCGTTGGGTGAGCGCTTCCAGCACCGATGATTGAACCTGCTGATCACCATTGAGTAGCCGCCAGGTGCTACCCATGACTTGTGCCATTAGATCAGGCGGTACCCAAATCCCCTGATTCATCACCACGGTGGCAATTTGTTTTAACGTATCGGCGGGACTCAGAGCATGCGCGTAGCCTCTTGCACCTTGCTGAAGCGCCTCCATCGCTGCGCTGTTCTCCGGTATCATCGAGAGCACAACGACGGTGGCACGCTGCGCCAGGCGGCGTAGAAAGGGGCCATCAGCGGCATGCTCTTCTTTCAGCACCCACACCACGGTGTCAGCGCCAGCCCATGCCTCGGCCTGCTCTGACGTCACACATTTCGCCTCGGCAAATGCGGCTTGCCAGCGGGGCATTAACGCCTGATCTTGCGTGACAAAAAGGTGGTTCATCAGCGTTCCCCTAATGAATTATTCCACGCGCGCAGGACGGGTTTCAGGAGAAACTCCATCACCGTGCGCTTGCCGGTCATAATATCCACCTGGGCGGTCATGCCGGGAATGATATCCATTTCTTCGTTATTAATCTCACCCTGCTCGGTACGCACCCGCACGCGATAGAAGGTGTTGTCATCGTCATCAGTAATCGTGTCGGCACTGATATTTTCGAGCTCGGCTTTTAACCCCCCATACTGGGAATAGTCGTAAGCCGTTAGTTTGACGGTTGCCTCTTGCCCGGGGCTCAGGAAGGCAATGTCCTGGGGTGCGATACGTGCCTCAACCAGTAGCCGATCGTCAGTAGGGATAATATCGACCACGTCCTCCCCGGCTTGAGCAACACCCCCAATGGTCGTGATGTGCAGCGTTTGCACTACCCCTTTAACCGGCGAACGAATATCGGCGAGTTGCACGCGGTTCTGTAAGCCCGAACTGCCTTCATCCAGCGCCGCTATTTCACTCAGCGTATCGGATAGGTCGTTGCGCCACTGGCTACGCCGTTCAGCGCCCAATTCACGCAACTGCGATTCACTTTCCTCAACGGCGGCTTCGAGACGCTCAATCGCCGCGTTTGCTTGGTCGCGCTCCCCACGGTTTCGGGAAACCTCACGCTCCAGACGCAGCACTTCGACTTCCGATACCGCGCCCGACGATAACAACGGACGCGTTAGCTGAAGCTCTTCATTGGCCATCTGCAGCTCGCGGGCCGCCGTATCACGCCGCAGTTTTGCCTCAAGCAACTCGGCTTCGCGTTGGCGGACGCGGTCGCGAATAACGGCTTCCTGCTGGCGTAATTCATACAAGCTACTTTGATAAGCTTCACGCTCTTGCGAAACGGCGAGTGGCGCATCTGCCAGCAACTCATCACTGGGCGAGAAGTCAGTGTCTGTCACCAGGGCACGCAGCCGCTCGGCACGGGCTTTCAGCGCCTGTGCTTGAACGCGGTTCTCACGGAAATCGGAGACAAACCGAGTAGGGTCGATCCGCATAATGACCTCGCCCGCCTCCACCATCTGGCCTTCCTGGACGAGGATTTCTTCTACTACGCCGCCGTCGAAAGATTGGACACGCTGTAGCTGTTGCGCGGGGATGACGCGGCCCTGGCCACGAGTGACTTCGTCAATTTCCGCAAAAGAAGCCCACACCAGCAGCGCAATTACCGCGAGCAAAAGGGTGTAAAGAAACGCCCGCGCGCGCAGCGGGTCTTGCTGCATACGCGCCCAATCGGCATCGCTTGCCCAGTCGCGGTTTAAGTGAGCCGAGGTTACCCGTTTGGAAAAGAGCCGATCCATAAACGGGCGAAAGGGCTTACCGCCTTTTTCACTAAATCGACCTAGTGCTTCAAAGCCTTGCTGCTCGGCGGTTTTACGCTTTTTGGCCATTAACTCGCCCTCCCAACTTGGCCTTTGCGCAGGGCTTCGACGACTTGCTCGCGGGGGCCATCAGCGACGACTTTACCCGCATCCATGACTATAATACGGTCGACCAACGAGAGCAGCGATGTACGATGAGTAACGATCACCATGGTTTTTTCTTCGCTGAAACGAGTGAGGTTTTTCTTCAATACCTCTTCACTGGCGTGGTCCATGGCGCTGGTCGGCTCATCGAGCAAGAGTACGGTCGGGTTGCTGACCAGCGCTCGCGCTATCGCCACCGATTGACGCTGCCCGCCGGAAAGCATGTTACCGCCCTCACCCACCGGCAAATCGAGCCCATGGGGGTGAGATTTAACCAGCGACTCAAGGCCACTTAACCTAACGGCCTCGAGCAATGCTTCGTCATCGACGCCCTCGTTCCCCCCGCCGGCCACAATGTTTTCGCGCAGGGAGCCAAAAAATAGCGCGATATCCTGCGGCACGTAGCCAATGTGACGGCGTAACTGCATAGGGTCGAACTGGCGTATGTCCACGTCATCGAGAAAGATGGCACCGCCGGTGGGCTGATACAGCGCCAGCAACAGCTTACTGAGGGTTGATTTACCCGAGCCGACACGCCCGATTAGGGCAACTTTTTCACCGGGTTTAAGCCGGAAGCTGACGTCGTTTAAGGCATTACGTTCCGCCTCTGGATAGCTCAGGCTCACGCCGTCGAATTTAATATCGCCACGAACCACCGGGCGGCTGATATAGGCTTTGCCTTCGACGCGCTCAACAGGCTTATCCATCACCTCATTGAGCGATTGCAACGCGGTGGATGACTGGTGGTACTGGGCCATCAACCCCGCCGCTTGGCTGATCGGCGCCATGGCGCGGGAAGACAGCAAATAAGCCGCAATTAACCCGCCCTGGGTTAAATCACCTTCGATGATCAGGTATACCCCGATAACGATGATTGCCACCGCCACGGTGTGTTGCGTCCATAGCGCCACGCTGGTAACCGAGGAGCTAACAAGGCGTAACTGGGCCGAGGTGCGCGATAGAAAAGCCGATGCCCGCTCCCACATGCCTTGCAAGCGGCTTTCGCTGCGTAGTGCTTTGACAGTTTCCAAATTCCCCACGGATTCCACCAGAGTGGCGTTGCGCTGGGCGCCAATGCGCCAGGTGGTTTCGGAGAGTTCGTGTAGTTTGCTCTGCGCGGCCAGTGCGTATAGAAAAACAAAGGTCGCCCCCACCACAATTGGGATCACTAGCGGCACCCCGATGAGCGCGATAATTGCGGCGAAGAGAATCACAAAGGGCAGATCCACCAACGCCACGACGGTGGCCGAACCAATAAACGCGCGGACGGATTCGAACGATTGCAGCGTGGCCGTGAATGAGCCGGTCGACGCTGGTTTGGCTTCCATACGCATGCCCAACACGCGTGACATGATACTGGAGGTTAACTTGACGTCGGCACGACTGGCCGCCAGATCCACAAAGGCGTTGCGCATCAAACGCAGCGCCAGGTCGAAGCACAGCACGATGAAGATGCCTACCGCCAGCACCCAGAGGGTTTCAGTGGCCGCGTTGGGCACCACTCGATCGTAAACGTTCATCACGAACAGGGGCATGGCCACGGCAAACAGGTTGATCACCGCCGATCCGATCAACACATCACGATAAAGCTTGCGGTTTTCGCGGATAACGCCCCAAAACCAGTGCCGTGAGCGCTGCTTTTTAACTTCGGGGCCGCGCGCATCGAAACGATACTTTGGCCTCACATAGGCCGCTTGGCCGCTGTAAGCATCCTGCAAGCCGACCAAGCTGACAACAGAGCTTGCATCGCCAAGCTCAGGGAAAATCACTTCCGCCTGGCGATTTTTAAGATCCAGGTTGAGCAGTACACAGGCACGCCCGGACTCAAGCAGCAAAATAGCCGGAAACAAGGCGGGGTTCAGCTGTGAAAGGCGTGACTTGACCAGCCGAGCCGTCAGGTCAGCGCGCGCCGCCGCACGTCCCAACACCCCTGGCGTCAACCTGCCCTCCTCAAGCGGGAGACCTGCAAGAAGTGCTTCTCGCGTGGCATCGTGATGGTGAATTGAGGCGACAGCGACCAAACATTCCAGCAGCTCGTCTGTCTCGGTTCTGTTAGCTTGTTCGTCTGACGTTACGTCTTTTTCGTTAGACACACATACCCCAAATCATAAATACCGCCTGCTCAGATTAGTACGCCCAGCGCCGCTGTTTCGCGCACTTATCCATTAAAAGAGTGGATAGCACGCGAAACAACCTAAAGCGACATCTTCTTGATTAACTGCTGACAGGAAACGCTTCGCCATACCCCATATCGCTCAACTGGCGACGAAAGCTTGGCGTAGCATCAGGGGTGACGGCTACTTGAACACGGTACAAATCCCCACCGTTAACGACGCGGGCTGGCGTGTTCAACTGATTTTCAAGTTCTTTTTGCAACTCAACGGCAGAGGCTTGGCTACTGAGGGCCGCTACCTGGAAAAAAGAACTTTCATGCGCTGGCGTGGCGTTAACGAGCTCATCCGTGAACGTTGAAGAATGATTTGAGGGCTTGCCTGATCCTTCAGAGGTCGAAAGCGTGTCAACGGTGCTTTTCACATCAAACGAACGCGTTGTACTGACATCCGAAGATATACCATCGCCTACATTTCCCACCAGATCTTCCAGCGTGTAATTTGCCGGTGCCTGACTGGGGCAAATAGTCTCACCGTCAAGTTCAACGCCATCGCTCTCCAGATCTGCCAGGCTGGGCATGTCGGCACGCGACACTTCCAAGGTGCGCATCAACTGTCCCATTGCCGCCAGTGTCTCGGCATCGGCAATGGCCACGTCGTACTGGGCATTGACGTAGGCGCGGCTCGCTTCAAAGAATTCGTTCTCACTGTCCAGCACGTCGAGCAAGGTACGTTCGCCGATATCAAACTGCTGCTGGTAGGCGCCTCGAACACGATCGATCGATTGGCGATGCTGATTCAGGTATTGCATCTGCTCGCGCAAACGCTGTGTATCCGCGTAAGCAATTTGGGTGGTTTGACGCACGTTGTGACAGGCCAGCTCGCGATTATCGACCGCTTCCTCAATGCGTTCACTCGCTGCACGGAATGAGGCCAGGTCTGAACCACCCCGGTATAGGTTCATGCTGGCAACAAGTTCGATGCTGCTCTGGTCACGACGACCGAATGCTGACGAGTCATCGTTATTATTGCCGGTACGTCCCACGATATCGACCCGCGGATGGAAACCTGATTCCGCGATGTCCTGCTCCGCGCGAGACGCGGCGATGTCTTCAATCGCGGCGTGAAAGTCAGGATTACCTTCAAAGGCAAGGTTGACTGCCTCTTGCACCGAGCTTGGCAACTCATCCGCCAGTTCCGGCGTGGGTGCCAGGTTTTCAACCGGTAGGTCGCCGACGATGCGGTTATAGCGGGCCGAGACATCGTGCAGATTTGAGGCTTCGGTCAGCAGGTTGGATTCGGCCAGTGCGACACGGCCGGAAATTTGCTCAAGATCAACACCGCGGCCTGCGCCGGAGAGCGCACGCTCTTCGATCTGATCGTAGACGCGCATGTGCTGGCGGTAATTATCCTGGGCCAGGCGAACCAGCTCACGATAGCGCAGCACATCGGCGTAGGCCGTGGTCGCTTCCAGGGCAACGGTTTCACTGGCGCCTAACAGTTCGTAATAGCGTACCAACTCCGCCCGGTCCAGTTGCTCTACCCGACCGGCAGTCGCAAAACCGTCGTAGACCATTTGGGTCAATTCGAGTTGCACGTAGTCGGTGTCATAACTACCGCGGCCATCACCTTCGACAGACTCTCGCCCTATGCCAGCGGTGGCATCAATGCTGGGCAAATAGCCGCCCCAGGCTTCGTCTCTGTCGTATCCCGCTGCATTGAATGCGCGGAACGCCGAGTTGACTTCAGGGTTCTGGGTGATCGCCTGCTGAACAGTCTCTTGCAAATTGGATGAACCCGGTATGGCCATACCGGATGGTAGTGACTGCGCCATCGCCTGGCTAAGCGGAAGGAGTGTCAGGCTGGTACCGATAGCGGCTGCCTGAATGATACGTGTCAAGCCAAACCGTTGGTAAAGCCCGTTGGTGCAACTGATTTTTTTCATCTTTCGTCCCCTCATGGAATATGAGACAGCAACTGCAGCAAAACCACCGCAATCACCGATAGCAATTGATACGTTATTTTTTTATCGCGGGACTCACCTAACACTCACACGATGTTCAGGTGGCGCATCCATTCCCGGCTTCCATACCCTGATGGTGCTTGGCTCTAGAGCCTTGCGTGTCCATGTCACCCATCTAAAGAGCTTAAGCACATTAATGGGCTCTTACCTACTTATAGCCTACAACGCGCAGGCTACGTCAGAATAATTAATGTAAGTAATCGTAACCCAAGATTACATTATACACAAAAAAATGCGATAAATTTCTTATGTAGTGAGTATTGATATGTCAACCAATTGCGCTGGAACAAGCTTACCAGCGCCGATTTCAGCGCATTCACCCTATGATTTTCGCGCTTGTTGCCAGCCTAGACCCGCCAAAATAAGAGCCAAACCGACAAGCGTGGAAGGGTATATCGACTCTCCCACGACTACAAACAGTAACAAAAGAGACACAGGCGGGGAAAGAAAGATCAGGTTCGAGACCTTGGCGGTGCGCGACACCTTGTGAACCGCGAGCTGCCATAAAATAAAGGCGATGCCCATTTCAAACAGCCCGACATAGATACCGGCCAACAGCGCCGAGCCGCTATGCCACTGGAAGCCTGGCCCCCATAGCAGCAGCAGTGTTAATACCGGCAACCCAACAGTGAAGTTCTGCCACTGCCCAACCAATGGCTGGCGTTTATCGCGGGCATTGAGCAACCAGTAAAGCGCCCACAGCAGCGTGGATGCCAGGGCAAAGACCACCCCGAGGGGGTCGGCAAAGTTGACGTCGAAAACATCACCGCGGGTGGCAATCACCCATACGCCCGAGTAGGCGACCAGCCCGGCGGCCACATCCGTTCTGGTGAGGCGGTGGCCAAGCAACGGCACCGCCAGAAATGCCATGGCCAGCGCCCAGGTGTAGTTGAGCGCCATGGCCTCCTGGCCGGGCAGTCGATCGTAGGCGGCAAACAGTACCAGGTAATAGGCCACCGGGTTCATCAACCCGGCCCAGGCGGCGGTCTTCCAACCTTTGCTCAGCGCGACGCCGGCGTTGCCTTGGTACACCACGATGGCGCCCATCAACGCCCAGGACACCAGCGACGCCAGCCACATGAGTTCCAGCGGTGACATCCAGGCCAGCGCCACCTTGAAGGCGGTGGCGACCGTGGACCAAAGGGCAACCGCTCCCAGACCATAGAGGATCGCCCGACGATCTTGATTCATCGGTCGGTATGGCCCAGATCGCGGGAAGGCTCGACGTGGTCGCGCACGCGCTGCTTGAGGGCCTTGATGTCGGGAAAACCGCCATCACGCTTGCGCTCCCACAGCAAGTCGTCGTCACACCAGATTTCAAAGGTGCCGCCATGGTCGGGGCAAAGCGCTACTTCATTGAGTGCTTCGCCAAAGGTGGAAAGCAGTTCCTGCGCGTACCAGGCGCTCCTTAGTAGCCACTGGCACTGAGTGCAATATCGAATTTGAACACGCGACATACTTGAGCTCCCTGGCCTGACTCGCCATTATCCTCGATCAGTAACATTCATTGCTTAAGACATTACTCAAGAGTGTACTTAATCACCCGGCTCGTCAAAACGGGTCGCTCAGGACGGCTATCGCCAAGGAGCCCACATGGCTAGACACGACGCATCAGAGTCGCGCATTTACGAATGGCTCACCGGTGACGAAGACAGCCGGATGTGCGACGACATCCCTGACAGCGCCTGTCATGAACAACCACGCAATTTTATGCTGCATTTATGGGCAGCTCTGGGCAATAAATTGGCGGATGAGCTATCCAGCGCCCGGCTGGTGCTCCCGTGGCTGATGGGCATCATCGGTGCGCCGGTATGGATGGTCGGGTTACTGGTGCCTATTCGAGAGTCCGGGGCGCTATTGCCGCAGATTTTTGTGGCAGGCTTCATTCGCCTCAAGCCGCAGCGGAAATGGGTTTGGGTCACTGGCGCATGTTTACAGGCGTTAGCCGCGCTATTGTTAGCCGCCCTGGCTCTATGGAGCAGCGGAACCCTCGGCGGCAGCCTGGTGTTGCTGGCGCTGGTGATGCTGTCTCTCGCCCGAGGGCTTTCGTCTATCGCGACAAAGGATGTCATGGGCAAGACCATTGCCAAACGCCGCCGTGGCACGCTAATGGGCTGGAGCGGCAGCGTTGCTGGGGCCGCCACCCTGGCAGCGGGGGGCGTGCTAATGCTCATGGGCGACTCGCAAGGCAATGCCATGCTGGCCGCGTTACTGGGCGTTGCGGCCCTCGGCTGGATCGTAAACGGCGCCTGCGCTGCCGGTATTGAAGAAACGTCTGGGGCTGTTGAAGGCGGTGAAAACGCATGGGACAGCATTAAGCTGGGCCTATCGCTACTCAAAGAAGACCACACCTTCGTTCACTTCAATGTAGCCCGGGCATTACTCCTTTCCAGTGCCTTGGCGCTGCCCTACTTAGCACTGCTGGGCCAACAGCAAAGCGGTACCCAATTAGGTGGCCTGGGGCTGCTTGTCGTGGTGTCGGGTATTGCGGCGATGGTGGCAAGCCCTGTTTGGGGCAAGCGCGCGGATCAATCGAGCCGTCGCGTCATGCGCGACGCGGCGATAGGCACGGCTGTGTGCTGCTTTCTAGGGGCTGGTATTACGTGGCTACCGGCCGCTTTCTCCCAACAGATATGGCCCTATGCGCTGGTTTATGCGCTGCTGGTCATTGTTCACCACGGCGTGCGCTTGGGTCGCAAAACCTATTTGGTCGATATGGCAAGCCAAGATAACCGAGCCCTGTATGTAGCACTGTCCAACACGTTGACCGGTGTGCTGATGTTGCTGGTGGGTGGAGTCATTGGTCTCCTGGCCCAGTGGTTAGGCAGCGACGCTTTGCTGTTGGTATTGTCCGCCACCGCCCTGGCCGCGATAGTCTGCGCACAGCGATTACCGGAAGTAGAGTAACCTGAAGATAACGTTCAAGATTGCAATGCTTGGCAACGCTCGCCATGATGGACGTTAAGTGGCAACTGTTAATCGATCTTTTGCTATTATAAAAAGTTACGTCGTAAGGGGCATGCGCTAGATCGCAACCATCAACGTGGTAAAGCCCCCAATAGGTTTGGAGCTGCAACAGGATCCCTTGATGAAACGATCTCCATTAATCAGCCCTGCGTTGCTCGAACGTATGGTAGACGCTTCCGAAGACGGCATTGTAGTTGCTGAACAGGAAGGCGATGAAAACATCCTGATTTACGTCAACAAAGGCTTTGAACGCCTGACGGGCTACAGCGCCGATGAAATTTTATATCGGGATTGTCGCTTTCTGCAGAATGAAGATCGCGACCAAGCCCCGCTGAAGGCCATCCGCGAGGCGTTAAGCGCCGGCCTCCCCTCGCGGGAAGTGCTGCGCAACTATCGTAAAGACGGCACCATGTTCTGGAACGAGCTGTCGATTACGCCGGTGTTCGATGAAGACGACAAATTGATGTACTTCATCGGCGTGCAAAAGGATGTCACCGAACGCATTGAGGCTCAGCAGGCGCTAGCCGCCCTGCAATCTGAGCGGGAAAATGCCAAATAGGCATTGACCGAATACGCTTGCAATAAAGACGCGTTGATAGCGCTTAATTAAACAACCAAGACAAAAAATTAACAACAACGCTTGAACTTCAACCTTAGCAGCGTTATATAGCGGCAAGGCGCTACCACAGCGTTAGTCGCTTCTTGCCGCCATATTTGACGAGAAGCCTGTCGTTATGCCGGCATGCCGGCTTGGGTTGGAGGGCCAGTGATGAGCCGTGACCCCTTAAGTCGTGAATCTTTCTCCCACGAAGACGCCGAGTCGGATGACTTCGAATCGCTAGATGCGGTTAATGACGAGCATTACGGCCGCTCGCGACCAAATAGCAAAGCCAATAGCCTGCGCGCCCGCCGCCAAGTTGAAGCCTGGCTGGAAGAGCGCCGCTTGAAGCGAGCGATCGAAGACGACTGGGACGAGGAAGAGTAAGGTTTCCCGACTACCCATCGTTTATTCGCTTAGCCGGTTGCCTATAGCCATTGTCCCGTAGCTGGCCTTTCATCACGCAGAGCTCTATCATCTGCGTATCATCCAGCTGCTACGCTGGCATTTTTGTTCATCAACTTTACGGATTTCCATGGCGCAATACGTTTTCACCATGAATCGGGTCGGCAAAATCGTGCCGCCCAAGAAACAAATTCTCAAAGATATCTCGCTGTCGTTTTTCCCGGGGGCCAAAATCGGCGTGCTGGGTTTAAATGGCTCGGGTAAATCCACACTGCTGCGCATCATGGCCGGTGTCGATACTGAGTTTGAAGGTGAAGCCCGCCCCATGCAGGGGATCAATGTCGGCTACCTTCCCCAGGAACCCGAGCTTGACGACAGCAAGAACGTCCGCGAAACCGTCGAAGAAGCTCTGGGCGCCATCAAGGAAGCCCAGGAGAAGCTCGACGGCGTTTATGCCGCTTATGCCGAGCCGGATGCTGATTTTGACGCCTTGGCAAGCGAGCAGGCACGCTTAGAGAACATTATTGAAGCGGCCGACGCGCACAACCTCGAGCGCAAGCTGGACGTGGCCGCGGAAGCGCTTCGCCTGCCGCCCTGGGAAGACCAGGTAGGCAACCTTTCCGGGGGTGAGCGCCGCCGCGTAGCGCTGTGTCGTTTGCTGCTTTCCAGCCCCGACATGCTATTGCTCGACGAGCCTACCAACCACTTGGATGCCGAGTCGGTGGCTTGGCTTGAGCGTTTTCTGCACGATTATAGCGGCACCGTGGTCGCCATCACCCACGACCGTTACTTCCTCGACAATGTCGCAGGCTGGATCTTGGAGCTTGACCGTGGCCAAGGCATTCCGTTTGAAGGCAACTACTCGCAGTGGCTTGAGCAGAAAGAGCAGCGCTTAGGCCAGGAAGCCAAGCAGGAAGCCTCGCGTCAGAAAGCCATCAAGCAAGAGCTTGAGTGGGTACGTTCGAACTCGAAGGGCCGCCAAGCGAAAAGCAAAGCGCGCCTCAACCGCTTTGAAGAAATGCAGTCCGGCGACTTCCAAAAGCGTAACGAGACCAACGAGATCTATATTCCACCCGGCCCGCGCCTGGGGGATAAAGTCATCGAATTCCATAACGTCGCGAAGCGTTTCGACGACAAGCTGCTTTATCAGGATCTCACCTTTACCGTTCCTCCCGGTGCGATTGTCGGCATCGTCGGCGGTAACGGTGCGGGTAAGTCGACCATGTTCAAGCTGATCACCGGCCAAGAACAGCCCGATGAGGGCGAAGTGGTCATCGGTGAAACGGTCGATATTGCCTACGTTGAGCAGCTACGCGACGCCCTGGATGACAAACAAACCGTTTGGCAAGCCGTGTCCGACGGCCAAGATATTCTTAACATTAACGGTTACGAAGTCGCCTCGCGGGCTTACGTGGGTCGCTTTAACTTCAAAGGCAATGATCAGCAAAAACGCCTGGATGAGCTATCCGGCGGTGAACGCGGCCGTTTACAGCTGGCGCAAACGCTTAAGCAGGGCGCCAACGTGCTGTTGCTTGACGAACCGTCTAACGACTTGGACATCGAAACGTTACGCGCGCTGGAAGAAGCCTTGCTGGCCTTCCCAGGTTGCGCGATGGTGATTTCGCACGACCGCTGGTTCCTTGACCGCATCGCCACGCACATTCTGGCCTTTGAAGGCGATTCAGAGGTGGTCTTCTTCGACGGTAATTACACCGACTATGAAGAAGATCATAAAAAGCGCGTCGGCAATGACACGCCCAAACGCATGAAGTACAAGCGTATCGACGCGTAAAGCTGACTGATATAACGTCGACGCTTAAACAAAAACCCCGCGCTGCGGGGTTTTTTGTGGGTGGCGTCACCATGATAGGTATCGATTAAACGTGGTATGTCGTTTTGCTAACGGCTTTAAATACGCCGCGCATGGCCCACTGCACCGGCGCGGGCAAACGCAGCCCCCCGGCTTCCAGCGCCAACTGGGCGTGATGGCGTTTATCGATCCCCATTTGGCGCAGCAGGGTTTTTGAGGTGTGATCGGACGCGGGCAGTCGCGTTTGTTGCTCGTCTAGTTGCTTGGCGGCTTGGGCTTCACTGGCCGCCAGCACGCCTAAGCCAAGACGCTCACTCACGCCACCGGTGGTCGCGCCAACACTCAGCGAGGCAAGATAGAAGCATGGTGCGAGTAAACTCGTGTGGCTATCCAGTTGGCGTAGCCGCTCGCCACAGCGAGCAAGATGGATAAGGTCATTTGCCGCCGACTGATCCATTTCCGCGCTGACCTCAGGCCGTTGAGAAAACAGTCGTTGCCCCTGATAAAGCCCTTGCAGGCACACTTCGCCGCTATGCGTTACGCGCATCATGCCCGCCACATGATGCGCCTCAAAGGTTGTCAGCGTTTCATCGTTAGGCGGCACCGGAATGGGTAATTCCATTCGCGCCGTTGGCGGTAACAGCGTACGGAGGGCACGATCAAACTGATAAATCCATTGGTCTGAACGGGTGCGTCGACGCATCATGGCGCGCTCCTTGGCCGCGGGGCGAATAAACGTGGCAGATCTACCCGGCAGGCCAAGTAAACTCACGCCCGCCGAGCAAATGCATGTGAATATGGTAGACCGTTTGGCCCCCCATTTCGTTGCAGTTCATCACCACGCGATAGCCATCTTCGGCAAAACCTTGTTCTTTGGCGAGCTGTGCGGCGGTATATTGCAAGCGCCCGACGATATTCAGGTCATCGGTGTGGATATCATTAAGCGTGGCAATATGCTTTTTAGGAATGATCAGCTGATGCGTTGGCGCTTGGGGATTAATGTCGTTAAAGGCCAGCACATGCTCGTCTTCGTAGACGATATCCGCGGGGATTTCGCGGTTAATCATGCGACAAAATAGGCAGTCCATAAAAAGCTCCTTTATGCGCGTAACCTGATAACAGGCATTGAGGTTCTAAAAACCCTAACGAAAACGACGCTGCGACAACAAGTGGCGCACCAGAGGAGCCAATATAAGCTCCATGGCCAGCGACATCCGCGCGCCGGGTACTACCAGGGTATGGGGGCGGGTCATAAAGGAATCTTTAATCATCGCCAGCAGCCAGGGAAAATCCACCGTCGACGGGTCGCGGAAGCGAATGACCACAAATGACTCTGCATCGGTGGGAATATCCTGCACCTCGAATGGGTTGGAGGTATCCACCGTGGGCACGCGCTGAAAATTAATGTGGGTGCGCGAAAGCTGCGGCTGGATGTAGTGCACGTAGTCATTCATGCGGCCCAGTATGGTGTCGATCACTGCTTCCTGGGAATAACCGCGCATCTTGGTATCCCGGTCAATTTTCTGAATCCATTCCAGGTTCATGGTGGGCGCCACCCCCACCAGCAGGTCAACATGCCGGGCGATGTCGTATTCTTCCGTCACCAGGCCACCGTGCAAGCCTTCGTAAAACAACAAGTCGGTGCCGCAGGGAAGCGGCTGCCATTCGGTGAAGGTGCCGACCTGATACCCCGCCTCAATTCTTTGCTTATCTTCGGCGTGAATGTAGTGGCGGAAGGTGCCGGTGCCGTGCTCGCCGTATTCGATAAACATGCCTTCGAGGCGATCCAGCAGGTTGGCTTCCACGGCAAAATGCGACAGTTCGTTTTTTCGCTCAGGCTCTTCACGAAACATGCGGTGCAGTTCATCACGGGAGTAGCGATGAAAGGCATCGCCGTCGACCATCGCGGCATGCACATCTTCGCGCAGGAACATTCGTTCAAAACTGCGCCGAACGGTGGTCGTGCCCGCCCCCGACGAGCCGGTGATGGCTATGATGGGATATTCACGTGACATCAGGTGCCTCTCGCTTGCGCTAATGCTTGCGCCACCGCCTCGGGTATCGCCACAGGGCGACCCGACGCCAGGTCAATAAGCAGTTGATTGACACGTGCAGTCGCCACGGGCTTGCCACTTTCGGCATGGGCGATGCGCTGATAGATGGTTAACGCCTTACCCTCGGGCGTCGGCACGGCGGTGTCGATCACCAGGGCATCAGGCCAGCGCGCTTCGCTTTGATACTGCACTGCTAGGTCGGCCACCACACTCGGGTAGCCGTGCATATCCCATTCAGGAAGGTCGATGGCGGCAAAGGCTTGAATGCGCGCCTCATGGAGAAGCGACACCAGGGCATCGTGGCCGAGATGACGACCGTAGTTCATATCCGAGACGCGGACGCTCAGCGCATGGCGATGGATAATCGCCGCGTCGGGAAAATCAAGCTGAACCCGTTCCATCGTATTATCCTTGTTGCGATTGGCCGTCGCGGCAGAATGACCGTGCGTGTTTTGGAGCGTCAACCTTCGCGCGCAATCGCACGGTAAGCAATATCACGGCGGCAGATAACGCCTTCCCAATGAATTTCATCAACCCCCTGGTACGCCGCCTGTTGGGCTTGAGAGACACTATCGCCTAATGCGGTAACGCACAGCACGCGCCCACCTGCCGTGATGACATCACCTTGGTCATTGTGCTGGGTACCGGCATGAAAGACTTTACAGCCGTGGCGCTCGGCCGCTGCGATGCCATGAATGACATCGCCCTTGCGGTAGCTGTCTGGGTAGCCACCGGCTGCCAGCACCACGCCCACGGCGGCGCGTGGGTCCCACTGGCACTGTTGTCCGGCAAGCTGGCCCTGCGCACCGGCGAGACACAAAGCGGCCAAGTCGGAAGTCAAGCGCAGCATAATCGGCTGTGTTTCCGGGTCGCCAAAACGGCAATTATACTCGATTACCTTGGGGTTGCCCTCGCCATCAATCATCAGCCCGGCGTAGAGAAACCCACAGTAGGCGTGACCTTCAGCAGCCATCCCCTTAACGGTGGGCAGGATTACCTGCTGCATAATGCGCGCATCCACCTCTGGCGTGACCACCGGTGCGGGTGAATAGGCACCCATGCCGCCGGTATTCGGCCCTTTGTCACCATCGTAAGCGCGTTTATGATCCTGGCTGGTGGCCATGGGCACCACGTTTTCACCGTCGACCATGACGATAAAGCTGGCTTCTTCACCGTCCAAAAATTCTTCGATCACCACGCGCGCGCCCGCATCGCCAAAGGCGTTGGCTTCCAGCATGTCGCGAATCGCGGCTTCGGCCTCAGCCTCGCTCATTGCCACAATAACGCCTTTACCCGCGGCTAAACCGTCGGCTTTGATAACAATGGGTGCGCCTACTTTAGCCAGGTAGGCCAGCGCCGGCTCGACGGCGGTGAAGGTTTGATAATCAGCGGTGGGAATCGCGTGGCGTGCCAGGAAGTCTTTGGTGAACGACTTAGAGCCCTCTAGCTGGGCGGCTGCCTGAGTCGGGCCAAAAATGGTTAACCCCGCCGCCTGGAACGCATCCACCACGCCTTCGACAAGCGGTGCTTCCGGGCCCACCACCGTGAGCGCCACAGCCTCTTGGCGAGCCAATTCCACCAGCCCGGCGATATCCGTTGCTTCAATGGCAACATTGGTCAGCTTTTCTTCACTGGCCGTCCCCGCGTTGCCCGGAGCCACCAACACTTGCGATACGCGCGAGGACTGCGCTAGTTTCCACGCCAAGGCGTGCTCGCGACCGCCGCCGCCTATCATCAAAACCTTCATGAATATCCTTCTTATGCGGAAGAGCAAATTAATCGCGGCATTATGCCACAGCTTGTCCGCGCGGCGCTTACGATGACTTGTCGTTTTCTGACTTGTCGTTCTGGGCCTTGCTCTTGCCGCTTTTAGCCTTGCCGCTCTGACCTGTATCGCCGTCGCTATCGTGCTTACCGGAGGGCGGCGCTTGGTTCATGGTTTTCTGCCAAAAGCGCATGTTCTCCTCGGCCAGTTCGCGCATAAATTCCATCGGCGTATGGCGAATGGCTTGCTGCCACTGGCTTTGCATGCGCTTTTGCTGCTCCATCATAATCTGCGTGCCCTGCTCCAGGTAGCGCGCCAGCGGCAGAGGCGACGACATATCGTAGACGCGAATCAGCTGCGCGAGCAGGTCATTGGAGAACACTTCCGCTTCGCTATCGGCCTGTTCTTGCTCGATAATAATCGACAATAAAATGGTGCGCGTGAGGTCTTCACCGCTTTTGGCATCCTCCACCCGAAACGGCTCTTCCTCAAGAATCAAACGACGCAGATCCTCCAACGTTACGTAACGACTTTGCTGGGTATCATACAATCTGCGATTGGCATATTTACGAATGACGCGCACGGCGATTCTCCTTAAACACAATAGGGCTTTGCTTCCCGTTGCTGGTATTGTGCCTGCACCACGCGTCCATGCAAGCTATGTATCGATATTCACTCATTATAAACGTGACTGGCGACGCCTTAACCAACGACTGACTGACTCACCGCCCCCATGAACCTGATTTTACTCGAACCCCATAATGTTACCCATGACGGCCAGGCGTTACTTCACGATCAACGTCGTTTGGAGCACCTACGCAAGGTACACCGCGCCCAACCGGGCGACACTCTCACCATCGGCTGCACCAACGGCCTGATCGGCAAGGCCGAACTGACCGCGCTTGAGCCGGATCATGCAGCGCTCAGGTGGGCCCACTTGAGTGAGCCACCCCCACCAGCATTACCCGTGCATTTGGTGCTGGCATTACCGCGGCCGCGCATGTTGGCTCGCACGCTGGAACACGTCACCGCGCTGGGTGTTAAGCGTATTACGCTGCTGCACACCAAGCGGGTAGAAAAAAGCTATTGGCAATCGCCCGAACTGCGAACTGACAAGATACACCAACATTTGGTGTTAGGCCTTGAGCAAGCCCGCGATACCGTGCTGCCCAGCGTGACTTTAGTCAAAGGCTTTCGGGCGTTTCTCAATGAACACCTGCCATCGTTACTCGCCCAAGGGCGCGGCCTTGTTGCCCACCCAGGCATGGCGAACCCATGCCCCAGGGGCATCAACGAGGAAACGGTGTTATTTATCGGCCCCGAGGGAGGGTTTATTGACTGGGAAGTGGATCAGCTGTTGGACGCGGGCTGCCAAGGCATGCACCTGGGCCCGCGTATTTTGCGCGTTGAGACCGCCGTTACCGCTTTGTTATCGCGGCTTTTTTAGCCCCAGCAATTAGCTTTTGTCGCTGGGGTCATCGTTATCGGGGTCATGGGCGACCACGTCTGCGTCATCGCCGCAGTCAGGCTCTTGCATGAAGGTTTCGCGCACATCAAGCAGGCCGAGGTGGCTGATCGTGCGCCGCCCTAACAGTAGCGGGTAGTTCATTTCTTCACGGTTGCGCAGGCTAAACTGTTCTTCGTAGACCGTGTCGCCCATGCACACATTGAGTAGCACGACAGGGCGCTCATCTAGGCCACCCGCGCCGCGGACTCTCAGTTCGCGGTAAAGCGGACGCTCTAATACATCGCTGAAAACCTCACCGCTTTCCTGGTCTTCGAGCTTAAGGCGAAAGCGTACCCAGTCTTCGTCGTCTTTTTCGAACATCTCGATGTCCCGGGCATCCAGCGACGAAGTTAACGCCCCGCTGTCGAGCTTGGCTTTGACTTCGGTGCCCCAGGGTTGAAGGGTGGCTTTTTCTACCCAGCCAAACACATTATCGTCACTGGCGACTGCCTGGCTGCTGACCATTGCCGCAGCAAGGGCGATACTACTTATCAACGTCATCATCACGTTGGGCATAAATTCTTCCTATAACGGTTTCATTGAAAAGAGGGGCGTCTTGTAACTTGGCACCCCTCAATCAATAGCTATTTAATCAATAAATTGCTTTATCAAGCGCTCTATAAGCGCTAGTCGGCATTTCGGCGCAGACGCTCAAGCAACGATTGCGTGGCAAAGCCGTCGGGGGTCAACCCTGCATCACGCTGGAACGCGCGCAGACCCTGGCGGGTATTGGGCCCCATGATGCCATCGGCACCACCAACGTTATACCCTGCTTGGTTAAGGTACCGCTGCAGCGCTTGGACATCGTCGCGGGTTAAAGGTGCCTGTTCACGCGGCCAGCTCTGCTGAATACCGTCGCGCCCGGCAATGGCATCGCTCAGCGTTCCCACCGCCAGGGCATAGCTGGTGGCGTTGTTATAGCGCAGAATCGCGCGGAAGTTAGGCCCCACTATAAAGGCTGGCCCTTGTGCGCCGGCAGGGACGATCACTGCGGCGCTATCAAACCGGGGAAGCTCGCCGTCAATGGCCTCTACGCCTTGATTTGCCCACGCTTGGCTTGAGCGGCGCCCGGTTTGAGCATAGTCAAAATCATTCGGCAAGGTCACTTCCACGCCCCAGGGCTGGCCTCGCTGCCAACCTGCGCGCGCCAGGTAGTTGGCCGTAGACGCCATGACATCCGGAATGCTCTGCCAAATATCGCGGCGGTTGTCGCCGTCACCGTCAACAGCGTAGGCTTCAAAACTGCTCGGAATAAATTGGGTATGCCCCATGGCCCCCGCCCAGGAACCGCGCATTTGCTCAGCGGCAATGTCGCCTTGCTGAATAATCCGCAAGGCCGCCAGCAATTCCCCGCGGGCAAATTGCTGACGACGACCATCATAGGCGAGCGTCGCGAGTGCTTCTAACGTCGAGAAATCGCCGAAATTGCTGCCGTAGTTACTTTCAATGCCCCAGATCGCGACAATAATCTCGGCGGGAACCCCGTAGCGCTGCTCCATTTGCGCCGCGGTGCTGCGATGTTCCGCAAGGCGATCCTGCCCGTTATTAATGCGTGTGCTGGAGACGGCGGTATCCAAGTATTCCCAAATAGGGCGGACAAATTCGGGCTGGTAGCGATCCAGCTCAATGATGCGTTCGCGATAGCGCACCCCGTCAAAGGCGTCGCGTAGCGTGGCTTCGCTTATACCTTGCTGCTTGGCGTAGCGCCGAAATGCCTCTCGCCACTGATTAAAGCTTGAGTGCTGTACTTCTTGAGCTACCTCAGCGTCTACTTCGGTCATCAACTGCTGATTGGCAAGCCCCGGCGAGCTCAGCATCAGCATAGCGGTCATGCCCAGCACGGCACGGGCCGAGCGATTTATCACCTTTTTATCCAACATCATTCCTTCCTCAGAGCAGTCCTTGTCTGCGCTGATGATCGCGCAGAACGATGCTGGTTACTAGCCCGGCGAGGACTTATCAGCGCCGGATATGTGAGCCGGAAACAACCCCTTTCAGCTTTCACAATTAACTTGGGTCGATTAACCAACGTGCCCAGGTATCAGGCTGGGTACGCGGCGGCGTAAACTGAGCGGGCGCTGCCCGCCAAGGCTGCTGCCGCTCGAGCCCATAGGGCAAGGTATCAAGCGCCGGGAGCCAGTGGGCGACATAGAGGCCTTTAGGGTCATAGTGGCCCGCCTGCTTGAGCACATTAAAGTAACGATCCTGGCGTGGATCGCGCCCTACTCCGGCAATGTAACGCCAGTTACCCCAGTTGCTCGCAACATCGTAGTCCAGCAGGCAGTGCTCAAACCAAGCAGCGCCCAAACGCCAATCCACACCCAAGTCTTTAACCAGGAAACTGGCGACGTTCTGGCGAGCGCGGTTGGAAATCCAGCCGGTGCTGCGTAGTTCCAGCATCGCAGCATCGATAAACGGCACCCCGGTGCTGGCATCGCGCCAGGCGTCAAAATCGGCATTCGTCGGGGGAAGTTGCGCTTGGCCGAATAGCGCCTCACCTTCCAACTGCGCGGCGCGTAAAAAGTATTCCCGCCACAGCAGTTCAAAACCAATCCAGTAGCTGGATTCACAGCTGCCATGTTCTGATTCCCAAGCGTTAACTTCTGCTTGCACCTGCCTCGCGGATAAACAGCCACGGGCTAGCCAGGGAGAAAACCGGGTTGAAAAATTGGCCCCCAATAAACCGTTGCGGGTTTTCTTATAAGTCGCTGGGCCATGCTGACGCCACACGAAATGATTTAGCCGCTCGCGGCCGGCCGCCTCTCCACCCACATAGTGAAGTCCTTGTCGCGGATCGGGTCGCCAATCAGCACTGGTTTTACAGACCTGTCTCAACGGTGGAAAGCCACGCGGCGCATCCGGCCAGGCAGGCAAAGTAAACGGCGGGATATGGCTGGGCGGAATCTCGCAGTGTTGCTCAACCTGGCGACGAAACGCCGAAAAACTCCCTGGCAACTCAGCCAACGCAAACGGAAGCGAGCTTTGATCGATCAAACGGCCGCTTTCATAGCATTGAAGCTCGGTGGTAGACGGAAGCGTTTGCTTAACCGCCTTAATCTGCTGGGTTTCTTCGACCCCAACGTGCTGAGCGACCCGCACGCTGCGTGCCTGCAACTGCTCGGCTAGCGACACGACCACCTCGGCCGGCTTGCCAATGCGCACCAGCAAATCACTCCCCCGCTGTAACAGCTCACCGCGCAGCTCCATTAGGCACTGCCACAGAAAACGTAACCTGGCAGGGCCGATACGCGTCTCGGCAGGATCGTCGAACAGAGGTGCCAGCCATGCCTCATCAAGTACGTAAAGGCAGACGAGATGCTCCGGCAGATCGGCAAAGTGCAGCAGCGGGTTGTCCGATACTCTGAGATCATCGCGCAACCAGACGACATCGACCGTGCTGTTCATGCTCTTGTCTCCTCAGCGCGCTTTGCTATCCGGGCATCACGCTGACAGCGCTTGCTACAGTAGCGAACCTCGTCCCAGCATCGCGCCCATTTCTTTCGCCAGCTAAATGGGCGCTGGCAGTGAACGCAGGCTTTTTGCGGCAAATGATGTTGATGGGCCATATTGATGCTCGCTGTAACCGCTGGCGGCGTTTTATTAACGTTAATCGTCTACCCTGTATAGTACAAGAATTGTACATGACAAACAATTTGTAACGGTTTTTTAATTTACTCGGCATAGGTTGTGCCCATCGGTGGGCATCACTAGACAGGCACAAAAAAGCCACCCGCAGGTGGCTGGTACGTAGAAGATAAGTGAAAAATTACATAAAACCCTTAAAGTAAGCTTAGGCCCTAATGTCGCGGCAACCATCCTGACAGTTCGTTATTAACCACGGCGAGAAGCGCCTCGATGTGATCATCTCGGTCGTTCAAGCAGGGTATATAACTAAAGGTTTCACCGCCGGCCTCCATGAAGCTGTCATGGATCTCTTCTTTGATTTCTTCCAGCGTTTCCACACAGTCCGAGGAGAACGCGGGCGACAGGATGGCGATGTGCTTATGCCCCTGCTTGGCTAGTTCCGCCACGTGGTTAACGGTTTGCGGCCCCACCCATTTTTCGGGCCCAAACTGTGACTGGAAAGCAGTATCGACTTCTTCTTTACTGAAGCCCAGCTTCTCCCGCAGAAGACGCGTGGTTTTCTGACACTGGCAGTGGTAGGGGTCGCCTTCGAGCAAATAACGCTCGGGTACACCATGGTAACTCGCCACTAGCTTGGTCGGCCGCGATGTAAATCCTTCGTAGGCTTCACGCACTGAGTTGGCCAATGCGTCGGTATACGCGGGGTGATCAAAATAAGCCGGCACGGTACGGATTGACGGCTGCCATTTCATCTTCATCAACGTGCGAAATGCCTGGTCGTTAGCGGTAGCCGTGGTGGGCGACCCGTACTGTGGGTAAAGCGGGAAGAACACGATTTTTTCGCAGCCCTTATCTTTCAACCGCGTTAGCACGCTTTCCGTCGAGGGGTTGCCGTAGCGCATACAGAAATCAACTTCGACATCGTCACCGTAGAGTGCTTTTAAGCGCTCGGTCATTTTCTGCGTCTGCGCCCGAGTGGTAGTTAATAGCGGGCTTTCGTTTTGCTCGTTGTTCCAAATGCTTTTGTAGGCTTTACCCGATGAGAATGGGCGCTTGGTCAAGATGATCAGTTGCAGCAGCGGCTGCCACTTCCAACCGGCGTAATCCACCACCCGTTTATCGGACAAAAACTCGCTTAAGTAACGACGCATCGACCAATAGTCGGTGGCATCGGGGGTGCCTAAATTCGCTAGTACCACACCGACTTTCGCGCGGGGCACAGGGGGATGGTCACTGGGGGCATGCGCAAGACGACCTTCGCCCGGCTGATCCTTTGCTACTTGCTCGGTCATGACATTCACTCCTGCTAACGACGCCTAATAGAAACTAAATCGTATCACTTTTCGGCAAAGCGGTGATATAAAGTTATACTATCAACATTATTTGTACATATTTGGGACAACTCATGTCTAAGCCCTTGCTGCTTATATTAGGCGACCAGCTGTCATTATCGCTGGCCACCCTTCGCGATGCGCCTGACAACGCCGTGGTGGCTCTTTGCGAAGTGACGCAAGAAGCCCATTACGTGCCCCATCATATCCATAAAATTGGTCTGTTTTTTGCGGCCATGCGCCACTTTGCTCAACAGCTGCGCGAGACAGGCTTTCAGGTTCACTACAGCGAGTTAGACGATACCGACAACTGTCAGACACTGATCGAGGAGGCGGAGCGCCTAGCCACGCTTTACGGCTGCGATGGAATACGCGTGGCGCGCCCTGGCGAATGGCGGCTTTATAGCGCCATGCAAGATCGCCAAACCGCCGATCTGCCCTGGCATTTACTCGAAGATGACCGCTTTTTTACCACTCCCGACGACTTCAGCCTGTGGGCACAAAGTCGCAAGCAGCTGCGCTTAGAATACTTCTACCGTGAACAGCGCAAACGCACGGGGCTGTTGATGGAGAACGGTGAACCGGTGGGCGGGCAATGGAATTTTGATCACGATAACCGCGAGCCGATCCAGCGCGATCTGTTGTTTCCCACCCCACCCCTCCACGAACCCGACGCGCTGACGCGTGCCGCCTTCGATGCGGCAACGCGCCACTTTCCCGACCATATGGGCGATCTAGCGACGTTTAATTGGCCGGTGACGCGTCGCCAAGCGTTGGGGGATTTACGCCATTTTCTGGAGCACTGCTTAGCCGATTTTGGTCGCTATCAAGATGCCATCAGTGAGAGCTCCGCGTTTTTGTTTCACTCACGCCTATCGGCGGCGCTCAACATCGGCCTGCTAACGCCTCAGGAAGTCTGCCAAGCGGCAGAAGAGCGCTACGTTCAGGGCAAAGCGCCGATCAATGCAGTGGAGGGGTTTATTCGCCAAATATTGGGTTGGCGGGAATACGTACGTGGGCTGTATTGGACGCAAATGCCCGCCTATAAACGCGGCAATCACCTGGGCTTTGAGCGCGACCTCCCGGCGTTTTACTGGGACGCCAATACCGACATGCACTGCCTGCGGCGCGCCGTTGAAATGACCATGGAGAACAGTTACGCCCATCACATTCAACGGCTGATGGTGACCGGCAACTTTGCGCTGCTGTGCGGGGTTAAGCCCGAGGCGCTGTGCGATTGGTATTTGGCGGTGTATGTCGATGCCTGCGAATGGGTCGAGTTGCCCAATACCCTGGGCATGGTGCTTCACGCTGACGGCGGCTTAATGGGCTCGAAGCCCTACTGCGCGTCAGGCAAATATATCAACAAAATGTCGGATCACTGCCAACACTGTCGCTACTCCCCCAACCAAGTGACGGGTGAAAAGGCCTGTCCTTTTAACAGCTTGTATTGGCATTTTTTAGAACGCCACCGTGACAAGCTGAGCCAAAATCCGCGGATGAAATTGATCTATGGATCGCTTTCGCGCATGAAGCCAGACAAGCGCGCGGCAATTCACCAACAAGCAGAGCAGTTCCTTGCCCAGCTTGAAACCTCACCGGGCTACGGCCAAGCCTGCCATACATCTGGCTACGCAACGGAGGCCACTCCATGAGTCGTTTTACCCCGCTTAACGCCAGCGCGCCTGTCACGCTTTTCCACGACGGCCACTGCCCTTTTTGCCGCGTGGAGGTTGAGTGGCTTTCCCGCCATCACTACCAGAACCGCGTCAAACTAGTGGATATTCAGAGTGCGGAATTCAACGCCACCCACGAGGGTCACGAGTTCGACACCATGATGGGGCTACTTCACGTAAAAGATAGTCAAGGAAATTGGTATGTCGGCATGGAAGCGAGTCGCGCTTTGTATGCCGTTCTAGGATACCGGCGGCTTGTGTGGCTATCGTGCCTGCCGGGATTAAGGTGGGGGCTTAATATGGGCTATCGGTGGTTCGCCCGTCGCCGCGTGCGGCTGGGTCAATGGTGGGAAAAGCGTGCTAGCAAACCGTCATAATGCTCAAAAAACCAGCGGCATGCGTGAGCTTAATGGGGCACTGTAATGCGCCTCACGGCCGATCATTTCATCGTGTGCCACATGCTGAACCAGATACGCACGGTGAATACCGGCACGCTTGAGCTCTAAATAGATGTCGTCTAAAGCGCGATACATCATCGGCTTCCCCCGCTGGGTCAACATATGCCGTTCGCCTTCGACGTCTTCTAGCTCGACTTGATAATAACGGCTGCCCGCATGGCTGATAACGCGTATTTCAAAATTATCGTGGCTGGCAACGAACGCCTTGAGCGCCTTCATTTCCATGGTTCTCTCCTAGATTATTAGGTAGTCAGCAACACAGCATGCCCAAAAGTAATGGCATTTTTGTTGCACTAGGATGTCGTGATTATGACGATAACACGCTAGGAGAGTTCCATAGGCAAGCGCTTAAGGCGAGCGCCTGATAGAGAGCACGTGAACAGCTCGCAAAGAGACGCCTGCCCGGCAAACAGCTGGCTATTGGTATTCGGAGGGGTCGATCGCTTTGCCTAACGAATTACGGTCAATCCAGTTACCCGCTTTGGTCTGCTTGTAACGAAACACCACCTTATCGCCTACCTTGACCGGCACCTCAGAGTCTTCGGTTTGATAGCTGTATTTTTCGCCATCGACCTCTATGTAATACCGGTACAGATCCGGCATGCCCAGCCACTCTTTAAACGGCCCTTCACGCTCAAGCGATTGCAATTCGCCACGCGCTTCTAACTTGGGTAGACGCTGACGATTGCCGCGCCGAAAACCACCTGCCATGTTGTGCTCCCCTTCTATTTGCTAATGCGCTGAGCATTATACGAACTTAACCCATAGGCTCAAGTTAGTCGCCAAAGGCTTCACCGTAACTATCCGGCGCCAGATCTTCAAAGCGTGTATACCGGCCGATAAAGGCCATATGCACGGTGCCAATGGGGCCGTTACGCTGCTTACCAATAATCAGCTCGGCAATGCCCTGATTATCAGGGTTATCCGGATTATAGACTTCATCGCGATAAACGAAGGCGATAACGTCTGCATCCTGTTCAATCGCGCCCGATTCACGTAGATCCGACATGACCGGACGCTTATTGGGACGCTGCTCAAGCGAGCGGTTAAGCTGCGACAGTGCCACCACGGGGCAGTTGAATTCTTTCGCCAAACCTTTCAATGAACGGGAAATTTCAGAGATCTCACCGGTACGGTTTTCGGAAAAGCCGGTAATCTGCATCAGCTGCAGATAGTCGATCATAATCAACGCCATGTTGCCGTGCTCACGCACCACGCGGCGAATACGCGAGCGCATTTCATTGGGCGATAGCGCCGCGGTATCGTCAATAAACAGCTGCTTATCTTTTAACAGATTCACCGCTGAGGTCAGGCGCGGCCAATCTTCATCTTCCAACTGACCGGTACGCACCCGAGTCTGGTCGATACGCCCTAGGGAGGACAGCATCCGCAGCATCAACGATTCGGCGGGCATCTCCATGGAAAATACCATCACCGGTTTGTCACTCGCAATTACCGCGTGCTCCACCAGATTCATGGCGAAGGTGGTGTTATGAACACAAATATCTTCCGCGACGAAGTTGTGAGTGTCATCTACCGTCAAGTCATAAACCTGCTGCATACCGAGCGGCTCGATGGCGACAACCTCATCCCAATAAACATCGGATGAAGCTAAATTTTCGAGGTATACATCCCCCTCTAACAGGCGGGCATACTCGGCAGCTCGTTGGCGCGATAGGAAACGCTCACTTCGGCCTGACAAATGCGAGTTATAACCAACCGGCAAGGGTTCATCCGATTGCGCGAACAGCTCGCTCCAAGAACGTTCTCCTTTTTTAGCAAGCACATAGCGATTGACCGATTTTGGCAAGCTATCGCGGTTACTGTGCGTGCGCTTAGTGTTAAGACAGTCGCCAAGCGCTTCTAAGGCCTGCTCTTTACTAAAGATACCAACGTCTTGGATAAAGCGTTTTTGGCTTGCCTGGTCGATTATCTCAAGCTCCCAGGGTGATTGGCGCAGATTGGCATAGTGATTCTGCTTCTCACGAATTTTGCTCAAAATACCAAAACGCAGTAGCAAGTGCTGTACATCGCGGATCAGTTCACGGCTTGAGGAGGCATAGCTGATACGGCCTTGGCCATTTGCCTGTACAAAGGCGCTGCCATCGCAGGCAAAGAGGCGGTTTAGAAATAGGGCTAACTGCTGTTTAGGTAAACGAAATATGCCGTCTGGCATCCGCTTGTGCAGTGCCTTTTTTGCCCATACACCGTGCGCTTCAAGAAACTGCCTGACAGGGTTCGGCGCATTTTTTGCAACAGCGCTATAGTCAGATGCAAGGTTGTCACCCATCAAAGGCATGTTCAACGTCTCGCAAAGACGCATGTACGTTGTCTGAACGGGAACAGCGTTTCCGTTACACCAGGCACTCACCGCTGCTTTACTCACATTTAGCAACGAGGCAAGCGCTTCCCCGGTTATGTTCTTGGCCTGAAGTTTCTCACGCAGTGTTTGTGAAAACTGCTCCCTCAAAGGGTGAAAGCGGGCTGCATCCCTACTCACCCGCAAGACAGGTGCCCGGTCAGCCCCTTTTTCGGCACTTTCAACCAAGCGACACGTTACGCCAGGGAAATGACTCACCGCTTGGGTAAAATCAGCACGCAATTCCGGGCTGTTATTGGTGAACATGGGGCAGGTTTGTGTTGTGCCGCCATCAGCCAACATAAAAGCCAAGGTTTTCACTTGGTGCTCAGGCATGGCGTCATGACCAAACACCGGTATCTCACGAGGCACAGCAATGCGCTCGCCAACGGCTATCTTTTCCAGCGGCTGCCAGCCATCTCCGGTTAAAAACGGGTGCGTCAGCGTTGTGGCAACTTCTCTCCCTGTCACGGTACGCACACGAAAAACGGGCTTTTTACCGTCATCGACAAACGCCGATGCACATGATTGCTTCAGTTTGAAATCATCGGTTAGTGTTAGAAGCGGTGCTTGTTGACGAGCCACTAGTTCATCAATCGTGACCAGCGCGCCAGTGTCAGGGTCTACCAGTCGCGACCCACTCATCAAACACTTGCCCATTGACGGACGCCCGGCAATAATCACCAGGTCAGACGGCTGAAGCCCCGAGGTCATGCCATCGAGGTCACGAAAGCCCGATGACAAACCGGTCATTTCCCCTTTGAGATTGAACAGCTCGTCGATACGGTCGACCGCCTTGGTCAACAGGTCGCTCATGCCAATGGGGCCGCCGGTTTTGGGGCGCTCCTCGGCAATTTGGAATACCAGGCGCTCGGCTTCGTTGAGCAATTCATCGGCGGGCCGCCCCTGGGGAGCAAACGCGCCTTCGGCGATCTGGTTAGCAGCGCGGATCAGCTTTCTCAGTGTCGCGCGCTCGCGCACGATATCGGCGTAGGCCCGAATATTGCTCGCTGAGGGGGTGTTCCTCGCCAGCTCCGCCAGAAAGGCCAGCCCGCCCACCGTGTCCAGTTGGTCGCGGTCTTCCAGCGCTTCAGAGAGGGTCACCACATCCATTGGCTGTCCCGACTCGGCCAGATGGATCATCACGTTGAACACCAGGCGGTGTTCATAGCGATAAAAATCATCGGCGACTAAGCGGTCGGAAATATGATCCCAGGCCTGGTTATCCAGCATTAGCCCACCCAGCACCGACTGCTCCGCTTCTAGCGAGTGGGGCGGCAGCTTGAGCGCTGCCGTTTCCTGATCAGCGGGTGGCTGGTCCTGCATAGCAAGTTCCTCTTGTTAACGCCTCTAATCAGCGGGGGTAAAGGCTAATGGCCGATAGGCGCCTAATCTTAGCGGCGAACGCCGCTCATCACTACCCAAAGCGTCGCCTTGACCAACAGGCTAACAATAATAAAGGGCGCGGGGGTTGCCCGCGCCCTTTAAGACGTTGATGAACGCGCAGCGATTACTCTGCGACGACCACCACGCGTACAACGGCGTCCACTTCAGCGTGCAAGTGAAGTGAGATGTCGTACTCGCCTGTCTGGCGAATCGGCCCGAGAGGCATACGAACTTCGCTCTTGGCGATGTCGAAGCCTGCAGACGAAATGGCGTCTGCCAAATCGCGGGGACCAATGGAACCAAACAGCTTGCCTTCATCGCCTGCTTTGGAGACCAACGACAGTTCGATGTCGTTGAGCTGCTCAGCGCGCGCTTGGGCTTCTGCTTTGCGCTCTGCCGCTTGGGCTTCGAGCTCAGCACGCTGCGCTTCAAAAGCTGCAACGTTATCTTTAGTCGCCGGTACCGCTAAGCCGTAAGGCACTAGGTAGTTACGACCATAACCAGGCTTGACGGTGACCTTGTCACCTAGGCCGCCCAGCTTACCAATCTTGTCGAGCAGAATGACTTCCATCTCGTAAACCTCTAGTCAATTGCTGCGGGCAAGGCGTGCGCGAATGTTCGCGAATGTATCAATCAGCCCCAACAGCAGCACAATGAGAATCGTGGGCCAGGTCGTGATTAGCAGCACATAAAAAGCCACCAGCCACAGCCCGTTCATCCCCTTTATTCCAACAATACCATGCACTAATGCAATGCCAGCCACTAGCAGCGGGATCCATGCCAGCATCGCCAACGCCGAAATACCCAACACCATGCTGATAACACTCAAGACAACCAGCAAAATGAGTTCTTTCGGTGTTAAACGCAGGCCATGAAACTCTGCACGAAAGCCCCCGGGGTTATAAAGCCCGGCTTGCCAGCTCCGTGCGAGCGCCAAGCAGGCAACCGCGGCAAGCAACACCACAAACCCGGTTACACCACCAACGACGAGCCCGGCTAAGCGCTGGGTATCGTAGCCTTGGTTGGCGAACTCATTGAGCATCTGGTCGATTTCTTGCGAGCTTTGTCGTAGCTGTTCGAGCATTTGCTCGGTACCCGCCGGCGGGCTAAAAATGCCGATTTGCACCATCACAGCAGCGGCGATTGAGCCCAGTATGAGCGCTTCACCCCAGCGCATTCGCTCGCGCAGAACAACGGCCATCAGCGTCACCAGCAATATACTGGCAAGCGGAATCACATCGCCCTGCACCCACCACATACCCGCTGGCAGTGCCGCCGCTATGGTCACCGGTAACGCTGACGCGAACCCGCGACGGAGCGTTACCAATGCACTGATAGCGGCACCTAGCCAAAATAGCCAGGGCACGAAGCTTGCGAGCGCTGCCCCGCCTGCGGCGTAGGGCGTGCCACGCATTAGCCATCGCGCCAGTGCTAGCATCACGTTAAGCGCTTACTGGTGGCTGTCGGAGTAGGGCAGCAGCGCCAAGTAGCGCGAACGCTTAATAGCCGTTGCCAGCTGACGCTGGTAGCGAGCTCTTGTGCCGGTAATACGGCTCGGGACAATCTTACCGGTTTCGGTGATGTAAGCCTTCAGCGTGTCGAGATCTTTGTAGTCGATCTGCTTGACGCCTTCGGCTGTGAAGCGGCAAAACTTACGGCGACGGAAAAAACGTGCCATGGAATAAGCTCCTTAAATTACGTGCAGTGAATAAATTCAGGCAGTTTCGGTGTCTGCTTCAGCGCGCGGTTTTTCTTCGCGACGCGGACGCTTTTCTTCTGCCGGCTTCATCATCGGCGACGCTTCGGTAACGGCTTCTTTACAGCGCACTACCAAGCTGCGGATGATGGCATCGTTGAAGCGGAAGATATTCTCGATTTCGTCGAGCGTCTCACCGTTACATTCAACGTTCATCAGCACGTAATGGGCTTTATGGATCTTGTTGATCGGGTAAGCCAGGTGACGACGGCCCCAATCTTCCAGGCGATGCACAGTGCCGCCGCTTTCGGTGACGAGGCTGGTGTAGCGCTCGACCATCGCGGGGACTTGCTCGCTTTGATCCGGGTGGACCATAAACACGATTTCGTAATGACGCATGGGATCTCCTTGCGGTTTGACAGCTTCTTATGCGAGCGCACTTGGCAAAACGACATAGAAGCAAGGAGTTAACTGAAATGCGGTTCGCACACTGATCAGATCAATGGCGTCAGCATCAAGCAGAACAACGGTCTGTAACAACCGTACATAGCACCGTTCATAAGAACGAGCGCCCGATTGCAAGGCAAACGGGCGCATGTATTCTAGAAGGGGCCGGGTTAACTTGCAAGCTGGCGCTGACGCACAGCTTCAAATAAGCAGATACCTGCCGCGACGGATACGTTCAAACTCGACACCTGCCCGGCCATGGGCAGTTTTGCGAGGTTATCGCACGCTTCGCGGGTCAGGCGGCGCATGCCCTTCCCCTCAGCCCCCATGACCAGCGCCGTCGGGCCGACCATATTAATCTCGTATACGCTGGTGTCGGCCTCACCGGCGGCGCCGGTAATCCACACGCCCGCGTCTTTGAGCTTAGCCATTGCCCGGGCCAGATTGGTGACTTGATAAACAGGCACCACTTCGGCTGCACCACAGGCCACTTTACGCACGGTCGCATTTAACGGCGCGGCTTTATCTTTCGCCACGATGACACCATGCGCACCAGCCGCATCGGCGCTGCGCAAACAAGCACCGAAATTATGTACATCGGTGACGCCATCCAGCACGAGCAGCAACGGAGGCGTGGACGACGGCCACGCCCGCAACTTAAGCCAAAGCGACTCTTCGCTTTCAGGCGTTAACGGTGGGCAAAAAGCCACTACCCCTTGATGGGCGGCCCCTTGAGTTAGCTGGTCGAGCAGTGCCCGGGGATGCTCCTGAATCTGCGCCCCCTGGCTACGCGCCTGGGTTAAAAGCTCGCCCAAGCGGCTGCCGACACCTTGCTGCACCCATATTTCCTTCGGCGTTTCACCGCGTTCGAGCAGGCTTTGCAAGGCGTGTACACCGTACACCTGATCCAGCCCATCCGGCGTGCGCGGGCGCTTCTTGGACGCTGCCGATTTCATAGTCAGCCTTTATTCGGTGATGGCTTACGCGGCCCTTTGCGCGTGCGGCGTGGGCCTCGGCGCTCGGGCTTGTCCTTACTGCTAGCGTTATTGCTGCCTTCGGTCGATGGCTTTTTACGCGGCTGGCGACGCGGACGCGGCTTCTCGTCAGCCAGGGCAAAATCGATCTTGCGGTCGTCCATATCCACACGTGCCACTTGGACGCTTAGGCCATCACCCAGACGGTAAGTGGTACCGGTACGCTCGCCTTTCAGGCGGTGCTTTTCCGCCTCGTAGTGGTAATAGTCAGACGGTAGCGACGTGACGTGAACCAGCCCTTCCACGTAAAACGCATCGAGACGCACGAACAGACCGAACTGAGTCACCGAGGCAATGGTGCCGTCGAAAGTTTCGCCCAGTTTGTCGGACATGAACTCGCACTTGAGCCAGCTTTCCACGTCGCGGGTGGCGTCGTCAGCACGGCGCTCGGTCATCGAGCAGTGCTCACCAAGCTCAAGCATATTCTCGAAGGTGTAAGGGCACCATTTGCTCGGCGGCTCAACCGGTGCACCTTCTACCCGCAACACGGTGTTGGTTTGTCGCGGCCCACGAATCACCGAGCGAATCGCCCGATGGACCAAGAGGTCAGGGTAGCGGCGAATCGGTGATGTGAAGTGCGCGTAGGCTTGATAAGCCAAGCCAAAGTGACCTTCGTTTTGCGGCGAGTACACCGCTTGGTTCATCGAGCGCAGCATGACCGTTTGGATGATATCGAAATCGGGACGATCCTTGATGGTCTCACGCAGCGCCTGATAGTCCTGAGGGGTCGGCATATCACCGCCGCCCACCGACAGCCCTAATTCATTCAGGAACAAACGCAGCTTATCGAGCCGCTCAGGTGTCGGCCGTTCATGGATACGATAAAGCGCCGGCAGATCGTGTTTATCCAGGAAACGCGCGGTGGCGACGTTCGCCGCCAACATGCACTCTTCAATAAGCTTATGGGCGTCGTTACGGGTACGCGGCACAATTTTGTCGATCTTGCGCTCGTCATTAAAAATAATCGCCGTTTCGGTGGTATCGAAATCAATCGCACCGCGCTCTTCACGGGCTTTGCGCAGTAATTTGTAAAGCTCGTGAATGTTATTAAGCGGTTTGACCAGCGCTGAGTGTTCCTTGCGCAGCGCTTCGCCTTCGTCGCTTTCCTCGTCCAGGATTGCCGCCACCTTGTTATAGGTAAGCCGCGCATGCGAGTTCATCACCGCTTCGTAAAAACGGTAGCGGCTGATGGCACCGGTCTTCGAGATGTTCATCTCGCAGACCATGACCAGCCGATCGACATGCGGGTTTAACGAACAAAGGCCATTGGAGAGCAGCTCCGGCAGCATGGGGACTACCTGACCCGGGAAATAAACCGAGTTGCCCCGCGTGCGCGCTTCGTCGTCAAGTGGCGTGCCGGGGCGCACATAATGCGAGACGTCAGCGATGGCGACCAACAGCTTCCAGCTGCCTGACTTGGTTTGCCAGGCACATACGGCATCATCAAAGTCCTTGGCCGACTCGTCATCAATGGTGACCAGCGGCGTGTCGCGCAGATCCACCCGGTGCTGTTTATCGTCTTCGAGCACTTCCGCGGAAATCTCGCTGATTTGATCCAGCACTTCGGGCGGAAACTCGGCGGGGATTTCATAACTGCGAATGGCGATATCGATTTCCATACCAGGATCCATGCGCTCGCCGAGCACCTCTATCACCTCCCCGACCGGCTGAACACGCGTAGCCGGCTGCTGGACAATCTTGGCCGAGATCACCTGCCCGTCTTGCGCACCACCGCAAGCGCTATGAGGAATAATCACTTCCTGGGTAATACGCGGATTTTCCGGAATCAGGATCCCGAATTCAGGCGTATTGCTGCGGTAAACACCGACGATGGTTTGCGTGTTGCGCGAGATAACATCCGCAATGGTGGCTTCATCGCGACCACGGCGGTCACGACCGCTAATCCGTACCAGCACGTGGTCACCGTGAAACACGCGACGCATTTGGCGCGGGGGCAACACGAGGTCGGGCTTCTTGCCGTCGTCACGCAATAAAAAGCCAAAGCCGTCGCGGTGGCCGAGCACTTTACCTTTCACCAAATCAAGCTTGTTAATCAGTGCATACGCCCCACGACGGTCGCGCAACACCTGACCGTCACGCTCCATAGCCGCTAAGCGACGGCGCACGGCTTCATGGTGATCCTCGTCTTCCAGGCCCAGCAGGCTACTCATTTTTTCGTGAGTAATGGGTTTGCCGTGCTGCTCTAGCGCAGCCAGCAAATACTCGCGGCTAGGCGCAGGGTTGTCGTATTTGTGCGCCTCGCGCTCGGCGTGCGGATCATCACTTAAGGTCCAGTACTTCATGCGATCAACATCCTTGATTGCGTTGGCGGGAGGCATAAAAAAAGCGCGGACGGGGTACGTCGCGGGCGGGGGGTTTCAGCATCCGCTCGGCTGAAAATAATCATGTTTTGTTTGGTCATACGCGCAGTATAGCGCCGTGACTTCAATCACCCAACCACCTTGGCTATGATTATCGTATTTTGGCGCTGAAAACCCGCGCTTAACGCTTGCATTTAAGCAATACACGGGTATCATACGCGCCACTTGCCCAGATGGCGGAATTGGTAGACGCGCTAGCTTCAGGTGCTAGTGTCCGTATGGACGTGGAGGTTCAAGTCCTCTTCTGGGCACCAATCAAACTCGTGTTATCCCCTTTTTACGAGTTGATGGGTGTTTTCAAGTTGTTGTTCGCCCAGGTGGCGGAATTGGTAGACGCGCTAGCTTCAGGTGCTAGTGACCGTATGGTCGTGGAGGTTCAAGTCCTCTCCTGGGCACCAATCGAACACAACTGACAAGTGAAAAATGATGCGCCCAGGTGGCGGAATTGGTAGACGCGCTAGCTTCAGGTGCTAGTGTCCGTATGGACGTGGAGGTTCAAGTCCTCTCCTGGGCACCATTGACTGGGCTCGCATCAGCATCCCTCCTTGCTTTTCTGACACTCCCCAAAGCGATTCTGGATATAATCCCCGACTTAGCCTACCTCTCGTTTAGCACATGCTGGATACACCGCCTTGCTGCCTGAACATTCTTAAGAAATCCTCCATTAAGTTAATTCGAAAGCACCCCATGCGCCCAGCGCATACCCCCATTCCCAGCCTACGTTTTATACCGAGGCTTAAAAGGCGTTAGGTTGTCCTGGCATGAAGTTTATGCATGACGATAACGACAAAGGGAGAATGGGATGCAGACAAAATCGCTCCGACCATTGGTCTTTTGGCCAACATTTCTGATTCTACTGGCCGCCGTTATTGCCAGTTATCTTGATTTAGACGCTTTTCTAGCCGTCGCCAGTAGCCTCAATGACGCGATCCTCAACAATTTCTCATGGCTTTTCAGCTTAGGCAGCCTGTACCTGCTGGTGATGGCCGTCATCGTTTATTTTTCTCCGCTGGGCCATATTCGCATTGGTGGTTCAGACGCTCAGCCACTGTTATCACCTTTACGTTGGTTTTCAATAACCTTATGCACCACCTTGGCCGTCGGCGTTCTCTTCTGGACAACCGCTGAGCCGCTTTACCATTACATGGGCCCTCCAAGTTCCAGCGGCTTAGAACCTGGCTCGAGCGATGCAATGCTGTTTGCGATGTCGACCATGTTTCTGCACTGGACGTTCACGCCTTATGCCATCTATGCCGTGCCCGCATTGATCTTTGCCTTGGTGTTCTACAACTTGCGTCTTCGCTTCTCGATTTCCAGCATGCTGGAGCCTTTATTCGGCCCCAAAATCAAACGCTTCTCTGGGCTTATCGATGCAATATCACTCTACGCGCTGGTCGCCGGCATGGCCTCTTCTCTTGGCACTGGTGCACTAACACTGGCGGGAGGGGTCGGTCAGTACCTGGGGGGTGAAACCAGCCCTCTGCGACTCGGCATCATCGTCGCCATTATCGTCACGACGTTCGTTCTCTCGGCGGCCAGCGGTCTGCAAAAAGGCATCGCCCGGTTTTCTTCACTCAATGCGGTTCTGCTGCTTGTGCTCGGCGTGTTCGTTTTCGCCATTGGGCCCACAATCTTTAGCCTCAGCCTCGGGGTAGAATCGTTTGGCATTTTCATCGACAACTTCTTCACCAAAAGCCTGTTTACCGGCAGTGCAGGTGACGACCCGTGGGCACAGTGGTGGTCCATATTTTACTGGGCTGTATGGTTTGCCTGGGCGCCGGTAGCGGCATTGTTTCTCGGCAAAATATCCTGCGGCTACACCGTGCGCGAGTTTCTTCGTGTCAACCTGCTCTACCCCGCGCTATTCGCAAGCACATGGATCCTGATTTTTTCTGGCGCCGCGCTTTACTATCAAGCACATACTGGGATAGACCTCTACGCCATCCTCAATGACCAGGGCGTGGAAAATGTACTTTACGCTCTATTCCGACAGCTACCGTTTTCCGGCCTGTGGATACCCTTGCTGCTGTTCATAGCCTACGTTTCTTATGTCACGGCGGCCGACTCCCAAACCGATGCCATCGGCAATCTCTGCACCCGTGGCCTCACAGCCGACTCAGACCTTAACGCTGGCATTACCATGAAAATTATTTGGGGCGTGATCGTCGGTATCGTGGCATGGGTAATGGTTAGTTTCGTGGGCATTGACGGCATCAAGATGCTTTCCAATCTGGGCGGGCTTCCAGCGCTGTTGATCGTGTTAATGGCCACCAGTTCGCTTTGGATATGGCTCAAAAACCCGGAACAGTTGCGTAACGTCCCAACACTCACTCGTAACAAGCGTGAACTATGAACACCAAGCAGGATTTTCCCCACCGCGTCCGTGAAATAGACAATATGTGGATCCCGTTGGCTGACGGAACCCATCTAGCCGCGCGCATCTGGCTACCGGAGGATGCTGAAGCGCAACCGGTACCCGCCATCCTGGAATACCTCCCTTACCGTAAGCGCGACGGTACCGCCATCCGCGATGAGCTGACCCACCCTTACTTTGCAGGTCATGGCTATGCCTGTGTGCGGGTCGACATGCGGGGCAACGGCGAATCAGATGGGCTGATGGAGGACGAATACGCACCTCAAGAGCAAGCAGATGCGTTGGAAGTGATTGACTGGATCGCCCACCAACCCTGGTGTAATGGCCACCTGGGGATGATGGGAATCTCCTGGGGCGGCTTCAATAGCCTACAAGTGGCAGCATTGCGCCCCACTGCTCTCAAGGCAATTATCACGCTTTGTTCTACGGATGATCGTTACGCTGATGACATCCATTACAAGGGCGGCAATATGCTGATGGAAAATCTTGGCTGGGCCGCCACCATGCTAAGCTTTTCCGCCGCTGCCCCGGATCCTGCCCTGGTGGGGGATAGATGGCGCGAGATGTGGAAGTCTCGCCTCGACAATATGCCGTTGTTAGCCGATACCTGGCTTACTCATCAGCATCGCGATGATTATTGGAAACACGGCTCTATTGGCGAGAATTATGCCGACATTGAAGCCGCTGTTTATATGATAAGCGGCTGGGGTGACTCTTATATAAACGCTATTCCGAGGATGATGGAGCACCTTCAGTGTCCCAAAAAGGCGCTTTTGGGCCCCTGGATGCATAAGTATCCACACTTCGCCATACCTGACCCTGCCATTGGCTTCCTGCAGGAAGCACTTCGTTGGTGGGACTACTGGCTCAAAGGTATTGAGACCGGGATCATGGAAGAGCCTGAATGCACATTTTACCTTCAGGACGGCCTGCCACCAGCGCCTAAATACCTGGAGCGACCGGGCCAGTGGGTACAAACGCATGGTTGGCCTGCTCCCCAGGACGAAATTGAGTCAATCAAACTCACGCTAGGTGACACAGGCCTGGCACCGGACGCAGGCCTCAGCCAGGATCGGCTGATTGCCTCGCCGCTTACAACAGGCACCCTACAGGGTGAATATATTCCGCTCTGGTTTGGGGCTGATTTCCCCACCGATCAGCGGCGCGATGATGGCCTCTCGGTAACGTTTGATTCCAAGCCCTACTCAGAAGGGCTCGACATCCTCGGCCAGCCAGCCGTATCACTCGCGGTAGAAAGTGCTGAAGCCTGCGGTCAACTGCATGTCCGGTTGTGCGATGTCTCACCAACCGGGGAAAGTGCCTTAATCACTTACGGGACGCTTAACCTCAATTTACGCGACGACGCGGGGACGATCACCCCGCCCGTTCCCGGCCAGCCAATGAATATACGCCTTTCATTGGATCTCATCGGTTATCGGCTACCTAAAGGCCATCGGCTGCGGGTCGCGCTTTCGAGCGCTAGCTTTCCACTGATATGGTCGCCTCAGAAACGCTCAGACCTGACGCTCAAGTCGGGCACGCCAACACTCGAACTACCGGTGTCCAAGGCCGCTTACATCCCCATGCCATTCGAGCCGCCGGAAAGCGCTACGCCTTGCCAGGTAGAGACTCACCGTAAAGGCCTTCCCAAGCGAACGATCAGCGAAGACGTCGGCAGTGGAGAGGTGAGCGTGATCATTGAAGATGATATGGGTGATATACAGCTTCTCGATCACGGCTTGCGCGTTGAACAGTACGCCAAGGAGATTTATACCAGCCATCCTGAGGATGCCACCTGTACGCGCGCCGATATCGAATGGGTATACCGCGCCAGCCGCAGCGGAGATAAGGCCCCCTTCGCCGTTAAAGTCTTCAGTCGCTACCACCTGCATTGCGATGAGCGCACTTTCTACTTAAAGGCCGAGCAGCAGGCTTACGACGATGACACCTTGGTGAGCGACAAATCCTGGAAGCGGGAAATTCCTCGCACGGCGATCTAAACCACCTTATACCAGCACGGCCAGGCACAGCGCCTAGCCGTGCTATGCTATGGAGCCATTTCTTTCAGACGTTCGAGACTTACCCAATGCGCGATGCCTTACCGCCGCTATCTTGCTTGAGCGCCTTCGAGGCGGCCGCACGATATTGCAGCTTCACGCAAGCCGGAAGTGAACTGAATTTGTCGCAAAGCGCCATTAGTCGTCAAATTAAGCGGCTTGAACGTGACCTTGGACGCCTGCTTTTCGAACGTCATTACGAAGGGTTACGTCTTACGCCGGCCGGTGAGCAATACTTCCGAGTGGTACAACGCTTGTTGCGCGACTTGGGTGATGAGACCGCCCGCCTTAGAAGACGCGGCGACGACCGTCAGTTGACGCTAGCCTCTAGCCCGACCATTGCCTCGATCTGGCTAGCCCGCCAACTTCCCGATTTTCAGCGCGCTTATCCTCACATCGAAATCCGTATTTTGACGGTAGAAGACCCTCATCGCCTCGACTTAGCCGAGTTTGATCTAGGCATCTACTATCACGTTCCCAACGAGGTCGATCCACCGGGGCTGATTGCCGAAGCTATTTTCGAGCATGAGCTGGTATCAGCCGTCTGTAGCCCCATTTATCTGGAACGCCATGGCGTACTCGACCCAGCACAACTGCTGACAGACCACACCCTCATGGTGGTGGAGGATCACTACCATGATTGGCTAACCTGGGAAACATGGTACCGAGCACTCGGGCTTGATTGGCAGCCACCTGTGCATACGTTACGCGCCAATAGTTTCCAACTGCTCATGAATGCCACGCTGGCGGGCCAGGGGGTAACACTTGGATGGATGCGTCTTCTAGATGCCGAGCTTGACCAAAAAAACTTAGTGCAAGCACTTCCCCACGCGATTCCCAGTAGAGGGCGCTTGTCGCTATTCACGCCTCAGCACCGACACCTTACCGAGCCCATGCGCGCTTTCCGCCAGTGGGTGTTAAAAACTTCCTAACCCAACGGCTTACCTGCCAAGCGCTATTGATAACGCCCAGGCTTTTTCGCGACTTCTTCCAATGCCCAGCCCTCGGTACGAATCTCGCTTTCCAGAACGCTCTCTACGGCGTCGTTCAGCTCGGGAAAGAAGTCCAGCCCGGTTTGCGCTTCAATCGCATCGATGCTCACCAGATAGTCGTCTAGCGGTTCATTGCCGCGAACGTCCTGGGGCATGATAAACGCCAGGGCCAGTGGGGCACTGTCGTGAGGCGCCACGATGATTTTATAAAATGCCTCCGGCACCTGGATAAGCCCCACCCGATTAAACACATTGTCCATAAAAGGTTCGGGGAAAATCGGCCCGGTAATGATCTGCAAGCGATCGAAGCGCGGCGCGAAGTGATCCATCACCGCTTCTTCCAGCCGCTGCCAGAGCTGGCGATTCAAATTGGGCCGCTGCGGCGTCATGTTGCTCATATAGAAGGTATCAAGCTGCGCGCTACGACCGTGCACAGCGGCAATGGCGTAGTTGGGGGCCAAGTGCCCCCGGTCGTAACCACTGCCCGAGTAACTGTCGGTGCCCACCGGCCATAACGTTCGCCAATCTGGACGAAAATCGGGCCGTGAGCCAATTCGCGAGTCGTCTACGGCGGCCACCTGGTAACTGACCCACAGCGGATTAACGCGTACGTCAGACCAACCAACCAGGTAACCATCGTTTTGCAGCACACGATGAAACGAGGTCAGGCTAAGCGCCTCCCAGGTGGGCACGCCCTGCCACGTATAAGCGTCTTGATGCTGTCGCCCCTGGTACTCCCATAGCACGGCTACAAGCGACACAAACAGTACAAGAATCCCTATTCGTTTGGCTTGCCGCCAACCCAAGCGCAATATACTCACTAACACGACTCCACTACTGCGCCTGTTACGCAACGCATCATCAAACGACGTATATTACCAACCGAGCGAAAACATGGTTTCGAGATCGTGGCGCGAATGAACCTGCATGGCATTGAGGGTTTCGGTGTCGCTGATGCCTTCGACGGCATTAAGCCGCTCGGTCACCAGATCCGCCAAGCTTTCGAAGTCGCGGGTTCGCGCAATGGCGACCAAATCATAACGGCCGCAGGTTGAGTACACTTCGCTGATGCCATCGACATCCGCCAAACGCTCAGCGACGGCCTTGACCTGGCCTTTCTCGGTATTGATTAGGATGACTGCGTTTTGCATCGCGCCCTCTTTTATGTCGGTGTTAAGCTACAGCTGAATAATTCAGCGAGTATACCAGGGCACTGGCAAGGGGCGTAGTGACTCAGGCGACCGTGGCTTGTTTAGCGTGACGGATTGTCGCTGGGCGATTCGCGATATTCGCACTCGACGATGAGTTCCGCTAGCATGTCGATAAGCGCTTACTAACCCGAGCGCGATGTCACTAAAGAGGTGGCAGACTACCCATCCGGGTGGCAAGCTACCCACCGACACCGTGACCATACGTCAGTTAATGACGACGAGGAGAGACCATGGCTAACCAAAGCCGACGCGCCTTTATGCGTTCCAGCATGCTCAGTCTTGCTGCCCTGCCGCTTGGCGCAGGTATCTTGTCTAAAACCGCTTTCGCCCAAGAGCTGCCGCGTCTGGATCCGTCTGCGAGCAACGCCCAAGCATTGAACTATGTGGAAAACGCCGCGGATGCCAGCGATCACCCAGCTTATGAAGAGGGGCAGCGCTGCGACAACTGCATGTTCTTCAACGCCGATAACAATGGCTGCCAGCTGTTCCCGCAGCACAGCGTAGAACCTGCTGGTTGGTGTCAATCCTGGGTCGCACAAGGCTAAAACCAGACCTATCTAATCACGGCGGCAGGCGTGGTGATCACGCCTGCCCTGGCTCACTCTTCGTCTTGAGTCGTTTCTTCTACCGGCCAACGATAGCGGCGCGTCACGCGTCCCTCCTCCATCGATATCAAATGGACGGGGAATCCCCACAGCTTTTGTAAATGCCGAATAACCGGATAAACACTACGCGCAAGCGGGCGTCGGCTGTCCTGGACGTGATGCAGCGTGAGTGAGCGATCGCCACGAATCGCAGCTTCCACGACTTGGATATTGGGCTCACGCACCGATAGCGCATACTGGGTCGCCAACGCTTCGCGTACCTTTCGGTAGCCCTGTTCGTTATGGATGGCGGCTACCTCCAGCATTTCCTCTTGATCATCATCGACCACCAAAAACAACTTGTGGTCGCGTATCACCTTGGGCGACAAAAACTGCTGAATGAAGGATTCGTCTTTGAAGTTGCGCATCGCGAACTCAAGTGTGTCTCGCCAGGAAGAGCCGGCGATATCGGGAAACCACTGGCGATCTTCATCGGTGGGCGCCTCGCAGATGCGCTTGATGTCGATAAAAATGGCAAAGCCCAGCGCATAAGGGTTAATGCCATTGTAGTAGGGGCTATCAAAGGCAGGCTGCTGGATCACCGCCGAATGAGACTGTAAAAACTCCAGCATCAGCCCTTCATCCACGTGGCCATCATCGTAAAGACGGTTCATTAACGTGTAGTGCCAAAAGCACGCCCAGCCCTCATTCATCACCTGGGTTTGCCGCTGGGGGTAAAAATATTGCGCGAGTTTACGCACGATACGCACAACTTCGCGCTGCCAAGGGGCCAGCAAGGGCGCATTCTTCTCAATAAAGTAGAGCAGGTTTTCCTGGGGTTCCGGTGGGTAGCGCCCCCCGCTATGGAGTCCGAGCGGGTCATCCGTCTGTGCGGATAAACTGCCGGGCAGTTGTTCGCCGTCTTCCGGGCTATCGGGAATCGTGCGCCACAGCAGGTTCACCTGGGTTTGCAGGTACGCTTCGCGCTCCTCCTGGCGCTTGGCTTCTTCCTCGGCGGATATCGGCGACGGCCGCTTGTAGCGATCCACGCCATAGTTCTGCAGCGCATGGCAGGCATCCAGCAGTTGCTCGACCGCCTGCACGCCGTGGCGCTCTTCACACCGGGCGATGTAATGACGGGCGAACACCAGGTAGTCGATGATGGATTCCGCATCGGTCCAGGTGCGGAACAGGTAGTTGCCCTTGAAGAAGGAATTATGCCCGTAACAGGCGTGGGCCATGACCAGCACCTGCATCATCAGGGTGTTCTCTTCCATCAGATAAGCAATGCAGGGATTGGAATTGATCACCAGCTCGTAGGCGAGCCCCATCTGGCCGCGCTTGTAGGCCTGCTCAACCGCTAAAAACTGCTTGCCGAACGACCAGTGGTGATACCCCACCGGCATCCCCACGCTGGCGTAGGCGTCCATCATCTGCTCGGTGGTAATCACTTCGATCTGGTTGGGGTAGGTATCCAGCCGGTATTCATCGGCCAGACGCGCGAGCTCCTCGTCGAATTGTTCCAGCACGCGGAAGTTCCAATCGGAACCGGTCGCGATGGGTTGGCGGGTGGCAGTCATGGCGCACTCCTCAACGGGCGGTCAGCGCTGCTGGCTCAAGCGGCGCTTAAAGAGTTCACGGAAGACGGGGTAGATATCCCCGGCCTCGACAATCTGGCGCATGGCAAACTGCTCGGGAAAGCGCGCGGCCACGGTCTCGTATTCCTCCCATAGGGACTGATGATCGTGGGGCGTGATTTCCACATAGGCGTAGTACTGAAGCTGCGGCATCAGCTGCTTGATCAGCAGATCGCGGCACACGTTGGAGTCATCGTCCCAGTTATCGCCGTCGGAAGCCTGGGCGACGTACAGGTTCCACTGCGCGGGTGGATAGCGCTTTTCGATGATGCCGTTGACCAGCGTGAGTGCGCTGGAAACGATGGTGCCGCCGGTTTCCCGGGAGTAGAAAAACTCTTCTTCGCCGACTTCCCGCGCTGCTGTGTGGTGGCGAACAAACACCAGTTCGACCTTTTCGTAATGCTTCTCCAAGAACAGATACAGCAGCAGGAAGAAGCGCTTGGCGATGTCCTTGTGGTTTTGCGTCATGGAGCCTGAGACATCCATCACACAGAACATCACCGCTTGGCTTGAAGGCTGCGGCTGGGCGGCCAGTTGGTGATAGCGCAGGTCGTAGGTATCAATAAACGGCACCGCTTCGATGCGCTTGTTGAGACGTTCAATCTCAGCCTTCAGCTCGGTAATCCGGGCGGGGTTACGCAGTACCGGGTCTTTGCGCTCTTCGGCCTCCAGTGCTTGCTGCGCTTCTTTTAAGGCGCGTTTGATGGGAGCGCGCATGGCGATGCGCCGCGCGTAGGCTTCGCGCATTGAGCGAGTGATGCTAATGCGCGACGGAACGCCATCGCGGGCCAGGCCCGCGCGCACCATTTTGATTTCCTGTAGCGATTTAAGCGGTTTGCGCTGTAAATGAGGCAGCTCCAGGCCGTCGAAGACAAACTCCAAGAACTCCTCGCGGCTGAGGGTGAAGGCGAATTCATCGGTGCCCTCACCCTGGTTCGAGGCGCCGCCGTCACCCGCGCCATCGCCGCCGCCCTGACCGCTAGGGCGGCGAATTTTATCGCCCGTTAGAAACTCTTTATTGCCGGGAGAAACGATCTCACGCGCGCCCCCCGGCCCGTGTTGAAACACCGGTTCAGAAATGTCCTTGGTGGGGATCGAGACCTTTTCTCCCCGCTCCATATCGGTGATCGAGCGTCGGTTAACGGCCTCCTCTACCGAACGTTTAATATGCTTGCGGTAGCGCTCTAAAAAGCGCTGCCGATTCACCGCGCTTTTGTGCTTGGCGTTGGGCCTGCGATCGATAAAGTAGGTCATGCGACCTCCCTAGCTCTTGGCTTAAGCGCTAGCCGCTACTGGGACTTACGTACACGCAGGTACCATTCGGACAGTAGCCGCACTTGTTTTTCGGTGTAGCCACGATCCACCATCCGCGCGACAAAGTCTTCGTGCTTTTTCTGATCCGACTTCGACGCCTTGGCATTAAACGAGATCACCGGCAGCAACTCTTCGGTGTTGGCGAACATTTTGTGTTCGATAACGCCTTTGAGCTTTTCATACGACTGCCAGCTGGGGTTCATGCCGTTGTTTTGCGCCCGCGCCCGCAGCACAAAGTTGACCACCTCGTGGCGGAAGTCTTTCGGGTTGGAAATCCCAGCAGGTTTCTCGATTTTTTCCAGCTCGTCGTTGAGCGCCTGACGATTCAGCAGCTCGCCGGTTTCGGGGTCGCGGTACTCTTGATCCTGAATCCAAAAGTCGGCATAGGTTACATAGCGGTCGAAAATGTTTTGCCCGTACTCGCTATACGATTCGAGGTAGGCGGTCTGAATTTCCTTACCGATAAACTCGACGTAGCGCGGTGCCAAAAATTCTTTAATAAAGCCGATATAGCGCTCGAACACTTCCGACGGCAGCTGTTCACGCTCAAGCGCTTGCTCGAGTACGTAAAGCAAATGCACGGGGTTAGCGGCCACTTCGGTACTGTCGAAGTTAAATACCTTGGAGAGGATTTTGAACGCAAAGCGGGTAGATAACCCCTGCATGCCTTCATCCACTCCGGCGGCGTCACGGTATTCCTGGATCGACTTCGCCCGTGGGTCGGTGTCTTTAAGGTTTTCACCGTCGTAAACGCGCATTTTGGAGTAGATACTTGAGTTTTCGGGTACTTTAAGCCGCGAAAGCACCGAAAACTGCGCCAGCATGCGTAGCGTATCCGGGGCGCAAGGCGCAGCGTTAAGCGACGAGTCTTCGAGTAATTTCTGATAGATCTTAATTTCTTCGGTTACCCGCAGGCAGTAAGGCACTTTGACGATATACACGCGGTCTAAAAATGCCTCGTTGTTGCGATTATTGCGGAACGCCTGCCATTCGGACTCGTTAGAGTGGGCCAAAACGACCCCATTAAAAGGAATCGCGCCCATGCCTTCCGTGGGGTTGTAGTTACCCTCTTGGGTCGCGGTTAACAGCGGGTGCAGCACCTTGATCGGTGCTTTGAACATCTCGACGAACTCCATTATCCCCTGGTTAGCGCGGCACAGCCCGCCAGAGAAGCTATAGGCATCGGGATCATCCTGGGAGTAAAGTTCCAGTTGACGAATATCGACTTTACCTACCAGTGACGAGATGTCTTGATTGTTCTCATCCCCCGGTTCGGTTTTAGAAATAGCGATCTGGTTGAGCCGCGATGGGTACAAGCGCACCACACGAAACTGGGAAATGTCGCCGCCGTATTCTTTCAGACGTTTGGCCGCCCAGGGCGACATCACGCTTTTCAGGTAGCGCGGTGCAATGCCGTACTCTTTTTCGAGCAGCTCGCCGTCTTCCTCGGGTGAGAACAATCCCAACGGTGACTCATAGACCGGCGAGCCTTTAATGGCATAGAAGGGAATGCGCTCCATTAACAGCTTGAGGCGCTCAGCCAGTGACGATTTCCCCCCGCCGACCGGCCCCAGCAAGTAGAGAATCTGCTTACGTTCCTCAAGCCCCTGCGCCGCATGGCGAAAGTAGGACACAATCTGCTCGATGGCCTCTTCCATACCGTGAAACTCGGCAAACGCAGGGTAGCGTCGAATCACTTTGTTGGAAAAAATACGCGAGAGACGCGAGTCCTTAGCGGTATCGATGACCTTAGGCTCGCCGATCGCTTCGAGCATACGCTCGGCAGCGCTGGCATAAACCTTCGGGTCACGACGACACAGCGCCAAATATTCTTCAAGGCTCATGTCTTCTTGCTGAACGCGGGCAAAACGGTCTTGAACGTGATCAAAGATGCTCATTTAACTCTCCTGTAGCCCATCCCCAGGCAGTCACCGTCAAGTAGCCAATGTCACAGAGGTGTGCCGAACGAGGTGTCGCACTATCAGCGTAGTCAGTATTAGCAAAATGTGATGGCTCAAACTTCAACGCTGGAACGTTAATGCTATGAGCATAAGGGCAGGAGATTAGTTGCGTTGAAAACCTCGGCACGCTGACGACTACGTTAAACAAGGCGCTAGTAGCCCGGCGCAAAGCGCCGCCTACTAAGAGGCGGCGCCAGTGAAGAACGTGCTAATAAGCCAGGCTATTCAAGTACCGTTTTCATGTCGTCCAGCAGTTGATCCAATAATTCAACGGTGGTGTTCCAGGCACATACAAACCGCGCGCCGCCCGCGCCAATAAAGGTATAGAAGGTCCAGTCTCTGGCTTTCAACGCTTCGATGGCGTGAGGTGGCAATTCAACGAAAACACTATTGGCCTGGGTAGGAAACATCAGCGAGACGCCGGGCAGTGCCTGAAGGCCCTCGGAGAGGTAACGCGCCATGGCGTTGGCGTGCTGGGCGTTGGTTAGCCAGGCACCGCTTTCCAGTAGGCCAAGCCAGGGCGCCGAGACAAAGCGCATCTTGGAGGCCAACTGCCCCGCCTGCTTGCAGCGGTAGGCAAAGTCTTCGGCTAGCTCACGGTTGAAAAACAGAATGGCCTCGCCGAACGCTAAGCCATTTTTAGTCCCTGAGAAACACAGCGCATCGACACCCACCTGCCAGGTCAATTCGGCCGGAGTGGCGTCCAAACTGGCACAGGCGTTGGCGAAGCGTGCGCCGTCCATATGCAAACGCAGGTCGTGCTTATCCGCCACCGCCCGGATGGCCAACAGTTCTTCTCGGGAGTAGACCGTGCCCACTTCGGTGGCTTGGGTCAGCGAAACAACCTTGGGTTTGGGATAGTGAATATCGCTGCGTTTGGTCACCAGCGCTTCAATCCCCTCCGGCGTCAGCTTGCCGTTGGCCCCCGGCGAGGTGAGCAGTTTGGCACCGTTGGAAAAAAACTCGGGGCCACCACACTCGTCCGTTTCAATGTGGGCCAGTTCATGGCAGATCACACTGTGGTAGCTGCGTCCCATCGCGGAAAGCGCCAGTGAGTTGGCAGCGGTGCCGTTAAATACAAAAAACACCTCACAATCGTAATCGAACATATCGCGAAAGCGGTCGGCGGCGCGGGCAGTCCAGCGGTCATTGCCATAGGCCAAGTCATCCGCTTGGTTGGCTTCCAGCAAGTACTGCATGGCCTCCGGGCAAATGCCGGAGGTGTTGTCACTGGCTAAAAATCGCGGGGTACACTCCGAGGTCATGGCGATAGTCCTTTTATCTGACAGTATTACAACGTGGGCTGGGTGCCACCCGCGTCGTCGTCACTCGTCAGGGTGACTAACGAGTGGGGTAGTTAAGGCCTAATCAGTCTATCGCCATTTCAAGGTTATAAGGAAGCCGCTAGGCGGGTGCCCTGCTCAATAGCACGCTTGGCATCCAGTTCGGCGGCTTCATCGGCACCGCCAATCACGTGCACACGGCCGCCTGCCTGTTCCAAAGGCGTGATCAAGTCGCGTACCGACTCCTGTCCCGCACATACCACCACCGACGCCACGGCGAGCAGTTGCTCTTCACCGTCACGGCGGATATGCAAACCCTCGTCATCAATTTTCAGGTACTCACAGCCGGTGAGGGTTTTTACCCCGCGCTGCCTGAGTGACGAGCGGTGCACCCAGCCGGTGGTTTTACCCAGATTTTTGCCCGGTTTGGACGTTTTACGCTGCAGCATGACGATGTCCCGCGGGGAGGCCGGTGGTACTGGCGTTTTCAGCCCGCCGCGCTCATCCATCGCTAAGTCGACGCCCCACTCGTCGCACCAGGCCTCGAGATCCAGCGCGGTATGCTGTTGGTCGGCTAACAGCTCAGAGACGTCAAAACCAATGCCACCCGCGCCAATCACCGCCACGGTTTGGCCAACCCGTTCGGGCTGCTCAATCGCCTCAGCGTAGCTCAGCACGCTGGGGTGATCAGCACCAGGCAACGTCAACTCGCGAGGCACCACGCCGGTGGCAATCACCACCTCGTCAAACTCGGCCAGCGCGTCCGGCGTCGCGAGGGTGTTCAACCGAACCTCAACGGCGTGTTTTTCAAGCATCACGCGGAAGTAGCGCAGCGTCTCGTTAAACTCTTCTTTGCCAGGGATTTTGCGGGCGTAATTAAACTGCCCGCCTAATTCGGCGCGGCGTTCAAACAGCACCACCTGATGCCCACGGCTCGCAGCGGCCACCGCCGTGGCAAGACCCGCCGGGCCACCGCCGACCACCGCCACACGCTTTGCCGATTGAGTCGGCGTAAGCGTTATTTCAGATTCGTGGCAAGCGCGAGGGTTCACCAAACACGAGGTCAACTTGCCCGCAAACGTATGATCCAGGCAGGCCTGGTTACAGGCGATACAGGTGTTGATCTCGTCGGCCAGCCCCGCCTCAGCTTTACGCACCCACTCGGGATCAGCCAGAAACGGCCGCGCCATCGAGACCATATCGGCGTGCCCTTCGGCTAGCACTCGCTCGGCCACGTCCGGCATATTGATGCGGTTGGTGGTAATCAGCGGAATCGACAGCGTGGCCTTCATCCGCTTGGTCACCTCGGTGAAAGCGGCCCGAGGGACGCTGGTCACGATGGTCGGCACTCGGGCTTCGTGCCAGCCAATACCGGTGTTGATCACATTCGCACCCGCGGCTTCAATCGCTCGTCCCAGCGCCACGACTTCTTCCCAAGAGCTACCCTCTTCGACCAGATCGATCATCGACAGGCGGAAGATAACCAGGAACCGCTCGCCCACGGCGGCACGAATGCGCTCGACGATCTCAATCGGAAAGCGAATACGCCGCTCAAAGTCACCGCCCCACTGGTCATCGCGCTGATTGGTGCGCTGACAAATAAACTGATTGATCAAATAGCCTTCAGAGCCCATGACCTCAACGCCATCATAGCCCGCCTGCTGGGCAAGACTCGCGCAACGTACGTAGTCATCAATTTGCTGCTCGACTTCGTCACTGGTCAACGCACGCGGCGTAAAGGGGTTGATCGGTGCCTGAATCGCCGATGGCGCGACCAGCTCGGGCGAGTACGCATAGCGTCCGGCATGCAGAATCTGCATACACAAATGCCCGCCCTCGGCGTGGACGGCATCAACCACCTTACGATGTTCCGCCAGCTGCGAGGCCTCGGTTAGTGCGTTGGCTCCCTGGAACACCGCACCCTCGGCATTGGGCGCGATCCCCCCGGTAACGATTAGGCTGACCCCGGCGCGTGCCCGTTCGGCATAAAACGCCGCCAGGCGCTCAAAGCCATTCGGTGCTTCTTCCAAGTTGGTGTGCATTGAGCCCATCAGCACGCGGTTGGGCAGCGTTAAATGGCCAAGCGTCAGCGGGCGAAACAGGTACGGATACGCGGGGGGATGACTCATCACGGTTCTCCTTGGCGTTGTTCATATAATAATTCAAACAAGCGTATGACATGCAGCGCACGACGTACAGCCTTTTGCCTCACCCGCATACCCTTTTGGCTCTTGCTCATCGCGCCAAAGCAGGTCACATTAACCGGCTAACGATAAGGGACTATGCTATGCCGTTTATTTACTTTTTAGCCCCGCTGGCCACCGTGCTGATCTGGTCGGGGAACATGACCATTAACCAGATGACCGTTGGGGCCATAGCGCCGAGCAGCATCGCGTTTTTACGCTGGCTACTGGCGCTCGCGGTCATGACACCGTTTGTACTGCCCGCCGCGCTGCGCCATCGCGATGAAATCCGCCGCCATTGGCCCAAGCTCGCCTTACTGGGGCTTCTCGGCATGGGCTTATGGCAAGGCTTAGCCTACGTGGCGGCGGAAACCACCACCGCCACCAACATGGGCATATTAGCCGCTATGGTACCGCTATTGACGGTGCTGTTAAGTGCGTTGATTTTACGCGAGCCACCAACCCGCGGTGGCATTATGGGCGGGATAGTGGCGTTTATCGGCGTCACCGTGCTACTGGGCCGCGGTAACCCGCTTTCACTATTGCAGCTACAAGTCGCCTATGGCGATGCACTGATGGTCGCGGCGGCCACCTGCTACGCACTATATGGTGTGATGCTAAAACGCTGGTCAATGAAGCTACCGCCATGGGTCATGCTCTACGCTCAGGTCTGCTTTGCCGTGCTGTTCCTGCTACCGCCTTACTTATTGGGGCCGATGACGCCGGTGGATAGCCAAAATATTGGACTTATCTTATACGCCGGGATTCCTGCATCGATTATCACGACCTTTTTATGGATGCGGGCCGTGCGTCAGATTGGCGCTAGCCAAGCGAGTATTTTCATTAACCTGATGCCGCTGTTCAGTGCGCTTATCGCCATGGCGTTTCTGGGTGAACAGGTGGCGGGGTTCCACTTTATCGGCGGACTATTAATATTGGCCGGCGTCATTATGGCCCAAACGCTGACCCAGCCGTTAACGCGAAGTTTATCCCGTGTTAAGTCTAGTGGTGCCGAGCAATGATACAATCGGGCAACTTTATCCGACTGTAGGATACCTCTGACAATGTCCTTAGAAGAACTGCACCTTAATCTCCGCAACCTGACGAGCGATGACTACGATCAGCTCAAGGCGCTGATGGATGCGGTGTATCACGATATTGGTGGTGCCTGGCCTAAGCTGACCATCGACAAACTGATTCAAGAATTCCCCGATGGTCAGATTGCCATCGAGGATGATGGCAAGCTAGTTGGCGTCGCCCTAACCGTGCAGGTCGATTACGACGAGTTCTCCAACCCGCATAAGTACGACGACCTGATTGGGCATCGTGAGATCATTCGTAACGACCAGGACGGCGATGCCATGTACGGGTTGGACGTGCTGATCCATCCCGATTATCGCGGCTACCGGCTGGGCCGCCGCCTGTATGAGGCGCGTAAAGAACTGTGCCGGTCACACAACCTGCGCGCCATCTTGGCGGGTGGGCGAATCCCCGAATACCACCAGCACGCAAGCGAGCTTTCCCCGGCTCAATACATAGATAAAGTCTCGCGCAAGGAAATCTACGATCCGATTCTGTCGTTCCAGCTAGCGAACGATTTCCAGGTGAAGCGGCTGCTGCGCAAATACCTTCCCGAAGACGAACAGTCGCGCGGCTACGCCACGCTGCTGGAATGGAACAACATTCTGTTCGAACCCGCCGAAAGCGTGCTGGATACCCGCCCGACCCAAGTACGCGTTGGCGCGGTACAGTGGCAAATGCGCGAGTTTTCATCCGTCGAAGCCGCGCTTCAGCAGATCGAGTACTTCGTGGATGCGCTCTCCGACTACCAAAGTGACTTTGCGGTATTTCCGGAGTTGTTTAATGCGCCGTTAATGGGGCTGCAAGACCGCGACGCTCAACAGGATCAGATGGGGGCCATTCGCTTTTTGGCCGGTTTTACCGACCGGTTTAGCACTGAGCTTTCCCGGATGGCGGTGTCCTACAACATCAATATCGTCGGCGGCTCGATGATTGAAGTTGGCGAGGATGACCGGCTGTATAACGTGGCCTACCTGTTCCATCGCGACGGCAGCGTTGAGAAACAGTCGAAGCTGCATATCACGCCTCAAGAACGCCGCGACTGGGTGATTGAAGGCGGCGACGACCTGCAGGTATTTGATACCGATGCCGGGCGCGTGGGTATTTTGATTTGCTATGACGTGGAATTCCCTGAGCTTGGTCGCCTGCTCGCCGATCAGGACATGGATATTCTGTTCGTGCCCTTCTGGACTGATACCAAAAACGGCTACCTGCGGGTGCGCCATTGCTGCCAGGCGCGGGCGATTGAAAACGAATGCTACGTGGTGTTGTGCGGCAGCGTCGGCAACCTGCCGTCCATTGAGAACCTGGATATCCAGTACGCCCAGTCGGCGGTGTTCTCGCCTTCCGACTTTGCCTTCCCTCATGACGCGGTGCTGGCCGAGACGACGCCCAATACCGAGATGATCTTCTTCTCAGACTTGGACTTAACCCGCCTAACGGTGGTGCGTGCCGAAGGCTCGGTGACCAACCTGAAAGACCGCCGCAAGGATCTGTTTGATCTCCGCTGGCGCGATTGGTCGTGGAAGTCGGGCGCTAACCTCGACGACTAACGCACAGCCGCTGGCAATCGCTGCCCCTCCACCAACGCCGCCTTTTAAGGCGGCGTTGGTGTTAATAAAGTCAGTTGAATTAATCTGGCCAAACAAGGTGCTTAGGCACCCGCCCTTTAGCATCAAACACGACGCCTTCATCGCGCAGTTTTTGATGCTGACGAGCCGCACCGCCATGATCGGCAAGCTTCAGCGATGCAGCGATGACCCGGTGCCAGGGCAACTGGTGACCGTCGGGTAGATGACGCATCGCCGAGCCGACCATGCGCGGCGTCGCGCCCTCGGTCATGGCGGCAATCCGCCCGTAGGTCGTCACCCGCCCCACCGGAATCTGGTCGACAATGGTGTAAATTTGCTCAAGCAATTCGGGTCGGGGCATCGCGTCTCTCCTGCTGTCGAATGGAATACCGCTTAGCGTTGGTGGTGTATCAGGCGATCGCATTTTGCAGCCACTGCCAGACAGCCGTGGCTTCGTCACTCACATGGCGGCGGCTAGGTCTTACCAGCCAGAAACGCTCGTCGGTGGGCACGCTTATCGAAAACGGTGCGACCAAATCGTCGCGCTGTTCAAATAAGCGGCGGTGGGTCAAGGCAACCCCTCCCCCCTGACTTGCCAGCGCCAGCGTCATCACCTGATTATCGCAGGTCAGCGCGTGACACTCGGCTTCCAAATGCGCCACACCGGCGGTTTGCAACCAGCCAGGCCATCCAACCCCGAACCCCACCGCATGGAGCAAGGTGTGCCCGGCTAAAGCCTCGGGAGAAGTCAGGCCTTGGGCAATGCGCGGAGAGCATACCGGCAATAGCTCCTCGTCCCCCAGCGGCCACATCTCGACACCGCTCCACTCACCGCGGCCGTAGCGAATCTCGATATCTGCGCCTTCCGGACCAAAGTCATCCGGCCAAATAGCACTAACCAGGCGCAACGATAAATGAGGGTGCTGGTGGTGCAGCTGAATCAACCGAGGCGCCAGCCACGACTGCTGAATGACCGGGGTTGAACGCAACGTCACCGGCTGTTCACTGGTCACGCCGAAAACCTCCGACGTGCCTTCGCTTATGCGCGCAAACGCATCGTGAATACTGGGCAGCCAGGCCTGACCGGCAGGACTGAGGGTGAGGCTTCGGGCATGCCGAACGAACAGCTTCTGGCCTAAGCGATCTTCCAACAACCGGATACGCTGGCTGATCGCCGCCTGGGTCACCCCCAGCTCATTACCGGCAGCGGTAAAACTTAGCGTTCGCGCGGCGGATTCAAAGGCTTGTAACCATAAAAGCGGCGGCAATGCGCTCATGAAAAAGTTACCTATAAGCTGAATGAGGTCTTAGGGGCCATATTAATCGTTTGTCACTGCCGATGCGACTGCCCATCCTATACAGCACGTAATTAGTTCAAGGCCGGGAGAAAGTGATGAACAGTGCCGTTTTTGCTGAAGAGCAACGCCAAGCGCCTCAAATGGGCGAATTAGCCCCTTATCAAGACGGTCCATCGCTGACTGAAGCGGTGCCCACCGACGACGGGATTCAGCTAACCTGGCAGGACGGTCAGTACACCACCCTCCCCCTGCTGTGGCTACGCGATCATTGCGCCTGCCCTGCTTGCCGTCACCCGCAAACCCGCGAACGGCTGTACCTGCCGCTTGAGGAGATCAACGAGACACCGGCTATCGCCCTCTCGGACGGTCATTTATACCTGACGTGGCAAGATGGTCACGAGAGCGCCTTTCATAGCGGCTGGCTTTACCAGCGCCGCCCGGAAGCCGACCTACCCACGTCCGTTCCAGCGCTCAAGCCCTGGCAAGATCAGTTCACCCCCGAGCGTATCCGTCATGCCGACTTTTTAACGCCCGAGGGTGAAAAAGCCTGGCTGACCGCCATGCTGCGCGATGGCCTGGCTCTGATGACCGAGGGGCCGCTGGTTGAGGAAGAAGTTAGCCGCTTAGCCGAGCGCATTGGCCCTCAACGGGCGACCAATTTTGGCTCGCGCTTTGATGTACGCTCGAAGCCTAACCCCAACAACGCGGCCTACACCGCCGTAGGCTTAGCGCTGCACATCGACTTGCCTAACTGGCGTCAACCGCCCGACATTCAGTTGCTCTACTGCCTGCAAAACGAAGCCAGCGGCGGCGAGTCACTGTTTGCCGATGGTGCGCGGGTGATCAATGCCCTGCGCGAACAAGATCCTGAAGCACTGGCCATCCTAAGCGATACCCCTATCGATTTTCGTTTTCAGGATGAGACCCACGACATTGCCGTGCGTGCGCCGGTTATCAAGCTCGACGATGAAGGCAACCTCGTCGAAATGCGCCTAAACAACTGGATTCGCGACACGCTGCATCTGCCCGCACCCAAAATGACTGCCTGGTACCGCGCCTATCGCGTGTTATGGCAGCTGTTTCACAGTGAGGCGCACCAGCTTGAGTTCACCCTCCGTCCGGGCGAAATGGTGGCGTTCGACAACCGTCGCGTTCTACACGGACGGCGTGAATTCGATCCCAATAGCGGCGCACGCCACTTGCAAGGCACCTATTTAGACCGTGACATGCTCGCTTCACGGCTACGCGTCCTCGCGCGCAACGCATAAAATAAACCAAGCAAGGAGATCACATGACACATCTTAAGCCTCTCGCCTCGGGCATCGCCCTCGCCGGCGCCGCCCTATTTGCCTCGGCGGCTAACGCCGATGACCAAACCCTCGACTTTGGCGTACCCGCATGGCCGGGCATTACGGTCAAAACCGCCATCGCCGAGCAGTTGCTCAACCCCTTGGGCTACGAGACCAGCACCCAAGAAATCGGTTTGCAGGTGATTTATCAAGGCATTGAAAGCGGTGATATTGATGCCTTCTTGGGCGCTTGGCTGCCCGCTCAGCGCGACATGTTCAACCCGCGCAAAGAGTCAGGCGTTCTGGTCGATGTCGCCAACAACGTTGACGGCGCACAGATGACCCTAGCAGTGCCGGAATACCTGTTTGATGATGGCCTGCAAAGCTTTGCCGATCTCGACGACTACCGTGATCAGCTCAATGGCGAAATTCATGGTTTCGGTGCCGGTTCAGCGGCCAGCGAAATTATCAACAACGCCATTGATAACGACACCTGGGGACTGGGTGACTGGGAACTGGTCGATACCAGCGAGGTGGCAATGCTATCCGCCGCCAGCGATTCGATCTCTCGGGAAGAACCGATTGTGTGGGTCGGTTGGACACCGCACTGGATGAACCTTGAATTGCCGATGCGTTATCTTGACGATACCGAAGACCTGTTCGGCGAGAACAATGGCGAAAGCGAAGTTCTCACCCTGCTGCGTGCCGACTACGCCGACGCCAATCCCAATGTCGTGACGTTTTTTGAACAGTTCACCTTCACTGCAGAAGAACAAAGCTGGATGATTCAGCAGTTTGGCCAGGAAGAACGTGAGCTGGACGGCGTTGCCGAGCAGTGGATCAACGAAAATGCCGAGCGCGTGGAAGCGATGCTCGCCGACGTGTCCACCACCGACGGCGACCCTGCTTGGCCGGTTATCGAAGCCCAGCTTAACAACTAAGGCGACGCGACAAGATCGCCTGCTACCCACCGGCGGATTAGCGCATGCAGCATGCATTGTCTTATCCGTCGGTGGCAATCCACCTATCACGCATACGCCTCAATCGCCTAGGGCGTATGACGACACATCACGCTTTTCCCAGGCATTAAGGTTAGTCCTGCCCAGATAACGTGGCGAGTATACGCCGCTCTCCACCCTGTTCACGGTGCTCGCCAAGCCAAATACCCTGCCACGTCCCCAGCGCCAAACGGCCACTACGCACGGCTAACGACAGCTGAGTCCCCATCAAACTGGCCATTACGTGGGCGGGCATGTCATCCGATCCTTCCAAGGTATGGCGAAAATAGGGCAGCCCTTCGGGTACCAACTCACGCAAAAACGCATCTAAATCGTGACGTACGTCCGGGTCGCTATTTTCATTAAGGGTCAGAGAGGCCGAGGTATGCAGTAGCTGTAGGTGCAAAAGTCCCCTCTCGCACTCTGCCAACCAAGGTAACGCTCCTACCAGCTCGTGGGTGATAAGATGAAACCCCCGTGGCCGCTCGGATAAGTGAATCTCCTCTTGGTGCCACATAGCCAACGCCTCATGGGTATTATGAGTTAATTAACTTATTGTTATGGTCGACGCCAAAATTAGCAAACGCCTGTCAAATTAGGAGCTCTCGATGTTGAAGCCATGGACGGTTGTCCTGAGCGGCGCTGTACTCGCTGGCTGCACCGGCATTCCCGACGGCACTCAGCCCGTCACCAACTTTGAGCTTAACCGATATCTGGGCCAGTGGTATGAAATTGCCCGATTGGATCATTCCTTTGAGGAGGGACTAGACTGCGTAACAGCCAGCTATAGCCTGCGCGATGACGGCGGCGTCAAAGTGATTAACCGCGGCTACAACTTGGAAGAGAAAGCCTGGGATGAGGCCGAAGGGCGCGCTTATTTTATCGATGACGAAACCGTTGGCCGCCTAAAAGTCAGCTTCTTTGGGCCCTTCTACGGCGGCTATAACGTACTTGAGCTGGACGACGACTACCAATGGGCGCTGGTCGCCGGCCCTAACCGCGACTATTTATGGATTCTCGCCCGCACGCCCACCCTGGAGAGCGATGTAGAAAACCTCCTCCGCCAGCGTGCCGCCGAGCTGGATTTTGCAACCGACGAGCTGATTGACGTCAAACAGGGCGAGGCTTGCCCGCCAAACGTTTAACAGGAGACCTTATGACCCACCGAATTGCAGTGATCGCCGGGGACGGCATCGGCACTGAAGTTATGCCCGAAGGCATCCGTGCCCTGGAAGCCGCCGCCAAGCAGTTTAATATTGCGCTTGAGTTCACTACCTTTGAGTTTGGCAGCTGCGACTACTATCTGGAACACGGCAGCATGCTGCCGGAAGACTGGTTCGAGCAGCTAAAAGGCTTCGATGCGCTGTTTTACGGTGCGGTGGGCTGGCCCGACAAAGTGCCCGACCATATCTCTTTGTGGGGTTCTCTGCTCCAGTTTCGTCGCCAGTTCGACCAGTACATTAACCTGCGCCCCTGCAAACTCATGCCGGGCATTAAAAGCCCGCTAGCAGGCCGCCAGCCGGGCGATATCGACTTCTACGTGGTGCGCGAAAATACCGAAGGCGAGTATTCAAGCGTTGGCGGCAAAATGTTTGGAGGCACTGACCGTGAAGTGGTTATTCAAGACACGGTTATGACCCGCACCGGCGTCGACCGGGTATTAAAGTACGCCTTTGACCTTGCACAAACGCGGCCGCGCAAAAAGCTGACATCAGCCACCAAGTCCAACGGTATCTCGATCACCATGCCCTACTGGGACGAACGCGTGGTCGAGATGGCCAAGCAGTATCCAGACATCGCCGTGGATAAATTCCACATCGATATCCTCACCGCTAACTTTGTCCTTCACCCGGACTGGTTTGATGTGGTGGTGGGCAGCAACTTATTCGGCGATATTCTTTCCGACCTAGGCCCCGCCTGTACCGGCACCATCGGTATTGCGCCATCGGCGAATATCAACCCGGAAGGCCACTTCCCCAGCCTGTTCGAACCGGTTCATGGCAGCGCGCCGGATATCGCCGGTAAAGGCATCGCCAACCCTATCGGTCAAATCTGGTCCGGGGCGATGATGCTGGAGCATCTTGGTTATAAAGAAGCCGCCGACGCCATAGTCACGGCCATTGAAAAAGTGCTCAGCGAAGGCGATAGCCAAGTACTCACAGGCGATGTGGGTGGGCAAGGTACCACCGCAAGCCTGGGCAAGGCGATTGCCGACACTATTTCACAATGAGATGAGTCTTACCCATTAACTAATGGGCATAGACGTTCACTTGCCATAGCGGTTGGCTGCCCGGATACACTCTGCCGGGCAGCCAATGTATGACTTCTAATATCTTATGTTCTACATTTGCCCTGAGAGTGGATGAAACGTCGGTTTCACTTCGCTCATAACACCGCTTTCAAACAACAATCAGGACAATGCTATGAAACTTGGACGCCGTCAGTTCCTTTCGGCAACGGCTGCCCTGGCCGCTGCCGGTTCGTCACCTCAGCTTTTTGCTTTGAATGGCTCACCAGGCCCCACCCCTGAACGCTATCCCATTGACGCCTGGCAGGTCGAAGATCCACGCTTCAGTAATTACATGCTTTTCAATAGTCCATTGGAACGCCATTGGAGCGGAGGGCTATGGACAGAAGGGCCAGCTTGGAACGCTGTGGGACGTTACGTCGTTTTCAGTGATATACCCCGTGCCAAGCAGATGCGCTGGGACGAAGCGACAGGCCAAGTCAGCGTTTTGAGAGACAATGTCGGATACTCTAACGGCAATACCTTTGACCACCAGGGCCGACTGGTCTCTTGCGAGCACTACCCCGCACGCGTCTTGCGCTACGAGTGGGACGGCAGTACCACCGTCCTCGCCGAGCGCTATCAAGGCAAACCTCTCAACGCACCCAATGATGTGGTTGCCCTACCTTCCGGTGGCGTGATCTTTACCGATCCCGGGTATGGCGCCCATTTTGACTATGAAGGCAAGAAGCGTGAGCTGGAGCTCGAGACAGCGATTTATTACGTCGATGACAACCTCGATGAGCCCATCATGCTGACCCAGGATATCCACAAACCCAACGGCATTGTGCTGACACCGGATGGCGATGGCTTTTACGCCAGCGACAGCGCCCCCACTCACTTCGACGAGCCAGCCCGGATTATTCGCTGGTCGCTTGGCGAGGATGGCCGTAGCGTCAGCGATCGGCAAGTGATCGTTACCAGCGAAGATACAATCTTCGACGGCATGACCTGCGACGTGGATGGCAATATCTGGTCAAGCGCCAATGGAGGCGAAGGCATCGATGGGGTGGTGGTCTTCTCACCGGAAGGCACCCTGCTGGGGCGGGTCTTGCTGCCCGAAGTCTGCTCAAACGTGTGTTTTGCTGGCAAGGGCCGCAACCGACTGTTCATGACCGCCAGCCAATCCGTCTACACAATTTACACGGCAGCACGCGGGGCGTAGTGAGATTATAACGCCAAGCACAAAAAGCCTCGCCGGATACGTCCGGCGAGGCTTTTGCAAACTGTTTGAACCAGATTAACTAGCCAGTTTAGCTGCCGTTTTCGCGACTAACTCACCCTGGAAGCGGGCAATTTTTAACTCGCGCTCATCGGGCTGGCGAGAGCCATCGCCACCGGCGATCGTTGCGGCGCCGTAGGGCGTACCGCCGCTCACCTTGGAAATATCAAACTGCTCTTCAATACCGTAGCCAATTGGTACGATCACCATGCCGTGGTGGGCAAGCGTCGTCCAGGTAGAGGTAATCGTCGTCTCATCACCGCCGCCAGTGCCGGTAGACGTAAATACACTGGCTACTTTGCCACGCAGGGCACCATTCGCCCATAAGCCGCCTGTTTGATCCAGGAAGGTACGCATTTGACCAGCCATATTGCCAAAGCGTGTTGGCGTACCAAAGATAATCGCGTCGTAGTCGGCCAGTTCCTGAGGAGACGCTTCCGGCGTCGTAAAGTCCTGCTTGCCACCGGCGTTTTTAAACGCCTCTTCCGGCATGGTTTCGGGTACGCGTTTTACGGTGACGTTGATACCGTCAACGCTTTTAGCACCCTCAGCGACGGCTTCTGCCAGCGTGTCGATATGACCGTACATAGAATAGTAAAGCACCAATACATTCGTCATTGCTTACTCCTTAGCGTTGCGATGTGTTGCGTTTAAGTACTGTAAGCTCAACATAGCGCAGTGAGACGTAGAAAAAAGCGAATGTTTTCGACCGTGAGCATCGATTTCGTCGACGCTCGCCTGCTTGCGCTTTTGGTCGCCGCTGACTAGCTTTTACTCACCCCCACCCGTCAGGGAGAGACAAATGACCATTTTTGAAGCGTTACGCAAAGACCACGACATTCAGCGCGACTTGCTGGCACGCCTGGTGGAAACCCATGGCGATAGCGACGAACGAGAGGAACTCTATCAACGGGTGCGCGCGGAATTGAAATACCACGCCAACGCTGAAGAACGCTCGCTTTATATTCCCATGATGGATATCGATTTAACCCAGGAAAAAGCTCGTCATAGCGTGGCGGAGCACCATGAAATTGACGAGATGATCGAACTGCTCGATGAAACGGACTACAGCGCGACCAGTTGGCTTACCCACGCTAAAAAACTTCAGCACCTGGTGACCCACCACCTGGATGAAGAAGAACAAGAAGTGTTCCAGCTAGCCGGGCGAGGCCTGAAAGACCAGCAGAAAACCGCGCTGGCAGGCGAATATAACGCGGAAATGCAGCGCCAACGCTCAGCGTAAGTATTGATCAAAAACGGGCGACGCTCGGAGAATGCCAAGCGGGCGCTCCGAGCGTTTTTGTTTGACGATTTTTCACGATCCCACCGCGCTTTTTCACGCGAACGACGCTCAGGGTTGTCGGTTAAGCCGAACATGGTAAAGGTGTGTCACGCTTATTACCTTGCTGCATTCAACATGACACGACGCCACATTACTTCGCAATGTTTACTCGCCGGTTCGGTTACCCGTCACGAGGTGTCCGCATGCTAAGCGAGTGGCTGGATTGGACGCTCGACGAGTCACGCAATGCCTCCCGCCAGGGCCGGTTTGCCAGCGGTCACTTTGACGTATCCGCCCCCGGCGTTTTACGCCTGACCCCGGATACGCAACGCCGCGACGCCCACGCCTGTGTTTTTTCCGCCGCGATTCACGGCAACGAGACCGCGCCCGTCGAATTGATCGGCGCCTGGCTTAGCGCGCTGGAAGCCGGCACGCTGACTCTCGGCGCGCCCGTTTTGGTGATTCTCGGCAATATCCCGGCGCTTAAAGCCCAGCAACGGTTCATGCATACCAATCTGAATCGACTGTTTACCCGTGAGCTTGCCGAGACCGGCAAGGAGCCAGCGCGAGCACGGCAGTTAATGGACGAGGTAGATGCGTTTTTCAACCAGCACGCCGGGTTGCCCAAGCTGCATTACGACCTGCATACGGCCATTCGCGGCAGCCTCTACCCGCGTTTCGTCGTCGAACCTTACGCCGACACCCAAACCCATTCAGCGCAATGGGAGTGGCTGGCCGCCGCCGATATGCAAGCCGTGTTACACCAGCACCAGCATAGCTGGACATTTTCCCACTACAGCAAGCATTACCACGGCGCCCAATCGTTCACCTTCGAGTTGGGGCGCGTAGCGCCTTTCGGACAAAACGATATGGCCGCGCTCCGGCCGATGCAGGCACTACTGGCAAGCCTTAGCGAAGGCACACCACCAGCGACACGACCAGCCGACTCGATGGTGTATTTTCGTGTTCAGCACGAACTAATGCGCCATAGCGACCACTTCACCTTGTGCTTTGCCGATGACACACTTAATTTCACCGGTTTTGCGCCCGGCACCTGTTTAGCCAAAGATAGCCAAAACGGCGACTACCGGGTCGGGGATACTTCGCTCCACGTGGTGTTTCCCAATGCCAACGTCGAAGTAGGCGCGCGTGCCGCACTATTAGTAGCGCCTTGCGCGCCTCCTACAGATGATTAAGCGTTGACAACAATAATCCAGAGGCGATGATCCTTCACTTGGCGTTGCCTACGACCAACGTCGAGCCATTAAAACACCAGGAAAGCGCGCACAATTCGCTCAGCCTGATAGAATCGCCCCTTTTTTTCGCGCCAGCCGCCATCAACATTCACTGTTGCTGCGGCAACCTAGTATTGGAGCCAATCACATGGCCGCTACGCCTATTCCTCTTGAAGTGCGACATATAAAAAAACGCTTTGGCGATACGGAAGTTCTTAAAGGTCTTTCACTCCAGGCCCATAAAGGGGATGTCATTACCCTCATCGGGGCGTCAGGGTCGGGCAAAAGTACTTTCTTACGCTGCATGAACCTGCTCGAGCAGCCTGACGAGGGCGACCTGATCGTGCACGGCGAAGAAATCCGCTTCAAGACCACCCGCCGCGGCCGCGAGCCGGCCGATTGGAAACAAGTGGTGCAAATGCGCGCCAAGCTATCGATGGTGTTTCAAAGCTTTAACCTGTGGGCGCACATGACGCTGCTCGAAAACATCATCGAAGCGCCGATCCACGTGCTGGGCAAATCCAAAAAAGAAGCCATCGAACACGCCCACGCGCTGCTCGATAGGGTCGGCTTGACGGCCCGCGCCGATGCCTACCCGGCGCAAATGTCCGGCGGCCAGCAGCAGCGCGGCGCGATAGCCCGGGCACTCGCTATGGATCCGGAGGTGATGCTGTTTGACGAGCCCACCTCTGCGCTCGACCCCGAACTGGTGGGGGATGTCCTCAAAGTCATGCGTGACTTGGCCGAGGAAGGGCGCACCATGGTGGTCGTGACCCACGAGATGAGCTTTGCCCGGGATGTGTCCAGCCAGGTGATTTACCTGCACGAAGGCATGGTGGAAGAAGCCGGCCCGCCTGGCGAGATGATTGACAACCCTCAATCCCCGCGCCTGCAGCAATTCCTAGCACCTAAATACTGATTTGCGAGGCTCACTATGATTGATCTTCATGGTTACGGCCCGCGCTTGCTAGAAGGCGCAGGCGTAACGCTTCAGCTAGCGTTGTTATCGCTGCTTCTTGCCGTTGTGCTGGGGTTAATAACCGCTGTCGCGAAGATGTCGCGCAGTTGGATAGCCCACCGCACGGCAACGCTTTACACCACCGTTATTCGCGGCGTGCCCGACCTGGTTCTCATGATGCTGCTGTTCTTTGGCGGACAGATCGGCGTCAACATGATCACCGACTGGCTCTACTATCAATTCGATATCGATATTTTTATCAATATCAATGAGTTTGTTGCCGGCGTGGTGACCATCGGGCTGATTTTCGGGGCCTACATGGGCGAGACCTTCCGCGGCGCCTTCATGGCGGTGGATAACGGTCAGATTGAGGCGGGCAAGGCCTACGGCATGAGCAGCTCGCTGGTGTTCCGCCGTATTCGCTTCCCGCAGATGATGCGCCACGCCCTGCCGGGGCTGTCGAACAACTGGATGGTGCTGCTCAAAACCACCGCGCTGGTCTCGGTGATCGGACTTGCCGACATGGTTCGCGTGGCGTCCGAGGCCTCCAAGGCGACCCGCGAGCCCTTCTTGTTCATGATGGTGGTCGCGCTGATTTATCTGCTGATCGCCAGCGTGTCGGAATGGCTATTTGCGCGCTTACAAAAGCGCTACAGCATCGGTTATGGGGAGGAAGACTAATGGAATCCCTATTAACCTGGCTGGAAAATCAGCTCGCCGATAACAGCATTTTTACCCTGCAAACGCTGTCGCACTACGCTGACGGCCTGACCACCACTGTGCAACTGGTCTTCCTTTCGCTGATTATTGGGCTTATCGCCGCGGTACCGCTCGCCATTGGCCGAGGCTCCCGGCATGCCTGGATCAAATGGCCTATTTTCGCCTACACCTACGTTTTTCGCGGCACCCCGCTGCTCATCCAGCTCTATCTGATTTACTACGGCGTAGTGTTTGTCGACGGCATTCAGGAATCGTGGCTGTGGGTGATTCTGGAAGATCCATTCATTCCCGCGCTTATCGCATTCACCCTGAACACAGCGGCCTATACCACCGAGATTTTCCGTGGTGCCATCAAATCGACCTCGAAAGGTGAAATCGAAGCGGCGCGGGCTTACGGCATGTCACCCGGGTTGACCATGCGGCGGATCATTATTCCCAGTGCCTTCCGACGCGCCCTGCCCGCCTACGGTAATGAAGTGATCTTCATGCTTCACGCCAGCGCGATCGCAAGCGTGGTGACCATCATGGATCTGACCGGCGCGGCACGCTTTGTCTATGCCCGTTACTACGCGCCATTCGAGGCCTTTTTATTCGTCGCAGCCATTTACCTGTGCCTGACCTTTGCGATCCTGTATTTCTTCCGCCACCTGGAGAAAAAACTGCTGGCCCACCTTCAGCCCCAAACCGGATAGCGTGAAACAAACGTTGGTTCATGCGTCGACAAACGGTTCTGATCGGCGCTAAGCTGGCGAGGATTACGTTATTCATCACTCGATGACGATTTCCACCAGGAGACTCACAATGAAAAAAGTCCTAACACTTTCTCTACTCGGCTTGGCTATCGCCGCGACCAGCGCCCAGGCGCAAGACTACGAAGAAGTCCGCATTGGCGTCGACGTTCCCTACGAGCCCATGGAATACCGCACCGCTGACGGCGAACTCACCGGCTTCGATATCGACCTGGGCAACGCCCTGTGTGACGAGATTGGCGTAAGCTGCGAGTGGGTCGTGCAGGGCTGGGATGGCATCATCCCCGGCCTGATGGCGCGTAAATACGACGCCATCATGTCGTCCATGACCATCAACGATGATCGCCGCGAACAAGTGCTGTTCTCTGATCCGTACATTACGCCGCCCTCCGCTTGGTTTGCTCCAGGAGGCACTGAGCTGGAAGAAATCAGCGAAGAATCGCTTACCGACATGACCATCGGCGTTCAGCGCGGCACTCTGCAGGATAACTACGTTACCGACATGTACGGCGATGTGGCCGACATCAATCGCTACGCGACGGCCGACGACATGGTGCTGGATATGGAGTCCGAACGTCTGGACATCCTGTTCCTCGACTTCCCGGTGGGCAAGTCCACGCTACTGGATAGCGAAGAAGGCGACTACACCGTGGTCGGCGAGATGCTGACCGAGCCGAAAGAGTACTTTGGCGACGGCTTTGGTATCGCCTTCCGCCAGCGCGACGAAGCGCTTGCCGAGCAATTTAACGAAGCCCTTGAAACCCTTCGTGAAGACGGCACCTACGACGAAATCTACGCGCGTTACTTCGAAGCTAAGTAACTAAAACGCACCTCCCCAGTCCGTTGGGGAGGTGCGTCATACAGATAGGGCGATGGATAGGTTCAGCCCAGAGCTTTTCGCGTGATTGAGTAGCAACGACCATTATCGTTCTTTGAGCTGTACCCTGTCAGCGAGAAATCCCGGCATCTCATTTGCCGGCATAGGTCTTGCGTAAAGAAATCCCTGAGCCATATCGCAGCCTAAATCTTTCACCAGACGATCCTGCTCAACGGTTTCCACGCCTTCCACCAACACCGTCAAACTTAGGCAGTGCCCCACCGTAATGATGGCCTTCAAGATGGCCATATCACTATCATTTTCCATTGCATGATGGAGGAAGCCTCTATCAATCTTAAGGCTGCAAACGGGTAAATTTCGCAAATAAACCAGAGATGAATAACCGGTACCAAAATCGTCAATAGAGATATGCACGCCCGCCTGCTTCAATCTCTTCAGCTGTCTTATTTGTTCCCCGTCAACACCAATCACCTCATTCTCTGTCAGCTCGACGCCTAATTGAGAGGGTGAGAGGCCATGGTCAGATAGCGTCTGTAGGATGTGGTCGGCTAAATTCTGATTGGTCAGTTGCCGTCCCGATAAATTAATGTCTACTCGTATATGTTCAAGGGCTGTACCCTGCCAAGCTTTAAGCTGTCTGCAAGAGTTTTCAATCACCCAATCTCCGATACGATTAATCAGCCCTGATTTTTCCGCTACTGGAATAAAGACGCCAGGCGAAACCGGCTGAGAGCGTCCATCGAAGCATCGTAATAGCGCCTCACAGGAATATACGCCTCCGTCTTTAAAATCAATTTGCGGCTGAAAATAAAGCTGCAGACTGTCGGCTGCGAGAGCACCTCGAAGAAGCGCCGTCACTTCCTGATAGTGAACTAATCGATCATTAATATCTGAAGTGTAAAAACAAATACTGTTTTCACCTGACTCTTTGGCCTGGTACATGGCGGCATCAGCGTTACCCATAAGCCCTGCCACTGTTGAACCATCATCAGGAAACAGGCTGACACCGAAACTGGCCGTCATCTGATAACGAACGCTATCAATCACAAACCCTTGATCTAACACGTTGATTAAACGCTGAAGGAGTTCATGGATGCCTTCAGACCCACCGAAATCAAACAACAACAATACAAACTCGTCACCACCAAATCGGCTCAGTAGATCACAGCCACGAATTTCTTTATTCAGACGCTTAGCAACCGCCCGCAAGAGATCGTCACCATAATGATGCCCAAGGGTGTCATTGATCAGCTTGAAATTATCCAAATCAATAAACACCACAGCGACGTCACTCTCCGGTCGTCGTTCTGCGGCGGCAAGATGCTTTGATAACTCAAACTCCATTAATCGCCTGTTGGGCAGTTGAGTTAAATCGTCAAAATTGGCCATCCTGTGCAGCTTTTCGTTGGCTTTTTTCTGCTCCTGCAGGCTGATATCAATGCAAAACATTTCGCATTCACCAGTATCCTGCTTAATCATCACATGACTGGAATAAACAGGAACAAGGTGCCCCTCTTTATGTTCCAGCTCAATTTCCTCAGCGGGAATTTCAATATTGTTATCTACCCAGTTCTTATGAGCGGCAATCACGCCTTCGCGCATCTCGTCGGGGATAATTAAATCTTCGAGCAACTGCTCCTGCGCTTCCTCCCGGGTATAGCCGTAAAGACGCCGGCTTGCTTCATTCCAATAAGTTACTTCGCGTTTTTTGTTATAACCCTGCACGGCGACCATTGGCAGGTTTTCAATCATCTCATAAAAATTCCGCACACTTTTCGAGGCAGCCATCAACGGGTATGCCCCGCTCTTGGTTGAGGGAAGAGGTGTTTTATGGCCACGTTTATCTGGCATTTTTGTTGCTTCCTAACATTTTCCCAGAAACCAAAAGAACAAAAACGATATTGTTTGGTCACGGGTGAGCAGTTGTAGAAATTATTTTATTTATCGCTTAATCCAGATTTCTTACGATACTCATGCAGGCAAGCGTCGCAGAACCGCCCCGTTAATGCCAGAGCCGCAGGGTTAACGGTCGTCTTCGCGATTATTCAATCAACGCTCCAGGCGTGTAGCTCCATAAACAGCATCTGTTGTTTGAACATGCTGTATGCTGCGCCTCGACGAATGTCGGCGAGACACTTAAGCTTCAGCTTAACGACGCTTGCCCGCTGAATAAATGACAGGTACAGGGAGGGTAGATGACTCAGAAAGTGGCGCTTAAAGCACCCTCATCCCACTGGACGGGCTGGGCTCAATGGCTCGCCTTGTTCACCATGACGGTGGATCATGTAACGCGCTATGCCTTACCCGATGGCTGGGGGCTTGATTGGGCGGGGTCATCCATTGGCCGCATCGCGTTCCCGCTATTTGCCGCGATGGTGGCGTGGCACGGCCTGTTCAACACACGTGACCCTCTGCGTTACGCGCGCCGTATGTTGATCATTGGGTTGATCGCGCAACTGCCTTACATGCTGATGCCCCGCGAATCAGATGCGTTCATACTTAACATCTGCTTTACCCTGGCCACCGGCCTCGTGCTCGGCTCGCTGGTGCGCCTGGGCTGGCAGCACTATCAGCAGCAAAGTATCCACTTTGGCTGGTTGTTAGCCGGCACGACGGCAGTGGTCACGCTCTGGTATCTGCTGGGGTTCTGGGTCGAATACGGCCACAACGGCCTGCTGCTGATTCCCCTGCTGATGTATGCCATGCAGGCGCTAAACGAGACCAGCCGTGATTTCTCTGCGCAGTTGTGGGCGGGACTGGCAGCCTTTCCTGCGCTATGGATAGCTGGCCAGATGAACACCTCTGACATGGCTAAATCGTTTACCGTGGGAACCTGTATTGTCGTGCTGGTGTTGGCGGCCGGGGCCGCGCAGCGTGTTCCGGCTATCCAGTGGGCCATGCCCAGGCGTTTATGGCTAACCTGGTACCCTGGCCATTTCGCCTTGATTGCGCTGTGGCTGCTGATCAGTGGTCAGCTATTGTAACTGAGCACGTTTTACAGCCTCGCCTTTTCGGCTTCTTCGCGCATCCACGGGTGATATCGGCAGCGCCGGGCACGCCCCTCCATTTTGGCCTGATACATGGCAAGGTCGGCCTCTTTAAGTAACTCACTATGATCGCAGCCGCTGACGTTAAAGCAGGTGTACCCCATGCTCGGCGTGACGTTGACCGTTTGTGTCTCCAGGCGATACGGCATTGATATCGCCTCTTGCACCGCCTGCATATACGCCTCAGCCCATTCCTCTAGTGCCTCGGGCGTCGTGGTATCGGTTAACGCTAGCAGCACGAATTCATCGCCGCTGAGTCGCGCCGCCATGTCGCCAGGGTGTAAACACGCCTGCAAACGGCGGGCGACCTGGATCAGCAAATCATCCCCCGCGGCATGGCCCAGCGTGTCATTAATCAGTTTAAAGCGGTCCAAATCCATAAACAGCAGCAGCCCACTGGCGTGCTGGTCGGCATCACAAAGAGACTCCAGGCGCTCAATAAACATACGCCGATTGGGCAAGTCGGTGAGCGCATCATAGTAGGCTTGGCGATAAATAATCGCTTCGGTGCGCTTGCGTTCAGTGAAGTCCTCCACCATGGCCACGCCGCCCACCATCCGCTGGCTCGCACTATGCACCCCGTTAAAAAAAGCACGCAGCGGCGTGCCCTCAGAGGCTTTGGGGAGGCAGTAGGTGCCTTCGTAATAGCCGGTGCCCTGCCGCAGGGCATCCTTCACCGCTTTGGCAACCGCTTTATCGGCGTTGTGCCCCAGCATGCAGTAGCCAATTAACTGCCCGCGTTCCACCCCCAGAATCTCCAGCAGCTTGCCGTTGCAGTCGGTGACCGTGCCCTGCGCATCAAAGTGCATCACGCCAAGGGGCGATTGGTTAAAAATCGACCGGTAACGGTCTTCACTCTCCAATAACAAGGCCTCGCGAGCAGCCATGCTGACCCGCAACGAAATATTGTCATGGATGATGCGGCTCAAACGGCGGCTGGTGGCCAAAATCAGCCCCAGAAACAAAACGAGCATTGCGCCAATCAGCATCGACAATGACGTCCCGTGTAACCAAAACTGCAGCAGCAACGGCAGCATAATTGGCAGAACAAAGCCCAACGATACCCACCAAACAGCGGAAAGCGTCGTGATGCCACCAGCAGAGATGCCCGCCATGACAATCGACAGTGCCGCCACTTGACCATGCTGGTCACCGTTAAACAGTTCAAAGCTGCCTAACCCCCATACGCAACCCGCCGCGATGGCGCCCACGCTAAACCGGTGTAGCCAACGACGGCGCTGCTGGTGCGAGGCCGACACTCGCTGAAAGCGATAGGCCAAACCTAGACGCGCGCCGGATACCAACACCAGCAGTCCCCACCAACCCAACAGCTTCCCGTGCGATACATCCGGCCATAGGGCGGCAACCAGCAGTGTCGCCGCCAATATGCTGGCCAGGATAGGAGACCCTAGGTTGTCGTACAGCAAGCGCACTTTTTCACCGCGTAGACTTTTCACCGCGATATGGTGTTCGCGCTGAAAACGACCACGCAGCCCCGATGCGCTGGCCGTACTAAAAGGCTGAGGCATACAACGTCCCTTATGTTGCCAAGCTGGTTCGCGAGTCACTCTTACTGGTTAAGAAACCTAATCCTTTTTAGCCGATTTTCTGATACATAGCGACTAAAGTTCTCAACTGAATCGACTGTGCACAAAAAAGCCGCCCTAAAAGGCGGCAGTTACGCTTACAAGGTTGACTCAAAGCTCCACGACACGGGGGGAGCATCGGGCAGCTTGGCTTGGCAAGCACGCACTTTATCAAGCAGTTCGGCGTGGGTTTCAGCTACCACATTGACATGCGCCAGTTTACGCCCGGCCCGCTCGGTTTTGTCGTAACGGTGCAGGTGCGTGTTAGAAAGCGCCAGCAGGGCCGCGTTATCGCCTTCACGGCCAATCACATTGACCATACAAGTGGGCGCAATCGCCCGGGTACTACCTAAAGGCAGGCCTTGCACCGCGCGCAGGTGATTTTCAAACTGGCTGGTCACCGCGCCGTTCATGGTCCAATGGCCCGAGTTATGCACTCGTGGGGCCATTTCATTGGCCAACAGCTTACCATCGCGGGTTTGGAACAACTCAAGCGCCAGTACGCCTACATAGTCCAGCTCGTCCAACAGGGCGCGAATATAACCATCGGCGGTTTGCTGGACGCTCGCGTCAAGATCGGGCAGCGGCGCCACCGAGTAACGCAAAATGCCATCGACGTGCTGGTTTTCGGCCATGGGGTAAAACGCCACCTCGCCATCGCGGCCGCGCACGGCAATCATCGAGACTTCGCGGACAAAGTCGACAAACGCTTCAACAACCAGTTGGGAATGGCCAATGGACACCCACGCCTCATGCGCCTGTTCCGGCTGCTTCAGCACTGCCTGGCCTTTACCGTCGTAGCCTTCGGTCACCGACTTGGCGACTACCGGGCAGCCCAGCTCGCGCGCGGCGGTTTCTAATTGCTCGGCGCTTTCGACCACCCGATAGGCCGGGGTAGGAATGCCCAAACGATCGAACAGCGTTTTCTCTTCCACGCGGTTTTGGCACACCTCAATGGCGCGGCTGCTGGGGTATACCGGCTTGTGTTGCTCAATGCTTCGCACCAGGGCCACCGGCAGGTGTTCGAATTCGTAGGTGACGACGTCGACCTTGTCGAGAAAATCCGCCAGGTGCTGATTATCAGGGTCGACAATCACCTCGCCAATCCCCGCGCTGGGATTACCGGTGGTATCCAAAAAGGTGAAGCGATTACCCAGCGGGTAGCCCGCCAGCGCCAACATGCGGCCTAACTGACCGGCACCCATTATGCCGATATTACTTGAAATGACAGACTGCATCGCAGGCCTCCTTATTCGGCTTCCGGGTCGGGGCGCGGGTCAGGGTTATCGAGCACTTTCTGGGTCTGCTCAGCGCGAAAAGCCTCCACTGCATTGCGCACCTCGGCATCCTGCAAGCCGACAATTTGTCCGGCCAGCAGGCCCGCATTGGTAGCACCCGCTTTCCCAATCGCCAGGGTTCCCACCGCAATACCCCCCGGCATTTGCGCGATCGAAAGTAGCGAATCCAACCCTTTCAACGCTTTGGATTCCACCGGCACGCCGAGTACTGGCAGCGGTGTTTGCGACGCCACCATGCCCGGCAGGTGAGCAGCGCCGCCAGCACCCGCCACAATGACTTGCAAGCCCCGCTCGGCGGCGGTTTTGGCGTAGTCGAAAAGCAAATCAGGCGTGCGATGCGCTGAGACTACACGGGTCTCATAGGGCACACCTAACCGCTCGAGCATCGCCACCGCGTGCTCCATGACGGGCCAGTCAGACTTAGACCCCATGATCACGCCCACTTTGGGTGCGCTGTTCGACGACATGCCATTACTCCTCGGCCCGCGGCCTTGTTAAACGATCAGTAAGCCGTGCCTCACACAACAAGACAGGCGGAAAAATAAGCGGTTAGTTTACCAGAGCCACAGCGTTTGCGGGGGGCCGTGCGCGCCATGAAATTTTCATCAAAAAAGGTATTGAAATGCCCCCCGGTTGGCGGCATTGTATCGGTGTCATTTCAGACTTATGGAGCTACATGAGTACGGTACGCTTATCTGCCCACGCGGACTTGCTGGACCCTCCGCGAAGCAGCCCTGACCTCGATGTCAGGGAACTAGAAAAACGTACGCGTTTAATGCGTATTATCACGCGTCTGATCGCAGTATCAGATATGGGAAGTCGTGAAATTGCCCGCCGAGCGGGGTTACCCGTTCAGAAAATTAGCGACCTGCTCGCTGGAAGGCTTGAGCACCTGAATGTGGATGAACTCCTCGTTCTGCGTCGCACGTTGGAAGTGGAGGCGCCATAGCAGTTACGTCCCTGCTCCCTCCTTTTGGATGAACATTTCTCCGTTATCGTCGGCCGCTTTCACAGCGGCCTTTCTATTGGTAGGTTGTTTTTGGCAGCGCGTCTAAGGCGCAATCAGCACACCGCCCAGCGCAACCACAATCACCACCGCCCAGGCGGGCAGCTTCCACACGGTCAGTAGCAAGAAACCGGTGAGCGCCAGGGCAAACTCCGGCGGGCCGAGAATCGCACTTGTCCACACCGGCTGATAGAGCGCCGCCGCTAGAATACCCACTACCGCCGCATTGGCGCCGCGCATCAGCGCCTGAGCCCACTGCCACTGACGAAAGCGGTTCCAGAACGGCAGTATGCCCACCAACAGCAAAAACCCCGGCAGAAAAATCGCCAGCAGCGAAAGCGCGGCGATAAGCAAACTACCGCCTGCGGGTATCAACGCCCCCAAGTAAGCCGAAAAGGTAAACAGCGGCCCCGGAATCGCCTGGGCGGCGCCGTAGCCGGTTAAGAACTGTTCGGCCGACACCCAGCCCGACTGCACGACTTCCGCCTCGAGTAGCGGCAGCACCACGTGCCCACCGCCAAACACCAGCGCGCCTGAACGGTAGAACGCATCGGCGACATTAAGCCATCCGGCGCTTCCGGCCAGTAGCGGCAGCAAAATCAGCAACCCGCCGAATAGCCCCAGGGCGACCAACCCAGCAAGGCGGGACACCGGGAATGAAAGCGACTCGCTTGCCGGGGCGGCGACACTATCGCGACATAGCGCCAGCCCGACTAAGCCGCCTAGCGCGATGGCCGCCACCTGCCCCAGCGGGCCACTTACCATCACCACAGTCAATACCGCCGCAAGCGCGATCCCCGCACGGGTGTTATCCGGGCACAAATTGCGCGCCATGCCCCACACCGCGTGGGCGACAATCGCCACCGCGACGACTTTTAAACCGTGAATGATGCCGCTGGCAATGGGGCCATCCAGCACTGCTGCGCCAAACGCAAACAGCACCAGCACAATGGCGGAAGGCAGGGTAAACGCCAGCCACGCCATGGCCGCGCCCCAGGGGCCTGCACGCATCAACCCCAGCGCAAAGCCCACCTGGCTACTCGCCGGCCCCGGCAAAAACTGGCACAACGCGACGAGATCGGCGTAGGCGCTTTCGGTCAACCATTGGCGGCGGGCGACAAACTCGCTGCGAAAGTATCCCAAATGCGCCACCGGCCCGCCAAAGGACGTCAGCCCCAGCAGCAAAAACGCCTTAAACACCTCGCTGACCCGCGACGTTGTGGAGAGCGGTTGCGTCGTCATCAAACGGTTTCCTTTACGCCCATAAAAAACGCCAGGTTAACCCTGGCGTTTGACATGCAGATGACAGCGTTAAGCTTGGTCTGAAAAGTCGGCGAGCGCAGCCAGTTTTCAGGCAGAGCCTAGTCTTCGTTGTCGGTCACCGCACCGGTACTAGCGGAGCTCACTAACTTGGCATACTTGGCCAACACGCCACGGCGATAACGCGGTTCTGGCTGCTGCCAAGCAGCGCGGCGGCGCATCAGCTCCTCATCGCTCACGCTCACCTCAATGGTGTCGGCTTCGGCATCGATGGTGATAGTGTCGCCGTCTTCCACCAGCGCCAGCGGGCCGCCCTCGAAGGCTTCGGGCGATACGTGGCCCACCACAAAGCCGTGGCTGCCGCCGGAGAAACGCCCATCGGTAATCAACGCCACGTCGCTACCCAAGCCCCGGCCCATAATCGCCGAGGTAGGCGTGAGCATTTCGCGCATGCCGGGGCCGCCTTTGGGGCCTTCATAGCGAATCACCACCACGTCACCGGCGACAACGGTACCGTCGTTGATGCGCGCCTGGGCTTCTTCTTCAGAGCCAAACACCCGCGCCGAACCGCTAAACCGTGTGCCTTCTTTGCCGGTAATCTTGGCCACCGAGCCTTCCGGCGCCAAATTGCCAAACAGAATGCGCAGGTGGCTTTCCTGTTTAATCGGGTTGCCCAGCGGCGCAATGATCTGCTGATCCAACGGATAAGGCTCAACGTCGGCAAGGTTTTCCGCCAACGTTTTGCCGGTAACCGTCAGGCACTCACCGTTCAGCAGGCCCACGTCCAGCAGGACTTTCATCAGCGGCTGAATGCCGCCGATGGCCACCAGTTCACTCATCATATAGTGGCCGCTAGGGCGCAAATCGGCCAACACCGGCACGCGTTTGCCAATCTCGGTGAAGTCGGCAAGCGATAGCTCGACGCCAATGGTGCTCGCCATGCCGATTAAGTGCAGCACGGCGTTGGTGGAACCACCCAGAGCAATCACCACGGTGATCGCGTTCTCGAATGCCTCGCGGGTCATGATGTCGGATGGTTTGATATCGTCGGCCAGTAGCGCCAGCACGGCTTCGCCCGCTGCCTGACAGTCCTCGCGCTTGTCTCGGGAGATGGCGTTCTGTGCCGAGCTACCCGGCAGGCTCATGCCCAAGGCTTCAATCGCCGAGGCCATAGTGTTGGCCGTATACATACCGCCACAGGAACCGGGGCCGGGGATCGCCGTCTCTTCGATATTTTTGAGTTCGATCAGGTCGATATCACCACGCGAGTGGGCGCCCATGGCTTCAAACACCGAGACGATATCGGTATGGCCCTCGCCGGGCATGATGGTGCCGCCGTAAACGAACACGCTGGGGCGATTAAGCCGCGCCAAGCCCATCACACAGCCGGGCATGTTCTTGTCGCAGCCACCGATCGCCACCAGGCCATCAAAGCCTTCGCAGCCCGCCACGGTTTCGATGGAATCGGCAATCACCTCGCGGGACACCAGCGAGTACTTCATGCCTTCGGTGCCGTTAGCGATACCGTCGGAAATAGTGATGGTATTGAAGATCACGCCTTTACCACCGGCCGCATCTGCGCCATCGCGGGCATGCTCGGCCAGCTCGCCAATGTGGCTGTTGCACGGCGTCACCATGCTCCAGGTCGAGGCCACCCCTACCTGGGGCTTTTTAAAATCGTCGTCGTTAAAGCCCACCGCGCGCAGCATGGCACGGCTAGCGGCTTTGCCGGGGCCGTCGACGACAGTTGCCGAATGGCGGCGGGAGTTATTATTAGGCTCGGTCATAGATATTGTCTCTTAGCTTGGCTCACGGAATCTGCATAGCTTGGCGATATATCTCACATCCCGCAAGACGTTTACTTATGGCACCCCAGCAGTCGGCTCATCATTGCTTTTGCTCTTGATTGAGTGTAACCCACAGTTGACACCTATAGCACTGCCAACTACAGTTATCACATGATCGAGTTGATTAAAACCGATGTCTTCGACGGATGGCTACGTGAGCTGCGCGATATCCGCGCCCGCGCCAAGATCGAAACACGCATCCGACGCTTGAGCTTGGGCAACCCCGGCGACGTGAAACCGGTCGGTGAAGGAATTTCTGAGCTGCGAATTCCCTATGGACCAGGCTACCGCATTTACTACATTACAAAGGGGCCAGTGATCGTAGTACTGCTGTGCGGTGGTGACAAAGCCAGCCAGTCCCGCGACATCGAACAGGCCAAAGCCATTGCCGCGCAATGGAAGGAGTAACTCCATGACCGTTACTAACGTCACTTTCAGTCACTACGATACTGCCGATTACCTTCAAACTGAGGAGGATATTGCAGCTTATCTGGACGCAGTGATGGAAGAAAATGATCCCGCCCTGCTGGCAGCCGCCCTCGGTGATATCGCCCGTGCACGCAACATGAGCCAACTTGCCAAGGACGTGGGCATGAGCCGCGAAGGGCTCTACAAGGCCTTGTCTGGGGAAGGCAATCCGGCATTTTCAACCATCAGCAAGGTTGCTAACTCCCTGGGATTGCGCCTATCCATCGAACCACTTTCACGACCCAAAGCGCATAGATAGCTAACGTCTATTGTGTGCTCTTACATTTCTACTCAGCGGCAACTGATGCTGCAAGGCCCGCGCCTTGCCTGAAGCCCTTTGGCGCGGCAATGTTTCGCAAGCGAAACTTCAAGAATCCTAGCCACCCCCACTGCCGTGAAGGAACACCGCCGCATGTCTGCCAATCCGTCGCTCCTCGATACGCCGCCGTTAACGCCAGGATTCATGGTAGTGCATGGCAATCGCCTGGAAGACCTGCGCGGGCTGGCGGTTGAGTGGATGCGCCTGTACCCGCTCTCGCCATTGGAGAACGAAACCATTCTGGTGCAGAGCAACGGCATCGGGCAGTGGCTGAAGCTGGCGCTGGCGGAAGACCCGGACAACGGCGGCGCGGGGATTGCCGCGGCGCTGGACGTGATGCTGCCCGCGCGGTTTTTGTGGCAGGCCTACCGCACGGTGCTAACCCATGTCTCACAACATGAAGACGCCGTGCCGGAAACCTCGCCGTTCGATAAATCGCGCCTGGTCTGGCGGCTTTTACGCCTGCTGCCCACCCTGGCGGAGCAGGACGTGTTCGCACCACTGGCGCAGTTTCTTGAAGTCGACCGCGACCAGCGCAAGCACTACCAGTTGGCCGAGCGGCTTGCGGATCTGTTCGACCAGTATCAGGTCTACCGCGCCGACTGGCTGGACGCCTGGGCCAACGGCGACGACGTGCTGATTAGCGCAAGGGGCGAGTCCCGCCCGCTGGAAGACCACCAGCGCTGGCAGCCCGCCCTGTGGCGCATTCTGCGCGACGATGTCGCCGCCACCCAGGGCGAAGCGGGCCTCAACAGCAGCCGCGCCCAAGTCCACCGCCGCTTTTTGAACGCCACCGAACAGCTGGAAGGCCAACCCTGCCCGCAGGGCCTGCCCCGTCGGCTGATCATATTCGGCATTTCATCGCTGCCCCAGCAGACGCTGGAAGCGCTGGCCGCGCTCTCGCGCTGCTGCCAGATCGTGCTCTGCGTGCACAACCCCTGCCAGTTCTACTGGGCGGATATCATCGAGCATAAGGATCTGCTGCGCGCCAACCGCTACCGCCAGCGGCGCAAGACCGGCATGCCCGAAGCGCTAGATGTGCTCGGCACCGGCGACGCCGACGATGCCCTGCACCTGCACGCCCAACCGCTGCTCGCCGCCTGGGGCAAACAGGGCCGCGACTACTTGCGCCTGCTGGATGAGCACGACGACACCGGCGACTACCAGACCCTGTTCGAACAACAGGCGCTGCGCATTGATATGTTCGAGCCGTTCTCTGGCGAGCGCGGCTGCCTGCTCAGCCAGTTGCAGGACGACATCCGCGAGCTACGCCCGGTGGCCGAAACCCAAACCCACTGGCCCGCCCTCGACCCGGCGGATGACTCATTGGTGTTTCATATCGCCCACGGCCCCCAGCGGGAAGTCGAGATTCTCCACGACCAGCTACTGGCCGCGTTCAGCGCCGACCCCGAGCTGCGCCCGCGGGATATCATCGTCATGGTGCCGGACATCGACCGCTACGCGCCACACATCGAAGCGGTGTTCGGCCAGCTGCCGTCGGACGACCCGCGCTTCATCCCCTACACGCTTTCCGACCAGGCCAGCCGCCACCGCCTGCCGCTGATGATTGCGCTGGAAAAGCTGCTGCGCCTGCCGGAGCTGCGCCTGTCGGTCAGCGACCTTCTCGACCTTCTCGACGTGCCCGCCCTGCGCCAGCGCTTCGGGTTGGAAGAACGCGACCTGCCGGTACTGGAACGCTGGATGGAAGGCGCGGGCATTCGCTGGGGGCTGAATGCCAAACAGCGCCAAAGCCTGGCGCTGCCCGGCGGGCTTAGCCAGAACACCTGGGCGTTTGGCCTGCGCCGCCTGCTGCTGGGTTACACCGTGGGCGAAGGCGACGCCTGGCAAGGCATCGAGCCGTTCGACGATATCGGCGGGCTTGAAGCGGGCCTCGCCGGGCCGCTGGCCACGCTGTTGGAAAAACTCGAGGACACCTGGGAAACCTTCCGCCAGCCCACCGATGCCGCCAGCTGGGTGGAACGGCTTCGCACGTTGATGGAAACCTTCTTCCTCACCGACGACGCCCAGGAAAGCGTGATGCTCACCAAGCTGGAAAACGGCCTTCAGCAACTGCTGGAAAGCAGCAGCGAAGCCCAGCTTGCCGACCCGCTGCCGCTTTCCATGGTGCGCGAGCACTGGCTGGCACAGATCGACGAGCACAGCCTTTCCCAGCGCTTTCTAGCCGGGGCGGTCAACTTCGCCACACTGATGCCCATGCGCGCCATTCCGTTCAAGCGCGTGTGCCTGCTGGGCATGAACGACGGCGAATACCCGCGCTCGCAGCCGCCGCTGGATTTCGACCTGATGGGCAGCGACTACCGCCCCGGCGACCGCTCGCGCCGGGAAGACGACCGCTACCTGTTTCTCGAAGCGCTACTCTCCGCCCGCGACCAGCTCTACATCAGCTGGGTAGGCCGCAGCCAGATCGACAACACCCCGCTGCCGCCCTCGGTGCTGGTCGGCCAGCTACGCGACCACCTGGCCGCCGGCTGGGCTTATGGCAGCGACACACCGCTGCTCGACACGCTGACCACCGAGCACCCGTTGCAGCCGTTCAGCCGCGCGTACTTCCAGAGCGGGGAGGACACCGGGCGACTGTTTACCTTTGCCCATGAATGGCGCGAGATCCACGCCCCGCACACGCCCCCTAGCACCCAAGCTGCGCTACCCAAGCCGGAAAACATCCCCACCAGCCTTAACCTCGGCCAACTGGGCGGCTTTCTGCGTGAGCCGGTGCGCACCTTCTTCAATACCCGGCTAGGCGTGTATTTCGAGCAGGAGGCCATCGCCGAGCTGGACGCCGAACCCTTTACGCTGGACGGTCTGCAAAACTGGCAGTTGCAGGATCGGCTGATTGCCGCCCAGCGCCGCGCGGTGGATAACGGCGAGCCGCGCCTGGAGGCGCTGAACGCAGAACTTGAACGCTTCCAGGGCCAGGGCGTGCTCGCCATGGGTGCGTTTGGCGAACGCATGCGCAACGCCCTGGCCGAGCCGATGGACGACCTGTTCAGCGCTTACGAAGAGGCGCTGGCCCAGTGGCCGGTGGCGCTAAGCGCCCCGGAAGCCATTCACGTAGAAGGTAACGACGGCATCGTGCTGGAAGACTGGCTGGGCGAGCTGCGCCACAACGAACAGGGTGAACGCTGCCGGTTGTTGCTGCTCAGCAGCAGCCTGATCAGCCAGGGCAGCGGGCGCGGCCAATACCGTTGGGCTCACCTGCTGCGCCCCTGGGCCGCCCACCTGGCGGGGAACCTGAGCGGCCCGATGACCACCCAGCTGCTTTCCAAAGCGGGCAACATTACGCTAAACCCCATCGCCGCCGATACCGCCCGTACCCATCTACTCACCCAGCTAAACGCCTGGCAGCACGGCCTGGAAGCCCCGCTACCGCTGGCGCCCCAGGCGGCGTTTGCCTGGCTGACCAAGCTAGGCACGCCAGAGATGGCGGAAGAAAAAGGCCGGGAAAGCGACGCCTACGCCGCCGCCGAGTCCACCTATGAAGGCGGGCGTTTTCAGACCGGCGAAGTCGCCCAAAGCGCCTACCTGAGCCACCAGTGGCCGCGCTTCGAGCGGTTATTTAACGAGCAAACCCAACACGGCCACCGCTTCGCCACGCTCACCGAGGCGCTCTACGCCCCGCTGCACTATTCGGTTAAGGGATGAAGAGACTTGGCCTGAAGCGTCCGCAAGCGCGGCTAGTGTTAGCAATAGCTAAGGATTCTCGCGGGTAAGCGACAAAATCCGCTTGGCCAGCGAAATCATTTCCGGGTCGCCGGTGTTCTTTTCCGCCACATCGGAAAGCTTGATCACCGGTAGCCAGCCCTGCCCTTCCGGGCGCGCCTCGACCATCTTGACCACCATGTTCATCGGCTCAACGCCCACATCGTTGGTAAAGTTGGTGCCGATACCGAACGCCATCCCGATGCGATCCTGGCAAAAGGCATGAATATGCTCGACCCTTTCCGGGGTCAGCGAATCGGAGAAGATAATCGTCTTGCTCAGCGGATTAATGCCCAAGCGTTCGTAGTGGGCGATGGTCTGGGACGCAAACTCAATGGGATCGCCGCTATCGTGGCGCACGCCATCAAACAACTTGGCGAACTTCTTATCGAAGCTGTCAAAAAAAGCCCGCGAGGTAAAGGTATCGGTTAAGGCGATCCCCAGATCTCCGCGATACACATCCACCCAATGCTCAAGGGCAAGGCTATTGGCCATTTTGAAACCAAAGCGGGCACCGTGGAACATAAACCACTCGTGGGCGTGAGTGCCGATCGGTTTAACGCCGTGGCGCATGGCCAGCAGAACATTACTGGTGCCGCTAAACGCCTCGCCGCCGTAATGGCCAAGCGCGCCCACCACGCGATCGTGAACGTCAAACGAGAAGCGCCGCCGGGTGCCGAACTCGGCAATCTTCAGCCCTAAACGGCGGTAGAGTTCGATCTTCTCCTGAGCGCGCTGCTCAATCACCGCATCGGCCTCAGGCGGGATCGAAACACCGCGCACGCGATACCAAAGCTCGCTGATCAACGCCATCAACGGCACTTCCCAGAGAATGGTGCGGTACCAAGGCCCTTCGATAATCACCGAAAGGTCGCTCCCCTGCTGCTCGATAATCACCTCGCTGGGGTTGTAGTGAAACCCGGCAAGGAAGTCGAGATAGGTAGGGTCGAGATAAGGGCAGGTTATTTCGAGGTAGCGCTTTTCCTCATCGCTCAGGCGAAGATCCGCCATCTTATCGACCTCGCGGCGCAACGCATCACCGAAGCCTTCAGGAAAAGCGTGCTCGCCACGATTGATAAACGCGTAACGCGCATGGGCATAAGGAAAGCGTTTGATCACGGCGTTCTGCATCGTGATCTTATAGAAGTCATTATCCAGCAGCGATGTCAGCATGAGATCCCATCGTTAGAGTGAACCGAAGCCGCCGGTAGCGTAAACTCATTGCACCAAGAGTGGCTCGGCGACAAGATTATCAGGTGGCGGGGTTCTCATATAGTCTATAGCTCGGGAGTGCTGGATACATACCTGCCTGGGTGTCGACGACAGATTTCCGCGAGGGCGCTGTGAACCCATCCCTGGGCGCTACTTTTTCCATCCCTGGAAAAAAACCCTCGCTTCAATCTGCCCTCACACCCCGCTATCGAGCGTTTTGTTTCTATCGTCGATTACCGGAGATCAGTGATGAGCCAGCCCGCACCACTCAATCCATTGCGTCTACCGCTCCACGGCAGCCGCCTGATAGAGGCAAGCGCGGGCACCGGCAAAACCTTCACCATCGCGCTGCTTTATGTACGCCTGGTGCTGGGCGGCCAACACAGCGACGACGACACTGCCTTCGTGCGCCCGCTAACCCCGCCGGAAATCCTCGTGGTCACCTTCACCAACGCCGCCACCCAGGAGCTGCGCGAGCGTATCCGCAACCGACTGGTAGAAGCCTCTGGCGTTTTTCGTAAGGCACCTGTCGCGAAGGAAGCAGGTCACGGAGAGGGTCTTTTTCCAGGGATGGAAAAAGTAGCGCCCAAGGATGGGTTCACAGCGCCCTCGGAGTGGCCTGCTTCCGAGCCGTCTGCTGATGACCCGCTGCTTCTCCAGCTCCGCGACCAATACGACCCGGCCACCTGGCCCGCCTGCGCCCGCCGCCTGGAACTGGCCGCCGAATGGATGGACGAGGCCGCCGTCTCCACCATTCACAGCTGGTGCTACCGCATGCTGCGCGAACACGCCTTTGACAGCGGCAGCCTGTTCTCCCTCGACCTGGAAAACGACCAGCACGAACTCGAACAGGAAGTCGTCCGCGACTACTGGCGCACCTTCTACTACCCACTGGATGCCGAGGCGCTGGGCAACATCACCCGCTACTGGCAATCCCCCGATGCGCTGCACGCCCAGGTCGCCCGGCTGCTGCCCGAAAGCGAGGCCCTGGGCAGCGAGCGCCCAGAACCCGCCGACACGCTCAGCGCCGCCGAGGCCGAACGCCGCGCCACGTTAAGCGAACTCAAAGCCCCCTGGCCCGCCTGGCTGGATGAACTCGGCCCCGCCCTTGAAGACGCCGCCAAGCGCAAAGCCTTCAAAGGCCAAAGCTTCAACGCCCGCAGCCGCACCAATTGGCTGGGCGCGCTGCGCGAATGGAGCGAAAGCGACGCCGACCGCCCGGCGCTCACCGACGCCGCCTGGAAGCGCATGACGCCGGACGGCATGGCCGAGATATGGAAAGACGGCGCACCGCCCTGCCCGGAGGTATGGCAAGCGCTGGCCGAACTGCCCGCCGCGCTCGACGCCCTGCCCGAACCGCGCAACGACCTGCTGATTCACGCCGTGCAGTGGTGCAAGGTACGCCTGGAACGCGAGCAGGAACGCCGCGCCGAAATGGGCCCCAACGACCTGCTCACCCACCTGGACCGCGCCCTGCAAGGCCCCAACCGCGAAGCACTGACCGCGCAGATTCTGCGCCAGTTCCCCGTGGCGCTGATCGACGAATTCCAGGACACCGACCCCATCCAGTACCGCATCTTCAACGCGGTGTTCGAGGTCGCCAGGCCCCGGCGCGATGCCGCCATCCTGTTGATCGGCGATCCCAAGCAGGCCATCTACGCGTTTCGCGGCGCGGATATCTTCACCTACCTGCAGGCCCGACAGGACACCGCCGGTCGCCACGTCACGCTGGGCACCAACTTCCGTTCCAGCCGCGCCATGGTCGAGGCGGTCAACCACTGCTTCCGCTACGCCGACCAGCACCCCGCCGGGGCGTTCCTGTTCCGCGAGGGTAACGACAACCCGCTGCCCTTCAACCCGGTGGGCGCCAAAGGCCGCGACGAACAGCTGGTGCACCAGGGCCAGCCACTGCCCGCGATGACGCTGTGGCCGCTTGAAAGCGACGAGCCGCTGTCCAAAACCGCCTACCAGACCGAAATGGCCGAGCGCTGCGCCTCGTACATGACGGAACTGCTCGAGGCAGGCCAGCAGGCAGAAAGCGGCTTTCAAGACGGCGACGCGCTTACACCGCTCAAGCCATCCGACATGGCGGTGCTGGTCAACGGCCTGCAGGAAGCCCGCGCCATTCGTCTGGCGCTGGCCAGCCGTGGCGTCAAAAGCGTCTACCTCTCCGACCACGACAAGGTATTCAGCTCGCCCATGGCCCCCCAGGTAGAACGCTGGCTGCGCGCCTGTGCCGAGCCGCTGGCGAGCTCCCGCCAGGCCGAAGCCCACCTGCGCGCGGCCCTGGCCACCCCGGTGCTGGGCCTGACGCTGGCCGACCTGGACCACCTGCAACAAAGCGAGCTGGCCTGGGAAGAACGCGTGGAGCAGTTCAGCCACTACCACCGGCTTTGGCAGCGCCAGGGCGTGCTGCCGCTGGTGCGCCGCATGATGGTGGACTTCGACATCCCCGCCCGCCTGCTAGAGGCGTTCGAGGACGGTGAGCGCTTGCTAACCGACCTGCTGCACCTGGGCGAACTGCTCCAGCAGGCAAGCCAGGAGCTGGACGGCGAACACGCGCTGATTCGCTTTCTGTATGACGCCATCGCCGACCCGGACAGCCACGGCGACAGCCACAAACTGCGCCTGGAAAGCGACGCCGATCTGGTCAAGGTGGTCACCATCCACAAATCCAAGGGGCTCGAATACCCGCTGGTGTTTCTGCCGTTTATCGCCAACCACCGCCCGGTGAAAGCCGGCGACGTACCGCTGCGCTGGCACGACGGCGAAGGCCACCTGCAACTCAGCCTGGACGCCGACGAGGCCACGCTTGCCACCGCCGACCGCGAACGCCTGGGCGAAGACCTGCGCAAGCTCTACGTCGCGCTGACCCGCGCCCGCCACGCCACCTGGCTGGGGCTCGCGCCGCTCAAAGGCATGGAAGACAGCGCCATCGGCCACCTGATCAACGGCGGCGAAGCTATGTCGCCGGACACGCTCAGCGCAAAACTTACCGACCTGGCCGCAGACAGCGATATCCACGTTGACGAACCGCCCGCGCCCACCGCCCAGCGGCTAACGCCCCCCAAGGACACCGCCGCGCTGGGCCACGCCCGCACGCCGCTGCGCCCGGCCAAGGAACACTGGTGGATTGCCAGCTACTCGGCGCTGCGCCTTTCCGGCACGCTGACCGCCCCGGTCACCACGCCGCTGGAACCCACCACCGCCCAGGAAGCCACGGCGTTCGAGGTGCTGGACGAACCCCAGGATCTTACCCAGCCGGAAGCGTTTCACCTGCATAAATTCCCGAGAGGCCCTGGACCCGGCACCTTTCTGCACGGGCTGCTGGAATGGGCGGGCCGGCAAGGCTTTGACGCCGCCGCGAGCGACGCCGAGAGCCTTGACGATATGCTCTGGCGGCGGGTGCAACTGCGCGGCTGGCAGAAGTGGCAGGAGCCGCTTTCCGGCTGGCTGACCGCGCTGCTCACCACGCCGCTGCCGCTCGCCTCTCAACAAAGCGTCGCGCTCACCGAGCTTGCCAGTTACCAGGTCGAGCTAGAGTTCTGGCTGGCCGCCAAGCAGGTCAATACCCAGGCCATCGACGCGCTGGTTAGCAAGCACTTACTGCCGGGATACGAGCGACCCGCGCTGGATAGCGACAGCCTGAACGGCATGCTCAAGGGCTTTATTGATCTGGCCTTCGAGCACCAGGGGCGTTTTTACGTGCTCGACTGGAAATCCAACTACCTGGGGCCGGACGACAGCGCCTACGAACCGGACGCCCTGCGCCACGCACTGCTCGCCAAGCGCTACGACCTGCAGGCCGCACTGTACCTGCTGGCGATGCACCGGCTGCTCAAGGCGCGCCTGCCCAACTACGACCCGCACCAGCACTTGGGCGGCTCGATGACGGTGTTCCTGCGCGGCAGCCGCAGCCCAGGGCGCGGCGTGTATACCGAAGCCGCCCCCGTGGCATTGATCGAAGCACTGGATGGCCTGTTTACAGGTACGGCACAGGAGGCCACCGCATGAGCGGTTCACAACACGACCACCACACGCCCGACCTGTTCGGCGACGCCCCCGAAGCCGACCAGCCAAGCGCCCCAGCGCAAGTGAACGCTCACCTCGCGCTAAGCGATACCGGCGAGCTACTGGCGCTATGCGAGCGCTGGGTCGCCCGAGGCTGGCTGCGCGACCTGGACCGCGCCCTGGTGCGCTTTCTAGCCACGGAAGCCCCGGACGCCCCGCCGCTGCTGTTGCTAGGCGCGGCGCTGGCCAGCCACCAGCTCGGCCGCGGCCACGTGTGCCTGGATATCAACGCCACGCTCAACGCGCCGGACTTCGCGCTTTCGCTACCCCCGGAAGGCGACGACCTCACCGACCCGCCGCCGCTGCCCAGCGAGGTGCTGGCCACGCTGACGCTGCCCGACTGGCAAGCCGCACTTAACCACCCCACGCTAATCAGCCAAGGCCCCGGCAACACGCCACTAGTACGCAGCGACAGCGAACACACCACCCGCCTCTACCTGCGCCGCTACTGGCAGTATGAACAAACCCTGCACCAGGAAATCGCCAACCGCCTCACCCCAAAGGATGGCGATGAGCTTAATAGCACTTGTAGGAGCCCGAGTCATTGGTGGTTCGACACATCGGCGATAGATTCAGGCACGGAGCCAAATGGCACTTGTAGGAGCCCGATTCATCGGGCGATGGATGACGCCAGTCATCCCGATCTACTCCCCAACGCCCTAAACACCCTCTTCCAACCCACCACCACCCTGGACTGGCAAAAAACCGCCTGCGCCCTAGCCGCCCGCAACCGCTTCGGGGTAATAACCGGCGGCCCCGGCACCGGCAAAACCACCACCGTGGTGCGCCTGCTCGCCCTGCTGCAAACCCTGCAGCTGGCCCAATCGCCCACGCAACCGCTGCGCATTCGCCTCGCCGCGCCCACCGGCAAAGCCGCCGCCCGGCTGAATGAATCCATCGCCGGGCAGGTAAGCGTGCTGCCCATTGATGCGTTGGCCGAGTTGTGCGATGACGCCGTCACCGAGCAGCTACAAGCGTCTATCCCCACCGAGGTGACGACGCTTCACCGACTATTAGGCGCACGCCCCGACACCCGCCACTTCCGCCACAACGCCGCCAACCCGCTAGCGTTGGACGTGCTGGTGATCGACGAAGCCTCGATGGTGGATATCGAAATGATGACCGCCGTGCTCAGCGCCCTGCCTGCCCAGGCGCAGCTGGTGCTGCTGGGCGATAAAGACCAGCTGGCATCGGTAGAAGCCGGTGCCGTGCTCGGCGACCTGTGCCGCCGCGCCGAGGCCGCCCACTACACCCCGGAAACCGCCCAATGGCTGGAAAACGCCACCGGCCAGCCGCTGCCGGAGCACTACCTGGACACCAACGGCCAGCCGCTCGACCAGGCGATTACCATGCTGCGGGTCAGCCATCGTTTTAACGCCGAAAGCGGCATCGGCCAACTGGCCCAGGCCATCAACCAGCCAAGCCACACCCAAAGCGAACGCGAAAAGCACCAAGCGGTGCATGGCGTACTGCGCCACGGCTATCCGGATCTGCACCATCTGGTGCTGGGCGGTAACGCCGAAAGCCGCGAAGAAGACACCGCGCTGGATAAGCTGGTGATTCACGGCAGTCCCGATGCGTTTCCAAGCGCAGGCGAAGGCCGCACCGACCATGAAGGCTCGCCCATCGCCCCTCCCACGGGCTACCGCCACTACCTGAACACGCTAAAAGCGCAGCGCCCGCAGGGGCTGGCGTTTGAGGAAGATAAAAAGGCGTATAACGCCTGGGCCGGCGCGGTACTCAGCGCCTACAGCCACTTTCAGCTGCTAAGCGCGCTGCGCAAAGGCCCCTGGGGGGTAGAAGGCCTGAACCTGCGCATCGCCAAAACGTTGCGCAGCGAAAAGCTGCTGTTTGGCAGCGACCACATACTGGAAAAAGGCTGGTATGAAGGCCGCCCGGTGCTGGTGACGCAAAACGACTACGGCCTGAAACTGATGAACGGCGATATCGGCATTACCCTGGCGGTACCGGACCCGCGCACTCCGGGTAAATCATTACTGCGCGTCGCCTTCCCCACCAGCGACCCGGAAAAACCCATCAACTGGGTGCTGCCTTCCCGCCTGCACGCGGTAGAAACCGTGTTCGCGATGACGGTACACAAATCCCAGGGCTCGGAGTTCCTGCACACCGCCCTGCTGCTACCGCCCACGCCCAACCCCATCCTCACCCGCGAGCTGGTCTACACCGGCATCACCCGCGCCCGCGAATGGCTAACGCTGATCGAAGCCAAGCGCGGGATATTGAATGATGCGGTGACTAGGGAGGTTATGAGGGTTAGTGGGTTGAAGGGAATTTAACGCTCGGCGTAGCGGGCAAATTGGAGTGAGGAACGAGCGGAAATTTAATCCGCCTGCCGCCGCTAGTTAAGCGCCTTCATGCCCAAACCCGATTCTGTGCCAAGCTTCTTTGAATTTTTCTTGATCGTATGATGCTGGTTGTAGCCAGAATGAAACCCGGCCATCTTTCTCTCCCCGATGAGCAAGGTTCTTGACTTCATCCGGGAGAAGAACGAACACATTTGGTTCTTTTGCTACGTTATTCACGATAACCCAGTAATCGCCCATCACTTTGTCGAGGGAGTTACCGAGAGGCACAGGGTTTCGTTTCGAGAGAGCTTTTACCTGCACGCCGATAAACTCTGTGCCATCCTTGTTGTAAGCGATGATATCGATGCCCCGTGCATTTCGTGACGTTGGCATAACGTTCCAACCCATGCATGATAACTTGTAGCAGGCGTAATACATGCCGATGTTGCCGGTTACCTGGGTCTCAAGCTTCATGCGAGATTCCTTATCGCTTAACGCTTGCCATCACGCGCTTGTCGCGTGCATGGCCTTGTTATCTCTCTTCGCCACTCTCGGTCTTTATTACGCCACTTTTGAAGATTGACGTCTTGGCGCCTCGCTGTAGATATTCAATCACCCCGACCAGTTCTTTTGAGAGGTCAATTTTTATCGGCTGAACATGAGGCTGTCCTATTTCATACACGAGCCTGAAAGACTTCATCTTCAGCCGCAGTCCGTTATACAGGAGGTATGCTTCCTCAAATTCGGCCTGTTCTTCAAATTCTCCATGATCAGAATCACCCTTAGGGCCAAGACGACTTTCTAGTTCGTAGAGCGAGTATTTCTGAGCACGCGCGACGTCGTCGATGATAATTTCATCGGTACGGCCGTTCATGTTGAGCCCTTGGGATACATCTATGCTGGTATTCTGCCTAACCCACTCCCTGTCTATGGCTGGGGCAAACTCCTTTGTTCTTGCGGCAGAACACACATGCATATTTATGCAAACAGTCTTAACAAGGGGTGTTCCATCCAGGCTCGTCCAGTCGGAATCGTTTTGCTCCCTTACAACCAGAAGGTCTATCCTATTTTGCTTTGCTTTCTTAATGGCTCCTGATTGGTAACCCCGCTTTGTTGCAAATAGAGCTCTGAGATCGGGAAGATCTCTAATCTTACCTACCAAAGCATCAATCTTTTCAACGCTAACGGTCGACTGGTAGTCCTTGCACTCGATGACTGTTTTATAAATTACGCCAACCAGTTCATACTCCCAGTACAAGTCAAACTCGCGTGCAACGCCGCAGTCGTCCACCAATTTCTTATTTCGCTCGATCTGTATGTTTTTCTGAGCTGTGATGCCTTCAGCATTCAAGAGGGCCTCATGAATTCGCCCGACAAACTCTTCGTATGCTTTACCGTCTTTCATCACAGCATCCAGATCGTAGAATTTGACGATAACACTTGCAGCATGCGCACCAGCGGAATGGAGCCTAAGGCGCAATATAGTTGGCGTCGCCGTGCCTGCATTTGTTAGGCATATAGTTGTTTTATAAGGTAAATGCCAGCTAACCCAGCAAATATAAAAGATGCAAGCAGGAAGTTTCGAGTATATCTAAATGATTTTTCTCCAGATTTAACTCGCTCCCATTCTTTTTTAAGCTCTTTCTGAACTTCTTCAACGAAGTGCTCCAGAGCCGTGTTGAATGAGCCACTTTGGAGGCTGTTAGGTGACGTGTACATCCTTTCTAGGTCTTCAAGCTGTGAAATCAGCTCCGTATGCTCATTGGGATTTAAACGGAGAAATATGGACGTCCTTTGTGATTCTATCTTATTGATACGCTCAACGTTCTGCCTAACAAATTCATTTCCGACATCTTCACCTCCGTGTGTCGCCGAAAAATAAAGCCAGCTAGTGTTGAGACTCAGAAGCGAACCCGAAAATTCAGAGACTTCCTGCCTGAGCGAGTCGATCCAAGACTGACGAAATTCAGAGACCTTTTGATCTTTTGAGATAATCAAATTCACCAAAGACCAAAAGCCCGAAATAAACGCCGCTGCAATAGCTCCGAGTGCGACATACACAGTTACTGGTAAGTTCTCCATACTCTCCTAATGTCTAACGCCCGGCACACGCGCCGGTTTGGAGCCGCGAAGCGGCGGAAAAGCGGTCGCCGTACTGCCGCTTGTTAGCTTACCTCTGCAACGTTCTCCACATGATATTTGTCATTTTCATCTAATACCAAGTCGAACATTTTGTTATAGGAATTCGTGTTTGCATCCTTACAGCTAACGATTAGCTTCAACTGCGAAGGCGCATCACCACTTTTCTCTGTATCCCACTTTAAAGTATGGGTTTGGCCTTCATTGAAGTAATGTACGATGCTTTTTGGATTTATTTGATCAATCTCTGGCACCGTACTAAAGCTAACACTGGATGCTGGCTTCCCTGAGTTGATTAACCCTATTTCAAATGAAACCTTCGGGCCCGATTTTGAGCGCCATCCTGCCGAAGTAATCGAAAAGTTAGGATGCGCCTCTCTCCTAGCCCTTATCTCTTCAATCTCTAAAGCCTTTAAATCAGCGTCCACTTGTTCTCGGGTCGCTTTAACAAGTTCTTTGTGTTGCTCTACAGACCTTTTCAACTCATCTGCCTGTAGCTCGAGTGCCTTGGTGTTTTGCCGCAATTCATTTTGCTGTTGAATATATCCAAGAATCAGCCAGAAAAGCATCAAAGGCCCGAATACTCCGGCGAAGAAATCGCCGAACTCATTTAAAGGCATCGTTTCAAGAAGCGGAAGACTACTCCACCTTAAAAATAAAATAGTCGCGACGTAGATTATGGTGACGATCACACCGAATATGGCCACACATCCCCCCTAAAAGCTAACGCCAGCCAGCATGCGCGGCTACGGAATGGAGGCGAAGCCGCAATGCAGTAGACGTCGCGTGCCTGGCCTTGTTATGCATTCTGATCAATCGCCACTTGCGGATTCCTTGATTTTGTCTCTTAGTTTCTTAAGGTTATCTTCTTCAATGGCCCAAGCAAGAATGCCTGCTTTGTGTGTATCGTCGCCAGCACCACATGCGCTCGTGATGATATCCACTGCAGCCGCCGTGGCACCTTCGTTTAAATGAAGCATACCGTAATGACTATATGCGTTTGCTTTACCTTCACTCATTGATCTATCTCCTTAATGTTGGCCTGCTTAGACCTTAATTGACGTGCATAACGCCGGCCAACATGCGCGCCTGCGAAATGGAGGCGAAGCCGCAATGTAGTAGGCGTCGCCGTGCTTGGCCTTGTTAAGTCACTCGCTTTTTGAGTCAGGCAAATGAATGTGGTTATGTATTTCAACCTTCAGGTTCTCGTTTTTGCCGGATATCTCCACACCGTTAACCCGCCTCATTCATCAGGAAGCCGAATGGGGGTGTTGAACCGCGGGATTGCCGGTACCGGCCTACTTCAACGTCATCAAGCCACTTGATAGCCGG
>NZ_FNII01000015.1 GCF_900103865.1 Vreelandella arcis
ATCTTCGTAGCCAGCGGCGACACCGAACACCCGCTGACGAACCAGAGTGTCGAGCTTATGACGAACCTGTTCTGGTGCGCGGGGATCAAGAAGCACGGCGGCCAAGCGGCGTGTCAGGCGATGCTGTTTATCGACTTCACGAAGCAGGAGTAATCCGGCGTCCGACGTGATGTGGCCCCCGGAGAAGTCGGCTTCAATTTGGCGGCGCGAGAGTGGCGAGAAGGTCAGCTTTTCAGGTACCATTTTGGAAGCGGCTGTTGGTGCTTGATGGATTGGTTAGGTTCTTGAAATCATAGCACTTTCAGCCGCTTTCTATTATCCCCTGTGAGAAATTCGGGCTAGGGTCAGCGGCTATATCCAGGAGTTGGCGTTCGAGGAGGGTGAACTGGTCGAACAGGGCGACCTGTTGTTCCTTATCGACCCACGGCCTTACCAGGCGCGTGTCGGCGCCGCCCAGGCTGAGCTTGACCAGGCCAGGAGCCAGCAGACGTTAGCCGCCAGTGAAGCCGAACGAGCGCGGGTACTGTTGGGGCGTCAGGCCATTTCTCAGGAGGTGCATGACCAGCGCCAAGCGGCCCTGAACAGTGCCCGGGCCATGGTGGATGCCGCTGAAGCGGCGTTGGATACTGCTGAGCTTGACCTTGAGTATACCCGCATCACCGCGCCGGTCAGTGGCCGTGTTGGTCGGGCAATGGTGACCCGAGGCAATCTGGCCAATGCCGACCAAAGCCTGCTGACTACTCTCGTCACCATCGATCCGATCCATGTCTACTTCGAAGCGGACGAACAGGCCGCCTTTGCCAGCCAGACATTGTTGGCCGATGGAGAGAGCAGCCTAACGATTGAGCTGGGCGGCGACTCGCAGCGCCAGTACACAGGCGCACTGGACTTCATCGACAACCATTTGAACCCCAGCACGGGAACTCTGCAGTTCCGGGCGCTGCTGGCTAACGCTGATGGCCGCATCCGGCCGGGAGAGTTTGCGCGTGTCGAAATGCCGGTAGCCCGTTTGGAGCAGGCGCTGCTGGTGGATCGAAAGGCGATCCTGACCGACCAGGATCGCCGCTACGTCTATGTCATCGATGGTGATAACCGAGCAGAGCGGCGTCAGGTAGCCACAGGGCGACAAGTGGAGGAGTTGATGGTGGTTACCGATGGGCTCAGCCCCGGTGATCGAGTGATCGTCAACGGGGTACAAAAAGTGTTCTTTCCCGGTATGCCAGTGAATCCCCAAAGCGTGGCCGACGCCCCGGCTGACGATACCTCTATTTCCGATGGCCCTGTTTCCAATAACCAGGCCACCATTGCGGCCAGGGAGGAGTAAACCGCCATGAATTTCTCCCGTTTCTTCGTCGATCGACCAATCTTCGCGGCGGTGCTGTCGATTATTATCCTGGCAATCGGGCTGATCTCCATTCCCAACCTGCCGATCAGCGAGTACCCGGACGTGGTGCCGCCCTCGGTGGTGGTGCGCACGGTCTATCCAGGCGCCAACCCGAAAGAGATCGCCGAGACCGTGGCGACGCCGCTGGAGGAAACCATCAATGGCGTTGAGGACTTGATGTACTTCAAGTCCGTCGCGGGCTCTGATGGCGTACTGCAGATGACCGTCACGTTCCGCCCAGGTACCGATGCAGAGGAGGCCGCTGTACGGGTGCAGAACCGCGTTAGCCAAGCCGAGGCGCGGTTGCCGGAAGCCGTGCGTCGTCAGGGCGTGACCACCCAGAAGCAATCGCCCACTTTCTTGATGGTTGTTCACCTCACCTCGCCTGAGGGCGAGTACGACACTCTCTACCTGCGCAACTACGTGCGGCTGCATGTGAGGGATCGCCTCGCTAGGCTCGAAGGGGTCGGGGACGCCCAGATATTCGGTGGGGGCGACTACGCCATGCGGGCCTGGCTTGATCCGCAGCGGGTGGCGGCGCGTGATCTCACCGCCAGCGACGTGGTGGCTGCCATGCGCGAACAGAATGTCCAGGTTTCCGCCGGGCAGTTGGGTGCTGAGCCCATCGAAGAGAGTGATTTCCTGACCCTGATCAACGCCCGCGGGCGGCTGGAAACGGTGGAGGAGTTTGGCGACATCGTGCTGAAACGCGGTGAAAATGGTGACATTCTGAGATTGTCGGATGTGGCCCGACTGGAGATGGGCGCCGGGGACTATACCCTGCGCTCGCAACTGGACGGCAATGATGCGGTCGCCATTGGTATTTTCCAGGCACCGGGCGCCAATGCGCTGGCTATCCGCGAGCAGGTGGTAGCCACTATGGACGAGTTGGCTACTCAATTCCCTGCGGGCGTTGAGTATGAGGCGGTCTACGACACCACTATTTTCGTTAGCGATTCGATCAAGGCGGTGGTGAAAACCCTGCTGGAAGCCGTGCTGCTGGTGGTGCTGGTCGTTACTCTGTTTCTGCAGACCTGGCGTGCCTCCATCATTCCGCTGTTGGCGGTACCAGTATCAGTTATCGGTACCTTCGGGGCGCTCTATCTGCTGGGGTACTCCATCAACACGCTGACCCTGTTCGGCTTGGTGTTGGCCATCGGCATTGTGGTGGACGACGCCATCGTGGTGGTGGAGAACGTGGAACGCAACATCGGCGAGGGGCTCAATCCCCAGGCCGCCGCCCACCAGGCGATGAAGGAGGTGTCTGGACCGATCATCGCTATTGGCTTGGTGCTGTGTGCAGTGTTTATACCCATGGCCTTCCTTTCCGGGGTGACCGGGCAGTTTTACCGCCAGTTTGCGGTAACCATTGCCATCTCGACCGTTATCTCCACGATTAACTCCCTTACCCTGTCGCCCGCCCTGGCGGCAATGCTGCTTAAACCCCATGACGCACCTAAGGATCGGCTCACTCGTGTGATTGATTGGCTATTCGGCTGGCTATTCCGGCCCTTTAACCGCTTCTTTAACGCCAGTGCTGACAAGTACCAGGGCGGCGTGGCACGTTCACTAAAGCGACGGGGCGCCGTATTTATGATCTACGCTCTGTTGCTAACAGGTACTGGGCTGATGTTCAAAGTGGTGCCGCCTGGGTTTATTCCGGTTCAGGACAAACTGTACCTGATTGCCGGTGTAATCCTGCCGGAAGGGTCGTCTCTGGAGAGAACCGACCAGATGCTCCAGGAGGTGGTGGATATTGCCATGGAGACCGAAGGCGTTGAGCACGCCATTGCCTTTCCTGGCCTCAACGCGCTGCAGTTCACTAACACCTCCAACACAGGGGTAGTGTTTCTGACTCTAAGCCCCTTTGGCGAGCGCAGCCTCACCGCCGCAGAGATAAACGCCAGGATTAATCAGGGAATAGGTGGCCTGAAGGAGGGCTTTGCGTTTGCGTTTATGCCGCCCCCAATTCTTGGTCTTGGCAATGGTTCGGGCTACCAGATGTTCATTGAGGATCGTGGCAACCTGGGTTATGGGGCGCTGCAGGGGGCGGTTAACCAGTTCCAGGGCGCCATTGCCCAAACACCGGGGATGGGATTCCCGATCAGCAGCTATCAATCCAACGTGCCGCAGTTAGATGCAGAGGTGGATCGGCTGAGAGCCAAAGCCCAGGGTGTGCCGTTAACCGAACTGTTCGATACCCTGCAGATCTATCTTGGCTCGACCTATGTGAATGACTTCAATCGCTTTGGCCGAACCTGGCAGGTGATTGCTCAGGCGGACGCCCCTTACCGGGCCAGCGTGGAGGACATCGCCCGCCTGCGCACTCGCAACGACCAGGGTGAAATGGTACCTATCGGCACGATGGTTAACATCACGCAAACCTTCGGCCCAGACCCGGTGTTGCGCTACAACGGCTACCCGGCGGCGGACTTAGCCGGGGAGGCTGACCCCAGGGTGCTTTCTTCTGCCCAGGCCATGGAGGCGATCAACGCTCTGTCGCTAGAGGTGCTGCCGCCGGGCATGGCATTCGAGTGGACAGACTTGAGCTATCAGCAGTCTACCCAGGGGAATGCTGCGCTGGTGGTCTTCCCGCTGTCGATCCTTCTGGTGTTTCTGGTGCTGGCGGCACTCTACGAAAGCTGGACGTTGCCCTTGGCGGTGATCCTGATTGTGCCCATGTGCATGCTCTCGGCCCTGATCGGCGTCCGGTTTGGCGGCGGCGATAACAATATCTTCGTGCAGGTGGGGCTAGTGGTGCTGATTGGTCTGGCGTGTAAGAACGCCATTCTGATTGTGGAGTTCGCCCGCGAGTTGGAACTGCAGGGCAAAAGTGTCGTGGACGCCGCCCTGGAAGCCTGCCGACTGCGGCTGCGCCCCATCATCATGACCTCTATCACCTTCACCGCTGCGGTGCTACCGCTGGTCATCGCTACCGGGGCAGGCGCCGAGGTGAGGACAGCGCTGGGCACCGCGGTGTTTGCTGGCATGATCGGGGTCACCCTGTTCGGGCTGTTCCTCACTCCGGTGTTCTACGTGGCGTTGCGTAAGCTGGCCGGCTCCCGTCCGCTTGTCAGCCACCACAATTCCACACTGGTTACTTCGGAGCACTCCGGTTGATGTCCAGGCGCCGAGTAATAAACCCTCGACTGCGTTTGGCCGATACCAGGGCGAAGTTACTCAATAGGGAAATCAACAAGGCAGTCAGAGGCGGTCGATTGGGTATATTACTCACCCTGCGCATCACGGGCCGCCTGCAATAACGCGATCACTTCATCATCGCTGGTTTGGGTGAAGTCTTGGTAGTGCCTGCCCACGGCGCTAAAAGGATCTGGGGTCGCCAGGCAAACCATATCCTCTACTTCGCTAGCCAACTCATCTAGTGTGGATCGCGGGGCGACAGGCACCGCCAGGGTGACCGTGGCGGCGCCCGCCTGGCGAAGTGCCCTGGCCGCGGCCTTGGCGGTGCCCCCGGTCGCGATGCCGTCATCCACCAGCAACACTCTACGTCCGCTAACGTTAATCGGCGGGCGCTTACCGATGTAAGCCTGGCGACGACGAGCAATTTCACGCCGTTGCCGCTGTATTTCCGCTTCAATATAGCGTTCCGAGGGCTGGACTATCTCCAGCATCTGCGGATTCATCACCACCTGCGGCGGGTCGCTATCCACAACCGCCCCAATTCCGAACTCTTCTTGCCCAGGTGCCCCTAGCTTGCGCACTACCATCACATCCAGCGGGAGCTGTAGGCGAGTGGCTACCTCGTAGGCCACCGGTACACCTCCACGTGGGAGCGCCAGCACCAGGTCGAAGCGTACCGGGTCATAGTGGGAGCCGGTTAATGCACCGGCAAGTTGACGTCCTGCCTGTTGGCGATTTTCAAAAAGCACTCGGTTGTTGAGCATGCGTCGCTCCTAAACACCCAGCGGATATGCGTCATGTGTTTCCTGGAACGTCCAGAGGCTAGGTCAGTGGACTCGTTGAACCAGCGTAGGCCGCGAACGTTACCTACAGAAACACAAGGGAGTGATGTGTGATTTACTATAGTAAGTAAGTAGAGGCTTATCCAAAGCCGTGCGATTTGTTGGGTAACCGGCGTCGGTCACCCTCGCAAAAGGAGGCACTATGCTGCTGAAAGGGTCATGTCATTGTCAGTCAGTCACGTTCAGTGTGAAGTCACACCACCCCTATCCATTTAATCGCTGTTACTGTTCTATATGCCGAAAAACCGCGGGCGGTGGTGGTTACGCCATCAATCTCAGCGGAGAAAGCAAGTCCCTCAATGTAAAAGGAGATGAGCACATCTCGGTCTACCGCGCGGTCATCGATGGCGTACAAAGCACGGGAGAGCGACATTTCTGCAAGCATTGCGCCTCGGCGCTCTGGGTATACGATCCTGAATGGCCCGAGCTTGTCCATCCCTTTGCCTCGGCAATCGATACCGAGCTGCCTTCACCACCTTGGCGTACTCACATGATGTTGGGGAGTAGAGCGCCATGGGTCGAGGTGAATGCGCAGGGCAAGGATAAGTGCTTCGAAGTATACCCGGATGAAAGTCTTGCCGAATGGCATCAGCGCCTGGGGTTGGAGCGCTAGCCGTGTTTCGCTTGCCGATATAACCACCACCCATCAACCCCAAACGAGTAGGCAAGCGTCACCAGCGCACTGAAGGCGAGTAGGCTGGCCGTTAGGTGATCGGTAAGCGGTGTTAAGGCCAGCAGCAGCGCAACGACCTGCCAGACACACACCGCTTTACGGCGAAGGCTTACAAATAATGGCTGTGACAGCCACGTAAAGGGCCAACTGGCGGCTATAAACAGGTAGCGCATCCCGCCAATCAACAGCACCCACCCGCCTAGCGCTTCGCTGAGCATCAATCCCACGCAGAGCAGCAGAATCAGCAGGGCATCTAGTTCCATGTCAAAACGCGCGCCGAACTGAGTGTGGCTGTGCGTACGTCTGGCGATCCAGCCATCAACGCCATCCAGCAGTAGGGCGACCACGGCCAAGCCCAGCCACAGCCATGGCGAGGCGATAAATGCCTCGTTGGCGAGTGCGCCCGCCACCAACGCGACTAATACCGCGCGGGTCAGCGTCACGCGGTTAGCCCAACCAAGGGCCCCATCAGACCAGTGAGCCATCACTAATACGCTGGTCACGGCGTAACATAACACTGCTAAGACCCAGTTAAGTGGACTCGTGATTAACGAGGGTAATAGCCACCCGGCTAAGACCAATACTGCGCCGCCAAAAGCGAGCTCCGCGGCTGTCAGCCAACGTTTTGACTCAGATGTTGAAGGCGTAATCGTAAAGGGGTGCATGGCCGCTCTCGTTAATGAGGTTATCGAACCAATAAAATAATTCGATGCAAATATTTTTATATGTACCATTCTTGTAGAAGAAGGTAGGGTTGTCCAGTGGCCCCACGTCGAATAATCGTATGTTTAACGCTACGCTAAAAAGGGCATGCCGGTGAACACAATTCGATACCAGCCTGTTGTTCGACGTTCAGCCATTCGCCGTGCTGAGCAATGGTATGCCTTAGGAGAATGGCGCGTGGCACAAGGAAGGAGTGCTGATGACAGTGTCTGACAATGCTACCGCGTTTTGGGTCACCCACCCAGGCCACGGGGAGCTTAGGCAAGAAGTGTTACCCGCACTTGATGAGGGCGATGTCCTTGTACACACGCTTTATAGCGGAATAAGCCGTGGCACGGAGTCGCTGGTCTTCAACGCTCGTGTACCGGAAAGCGAGTTCTCACGCATGCGAGCGCCCTTCCAGGCGGGTGACTTCCCCACGCCGGTCAAATACGGCTATGCAAGCGTTGGTAATGTCGCTCAGGGGCCAAGCCACCTGCAAAATCGTCGTGTTTTTTGTCTTTATCCCCATCAAGACCAGTATGTGGTGCCTGCCACTGCCGTGTTACCGCTTCCCGATGGAGTGCCCGCGAAACGCGCCGTGTTGGCCGCCAATATGGAAACGGCGATTAACGGCGTGTGGGATGCTGAGCCGGTATTGGGTGAGCGTATTAGCGTCATCGGAGCCGGTGTGGTGGGGGCTCTGGTGGCTTATTTATGCAGCCGAATCCCTGGCGTCGAGGTTCAACTGGTGGATATTAACCCTGCCCGTGAAGCGTTGGCTAAGCAGCTCGACGTGCCTTTTTGCCTACCCGCGCAGGCACGCGAGGCTCAGGACTGCGTGATACATGCCAGCGGCCATCCCGATGGACTTCGCCATGCGCTCAGTATTGCGGGCACTGAAGGCCGCATTATTGAAATGAGCTGGTTTGGCGAAAGCGAGGTGACACTGCCATTGGGCGGCGCTTTTCATTCCCAGCGGCTGACGTTGCGTGGCAGCCAAGTGGGCCAGTTGCCGCCCAAGTTACGCCCACGTTGGGACTATTCGCGACGACTTAATTTAGCGCTGAGCCTGCTGGTTGATGATCGATTAGACGCGCTTATCAGCGGGGAAAGTGACTTTGACGCTATGCCTGAGCTGGCTACGCAGCTGTTTTCACCGGGCAGCACCGCGCTTTGTCATCGGCTGCGCTATCCCGCTTTATCTACACAATGACAGGAGTGTCTATGTACCGTTTATGTGTTCGCGACCACTTTATGATTGCCCACAGTTTCAAGGGTGAGATATTCGGTCCGGCCCAGCGCACCCACGGTGCCACCTACGTGGTCGATGTGATCTTCCAGCGCCCGGAATTGGATGGCGACGGGCTGGTGATTGATATTGGCTTGGCCAGCGAGACCGTTAAAGCGGTGCTGTCAGGTTATAACTACCAAAACTTGGATGAGGTGAGCGAGTTACATGGTAAAAACACCACAACCGAATTCATGGCCAAGGTGATCTTCGACCAGCTAGCCGCCGCCATTAACGCAGGCGATATGGGAACCACTGCACGGGGCCTGACCCATATGGAAGTCAAGCTGCATGAGTCACATGTGGCCTGGGCAAGTTTTGAAGGCGCGCTATGAGCCAGCGTTTTAGCTTGATCGTTGCCGGTGATCCAGCTCAACGCACCGGTGGCTATCTCTACGATGCCCAAATCGTCACGGCGCTGCGCGCGCAGGGATGGGAGATTGAGGTTATCGGGCTGGACGGCAACTTCCCTGATGCCGACGCTGTGGCCGGCCAGGCGCTGGATCAAGCACTGGCGGCGCAGCCCGACCAAGCAGCCGTGGTGATCGACGGGTTGGCCATGGGAGCATTGCCCGACGTCGTAGCTCGGCACGCCGAGCGCTTAGCCATCACGGCGCTGTTGCATCACCCGCTGGGCGATGAGTTGGGACTGAGTGCAGTCGATCAGCAACGGCTGCACCGCAGCGAGCTGAACGCACTTGTATCGCTGCCGCGCATCATCGTCACCAGCCAGTTTACCGCGCGACGTTTGTCAGAACTGGCGGACGAATACGCAATACCGCTAAGCGCTCAGGTGACCGTGGTTGAGCCGGGCGTTGAGCCAGCACCCATTAGCCCCGCGGCTGAACCGGGCGAACCGCTACGACTGTTGTGCGTGGCTACGCTCACGCCGCGCAAGGGGCAAGATGTACTTGTTGAGGCGCTGGGAGGCCTGGATGCGCAAGACTGGCGTTGTGACTGCTACGGCGGTGCGCGGGATGCAGAATTCACCCTGCGGCTTCAGTCGCTAGTCGAGTTCCACGACCTTGAAGCGCGCGTCACCTTGCATGGCGAGTGTGATAGCGACACCCTCGATGCGGCCTATCGACGTGCCCATGCGCTTGTGCTGCCCTCCTGGTATGAAGGCTACGGTATGGTGGTCACCGAAGCGCTGGCCCACGGCCTGCCGGTGATCACCACGACCGGGGGGGCACTACGCGATACCTTGCCGAAAGGTGCTGGTTTGAGCGTTGAACCAGGCGATATAACGGGACTTCAGGACGCCATTGCGCGCTTTTGTAACGATGCCGAGCTGCGCGCCTCGCTGCGCCAAGGGGCGGCTGACGCCCGCGAAAACCTCAATGACTGGCACGCTGCAGGTGCGGTGTTTGCTCGCGCGTTAACACCGACTGACTGTGCTTTAGCCACGGGCAGCCAGTTTTCCTCCCCATGGCTGGCGCTGCGCGAGGAAGTCGACCGTGCCTCGCGTTCCTCGCGGTTGGCCACCATGGCCGGTGAATGGTTGTCCACCCGTGCCACCCCTTATCGGTTGGTGGATTTAGGCTGCGGTCGAGGCAGCAATGTCCACTACCTTGCTCCTTTGTTACCCGGCCCACAGACGTGGACGTTAATCGACCACGACCCTAATTTGCTCACCGAGGCGCGTGCCCGGCTGATGACCCTTCGTGATGCGCGCGGCCTGCCGATCACTACTGAAACGCAGGCGGCATCGATTACAAACCTCGAGCAGTTAGCACTCAACGGCGCCCATTTGATGACCGCCTCGGCGCTGCTGGATTTGGTGTCCAAGTCATGGATCGATACGTTGGTCGCGCACTGCGCTGCGAATCGCCAGGGGCTGCTGATGGCGCTAAGTGTGACTGGCGAATGGTGGTTTACCGACAGGCAGCATCGCTGCGTTGTTGATGAAAACGACCAATGGATACTCGAATTATTTCGTGCCCACCAGCAGCGCGATAAGGGCCTGGGTGACGCCTTGGGTGGCCAAGCGCATGCCACGCTGGTCGCGGCTTTCGAAGGCCAAAACTATCGCGTTGAAGAGGCCGATACCCCATGGCAGTTGGCGGCGGGTGACACTGACCTTGAGACTTTAATGACCTCGTTGGTCGATGGCTGGGCCGCGGCGGCTAGCGAGCAAACCCCCGCTGCCGCTGAATCAATCGAAAGCTGGCGTGCACAGCGTTGTCAGGCGCTTGCCAGCGGTGAGTTGGGTATATGGGTGGGCCATCGTGACCTGCTAGCGCTTCCTCGGGGAGAGGGGTAACCCATGACCAACGCGCAGTGGTTACGTGCCCCGTGGCTGCGCCGCGTGGTTATCAGTATTGTCTTACTGGTCGCGGTTGCGCTGTGGGTCGATCCGCAGACCATTATCGCGCATGTACAACGGCTGTCCCCTGGGTGGGTGCTGCTGGCACTGTTGATTAGTGTTTTTCAAGTGATGTTGAGCGCCTGGCGTTGGCAGCTAACGGCAAGGTTGATTCAGGTGCCGATGCGCTTCAGCTACGCGCTGAGCGAGTATTACTTGGCCTTGCTGGTAAACCAGCTGTTGCCGGGCGGCGTGTTGGGCGATGCGGGCCGGGCCCATCGCCATGCGGCGCAATCCGCTTCTACCGGACGTGCGTGGCGCGCGGTCATTATTGAGCGTGTCTCGGGGCAGGTGGCGTTAGCGTTGTTAACCCTAGTGGCACTTGCGTTGTCACCGCTGTGGCATGCAGCACTGGGGTGGTCGGTATGGTTCTCCATCGGGGTTGGTACGTCGCTGGTGTTAGCGCTAGTGGCGGTGGGTGTCGCGAGTCGGCAGAAGGGCTGGCTGACGCTGCCTGGCTGGTGTTTGAACGTTGGCCAAGATATTCAACGCGGACTGTTAACCACCGGCGTTTGGCCTGTTCAGTTGGTGTCGTCGCTTACCATTGTGTTGAGCTACGGTGCAGTGATGGTTTGCGCGGCGCGATCCATTGGCGTTGAGCTGCCGGTATTAAGCTTGCTGGCGCTTGCCCCGGTGGTGCTACTCGCCATGTTGATACCTTTCTCGGTCGCCGGGTGGGGCGTGCGCGAAGGCGCGGCGGCGGGTGTTTGGGCGTGGGTTGGGCTGCCTGCCGGCCAAGGTGTCGCCGTATCGTTGGCCTACGGGGTCGTCGTGTTGCTGGCCACCTTGCCGGGGCTATGGGTGGCTTTGGGTCGTCGACATGCAGCGCTACCCCCCGAAAGCGGCCGGGCGCAGCAGGACGTCGAAAAGGGTGTCGTCACCGCAGCGGAAAGTTCGCAAGGCAGGGCGCAGCGCACTGTCCAACGTCTCGATGGGCGTCATCTGCAGGCCGGGGCGGCCCGAGCCAATCAACAACGGAGCGACCAGCAAGTGCAGTCGGTCTACTACCCCCGCCTCAATAAACTGAGAGACGGTAATGCCGCCGCCTTCTACCAAGATTCGGTGCAACTGGTGCGCTTCCAGCAGCGCAAGGACATCGCGGGGTGCAAACTGGCCCCGACTATCCAGCGGCAGCACGCAGCGTTCGACCGAGCCGCTCGGCGCGGGCAGCGAAGCCTGTGGCCCGACCAAATGCAGCGTGGTCGCTTCGTTACCTTGAAACAGCTGCCGGTCCATCGGCACCCGGCCGCGGGGATCCAACACCACCCGCGTCGGATGGCGGCCGCTAACGTGGCGGACGGTCAACTGCGGGTTATCGGCATCGGCGGTTCCGGCCCCTATCACCACCGCATCGGCCAGCGCTCGCAGCCGATGCAGATGCACCAGGCTTGCCTGGCCATTGATGTAATGGGAATGGCCGCTTTGGGTGGCAATCCGGCCATCCAGGCTTTGCCCCAACTGCGCCACCACCCAAGTCTTTGCACTCACCAGCGGCGTCATGTAGCTCACCAGTTCTTGGGCATCGGTGGTCATCGGATTTGTCGCTTCAAAAGGGTGGCCTGCCAACAGGTACCGCCAGGCATCGTCCTGGGTCATTTTCCCGTTGGTGCTCACGTTATTCGTTCGTTCCTTGGAGTGGGGCATGACGCCTCCGCGCTGAGTCAACCGTTGCATCATGCGGTGCACGACGACCCAGCGCAAGCGCCCCTCGCCCCACATACCGGAAAGCCAGGAGGCTTCTATGTATCACATTGAACGCGCCATTTTTGATATTCGACGGGGACTTCCCGTGGTGGTTAAGGCGGGTGACCAGCAACTGTTGGTTCAGGCATTGGAAGGGATCGAGTCGGTTAACGAATTGGCTCGTTTATCCGGCTCGCGCCCGTCGTTGGTGTTAACGCGGCACCGCTTGGAATCAATGGGCGTTTCGATCACCGCTGACGCGGCGTATTTACCGTTGGCGGCACAGGTGGATGAACGTGCCCTTTACGCCCTGGCCGTGGCGCAGGTGGAGCAGTATGACTCACCTGCTTTGCTAAGCGGCTTGCAGCCAGCGGGCATGGGGGAGCGAGGTGCGGTCGCACTGATGCGCCGGGCATTGCTGATCCCTGCTGCGTTGATCGCCGTGGTGAGTGGCTCAGCGGCTGACGATATCGCCCAGCGGCTGGCGACAGGCGAGCTGCTCGAAGTGGACGCCAGTGATGCTGAAGCCTGTCTTGCCGGGGCGCCGGGTATGCTCAAGCGCGTCAGCGAGGCGCGCATCCCGCTGGAGGACGCTGTCGACAGCCGCTTTGTGTTGTTCCGCGAACCGGACGGCCTGCGCGAGCACGTTGCGGTGGTTATCGGTCGTCCTGAAGCGCACAACGAGGCCGTTCCACTGCGCATGCATTCGGCGTGTTTGACCGGCGATCTGTTTGGTAGCCTGCGCTGCGACTGCGGCGAACAGTTGCGCAATGCCGTCGCCGATATCGAGGCCATGGGCGGCGGCGTGCTGCTTTATCTTGCCCAGGAGGGCCGTGGCATCGGCCTGGCCAACAAGCTGCGCGCCTATACCTTGCAGGATGGCGGTTTGGATACGGTCGACGCCGATCAGGTGTTGGGCTTCGGCGACGACGAGCGCGACTATGCCGTGGCAGTGGACATGCTGCATGCCCTGGATATCTCACGTGTGCAGCTATTAACCAATAATCCGTTGAAGATGCGGGCGCTGCGCGAAGGCGGCATTAAGGTCGTGGCCCGTCAGGCGCTTTACGGGCGTTTGAATGACCATAACCACCGCTATCTCAACGCCAAGGCCACGCGGGCCGGGCATTTTCTGGAAGACGTGTTAAGCAACCAGCGTTAAGGCGTCGACAACGCGTGTAGGCGGGCGGTTTCGGTCACCACAGCGGCGAGCTGCCCGGCGTAATGCTGCACCAGGCGAGCGCCCAACTCGGCCGTCGCCTGGCGGGCATCACCGGCGACACCGTGGTCACTCAAATCTTCTGCCAGCCAGGCAAACGAGGCTGCTGCCTCCGGGCCTACCAAGGAGTCGCCTTGGGGAGTAGCAGGCGCTGCCGCTTGATAGTCTTCCAACTGAACCAGGGCCGGGGCTAAATGCAGCATTATGGCGGTTTCCAGCGCCCCGCCGTGCAAACCGTAGCACAACTCATCGGCGTTAATCGCGCCTTTCAGCGGCGGCAGCCGTGTATAGGTGGCTTTCACCACGCGCATTGCGTGGCGGCGGCGCAGCGTGAGCGCGGCTAGATCCATCACCGCTTTGTTGCCGCCGTGACTGTTTATTAGTACCAAACGGCGAATCCCCGCGTGTGCCAGGCTATCGCCGTAGGCTTCTAAGGTGGCAATGGCGACCGGCGCTGGCAGGCTCAGCGTCCCAGGGTAGCTTTTGTGCTCATCGCTGGCCCCTACGGCCATTGGCGGCAGACAGAGGACATCAAGGGAGGGATCAAGCTGCTCCAACATGGCGGCCTGCAACCCTTCGCCAATGGTGAGATCCGTGGCTAAAGGGAGGTGGGTGCCGTGCTGTTCGATTGCGCCCAGCACTAACACTGCGACCGGGTCACGCTGGGCGATATCGGCTAATTGGGGGGCTGTAAGCGTTTGCCAATGATGCATCATACTGTGTCACGCCTATACGGGGTTGAAAAGTGGCGGAAATATTAAGTGCTGACAGCCTATCAAGACGTCGCTACCAGTAGTGGATGGTCGGCGCGGCAGGCGTAAAGGTCTCCCGACGGCAGCGCATCGGCCCCTGCGTTCAGCCACTGGGTAATCGCCTGCGGGCTTTGCCACTTGATCCAGCGGAAATGGCGCTGTTCACCGGACACGGCATTGTAGCGATAGTCGCCCAGGCGGCTTAAGTGGCTTACGCAGTCGTGACTCACCTGCAAAGCGCCCGCCACAAACTCCACAGAGAGGGCGGCCACTGGGCAGCTTAGCCCGGCCAGCACTTCGGCTTCAAAACCTTCGACATCCACTTTGATAAAGCTTGGTTCGCCATAATCGCTGATTAACTGATCCAAGGTGGTGACGGGCACTTGTAGGTGTTGCTCCCAGCGCACTTGGCTAAACCCTGCGTTGCGTTTGCCAATCTGCTCGCGCCACTCGGTCGCCAAGGTGGAAAGGGTCGGGTTGCCGGCACTAATGGCGATCTCGGCCACCCCCGCCGCTGGCCCTGCAGCCAGCGGCAACAAGGTGACCTTAGAGGTAGTCACCATGCGCTTAAACCACTTGGCAAGTTCAGGCTGTGGCTCAAGCGCGACGACTTGGGCACCCAAGGCATGAAACGCCGCACTACGGTCGCCTAGGTGGGCACCGATATCAAACGCGGGCTTACCGGGCACGATGAACGGTTGGTATAGACGTCTGAGCCCTTTTTGGCGCCCTGGCCGCCAGTAAATAAACAACGAGCGGGTAATCCCGAGCGTGTGAGGTAGCCGTTGCAGATACCGCATTAATGGGGATCCTTTAGGGTTGCGGTAGACGTGAGTGCCTGGCGTTTAAACAGCTTGAACGATTGACAGGGCATCTCACCCTTGCGCTCAGCGGGCGTTAGCATCAGTGGGAATGGCCGTTGGGTGGCCGGATCCAGCGGATGGGAATCGCTGTCGGCAACCAGTGCCGTAAAATCCTCCAATAATGGCGGCGTCAAGGTGTTACTGGGCGTTTTTAAAAGCCTTAAGCGATGGCTGATAACGCTGCCCCAGGTGCCGCTGCTGGAGTATTTTACCAGTGGTGCAGCAGCCACCAGACCCAGCCATGCGGGAGCGAGCCAGCCAAACGCCGTAGGCGAGAAAACCACCATGATGCCCGCCCAGAGTATCCCGCTGAGCGTCATCCAGCCGGTATGCTGCCAGGTTTCGCGCCAGCTGAGCGAACGTTCTCCGCGCGGTTGAGTTTGCCAATCGATAGAACGACCCAATAGTACATTGATGATAAACAAACTATGCCAGGCCATCATCAGCGGGGCGATTAAGGCGGCAAATAGTATCTCAAGGACGGTGCTGGCGATTAAACGTAACCGACCGCCAAAGGCGTGAGGCGTTTGCCAGCACGCCAGTGCCAAACCGAGTAATTTAGGGGCTAGCAGCATTGCCAGGGTGATAGACAGCAGCCCCAACGAGAGTGGTTTGGGTAATGCTGTGGCCGTGACATCACCCAGCACGTGATAGCTCACCATCACACTGGTACAGATCAGCAGTGCCAGCCAGACTAACGACGATAAATAGGCAAACGCACCGTAGAAGAAATGCATGCGGCTGAGCGGATGCAGTCCCGAACCACCCAGCAGGCGTAGGTGCTGAAGATTGCCCTGTAGCCAACGGCGGTCGCGTTTAGCAAAGTCGAGCAAGTTGCTGGGCATTGCTTCAAAACTATTGTGCGATGCGCTGATATAAGGGTCATGGCGCGACACAGCCGTGGTCATCGAGGTATCGAGTATGACTTGCCAGCCGCCGCGTTTGAGTAGGGCAGCCTCGACAAAATCGTGACTCATGATTTCGCCGCCCAATGGTGGTTTGCCGGGTAGCAAAGGTAAGCCGGCATGATCCATGAAGGCGCGGGTTCGGATAATAGCGTTGTGCCCCCAGTAGTTGGCGGCATCGCCGTGCCAGAAGCTCTGGCCGGTGGCGAGCATCGGGCTATACAGTGCAGACGCAAACTGGGTGAAACGACCAAACAGAGTTTTCTGTCCCACAGGGATCGGCACGGTCTGAATTAAGCCAATACTGGGCTGACGCTGCATGCGTTGCACCATGCGCAGCAGTGTTGCGCCGCTCATTAGGCTATCCGCATCCAGCACGATCATGTAATCGTAGTGACGGCCCCAGCGGCGGCAGAACTCGGCGATATTGCCCGCTTTGCGGCCATTGTTGTTGGCACGGCGCCGGTAGTGGATCGCCAGCCGACCCGCAAAGCGACGCTGCAGAGCCGCCACGTGGGCTTCTTCCAATTCGGCCACGGCGGCATCCTGGGTGTCGCTCAGTATAAATACGTCAAAATGTTCGCTGAGCGGATTCGCCGCCTCGCCTTTGCCTGTCTTATCCAGTTCGTGGCTCAATAGCGAATGGCAAGTGGCCTCAAGCCCCGCAAAGGTGGGGATGGGCGGTTCGGCGTATATCGGCATCACAATGGCCGTGCGGCTCACCAGTAAACGCGCACTGGGTAACTCCCGGTTCAACCGTCGCAGGCTGAGGGGGTCAAGGTGCAGCGCGCAGATAACAAAGCCACATAGTGCGCCCCAAAAGGCTAACGCAATCCAGGTGAAGGTCAGCGCAAACAGAACTAGCATGGCGAGTTGCCAGCCCGGAGCAAGACTCGATGTGACACGATACATGGCGATACACCCCGCCACGCTGGTTGCCAGCACTACCAAACCCAATAACGCTCGGCGTGTTTTAAGCCAGGGTATCGATGGCCTCAAGGGGGGTGCATCAATCATGGGGATACCACACGTAGTTCCAGGTTTCGCTAACAGGTTTGCCGTTTAGAGTCAGCCTTAGGCGAACATCGCTGGGTTGATCGTTTGCGGGTAGCCGGAAACTTGCGCGCCAGGCGTTATCCGGCAGTGCGGTTAGTTGAGGAAGTAATACCTCACCTTGCTGGGCGCTAATGTCGAGCTCGATAGGTTGGTCGGCGGTTAAATCGGCTAGGGCTCCGCCTTGGAAGTCGACAATAAATTGCCGCTGCGCGCTACTAGACGCGTCCGCTTGCCCCGGTACGCCCGCGCTACCGTGGCGGGTACGCACCACATGGCCCAGAGTGTGGCTTTCAGGCTGGGTGTTGAGCGTGTGTGTTTGGTAGTGCAATCGACGCGATTCCCCCGCACCTAACGGCTTCTCCGCTACCCAGTAGGCGACAATGTTGTCGTGGGTCTCGTCAGGGGCGGGTATTTCCACCAGCTCGACGTGGCCTTTGCCCCAGTTCTCAAGGGGCGTTACCCACTGGCTGGGGCGGCGGTGATACTGGGCCTCCATATCCAGGTAGCGATCAAAATTACGCTCGCGCTGCATCAGCCCGAAGCCTTGGGGTGTGTCGTCCATAAACGCCGAGGTACGCACCTCGTCGGGATTGCTGAGCGGTCGCCAGATCCACTCGTCGGCCCCGGTGTGGATCAGCAGACCGTCGGAGTCGTGAACCTGGGGGCGAAAATCATCCGGGCGTTCGCGACTCGACTCGCCAAAGGTGAACATGCTAGTCAGTGGCGCAACGCCCAGCTTGTCGATGTCGTCGCGGGCAAACAGCTCGGCTTCGACCTCTACCTGGGTGTCGTTACCGGGCGTAATGACAAAGCGATAGGCCCCGCTTAGCGAAGGGCTGTCCATCAGCGCGAGCAATTCGATCTGTTTGGCGTCCGCGTCGGGTTTATAAAGCCAGAACTCACGAAAGGCTGGAAACTCCTCGCCTTGAGTAGACGCGGTGTCAATGGCAAGCCCGCGGGTCGATAAGCCGTAAACCTGATCTTGACCGACGAGTCGAAAATAGCTGGCGCCGAGAAACACAATAAATTCGTCTGCGTAGTCGTCACTGTTAAGTGGATAATGCAGGCGAAATCCCGCATGGCCGCTGCCGCTTAAGTCGTGCTCAAGTAGCGCACTAGCCTCACCATCGTAGCGGTAGTCGTCAGTGGAAAAGGGCAGGGGAACGACTTTTCCCTCTTCGATGATATTTAAGCGAACGGGCGACTGGAACAAAAAGCCGCTGTGGAACAGCTGCAGGTTAAAAGGGCTTTCATCGCGCCAATAAGCGTGTGCCGGATCAAAGCGAATCTGTCGGTAGGTGTCATAGTCGATCTCATGGAGCACTGTGGGCAGGTTATCCGCCGGCGGGTCATAGGGCTGATTGGCCAGGTCTTGGGCTTGCTCTACCACGGCGTGATAGTGATTAAGTTGTTTGGCCATCACGGGCAGTGTGACCAACGAGCTAAAAATGACGAGCAACGTTCCTTTTGCGCTGTATCGCATATCGGTGATGTCCTTTCAGTTGCCTCCGCTCGCTGACTTTTCGTGCAAGCCTTAAGCTCTATCCTCTACCACTTAGTGCAATTTTTAAACAATAGTTATACATTTAGTCAGTAAAGTACATGTTAGGTGCGTTTGCCAGCATTGTTATGAGAGCGCGACAATGCTGCATCCGTTCATTATTTATTGGCAACGGGCAGTAAATCGGCAATGCGGCGATTATTAATAGGGGCGTTAGCGCTCAATATAGGCTTGGTGGCGCCTCTTTGGTGGCGCTACGGTGACATCCAGGCAAATCTGATTGCCTGGGAGGCTTGGTTGATCGTGCCGTTAATGTTGCTAATGCCCCGCGGAAACCTGCGCTTGGGCCTTGGCGTTGCACTGGCAAGTTGGGTCATCCTGGCCACCTTGATCAACCTGGGCGATGCGGCTACTTACATGGCTTTTGGTCGACCGCTCAACCTGTATCTCGACACGCCGCTGCTGGGCTCTGTTTATGATTTGCTTGCAGGAAATGTAGGCCAAGCCTGGGCAATATGCACAATGCTGGTGGCGGTTGTGCTGTGCGTACTGCTGGCGCTGGGGGTGATGAAGTTACTGCTGCCAAGCGCCGGTTATTCGCTTTCGGCGGCGACTAGGCGTTGCGCGTTGGCGATGCTGCTGTTGGCTGGCGCGGGCGCGGGGTTAGCGCTTAGCGGCAATGGCATCACCCAGCGCGCAAGCCTGCCCGTTGTGAGTGCCACTCAGGTTCAGTGGCGCCAGCTTGTTACCACTCACCAGGCCAAACAGGCATTCACCCGAACGCTTGAGGCCTCCCCCATTGCCCAGCGCCCGCTCAACGGTTTGGCAGGGCGTCGGGTGCTGATGACGTTTATCGAGTCCTACGGCGTCACGGTGTTGGAAGATGACCGCTACCGCCCGGCAGTGGCGCCTACGCTTGACGAGATCGAGCAACGCCTCACAGACCGCGATCTTGCCGTGGTATCGGGGCTGCTCACATCGCCGATTCGTGGCGGTCAATCCTGGTTGGCACACGCCACTGCGCTAAGCGGCTACACCATTGATAACCAGCTGTGGTACCAACTAATGCTGGACAGTGACGCGACCACGCTGGTGGATGATTTTCGCGCCACGGGCCAACGCACACTCGCGGTGATGCCGGCGATTACCCAGCCTTGGCCGGAAGGCGCTGCCTACGGGTTTGACGAGTTGGTCGTCGCGAAGGACATACCTTACGCTGGGCCACCGTTGAACTGGGTGACCATGCCTGATCAATTTACCCTGGACTATACCCAGCGCCAGTTGTTGGATGAGTCACCGGTGTTTGCAAAGTTAGCGCTGATCTCAAGCCATGCGCCTTGGACGCCTATTCTGCCGGTGTTGGATGATTGGTCGACGATTGGCGACGGGGCGATTTTTGCCCCCTGGGAAGAGGCGGGTGATCCGCCGGAAGTGCTGTGGCAGGATATCGAGCGTATCCGCGACCATTACAGTTGGTCGATCGACTACTCGATTAAAACGGTAGGGCGCTGGGCCGAGCGCGTGGTCGACGACAATACGCTGCTGATCGTGCTCGGTGATCATCAACCGGCCCCGTTAATTACCGGTGACAATGCCAGCGGCGCGGTGCCCGTGCATATTATTAGCGGTGACCCCGAATTACTGGCGCCTTTCCAGGCAAGAGGGTTTATCCCCGGAATGTGGCCCGCGCAGGAAAGTAACGAACCTGTCCCAGAATTAAGCCAACTGCGGCGCTGGCTTCACGCCGACTTTGCGTCTAAGGACGCCAACTCAAGGACGGCACCATGAACCAGCCGGTGATTCTGGGTCATGTCGCGCGCGACAGCGATGAGTAAGTCACAGCATAGCTAGTAAAGCCGGTAGTCGCGGTAGTTGGGCAGCTTTTGCTGTTCTTCGGGGGTCTTGCCGTAGCGCTTGTATTCCCACTGATACTGCGCTGGATCAAGGGCGATGGCGGCTTCCACGCTGACGTTGACGCCGGTGGCCGACTGGACGTCATCCTCGTGGTAGACCCGCTCGTCGGCGTCGAGAAAGTGAATCTCAAATCCCTTGCCGGGAACCCGCAGGGCAACCCCGGTGACTACGCGCGCCTGGGTGCGGGCCACCAGTTTGGGCAATAATGTGGCGGTATAGGCGTCACGGCCAAAAAACGGCGCGAACACGCCGCTTCCCCAGCTCGGTTCCTGGTCGGGCAGTATGCCGATGGCTTCGCTGCGCTTGAGCGCCTTGAGAAGCGCGGCGACGCCGCGAGGATTGGTCGGCACCAACGCCGCCCCCATCCGCTCGCGGCCATGCCGGATAATGGGATCCAGCGCTGGCATTTTGGGCGGTTCGTACATGGCGGTGAAGGGAAAATGGCTCGACAGCCAAAAGTTCAGCACTTCCCAGTTGCCAAAGTGGGGAGCCAACACGATCACACCGCGTCCTTCGGCCCTGGCGTTATCCAGTTTTTCGCGGCCGTGCACCACCAGGATACTGTTGGTCACGCGTTCGGGTTCGGCCATCCACGCATGGCCCAGTTCTAGCATAGTGGCCGAAGAGTGACGTAGGCTTTGGTGGGCCAGCGACTTGCGCTCGTCGCCGGTGAGCGTGGGGTAAGCGGCCTTCAGGTTGGCGTTGGTGACGTGGCGCTCGCGACGGCTCAGCCGATAGACCTGCGGCCCCAGCCATTTGGCGCAACGCCACAGCCGACCCAGCGGCCAGTCGGCAAGCAACCGCCACAGCCGGGCAATGGCCGAGGCCTGGGGAAAACGCCGCATGATGCGCTTTAAAAGTGACCGGCGTTTCGGCATAGACTAGACCAACCAGGTATTTACGTTGGAAGGTGCGCGTTTCTCTTGCAGTCCTTTGAAGCCTTTAACACAGCGAATAATCAGCCATATGGCTAGCGCTAGCATTAGCAAGAAGCCGATTAGAATCGGGGTTAAGAGCAAACAAAGGATCCCGTATGCCAAGCCCATCCAAAACGTACGAATCTGATAGCGGTAGTGTTCGTCCAGCCACGCCGGGCCTTTGCCTTTATAGACGTAAGCGATAACTACACCGATAATCGACGTGAAGGCGAGAATAAAACTGGCCAGATAGAGTGCATAGATAACCAACGCCATGGTGGTATCGGGCTGATGGTGCTGCTCTTCGCTGACGACTTCATTGTCAATTGGCGCATCATTGGCGTTATCACGCATAACGTTTCCTTTCGATAAATCCGTATAAGTGGTGAATAGACACGGCTAAACTGCCTGGCGCGCCTCAGTGGCCGCTGTTTAGGCGCGGCCTATGATACCTTGCCCTATTTAACTTGGCACTAACGCGCAGCCGGGCGGCAAATCTCAAGCAGGTTGCCGTCCGGGTCGCGCAAGTAAATCGATTCAATCGGCCCGTTGGCCCCTTGGCGTGCCACCGGGCCTAATTCAATCTCAATGGCCAGGGCGTCCAAGTGTTGTTTGAACTCATCCAGCGGTAGCTGGCAGCGCAAGCACAGGTCTAAACTGCCGGGGGTGGGCGTGGCAGAAATAGGCGCGATATCGGTATCGGTTTGGTGCAGGCGCAACGCGGTATCGCCGAGCAGTAAATCAACCCGTTGAGCGTCTCGGTAGCGTACCTCTAAGCCTAAAACCCGCGAGTAAAAATCCACCGCGCGACCCATGTCGGTCACGGTCACAACAAGATGGTCCAGACCTGAGAGCATGCCTCTTTCCTTAATACATAACAGTGAGTCAAAGAAGACGACGATGCGATATTGTCCGCTATGCGATGCAGGCGACGCTACTCATTACCATCGCGATCGCCGCCGAGATTATTACCAGTGTGCCACGTGTGCGCTGGTATTTGTGCCGCCGGAGCAGCATTTGAGCGCCGCCGCCGAAAAAGCGGAATATGATAAACACCAAAACTCGCCGCATGATACGGGATATCGACGCTTTTTAGGGCGTTTATTTATCCCGATGACCGTGAGACTGCCCCTTAAGGCTTGCGGGCTCGACTTCGGATCCGGACCAGGGCCGACGCTATCGCTAATGTTCGAAGAGCAGGGATATCCCATGGCGATTTACGACCCTTTCTATACCGCTGATACGTCGGTGTTGACCCGCATCTATGATTTTATCACTGCGACCGAAGTCGTCGAGCATTTGGCAATGCCCGGCCGGGTGTTCGACCAGTTGGCGGGACAGCTCGTGCCGGGCGGCTATCTTGGGCTAATGACCAAGCGGGTCACCTCGCGCGAGGCCTTTGCCCGCTGGCACTACATTGCCGACCCCACCCACGTGAGTTTTTTTAGTGAAGTGACGTTTCGTTGGTGGGCAGCGCAGCATGGTTTTACAGTGGAGTTTCCTGAGGCTGACGTGGCTATTTTTAAGAAACCGCTAACGTGTACAGCTGTAACATTATAAAAGAATTGACTTTGTCCCCTTTAGGACAATAATTGCGAGCCGATATTCCTACCTGACTCGATGCGCCAGGTGAGATAACGGTTCCTGTGAACATGCTTGGTAACGTTTTTCACGCCTGTTTTTCACGCCTGTTTTTCACTCCTGTTAGGCAAGGTGAGGTTTTCATGTCGCGGCAACTGCTAGCCATGGCGCTCGCGCCCCTGTTAGGGCTTTTCATACTCGGGATTGGCAACGGCTTCCTTGCCACCTTGATCACCGTGCGCTTGGATGCGGCAGGTGAGTCGGCCACGCTAATCGGGATTGTCTCGTCGGCCTACTTTATTGGCTTGGCGCTGGGGGCCATGGTCAATGACCGCCTGTTGCTGCGCATTGGCCATATTCGCGCTTACGGCAGTTTTGCCTCTTTAGTGGCCGTTACGGTGTTGCTGCAGGGGTTGTTCTTTGATCCTTGGGCTTGGTTTGTGCTGCGTTTAATCGGCGGCTGGGCCACGGTAGGGGTGTATCTGGTCATTGAAAGCTGGCTACTGACGTCAGGTGATCAGAAAGTCCGTGGCCGCCTGTTGGCGCTGTACATGATTTCGCTGTATGCCGCCGGAGTGCTGGGTCAGTTGCTGCTGGGTGTGACTGACGCCATGGGCACCACCGCGCCCTTCATGGTGATTGGTCTGCTGGCGTCGCTCTCGGTGCTGCCCATGGCCATGATTCCCCGCGTATCACCGATTATAGAACACGCTGAACCGCTACATCCGCTGCGCCTGATCACGCTGACGCCCACTGGCGTGATGGGCAGTTTAGGCTCGGGGATGGTGGTTGCGGCGGCCTATACCCTGTTGCCGCTTTATCTGCAGCGTATTGGCATGAGCATCAGTCAGGTGGGGCAGATGATGGCAGTGGTGATTATGGGGGCGATGCTGCTGCAATATCCGATTGGCCGTTGGTCAGACCGCCATGATCGCCAGTTGGTGCTGATTGGTATTAGTGGATTTTGCGTGCTGATCTCGGCAGCGATGCTGTGGCTGCCGCTCTCCACGCCGCTACTGGCGGTGCTGCTGTTTTTATTAGGTGGCGGGGTATTTGCGGTTTACCCGGTGGCGGTCAGCCACGCCGCTGACCGCGCACCAGCGGGGGCGCTGGTGCGCATGAGCCAAGGCTTGCTGTTGATTAACTCGATTGGTGCAACAATCAGCCCGCTGATGATTTCACCGGTGATGACGGCTATGGGCGATGCTGGGTTGTTCTGGGCCTTCGGCTCGCTGAGCCTGTTCTTTTTACTGTTTTTCGTCTGGCGTCGTCGTGTGCGCCCCGCGCCAGTGCCCGTGGCACCGTTTACCGCCACTACGCCGATGAGTAATGCCGGGGCGGAATTGGTGGTCACCGAAGCGCTGATGCAGGGTGCCTTGGAGCACGAGCATTTAGAGGATTTATCCGACGCGGTATCCGATGTTGACGTGGCGGAACCTATGGTGGGGCCACCGCAGGAAGATGAAAGCCATATCACTTATTATGATGATGTGGAGCAAGAAGGCGAGCGAAAGTAACACCGGGAGGGAGACGTTATCGGTAGCGGCTGATACCTTGGGCTAATGGTGTATGCAGGCGAGTGTTACTACTATCGGGGGCATATTTTCAAACAATTGTTTAATTTTCAGCCCGAGGTTCGCTATGAATGTTTATGCCGCGCCGGTACGCGACCTGCGCTTTGTGCTCGAAGAGATGTTAGTGCATCGCTCGTTGAACCTGCCAGGCTTTGAAGAGGCTTCGCCTGATCTGATCGAGGCGGTACTTGAAGAGGCCGCCAAACTGGCCGGTGACGTCTGGGGGCCGCTTAATAAGGTTGGCGACCAGCAAGGGGCGAGGCGTCACGCAGATGGCAGCGTGACCACCCCGGAAGGTTTCGCCGCGGCCTACCAGGCGTATGTGGAAGGCGGCTGGAACGGGATTGGCGTTTCGGAGGCGCTAGGCGGCCAGAATTTGCCGGAAGTGGTGGCTAGTGCGGTGCAGGAAATGCTCCACGGCGCCAATATGGCGTTAGGGCTTTGCCCGATGTTAACCGCCGGGGCGATCGAAGCGTTGGCTCACCACGGCAACGACGCGCAGAAAACCATCTACCTACCCAAGCTAGTGGAAGGCACCTGGACGGGTACCATGAACCTCACCGAGCCCCAAGCAGGCTCGGATCTGTCGAAAGTCCGGACTAAAGCGGTGCCCGATGGGGATCATTACCGATTAAGCGGTCAGAAAATCTATATCACCTGGGGCGAACACGACGCCGCCGAGAACATTATTCACCTCGTGTTGGCGCGTAAGCCCGATGCACCAGAAGGCAACAAAGGCATTTCGCTGTTTCTGGTGCCCAAGTTCCTGGTCAACGATGACGGCTCACTGGGTGAACGCAACGATGTCATCTGTGCCTCCATTGAACACAAGTTGGGCATTCACGGCTCGCCGACCTGCACGCTGAGTTTTGGCGAAAACGGCGGGGCGGTTGGCTATCTGATTGGCGAAGAAGGGCGTGGTTTAAACCATATGTTCACCATGATGAATGAGGCGCGCCACAAAGTCGGCATTCAGGGTATCGGTGTAGCAGAGCGTGCCTGCCAGCACGCCGTTGCCTATGCGCTAGAGCGTCGCCAAGGCCGTGCGCCGAAGCCCCGCGGTGGCAACGAATGCGCCATTAGTGATCACCTCGATGTACGCCGCATGCTGCTCTCCATGCGTTCGCGTACCGATGCGCTGCGCGCGCTGGCACTGTATTGCGCGGCTGAGTTGGATACCGCTCGCCACGCTGAGAATAGCGATGCCCGCCAAGCCGCCCAGGCCCGTGCCGATATTTTGATTCCGGTGATCAAAAGCTTCTCCACCGACCAAGCAGTGGATATCGCCTCGATGGGCATTCAGGTGCACGGCGGCATGGGCTATGTGGAAGAGACTGGCGCGGCGCAGTTGTTGCGCGACGCGCGCATCGCGCCGATTTACGAAGGCACCAACGGCATCCAGGCGCTTGATTTGGCGGGCCGCAAGCTCCAGCGCGACAACGGTGAAGCGCTGACGGCGCTACTGCACGATATTGCTGCTACCGTCGAACAGCTTAAGGAAGACCCGGCCTTGGCAGCGCTGGGTAGCTGTTTGGCTGCTGGGCTTGAGGATTTAAGCGTCGCCCAAGACATTGTGCTGGCGCAGGGTAAAGACCCTGATAGCGGCCCCGATGCTGTACAAGCCTACGCCACCCCATTCCTTAACCTGGCGGGCCACGTGCTGTGTGCCTGGCAAATGGGGCAGGCGGCGCTTTGTGCCCAGGCGGCGATTCAAAACGGCAATGATGATCCCTTCTATACTGCCAAGATGCGCAGCGCTGAATTCGCCATCGCGCAATGGTTGCCGGTCGGGCGTGCTCAGCTCGCGGTGATCGAAGCGGGTATGCAGTGTCTACGCGATTATGAGGTTGAGTAACGCGACTTTTTCTGCACTGCGCCGCCGCCCTTTGAGGCGGCGGTGTTGTTTCTGGCCGATTAGAACAAGCGATTAAAACGAACCATTGATGTAACACGTTCAATAACAACATCCAGGAGCCGACCATGTCGTCGATCTTTGAGCAAGGCTTGCCTAAAACCGCTGCCAACCACGTACCGCTTTCACCGCTGACGTTCATCGAACGCTCGGCATCGGTTTATCCCGACTACCCCGCCGTGGTGCACGGCAGCACCCGCCGCACCTGGGGCGAAACCTGGGCGCGCTGCCGAAAGCTTGCTTCCGCGCTTAAAAAGCGGGGCATTCAACCGGGCCAAACAGTGGCAGCGATGTTGCCCAATATCCCAGCCATGTTTGAAGTGCATTTTGGCGTGCCGCTGGCCGGGTGCGTGTTGAACACCTTGAATATTCGCCTGGATGCTGAGGCGATCAGCTATATGCTGGCGCATGGCGAAGCCAAGGCCATTCTGGTGGATCCCGAATTCGCCGACGTGATTCAGGAAGCCGTGGCCAAGCTGGAGCATAAGCCGCTGATTATTGATGTGGCCGATGTGGAATTTCTGGGCGAGACCCAGGGCATCGGGGAGGTTGAGTATGAAGCGTTGCTTAACGAGGGCGACGCAGATTTTGCCTATCAACTGCCTAATGATGAGTGGGATGCAATCTCGCTCAACTACACCTCAGGCACCACTGGCAAACCCAAGGGCGTGGTTTACCACCACCGCGGCGCATATCTCAATGCGGTAAGTAACAGCATGGAGTGGGCAATGCCCCACCATCCGATCTACCTCTGGACGCTGCCGATGTTCCACTGCAATGGCTGGTGTTTCCCATGGACTATTGCGGCTAACGCGGGTGTGAATATTTGTCTTCGCCGTGTCGACCCTAAAAAGATCATGCAGTTGATTGCCGACGAGAATGTCAGTCACTTTAGCGGGGCACCGATTATCCTCAACGGCTTGGTTAATTTGCCGGCTGAAGATCAATGCACCTTCGACCATCCCGTGAAAGTCACCACGGCCGGTGCCGCGCCGCCTGCCTCGGTGATTGCTGGGGTCGAAAAGCTGGGTATTGAAGTCACCCACGTGTATGGCCTGACCGAAGTGTACGGGCCGGTGACGGTATGCGCCTGGCGGGAGGCGTGGGATGAATTGCCGCTTGAAGAGCGGGCTAAGATCAAAGCCCGTCAGGGGGTGCGCTACCACATGCTCGAAGCGTTGTGTGTAGCCGACCCACTCACCCTGGTGCCGGTACCCAAAGACGGTCAAACCATGGGTGAGATACTCATGCGCGGCAATAACGTCATGAAGGGCTATTTAAAGAATGCCGAGGCCACCGAGCAGGCGCTAGAAGGTGGCTGGTACCACACCGGGGATCTAGCGGTGTGGCACTCGGATGGCTATATCGAGATCAAAGATCGCTCCAAAGACATTATTATCTCCGGCGGTGAAAATATCTCGACCATCGAAGTCGAAGACGCCATTTACGGGCATCCCGCCGTTGAAGAAGCCGCCGTGGTGGCCAAGCCCGACGAAAAGTGGGGCGAAACCCCCTGTGCATTTGTGAAGCTTAAAGTGGGCTACGGCGAAATCACCGAGGCCGATATTATTGCCCACTGCCGTGAGCATCTGGCTGGTTATAAGGTTCCCAAAACCATCGTATTCAGTGAGCTGCCCAAAACCTCAACGGGGAAGATCCAAAAATTCGTCCTGCGTGAAGAAGCTAAACAGCATTGATAATTTATAAAGGAGAGCGTGCATGAGCGACCAACCGATTGGCGTAGTAGGTGCTGGCACCATGGGGCAGGGGATCGCTCAGGTAGCGGTTGCCAGTGGTTTTAGCGTGCATCTTTATGACGTGGCGGATGAGCAACTCAGCCGCGCCGAAGCGAATATCGACAAAGGCTTGGGCAAGTTAGTTGCGAAAGACAAAATCAGTGAGGCGGATAAAGCCGCGGCGCTATCGCGCCTCTCTACTACCACCACGCTAGATGCGCTGAACGACTGCGCGGTGATTATCGAAGCCGCCCCCGAACAGCCAGAGCTCAAAGAGAAGCTATTCCGCGACCTAAGCCGCTTGAGCAGTACCACCATTCTGGCCTCCAACACCTCGTCGTTATCACTCACTCGCCTAGCGGCGGTGTGCGAGCACCCCGAGCGCGTGGTGGGCATGCACTTCTTTAACCCGGTGCCGGTACTCAAACTGGTGGAAGTGATTCGTGCCGAGCAGACGTCGGACGCTACCGTCGCCGAGATTGAAACCCTCGCTAAGGCGCTGGGCAAAACCGCCGTGCCGGTGGGCGATGCGCCTGGTTTCGCAGTGAATCGCCTTATGGTGCCGATGATCAACGAAGCGGCGTTTATTGTGCAGGAAGGCACGGCGACGCCGGAAGCCGTGGATGACGCCATGAAGCTGGGCGCGGCCCATCCCATGGGGCCGTTAGCGCTGGCGGATTTAATTGGCCTGGATGTCTGCCTGGCGATTATGGAAGTACTACAAGAGGGCTTTGGCGATCCTAAATACCGCCCCTGCCCGCTGCTCAAACGCATGGTATCGGCTGGCTATCTGGGTCGTAAGAGCGGACGTGGCTTCTACGTTTATGAATAAATATTCTTGGTATAAAGAAGTTATTGCCACCCAACCAAGCGTTCGCTAGGGTTGGAATTTGACTATCTCACAACAATTAAGGAGCCCGCCATGAGTGAAGCAGTGATCGAGAAGGTGGATAACGATGGGATGGTGCGACTCACCATCAATCGCCCCAAAGCGTTAAATGCGTTAAACAGCGATGTGCTTTCAGCCCTGGAAGCACATTTGGTAGAGCTGGAAGCCCACCCCCATTTACGCGGGGTGCTGATTACCGGCGCGGGTGAGAAAGCTTTCGTCGCCGGTGCTGATATCACCGAGATGCGCGACAAAACCCCTGAAGAAGCGCGGGCCTTCGCCGGCCAAGCGCTGCGTACTATTAAACGCTTAGAGACGTTACCGGTGCCGGTGGTCGCCCTCGTTAACGGGTTTTGCCTTGGCGGCGGCTGCGAATTGGCATTGGCCTGCGACTGGGCGGTAGCCAGTGATAATGCGGTGTTTGGGCAACCGGAAGTACTGTTAGGCGTGATCCCCGGCTTTGGTGGCACCCAACGCCTGCCGCGTCGCGTCGGCCCGGCTATGGCGATAGATCTGGTCACCACCGGGCGCAAAATTGATGCCCAAGAAGCGCTGCGTATTGGCCTGGTGAACCGCGTCATGCCCCAAGCAGAGCTGGAAAACTACGCTGAAGAACTCACTAAGCAGCTTAAAGGCAACGGCCCACAATCAGTGCGCGGCGCTAAGCAGGCCGTTCACGACGGCATGGACCAAGACCTGGACAGCGCCTTGGCGCTTGAAACCAGCCTGTTCGCTTTCTGCTTCGCCGGAGAGGAGCAGAAAGAAGGCATGGCGGCCTTTGTCGAGAAGCGCAAGCCCAACTTCTAGGCGGTGGCTTTTTTACTTATTGCTTATTTAGGGGGTGGCGCACGCGTCACCCCCGTTTTATTCTCAAAGGCTGACTACTAATTTCCTCGGAGTTGCCACAATGCAATGGGCCGCTTTTATCCTCGCCGCGCTGGGTTTTGCCTATCTCCCTGGGCCTGCGATGCTGTATACCGCAGCACAAACCCTGGGTCGTGGCCGACGGGCAGGGTGGTTAGCCGTCGTCGGTGTGCATATGGGCTGCTATGTCCACGTTATCGCCGCTGCTCTGGGCCTGGCGCTGCTGTTTGCGGCGATTCCGCCTGCCTATATCGCCATGAAAATCATCGGTGGGCTTTACTTGCTGTGGATGGGGCTTCGGCTATGGCAGCAGGGCATTCGTACTCATGGCGATGAAGTACCGCTGGCAAGCACTAAACGCGTGCTGCGCGACAGTTTTTTGGTCGAGGTGCTTAACCCTAAAACCGCGCTCTTTTTTGTGGCGTTTTTACCCCAATTTGTGCAGCCCGAGTTTGCTATGCCAGTAGCCTGGCAATTGCTCTGGCTAGGTATCGCCACTAACCTTCTTTTCTCCTCCGCGGATGTGGTAGTGGTGCTACTGGCCAGCCCATTGCGCGAGTGGTTACAAAAATCCCATGGCTCCTCCCGGCTCATTCAGCGCATTGGCGGTGGCGTATTAATGGGATTAGGCGGTAATACGCTGGCTCAGGCAGCGCGTTAAGCATCGCTGCCTGTCATGCACGAGGCCGAGACGCTGAAAAGCGGCACCCTCAAAGCTGATTACCGCACGTCTACAGCCACCTAGCCGTCGCATCAGGTACACTGGCGCAAATTTTCGTCTGGAAACCCCGATGGCTCTTAGTGCAACGCCTTACAAAGTGGATATTAACCTCACCGATCTGGATCGCGGGGTGTATGAAACGCTGCGCTTCACCGTGGCCCGTCATCCGTCAGAGACCGAAGAGCGTATGACCACGCGGCTGCTCGCCTACGTACTCTGGTATAGCGAATCGCTTGCCTTCGGGCGTGGACTTTCCGATGTCGACGAACCCGCGCTGTGGGAAAAAAGCCTGGATGGTCGTGTGCTGCACTGGATCGAAGTGGGTCTGCCCGATGTTGAGCGTATTACCTGGTGCTCACGGCGGGCAGAGCGCGTGTCGTTACTTGCTTATGGCCGGGTAGACATATGGGAGAGCAAGGTGTTGCCCAATGTGGCGTCGCTGAAGAATGTACACGTGGCAGGGTTGCCTCAAGAAGCGCTGGCGACGATCGCTAAAGATTTGCCAAGGGCCATCAACTGGGCCGTTATGATTAGCGAAGGGTCGCTGTTTATTACCGATGAAAATGGCCAGCATGAAATTACCCCGCAGTGGCTGCTACAGGATCGTTAGCCTCCACACGTTCGTTTTTTCTACTAGGCTAGCGGGATGAGAAAGGATGGCTTGACGGGCATTCTTTCTATTGGGTTACTCAGTCCTTATTGACGACAGTCCTTTTTTCTAAAAAGAAAGAAGGTGACTTGCTATTTTTTTGCTAAATTACATACAATCAGGAATGTTTGTTCATGGCAGGCTTCATAACCTACCTCTGACCCCCTCTCTATTCTCAAGGAATGAGCAATGAACGGTTATATCTCTTTTCGCTGGTGTCTGCTCCCATTGGTAGCTGCGATCAGCCTAGTGCCTACTCTGGCAAGCGCCGATGGGGGCGTACTCTCCACAAAATTTGAAAACGACAGTTTAGCCAGTAGTGACGATGGCCACTTCACCAGCGGCTTTGAGCTTAACTGGTCATTCGAGCCCGAGACGGACAGCTGGACGCAACTCTTGGCGACGGCGTTACCCGATAGTCTCATCGGCCAGGCTGATAGGGCGGCGTATCGACTGGTACACCAGATTTACACGCCGAATAATATCCAGCGTCGTGAGCTGATTGAGGATGACCTCCCCTACGCAGGTATCGTTTATGGCGGTGTTTCGCTTTACGAAGACGTGCCGGTGGGCAACTGGCGACAAGCGACTGACCTGCACCTGGATATCGGCCTGGTCGGGCCGTCGTCGCTTGCCGATAGCATTCAACGCGAAGTGCACCGGGTTACCGATAGTGAGCGCCCCAGCGGCTGGGACAACCAGTTGGGCGATGAGCCGATAATCAATGCCGCGATGCGGCGTCAATGGTGGCATAACACGCCGCTGGGCGGTAAGCAGCTGGCTCATGGCCCCAGCGTGAGCGGCGCCTTGGGCAATCTCTATACCTACGCCAGTGCCGGTTACAGCGTACGCTGGGGCGATGAAGCATCGGGCGTCCCCACCTTGACGCCCAATCCCGGCAACCGCCATCACATCACAGGTAACGAGGGCTGGCAGTGGTACCTATTTGCCAGCGTAGAGGGTTATTACATGGCCCAGAATCTGACCCTGGATGGCAATACCTTCAGGAATAGCCATTCGGTGGATCGCAAAGAATGGGTCGGGGACGTGTCAGGGGGATTGGCGTTGGCCTGGGAAGATTGGCAGGTCACCTATGCGGCCGTGGCGCGCTCGCGTGAATTCGACGGGCAGGAAGAGCAGGATAAGTTCGGTGCGTTGACGCTGTCGAAACGTTTTTGATCGTAAAACGCGCTAGGCTGTTGCTAAATCCCAGCGACTGATAGCCGAGGAGGGCGTTAATGGTCAGGAAAGCGTATCCCCGCACGCCCGATGGCCGTTACTTTGTGGCCAAAGACCGGCTCTGGCGCTGCACCGACCCGCGCTTAAGCGAAGATGAAAAACGTACCCACATCAAAGCGCTGATGAAAGCCCGGCGTGCCGTGAGAACCGCCCAGCAGCAAGATGATGACGACGCCCTGCGAGAAGCGCGGAACGCCGTACAACGTGCCAAAGAAGCCTTAGGCGAGCGCGGCCCTGTATGGTGGGATGATGATGCACCCGATGAAGGTGGCTTAGCCCCGCACAATAGTTCCTATGCTCAATGGTGGAAACAACAACCCTAAGCTGCACAGTATCGAACACAGCTGAAGCCAGGTGACTAGCCTATGCTTTGGAGGTTGTGATGTTTACTTAACGTTTAGGAGCAAGCACCTATGGAGCTGGTTTTTTTCAATGGCTGGGGAAGCTTATTGCGTATTTTGGTCATGGGTATCCTGGCTTACGCGACGCTTATTCTCTTCTTGCGAATGTCAGGTAATCGCACGCTCTCAAAAATGAATGCCTTCGACTTAATCGTGACGGTAGCGCTGGGTTCCACATTGGCGACCGTTCTCCTATCCAAGGATGTTGCATTGCTGGATGGGGCGGTGGCGTTAGCGCTGTTAATTTCTCTGCAATTTATCATTACCTGGACCAGCGTCCGCTTTCGCTGGATACGCCGATTAGTAACGGGCGAGCCATTAATGTTGCTTTATCGAGGGGAGTTCCTGACAAGCTCACTGCGCCAAGCACGGGTGACCCAAGACGAAGTTAGGTCGGCCATCCGCAGTAGTGGCCTTGCGGATGTGGCAGCTGTGGAAGCGGTGGTAATAGAGACAGATGGCTCGTTAAGTGTTGTCAAACGGCATTCAGAAAGCAGCCACTCAAGTCTGGATGGTATACGTGGGCGTCATTAACGTCACGTTGTCAGCGAGATTTGACACTCTGTGTTGAGATCCTTATATTTTAGCGAATAAAAATCACTATCATTAACATTAATATTCGCTCTGGGATCAATATGCACACTCAAATGTTTCGTTTGCGCAAGCTGCCACACGCGATTGCACTTGCCTCTTTGTTCGCTACTCCTGCCTATGCGGTGGCTCAACAGGGCGCTGCGGCGCCCGCCGTTGAGTTGGATACGGTAGAAGTCACTGCTGATACTGCTGGCCAATTCGGCTACATCGAAATGCAAGAGACACCTGGCGTGGGCAAAATGGACGTGCCGCTGTCTGAACAGCCGTTCTCAATGTCGGTGATTGATCAGGAATTCATCCAAGATACCGGCGCTAAAAATCTCCAAGAGGCTCTGCTGTACACGCCCGGCGTTTATGCGGGGAATTTTGGCTTCGATACTCGAGGTGATAGCGCCAAAGTCAGAGGGTTAGACGCCGGACGTTACTTAGATGGGTTACGCCAGATTTACGGGTCTTATAACACGGTGCGCACTAACCCTTATGCTTTAGAGAGCTTAGAGGTACTGCGCGGGCCATCATCGATGCTTTATGGTCAGGCCGATTTGGGTGGCATTATCAACGGGGTTTCAAAGCTGCCGGAAGAGGAGCGTAGCGGCGAGGTCTGGGTGCAGTATGGCTCCCATAATCGCAAGCAGCTGGCCGTCGACGTAACCGGGGCCGCCGATGAAGAAGGCAAGCTGCTCTACCGTTTAGTGGCCCTGCAGCGCGATAGCGATACCCAGGTGGATCACGTTGAGGACGACGGCTATGTGGTGTCGCCTTCTCTGACGTGGCGGCCTAGTGATGACACCGAAATCACCCTGTTGATCAATCGCCAGGAGAATGAAGGCCAGGTATCGGCGCAGTTCCTGCCTCAGGCGGGTACCCTGGAGCCGGGTTCCCAGGGATTCATTGGCTCTGAAAGATTTGTCGGCGAGCCGGGCTGGGATCGCTTTGACCGCGAAAAAACCGAAACCACGCTATTTTTTGATCATCAAATTAATCGCGACTGGGCGTTTGCTGCCACGGCACGGTACACCGACTCGCGTACCGAAACCCGCGAGCACTGGGTGGATATTTCCAGCGTGCCGGATGCCAATGGCGAGGTGTCACGGACAATTTATACCGCCGATTCTGAAACACAAATATTAAATGTCGACGCCCGTTTGGAAGGCGACTTTGAGCTAGGTAAGACCCAGCATAATCTGATTGCCGGTATCGATCGTCAGGATGCCCGGTGGTCTCAAGATAACTATAGCTCGGCGCCCAGCGGTGGTGGCCGGTTTGATGTTTACGACCCCGAGTATGGCAATTTACAGCTAGATTCGCTTAACCCGACTGACCGTCCCGATAACGAAATCGAGCAGGTAGGTGTCTACCTGGCGGATCATATTGAAGTTGGGCGGGTAGTGGTCTCGGCTGGCTTACGCCGGGATTGGGCTGAGAATAGTGGCCCTGAACCACTGACTTCAGAACCTTCCGTAAGTGATGAAAGCGCTACAACAGGGCGCCTTGGGTTAATGTATCGCTTTGCTAACGGCATTTCGCCCTACGTCAGCTACTCGGAAGCCTTCAGTATGAATTTAGGTTTTGACGACACTGGTGGAGTGCTAAAGCCGACCACTGGCGAACAGGAAGAAGCGGGCGTTAAGTATCTTTCGCCTGATAAATCGCTAGCCATCAGCGCCGCGTATTTTGATATTACCCAGAAGAACCGCATCAGTGAGGGATCTACTCCGGGCGGAGCTGAGCAAACGGGTGCGGTGATCGATGGCTGGGAGCTACAGGTCAACAAGCGTTGGCAGCAGTTCGAAACGCAGCTTGCGTACACAAGCCTGAATGCGACCAATGCTAGTGACGGTACTCGACTGCCGTTTGTCGCCGAAGAGCAGGCCTCGTGGTGGAATCGGCTCTACGTTGGAGACAACTGGCGGATGGGCGCTGGTGTGCGTTATGTCGGTGACAATGTCGGTTCAGGCGGTGCGCCTGTTGTACCTTCAAACACACTTTATGATGCCATGGTCGGCTACACCTTGGGCGAGTGGGATTTCTCTGTGGACGTGAAAAACCTCACCGATGAAGAGTATGTCTCCTGGTGCCGCTATGATGGCGCTGACTGCGGCTATGGCGCGCGTCGTAACGTTACCGCCAACGTTCGCTACCAGTTCTGACCCAGTCGTTCATCGTAATCTTTCTAAAAAGATCAATGCATTGAACTGCACCCCCAGATGTTCAACGTCTGGGGTGTTTTTTTGTGGCGAAGTACGACGAGTTCTTCAAGCTTGAGGTAGCGTTCGCGCGAATTCGACGATCAAGAAGACTCGGATAAATTGGTTCTGTGTGGTTATCCAAACGCATCTAGCATGGCGCTGAAGATGTGGACTGCTTCTCAGCCTGCCATGATGCTTATACATAGTAATAGAAACGACATGGATTATTTTCCTAAGTTATATTTATTTTTATTCACGTTTGCGCCTAGCAATGGTATTCTTCGCCGCTGTTAATTTCTAAGGACGCAACGTGAATATCAAAGCCGATCTTTCCATTTTCGATATTATTGGCCATCTGATTATTTGGGTGGTACTCAGTTTCGTTACCTTTGGCATAGCGCTATTTTTCTTCCCTTATTCGTTTGCACGGTTTGTGATCAACCGCACGTCGGTCGTCGATGCTACTACCGGGGTGGAGCGAAAAATGGTCTGCGATATCAATATTTTCAGCAACATAGGCCATATAATTTTGTGGATGCTGATTTCGATCGTGACCTTTGGGTTGGGGTACATTTTCTACTTTTATCGGGTTTGGAATTACGCTTTGAATAACTCGCGGGTTGAATAGATTTAGCCTTTTATGAAATAAAAACTCCGCTATTTGATTATTTAAGATGCAATAGGGCCTTCGCTGAGTGATCGAGCGAAGGCCTTTTTTTAAAGCCACATTCAAGTGGGCTTAAGCAATTAACATTCTTGTTGTTCGTTATTATTTTGTAATGTAAATGCCATTAAGTAATCATTGCTTGTTAGTTTGAGCGTCATTGGATGGCGGTAAAGTTAAACCTCCTAAAGCAAGGAGGTAAATCTGATGTTGAAAAAGACAAAGCACTTTTAGGTACCGATATAGCGGAGTTTCCCATGGATGCGGAAACAGCGAAGGAAAGTCGCAACGCCGGTATTGCAGTGCTCATGCGAGCGTTGGAAAATGCCGACGCTACTTCTTGAGGCTGCTCACACCCTTGTGCTCCAAGCCGATATCAACATTCAATTTCCAGCCCATCCGCTGCCAAGGACACGTTCGGTGGTAAGCACAGAGGTTCGTGCATGGCGTGGGCGTCAACGTCGTGGCTGAGGTGAGTCAGCCACGCCTGGGCAGGGCTCAGGCGGTCGATAATGGCCAGCGCCATGTCGAGATTGTTGTGATTGCGCGGCTCATGATGCGAGTTAGGATGGGTAGCATCGAGAATCACCTTATCCGGCTGCCACTGGCGCAGAAAGCGCTCGGTTTCGCCGGGTAGACCCAGTGTATCGGTCAGGTAGGCGAGCTTGCTGCCCAGCCCAGCGATGCAGTAGCCCAATGTGGGCTTGCTGTGGTTCAGGGGCACAGGGATAATCTCCAGGCCGTTCAGTAACAGTGCCCGGAAAGGCTTGAGGCCGGGTTGAAAAGACAGAATTCCTGGATTTTTGTGCAGATCGGCACAGCCCTGGGCATCTTTGGGGCCATAGACCGGAATCGGTTCGCCCGTCCCCCAGCGTAAGTGGAATAGCCCTTGAACGTGGTCGGCATGGTAGTGCGTCAACAGAACGGCGATAGGTCGTTCCTGCTGGCAGCTATCGGCTAGATCCATGCGGCCGGCATCCAACAGGATGCGGGCGCCGTCAACGCGAATCTCGGCGCTGCACGGGCCGCGTCGGTGACAGTTCAGCACGCGAGCCCGCTGGCAGGCAGGGCAATCGCAACCAAACCGTGGTACCTGGGCACTTTCACCAGTGCCGACGAAGCGAAACCTCATACCGGACTCTCCGCTAGCAAAGCCTGCAGTGCTTCAAGGGTATGCTGCAGTTCACGGCTGTTATCGATGCGCGGGACGTCATCCAGGGTCGCTTCCAACTGCTGGTGACGCTCCAGACGCGCTTCGATCTCTTCGGGGGTTTCCCGGTCACGTTGGATCAGGCGTTCCCGCAGTACCGAGGGTTGTGCGGTCATCAGCACTGGCAGCAACTGATCATGGAAACGCTCGCGCGCCATGGCAAGTGCGCGGCGGCTGCCGTTGACGATGACGAGCTGGTCGCGCTCCAGCCAGGCCGAGATCTCGATACCCAGGCCATAGTCGAGGCCGTGGGCATGCCAATCGAGACAGAAAAGGCCCAAGCGGCGGCGCCAGGCAAACTCGTCTTCCGATAGGCCCACACAGTTCTCTCCTGTGCCGCTGGGGCGGGTGATGTAACGGTGCGCCACCAGCCACTCGGAGTGTTGCTGGCGCACGGCGCCGAGCAAGCTGTCCTTGCCGACACCGCTGGCGCCCATCAGATAAACGAGTCGACCTTTTTGAGTACCCAGTCGCGTGTGCATCATCAATGCACCTGCCGCCCGCGAGACCATACCCGTTGTAGCATCGGATGGTCGTCGATAAGGCGAACGCGCAGTAGGTCGGCACGCAGCCCAGCGGCGAGGCGCCCCCGGTCGTTAAGCCCCACGGCCTCGGCCGGTTGGCGAGAGGCGGTCGCTACGGCGCGAGGCAGGGCATAGCCGCCTGCCATTCGTGCAATCCTGAAAACGGCATCGAGCAGGGCGGCGGGGTAATAATCGGAGGACAGGATGTCGAGCACGCCGAGCTCGACCAAGGTTGTTGCCGCGATATTACCCGAATGAGAACCACCGCGAACCACATTGGGAGCCCCCATCATGACCGCCATGCCGGCGCGATGGGAGGCTTCGGCGGCTTCGCGTGTGGTGGGAAACTCGGCTATCTGCGTCCCGTATTCCCGGCTTTCGGCAACGTGTGCCAACGTCGCATCGTCGTGACTGGCCAGCGGTAACCCGCGTTTGCGGCATTCGGCGGCGATCGTCTGGCGATGTTCGTCGCTGTAACGCTCGCTGTTGGCCAACTGAGCGGTAATGAACGTCTCCAGGTCTGTGTCGTTGAGGCCGTATTTGCCCTGATAGTAGACCCGGTAGGCGTCGAGGCTAGCGAACTGGCGCTGGCCCGGCGCGTGATCCATCAACGACACCAAGCCGAGCAGTGGGGTATCGGCCAGGGAGCAGAAGCGCGTCAGCGTATCGGGATGACAGACCTCGCAGCGCAGGTGCAGCCGGTGATCGACCCGTGCGAGACCGTCATCGACGATGGCGCCCAAAGCGGCGACCATCTCATCCAGGGCACCGTGGCGCATACTCTGCTCGTCCACATCGCCAATCGATACGGCGTCGAACACCGTGGTGATGCCGCTGGCAGCCATTTGGGCATCATGGGCCAGCGCCGCCTGTCGGCTCGGCCAGGCGACCTTGGGGCGGGGCTGGAAGTGCTTTTCCATGTTGTCGGTGTGCAACTCAATCAGGCCGGGCAATAGATAGTCGTTGTCACAGTCGATGGCTGCCGGAAGCTGGCTGGGGGCGGTATCTATGTCGGCGATCATGCCATCACGGATCACCAGGCTACCCGAGATGACGTCTTCGTCGAGTACCAGTCGTGCATGGGTAAGAATCTGTTCGCTCATGAGGACTGCTCCGAGGAATGCGTGTCCTGAAAATGTGAGGTCTTGGTCATCATGTGGTCGTCGAGGGGAAGCAGGCGATCCGCCACCTGACTACGCACATCCTCGTCGTGAAAGATGCCGAGCATGGCGGTGCCACGTGCCTTGGCTTCATTGATCAAGCTGATCACCTCGGCGCGGTTGGCGGCGTCCAGCGAGGCCGTGGGCTCGTCGAGCAGCAGCAGGGGGTGCTCGGCGATAAAGCCGCGGGCGATATTGACGCGCTGTTGCTCACCACCGGAGAAGGTGCCGGGCGGTAGCTGCCACAGCCGTGGCGGCAGGTTGAGGCGGTCTAGCAGGGTTTCGGCCTTCAGGCGGGCTTCTTGGGCATCGCCGCCCCGCGCCAGTAGCGGCTCCATGACCACCTCAACGGCACTGACCCGTGGCACCACGCGCAGGAACTGGCTAACGTAGCCGATCACATCACGCCGCAGCGGGTGCCAGGCGTGGGCGGGCAGCTCGGTTAGCTCCAGTGGCCCGTCGCTAAAGAGCAGGCGGATACTGCCGCGCTGGGCGAGGTAGTTGCCGTAGAGCATCTTGAGCAGGGTACTTTTGCCGATACCGCTGCGCCCGGCCAGCACCAGGCATTCGCCGGCGTGTAGCGTCAGCGACAGGTCGTTCATCACTTCCAGGGCGGTGCCGCCCTGGCCATGCAGCACAAAGTCTTTGGACAGGTGCTCGACAGTGAGTAGGGCATTCATGGCCGGGCTCCTTATGGGGTCAGCACTGACGACACCAGCAGCTGCGTATAGGCGTGCTGCGGATCGTCGAGGATTTGGTCGGTGAGGCCGGCTTCCACCACCCGGCTGCGGTGCATGACCAGTAACCGGTGCGAGAGCAGGCGCGCCACGGCGAGGTCATGGGTGACGAGCACTACCGACAAGCCGAGCTGGCGTACCAGGGTGCGGATCATGTCGAGCAGGCGGGCTTGTACCGAGACGTCCAGCCCGCCGGTGGGCTCATCCATAAATACCAGTCTTGGCTGAGTGACCAGGGTGCGCGCGATCTGCAGACGCTGCTGCATGCCACCGGAGAAGGTCAGCGGTGCGTCGTCGATACGTTCTGGATCGAGCTCTACCTGGCTCATCCAGTCCTGGCCGGCGGCGCGTAGCTGACCGTAATGGCGCTGGCCCAAGGCCATCAGCCGTTCGCCGATATTGGCGCCGGCGGATACGCCCATGCGCAGGCCATCGCGTGGGTTTTGGTGGATCAAGCCCCACTCCAGACGTAGCAGCGCCCGGCGGCGTGCCTCGCTGATGGCATACACATCCAGGGTCTGGTTGTTCGCGGGGTGATAGGTCACGGCGCCAGTATTGGGGGCTTCCAGGCCGGCCAGTACCCGTAACAGCGTCGACTTGCCGGAGCCGGACTCGCCGACGATACCCAGCACCTCGCCGGTATGCAGGCGAAAATCAATCGCTTGGCAGCCTTTGTCCGGGCCATAGAGACGGCTAATGTCTTGCACGTCTAGTAGGGCGGGGCGTTCCAGGTCGGGCCTGGTGAGAGTGTAATGATTCATGCCACCTCCCCGCGGCGTGTCATACAGTGATCGGTATCGGAACACACGAACATGCGGTTGCCTGCATCGTCGGTGATGATTTCGTCGAGAAAGCTGTCCTCGCTGCCACACAAGGCGCAGCACGCATCCCAGGACTGGATCTCGAAGGGGTGATCCTCGAAATCCAGGCTTTCCACTCGGGTGTGGGGCGGAATGGCGTAGAGCCGCTTCTCGCGACCTGCACCGAACAGCATCAGCGCTTCGTTCATGTGCAGTTTGGGGTTGTCGAATTTAGGGATGGGCGAAGGATCCATCACGTAGCGATCGTCGACCTTGACCGGGTAGGCATAGGTGGTGGCGATGTGACCGTAGCGGGCGATATCCTCGTAGAGCTTGACGTGCATCACCCCGTATTCCTCCAGGGCGTGCATGAGACGAGTCTCCTGTTCGCTGGGTTCGATAAAGCGCAGCGGCTCGGGGATGGGTACCTGGAAGACCAGTATCTGGCCGTGGCCGAGCGAAGCTTCGGGAATGCGGTGGCGGGTCTGGATGACGCTCGCCGCGGTTGTCGAGGTGGTGGTCTCGACGCCTGCGACCCGTTGGAAGAAGTCGCGGATGCTGACCGCATTGGTGGTGTCGTCGGCGCCCTGGTCGATCACTTTGAGCACATCCTCACCACCCAGGATGCTAGCGGTGAGCTGGATGCCACCAGTGCCCCAGCCGTAGGGCATGGGCATCTCGCGGCCGCCGAAGGGCACTTGATAACCGGGAATCGCTACCGCCTTGAGCAAGGCGCGACGGATCATGCGTTTGGTTTGTTCGTCCAGGTAGGCGAAGTTGTAGCCGTTCACTGGGAATCCTCCTCGTCTGGCGCCGCTTGCTGGTCGGCCGCATGGGCACGTCGCAGCCGCCGCAATAGTTCCAGTTCGGATTGGAAATCGACGTAGTGCGGCAGTTTAAGGTGCGAAACGAAGCCCGATGCTTCCACGCTGTCGGCGTGGGCAAGCACGAACTCGGCTTGTTGGGCGGGGCTTGTGATCGGTTCGCCAAGTTCCTCGGCACGCAGAGCGCGATCGACCAGCGCCATGGCCATGGTCTTGCGCTCGTTGTGGCCAAAGGCCAGCCCATAGCCGCGGGTGAACTGGGGCGCAGCCTCGCGGGAGCCGCCGAACTGGTTGATCATCTGGCACTCGCTCAGCGGGATTTCGCCGATGCAGACGCGCTCGCCGAGTTCCTCGACGAAAATCTCGACCTCCACCTGACCCAGGCGGATCTCGCCGGCGAAGGGGTGGTTGCGCCCATAGCCGCGCTGTGTGGAGTAGGCCAGCGAGAGCAGGTAGCCTTCGTCGCCGCGGGCTAACATCTGCAGGCGCGTAGCGCGGTCGACGGGGTAATCCGGTGGGTCGCGGGTGATGTCGTAGGGCTCGCTACCGTCATCGTTTTCCTGTTCGATGAGTCCTTCGGCATCGAGCAGTTCGAGGATCTGCGGGCAGTGCTCTAGTGCTTGTTCGGCACGGGCTGGCGTGGGCACCTCGCCTTCGGCTAATTGCATAAAATCGAGTAGGCGGTGGGTGTAATCGTAGGTTGGGCCGAGGATCTGGCCGCCGGGGATGTCTTTGTAGGTGGCACTGACTCGGCGTTCGACGCGCATGGCGCTGGTATCGAGTGGTTCGCTCACGGCCAGGCGCGGCAGGGTGGTGCGGTAGGCGCGCAGCAGGAAGACCGCCTCAATGGTATCGCCACTGGCCTGTTTCAGAGCCAGCGCCGCGAGTTCAGGGTCGAACAGCGAGGCCTCGCTCATGACGCGGTCAACGGCCAGGCGTAGCTGTTGCTGAATTTGCGCGACCGATAGTTCAGCCAACTGACGATCGCCACGCCGACGGTCGGCGAGCGACTGATGGGCATTGGCAATCGCCCGTTCACCGCCTTTCACTGCGACATACATGAGCGATCCTCCTCTAGGTGCTTTGCAATTAGAGTGCTGCGCGGAATGGCCGTCAGCCGCGAGCCGCAGGCGAGCAGGGCATCGAGACCACGGGGAAACAGGGCACGATTGCGCGCCAGGCATGCCATCAACGCCTCGCCTCCGCCTACATCAAGCCAGCGCCGTTCGGGGATGCCGGGGCCGCTGAGCTGCCACGAGCCCTCATCCGTTAGGCGGTCGAGTGGGATTAGCAGGGTCGTGCTGCGGTCGGGATACTCGTCGCTGCCGGTAGCAAAGGCGATGTCTCCGGTCAGGGTAGCGGGCGTGACCAGGGCGAAATCGGCACCTGACGGCTCATCGGTCAGGCGGCAGCCGGTATGGAAGGCAAGTGCATCGCGCAACGCTTGGGTGTCGAGCTCGCGGGCGATCCACACCTGCGAATCGAGATCGCATAGGGTGAGCAGGGCGCCCCACAGGGCGTTGCCAATCGGGGCCTCTTCGGGCAGTGCGGCCACTTCCAGGTTGTGCAGCGTGCCGGGTTCCGACATCGCCTGGAGAAGTTGGCGGAACAGCCGTTGGCTGTCGTGTACGGGATCGGTCAGGCCGGGCCAGAGCATGCTTATTCCCCTCTTACCATGGTGAAGAAATCCACGCGGGTGGCGGCGGCGGTACGCGAAGCCTCGGCGTGACGGGCGGCGAGCTCCTCGGTGAGCGGGGCAATCAACTCGCTGTCGATTCGCTCGCGCAACGCTTCTTGCTGGGCACAGGCATCGATAAGCGCGATCAACTCGGCGTGGCGGTGGTCGCGACCACTTACCCAGCCATGGCCGAGCACATCGCCCAGCGCCTTCTCCTCTTCCAGCATCACGCTGGCGCGGGTCATGGTCATTTCTCCCAGGTTGAAGGCATTGCCGGTGGCACCCATGCGGCCGCGTATCATGGCCATGCCGGTTTCCGGGCCACGTACACGACGATGGGTGTGATCGATGCCGAGCGCGCTCCAGCGTGCTTCCAGTTGATCGCGGGGGGTCAGCGCCAATACCCGCTGACGTTGGGATCGAGTCATGGAGAAGCCTCGTCGTTGAAATCTAAGTCGTTGAAGTCGATGTGATAGGCGAGCCGGTCGGCCCGGGAGCGGCCGATCGAGATTTCCACCAACGTGCCGTCGGCATCGACGTTGTCGCTGGTGAGTTGCAGCAGCGGTGCATTGAGCGGGCAGTTGAGAAGGCGTGTATCGTCGCGGTTGGCGCTGTCGGCCTCGATGCGCACATGGCGACGGTGTAGCCGCAGGTCGTAGTGTTGCTTGAGTACTGCCCGGGTCGATCCGCCGCGGTAGCGGTGTGTCCAGTCCGGCAGGCGGCGATTGTCAAACCAGTGGCGCAGTAGCAGCACGGGCGAATCGTCTACTTGGCGCAGGGTGTCGACGCATAACAGCGGCTCGCCGGGGCGTCGGCCGAAACGCTGGGCGATGGCTTCAGGGGGCTCGCGTAGGCCCTGTTCCAGGCACTGGGTTTGGGTGGCGAGCCCCAGCTCGGCGAGGTTCTGGGTGACCTTGCTACCGGCGTTGACGGCGTAGTCGAGACGGCGATCGACAACCTGGGTGCCGCGCCCCTGATGGCGGGTCACCATGCCGGCGGCGACCAGTTCGTCCAGGGCCCGGCGAACGGTATGACGATTGACCTCAAAGCGCTTGGCTAGCACTACCTCGGTGGGCAGCAAGTCGCCGGGCTGGTAACTGGCGCGAACCTCCCGCGCCAGGGTATCGGCGAGGGTGCGGTAGCGCGGCGTCTGGGTAAGTTGTCTAGACATGTTTTCTCTTGAGAGTTTGAAAATTATCGAGAAGCGTGGAAAAGAGTGTGGAGAAGGCGCGCCGTCGGTATTTAGATAAAACGCTTGCGCAGGGTCTGTGACGCCATGTCCAGCGTCGTCACGGCGACGATGATCACCAGCATAATGGTGGCGGTTTCGGCGTACTGGAAACCGCGCATGGTTTCCCATAGCGATACCCCGATACCGCCGCCACCGACCATGCCTAGCACCGTTGCCGAACGAATATTCGATTCGAAGCGATAGAGGCTGACCGAGATCCAGAGCGGGAGAACCTGAGGAATCAGGCCGAAGATGATCTCCTCAATCCGGCCTGCGCCGGTCACCCGAATGCCCTCCATGGGGCCAGCCTCGGTGGCTTCGACGGCCTCGGAGAAAAGCTTGGCGAGCACCCCCGTGGTATGGATGAATAACGCCAGGGTGCCGGCAAACGGGCCAAGTCCCACCGCGACCACGAACAGCATGGCGAACACCAGTTCATTGATGGCGCGGCAAGCATCCATTAGGCGACGCATGGGCTGGTAGACCCACCAGGGCACCAGATTATCGGAGGACAGCAGGCTGCAAGGGATGGCTAGAACAACGGCCATCAGGGTGCCCCAAATAGCAATCTGGATGGTGACCAACATCTGGTCGATATAGTGCTCGAGATTGCCGAAAGCGGGGGGAAAGAAGTCGTTGGCTAGAGTGGCCATATTGCCAGCATTTTCAACCAACAAACTAGGCTGCAGCTCGGCGCCCTGCCAGGCCCAGCCCAGCACCAGTAGTACGGCGGCCCAGCCAAACAGGGTGATCCAGCGTCGCTTGGCGACGGGGTGGGCGAGCGTTGGCGTATGGGAATTCATAGCGGTTTCCTTAACAGGCCCTAACAGCGCCGGGATGCCCCGGCGCTTTGGCTAATAGCGCTGACAGGTGACTGACCATGTCAGCGCGCTCGTCACTTACTCGGCTTCAATCGCCTCAAGACGCTCGTTCAGTGCTTCAAGCTGGGCATCCAATTCGGCGAGCTGCTCTGTTTTGGCATCAGCATCCATATCGTCGTCGGCTTCGACTTGGGCGCGCTGCTTGAACAGTTCGAGCTGGCGGATTGGTAACAACTGGTCGTTGTCGGAAGGCTCGAACCCAGACCATTGAAGGGCGGCGAGTTTCTCCTGCTCCTCTTCGGTGTCGCCGTAGTTCATGAAGAACTCACGCATGGCCGACTTGCGCTCACCCGGCAGATTTTTGCGCCAGACTAGGGGGTCGGACGGAATCAGCGGCGATTTCCAGATCACTTTGAGTTGCTCGGCCTTTTCGGGTTGCGAAATCTCCAGGCGTGCCATGCTTTCGGTGTTGAAGGTGGCGACATCCACCTGACCGTTAGCCACCGACAGGGCATTGTTCTCATGGCTGGAGTTCATGGTGCGCTTGAAGGCAGAGCTGGCATCGACGCCATTCTTGGCGAAGATGTAGTAGCCTGGCACCAGGTAGCCGGAGGTGGAGTTAGGATCACCGTTGCCGAAAGTGAGCTCAGAGGCGTTTTCCAGGATCTCGTCGATACTGTCGTAGGGGCTGTCTTTGTGTACGATCATCAGGCTCCAGTAGCCTGGCTGGCCGTTGTCAGGAATGGTTTGGGCGAAAATCTCACCGCCGGCGCGATCCACTGCCTCCATGGCCGACTTGTTGCCATACCAAGCCAGGTCGATTTTATCGAAGCGCATCGCCTGGATGACGGCGGCATAGTCGGTGGCAAAGAACGGTTTGACCTCGACGCCCATGGCCTCGGACATGTCGTCGAGGAACGGTTCCCACAGTGGCGCTTGGTTCTGGCTCGACTCGGTGGAAATAACGCCGAAGTTGATGGTGTCGTCGGCCGCCAGGGCTTGCTGGCTGACCAGGCCGAGGCCGGCAATCAAAGGAAGGGCGAGACGGCTAAATAAACGTATCTTCATGTTGGGACTCCTGAATCGTGGATGGGTATGGTCGTATCGAGGGCCTGAGAGGCCGCCGCAGGGTTTAACCCGCGGCCGCGTGAAGCGTCGCGGGCTTAACGGGCGTGGTGGTTGGCTGGTAAAGCTCGTTAAGGCCCGCGTTGTCGTAAAGGGCTTGCAGGCGGGCATCGGTGAGCTCGGCGATCGGGCCGTCGTAGTAAAGGCGCCCCTGCTTGAGCGCGATCGCTCGTTGGCAATATCCACGGGCGTACTCGACTTGGTGCAGGGTAATGACGATGGTGCGGCCGTCCTCTTCATTGATGCGCTTGAGGATTTCCATGACTTCTTGCGCGCTGCGTGGGTCGAGCGAGGCAATTGGCTCGTCGGCGAGAATCAACTCGGCTTCTTGCACCAAAGCGCGAGCAATGGCGACTCGCTGCATCTGACCGCCTGAGAGGGTGTTGGCGCGCTGACCGGCGAGATCCTCAAGGCCTACGCGCTTGAGAGCACGCAGCGCCATGGCGCGTTCCACAGCCGAAAAACGGCCCAGCAAGGCCCGCCAACGTGGCATGCGTCCTAGGCGACCCACTAGCACGTTGGTCATGACACTGAGGCGTCCGGCTAGATTGAACTGCTGGAAGATGTAACCGGTGCGGCAGCGTTCGACACGGCTGGCGCTGACGAGCTTTCCTCCGCGCTGGATGTCACGTCCTAGCACATGGACACAGCAACGGTGGTGACGATTTGCGCGGGTGAGTCCGACCAGGTGTCGCATCAGGGTAGATTTGCCCGAGCCGGAGGGCCCAATGAGGGCAACTCGCTCACCTTGGCGAATCTCGAAGTCGACATCCTGCAAAACCGGGTGACGGTCGAACGTTTTGCTGAGCTGCTGTACCGCGATAGTAGTTAGCGACATAACGCCTCCTGTGTTCGTTAGGCGCTAGTATGGGGTCGCTGTATGAAGGGAAGTTGTCTAGACAATTTCGATTAGATGAAAAAATTGAGGGGCTTATATCACGTCAACGCGAGGGGAGGTTTTATGATCGATGAAAAACAAAGGGTTACTAAAAGTGATATATGTTTGTTATGTAAGTGAAACCTTGCTGACATCATCAGAGCAGGTCGACGCAGTAGCAGTCGGTAGTGTTAGGTTTTGTTTGAAGGTGCCGGGACACGGCACCTAATCTTCTCATTACTCACCGTCAGCCAGTTTATCTTGCGTGCGAAGCTCAAAGTCGCTGGCGTCGTGGCGTTCGTGCAACTGCTCATGGGGTTCACCCCAGGTGCGATTGACCATACGACCACGTTTGACGGCCGGACGCTCATCAATCTCTTCCGTCCAGCGCAGCACGTTCGTGTAGGTGTGTGCTTCCAGGAACTCGGCCGCTTCGTAGACCCGGTTTTTGACCAGCGCGCCGTACCAGGGGTGAATCGCCATGTCTGCGATAGTGTATTCATCGCCTGCCATAAAGCGGTTGTCGGCCAGATGCTTGTCGAGCACATCCAACTGGCGTTTTACTTCCATGGTGTAGCGGTCAATCGGGTACTGGTAGCTCTCTGGCGCATAGGCGTAAAAGTGGCCAAACCCACCGCCCAGCAGAGGCGCGCTGCCCATCTGCCAGAATAGCCATGATAGGCATTCGGTGCGTGCTGCCGGGTCGCTGGGCAGGAAAGCGTCAAACTTTTCAGCCAGGTAGAGCAGAATCGCGCCGGACTCGAACACCCGCTGGGGAGGCGTGGTGCTGTGATCCATCAGGGCGGGAATTTTGGAGTTGGGGTTAACCTCGACAAAACCACTGCTGAACTGGTCGCCCTCGCCAATCTGGATCAGATGCGCATCGTACTCGGCGGACTGTATGCCTTTTTCCAGTAGCTCTTCGAGCATCACTGTCACTTTTACCCCATTAGGGGTGGCCAGCGAGTAAAGCTGAAGTGGGTGCTTACCAATCGGCAAGGTTTTGTCGTGGGTCGCACCCGCCGTGGGGCGATTGATATTGGCAAATTTGCCGCCATTGCCGGGTTCCCATTTCCAAACACGGGGTGGGGTATAGGTATCGTCGCTCATCGTGCTCTCCTATCAATGCAAAGCCACCGCGTCACAGCGAGGCGGTGGCTAATGATTTGCCGATTATCGACCTTATACCAGCGTCAAGGTGACGTCGATATTGCCGCGAGTTGCATTAGAGTACGGGCATACCACGTGGGCTTTATCGACCAGCGATTGCGCGACATCTTTTTCAAGACCCGGCAAGCTGATTTTCAGCTCGACCTCGATACCAAAGCCGGTGGGAATGGCGCCAATGCCGACGTGGCCGTCAATCTGGGTATCGTCCGGAAGCTTAACCTTTTCTTGGCCGGCGACATGCTTGAGGGCGCCCAAAAAGCAGGCTGAGTACCCCGCCGCGAAAAGCTGCTCGGGGTTGGTGCCATCACCACCGGGGCCGCCGAGTTCCTTGGGTGTGCTCAGTTTGACGTCCAACGCGCCGTCTGACGACTTGGCATGACCCTCACGGCCGCCAGTGGCGGTGGCATGGGCACGGTAAGCAATTTGCTCAATCGACATCCTCAAAACTCCCTAAATGACTCGATGAATGGGGTTCATCCAACTTGTACATAACGTTGGTGTGGGTAACAAGTTAGTGCACCTTTAGTTTGCGCGCAAGCTAATTGGCGTCGCGTTTACCTTTGTGCCTTGAAAATAAGAGCATTACTGGGAGTGTTGAAGTTTATCGCGTAGTTCGACGAGGTCGTCTTTGAGCCGGGTTAGCGTTTCAATGGACTGCTCGCTGGCGTTAATCACACAGCTGGGAATGTGGCGCGCCTGTTCACGCATGGCACGGCCCCGGTCGGTTAGAAAGAGTTCTACTACCCGCTCATCCTGTTGGCTGCGCTGTCTGCGCAATAGCTGGTCAGCTTCCAGTCGTTTAAGGAGCGGGGTGACCGACCCTGGGTCAGTGAGTAACCGCTTACTCAGTGTGCTGACGGTAATGCCATCTTCCTGCCATAACACCAGCATGGCGAGGTATTGAGGGTAAGTAAGGCCCAACTCTTTGAGCAGCGGCTTATACACCTTGGTCATCATCAAGGAGGTAGAGTAAAGCGCGAAACAAAGCTGGTTATCGAGCTCCAGTTCGCTACAGGTCGAGGCGTCGGCCATGGAGGCTCCGTAACAAAATGCGTGTGCCTAATGTAGCGTGATCTACCAAGGAGTGACTAGCGGTCTATACCTTGGTCGTAATTTGAGTGTTTAGCTTTGACACCGTGTTGCCGGATGTCTAGCCTTTGCCTACTGAATGTTACCGGTAACAAAGCAAGGTTAGCCAATTGGCTGAGTAATGTTCCTTCGGTGGTGGTGCCTGGTGCTGTTCATCCACCATCAAACACCATTATCAACAACAAATATTCGTTTGGAGATAACGTCATGACCGCAATCTGGCGCAACACGCTTACCCTGGTTGGCGCAACCACCTTGACGATGGGCATGGCTCACGCCCAAAGCCCTGAACTTTCTGATCCGCCTGCGATTGATGGCGATGTCGTTGGCGACCACGGCACCCACACGCTTCGCATGGGCATCGGCTTGTCAGAGAACTCGCCGCAGTATATTTCCAGCCAATATTTCGGCGAAATTCTTGAAAAACGCACCGATGGGCGTATCACCGTCAATGTATTCCCCAACAGCCAGTTGGGCGACGACGTGCAGATGCTTGAAATGCTGCAAACCGGCACGCTGGATATGACCTACCCCTCCAGTTCGGCAGCGACTGGCTATGTTGAAGAACTGTCTGTGTTTGACCTGCCGTTTTTGCTGCCGAGCCGTGAAGCGGCAGTTGAAGTACTGCAAAGTGATGTGGCGCTTGATCTGTTGGAAGGCTTTGAGGGCACCGGACTGAAGCCGCTGGCTTTTTCCGAAAACGGCTATCGCCAGCTTTCCAACAGCGCTCGTCCGGTCGAGACACCCGAAGACGTCGCCGGTCTTGATGTGCGTGGCTTGAGTGTACGCACCATGGAAAACCCGGTGCACCTGGATATCTGGGAAGCCTTGGGCGCTAACCCCACGCCAATGGCATTCGGCGAGCTTTTCTCGGCAATGGAACAAGGCGTTGTTGATGGCCAGGAGAACCCTTGGAGCACCATTCTGACGTCGAACTTCCACGAAGTGCAGGATTACGGCACCGAAACGCGCCACGTGTACACACCGTTTATCATGATGCTTTCCGAACGTAGCTGGGACAGCATGGCGCCTGAGTATCAAGAGCTGGTGATGGAAGCCGCGCGTCAGTCGGCCGAGTATGAAATTCAGTTGTCGGCAGAGTACGACGAGTGGTCGCGTAAGCAGCTGGAAGAGCGGGGTATGCAAATCACCCGTCTGAATGATGAGCAGTTGGCAGCCTTCCAGGAAGCGGTTCAGCCGGTCTATGACGAATGGGCACCGCGTATTGGTGAAGAGCTAATCGAAGATATTCAAGCTATTGTTAATGACAGCACCGAATAACCCTCGCCTTCGCAGCGATCGGGCAGGCCTTTGGGCCTGCCCGAGTTGTCAGTATCCCCGGAGTTACCATGACGACTTCCCAGACGACCTCGCACACCGACCCCGTAATAGAAGATCCGTCGGTATATTTGGATGATCCCAACCGTAAGTTGTTGGAAATCGATACCGATACTCGCCAAGGCCCAGCGCTATTCCGCTGGCTTACCCTAGGCATGGAGTATCTCATCGGCGCTATCTTAGTCGCACTGATTGTGTCTGTTTCCTTCAATGTGGTGGGGCGTGCACTGTTCAATAATTCACTGCCCTGGGCGGATGAACTAGCGCGTATGCTGTTTGTCTGGCTGGTGTTTATCGGTGCCGCCGCGGCGTTTTCGCGCTACGAGCACATTGCCGTTGACGCCCTGGTACGGCGTTTGCCACTGCGCGTTGCGCATATGCTTTATTTTCTCCAGCACCTGATTATTACCGGCCTGATGGGGGTGATGATCTGGGGCGGTAGCCAAGTGCTGGCGCGTTCAAGCGGGCGTTCGGCAATTTTGGACGTGCCGCTTAGCTTTATCAGCCTTTCGTTAGTGCTGTGCGTCATTTTTATCGCGGCGGTGGCGGTTTGGCGGATGTGGGTCAGCCTCACCATTATTCGCAACCCTGAGCGGGAGCACTAATCATGCTATGGATTTTTCTGGCTATCTTAATGGCCTCCATCGTTATTGGGCTGCCGATTGCTTTCGGGCTAGGCGTGGCGGCGCTAGTGATGGCGGTACTCTCAGATATTCCGCTGTCGATCATGATCGAACAGTCTATTCGCGGGGTGAACAGCTTTCCGCTGCTGGCGATCCCGTTCTTTATCTTAGTCGGCGAAGTAATGAGCAACGGTGGTATCGCACGTCGTTTAATGGAACTGGCGGGCGCCTTGGTCGGCTTTATGCGCGGCGGGTTAGGGCAGGTAGCAATCACCGGCTCCATGTTCTTTGGCGGCATTAGTGGTTCGGCGGTTGCCGATACGGCAGCGACAGGGGCCATGATGATCCCCTCCATGAAACAGCAGGGCTACACCGCAGCCAATGCCACCGCTATTAATACCGTCTCGTCGGTGATCGGGATCATTATTCCGCCGTCGATTCCGCTGATTCTCTACGGCATCGTCACCGAAACTTCCATTAGCCGCCTGTTCATTGCCGGCATTGTGCCGGGCCTTTTGATTGGCTTTGCGCTGATGGTGACTACCTATATTCTTGCCAAAAAGCATGGCGGGGGCGTGCAAAAGTTCCGCTGGGATCGTCTTTGGAAAGCCTTTAAAGCTGCTTGGCTGGCGCTGGTGCTGCCGGTGATTGTGATTGGCGGCATTATCGGCGGTGTGTTTACCGCCACCGAAGCCGCTGTAGCGGCATTACTCTACTCGCTGGCCATTTCGCTGGTGGTCTACCGCGAATTCAAGCTCAAAGAGCTAGTCGGGATGCTGATTCGCACTGCACGTTTGACTGGCATGGTCATGATGCTATTAGCATTTGCGACGGTCATCGCCTGGTTCCTTACCATCAATATGGTACCGCAAACCTTGGTAAGCCAAGTACAGGCGATCACTCAAGACCCCTTCCTGCTGTTACTGATTGTGGCCTTTTTGCTGCTGTTGGTGGGCTTTGTGATGGATTTGACGCCGGCGATGGTCATCATGGCCCCGATGCTAGCCCCGATTGTAACGTCGGTGGGCGTGGACGAGGTCTACTTCGGCGTGCTGATGGCCTTTATTTTAGGCGTGGGCCTACTGACACCGCCTGTGGGCACTTGCCTTTACGTCGGTTGTGGGGTCGGCAAGGTATCAATGGAGTCATTGGTGCGCGCGATGTTGCCATATTACGCCGCATTGCTGGTGGTGTTGGTGATCTTAATTGCCTTCCCTGGCGTGGTAACCTGGTTACCTGACCTGACCGCCGTTAGCGGCAATTAATGAGGAGCGCTAGTGTGAAAAATGCTTCTCAACGCATTTTAGTGATGGGTGTGTCCGGTTCTGGGAAATCCCATATTGGAATGCAACTGGCCACCTCCCTGGGCGCGACCTTTATCGACGGCGATGATCACCATTCGCCTGCCAATGTGGCCAAAATGGCCAGTGGTACACCGCTTAACGACGATGATCGGCGTGAGTGGCTGGACACACTCGCAGGCCTATTCGCCGAGTATCGCCGTCTTGACCGCTCGGTGGTGATTGCCTGTTCGGGGCTGAAAAAGCGCTACCGTGAACGGCTACGCTCGGGTGACCCGGCGCTGCACATCCTCTATCTGGAAGGCAGTCGCGAACTGCTACAGCAGCGTCTGGAAACCCGGCCAGGGCACTTCTTCAAAGGCGATACGATGTTGGCCAGTCAACTGGCCGACCTGGAGCCACCTAGTGAAGAGGAGGCCTTTAATGCCTCAATTGCGTTATCGCCCCAGGAAATCGTTAATCGGTTTGTTACCACGCTGCAGGCACCCAGCCGCTCGCCCAGCTAAGCCAAGATAAGCATAGGGGCAACCCCTTTGGGGAAGCCCCAATGCTTATAAGTTGCATAAGGCAAACACTCTTTTGAAGAAAAAACGCCCCACGTTACAAGATATTGCGGATCGAGTTGGGGCCACCAAAATGACGGTGAGCCGATGCTTGCGCGACCCGGAAACGGTCTCAGAGGGCTTGCGCGAACAGATCTTTTCGGTGGCCGAACAGATTGGTTATATCCCCAACCGCGCGCCTGACTTGCTCTCTCGGGCGACCAGTCACTCGATAGGCGTGTTAGTGCCGTCGCTCACCAACCAAGTCTTTGCCGATGTTATCCTCGGTATTGAGGCGTTGACCGAGCCGGCAGGCTACCACCTGATGCTTTCACACTACGGCTATAGCCCAGAGCTTGAAGAGCGCAGTCTCGCGTCGCTGCTGTCTTACAATGTCGACGGCGTGATTCTCTCCGACCAGTATCACACCGCCCGCAGTCTACGGATGCTGGAAACTGCTGGTATCCCGATTGTCGAAATCATGGATACCCATTGCCCGCCTCTTCAGCAAGTGGTCGGGTACGATAATGTTAGCGCTGCTTTCGATATGGTTAGCGAGATGATCCGGCGTGGTCGACGGCAGGTTATTTATCTGGCGGTTCGGCTAGACGAGCGTACTCGGCAACGCGAGCAGGGCTATCGCGATGCCATGCAGGCTCATGGGCTGCCACCGGTGACGCTGTATAGCAGTCAGCGCTCATCTTATACCGTGGGGGCGGCGCTGTTGGAACAGATAATGTCCGATTATCCCACTGCCGATGGTATCTTCTGCACCAACGACGACGTCGCGGTAGGCGCCTATTTTGAATGCCAGCGGCGGGGCATCACAGTACCCGAGCAAATGGCGATTGCCGGGTTTCATGGCCACGATGTCGGCCAGGCAATGACCCCACGACTGGCCAGTGTGATTACACCTCGTCAAGCCATTGGTAAAGCCGCCGCTGAGGCGCTGCTTGCTCGCATCGACGGTCGGCCAATCGAGCGTAAGGTGATCGATCTGGGCTATGCCATAGAAACTGGCAAAACGCTGTAGGCCGTTAGCATCTGGCGTATTGCCGGGCAAATGGCTACAGTGTTTTTTTTGCTTCGAGGCACGGTTGTGAACATCACGGAACTCAACGTTTATCCGGTAAAGTCGCTACAAGGCATCACTTTAGAACAAACTCAGCTATATGAGCATGGGCTGGCTTGGGATCGCCGCTGGATGTTGGTCGATACCCACCAGCGCTTCGTTACCCAGCGCCAGATTCCCGGTTTGGCCACCATTGGCGTTGCACTTACCGATGATGCGTTAGTGCTTTCGCACCCAACGGTGGAGCCTCTTGCAGTATCGCTTGAAGAGCCTGAGGGTAATTTGCGGCTGGTCAGCGTCTGGGATGACCACTGCAAAGCCCTGCCTGAAAGCCCCGAGGTAACGCGGTGGCTGGAAGCGGCGCTCGGGCCATCGGCCAGAGGTCTCAGCTTGGTGCGCTTTGCGACTGATTTTCAGCGCAGCGTCGAGGACGATTTTTTAGCCGGGGGGACGGCGCATACTTACTTTGCCGATGGGTATCCCTTTTTGCTGACGACCACCGGGTCGCTTGCTGCGTTAAACGACGCATTGGCAGCGCGTGGTCATGATCATGTGCCAATGAGCCGATTTCGCCCCAACTTGGTGATTGAGTGTGAGACCCCGTGGGACGAAGATCGCTGGGCAACGTTGACCGAGTCAACGGGGGCCTTTCGGTTAGCTCTGCGTAAACCTTGTCAGCGTTGTAAAGTCACCACTATTGATCAGCAGACGGCGGCCATTCATGAACCGGCCCAGCCGCTTAAAACCCTGGTGGAGTTGAATACCCAGCCTGCTTTGAAAGGCGCACATTTCGGCCAGAATGCTACTCTGATCAAGGGTGACGGCGCGGTTATCCGGGTGGGGGCGGTGCTTGAGGTAAGCGATGACGGCGCTTGATACGCACTAAACGTGTGGCAATCGCCGTACCTAATAGGGTGATCAGCATGCCCGCGACAATTTGCATACTGAGGGTTTCGTCCAGCAGCAGGTAGCCCCAAAGCAGCGCGCTGACCGGAACCAAAAAGGTAACGGTGGAGGTGGCGGTAGCGCCTGCGCTGGCTATCAAGCCAAAGTACAACAAAAATGCCAATGTAGTGCTGAAGGCGGCTAGTGCCAGCGCGTTACCCCATGCCAGTGGGGATATGGGGTCGCTTGGCCACCATATAATTCCAGGAATCAGTAACACCAAAGCCGACATTGTACTACTACCCGCGGTTAACACCCGGCTGGGGAGGTGGCTGAGGCGGGTTTTGGAATAGTTACTGGCAATGCCGTAGCAGAAGGTTGCCCCGAGTACGGCGAGAATAAACCAGCCGTCGCCGCCTACCGCGAAGTCGAGCCGATCCGCCGATAGCACATAGACGCCCAATAGCGCCAGCGCCAGCCCTAGGTATTGCTGGCGGATGATAGGCGTGGCGAAGAACAGCGCCCCGAGCAGGGCCGTAAAAATCGGCGTGGTGGCATTGATCAGCGAAGTGAATCCCGCTTCTAGGCGGGTCGTTGCCAAGGCCAATAGCGAGAAGGGCAAGACGTGATTAATCACCCCGAGTATTAACAGCGGGCCTTTGTGCTGCCAGATTAAGCGTAAATAGTGCAGGCTGAGTAAGAACGGGATTAACAGTAGCGCACCTACCCCCATGCGAACCAAAATCAGCGGAATCGGACCAAATTCGGGCACGGCAACGCGCATAAAAATAAATGATAATCCCCATAATGAGGAAAGCAGCGTCAATCTCAGCGCATCTGCTGGCGACATGGCGAATCCTTGCACAGAAGTGGTGGCATAAAGCCGGTTAGCTTACGACCCTCTGAGCACTAATGGAACCGAGGCTGTCGGCAGGGCGGCAAAAATCAGCTACGCTGGTGAAGTGGTCGTAGACAAATAGCGGCCCCATCAACAACCTGACTTTTGACGTCGAAGGAGCTATTCATGGATCGTAAAGCAAGCGCACGTTGGGAAGGTGGACTGAAAGACGGGCATGGCAGCGTGGCCACAGAAAGCGGTGTGCTGGATGCGAACTACTCGTTTAAAAAACGCTTCGAGGACGAAAAAGGTACCAATCCAGAAGAGCTAATCGGCGCGGCCCACGCCAGTTGTTTCTCCATGGCGCTATCGATGGTGCTGGGAGAAAAAGACCTGACGGCAACGTCCATCGACACCACCGCCAAGGTAACGCTTTCCCAAAGCGACGCCGGGTTCGATATCTCGAAAATTCACCTGGACGTCGAGGCCGACATTGACGGCGCAGACGACGCGACCTTTAAGGAAGCCGCCGAGACGGCCAAGGCCAACTGCCCTGTTTCCAAAGTGCTCAACGCCGAGATCAGCATGAGCGCAACGCTCAAGCACTAAACAAGCGTTACACAACGACAGTGTTGCTATTGATTATTTTAAAGTCCGCCAGTTTGGCGGACTTTTTCATGAGCGTTCATGGCTAGCGGGCCGGGTCTAACACACCGCTTAACGAGGCATTACGCCGGAACCAGCCTGCGATGCTGGCGCGCGGCTCGCGGGTGGGCAGCACTTCGTGGGGGATGGTCTCCGACATAAAGCATGCAAAGGTACCGGCTTCGGGGGTCACGCGAGCCACTTCCTGGCTAGGATTGTCTGGATGGTAGAGCACCATCTCGCCGCCGCCATTGGCGGGCCAGTCGGGGTTTAAATAGCCTACGGTAGACACCACGCGGTTGGCCCGCCCACGAAAGCTATCCACGTGACGCTGATAAAACGCCCCGGGCGGGTAATGGGCAAAATGCGCTTCGTATTCAAACAGACCCAAAAACAGAGACTGGTTGAGCGCTTGCTGCAAGTCTTCCATGGCCATTAAATAGCGGCGCTGCGCTTCGCTTTCACGGTCGAGCCAATGGATGGCGTCGCCGCGGATGTCTTTACGCAGGTGATGCTGCTGGCCACGACCTATACCCGCTTCATCGAGCGCATTGTGGTTCGCCATTTGGATCAGTTCGCGGTGCAGGGCATGGCACAGGTCGAGTTCGAGAACGCCTGTGCCGACATACCAGCCTTGCTCAACCAGCGCATCGACCAGTGCCACCTGGGTGGCGGGTGACAGCACGGAAGGTGATAAACACATGCTTGGGGTCATTCGCTGGATCTCAAAGGCGTTGAACGAGGAGGCGTGCGGGTGGACGACGGTGAACTTTTGCGTGCCGGATAATGACGCAGCGCGCCCGGCGGGCGTTGGTAGAGGTCAATCGACATGCCAAAGCCTTCGGCCAGAAGCTCAACCAGCATCATCGCCGATAGTCCCCAGATAACATGGCCGTCTACCTGGTAGCTTGGCACATAGTGAGCGACGCCATCCACCGTGATGACATCGGTATGGGTTCGCCGATCGTCCAGAAAATGGCTTAACGGCACCTCAAATATAGCATCTAACTCGCCAGGATCAGCCACCAGGGGGAGGTCTGGTGGAATAATGCCAACCCAGGGGGTAACGCGGATCCCGTGCAGCGAGATGACATCGGATAACCGACCCAGGGTATTGACGTGCCCTGGGTGCAGCGCGATTTCTTCCTGGGCTTCGCGCAGCGCCGTGGCATAAAGGTCACGATCGCATGGCTCGCGCTTACCGCCGGGAAATGCCACTTGTCCACTATGCGTGCTGAGGTGTCGGGCTCGCCGGGTAAACAGCAACGTAGGGCTTGGGCGCTCGACAATCGGCAACAAAACGGCGGCCTCAGGCATCACAACGTGGTCTAGCCGTTGAGGGGAGAGGTATTGCAGCCGTTTGCGAAGTGTCTCTAACATGGAGTACCTATAAGCTTTGTTTCCTTTTACCCAGCAGCCGTAGAGAAATCGCGATGAACTTTTGCAGCCAGTGTGGCAACAACGTCCGTTTTGCCGTTCCTGAAGGCGATGACCGCCCGCGCTATCTGTGCGATGCCTGCGGCACTATCCATTATCAAAATCCGCGTATTGTGGCCGGAACCTTACCTGTCAGCGGCACCCAGGTGTTGCTTTGCAAGCGCGCAATCGCCCCACGTAAGGGATACTGGACCTTGCCGGCGGGCTACATGGAAAATGCCGAAACCACCGAGCAAGCGGCCACCCGTGAAACCCGCGAAGAGGCCTGCGCGGAGGTGGCGTTGGCCAATCTCTACACGTTGATCGATTTACCACATATCAACCAAGTCTATATGATTTTTCGGGCAGAACTCACCGGTGGCTTCAACGCCGGGCCGGAAAGTCTTGAGGTAGCACTGTTTGAGGAACACGAAATCCCTTGGGATGAGCTTGCGTTTCCCACGATTGAGCAAACGCTGCGCCACTTTTATGCCGACCGCGTGCGCCATGAATATCCGCTGCATATCAGCGCGATTAACCCGGAAGATCGCGAGCGCTATGCCGGCAGCGCCTGACAGGCGGCTACAAGTTGGCCAGTGCCCAGACATCGTAGGCGACTTCTTCATAGGGGTGCGCCAGTTTTAATGCGGCGATGGCGGCTTGAATGTAGTCGTCGTCGCACACCAGCTCAATTTTGAGCTCATCCACGAATGCCAACTCACCCATTTGGCCAATATGCGGGTCTGCTCCCTGAAGCGGGCGAAATTGGCCTGTGCCATGCGTCTGGAAGCAGCAGGCTTCGTAGTCGCCAATTCGCCCCGCACCGGTTTCAAACACGGCTTCTTTAACGCTTTCAGCCGCCTCGGTGGGAACAAAAAATGCTAGCTTATACATAGGTTAACGCCTCCTGATATCACCATGGTGTATTGTAGCGCTACCGTCATGTTAGCGAATAGGCGTCTTCTGGTCGTCTCGTTCGCTTTGTATGATGACGATTTAACCACCTGGGTAGCGAGCCAGTGAATGGATAAGTTCGAGGTAAAAATAGATCAAGCGGCCAGAGCCGCATGGATGTCCTACGTGGGTGGCATGACGCAAGATGAGATCGCCAGTCAGTTGGGTGTTTCTCGGCCGGGCGTTCAGCGGTTGTTAGCGTTGGCTCGCCAGGAGGGCTTGGTAAAGGTGCATATCGACCACCCCATCTCTACCTGCATGGCGTTGGGCAGTGCACTGCGCGAGCGTTTCGGGCTGGCCTACTGCGACGTTGTGCCCGCTGACAGTCACGCGCCCGACAGTGCTGCCTACTATTTGGCGGTGGCGGGCGCTGAACGTATTTCACGGCTCATAGAGCGTAGCGAGCCGCTGACGTTGTCGTTGGGAACAGGCCGCTCAGTGCGCGCCGCGGTAGAAGCGCTGAGCCGCATCGAGCGCCCTCAGCACCGCTTTGTTTCGCTGGTGGGTAACGTCGCCCGGGATGGTTCGGCTAACCGCTACGATGCGGTCATGCTGTTGGCGGATAAAACCGGTGGTGAGCGTTTCTTGCTGCCGGCCCCAGTGGTGGCCGAATCGCTCGATGAGAAACAAGCCATGCTTTCGCAGCGCTTGTTTAAGGCGATTGCCGATGTCGCCAGGGAGTCGGAAGCGGCTTTTATCGGGGTTGGGCGCATCGACCGCCAAGCCACGTTATTCCAGGATCACTTTATTAGCGAAAGCGAACTCGATGAATTGCTTGGCTTAGAGGCCGTGGGCGAGCTGTTGGGTTGGCCGCTCAATCGCCAAGGAGAGGTTATCGATTGTTCCATCACCCGGCGGGTCACTAGCTTACCCCTTGAGGGCTTTGGCAAACACCTGATGGTGGCCATGGCTGGCGGGCGTGAAAAAGCGCCGGCGATCCACGCTGCTCTGAAGGGTGGTTGGCTTAAGGGCTTGATTACCGATGAGATCGCTGCGCGACAGATTGTCGACGCTGATGAGCGAGGGGCATCGTGTTGAAAACACTGGGCGCTGCAACATGTCAGTCTGCTAATAGTTTAGCGTAAAGTCTAAGTGACAGGACTTTGCTTTTTTTGGACTTAAGTACGATCATTTGTTCGATGAGTAATCAAAATAGCAACTAAAGAGCTGTCTCTTTAAATCTATTAAGTCTCATTAGTTTTGCTATTGGGCTTACATAATAAATAAAGAGACTTTCGACGGCACAGACTTGCGAATATATTCGTGAATCTGTCAGCCAGATGGAGTAGTAATGATGAATAATAACAATGTATCCAGCACTGTAAAAAATATGCCTATACCTATATGGAGAATCTCAGCACTAGTCCTTTCCATTAGTATAACGACCAGTGCCATGGCGCAAGAAGATAACTTTCCTGATGATCCGATACGCATAGGTTTCGCTGCTCATAGCATAGATTTGGGCGCCATCTTTGGTCAGTTGCGTGAGGGATTTCGTAATCATCTGGATGAGGCTGGACTGGAATACGAGTTTTATCAGGCAGCGCCAGATACTCCCTCAAGTCACGCTCAAATGGTGCAAAATCTAGAAAACTTCGCTACTCAGGATCTTGACTACGTTTTAATGGGTCCGACCTCGCTAGATCTTAATGAGCCTGGTTTAAATTCCATAGCAGAATCAGGTGCAAAGCTTCTAATGACGGATTATGAACGTCCTGAAGGAGGAGTGCCATACGATGAGGCTGTACTGAACTGGGTTGTCTATAGCCATGATGAAATGGGCTATAAGACGGGTGACTGGTTGATGCACCACTTCCGAGGTCAAGGAAACTTCGAACCTAGAATCGTTATGCTCTGGGGGCCAGCGGATTCAGAAATTTCAGAAGCCCGCGGGGGTGGTGTCAAAAAAGCGTTTGATGAAGCCGAAGACATGACTGTAGATATCGTTTACGAGACTTATGCGGATTTTGATCGTGATCTTGCTTATACACAGACAGAGCGAGCGCTGGCAGCTTACGACTTCGATGCCATTGTTGCATTGAATAGTTATATGTCTGTATCTGCTAGTTCTGCATTGATGGCCAATGGACGTGAGCCCGGAGAAATTGTCGTTGCAGGTATGGGCGGGACAATCGCCGAATTGGAGGGTGTCGCCTTGGGTGAAATCGGCGTAGCACCCTTTCGCGATCCTCGTTCCATGGGCCGTGCATCTGCTGAAGCATTACTTCAGCACCTGACGGGTAACGAAGCAGACATTGATAAGACCGTATATGCCACTATTCCAGTAACTGAATCGGTTTACTCGATTTCCCAGCACGTGCCGGAAGCCATGTTCGATGTGAATGCTTTTCTTCATGAGCATTTCAATCGCTGAGTTTTCAGTCACCAGGCTCTTGAATTTTCTAGAGCCTGGTATCTGTTGACAGTTTTTCTTATGCCAATCTCTCATATTGACTGACGATAGAAGCCGTCATCGTCCGTAGAAGGTTATATCCATGAATCCAGACGTTGAACCTCTCCTTTCATTGAATGAGTTGAGCAAGGCCTATGGTGCCATTCAGGCCTCACGTGGGGTGACATTTGATATTTTTCCCAATGAAGTAGTGGCCATGGTGGGTGATAACGGTGCAGGTAAATCAACCATCGTTAAGATGCTTGCTGGCGTGGTTAAACCAGATAGTGGAACCATTAAGTGGCAGGGAAATGAGTTTTCTCCCGAGGGGCCGGATAGCGTACGTGAGGCGGGAATTGAGACAATGTTCCAGGACTTGGCTCTGGTAAATGACATTGACGCTCCTGGGAATCTCTTCATGGGGCAAGAGCTTGTTCGTCGCTTGTTCGGGTTTATCCCAGTGCTTGATAGAAAAAAAATGCGTTCTGAAACCGAGAAACTCCTGGATCAGATAAAAATTAAGTTGCAATCACTCGACAGGCCTGTGCGGTTGATGTCTGGGGGACAGCGACAGGCTATCGCTATCGCACGCATCTTGCTCTCACAGAAAGCAAGTTTGATCATACTGGATGAACCAACGGCAGCTCTTGGCATTCAAGAACAAGAGAAAGTGCTAAACGTGATTCGCTCGCTTCATTCTCAAGGCTTATCAGTACTGGTAATCAGCCACAATCTTGAGCATGTCTTTTCTGTTGCGGATCGCATTGTCGTGGTTCAGGCAGGCCGTATTGCGGCTTCGGTAGCGACCAAAGACGTTTCTCACCAGGATGTGGTCAAGCTTATTATGGGTGGAACTCTGGAAGGGAAAAAATGAATATGAGCGGCGAAAATAATATGAACGCCAAAATCAGGTCGGCTGGAGATGTTTTTGACAAAGTAAACCCTCTGATTATCGTTATTGCCATTCTTTATGTGGGCATTTCTTTGATCAGTGATCGGTTTCTGGATATCGAAAACCAGATGAATATACTTCGCCAAGTAGCAGTCTATTTGGTTATAGCTTTAGGCATGACCTTTGTTATTGCGAGCCGTGGTATAGATTTGTCGGTGGGGTCGAACCTAGGCCTGTGTGCAATGGTATTAGGGACGCTGATTGATAGTGGTATCCCCGTACCGTTTAGCATTTTCTTGGTCATTCTTCTAGGCGCTTTAATAGGTGCGTTCAATGGTTTAGTGATCACTCGGTTGAGAATCAACCCCCTGATTGTAACGCTCGGCATGTTGGTTGCTTTGCGAGGTGCAACTCATTTTCTTATGGGTAGCGCTATTATTCGTATGCCCGAGTCACTGAAGTTCATAGGTCAAGGTTTTGTCGGTGTCGTTCCTGTTCCGGCCATCATTGCGCTATCGGCGACCTTATGTGCTTATTGGTTATTCTTCCATACGCGGTTTGGCAGACATACCGTATCGATTGGTTCCAATGAAGATGCATGCCAGGTTCTTGGTATTCATGTTTCGCGCCATAAGGTCGCTGTTTATGCCTTTCAAGGCGCCTGCGTCGGGCTTGCAGCCGCGATTCTTGTGGGAAGGTTAAATGCTGCCTCCCCTAGTTTAGGAAATCTCTACGAACTACATATAATAGCCGCTGTTGTGCTGGGTGGTACGGCACTTTACGGTGGAGTGGGTACCGTTTTTGGTACTTTGCTAGGCATTCTCACAATCGGAATTCTTGAAAACGGCATGGTACTCATTGGTGCTGATTTTCATCTGCAACGCGTTTTGCTTGGCTTTTTGCTCATCTTCGCTGTTGCGTATCAGGAGTTTCGGCGACGCTCCATTGATACCAAAGCTTTTTCAAACCTGAAAAAAGAAAAATAAACGTTGCTGACAGCATTAGAGCTTGGAAGTTGAAGCGATCTGGTTAGGTTTTGAACGCTTTTCGACTGTGATGGCGTACTAGTAGTCAGTGAAATTATTGCCGAAGAAACGCTGGTCGGGTTGCTCAGCGGTTGGCTTCCCGATTGGCAGTAGAGACGCTATTGAGTTAGGCGTTGCATGACCACGACCATCATTCTGCGACATCTGGGCACTGCAACATGTTGGTGTGCTAATAGATTAGCGTAAAGTCTTAGCGTCGGGACTTTGCTTTTTTTTGGTTTCCGTACGATCATTTGTTCGATAGATGATCAATAAGATCAGGTCGGACGACAAACGTCAGGCGATAACAATGCCAACACAAGCCAACAGGAGTGCACTATGCGACTCGCCCGTCACTTACCGCTAACCAGTCTAGCGGCCGCCGTCGCCTTTGCTGGTCAGGCCCAAGCGGAAACCGAACTCACCGTCGCGACGGTCAACAACAACGATATGGTGATAATGCAAAGCCTCACCGATGTTTTCGAGGAGGCGCACCCCGAGATTACCCTGGATTGGGTGGTGCTGGAGGAAAACGTACTGCGTCAGCGTATGACGACCGATATCGCCACCGGTGGGGGGCAGTTCGATGTAATGACCATCGGTACCTATGAAGTGCCGATTTGGGCCGAAAGAGGCTGGTTGTCACCGTTGGATAACCTACCCGAAGACTACGCCGAGGACGACTTGCTAGCCTCGGTTCGCGATGGCTTAAGTCATAACGATACGCTCCACGCGCTGCCGTTTTATGCTGAAAGCTCGATGATGTACTACCGCAAAGATTTGTTTGAAGAAGCGGGCATTGAGATGACCGAGCAGCCTACCTGGGAAGAGGTGCGCGAGTGGGCGGGTAAACTGCACGGCATGGAGGACGACTTGGCCGGTATTTGCCTGCGTGGTAAACCGGGCTGGGGCGAAAACATGGCGTTTGTTTCCACCCTGGTGAACACCTTTGGCGGGCGCTGGTTTGATGAAGACTGGAACCCTGAGTTGAACTCCGACGCCTGGGTAAATGCCGTCCAGTTCTATGTTGACCTGCTCAACGATTACGGCCCTGCCGGCGCCAGCTCCAACGGCTTTAACGAAAACCTGGCGCTGTTCTCACGCGGTAATTGCGGCATGTGGGTCGACGCTACTTCGGCGGCGGGGAAGCTTTACGACGGTGATGAATCCGCTGTGGCCGACAGCCTGGGCTTTGCACCCGCACCTATCGCTGAAACCCCGAAAGGCTCCCACTGGTTATGGTCCTGGGCGCTAGCCATCCCGGCCTCGTCCGAAAACCAGGATGCCGCTCGTGAGTTTATTACTTGGGCGACCTCGCAAGAATACGTTGAGCTGGTCGGTGAAACCGAAGGCTGGACGAGCGTACCTCCCGGCACGCGTGCATCCACCTACGAAGACGAGCGGTATATCGAGGCGGCACCGTTTGCCGACTTCGTGCTGCAGGCCATTCAGGATGCCGACCCCACCGACTCGACGCTCGAACCCAACCCCTATGTAGGCGTGCAGTTCGTGGGCATTCCCGAGTTCCAGTCGATTGGTACCCGGGTCGGCCAAAGCATTGCGGCGGCGCTAACCGGTGATAGCACGGTGGAAGAGGCGCTGGACAACGCTCAGCGCGCCACTGAGCGCACCATGCAGCGGGCAGGTTACTTAGACTAACGAGGTTAACGCCTGAGCCCTCGCGCTCAGGCGTTTTTCTTGCGCATTCTGGTAGGTACTTCCATGAATAAAACACGTGCTTCCGGCCGTACCGTCGGCGGGCTAAGAACGCTGTCGCTTCAAGCACCCGCTGTGACGCTATTGCTGCTGTGGATGGTTGTGCCGTTGGGCATGACCATCTGGTTTTCGCTGCAGCGCTATAACCTGTTGATGCCGGAAATGACCGGCTTCGCCGGGTTCGAAAACTACCAATACCTATTAACCGACCGAGCGCTATGGGCGGCCATGGGCAATACCCTGCTGCTGGTCGGCTGGGTACTGGTGATTACCGTAGTGGGTGGCACGTTGCTGGCGGTGCTGTTTCAACAGGAGTTCGCCGGGCGGGGCATTGCCCGCGTATTGGCCATTTCGCCATTTTTTGTCATGCCCACTGTTAGTGCGCTGGTGTGGAAAAACATGATGATGCATCCAACCAATGGGGTGCTGGCCTGGCTGGCCGAGTCGTTTGGTCTACCCGCGTTGGATTGGTTTTCGTCGCTACCGCTGACCTCGATTGTGATTATTGTGGCTTGGCAGTGGACGCCCTTTGCGTTGCTAATCCTGCTGACGGCAATGCAATCGCTTGATGAAGACCAGGTCGAAGCGGCACGTATGGACGGCGCAGGCCCTGTTGCCATTTTCTTCTTTATTACGCTGCCCCATCTCAAGCGGGCCATCAGTGTGGTGGTCATGATTGAAATGATCTTCCTGCTGACTATCTTTGCGGAAATTTTCGTCACCACCTCCGGTGGGCCGGGGCTTGCCACGACGAACCTAGCCTATCTGATTTATATCCGTGCGCTGTTGGATTTCGATGTTGGCACTGCCTCCGCCGGTGGGGTGATCGCGATCATTCTCGCCAATATCGTCGCCATCTTCCTGGTCCGCATGGTCGCTAAGAATCTGGAAGAGTAACCGGCACGTAAGTGTCCTGGGAGTGTTGTTATGACAAGCTTACGTTCCACTAACGCGGCGTCGCCAAGGCGTTCGGCAACCAGCAAAAAAGTGCTGCTGACGGTCTTTGGCTGGTCGGTGGCCTTGGTGATTTTCTTCCCCATCCTGTGGATGGTTCTGACTGGCTTTAAAACCGAGACGGCGGCGATTGCCGACCCGTCGTTTATTTTTTCGCCTACCCTGGAAAGCTATCAAGCGGTTCAGGAACGTTCGGGCTATGTGCGGTTTGCTCTCAATAGCGTCGCAGTAGCCTTTGGCTCGACGCTGCTGGCATTGCTGATCGCGATTCCTTCGGCTTATTCGATGGCATTTTTGCCGACCAAACGGACCAAAGGCACCTTGCTGTGGATGTTATCTACCAAGATGCTGCCGCCGGTCGGCGTGCTGGTGCCGATTTATCTGATTTTCCGCGACGTGGGGCTGTTGGATACGCGCACCGGGCTGATCATCATCTACACGCTGATGAATCTGCCGATCGTGGTGTGGATGCTATACACCTTCTTCAAGGACATGCCCAAGGACATCCTCGAAGCCGGCCGAATGGACGGCGCCACGACGTTTCAGGAAGTGTTCTTTCTGCTCTTGCCGCTGACCCTGCCGGGGATTGCCTCGACGGGCTTGCTGTCGGTCATCCTGAGCTGGAACGAAGCGTTCTGGAGTCTCAACCTCACGTCGTCCAAAGCCGCGCCGCTCACCGCGTATATTGCCTCGTTCTCGAGCCCTGAAGGGCTGTTCTGGGCCAAGCTGTCGGCGGCCTCGACGATGGCCATTGCGCCCATCCTCATCTTTGGCTGGATGACCCAGAAACAAATGGTGCGTGGCCTGACCTTTGGTGCCGTCAAGTAAAGGAGTTTTTCCATGGCAACCCTACAACTTAAAAACATTACCAAGCGGTTTGGCGACACCGAGGTCATCAAGGGCATTGATCTTGACGTTGAAGACCGGGAATTCGTGGTCTTCGTCGGCCCTTCCGGGTGCGGCAAGTCGACCCTGATGCGCATGATCGCCGGGCTCGAAAGTGCCAGCGGCGGCGACATTCTGATCGACGGGCAGCGCATGAATGACGTGGGCCCCGCCGATCGGGGTCTTGCCATGGTGTTCCAGAGCTATGCGCTTTACCCGCACATGACGGTTGAGGGCAACATGGGCTTCAGCATGCGCCTGGCGGGCGTTCCCAAAGAGGAACGCCGGGCCAAGGTGCTCGAAGCGGCCAAGATTCTGCAGCTGGAACCGCTGCTGGACCGCAAGCCCAAGGCACTGTCCGGCGGCCAGCGTCAGCGTGTGGCCATTGGCCGCGCTATCGTACGTAATCCGAGCATCTTCCTGTTCGATGAGCCGCTTTCCAACCTGGATGCGGCGCTGCGCGTGCAGATGCGCATCGAGCTGGCGCGTCTGCACGACGAGCTCGATGCCACCATGATCTACGTCACCCACGACCAGATCGAAGCCATGACCATGGCGGATAAGATCGTCGTGCTCCACGATGGCGTGGTCGAGCAGGTGGGCTCGCCAATGGCGCTGTATCACCATCCCCAAAACCGTTTTGTCGCCGGGTTTATTGGCTCGCCGAAGATGAATTTTTTCGACGTGACGCTGGTTGGCGTTAAGCCTGACGGAGTGGCTATTCGAATGCCGGGTGGCGGCGAGCGCCATGTGCCGGTAGACGGTCAGCACCTGGGAGCCGACGCGACGCTGGAGCTGGGTATTCGGCCCGAGCACTTAGTACTTGAAGAGCAAGGACCGTTGGTCGGGAAAATACAGGTGCTGGAGCGTCTTGGCGGCCAAACCTCGCTCTACGTGCAGATGGCCGATCAGCTCGTCACCATCATGGCCGACGGCGATGTGGCCTACCGGGTTAACGACACAGTGCATTTTGGTTTTGCCCCTGAGCGGGCTCACCTGTTTGACGCTGACGGTCAGGTCCTGCCGAGTTTGCAGCAGCACCCGCTGGCGGGGCTCACGCGCGGGGACAATCGCTCCAACGGGGAAAATGCTTCTTCTGAGGCGTCCGCATGACGGCGCTTATCTTCGACTGTGACGGCGTACTGGTGGATAGCGAAGCGCTGGCTGAAGAGACCCTGGTCGAACATCTCAGCCACTGGCTGCCGGATATCAATATCGGTGAGTCACTGGGCCAGGCATTAGGCATGACTACCGCCAATATCCTGCGTCACGTCGAACAGCTAAGCACCTATCCGTTACCCTCGGATGCCGCCGAGCGGGTCGATACCGCCATCGAAGCCAGGCTGGCTCTCGAACTGACCACGATCGATGGTGCCGAGGCGGCTGTGCGGTCGATTGCGTTGCCCAAGGCCGTGGTTTCCAACAGCCGGCGCTGCCGGGTGCTGGCGTCGCTTTCGAGCACGGGGCTGGATGCGGCATTTGGCGACACGCCGATTTTTACCGCCGAACAAGTCGCCCAACCCAAGCCCGACCCGGCGCTGTATCAGTTGGCGGCCGCGACCTTGGGTGAAGCCCCCGGGGATTGCCTGGTCGTCGAGGACAGCGTGGCCGGCGTGACGGCGGCCACCGCGGCGGGTATGTGGGTGATTGGCTTTACTGGTGCTAGCCACGTGGATGACGGGCAAGCCGAGCGCCTTCGCCAAGCTGGCGCCTGGCGCATTTTGTCCCACATGCAAGGACTAAGTGAGCTGGTTGACGAGTGGCAAGGGGACATCAGCATGGGAGGAAAAAATGAAGCTAACCAATAAGGTGGCCGTGGTGACCGGTGGCGCCAAGGGGATCGGGCTGGCGATCGTCCAGCGCTATCTGGCCGAGGGGGCCAGCGTGGTGGTGGCCGATATCGACACGGCGGCGATTGACGAGGCGGTCAGCCAACTGCGTCAGGAGGTGGACGCCGAGCGGGTGCTGGGCGTTGAAGTTAACGTCTGCGATACGGCGTCGATCGACGCCATGGTGGCGCAGGTGCAAAAGCGCTTCGGCCACATCGATATCCTGGTCAATAACGCCGCCGTATTCGATATGGCCCCTGTGCTGGAGGTGACCGAGGCAAGCTTTGACCAGCAGTTTGCGGTCAATACCAAGGGGTTGTTTTTTACCCTGCAGGCGGTCGCCATGGCCATGGTGGCCCAGGGGCAGGGCGGCAGGATCATCAATATGGCCTCCCAGGCGGGGCGGCGTGGCGAAGCACTGGTAAGCGTTTACTGCGCCAGCAAAGCGGCCGTGATCAGCCTTACTCAGTCCTGCGGGCTGGATTTGATCAAGCACGGTATCAATGTCAATGGTATCGCCCCTGGCGTGGTGGATACGCCCATGTGGGAAACCGTGGATGCGCTGTTCGCCCGCTATGAACATCGCCCGCTGGGCGAGAAAAAACGTCTGGTGGGTGAGGCCGTACCGTTTGGCCGCATGGGCACGCCGGAAGACCATACCGGGGCGGCGGTATTTCTTGCCAGCCAGGACAGTGACTATGTGGTGGCCCAGACACTTAACGTGGATGGCGGCAATTGGATGAGTTGATCCGCCATGGCACCTGATCTTGACACTCTTAGCCGCCAGATTATCCAGGCGGCCAATGATATGCCTCGCTATATGGTGGCGCTGGCAGGCCCGCCGGGCGCCGGAAAATCTTATCGCAGCGAGCAGCTTTGCGCGGCGATTAATCGAAAGCGGCCGGGGCAGGCTGGGGTGGTGCCGATGGACGGTTACCACTTCGACAACGCCGTGCTCGGTGAGGCGCAGTTGCCGCTCAAGGGGGCGCCGCATACCTTCGACGTTGACGGCCTGCATGATGATCTGGAGCGCATCCGTCGCGCTGACCGGCCTGTCGCGGTGCCTGTTTTCGACCGTCCGCTGGATCTGGCACGCGCCGGTGGGCGGTTGATTACCCTCGAACAGCGCATCGTAATCATCGAGGGCAATTATCTATTACTCGACCGTCCGGTGTGGCGCGACCTACACGCGCTGTTTGACTGGACGCTGATGCTGGAAGTCGACGACGACGTGCTGGTCAAACGCCTGGTGGCCCGTTGGTTAGCCATGGGCCAAGACCGCGCAGGTGCGCTCGAGCGCACCCACCAAAAAGATATGCTCAATGCCCAACTGGTGAAAACAAGTAGCTTGCCACCCGACCAACGCTGGCGTTAGCCCGTAACGTCTAATCAACAACCTGGAGAGCAACCATGACCCAACTCAATAATCACAATGTGGGCACACTAGGCTCCCCCATTGCCACCCCCGATTATGACCGTAGCGCCGTCACGCCGGGCATTGTGCATATCGGGGTAGGTGGTTTTCACCGCGCGCATCAAGCGATGTATCTGGATGCCTTGATGAACCAGGGCGAAGCGCTGGACTGGGGCATTGTCGGCGTTGGTGTCATGCCGGGCGACAAACGCATGCAGCAGGCATTGGCCGCGCAGGATCATCTCTACACGTTGGTTATAAAGCACCCGGATGGTCAGTACGAGCCGCGGGTGATCGGCAGTATGCTGGATTACCTTTTTGCCCCGGAGGCGACAGAAGCGGTCATCGAGCAAATGGCCGACCCGCAGATACGTATTGTGTCGTTAACGGTGACCGAAGGTGGCTACAATTTTCATCCGGTGAGCGGCGAGTTCGACCTGGACAACCCACAAGTACGCGATGATCTGGCGAATCCCACACAGCCCTCAACGAGCTTCGGTTTAGTGGTAGAGGCACTGGTTCGCCGCCGGGCGCGTGGCATTGCGCCTTTCACGGTCATGTCCTGCGACAACATACAAGGCAACGGCGACGTAGCAAAACGCATGTTTAGCGCGTTTGCCCAGGCGCGGGATGCTGAGTTAGGTGCCTGGCTTGCCAGTGAGGTGGCATTTCCCAATGCCATGGTGGATCGCATTACCCCCGTGACCGCCGCGGCGGATATCGAGGAACTAGCGCATCGGTTTGAGATTGACGACGCCTGGCCGGTGGTATGTGAACCGTTCACGCAATGGGTGCTGGAAGACCACTTTCCGCTGGGGCGTCCGGCGCTGGAAAAAGTGGGCGTGCAGATGGTTGAGGATGTAGAACCTTACGAGCTGATGAAGCTCCGGCTGCTCAACGCCAGTCACCAAGCGCTGACTTATTTTGGTTATCTGGCAGGCTACCGTTACGCTCACGAGGTATGCCAGGATCCGCTGTTCGTTGATTTCTTGCTCGGCTACATGCGCGAGGAAGGCTCGCCCACGCTGGCCCCGGTGCCCGGCGTTGACCTTGAAGCCTATCGGCTGACGCTGATCGAGCGCTTTGCTAATCCGCAAATTAAGGACACCCTGGCGCGTTTATGTGCGGAAAGCTCTGACCGTATTCCTAAATGGCTGGTACCGGTGATTCGCCAGCAGTTGTCACAAAACGGCGAGATCCGTCGTAGTGCGGCGGTGGTTGCCAGTTGGGCACGCTATGCTGAAGGACACGACGAACAGGGCGAACCCATCGAGATCGTCGACCGTCTGAAAACGTCGCTGATGGAGATTGCGGCTAACAATCGCACTCAGCCAACGGCGTTTGTTGAAAACCGTGAGCTATTTGGCGATCTGGCCGAGCAGCCTCGCTTTTTGGACGCCTACCTGGCGGCGCTGACGTCGCTGCACGAACGCGGCGCACGCGCTACCCTTGAGGAAATAGTCTCGTCTAAAGGAATTCAGTGATGTATATCGGCGTTGATTGCGGAACGCAAAGCACCAAAGTCGTAGTGCTAGATGTTGAGCAAGGTCTTATACGTGGCGAGGCAAGCCGTCCCCACCACCTCGATGAAGGCGAAAATGGCCGTCGTGAACAAGCGCCCAGCGAGTGGCTGACCGCATTGAAAGGCGCCTTCTTCGAAGCCCTGGAGCGCGCGGGCGTCGATGCAGGGCAGGTGCGCGGTATTGGGGTCTCCGGCCAGCAGCACGGCATGGTGGCGTTGGACGCTGAGGGCGTGCCGGTGTATCCGGCAAAGTTATGGTGCGATACCGAAACCAGCGCCCACAACAGCGAATTGGTGGCGCGCCTTGGCGGCGAAGCAGGCTGCTTGGACAAGCTCGGTTTGGTGCTGCAAACCGGCTATACCGCCTCCAAGGTGGCATGGCTGCGCGACCACCATCCCGAGGCTTATCAGCGTATCGACAGCCTGCTGCTGCCTCACGATTATCTAAACTTTTGGTTGACCGGTCACCGCGTGACCGAGGCGGGTGATGCTTCAGGAACCGGTTATTTCGATACCCAACGTCGGCGCTGGCGGCTGGATGTGTTTGCCGAGATCGCGCCCGAATTGGATGCCCAACGCGTACTTCCTCGTTTGCTGGAGGCTCATGAGCCGGCGGGTGTTGTACAAAGTGCCGTGGCTGCCGAACTGGGGCTGGCCGACGATGTCGTGGTGTCCTCCGGCGGTGGGGATAATATGCTGGGTGCCATTGGCACGGGCAATATTACCCCGGGGTTGATTACGTTAAGCTTAGGCACATCGGGGACAGTCTGCGCCTATTCACCTGCGTCGGTGGTCTGTGATAACGCCATGGTCGCCAACTTTTGTTCAAGCACTGGTGGCTGGCTGCCGTTGATCTGCACCATGAATGTCACTTCGGCGACGACGCGGGTGCGTGAGCTGTTTGGCTTGGATCTGGAAGCGTTTGGCGATCGGGTGGCCAGTGCCCCCGTCGGTGCAGAAGGCATTACCGTACTGCCCTTTTTTAACGGGGAGCGAGTGCCGATGCTGCCGGAAGCCTCGGCGGATTTCCTCGGCTTAACCAGCCTTAACACCACTCAGGCCAACCTATGCCGTGCTGTGATGGAAGGCGCAACCTTTGGATTGCGCTACGGGTTGGAACTGCTGGGCGACTTAACCGCAGGGGCGAGCCAAATCCGCTTGATTGGCGGTGGCGCCAAGAGTGCCGTTTGGCGGCAGATGGTGGCGGACATTACCAATACCCAGGTCATCTGCCCTGTGATTACCGATGCGGCCGCGCTGGGCGCAGCGCTGCAGGCGGCTTGGTGCGACCAACGAGAAACCGGTGTGACCCTAGATGCGTTGTGTGAACGGTTGGTAACCTTAGATGCCCAATCTAAAGCGGATCCAGACCCAGCGCGCGTAGCGGCTTACCAAACGGCGTATTCGCGTTACTGTAGTGCGCTTGACCAGCGCCACGGCCACGCCGATTCATTGAATGCACGCGGTCAATAAGGAGATTTATATGGCTGACCAATTACAGCAGTTAAAACAACACTCACTGGTGGTGGCCGATACCGGTGACCTCGAGGCGATTCGTCGCTACCAGCCGCAAGATGCCACCACCAACCCGTCGCTATTGCTCAAGGCGTTCAGCCTGCCGGGCTATCAGGCGATGATCGACGAAGAACTGAGCCAGGTGAAAGCCGCCGGCGGGGCGCGCGAGCAGCAGGTGCCCTACGCCGTGGATCGGTTGGCGGTGGCGGTAGGCAGCGAAATCGCCGCCGTAGTGCCGGGGCGCGTATCCACCGAAGTGGCGGCCCGGCTGTCGTTTGATACCCAGGCGAGTATCGCCAAAGCCCACGAGCTGATCGAGCTTTATGAAGCCCGAGGCGTTAGCCGCGACCGCGTGCTGATCAAACTGGCCTCCACCTGGGAGGGCATTCGCGCCGCCGAGGTACTTGAGCGTGAGGGTATCCAGTGCAACCTAACGCTGCTGTTTAGCGATGCGCAGGCCCAGGCATGCTTTGATGCAGGCGTGTTCCTTATTTCGCCGTTTGTGGGCCGCGTCACCGATTGGTACAAAAACGCCACTGGCAAGGACTATACGCCAGAAGATGACCCGGGCGTTAAGTTTGTTCAGGGTGTTTGCGAACGTGCCAACCAGGGTGGCTACGAGACCGTCGTGATGGGCGCAAGTTTCCGCACCACCGGCCAGGTGCTGGCGTTGGCGGGATGCCCGCGGTTGACGATTTCACCGGCGTTGCTGGAAGAACTGGCGTCGGCGGACGGCGAGGTGACTCCTCAAATTGCCCCGTCTAGCGGCAACGGCAAGTCGTTCCCCGCTCTCAGCGAAGCGGATTTCCGCTGGGGCCACAACCAGGATGCGATGGCCAACGACAAGCTGGCGGAAGGGATTCGTCGCTTCCACGACGACCAGCTCGAGCTGGAAACGCTGATTGATCAGCGGTTGGGGTGAGTCGACGCAGGCCTGAACCGCAAGGCACAATGGATTGACATTCAGCGCTCAGGAGCAGATTGATGGAGTCAGCCTTAGCCGCGTTACTGGAATCGTCCGGTTTAACTCCCAAGGCTGCGTTGCAGCCGTTGAGTGGCGGCGATATCGCCTCCGTTTATCAGCTTGATACCGATCAGGGTAGGGTCGTGGTCAAGCACGATGAGGCGGATCGATTGCGCGGTGAAGCCGAAGCCCTGCGTGCTTTGAAAGGCGCATGCGCAAAACTGGTGGTTCCGGAAGTACTGGGGCTAGCTGAGGGCTGGCTGATCATGGAGGCCCTGGACACGTCCGGCCGGCGAGATAACAGGGCGCTGGGCGAAGGCTTGAAAGAACTCCACGCAAGCGTCGGTGAGCAACATGGCTGGCATTGGGACAATGCCTGCGGTAGCACGCCCCAGCCGAATGCGCCGCTGAATGATGGGCGCGCCTTTCAGCGCGAGCGGCGGCTATTGCCGCTTGGCGAGGCCTGCTACCAGAGTGGCCTGCTCGACAAGTCGCTTTTCGAGCGCATTGTGCGTCAGGCCCACGCGCTGGAAGACTGGCTGCCCGACCGGCCGGCGAGCCTGGTGCACGGCGACCTGTGGTCCGGCAATGTACTGCATACTCCCCGTGGTCCGGCCATCATCGACCCGGCGATTTACCGGCACTACCCGGAAGTCGATATCGCCATGCTGACCCTCTTCGGCTCGCTGGATGACGCCTTTTACCAGGCCTACTGGAACGGCGACGCCCCGACCGATTGGCCGAGGCGTGAGGCGTTATTCCAGCTGTATCCGCTGCTCAACCACGTTCTCCTGTTCGGCGCGAGCTTTCGCAGCGGGGTAGAGCGCAGCCTCGCTACGCTTGAGGCTTACCAGGACTTGTAGGGCAGGAATTTGCCATTGAGGGTCAGCAGCACGCGGTCGCCTTTGGGATCCTCGACCTTATCGACCTCCATCGTGAAATCGATGGCGCTCATGATGCCGTCGCCAAACTGCTCCTGTACCACGTCCTTGAGCGTTTCCCCATACACGCCAACGACTTCGTAAAGGCGATAAATGAAAGGGTCTTGTGGGATGGCTTCATCCCACACCTTCGTTGGGAACGCCACCAGTGCATCGGCTATATCGCTATCAACATCCAGCGTATCGCAGATCTTGTGGGCGATATCGGCGCTGGCACTGTTCATGCCGTAGCAAGCTGAGGCCACCCATACGGGCGACATCCCCACGGCGCTGGCAATGTCGTCCCAGCTCATTTTCTTGCGCGCTTTGGCGGCAAGCAAGGTGTGGCGCATTTCAAGTTTATCCATGATGGTGCTCCTTTTAAGGTAGGGCGAGTGCAGTTCTTCTCAGAGACGATCAAGACAAAACTTTTTTGGCCTGAGTTCGGACGTGGGTGGTGTAGAGAACCAAGCCAACCAGTGTCAAGCCACCGACCAGGTTACCCAGCACCGTCGGGATTTCGTTCCACATAATGTATTGATACAGCGTGAATTCTGCGCCCATCATGAGGCCAATCGGGAACAAGAACATGTTGACTACGGAGTGCTCGAAACCCAGATAGAAAAACACAATGATCGGCATCCACATGGCCATGATTTTGCCGGAAACCGTTGTGGAGATGGATGCCCCCACCACACCCATCGACACCATCCAGTTACAGAACATGCCCCTCAAGAAAAGCACAATCCAACCGGCAAGCCCTGCATCCTGGTAACCCACTGTGCGACTCTCACCGGCAGCCATCATCGTTAGCCCGACGTCGCTGATTTCCTGGGTGCCGCCCATGGTGAAGTTCATGTAGCCGAACGTTGCAATAAACAGGGCGCCGCCAAGATTGCCTAGCCCCACCAGGCCCCAGCACTTCAACATTCGGGGCAGAGTGACACCCGGTCGTTTGTCGAGCCAAGCAATCGGTACCAGCATAAAGACCCCGGTGAGCAGGTCATAACCCATCAGATAGAGCATGACAAAGCCAACGGGGAAGAGTAACGACCCGATAAGGAATGAGCCTGTTTGGGTGGCAATGGTGATGGCAAAAATAACCGCCAACGCCAGGGTGGCCCCTGCCATGAAGGCACGAATAAGCGTATCCCGGGTGCCCATATAAACTTTTGATTCACCCTGGTCTACCAGCTTAGTGACGAATTCACTGGGCATTAGATATGACATATCTAGGTTTTCCTGTGTCATTTCGGTTAGTTAACGCCGCGCTCAATAGTCCAGTGCTAATCCTTTGGCTAAGTCTGGATATCGCAAGCACTTTGCTCGTGTGCAGACTGGTGCATTTGGTATGCCAATCTAGTGAAAAGTTAATTTTTTTAAAAAATAAGGCTTTTAAAATTAGTGGTTTATATATTTAAACGGTAAACCATCCGGATGACTTTTTGGGTCTGATAATAAAGGCGCATGCGATGGCATAATAAAAATTGCACCAATGAGTGGCATCTATTAGTTAAGCACGCCCCGATTTAGCGCATTAAGAGTGGGGCCAGGGTGTATGAGGCCTCGCTAACGTATCCACCCTGCCTGCTTTTCGATATAAGCGAGGGCATCGCACTTGTTTGGCGCAATGCGGCTTGCCGGTCGTGCGTTGATGGGCGGCAGGAATGCGTTGACAACGTGGCGTGAGAAAATTGACGGATCGAGGGGTTGGTGCTAGCTTACGTGCATAATTGTATGTTATGGCGCAATATTATCCGTCATGATACCGAGCGATCTCGTCGCAGTGGTTAACGCCACCTGCGACGTCATCGGTTAACCCTAGCGTCATGGAAGACGGCCTGTGGTTAGTTTAGGCATCACTTCCTAGCGCCCTGAGAATATGGGGCTCCACTATGACATCGAGACTCTTTGATATACCCAACTCACCATCAAGTAAGTGCCGTTCGCTAGGACTCAAGGTCGCTTTGTCCGCGCTTTTGATAACGGCGTCGGGTAGTGCCCTAGCGCAATGGGAAGGTAGCGTTGGCGCCGGGGTTTTTAGCGTGCCTGAGTACCTGGGTAGCGATGAAAACGAAACGCGCGTCTGGCCCAATGCCAGCATCACCTATGGCGATTCGTTCTATGCCGGGGTACGTGAGGGCATTGGTTGGAACCTGTTTCGCCAAGGGGGCTGGCAGATTTCCCCGTTTTTCAGTTATCTGCCTGGTCGTGATAACGACGGCGAACTAAGTGGGCTAGACGAAGTTGATGACGCTGCGGCCCTAGGGCTACGAGCCCGCTATTCAAGCGGCCCCTGGATGCTGGAAGCGGCTACCAAAACCCCGTTGGGCGGTGATATAGACGGCTACGAAGCGGATCTAAAAGCCAACTGGAGCGCCATGTTAACGGATCAGATGGCCTTTTCCATTGGCCCTGAAGTGACCTACAGCAGCGATAACTGGACCGACGATCTGTTTGGTATATCGCCGGCGGAAAGCGCCCGTTCGGGGCTTGCCGTTTACCGTCCTAAAGATGGCTATTTCCGCCTGGGGCTGACAAGCCGCTTGAGCTACTACTTAAGCCGTGACTGGTCGGTAACGGGGCTAATGGGCGTTACCCGGTTAACTGGTGACGCCGCCGATAGCCCGATTGTCGACGACGTGGGTGATGAGACGCAGCTGATGGGCGGCGCGCTGATCAACTATCACTTTTAGTGGAGTCGACTAGCCACGCGCCGCCACCAGCGGTGAAGCCTTTTACCCGGGCTTGCGTTTTGCAATAACGACGTGCTGCCATGGCGCTCCAAAAAGCGTTTAAGTGGCGCGACTTGCTGGTGATTGTTCAGCATCGGCGCGTGGCCGCAGTCAGCCGCCTCCAGCGTTTCCAGGTGAGGCTGATCCTGGCGCATACGCGTGACGCTGTCGGCCCGCAGTAGCGCCGAATGCTCACCCCGAATGACCATTAACGGGCAGCGTATGCGCTGCCAATCGCTCCAGGTATCGCGTGGCGTATCGTGTACAAACTGCTCGCCAATCCGTGGGTCATAATGAAAAGTCCAACTGCCGTCGGGCATTCGTCTGGCGCTGCTAAGTGCCATTCGCTGCCATTCTTTGTCCGTCAGTCTGCCAAAGCCCTGGTAGTTTTGCTCAAGGGATTGTGTTAACTCGCTAAGCGTTAAGAAGCGTTTGAACACGCTGAAATACGTGGCCATTTCGGCTAGCGCTTGGCTATCCAATTCGGGGCCCACGTCATTGAGAACTAAGCAACCAATTCGCTGGGCGGTGGCGTCATCGGCCGCCAGCAGCATGCCGAGTAAGCCACCCATTGATGTGCCGACCCAGTTAGCACGCTCAATATGGAAGTGGTCGAGTACCGCTAACGCGATCGTCACATAGTGGCTATATAAGTAATCATTCGCAGGATAAAGCGACCAGCTTGAAAGTCCGCGTCCAGGGGTGTCAGGAGCGATTACCCGCCATTGTGAGCCTAACTGGTGCGCGAGGGACTCAAAATCGCCGCCATGGCGTGACAAGCCATGCCAGGCGATCACAGTGTTGGGGGCATCGGAGTGCCAAATGCGAACGGCGATCTCAAGTTCGCGAACGCTGATAAATTCGATGCTATCCATGGCAGGCCTCGGTGTTTGATTTGTTGCTGTGCAACATGGTGACGTACAGCATAGTTGAGTCAATCAGGTTTGCACGGTGCACCTAGGGTGCAAAGAAACATGAAAGTAGGCCAAAATTCTAATTAGGGACTGGTATCAAGAAAAAAACATGCGACAATGTATGTAAGCAATCGGACCGATATTACTGAGGAATAACGCTATGCTGCGACTCCCTGCCACGTGGTCTTTTAAGACCTCTCGACCTCTTGCGGCGCAGCGTGTGCTGCTCCCCGCGTTATTGCTATCGGTGTGGGCGGTGCCCGCGTGGTCGGCAGACCTGCTCACCATCACCCGCGATGCGTTGGAAAATAACGCCGAGCTGGGTTCGGCGCGCGCTCAGTCATTAAGCGTCGAGGCGGGGCGCGATGTCGCCCGTGGCGACTTGCTGCCCCAGGTGAATGCATCGGGTAATGTGGCGCACAACCGCGAGTATGAAAGTCAAACCAGTACTGCCGGAACGCAAGCAGGCCAGGCGAGTGGCGGAACAGGTAACACCGGCGCAAATGACGATCCGTTTAATAGCGTTAGCTTAACGCTGGAAGCCACTCAAGCTCTTTTTGACGCCGTTAATAGCCGCGAAGTCGAACAAGCCGAGCGACAAATCGACCAGCAAGTCTATTTGCTGGCCTCCACCGAGCAGCAAGTGCTGATCGATGTCGCATCGGCCTATTTTGACATTTTGCGTACCAACGACATTCTCGACGCACGCTTGGCCCAAGAGCGAGCCATTGGCCGCCAGTTGGAGCAGGCCGAGGAACAGTTTGAGGTCGGCCTGATTGCGATTACCGAAGTGGAAGAAGCACAGGCAACTTTCGATCAGTCCCGCGCTGAACGGATTGCCGCGCAGAGCGATTTACAAGTTAGCTTCGAGGCGCTTGAGCGCTTGACCGGCAAGCGTTATGCCAGCATAGAAGCGCTAAGTGACGACTACCCTATTGAGCTTCCAACCCCCCGCAACCGTGATTATTGGGTCGAGATGGCGGTGGAAAATAACCCGCTGGTACTTGCCGAGCAGGCAGGCGTTGAAATTTCTCGAAGCGGTGTGAACGTGGCCCAAGCGCAGCAGTTGCCTACTTTAGACGCCTTCGCCAGCTATCAGTATGCTGATAACGACATCGACGGTATTCAAGGGCATGATTCATCCAGCCAGGTCGGGCTGAGTGCTAACTGGCCGCTATACACCGGCGGCAGCACGCTGGCGGGCATTCGTCAAAGCACCTACCAGCTAGAGGCCAGCCAGTTCGACTTTGAAGCCCAACGCCGCGATACCGTTCAGCAGGTGCGCTCGCTGTATACCCAAGTCAGCAACGACGTATCCACTGTGGATGCCCGTCGGCAGGCCATTGTTTCCAACCAGAGTGCGTTGGACGCCACGCGCGCCGGTTACGAAGTCGGCACCCGCAACATTGTTGATGTGCTGAACGCCGAGCAGAATCTGTACAACGCGATTTCCGACTATGCCCAAGCTCGCTACGACTATGTCGTTAACCTGCTGGAGTTGCGTCAGCAGGCCGGTCGCTTGGATGTTGAGGCAGTAGAAGAGGTCAATGAATGGCTTCAGGGCGAAGAGATTACCTTCACGTTGCCCGAAGATTACGATGATTCAAGCAGTGTCATGAATATTGGTGAGCGCCCAGAACTCGATCAATAAAGACGGTTGGCAGCGGCGGTAAGCGCTGCTCAATATTTACATTCATACATGCATGGTTGTATGCTTTGTCGATTTATTGGCGCCTCAAGGGAAAAGTAATGAAAAAGACGTTTTATGGCGTTCGCAGCGCGCTCATGGTAGCAGGCGCAAGCGTGCTGCTTGCTGCCTGTGGCCAAGAAGAACAAGCCGAACAAGCGGGTGCCCAGCAACAGCAAGAACCGCCACCGCGACCGGCACCGGTAACCGAGGCGGCCCGGCAAGACCTTCCGTTGGATAAGTCTTACTCCTCGTTGCTGCGCAGTGACAATGAAGTGACCCTGGTCGCCCGCGTGACCGGCTACTTGCAGGAACGTCATTTCGAGCCCGGTGAATTTGTCGAAGAAGATCAGCTTCTTTATTCCATCGAGCCGGACGTTTACCGCGCGACCGTTAATCAACGCGAAGCTGATTTGCAAAGCGCCCGGGCGGAGTTTTCCCGCGCCCAACGTGATGCACAGCGTTTTGAACGTTTGCTGAACCAAAACTCGGTCAGCCGCCAAGACTACGACCAGGCACGCGCTGATCTGGGCGTGGCCCAGGCCAACGTCGCTCAGGCAGAAGCCGCTTTAGAAAGTGCGCAGATCGACCTGGACTATGCTGAAGTGACCGCCCCGGTGGCTGGCATGATCAGCTTAAGTGAAATTAACGTGGGTAACTTGGTGCAATCCGGTACTGAGTTAGCGACTGTCACGCCCCTGGATCCCCTGGAAGTACGTTTCCAAATGCCGCAAAACGACGCCTTTGCCCTGCGTCGTCAGCTGCGTGAAGGGGAATCGATCGAAGACATTCGCGCAAGCCTGGCACTGCCGGGGCGCGATGGGGAGGATGACCAATCCCTTCAAGGGCGTCTGGACTTTCTGGGCTCGCGGGTTAGCGATACCACCAGTACCGTGCAAGCCAGCGCTACCTTTGATAACCCTGACGGTGAAATTCTGCCGGGACAGTTTGCCCGTGTCAGCATCGAAGGTTTGAAGCGCTACGGTGTTTTTGCAGTGCCTGAAATTGCCGTCACCCAAGGTTTGATGGGGCCCCAGGTGTTTGTTTTGGACGATGACAACCGCGCTCGCTCGCAAACGGTCAGCTTAGGCGAGGTAGCGGGTTCCTGGCAGATTTTACGCGATGGCCTTGAAGAGGGTGACCGCGTGGTGGTGGGCGACCCGACCGGCATTGAACCTGGCACGGCCATTGAACCACAGCCGTTTGACGGCAATGCCGACCAAGTGGTCGAACGCGATGAACAAGAGCAGGCAGCGCAAGACGAGCAGGCTCAAGGCGCCGGTGCCGAAGGGGATCAGTCAAGCGATGAGGAAGGGGACTCCTCGCAATGAATTTCTCTAATTTCTTCATCAGCCGCCCCATTTTTGCGACGGTTCTGGCGATTATCCTGACCATTATCGGCGTCGTCAGCATGCGAGTGCTGCCGATTGAGCAGTACCCGAATGTCGTCCCGCCGACGGTTTCGGTTCAGGCGCAGTTCCCCGGGGCCGACGCTGAAACCGTTGCGCAAACGGTGGCGGCCCCGCTGGCGGAAGCGATCAACGGCGTTGAGGACATGATCTACATGACCTCAAACAGCAGCGATAACGGCACCATGTCGCTGAATGTCTCGTTTGATATTGGCACCGAAGGCGATATCAGTACGATCAACGTCAACAACCGTGTCCAGGGGGCGCTCTCGCAGCTGCCCGAAGCTGTTCAGGCCCAAGGTGTAACCGTTGAGCTAAGTTCCAGTTCGATTTTGATGTTTGTAGCGCTGTTCTCGCCGGAAGGTGACTACAACAAAATCTTTATGCAGAACTACGCCACGCTCAATATCATCGACGAGCTTCGCCAGGTTCCAGGGGTCGGCGAAGCCGAGGTGCTGGGGGGCGGTGAGTTCGCCATGCGTATCTGGATGGATCCGGAAAAGCTGGCGCAATACGACCTAACGCCCACTGAGCTTGCCAGTGCTATCCGCGCGCAAAATACCGAGGTGCCCGCGGGTAGCTTGGCCGCTATGCCGCAAAGCGAGCCGCGCGCCTATACCTACACCATCACGGCGGGCGGTCGGCTTAACAACGTTGACGATTTTCGTAATATCGCGCTGCGCACCAATCCGGACGGCTCAACATTGCGTCTGGATGATGTCGCCCGTATTGAGCTGGGCGCCTCGTCTTACGGGGTGGATGCTCGCCTGAACGGCGATGCCATGTCGCCCATCATCATCAATCAGCAGCCAGGGGCTAACGCGCTGGAAACCGCTCGGGCGGTGAATAACACGATGGAGGAGCTGAGCGAACGCTTCCCGCCAGGCCTTGAGTACGTCGTGCCCTACGATACCACGCTGTTTATTGATGCTTCGGTCAAAACCGTTGTAAAAGTCTTTATTGAAGCGTTCTTAATCGTCGGCGTCATTTTGTTTATCTTCCTGCAAAATTGGCGCTTCACAGTGATTGCCATGTCGGTGGTGCCAGTGTCTGTATTGGCCACCTTTGCTGGCTTTTACATGTTCGGTTTTTCGATCAACCTGTTGACGCTTTTCGCGTTAGTGTTATCCATCGGGATAGTGGTGGATGACGCGATACTGGTGGTCGAAAACGTTGAACGGGTGCTCAGCGAAGAAGACGACATCAGCGTCAAAGATGCCACCATCCGCGCCATGAAGGAAGTCGGCGGGCCAGTAATCGCAACCTCGCTGATCATGGCGGCGGTGTTTATTCCCGTGGCATTTTTGGGCGGCTTTACGGGGCAAATTTATCAGCAGTTTGCCCTGACGGTGGCGATCTCGGTGGCGTTCTCGGCGCTGATGGCATTGACCTTCACGCCGGCGTTATCGGCGATTTTCATCAAGCACAAAGCCAAACACAGCGAGTCGAAATTGATGCGCGCGGTGAATACGCCGCTGCGTCTATTTGATCGGCTTTTTGCAGCCATCACCGCGGCGTTTATGGTGGTGGTGAAGTTCCTGGTGCGTTTCTGGGTGGTGGCATTGGTATTGACCGGTGTGGTGATCGGCGGCTCGTGGTGGCTTTATCAAAACACGCCCTCCAGCCTGGTGCCTGAAACCGACCAGGGGGTTGTGCTCGCGAGTATACAGCTCCCCAACGCAGCGTCTTTGGAGCGCACGCAGGATTACATGGCGACGCTAAGCGAGCGCGTTGAAGCCATTCCAGGGGTAAATTACTCATCGGCGGTGGCGGGCTACGACATTCTTACCAGCTCGGTTAATACCGCTCGTGGGGTGATGTTTATCAACTTGGCCCCTTGGGGCGACCGTGATATCACCGCCAATGAGCTTGTCGGCCGGATCATGCAGATCGGTGCTGAAGTACCCGGTGGCTCGGCGATGGCGTTTAACGCGCCACCGATTCAAGGGTTATCGACCACTGGGGGTTTCACCGGCTACTTGCAGTCCTTTGGCGGCGCAAGTTCCCAAGAACTGTTTGATGCGTCGATGCAGGTCATGCAAAAGGCCAACGCACATCCGGCACTTGAGCGGGTTTTTACGACCTTTAGCGTCAACGTACCGGGCTACCGGGCCGATATCGACCAGCAAAAAGCGCTGAGTTACGGCGTGTCACTGGAGGATTTGCATTCGACACTTTCCAATACCTTTGGCACTGGATTTGTTAACTACTTCAGTTATCAAAACCGTAACTTTCAGGTTTACCTGCAAAACGAAGACGAATATCGTCGTACACCGGATGATGTGAGCCATGTGTACGTGCGCGGGGGCGATGGCCAACGCATTCCGCTGTCCGAGTTTGTCACCTTGGAGCGTGAAGCCAAACCCGCCGTGGTATCGCGCTTTGGTGTGTATCTTGGGGCGCAGTTCCAAGGCCAACCAGCGGAAGGCTACAGCTCAGCCCAGGCTATCGAGGCGATGGAGAGCATTGTCCAAGAAAACTTAGGTCGCAATTGGGGCATGGGGTGGACTGGTACCGCCTACCAAGAAGCCGAAATGGGCAGTACCGCAGCGCTGGCGATTGTCTTCGGTATTCTGATGGTATTCCTAATTCTGGCGGCTCAGTATGAAAGCTGGTCGTTGCCGCTGGCCGTGCTGACCTCAACGCCGTTTGCCTTCTTAGGGGGCGTTGGCGGTATCGTGCTGCGCGGGTTGGATACCAGCATTTATGTTGAGATCGGTCTGTTGGTGGTGGTCGGCCTGGCGGCCAAAAATGCCATCCTGATAGTGGAGTTTGCCGAATTGCAGCGTAAAGAGCAGGGCAAGACGATCCGAGAAGCCGCGATAACGGCGGCAGAGCTGCGTTTCCGCCCAATCGTTATGACCTCGCTGGCGTTTATTTTCGGTACGCTGCCATTGGCGTTGGCAACCGGTGCAAGTGATGTCAGCAGCCACCACATTGGTACCACTGTGGCAGTCGGTATGGCCACGGTGGCCATTCTGGGTAGTCTGTTTGTGCCTAGCTACTATGTCATGATTGCCCAGACATCTGACTGGTTAGGGCGTAAGTTCCGAGGCAAATCGCAGAACAGCGATCAACCTGCCTAGGCGCAGCGCTATCAATCAATAAGCGCATCGATAAAGCGCAATAAACTTGACGGGCATCATCGTGAGCGATGATGCCCGTTTTTTATGCTGCGCTGCTACATGTTATTGCTATTGTCGAACGCTACGCTGATAAGACAAAACGCAACTAATTGAATATAAGCGTAGGAGGGGCACGCCATGGATACCGTACGCCAGCTACTGGTGAGTTTTCCGTTTATCCTGTTCAGCATATTGCTGCCGCTAGTCGGGCTTTATTGGCTATTGGTTCTGCTACGGTTAGCGCCTGTTGAACTGTTCGAAAAAGACAGCCTGCGCGATGATCATTTGGCCAGCGCCCTCGTCGCCCAAGGCTTTGCGGGAGTGCCGACGACCGTCGCCCTGAGTTGGTTGATTGTGCTGGCGGCGAGCATGACCCTGGCGGTGGAATTGCTGGTGCTGCGCTGGCTATCGCTGGGGCTATTTATCATACCGATTGGAGTGGTGCTGTTGTGGGCAAGCTTTGCGTTGGCATCGCCCATCGCCGAAAGCCTGTGCCGGCAGATGGGGCCGTGGTTCCATCGTCATCAGGCACGCCGCAGCCTGTTGGGCAAGTGCGTTAAAGTCACCCAGGCGGCCAGCGCAGGGCAGGCAGGGGTTGCCGTTCTTACCGATGACCCATCCTGCGAGGTGCGGTTACTGGGTAAGCATGGCCGGTTGCTCAACGCAGGCGAGCATCGCGTATTGGTAAAATACCTGCCTAAAGAGGATGCGTTCCGCAGTGTCTCGCAAGACACCTATCTTGAGACCCGTACGCGGCTGCGTCAGCTAAGAGGCAAATCTAGATCCAAGTCCAAGTCGGCTGGGACGCTAGCGCCTCATTAGCAATCAGTGTTTGCGGGTGGGGTCGCCTTGGCGATGCATCATGCCAATCAGCTGATTAACCAGCGGTACACCGCGGTTGTAGATTGAGAAGCGCCCGGGGTCTCTGATCCATTCGTGAAACAGGCCGGATAACATGGCTTGTAAAAGATCGGTGGCGACCTCGGGCGACAGGTTGTCGGCGAGCATATGCTGCTGTTTCGAAATGAGCAGATGCTGATAAAGCGAGTCGCGGCATTCGTCGGTGATTTCCTGCTGCATAGCGATAGGATCGATGTCGCTAAAAAATTCGCAGCGATGGATCAAGATGGCGTGTACCCGACGCGAGCGGGGGTGCTGTTCAAATCGCTGTAAGCCCTGCAGGCAGGCAAGCCGAATAGCTTCCAACGAGGAAACGTCGTGCTCCAGGGCCTCAATTTCGTCCACCAGCTCCTGAAACGGCATGCGAACGCGCTCCAGCATGGCGCGGAAAATATCGCCCTTGTTTTTAAAATGCCAGTACACCGCACCTCGAGTCATACCGGCGTGACGGGCGATTTGCTCCAGCGAGGTGCGGGCGACGCCGTGTTCCATAAACATATCTTCCGCAGCATCGAGCAGTGCCTCGCGCGTGGCCGCTGCTTCAGCCTTTGTTTTTCTTGCCATGGAAACACAACCTCGGTGACGTTATCTGTGCACACATTTTATCTGATTCTGCAATTATTTTACATTCAATTGTGTATGGAAACGTCCTAGTCACCGCTAAGGTGCGTTGGGGGCTGCTATTTTGGTGCAGCGCGGGTATAAAGGCGTATTAGAAACGCTGTTTTTAAATGTCGTGACAGTGCAAGTTAACTAAGCGACCCGCAAAGCGAGAACAATCAAGATGGCTCGAGCCTCCTTTCAACTAGCCGGGCATACCATTGCACCGGGCAAGCGCTTACAAATCGATGTGCCGGTCGCACGTCTCTACACGCATACGCCGCTGCATATTCCTGTCGAGGTGGTTCACGGGCGACGAAATGGCCCGGTGATGTTGGTGTGCGGTGGTATCCATGGCGATGAAATTAACGGTGTGGAAATCGTTCGTCGCGTGCTCCGCGCCAAAACGATCAATAGCCTGAGAGGCACATTGATTGCCGTGCCGGTGGTTAATGTGTTCGCGTTTTTGCAGCAGACCCGCTATTTGCCCGACCGGCGTGACCTCAACCGTTGTTTCCCTGGTAGCGAATCGGGGTCACTGGGTGGACGTATCGCGGCGCTGTTTCGTGACGAAATCGTCGACCACGCCACGCACATTATCGACCTACATACCGGGGCGATTCACCGGACAAACTTGCCGCAAATTCGCGCCCAACTGAGCCCGGGCAGTGAAACCGAACGCATGGCCGACGCCTTTGGCGCACCGGTAGTGCTCAACGCCGAACTGCGCGAGGGAAGCTTGCGCCACTATGCCCAGACCCGCGGCATTCCCGTACTGACCTACGAGGCCGGTGAAGCCCTACGCTTTGATGAATGGGCCATCGCCCCAGGGGTTCGAGGTGTTCTGCGGGTAATGCGTCGTTTGGGCATGCTGACCGGTGAACAGCGACGCCGTGCGCCGGCCCCGGCGGAAGTGGCCAATGGCTCTAGCTGGGCGCGCGCGCCCATCGACGGCATTTTGCGGCCCAAAGTCCGCCTGGGTGCCCGAGTGGCGAAAGGCGAAGTATTGGGCAAGGTCGCTGACCCGTTCGGCAACGACGAGGGCGACGTGCTCGCCATGGCCGACGGCATCGTCATCGGCATGAGCCGCTTGCCGCTGGCTAACGAAGGCGAAGCGCTGTTTCATATTGCCCGCTTTGATGCCATCGAAGAGGCCGAAACCGCGATTGAAAGCTTCAATTCGAGCCTGGGGCCGCCCCCGGATTCGCTGTATTGACGGTGGAGGATAACCAGAAACTATCGGTGTGATAGCCACTGGGCAACGGCCACGGATGGCGGGAACCCCGTTCTTTAACTATAACTGATGACTGACTAACGCAGCCAACACCAGTGGCCGACGATTAGCAGCGATGACGGTGACTGGATGGTGACCGCGCCACCTCGAATGTAAGGGAGAACTAACGATGGCAGGCGACAAGCCCAATAACACGACCAACGAAGCAGGCAATCCGGTATCCAGCGACGAGTACTCGCTCTCGGTAGGCCAGGACGGCCCGATTGTTATGCACGACCATTATCTGATGGAGCAGATGGCGGCGTTCAACCGCGAAATGATTCCCGACCGCCAGCCCCACGCCAAAGGCAGCGGGGCGTTCGGGCATTTCGAGGTAACCCACGACGTCAGCCAATACACCAAGGCCAACTTCCTCCAGAAAGGCGCCAAAACCGACGTGGTGATTCGCTTTTCTACCGTGGCCGGGGAAAGCGGCAGCCCCGACACCTGGCGTGACCCCCGCGGCTTTTCGGTGAAGTTCTACACCGAAGAGGGCAACTTCGACATGGTGGGTAACAATACCCCCGTGTTCTTCGTTCGCGACCCGATGAAGTTTCAGCACTTCATTCATTCGCAAAAGCGCCGTGCCGACAACGGCCTGCGCGACCACGACATGCAGTGGGATTTCTGGACGCTGGCGCCCGAATCCGCCCATCAGGTGACCTGGCTGATGGGCGACCGGGGCATTCCGGCAACCTGGCGGCACATGAACGGCTACTCGAGCCACGCCTACATGTGGGTCAACGCCGAGGGCGAGCGCTTCTGGGTGAAGTATCACTTCAAGACCGACCAGGGTATCAAGTGCATGACCCAGGAGCAGGCGGATGAAATGGCCGGCACCGATGCCGACTATCACCGCCGCGATCTGTTCGAGGCCATTAAGCGCGGGGATTACCCCACCTGGACGCTGAAGATGCAGATCATGCCGTTTGACGACGCCAAGACCTACCGCATAAACCCCTTCGATCTGACCAAGGTGTGGCCCCACGAGGACTACCCGACGATCGAGGTCGGCAAGCTAACGCTTAATGAGAACCCGACGGATTTCCACAGCCAGATCGAGCAAGCCGCGTTCGAGCCTAACAACATGGTGCCGGGCACCGGCCTCTCGCCGGACAAGATGCTGCTGGCGCGTTCGATTTCCTACGCCGATGCGCACCGTGCCCGGCTGGGGGTGAACTACAAGCACATTCCGGTTAACACACCTAAGAGCCCGGTACATAGCTATGCCCAGGGCGGCGCCATGCGCATCAGGCATTCCACGGACCCGGTTTATACGCCGAACAGCAAAGGCGGGCCGGTCGCCAATTCGGAGCGCTACCCGGAAGATGCCGTCTGGTCCACCGACGGGCAGTTCGTGCGGGCGGCCTATACGCTGCGCCCGGATGACGACGACTGGAGCCAGCCCGGTGCGTTGGTGCGTGACGTGATGGACGACGCCCAGCGGGAACGGCTGGTGTCCAACGTAGTGGGACATCTTTCCGGCGGGGTCACCGAGCCGGTGCTGGAGCGGGCCTTCGAGTACTGGCGCAACGTCGACCCGGATATTGGCAAGCGTATCGAACAAGGCGTGCGCAGCCAGTAAGTCATCACTCCGGCTGCAGCCCGGTTGCAGCGTAAGAACAGTTCGTCACCGTTAAGCGGTGGCGGGCTGTTTTGCGTCTGAGGTAGGTGCTTCTGACTGCTTCTGGGAGGCATCGCCAGTTGGCTCGCGCACCAGGCTCAGCGCCTCGTCGAACAGGCGTAGCCCTGCGCCGTCTTTATGGGCGTGTTCCGACAGGTGCCGACGGAAACGCCGCCCGCCAGGGCACCCCTGAAACAGCCCCAGCAGATGGCGCGTAATGTGGTTGAGCTTGGCGCCTTCGTCCAGGCGTTTCTGTATATAGGGGCAAAACGCGCGAGCGGCGTCCATACGGCTGGCGGCGGGCCCCGGCGTGCCGAACAGCTGCTCGTCCACGCCCGCCAGCAGCCAGGGGTTCTGATAGGCTTCGCGGCCCACCATCACGCTATCTACGTGCTTGAGCTGCGCCTGGCATTCGGCCAAGGTCTTGATGCCGCCGTTAATGCCGATGTGCAGCGCCGGGTGCTGCTGCTTCAGGCGATGAACGCGGGGGTAGTTGAGCGGCGGCACATCGCGGTTTTCCTTGGGCGACAGGCCCTGCAGCCATGCTTTACGTGCGTGCACGGTGAAGGTGTCGCAGCCCGCATCAGCCACGGTTTCAATAAACCGCGCCAAGTCGGCGTCTTCATCCTGATCATCGACGCCGATGCGGCATTTAACGGTCACCGGGATTGACACCGCCGCCTGCATGGCCTTGACCGCCGCGGCGACTTTCTCCGGGTAGCCCATCAAGCAGGCGCCGATCATGTTGTTCTGCACCCGATCACTCGGGCAGCCAACGTTCAGATTGACTTCATCAAAGCCCCACGCCTCAGCAATTGCCGCGCACTCGGCAAGCTCAACAGCATCGCTGCCGCCCAACTGCAGGGCGATCGGGTGCTCAACGTCATCAAAGCCCAGAAAGCGCTCACGTGGTGAGCCATGCAGAATAGCGCCGGTCGTCACCATCTCGGTATACAGCAGCGCACGCGTACTCAAGGTACGCGCGAAGGCTCTGTAGTCCCGTGTGGTCCAGTCCATCATAGGCGCGACAGAGAAAGTCCTATCCAGCTCAGGGCGGACGGTGCCAGACTTCATGCGGGTTTGCGGTGTTGTGGTATCATTCATAACTGTTCATATTTACAGTAGTTAAGCGGCGTTTTACTTGGTTCGCTGGTACATATTTGGTACGTGACCCGCTTTGGATTTGGTACATCTGATAGGCCAGTATGACAACGATTCGCAAGCGCCGTAAAAAGAACGGCAGTTTCTCATATCTCGTGCAGATTCGCATCGCACGGCGTGATCAACCTGACTACTCCGAGTCAAAAACATTCCCCAGAAAAGCGATGGCTGAGGAGTGGGCGAAATGCCGTGAACTGGAATTGGCGAAACCAGGTGGCGTGCTGACTGCAAAATGGAAAGGCGTGACCCTACACGATGCCATTGAACGGTACCTACACGAATTTGCCGAGGGTGCAGGTCGTAGCAAGCGGGCTACGATCGAGCAATTGCTGCGCTTTCCGATTGCACGCGTCAAAATCAATGAGCTCAGCAGCGAACAGATCATCGATCACGCGCAGACGCGTAAGCGTAGCGGCATTATGGCCTCCACCATATCGCAGGACATTACCTGGCTAGGCATCATCTTGAAAACAGCGGTGGCTGCTTGGCGAATGCCAGTGGATTTAAACGAGTTCGAGTCAGCCAAGCTGCTAATGCGCAGCAAAGGGCTCATCCGTCGCCCAGGATCTCGGGATCGACGCCCCACAAGTGAGGAAATCGAAAAGCTGCGGGCTTACTTTGTGCGCTCTCAGAAGATCCGGCCGAGCGCGATTATTCCCATGGAAGACATCATGGACTTTGCGATCGCATCCTCACGCCGGCAGGCAGAGATTACCAGGCTTACCTGGGATGACCTGGATACCGAAGCGATGACCATCATCCATCGGCAGCCGCGTATACAGGGTGAGCCGCGGATTATTCCTTACGGCGCTAAATCGATCGGCACTCGGTGGCGAGCCGCTACGGCCGCCAAACGTATTGACGATCTCCGCTTCCACGACCTTCGCCACGAAGCCACGTCGCGGTTATTTGAGGCAGGTTATGAGATCGTGGCGGTGCAGCAGTTCACGCTGCACGAGAGTTGGGATGTGCTGAAGCGGTACACGCATTTAAGGCCTGAAAAACTGCAGTTACGGTAGTCGTATACCGTTATTTTTGCTGCCGAAAAGTTATATTTCATGGCAGCAAGCCAGTTTAGACTGTCATATTGGATGTTGATGTGTTGCACACAGCATCATCCAATTATGCTTATTTTTCATCAGAAGGCATTTTTTCCGTGGAAGGCTTTTTTTCAAAGTAAGATCTAATATTGTTATATCCTTCCTCAGCGAAACTTCTGGCAGCTTGCTTGCCTAGCGATTCTGATAAGTCATCTGAAGCTTCATTTATTTTTTCTAGTAAATAATTTTCAGCCTGATCAAGAAATACTTGGCTTGCATTTGATACTTGAAAGTGATTGTAAACGTTGCCGGTATAATCAAATATTCCACTCGCCTGTGATGCGGAAACATACCCCATGTAATAAGATTTCTTTATCTCTGGGGAGGCTTCGTCTCCAACTAAAGACTCTACCTTAATGGATTTTCTATTTTTTTGAGAAAGTGCTGCAGCAAATAGAATCTCAGAACCAAAAAGGGATGATTTTTTTAAATAATTTAAAATAAATTCTTCGCTAATATCTTGCTTGGTGTCACTTTCCCATGAGGGCTTTCCGGTTTGCCCAATTTGCTTTATCAAGGAGTGAGACTCCTCAACCCTTTGATCGACGGTTCCGGTGATTTTCAACCCAGTTGTCCAAATGGCTGCGCTTAAGCAGCCTGTTTATTACGCTCGATTTCCTGCTCTTTTCCCGGGTTGAGCGACACCGAACCAGGAACCTCCCAGTTCCGAGTGCGGCCCGACCAGCGTTGAGGCTGTCGGCGCTTCGCCCTTTCATAAACCGCTTTCCGGTGCTCAAGACGTTCTCGGTCTATCCCACGGTGCCGATCCGCCGGCGTGACATACTGGATACCACTGTGAAGATGCTGCTCGTTGTAAGCCCGTTCGAACGTCAGCATCCATTCCCGTACCGCGCTCAGCGATGC
>NZ_FNII01000016.1 GCF_900103865.1 Vreelandella arcis
TTGGCATCCGGGCGCAGCCACGGCAGTAGACCGTTTTTACGCAATTCCGCCTGACGCTCAACCAACCGGTGCGAATAATGGATCGGGGCAGGCATGAACGAATCGGTTTCGTTGGTCGCGTAACCAAACATCAGGCCCTGGTCGCCTGCGCCCTGATCTTCGGGCTTGCTGCGATCCACGCCCTGAGCAATATCGACGCTCTGTTTGCCGATCAGATTGACCACGCCACAAGTGGCACCATCGAAGCCCACATCGGATGAGGTATAGCCAATCTCGTTGATCACATCACGTACCAAGGTTTCGAGATCCACCCAGGCGTTGGTGCTGATTTCACCGGCAATGATCGCCACACCGGTCTTCACCATGGTTTCACAGGCGACGCGCGCCTGTTTATCACGGGCAATAATGGCGTCTAGCACCGCGTCGGAGATCTGGTCGGCAATCTTATCGGGATGCCCTTCGGAGACGGACTCGGAGGTAAACAGGGAAAATGATGCGTGCATTAAGTAATCCGGTTGGTAAGTGAGTTATACGAAAGGGGTAAATGCGCTGGGAAAGACTTAGCTCACGCGGTCGTAGCCGCCGAGTTCGCCTTTTTTGCTGAGCACGAATTGCCAGAGTTGAATATCGCGCGCTCGAAAGGCCCCCGCGCAGCTGAGCAAGTAATAGCGCCACATGCGGTAAAAACGCTCGCTGAACTGATCTTTGAACTGAGGCCAGTTGGCTTCAAAGTTGGCGTGCCAGGCCATTAACGTCTTGTCGTAGTCGGCGCCAAAGTTATGCACGTCTTCCACGACAAATTGCGGTTCCGCCGCATCGGTGACCTGACCGAGGGCAGGTAGCTCACCATTGGGGAAAATATACTTATCTATCCACGGGTCGGGAGAAGTGCCGCGGACATTTTTACCAATAGTGTGCAGCAGAAAGAGGCCGTCGTCTTTCAGGCAGCGATGGGCGACGTCCATGTATTCACGGTAATTTTTACGCCCAACGTGCTCAAACATACCGATACTCACGATACGATCAAACTGCTCGGTTTCGTCGCGATAATCCTGCAAACGAAACTCGACGGGCAGGCCGCTTTTCATCAGGCTCTTACCGTATTCCGCCTGCTCTCGAGAGATCGTTAATCCGACGCATTCAACCCCGTAATACTCGGCGGCGTAAGCCATAAAACTGCCCCAGCCGCAGCCGATATCCAGCACGCGCATGCCGGGCTTAAGCTGCATTTTACGACAGATCAGATCGAGCTTGGCTTCTTGCGCTTCTTCTAGGGTAGTGGCGTTTTTCCAATAGCCGCAGGTGTAGGTCATGCGTTTATCGAGCATGGCCGCATAAAAATCGTTGCCTAAGTCGTAGTGTGCCTCGCCGACCTGAAACGCACGCTTGGCGGTTTGCAAATTAATCAGGCGATTTTTCAGGTGGTGAAAAACGAGCTTGTGCGGGTTGAGTTGTTCAGGGAGACGTGCGCGCAGTAGGTGAAAGAAAAATTGATCCAGCGACTCGGCGTCCCAATCACCCATCATGTAGCGTTCGCCAAGGCCGAGGTTGCCGTGAGAGAGGGCGTCTTCAATGACACCTTGGGCATTGAGGTTAATATCCCAGGGACGACATCCATTGATACGAATATCGGCCTTTTCGAGCAGGTCAGCAATAAAACGTTGGGAAGAAGACGTTTCGTCATAAAAAGCGGTGTGCGTAAAAGTGGAGTTTTTCAAATCCATAGCCCTACAAAAAAGTGTAGTAAAGACCAGTTGGTCGTCTTTACGAGGGAATTAGCCCTCAGTGGGGTCTGGAAAATAACCGCTAGGGTGGAAGTAAGCGCATCTAGTCTTCCTTTTGGCGAGATAAAAGAAGGGAGTGAAATAAAGGGGAGCTTGAGCGGCTAGGGTGGAGTCTGCATCAAAATTTGAGAGGACATCGGAAACTCCAAAGGAAGGGATTGATGCTCGGAGCCTAAAATTCGTAAAAAACAGGCATTAAGCATTGCAATTTTAACGATTATTGAATCAGTTTGCACCTAGGCGGCTAACGTAGAGTCGCAAGGCTGGGCCCTAACCAAACAGCTTCGGGCCAGACTAAGCAGTCCAGCGATCGCCGTGTTAGCGTATGGGCTAACAGCCTTTACCTAGAGATTGATATTTGTCGATGCGCGAAACACTGGAAAAATATCAAGTCTGGCTGTATCTCATGGCGATTTTTGCCGGAATGGGCGTAGGGGTTCGTTGGGACGCGGTGCAGTCGTGGGAAGTGGCGCTTTGGCCGCTCCTTGGTGCATTGCTTTATGCCACCTTTACCCAAGTCCCGCTTTTACATATCTCGTTGGCGTTTCGAGATCGCCGCTTTATGGCGGCCCTGGTGCTGGGCAACTTTATGGCGATGCCTCTGGTGGTGTGGGGGTTGGTAACGCTATTTGCGTTAGAGGGTGGCATATTGCTGGGGGTGCTGCTGGTGTTGTTGGTGCCCTGCACGGATTGGTTCATTAGCTTTACACATCTCGGCCAGGGAGACAGCGCTCGGGCGATTGCCGCAACGCCGGTGCTGTTATTGCTCCAGCTTGTGCTATTGCCGCTGTATGTCGCGGTCATCATGGGTGAGCAGTTGGCCGGCGCCCAGCTGCTAAGCGAATTATTGCCTGCTTTTGGGGGGCTTATTCTGACCCCGCTATTGTTTGCGTGGCTTACCGAGAAAGGGGCCGAGCGTTATGCCTTGCTCAAGCGAGGGGTGAGCGTGATGGGCTGGCTTCCTGTGCCGTTGTTGGCCGCCGTGGTGTTTTTAATTGCCGCCTCGCAAGTTCAGTTGGTGGTCGATACCCGAGAAACGCTGTGGCAAGTGGCGATGATATTTGTGCTGTATCTGCTTGCAGCGGCGTTGCTGGGCAAGGGGCTGAGTTCAATGTGTCGACTGCCCATCGCCTCAGGGCGAACGCTGGCGTTTAGCCTGGGGACGCGCAACTCCTTTGTGGTGCTACCTCTGGCGATTGCCTTGCCTGAGATATGGACGGCCGCCGTGGTGGTGATTGTGCTTCAGTCGCTAGTTGAGCTGCTAGGGATGTTGGTTTACCTGAAATGGCTCCCACGGCTGATAAACGAACGAGCCGCTGACCCATACGAATGAGCATTAAACTGTGCACGATGGGATTGCTCAACGTCGAGTGGCGTAGCGGTGGCCTAACCAAACCGCTGTAAGCCACAGCGGAAGGCTTGCTAGCACATACACACAGGCCAACGTTACGTTCGACCGGGCGAGGGTGATGGCCTCTAAACTAAATAGAGAGAAGGTGGTGAACCCACCGCAAAAGCCTGCCACCCAAAAAGGCTGCCAGTGTGTTATGCGTGCATTAGCTGCCTTTGCAAAATGGGCGGCGAGCCAGCCGATGAGCCAGGCGCCTGCCACATTGACCAGGAGTGTGCCCCACGGAAAGACACTGCCGAATGTGCCCATCGTCAATAAAGAGATGACGTAGCGTAGCGCACTGCCCAAGCCGCTGCCGATGCCCACGGCAGCGTAGGTCGCAAGCATTTTCATAGGCCACCGCCTGCCAGCCACGCGCCTACCCCACAGGCTATGACGCCAAGCACCACCGTAAATAAGACATTGGCAAGCGCCTTGCCGGGCGCACCTTGTTGCCATAGGCCTAGGGTTTGAAGGCTAAACGACGACACCGTGGTAAAACCACCCAGTAATCCGACCGCTATGATCAGCCAGAAGTTGCCGGGTTGCTTGGCGTCGCCCATGTTGAGTGCGCTCGCCAGCCAGCCTAAGGCGAATGCACCCAGCAGGTTAATGGCTAACGTGCCCCATGGGAACGCGCCGCCGACCCATCTGGCGAATAGATTAGCGATGCCGAATCGGGCCATTCCCCCGACTGCGCCGCCGACTGCCACCAGCACAATGCTGTTCAAACCGATACTCATTGGCGCTTCCCTAAACAGTGCGACCGGATAATTAGACAAGCTTAACATGCCACAAAACCTGGTTATGTTGTCCATCGTTGTCGTGAACGGACAGGCGCTGTCACCGGTCAATGAGTTCGTGTAGAAAGGAATTTGAACAACAACAATCAACTCGTTCCACTGTTTAAAGGAGACGCACGCCATGACCGACCAGGTACTCGCGGCCATTGATAGCTCACAATTTTCCACAGGCGTTTGTGACTATGCGGTATGGGCGACCAATCGGCTCGAAGCCCCGCTGTCGTTTATTCATGTTATCGATAATCATCCACAGACCTCGGAACCCGACCTAACCGGTAACTTGGGGCTAGGTACGCGCGAGCATCTGCTTGAAAAGCTCTCAGACGTTGAGGAGCAGCGTGCCAAGCTGGCCCGGGAACAAGGGCGGCTTCTTCTGGAGGATGCCAAACAACGTGCCCTCCATGCGGGTATCGCTGCGCCGGAGACTATGCAGCGCAACGGCACGCTGGTGGAAACGTTGGTCGAGCAGGAAAATAGCGTGCGGCTTCTGGTGGTTGGCAAGCGTGGGGAAACCGCTCACCAAGCAAGCGGTCACCTGGGGTCGAACCTAGAGCGGGTGGTGCGCGAAATGCATCGGCCGATTCTGATGGTACCGAAAGCATTTACCCAACCCGAGACGGTCATGATGGCCTTTGATGGCAGTAATACAGCGCGTAAAGGAATTGAAATGCTGGCCAAAAGCCCGTTGTTTAACGGGGTAACATGCCACGTGGTCATCGTCGGCGCGGAAACCGCCGAGAACCGCTCCCAGCTCGACTGGGCGCTAACCATCCTAGAAAGCGCGGGGTATGCCGCCGAAGGCGCGATTCGTGCGGGTGACGTGGAAGAAACGCTGCGTGCCTACAAGGAAGAACATGCCATCGACATGCTGGTGATGGGGGCCTACGGCCATTCACGCATTCGCCAGTTGCTGGTGGGCAGCACGACGACCGCGATGCTGAGAAAAGCCCAACTGCCGGTATTGATCTTGCGCTAAGCACGGGGCGCTTGCTGAGCCACCTTGAGCGTGCCCTGCGCCAGGCACCACGCCACGACGATAAATAACAGCATCGCACCCAAGATAGCGCTGAAGGGTACTCCCGCGCTTAATGCCAGCCCAAGAGCGGCCGGTGCGATGCCGGTGGAAAACACCATGGAAGCGCTAAGCGCAGAGCGCACGCGACCCAAATGTTCAATGCCCCAGAGCCTGATGAGTAAGCCCGAGGCGATCAACTCCTGGGCTCCCATCGCCAAACCACCGCCCACCATAAGGGCCCAGACACTGGCATCCCCACCGGCCACAGTGGCAAACAACATGGCGGTGGCGTAGGGAAGCAAATAGAGCCGCGCTAACCGCGTCGGGCCGATTTTATCGATCCAGCGGCCGCCCAGCAGCGCCCCAGGCAGCTTAGCGACACCCATTCCGGCCAGGGCCAGGGCATAGACGCTGAGCGAGCTGTCTAACGCCTCGGTAAGCTGAGCCTGGTAAATAAATAGCCCGGTCATGGTAATGGGTAATGCCATTAATAGCGGCAACAGCAACCAAAAGTGAGGATCGCGAAATGGCTGCGGCCCTGAATTATCGCGTTGAACTGGCTTTTCATTTGGCGCGTTAGACCAGGGAGCACGGTGGAGCAACCATAACCACGGTAAGGCCAGCGCTGCACACAGTAGCCACCAAAAGGATGGCCAGCTTAGCCAGAGCAGCGAAAAGGCAACGAGAGGAGGCAGCAACGCTTCCCCAAACGGGATACCCAAGCTTGCTAGCCCCATGGCACGGCCGCGCAGGGTGGTGAACTCCCGGGCGGCCAGCGTATTGCCTAAATGCGTTAACATGCCTTGGCCGCACAAGCGTACCAAGCCTAAGCCGAGAACGCCCAGCCACCACCATGGTGACAGGGTTAGCAGCGCGACCCCGACGATTAGCGCGATCAGCACCGTTATGGCAAATCGGCGCGGGGCGATCCAATCAATTGATGGCCCCAGGCGAAGCATGACAAACCCGGCCACCAGTGTCACGACCGAGTAAGCCGTGCCAAATTGGCCTGCGCTCAGCTGCCAATGGTCGGCCAGAGGGGCCTGAAAAAGCCCTACAAAATAGCTTTGCCCTAGACTTGAGCTGAACATGGCCAAAAAGGCGATACTCAGCACACTACGATGGTCGCGCAGCAAGGTGCGATAGCCCATGGTGCAGTATCCTTTGCATAACTAGCTGGCGGGTGGAATCACTTACAACAAGTTCATTAGCGCAATTGTAACAGCAGATCATAAGGAGACGGTGATGAACCATCCCGATATAGACGTGCAGGCCATGAAGACGCGCTTATTAACGCTGCGCGAAACACTACTCGACGAAAGTGCTGATAGCGCCGGGGCCAGAGATACGGTGACGCTAGATCAAACCTCCGTAGGGCGTCTGTCACGCATGGATGCACTTCAGGGGCAGGCGATGGCTAAGGCCGAAGAGCAGCGCCGGCAGTTAAACGTCACGCGTATCGCCGGGGCGCTTCAGCGCCTGGAGCAGGGCGTTTTCGGCGAATGCATCGAGTGCGGGGAATGGATTAACACCAAACGCTTGGAAAGCGATCCGCTGGTCCTCAAGTGCATCGACTGCGCCGAATAGAGCTTAATCGGCGGGCGTGGTATTTTTAGCCGCGTGTTCGAGACGGATTCAACCATCACCAGGAGCCCTAATGACGATTCAACGCCACGATACCAAAGCTCGCATGAGCCGCGCAGTTCTGCACCAGGGAGTGGCCTATTTGTGTGGCCAAGTTGCTGGGCCGGAGGCCCGCGAAGGTGATATTACCCAACAAACCCACAGCATGCTGGCGCGCGTGGACGCGCTGCTAACCGAGATCGGTTCATCTCGCGAGCAGCTGTTAACCGCGACGGTTTACCTTAAAGACGGCGATGATGTGGCCGCGATGAACGCCGTTTGGGATGCCTGGGTACCCGAAGGCTATGCCCCAGCCCGCACCTGCGTATGTGCTCCGCTGCCGTCAGACGAACTCAAGGTCGAGATTACCGTCACCGCCGCGGTCAATGGCTAATGATCTTTGCTGGCCGGAAAGCGCGTATCGCGCAGGCTGTCTTTGATTTTTTTAAGGTGCGGTAGAAAATCTTCGCCGCGCCTTAGTGTGACGCCGGTGGCTAGGGCATCGATCAGGGTCAACTGAATCACTCGGGACGTCATCGGCATGTAATGGTCGGTGTCTTCCGGCGTGGCGACCTCAAGGGTTGCGGTGCATTCCTGGGACAACGGCGAATTAGGCGCGGTAATGCCCAGCACTACCGCGCCTGACTCACGTGCGACGCGCGCAATATCGACCAGCTCACGTGTCCTTCCGGTATAAGAAATAATCACCACCACATCGCCGGTGTGGCAGGCCGCCGCGATCATGCGCTGCATTAATACATCGATATGCACCATGACCGGCAGGTTAAAGCGAAAGAACTTGTGCTGGGCGTCCTGGGCGACTGCGCCGGACGCGCCCAGGCCAAAAAAGTGGATCTGTTTGGCTTGGGTTAAGTAGTCCACCATGCGCTCGACAGCCCCTAAGTCGATTTCGCGCTGGGCTTCATCCAATGCCGCAATGGTGGCACCAAAAATTTTCGGGGTGTATTGGGTGGCCGTATCACCAGGCTCAACGGCGCGGGTCACGTAGGGTGTGCCGCCGGCTAAACTCTGGGCGAGTTTGATTTTGAAATCAGGATAGCCTTTAGCGCCAAAGTTACGGCAAAAGCGGTTTACCGTTGGCTCGCTGACACTTGCCGCTTGGGCCAGACTGGCAATGCTAAGGCTGGTGGCGACCGCCGGATCATTGAGAATCACATCGGCGACTTTACGCTCTGAACGGTTGAGGTCCTCCAGGCGTTGGCGTATCCGGTCAAGCAAGTCGTGAGCCATTAAACGGTCTCCGTGGTAGTAGATGGCAAGTGCGGATGCCAGTTATCGCACCAGTGGGTAAATTCGTTGGCGGGTAGCGGCCGTGAAAAATAGTAACCTTGGGCGGTTTCGCAGCCAATACGTCGTAGATACATGGCTTGGGGCGCTGTTTCAATGCCTTCCGCGACCACATTACAGCCAACACTATGCGCCAGTTGAGTAATCGTGCGCGCCAGTTGACGGTCTACGTCGCATTCTTCCAAGTCCATGACAAAGGCGCGATCGATCTTCAACGTTGAAAACGGCAGCGTCTTAATATACGCCAATGAAGAATGGCCGGTGCCAAAGTCGTCGATGGCCACGGCAATGTTCGCCTGAGTCAGCTGCGCGAGCTGCTGGCGGGCATTCTGCATATCGCTCATTAAGCCAGATTCGGTAACTTCAATGGCGAGAAACCGAGCGGGTATCCGGCGTGCCGCCAACTGGCATAACAAGCCCTCGGCGAAATCTTTACGCGCCAACTGCCGGGCCGCCACGTTCACTGCAATGTGAAAGTTATCGCCCAGCACGCCCTGTTGTCGCCAGTCGGCGATCGTCCGCATGGCTTCTTCCAGCACCCACTCGCCAATCGCGAAAATATCTCCACTGGCTTCCGCCAAGGGAATAAACATGCCTGGCGATATTTGCCCCAGCTCAGGATGGTGCCAACGCAGTAGCGCCTCGGCGCCGGTAATACGCTGATCAACCAAGCGGAGTTTGGGCTGAAAAGCGAGCGACATTTCACCGCGCTCGGTTGCGCCGCGCAGGGCTTGCTGCACGTGTAGGCGATGGCGTTGCTGAGCCTCGAGGGTTTCACTGTAGCACTGCACCGAAAAGCCATGCGGAGGCGGGAGCGCCAAGGCCGCCATGTGCACAAGCCGTTCGGTATCAAATGCGCCGCTGGCGCGGCTGATACCCACTCTCGCTTCTAGCGGCAGCAGCATATCGTCAACCTGTTGGTCGTTTTCGAACGCCTCCATCAGGTGGTGGGCCAACGACAGAAGTGAACGCTTGTCGTCGGTGGCGCTAATCACTAATAGTTCGCTGCCACCCCACAAGCCGAGGGTGTGTGAGTCACTCAGGCGCTCGTCTAGGCGCTGTGCGATGTGGCGTAGCAGCCGTTCGGCAACTCGGTAACCGTGCAGCCTGATAACGTCATCCAAACGATCCAACACGATAAACAGTAGCCCGGTGGCCTTGTTGTGCGTTGCCGCTTCGCTAAGGGATTGGACGAGACTACGGCGATTGGGTAACTGGGTAATGGGATCGGTGCGCGATTGACGGTAAAGCTCGCGGGTGCGTTTAGCCACCATGCGTTCGAGCGAGTCGGCCTGTTGGTCTCGGACGTGGTAGCGATGCTCGATGCTCAGCACGTTGTGAATACGTTGTAACACTTCGGCACGCTGGAAAGGCTTGGTCACAAAATCGCGCACGCCCAGCGCCAGGGCGCGCTGCTTAGTCTCATCGTCTATTTGGGCGGTTAGCACGATAATCGGCGGCGTTTGGCGTTCAAACGCGTTGTTAAGCTGTTCGATAACCGCGTAGCCATCCAGGTGCGGCATGCGTATATCCAGCAGCAATAGATCGGGTAGCTTCTGCTGGCAGTGGGCGAGCACCTCACGGGGATCACTGAGGCCGTGAATATTATGAAAGCCTTGGTCGTCCAGTAAGTCGAGCATCAACTCAACATTGACTTGATTATCGTCTACTACCAATACGTGCTTGTAATGGAATTTCATGGCTCCTGCCTAATGGGCGCTCCCAGCAAATGGTGCAGTGTGTCGGTAAACTGTGCAATATCAATCGGTTTGGTTAAGTAGGCATCAAACCCCGCGCTGAGGCCCTTTTTGATGTCGCTAGGCAGCGCATTGGCGGAGAGAGCAATCACGCGCACACCGTTGTACTGGGGGGTGTTACGCAAGCGGGTTAGCGCTTCATAGCCATTCATGCCCGGTAGGTGAAGATCCATTATCACGACAGCAGGTATGGAGTAACGCATCATCTCCAGGCCGATCTCAGCGCTTGACGCGGTGCGCAGCGTCACGCTTTCCATGGCGTCGATGATGTCTTCCATCAGGCGTTGATTGGCGGGGTTGTCTTCGATATATAGCAGCGCGTCCTGGTTCGCGGTTTCTAGCGCGCTGTGTTCACCTGCGCCAGGGGGCCGCTTGGTGACAGGCGAGGTCGACACCGGCAGCGTAAACCAGAACGTCGCCCCATGGCCTGGCTGGCTGTCGACGCCGATTTGCCCGTGCATGTGTTCCACTAACTCCCGGGTAATGGATAATCCAATGCCCGTTCCCTCTATATGGCTTTCTTCAGCGTCCAGGCGGTTAAACGGTTCAAACAGCTCGCCGAACCGCGTGGAATCAACGCCGGGCCCTGTGTCGCTTACGCTGATCTTGACGACATCCTGCTGATGTTCCGCGCGGATTTCGATGCGCCCGTTGGCAACGTTGTATTTGATAGCGTTGGACAATAGGTTGAGCAGTATTTGCTTGGTGCGCGTGTAGTCAGCATACACTCGTAAGCTGGTGTCAGGCGGCGTACAGAGCAGCGTGATCCCCGCTGCCGCAGCGTTGGCCTCCAGGGTGCCACACGCATCGTCGAAAACATTGACCAGCGAAATGGCCTCAATGGAAAGCGTCAGTTGGCCCGCTTCGATTTTGGCCAAATCCAGCACGTCGTTGATCAAGCTGAGCAGGTGTTGGCCACTCTTTTCAATTTGGCTGACCTGGCGCTGTTGCTTATCGTTCAACGGGGTTCGCGTATTGCTAGCAAGCAACTGGGCAAATCCCAAAATGGCATTGAGCGGCGTGCGCAGTTCGTGGCTCATCGAGGACAAGAACTCGCTCTTGGCCTGGTTGGCGCTCTCAGCTTGATCGCGAGCGCCGGCTAAGTCTTGCATGACCTGCTCGCGTTCGGCCATTTGACGGTACAGGTTAATCAGCAACGCACAGGTATCGGTGAAGGGTTGCAGCCAGTCCAGCAAGCTTTGGTTCAATGGCTGACGGCTGTTGGCGATAGCGAACATACCGATGAGCTGGCCCCCGCTGACAATAGGCACGCCCAGGTAGTTATCAAGCTGCGGATGCCCCGGTGGATAACTGCCTTGCTGGTTATCTCCGCCTACATTGTTGGTCATGACCACCTCGCCGTAGGCGAAGACGCGACCCAACAGCGAGTCGGGGTTGGTGAGCATCATGTCACTGCTACGTAGTTGCTCCATAAAAGGATGCCATTCGGGGTTCCTCGAGAGGTCAGTAATGGCATGTAGCTTTAGCGCATTGGTGGTCGCGCTGGGAATCACCTCGCCAATCAAGGCGTAGTCGCTGTCGGTGAGGTCGCTGAGTGCTTCCATCAAAAATATCCACAGCTGCTTGCCGGACATCAGCGCCGGGTAGTCGGTAATGCCTTGATGCAGTACTTTGAGTAAGCTCTGTTCTTTTCGGGTGCGCTGATTAGCGGCGTGAATCTGACTTAGGTCGGTCAGAATGCCGATAAACTCCACTACTTGGTGGTGCTCGCCATGAATGGCGTTAATCGCCAATTGCACCGGGACGCGGTGCCCCGCCTTGTGCTGAGCCTCAACTTCGCGACCGCGGCCAATCACCTCTGGGTGGCCGCCGGCTAAAAACTGTTCGATAAACGCATTGTGCTGGTCGTGTATTTCAGGCGGGGTCAGCATGGCCACGTTGTACCCCACCACTTCGTCCTGCGCGTAACCTAATAGCGCCAGGGCGAAGGGATTGATATTCAGTATCATGCCGGTGCTGTCGATGTGCACGATGCCGGTAGCACTGTCATTAAACAGGGCGTCATAGCGGCGGGTGGTTTGCACTAGGGCGTGACGAATGGCGTGCTGCCGAAACAATTCTTCCACCTGACCTGCCAGGCTTTCCATCAACCTCAGTTCTTGCTGGCTAAAGGAGCGGGGTTGGCTATCGAGTAGGCACAGCGTGCCAACCGCGAGACGGTCATCGGTGTGCAGTGGATAGCCTGCGTAAAAGCGAATATGTGGCTCGCCGTGAACGAAGGGGTTATCGATAAAACGCGGATCAAGGCGTGCATCATGCACGATCAATGGTGCATCAGCGGTGATCGTGTGAACGCAAAACGAGGTCTCGCGCTCGGTTTGGCCAACGTTAAAACCCAGATGCGATTTGAACCATTGGCGGTGTTCATCAATTAACGAAATGATCGCAATGGGTACGTCAAACAGCTCGCGGGCAAGCTGAGTCAACCGATCAAACGCCACTTCGGCGGGGGTATCGAGCACGTGAAGCGAACGCAATGCAGCCAGGCGCTGGGGCTCGTTTTCGGGGGGTGGTGGCGCTGGCATGGCCGCTCCGTCAGGCAAAAGACAACAATGTCTTATATCCGTTATCGGCCAATCGCGCCCCGGCTTAAGCCAGGCGGAGCAGTTTTAATAGCCAGCGCCGGTAAGGCGGGTAAAGCTGAGGCGTGGGCGAACGGTTGGCTTGATAAAACACGCCGCGTAGGTGACTGAAGCGATGAAAGCCGTGGCGGCCGTGGTAGGCCCCGTGGCCGCTGGCACCTACGCCGCCAAACGGAAGTCCAGGCACCGAGTAATGCAGTAACGTTGTATTAAATACCAGCGCGCCTGACTGGCTGGCGCGCTGCCATTGGCGCTGACGATCGCGCTGGTGAGTAAACACATAGAGCGCCAAGGGGTGCGGCCGCGCATTAACAAAACCGAGAGCGTGGTCGTTATCTTTGACGCTAATCACCGGCAGACAGCGGCCGAAGATTTCCTCACTCATCACCGTGAGGCGTTGGTGGGGGTCAAGAATCAGCGCGGGGGCATGGGAGCCGTGATCAATCACCCGGCAGCCGTGGTTGCGCGCCTCGGCAAGCATCGCCTCGCTGCGCTTGCGGTGCGCCTCGGTTAGCGGTTGGGTGGCGTCTTGTGCCGAGGGCCGCTGTTTTAAAATTGCCTGGCTCAGGGCGCTCGTTAATGCATCAAAGTGGCGGCTTTCAACCAATACATAATCTGGCGCGATACAGGTTTGCCCGCCGTTCATGCCTTTGCCGAACATAATCGCCTCGGCGGCGCGGGTAAAGTCGGCGTCTTCGGCGACAAAGGCGGGGCTTTTGCCGCCCAGCTCCAGCGTGGTTGGGGTCAGGTTGTGGGCAGCGGCCAGCGCGACCTTTTGGCCCACGGAGGTGGATCCGGTAAACAGTAAATGATCAAACGGTAGGGCGCTAAACGCCTGTCCCGTGGTGGCGTTGCCTTCGATCACGCTGAGCAACTGGGGGCTTAAGTATTGATGAACCAGGCGGCTAAGCAGCGCGCTGGTGTGCGGCGTTAATTCGCTGGGTTTGAGCATTACGCGATTGCCCGCCGCGATGGCATCGATAACCGGCATCAAAGCCAAACTCCACGGGTAGTTCCACGGGGAGATAACGCCCACCACCCCCAACGGTTGAGGAACAATACGCGCTCGCGCCGGCAGCAAACGCCAGGGAACACTGACCCGCCAGGGGCGCATCCAGCGCCATAGGTGCCGACGCGCATGTCGCACGGCATCGAGTACCGGCTGAATATCGGCTAGCTGAATTTCAATGTCGCTGCGCTGGCCAAAATCGGCTTGAATGGCCTCGATGATGGCGTGTCGATGTTGCTTGGTCATCAGCGCAAGCCGGGCTAAATGGGCACGCCGCTCGGCCAGCGATGGGTAGGGCGATTGGCGGAAAGCGAGACGTTGGGTCTCAAGGCAGGCGTTCAAGTGTTGAGTCATGGCGTCTCCTTGGGGCGCTGGCGAAAGGCGCGACGTCGCCAAGCGCCGCAACAGGCAATATGCGCACCGTAACAGGTAGCGGGCCTGCATAGTGTAGAGTAGTTTAACTTAAGCCAACCCAATAGCCGGGAGATGCTATGCCAGCGTCGTTATCGCTTACGCTGTTATCCACTATGGATGCCGTGTCGGCCAGCCAGTGGGATGCGCTGGTTGATCCGGATCAGCCGTTTTTGCGCCATGCCTTCCTGCAGGCGCTGGAGGCCAGCGGCTCGGTTTGCCCAGCGACCGGCTGGCAGCCATGTCATTTAACCGTCTGGCAAGGGGCGCAGCTGGTGGGCGCTATGCCGCTCTATGAGAAGTATCATTCTTACGGCGAGTATGTGTTTGACTGGGGCTGGGCCGATGCCTTTGAGCGGGCCGGGGGTGACTACTATCCCAAAGCGCTGAGTGCCGTTCCGTTTACCCCAGTGCCCGGACCGCGAGCGCTGGTGGCACAAGGGATCGATCCCCAGGCGGTATACGCGGCCTTGGCTCAGGGCTGGCGCGAGCACTGCCAGCGTCAGGCATTGTCGAGCTGGCATTTATTGTTTGCCGACACGCCAGAGGTCGAGGCATGGCTTAAGCAATGTCCCGAATTGATCAGCCGAGAAGGTGTTCAGTTTCAGTGGCGTGATCAGGGCTTCGGCGACTTTGATGGGTTTCTCGCCTCCCTGACATCCAAGCGGCGCAAAATGATCAAGCGCGAACGCCGTCTAGTCGCCGAGCAGGGTTTTGAGCTGGTGCGTTTGTCCGGCGAGCAGATAACGCCCGACGCGCTGAAGCACTTTTACCGCTGTTACGCCATCACCTACCAAGAGCGCGGTCGACCGCCGTATCTAACGCAAGATTTCTTTACCCGCTTATACCGCGATATGCCCGATGCGCTACTTCTGGTGCAAGCTTGTCTAGACGGTCAGCCCGTGGCGGCCGCGCTTTACTTTCAAGGCACTCAGACGCTTTACGGGCGCTATTGGGGCAGCGAGGTACTTGCCGACTGTCTGCACTTTGAAGCTTGCTACTACCAGGGCATCGAGTTTTGTCTTGAGCAAGGGCTTACGCTATTTGATCCGGGGACTCAAGGCGAGCATAAGCTGCTCCGTGGGTTTGCTCCGCAGCGCGTGCGCTCCTTGCATTACCTCACGCATCCCGGCCTGGCAGACGCGGTGGCAACGTTTTGCCGTGAAGAAGGCCATCAGGTGGCGGCTTATCGAGACGCGGCATTCGCCGCGTTACCGTATAAATGAAAGCGACTCGCTGGCCGGTTAGCTTAATGGCATAATGCGCGCCAATTTACCCGCATAACCACAGGCTAGCGCCATTGAAAGGAGAGCGGTCATGCGCAAATGGCTATTACTTGCGCTGCTGCTGGTGTTGGGCATGCTGCAATATCAGCTGTGGCTCGGCGAGGGCGGCTGGCACGACCTACAGCAATTAGAGCAGCGTGTTGCCGTGCAGGAGGCCGAAAATGTCCCCCTGCGCGAGCGTAACGCCCGGATGGCGGCCGAAGTGACCGACCTTAAAAACGGCCTGGACGCCATTGAAGAGCGCGCGCGCAGTGATATGGGGATGGTGCGCACCGATGAACAGTTTTTCTGGGTGCCGGGCGTGGCCATTAAACAAGAGCTGATTGGCATCAATGCCAGCATGATGGACAGACCGGAGTTGCCCGATGAGTAAGCCCTTGTGGTTGGTGGTGCCTGCCGCCGGGCAAGGGCGCCGTATGGCGGCGGATAGACCCAAACAGTACCTGCCGCTGTTGGATCGCCCGGTTCTTGCGCATACGCTGGAGCGCTTGCACAGTGCGTTTCCCCAGGCGCGGCTGATCCTCTGCCTGGACGATGACGACCGTTGGTTTACCCCTGAGTGGGTGCCGTTTGCTCAATGGCAGCGGGTGTCCGGCGGTGCCGAGCGTATGGATAGCGTACTCAACGCGCTTAACGCGATTGACGCGCAGGACAACGATCTGGTGCTTATTCACGATGTCGCCCGGCCCTGCGTGACCCAGAGTGACCTGCTGGCGCTTTATCAGGCGGCCGAATGCCACGCCGCGGGCGCGCTCTTGGCGATGCCGGTGGCGGACACGATGAAACGCGCCAGTGCCTCCGGTACCAGCCTGCATACCGAGCCCCGGGACGCCTTGTGGCACGCGCTCACGCCGCAAGGGTTTCGCTATCGCCAGCTTTATCGAGCGCTAAGCGATGCCCGCCAGCGCGGTACGCTAATCACCGATGAGGCTTCGGCGGTAGAGGCCTTAGGAGACGCGCCACAGTTGGTGCCCGGGCGGCGCGATAACCTTAAAGTGACGCACCCAGATGATCTGGCACTGGCGGCCGCCATTCTCACCTCACAACTGACCCCGCCCGATAGGAGCCTTTAATGCGCATTGGCCACGGATTTGATGTTCATCGTTTCGGTCCCGGCGACCACCTGATGCTGGGTGGTGTGAAGGTGGCGTTTGATCAAGGCTTCGTTGCCCACTCCGACGGTGATGTTCTGCTGCACGCGCTGAGCGATGCGCTGTTGGGGGCCTGCGCGCTGGGTGATATTGGTCATCACTTTCCCGATACTGATCCAGCGTGGCAAGGGGCGGATAGTCGTGACCTCTTGCGTCAGGTGATGGCGCTGGTACGTGCTGAAGGGTATAACGTCGTCAACGTAGACACCACGGTGATGGCCCAGGCGCCCAAGTTGGCGGCCTATATCAGCTCCATGCGTGATGCTATCGCGACGGATCTGGGCGTGACGACGGGCCAGGTAAACGTCAAGGCGACTACCACCGAACGGCTGGGATTTACCGGACGCGGTGAAGGAATCGCCGCCGAGGCAGTGGTATTATTAACACCCCTTGAGACACCCCATGCTTGAATTACCCCATTGGCAGCGCCGCCTGGATGCCACCTTTGGCCCGCCCAAGTCCGGTTGCTTTCGCCAGTCACCGGACGATTTCTTAGTCGACGAGGTGCTGGATTTTGCCCCGGAAGGCCACGGTGAGCATTTATGGCTGCGTATTGAAAAGCGTAATTTAACAACGTTGGAAGTCGTTAAATTGCTCAGTAAGCACTGCGGGGTGACGCCCCGCGACGTGGGCTACTCGGGGATGAAAGATCGTATCGCCGTCACGCGGCAATGGCTAAGCGTGCACTTGCCCGGCAAAGAGGCACCCTCCGGTCTGACGCAAGCGCTAATCGAGGGTGGAGTGCGCGTTTTGGAGCAGGTTCGCCACCCGCGCAAGCTAAAGCGTGGCGTGCATCGCTATAACCGTTTCCAGTTAAGGCTCAGTGGCGAGGCGGTAGAAGCGAGTGAATTCGATCATCGCTGGGCGGCGCTGTGCCAAGCGGGCGTTCCCAACTACGTGGGCCCGCAGCGTTTTGGTCCATCGGGGCGTAACCTGCAGCGTGCCGAGGCATTGCTAGCCCGCGGCTGGCGCAAACGCGATGATCGGCATGGCATCTTGTTATCGACCGCGCGTAGCTTTTTGTTTAACGAGTTGCTCAGTGCAAGGGTGGTCGATGAGCAATGGCATCAGCCGGTTAACGGCGATACGCTAATGCTCGAAGGCACCCAAAGCGTGTTTAGCGTCGACCAAGTAGACGCCACGCTGCGTGCGCGTGCCGACGCTCTGGATTTGCATCCCGCAGGCCCCTTATGGGGAGTTGGCTCAGTAAGCCAACAGGCGGCGGGCGAGTATGAAGCCGCGCTGCTCAATCGGTATCCGACACTCTGCGACGGCTTGCTGCGCAGCGGCGTCAAGCGAGGGCAGCGGGCATTACGCATGTGTTTGAGCGAGTCATCGCTAAACCGGGATGCGCAGAGCGTGGTACTCTCATTCGGACTGCCTCGCGGTAGCTTCGCCACCGCCGTGATTAGCGAACTGATGACGCCGCCTGATTAAGGGGGCGGTCGCGCTGGGGTGGGCGTAACCAACTAAGGAGATTTTCATGCGGCGTTTGCTGCTATCCAACGACGATGGTGTTCATGCGCCGGGGCTTAAGGCGCTTTACGATGCGCTGGCCAAACATGCCAATTTGCGCGTGGTCGCGCCGGATCGTGATCGCAGCGGGGCGAGCAACTCGCTTACGCTTTCGCGGCCCCTGGCGATGACGGCCTTGGACAGTGGTTTCTATAGCGTGGATGGCACTCCCGCTGATTGTGTCTACTTGGGGGTCAATGGTACCTGGGATGAAAAACCCGATTTGGTCATTTCCGGTATTAACCACGGCGGCAACCTGGGTGACGACGTGCTGTATTCCGGCACCGTCGCCGCCGCGATGGAAGGGCGGAATTTGGGCATGTCAGCAATTGCCATGTCGCTGTGCGGTCAAACGCACTTTGCCACGGCCGGCCATTTGGCCGCGAGCCTCGTGGGGGCGGTGGATCAGTTATCGCTGCCGCCGCGTACGTTGCTCAATGTGAACGTTCCCGACGTTCCCTGGGACGAGGTGAAAGGCGTCAAAGTAACCCGTTTAGGCTACCGCGGCCCGGCAGAAAAACCGTTGGCAGTAAAAGATCCTCGCGGCCGCACCCGCTACTGGATTGCCCCGGTAGCGGCCAATGCCGACGACGGCGAGGATACCGATTTTGCTGCGGTCGAGGCTGGCTTTGTATCGATCACGCCGCTGCAAACCGACTTAACGCGCCACCAGGCGCTCAATGACGTTCGAGATTGGTTGGATGCGTTTGCCTGAATTGTCGCCGGAGGAACTGCGCGGCACTGGAATGACCTCGCAGCGTACCCGAGACCGCATGGTCAAGCGCCTAATGCATCAAGGGATTTGTGATGCACGGGTGCTCAAGGTCATGGCCAACGAGCCGCGCCATCTATTTGTCGATGAGGCGCTGGCCCACCGTGCTTATGAAGATACCGCGCTGCCCATCGGGTTTGGCCAAACCTTGTCGCAGCCGCTCATTGTTGCGCGGATGACCGAACTGGTGTTGCGCGCCGAACCGACCCGCGTGCTGGAACTTGGCACCGGTTCTGGCTATCAAACACTAATTCTGGCTCGGTTGGTCGATGAGCTTTTTTCCCTTGAGCGGATAGAGGCTTTACATCGGCGTGCTGCCTTCCGGCTCAGCCGCTTGGGAGCGCGGGCTTCGTTGTCGGTTGCCGACGGCGGCCAAGGGTGGCCGGCTGCCGCGCCGTTTGACGTTATTTTGTTGACCGCCTGCGCGCAAACGTTGCCCGAACCGCTGTTGGAGCAACTGAGCCCAGACGGGGTGTTGATTGCGCCTTTAGAGGCATCCGACGGTAGCCAATGGCTTACCCAGATAAAACGCGTTGGCAGCGCGTTTGAAAAACGCCGCCTGGAACCGGTGCGTTTTGTTCCATTATTGCAAGGAGTGGTCGATTGAAGCGTCAGCCTTTTAGATTGTTATTAACCGGTGTCGGGATGGGCGCCGCTGACGCGGTGCCGGGAGTGTCGGGTGGTACGATTGCGTTTATTAGCGGTATTTATGAAGAACTGATTTTAACCATTAAACAGTTTGGCCCAAGTGCTGTTGGCGCGTGGCGCCGAGGCGGTTTACGTGGGGTGGGCGAGCATCTTAATTTGGCGTTTTTACTGCCCCTACTCGCCGGCATCATCCTCAGCGTATTTAGCGTGGCCCACCTGGCGCTGTGGTTGATGGAGGCGCACCCGCTGTTGCTGGATGGTTTTTTCTTTGGCTTGGTCGCCGCATCGGCGTTGGTGGTGGGCGATTCGGGAATGCGCTTTAAGCTGCGCCACCTTTTTCCGCTGCTCACTGGTTTGTTGCTGGCCCAATGGCTGCCGGGTTTAATGCCGCTGGTGTCAACAATAGGTAATGAATCGCTGGTATTAGTAGTGGCAGGGAGTATTGCCATCAGCGCGATGCTGTTGCCGGGCGTGTCGGGTAGTTTTTTGCTGCTGACCATGGGACTCTACAGTACGGTTTTAGGGGCGGTGCGAAACTTTGATATGGCGACAATATTATTGTTTGGCGGCGGTTGTCTCATGGGTCTAGTGGTGTTTTCCCGGGTGTTATCCTGGTTGTTACGCTACCACCGTGGTTCCACGTTTCAATTATTATTAGGTTTTATTGTCGGTTCACTCCCCGTACTCTGGCCGTGGCGGGAACTCGTGCGTTATCAATTGGGTGGTAACGGTGAAATGATTCCGTTGGAACATCGCTATTTATTGCCCAGCGATTATGCGCAACTAACCGGTGAATCCGCGCAGCTGATCGGCGTTATTGCGTTGATGGCGTTTGGCGCATTACTCGTTGTACTGTTGCATCGGCGTGCCCTTAAGCGCACGCCCCCCTCGTCTCCCCAGACCGCCTCCGCTGCTGAAAAGGAGTAGGCTTTGCATGCGTAAGATAGTAATGATGTCCGCACTGGCGTTAGCCGTTGCCGGTTGTGCCAATCAGCAGGGCGGCGGCCCTCAGGTGCGTGATTTAAGCGCTGCCAGCGATGCGGTGCAGCGCTCTCCCGAATATCAGGTGAAAGAGGGTGATACGCTTTACGGCATCGCTTGGCAGCACAACCTGGATTACCGGGACGTTGCGGCGATCAACAATATTGAGCCGCCTTACCGCATCTATCCGGGCCAGACGATTGCCCTGCGTAAAGGGGCAAACCCATCGACGACCAGTGCTGCCGCGTCGTCTCAAGTCGCCTCCAGCGGTGCGGTTGCGCGTGGCTTAGCACCTGAAGCGTCGTCGTCCAGTGATGACCAACAGATGGACTGGCTGCTGCCCGACGAATCCGCCATTGAGCGCAATCAGCGCCTCAGCGCTGAGCGAGAGGCCGCTGCGGCGGCTGAAGACGAGACCGACAACACGGCTCAAGCACCTCGTGAAGAGGTTGCCAAGGCCGAAACGGTTTCAGAGCCTGAGCCAGCGCCCGTTTCACGGGCTGACACCGAACAAGCTGAGCCAGAGCCAGAACCAGAACCTCAGGCTGAGTCGTCAACTGTTGCAGCCTCCGAGCAAGACACGTCAGCGGCGGCTCCCAATCGCGAAGAGCGTACCTATACGCCAGCCGAGACCATTAATTGGCAATGGCCGAGTGATGGCAACGTGGTGGGCGAATATGGCCAAGGCGAAAGCATCACCGCCGGGATTGATATCGCTGGAGAAAAGGGGCAACCTGTTAGAGCCGCCGGGCCTGGCATTGTGGTGTATGCGGGGAGTGGCGTACGCGGTTACGGCAACCTCATCCTGCTCAAGCACAACGATCAATTCCTTAGCGCCTACGCGCACAATGACAGCATAAATGTCAGCGAGAACGATGTTGTGGAAGCCGGTGAGGTAATAGCCACGATGGGAGATAGTGACGCGGAAGACGTTAGGTTGCATTTCGAGGTTCGCCGCGAAGGCCAGCCACAAGATCCCCTGGAGTTTCTGCCGTCACGCTAATTGTTATCAGCCATTTGAGTCGCGCGTTATATAGACCCTCACAATGGGCAGCGACATGGACGCTTTTAATAATAATAACGGGAGTCGCATGAGCGTATCCCAATCTGAGTTTTAAAGGCGGGTAGGCGATTTTATGGGGGTAAGGCGCATGAGTATGCTGGAAAAAGATCTACAGGAAGTAGACCTCAACGCGGTTGAGGGAGCGCTTGACGACGGTGAGGAGGCGACCGCTGAAGAAGATGCCTTCGAGAAAGCGTTAAGCCGCGAGGATCGTCAGCAGCATCAAAGCCTTGATGCCACGCAGATCTACCTCAACGAAATTGGCTTCTCGCCGCTGTTAACGCCGGAAGAGGAAGTCTACTACGGGCGGCTGGCGCGCAAAGGAGATCCGCTAGGCCGTTCGCGGATGATTGAGTCTAATTTGCGGCTGGTGGTGAAAATTGCCCGCCGCTATTTAAATCGCGGGCTAACCCTGCTCGACTTGATCGAAGAAGGTAATTTGGGGCTGATTCGTGCCGTCGAGAAATTCGACCCCGAGCGTGGGTTCCGCTTTTCAACCTATGCCACCTGGTGGATTCGGCAAACCATCGAGCGGGCGTTGATGAATCAAACCCGCACGATTCGGCTGCCGATTCACGTGGTTAAAGAGCTCAATATCTATTTGCGCGCTGCCCGCGAACTGACCCAAAAGCTCGACCATGAAGCGACACCGGAAGAAATTGCCGATCATCTCGATAAACCCGTGGAAACGGTGAAAAAGATGCTTGGACTGAACGAGCGGGTGTCATCGGTCGATTACCCCATGGGCGGGGAAAGCGATAAGCCGCTGATCGACACGCTGAGCGATGAAGACGAGCATGGCCCCGAATCGAGCTTGGTGGATGGCGACGTTAAGGAGCACGTGGATCACTGGCTTGACGAACTCAACGAAAAGCAGCGCGAAGTCGTCGTGCGGCGTTTCGGTTTGCGTGGCCATGAAGCGGCTACCTTGGAAGAAGTGGGTGCTGAGATAGGATTAACCCGCGAGCGTGTTCGCCAAATCCAAGTCGAGGCACTCAAAAAGCTGCGTCGATCCTTAGAGAAACAGGGCTTATCACTTTCATCTATTTTCGAAAGTTAGCGATCTCTGGAAAATCTCTAATTGTCGCTGACACCGGGCCATGTGCCCGGTGAATTTATTTAGCGACACGGTTAATAAAACTTCATAGTGAATAAACAAGCGAGACCCTGTCATGCGCCCGCTGGTGGCCCATATTGATTTAGACGCACTGCGTCACAACTATCAGCTGGCGTGTCAATGCGCGCCACAAAGCCGTTCGGCGGCGGTTATCAAAGCGGATGGCTACGGCCACGGTGCGCTCGCCTGTGCCCGTGCCTTAGCCGGCGAGACACCGGCGTTTGCCGTGGCCTGCCTGGAAGAGGCGGTGGTGCTGCGGGAAGGCGGTATCACCACGCCGATTATCCTGCTGGAAGGCATCTTTAGCGCCGATGAGTTGGCACTGGTCGACCATCATCAACTATGGATGGCGGTACATAGTGCCTGGCAGGTTGAGGCGCTGCTGGCTTTTTCGCCACGCGAGCCGATTCCCGTCTGGGTCAAAGTGGACTCGGGTATGCATCGGCTGGGATTTGCGCCAGAGAACGTTAGCGCTGTCTGGCAGCAGCTGAGAGAGGCACCCCAGGCCACGTCGCTGCATTTAATGAGTCACTTTGCGACGGCGGACGCTACCGACAGTCGCTACTTTCAGCAGCAGATGGCGTTGCTGCAAATGCTTGCTACGACCCTAAACGCACCGTTGTGCCTGGCCAACTCGCCGGCGACTTTGGCTTGGCCGGTCGCACATGGCGCTTGGAATCGGCCGGGCATTATGCTGTATGGCAGTAATCCGTTGGAAAGCGCGACGCCCGTCACCGACCAGCTACGCCCGGTGATGACGCTACGCTCCGAAATTATTGCCCTGCGCGATGTCGAAGCGGGCGAACCCGTTGGCTACGGCGGCCGTTGGCAGGCACCGCGCCGCTCGCGCATCGCCGTGGTGGCTGGGGGCTATGGCGATGGCTATGACCGCCACGCCCAGGACGGCACCCCCGTGCTGGTGAACGGCCAACGCTGCCCGCTGGTGGGCAAGGTCTCCATGGATATGTTCACGGTTGACGTCAGCGAGGTGCCCGACGCGTCGATCGGCAGCGAGGTCGTGTTATGGGGGCGCGCAGCCAATGGGGCGGTGTTGTCGGTCGACGAGGTGGCCAGTAGCTGCGATACCATCAGCTATACCCTGCTCACAGGGGTGTTGCCCCGCGTACCGCGCCGCTATCATGGCGCTTTTGTATAAATGGCGAGACGCATGTCGACATCATCACCAGACTCATCCTTTTCACGCTCGTTCGCGCACCCGCGTTTTTGGTTAACTTGGCTGGCGATAGCGGCGATGTACGTCGTGGCCTGGTTTCCCTGGCGGCTGAATATCGCTATTGGTTCGGGGATCGGGCGTTTGGCATGGCGATTTGCCAAACGCCGTCGGCACATCACCGACGTCAATATAGCGCTGTGTTTTCCGGAAAAAAGCGCTGCCGAACAACGCCAATTGGTTAAACAAACCTTTATTGCCAATGGCATTGGGTTGGTGGAAACCGCCGTTGCGTGGTGCCGAAGCCCCGAGGATTTTCGCCACCGGGTGGCGTGTATCGGTGAAGAAAATCTCGCTAGGGCGCAGGCACAAGGTAAGGGTGTGTTGATCATTGGCGTGCATTTTTCGCCGCTGGATTTGGGGGGCGCGCTACACTCGCTGTTTTTCACCTCGGACGCCGTGTATCGCCCTCACAATAATCCGCTGTTCGACCGTTTTATGACCCGGGCTCGTTCGCGGGTTTTTGGCCAAATGATTGATCGCCACGACCTGCGTGGGGTGATTCGGCGACTAAAAGCCGGCCATTCGGTATGGTACTCGCCCGATCAGGATTTTGGCCGCGATGCCAGCGTGTTCGCGCCGTTTTTCGGTCAGCAGGCGGCGACCGTGCGGCTGACCGCTAAAATCGCGCGGATGACCGGAGCGCAAGTGGTGCCGTTGATTTTCTATCGCAACCCGGATGATCGTACTTACACCTACGAATGGTTGCCTGCGCTGGAAAACTATCCAAGCAATGATGAGGTCGCCGATGCCACGCGGGTGAATGAATTTATAGAGCAGGCCATCCGCCGGCATCCCGAACAATATTTGTGGCTGCATCGGCGCTTTAAAACGCGGCCGGAAGGCGAGCCTGGGTTTTATTAACCTTGGCGTATGCTATTTAGGCATAAAAAAGCCGGCAGCGATGCCGGCTTTTTGCGCTTCGCGCGTCGATCAGTCGAGATTACGCGAGTAGAAGATCTCCAGCATCTCTTTGCGCAATCGGCTTTCGATATCGCGCGCCTCTTCAAAGCTGATGTCCTTCTGCGAGGTACCAAACAGGTAGTTATCCAGCTCAAAGTTCTTGAGCAGCATCTTGGTGTGGAACATGTTTTCCTGGTACACGTTCACATCAATCATTTGATAGGCGTGCTTGGTATCTTCGGCCAGGTAATCCTGAATCGAGGTGATATCGTGGTCGATAAACAGTTTTTTGCCGTCCACGTCGCGGGTAAAACCGCGCACCCGGTAGTCCACCGTGACGATGTCGGAGTCAAAGCTGTGGATCAGATAGTTCAGCACCTTGAGGGGGCTGATGTGGCCGCAGGTCGACACGTCAATGTCTAGGCGAAAGGTGCTGATGCCGTTATCGGGGTGTGATTCGGGATAGCTATGCACCGTGACATGACTTTTGTCCAAATGCGCGACCACGGTTTCGGGCAGCGGCCCGGGGCCGGGTTCTATTTGCTCGGGGTCTGTCTCGTCCAACTCGTGCTCGGCAATCAGAACCGTCACGCTGGCACCGTGAGGCTCGTAATCCTGGCGCGAGATATTCAGCACATGCGCGCCAATGATGTTGGTCACGTCTTTAAGAATCTGCGTCAAACGTTCGGCGTTGTAGAGCTCATCGATATAATCGATATAAGACTCACGCTGCTCCTCGGTTTTCGCGTAACAAATGTCGTAAATGTTAAAGCTTAGCGAGCTGGTCAGGTTGTTAAACCCGTGGAGTCGGAGATTATCTGACACGTCCGAACCTCCCTATGGCAGATGAAAACACCCCGACGCGCCAACGCCGGAACCGATCATGCATCTTGTAAGCGCTGAATTAGGGCTGGCGCTTGATATGCATGCTGAGGAAAACTCAATTAGACACCCGACAATCGCAGGGGCTAAATAAGCCGGCGTATTATGCCCGCCCCTGGCGCGGGATGCATCTGGCTGCGCAAGTTTTTTTGATCCGCTTGCGGGCCCTTAACGCATCGCCACGCTGTACCGATTAGGCCTCGACAATTTCGAAAGAATGGCGGATTTCAACGCCGCCGTTGGTCAGCATGATCGACGCGCTGCAGTACTTCTCCGCTGACAGCTCAACGGCGCGCTGAACCTGCTTTTCTTTAAGGGCGTGGCCGGTAACCACGAAGTGCACATGAATGCGGGTGAACACAGACGGCACGCTATCGGCTCGTTCAGCGTCAAGCTCCGCCACGCAGTCGGTGACGTCGGCCCGCGCCTTGTCGAGAATATTCAAAATATCGAAGGCCGTGCAGCTGCCCATCCCCATCAGCAGCATCTCCATCGGACGTGGGCCAGTGTTGCGGCCACCATGATCCGGCGGGCCGTCAATTACCACGCTGTGGCCGCTGCCCGATTCCGCGACAAACTGGCGTCCATCCGTCCATTTTACCCGTGCTTTCACGTTGCGCTCCTCGTCCAGGCGATCAAGATTTGTTGCGCAGCATAACATCTCTTGTCCACGTCGCACTGCCTCATTGTGGCGGCCAGCCGCCCTGGGTAATCATCACGCGGCCTTCAACGCTGGGATTATAGAGGTAGACCCATGCCGTGCCGAATTGTGTGGTCAGTAGCTGACGTTGGTACTCGCCCTGTTCGGGGTCGTGATGGCGGTGGTCTTCCAAGGCGTCAAGCTGGGCGAGCTGGCTTGCCGTCACACGATAAACTTCCACGACAATGCCGCGGGAAGCCTGCCACTTTGCGCCGGGGTAGGGGCCGATATCGTAGAGGGTTAAGGCCGTATTGATGTCGCTTCCCAGCCAAGTCGCCGTAGACAGCCAATGAGCGTTGTTTAATCCTCGCTTTAGCGTACCGTATACCGCCACCAGCGCGGTGGTGGCAACGGCGGCGTCGAGGTGATCGTCGTTCATGAAGAGGCGCCCCCAGGTTGCAAGTGGTTTTCCAGCTCGGCCAGCCGCGCGGGTGTGCCAACGTCCACCCAGTGGCGGGCGGTGTGCTCACCGCTAACGTGCTGGGCGTTGATGGCGTCTCTTAACAGCGGGGCCAGGGCAAAGGCGCCCGCTGGTTGGCCCGCTATCAATTCAGGCCGAATCAGGCTGATGCCCGTATAGGTGAGGCGCGGGGCGGGGCCCTGGAAAACACGACCGCCGCGCAGGGCAAAATCCCCGTCTGGATGGTGGTCGGGATTGTCGACTAACACCAGGTGCGCGAGGTCATCGGCGGCTAGCGCGTGCTCGCTGGGTAAGTGATCGCACCAGACGTCACCATTGATCAGTAAAAACGGCGCTTCGCCGAGTAACGGCAGGGCCTTATGAATTCCCCCGCCGGTTTCCAGCGGACTTGTTTCACGGCTCCATTGAATGGACACGCCATAGGCGCCACCGTCGCCTAGCGCTTCGATTATCTGATCCGCCCGGTAACTAACGTTAATGACTATCTGGTCGAACCCTGCGCGCTTAAGCCGTTCTAGGTGATGCACGATGAGCGGTTTTCCAGCGACCGGCAGTAAGGGTTTGGGGCAGTGGTCGGTAAGCGGTTGCATCCGTTTTCCCAGGCCCGCGGCCAGAATCATAGCTTTCATGTATCGACCTCGCTCAAGCGCGCGGCAATGGCGGGCCGCAAAGTTTGGCGAACCCAGTGAGCGAAATCAGCATGCGCCGGCAATCCTGCCAGGCTGTCATCTAGATGGTCCATAAAGTGGGGCAGGCGCGCCAAGTAGCCCGTTTTTTGGTCGCGCAGGGTTAAACGACAGAAAATGCCCAGCACTTTTAAAGTGCGCTGGGCGGCCATCGCTTGGCTTTGGTGGAGGAAGGTGGTGGCATCGATGCTTGGGGGCATTCGACCATCGCGCCGGGCTTGTGCGTGAAACGCAAGGATGAACGCCGTAAACTGGTCGTCGTTAAAGCGCCAGTAACGCCCGCGCAGCAGCGAAATAACATCGTAGCTGATCGGCCCGGCCACCGCGTCCTGAAAGTCGATCATAAACAGGCGCTGATCGTGAGCCATCAAATTCATGGCATCAAAATCGCGGTGGACGCATACAACGGGCTGCGCTAACGCCTGGTCGACCAGCTCAGCGCGCAACGCTTTCCAGCTGTCTGGCACGGCCAGGTCAAGCCATGCTGAGAGGCACCACTCGGGGAAGAGGTCGAGCTCCCGGCCCAATAGCGCAGCGTCGTAGGTGGGAAGTGCCTGGGGTGAAACGCGATTTTGTAAATCGGCAATCAGCGTTAGCGCCTGATTATGGTAGCCTCGGACACGGGTTTCATCCGTGAATAACTGCTGCAACGGCGTATTGCCTAGGTCGTCTAGCAGTAAAAAACCTTGCTCAAGGTCGGCGGCATGAACCTTAGGCACGGGCAAGCCCGCGCCATGCCAGCTGTGGGCGATAGTCACAAACGGCTGGCTATCTTCCTGACTGGGCGGGGCATCCATAACTACCTGGGTAGCGCCGTCGGGCAGAGTTAACCGGAAATAGCGCCGAAAACTGGCGTCGCCTCCGGCCGGGGCGAGGGTGATGGCGTCCGCTGAGAGACCGTGCTGATGCGCGGCCCAAGCGATAAGGGCGTTAATCCTCGATGAAGACATGCAAGCTCCTGGCTGGTCGGGCATGATGCGGACTGTATAATACCGATTCTCGATGCCAAGGATAACGAACATGGGCAAGCGATTTTCGCGCGCGGTGCCAGTGGCGCAAACATTGATGGGCAGTTTGCTGGCCGGCGCCTCGTTTTCTGCCGTGGCACAGAGCGAACCGCTCTCGGCAGACGCGCTAGACTGGGAACCCTGGGGGAAGGAAGAAGCGGCGACTCAACTATGCCGTGGACGTTATGTGATGCCCGGCTATCGCTTGGCTGAACAAGATAGCCCCGAAACGCTTGCGGCAGAGGCCACTGAGGCAGATTACGACATCGACGGCCGAACAATTTTGCGTGGCGATGTGGTATTGCGGCGGGCCAATGAAGAAGTCGAAGCTGATCAGGTCACCATGCCTGCGGATCGCGAGCGGGTGAACGCCGAAGGCAATATTGCGCTGCGCGATGGCACAGCGCTGGTGCGTGGTGATAGCGCTGAAATAATGCTCAACGAAGACCGCACACAGTTGGATAATAGTCGGTTCGTGCTTTACGACCAGCACCTGCGTGGTCAAGCCGGGCAGCTCGAACAGTTGGAAAAAGACCAGTACCGTCTTCAGGATGCCCGCTTTACCACCTGCGACCCTGGCAAAAATACCTGGCAGCTTGTGAGTAGCGACATCCACCTGGATCAAGCCGAAGGTTTCGGCACAGCGCGACATGCGCGCCTGGAAATCAAAGACGTGCCCGTGATGTATGTCCCCTGGGTGCGCTTTCCGATTGACGACCGCCGCCATACCGGCTTGTTAACCCCAGCGATCTCCTTGTCCGGCGATGGTGTCGACTATACCCAGCCGTTTTATTGGAATATCGCCCCGAACCGCGATGCGACCATCACCCCGCGCTGGATGTCTGACCACGGCCTGCTATTGAACGGTGAGTTTCGCTACCTGCTTGAAGAAAGCGGAGGCACCGTGGAAGCCGGCTTTTTAAACAGCGATAACGGCGGTTCAGGCGGAGCTGAAGGTCGCTTGGAAGGAGAGGATCGCTGGTATTTTGAGGCGCAGCACGTCGGGCGCGTTAACCCGCGTAGCGGGTATCGCTTACGTTACGGTGCGGCCAGCGACGGTCGTTACTTCGATGACTTTGGCGGCGAGTTTGGCAGCAGTGACCGCGCTAGTATGGAACGCTTGGCACAGGTCGATTATCGCGGTGAGCGCTGGCAGTTGGATGCCCGGGCTCAAGGCTTTCAGCGGTTGGACTACCCGCTTAACGAGCGTGACAAACCGTTTTATCGTCTGCCGAGTTTAACCGCCAATGCCCGTTGGCAATTAGGTAATGGCTTGTATAGCCAATGGCGCTCTAATGCCACTTACTTCTGGCGCGATGTGAACGAGCAGCGGGTGATCGAGCGCGAGGCCGCTACGGGTAGCCGACTGCACTTAACGCCGGCGTTTGGTTGGCGGTTTGATCGACCCTGGGGCTATATCGAGCCACGCACGGAGTTTTGGTACACCGGTTATCAGTTGGATTACGGTGACCGTGCCACCGAGAATAGCGAATCGCCGAGCCGCAGTATTGCGGTATCTTCGGTGGACAGCGGCTTGATATTCGAGCGCGAATTGGCGCTGGGCGGGCGCGAGTACCGTCAAACCTTAGAGCCTCGCTTGAACTACGCCTACGTGCCGCGCACTGACCAAAGTGAACTGCCCGACTTTGATAGCAGCGAGCGGCCCTTTTCCTGGAACCAGCTTTGGTCTGCTCAGCGCTTCTCCGGGGCTGATCGGGTGGGTGATTTGAATCGGCTGTCGCTGGGGGTCGAGTCGCGGTTGCTTGAAGATGAGACGGGGCGTGACCGGCTATCCGTGGGGATTGGTCAAAGTGTCTACTTTGACGAGCGCCGGATTGATATTGAAGGGGATGCTGATACGCTGCCGCCGCGCAGCGACGGCGAGCGTTACTACCAAGCCACTCGGGATCGCTCCCCCCTGGTGACGCGGGTCGATTGGCAAATTAATAACCGCTGGAGCACCGGCTACGAGTGGCTTTATGACGATAACCTCGACCGCACCGAAAGTTCCACCGTGGACGTACGCTATCGTCATCCTCGAGGCCACGTAGTGAACCTTGGCTACCGCTGGGAAATCCAAGACTTCGACCCTGGCGTAGAGCCGAGTGATGACAGCTTCCGCAACTACAATCGTGAAGAATGGGATCTTTCGTTTGCGTGGAAGGCCAGCCCGCAGATTGATCTGATCGGCCGATACCTTCACGATCAAACCAACGACCGCGCATTGGAACAGCTAGCAGGCGTGCAGTGGAGCGACTGTTGCTATGGCCTCCAGTTGGTATGGCGCGAATGGGTCGACGACAGCGACACCGCACGTATCGGCGATGACTTTAATGACCGGGGCCTTTTCTTACGTTTTGTGTTCCGTGGTTTAGGCGGCGTTGGCCAAAGTACCGATGGTTTCTTTGAACAAGCCATTCCGGGTTACCGCCCGGCGCCTTTATAAATTCGCTTTTTGAATGGCAACTGACAGAGATTGACGTTATGAAAATGAGAAAGACCTTGCTCGCCCGCGCCACGATGCTCTCGCTAGGCGGTGCCTTGGCCCTGTGCATGGCGGCAGCCGTTCCGCTGAGTGCTCAGGCCCAAACATCGGCACCCACTGAGCGCCAGACGCTCGACAGTGTGGTCGCTGTGGTTAACGAGGGCGTTATCATGCGCAGCGAGCTGGATGACCGTATGGCCCAGGTCGAGCGTCAGGCCGAGGCACGCGGTGAGTCGCTTCCTGCCCGTGGTCAACTGGAGTCGCAGGTGCTGGAGCGCATGATTGTTGAGGAGATTCAGCTGCAAATGGCTCGCGACGCCAACCTCAGCATCGACGATACTGAGTTGAACCGTCAGGTTCGCTCGATTGCCGAGTCGAACAACATGAGCCTGGAAGAATTTGCCGATGCGCTGGAAGCCGATGGCATTACGCTGGCGAGCGTGCGCGAAGACGTGCGCCGAGAAATGCTGATGCGTCAGGTTCAGCAGCGCCAAGTCGGCAACCGAGTCAATATCAGCGACAGCGAGGTGGATCGCTTACTAAGCCAGCAGTCGAGCCAGTCAGGCGAACAAGCCGTTATCCAGGAAACCCGTGCCCGCCACATACTGATTGAACTAACCCCGACCCGCAATGAAAGCCAAGCCAGGGCGAAAGCTCAAGAGGTGCGCGAGCGGTTAGGGCGAGGCGAAGATTTTGCTAAGGTTGCCCGTGAAATGAGCGACGATAACGGCAGCGCGCTCAACGGTGGGGGGCTTGGCTGGCTGCGTCCAGGACAAACAGTGCCTGCGTTTGAAGACGCAATGCGCGAACTACCGCTGAATCAAATTTCTGAGCCGATCCGCTCGCAGTTTGGTTACCACATTATTCAAGTCCAAGAGCGCCGTCAGCAAGACGTGACCCAGGAAGCCCAACGTGAAGAGGTACGGCAGGCCATTTTCCAGCGCCGCGCCAATCAGGAGCTGGAAACCTGGCAGCAGCAAATTCGCTCTCAAGCCTTTGTTGATGTTCGCCTGTAATGCAATGCACCCAGACATCGCCGGTGGTGATTACCACCGGTGAGCCCGCCGGTATTGGGCCTGAGCTTGTGCTGATGCTGGCTGCCCAAGGGGCCTTGCCTGCTGGTACCATAGCGATTGGTGACCCGCAGATGCTGCGCCAGCGAGCGGCGGCTTTAGCGCTTGTGGTCGACATTATTGAAACTGCGCCTGGGCAATCCTTGCCTGAGCGACCGGCGTCGACGCTGCCGGTTTGGCCCGTCGCGCTGAGTGAGCCTGTAATTCCCGGCGTGCTCAACACGGCTAACAGCCGCTATGTGCTTGAGACGTTGGCGTTGGCGGTGGACGCTTGCTTGGCCGGGCAGGCGGCAGCCATGGTGACCGCTCCGTTGCATAAAGGCGTGATTATCGATGCGGGCGTCACGGGGTTTACCGGGCATACCGAATGGCTGCGCGATGCCTGCGGCGTCGACGAGGTCGTCATGATGTTGGCGACCGATAACGCGCTCCACGCCCAAGCACCCGGCTGGCAGGGCAGTGGCGATTTGCGTGTTGCCCTGGCGACCACGCATTTACCGCTGCGTGAAGTGGCGGAGGCGATCACCTATGAGCGTGTAATGCGCATTAGCCGCTTGCTGGACGCCGATTTGCGCCAACAGTTTGGGCTAACGTCGCCGCGAATTGCGGTGTGTGGTTTGAACCCCCATGCAGGGGAGGATGGCCATCTGGGGCGCGAGGAGTTGGATATCATCATTCCCGCCCTCGATGCTCTGCGTCAGGAAGGTCTTGCAATGTCTGGCCCTTTCCCAGCGGATACGCTGTTTACGCCGCGCCATCTAGCCGATGTTGACGCCGTTCTGGCCATGTATCATGACCAAGGCTTGGCGGTGCTAAAGTACGCCGGCTTTGGTCAGGCTGCCAATATCACCCTGGGTTTGCCACTGGTGCGTACCTCGGTGGATCATGGCACGGCGCTGACGTTGGCTGGAAAAGGCGTCGCCGACCCCCGCAGCCTTCAGGTTGCGCTATCATTGGCGCGACGGCTCGCCGAGCAACGCGCTTCCTCGCTCCATTAACCCGGTGCGTAGCCAACGATGTATTTGCTCAGGCTTATATTTGCCCAACGACTGACCCCCAAGGAATCGTGTTAGATGTCTCACGCGCCCCAGCAACACCGCGCTCGTAAACGCTTTGGCCAGAATTTTCTGCGTGATCTCGGCATTATTTCGCGCATTGTGCGCGCTATTGGGCCACGAGAAGGCGACCGTCTGATTGAAATCGGCCCCGGCCAGGGTGCCTTGACCGAGCCGCTGCTAGACGCTGCCGGTTCACTGGAAGTTATCGAGCTCGACCGCGACCTGATTCCAGGCCTGCGGGTGCAGTTTTTCAACTACCCCGATTTTGTCATCCACGAAGGCGATGCGCTGAAGTTCGACTTTGCCGCCTTGAAAGGCGAAGGGCCGGCGCTGCGCGTGGTGGGCAATCTACCGTATAACATCTCGACGCCGCTGATCGTGCATTTGCTAACCATGGGCGATGCCATTGCCGATATGCATTTCATGCTGCAAAAAGAAGTCGTCGAGCGTTTGGCGGCGGAACCCGGCGGCCCCGATTGGGGGCGCTTATCGGTGATGGCGCAGTATTATTGCCAAGTAGAACAGCTGTTTATTGTGCCGCCTGAGGCCTTTGTGCCGCGCCCCAGCGTGGATTCGGCCATCGTTCGCCTCACGCCACACACGGCGCTGCCGCATACCGCGGATGATCCCGTGCTGCTGTTTGAGCTCGTTAAACTGGCCTTTGGCCAGCGGCGCAAAACGTTGCGTAATAACCTAAAAGGACGGGTCAATATCGATGTGTTGGAAGCGCTGGGCATTGACCCGGTGCGCCGCCCGCAAACGCTGACGGTCGCCGAGTTTGTGGCGATTGCCAACCGTGTGGCGGCCGATGAAGGGGGTGTCACGCAGTGAGCGACTTAGCGATCGACGTCACGGTCACACCGGAGTACCGCGCAGAAGAGTCGAACGAGGCAGACTCGCGTTACGTATTTAGCTACACCATTAACGTGCGCAATGACAGCCCGCACAGCGTCCAGTTAATGGATCGCTACTGGAAAATCACTCAGGGCAGCGGTGACTATCAGGAAGTGCGTGGTAAAGGGGTGGTAGGTCAACAGCCGTTGATTGGTCCGGGCCAGCAGTTTCGTTATACCAGCCGGGCAATGCTGCAAACGCCGGTAGGTGTGATGGAAGGCGTCTATACGCTGCTGGATACCTCAACCCAGCGCGTTTTTGAAGTTGCCATTCCTGCGTTTCGTCTGGCGGTTCCCTATCAATTGCACTGAATACTCAATGACTTAAGAGGCCCCGCATGAGTACCTACGCGATTGGCGACCTGCACGGCTGTTACAACGAATGGATGGCCTTGTTGGACGTCCTCAGTTTTAACCCGGCGCAGGATACCCTTTGGCTGGTCGGCGATGTGGTGAACCGCGGGCCTGATTCGCTGGCTTGCCTGCGCGAGGCCGAAGGACTGGGCAGTGCCGTACGCTGCGTATTAGGTAACCACGACTTTCATTTGCTGGTGGCCGCACGGGGCGGGGGTAACCTCAAAAGTAACCCTGGACTCCAAGCGGTATTAGAGGCGCCCGACCGTGAGCGGTTGCTCGACTGGCTGCAGCAACAGCCTTTGGCGGTGCGAGACGGCAACCGGTTGATGACCCACGCAGGCTTATTGCCCCAGTGGTCCCTTGCCCAGACCGAAGCGCTGGCCGGTGAGGTACAGGCGGCGTTAGCCAGCGACCAGTCAGGGGCATTTTTAAGCCAGCTTTATGGTAATCACCCCGACCGCTGGCGCGACGAGCTTGACGGTATGGATCGACTACGTTGCATTGTTAACGTGCTAACGCGAATGCGCTTTATTGACGCCGACGGCCGTCTGGATTTCAAGGCCAATCAGGGCATTGATAGCGCGCCGGCGGGATTTGCCCCGTGGTTCCAATTTCCCCGCGACGATGATCCTGAGCTGTTGTTTGGCCACTGGGCCGCGCTTGAGGGGCATGCGCCCTATGCTCGCGTCCATGTCGACGCTTTGGATACCGGCTGCGCTTGGGGCGGCTTGCTGACCGCGCTCAATCTGGCGACCGGCGAACGCACCAGCGTTCCGAGCCACAAGTCTCTAGGCGCGGCGCAATGAGCGTGCAACGCGACGACCCGCGTCTTGCCGGGCTTGAGGTTTACCGCGTGGGTGGCGCCGTGCGCGATAAATTGCTGGGCTGGCCCGTTTACGATAACGATTGGGTGGTCGTGGGTGCGACCCCCGATGCCATGCTAAAGCGGGGTTTTAAGCCGGTAGGGCGAGATTTTCCGGTGTTTCTGCATCCCGACAGCGCCGAAGAGTACGCCCTGGCCCGTACCGAGCGTAAAGCGGGGCATGGCTACGCTGGTTTTCAGGTCATTGCCAGCCCCGATGTGACACTGGAAGACGATTTGCTGCGCCGCGATCTGACCATTAACGCCATTGCCGAAGCACCGGATGGCATGCTGATCGATCCCTTTAACGGACAGCAGGATATTGAGGCGCGGCGGCTTCGCCACGTTTCGCCAGCGTTTAGCGAGGATCCGCTCAGGGTGCTGCGCACGGCGCGCTTTTTGGCTCGCTACCAACCGTTGGGGTTCGCCATTGCGTCGGAAACCCTGGCGCTAATGAACGATGTCAGCCGCAGCGGTGAGCTGGCTTACCTGGCCGCCGAGCGGGTGTGGCTGGAAACCCAAAAAGCGTTGGGCGAAGCGGCGCCGGCGAGCTATTTCACCACCCTTGAGCAATGTGAGGCGCTTTCTACGTGGTGGCCCGAGTTGGCGGGCGATGCGTTAAAGCAGGCGCTTGTCGACATGGCACTGGGTATGGATAGCGCGTCGTTAGCCAGCGCCGATTGGCGCTATGCGTTATTGGTATCGCGATTAACAGAGACGGAGCGTGAGGCATTGGCCCAACGGCTTCGCTTGCCAAATGCCGTGGCGCAGTTAGCGCGGCATGTGGCGTTGACCCGTGAGTTGTTGGCGGATGCGCTTAATCCATCCGCCGTTGCGCGCTGGCTGGAGCGACTTGATGCCTGGCGCAAACCGGCCCAGGTAGATGCCCAACTAACGCTGGTAGCGGTATTGGCGCCTGAGCAAGTGGCCGCGTTGAAAGGTGCCTGGCAGGCGACGCAGCAGGTAAGTCCGCAAACGCTAATGGCCGAAGGCTACCAGGGCGCAGCGTTGGGGGCCGCACTGAAAGAACGGCGACAGCAAGCCATCGTCGAAGCGCTGGCCTAGAAAAATCCGCGTTACCGGGCCATCGCTTGCTGGGGTAGCGAGTCGGCCTGTGAAATCCAGCGACCCCGCCAATCAAAATCGATTGCCCATAGGCGCTGGCTGCCCAGGGAGAACGCCGCCCACAGCGTTGCATAAGGTGTATGGCAGCAGGGATGTCGCGTCTCGGGGAGTAACTCAGCCAGCGGTTGTAACACAAAGGCATTGAAGGTGATTTCGGCGCGGGGGAGTTCGATGCCGTCAACCGTTCCGCAAGCTTCCCCCACGGTTAGTAAGTCAATGTCCAGCGCTCGCGGGCTGTATTTTGCCATGTCGGGCGTTCGGCCGTAGGCGATCTCGAGTTGTTTTGCCCAGGCTTGCAGCTCACCGGGTGTCCAGTCGCTGTGAAACGCTACCACCAAGTTATAAAAATTACGCTGATCGTTAAAACCCACGGGCTCGCTTTCAAACACTCGGGAAATCGCTAGCGAGCCGAAGGTGTCGGCCAAGGCATCAAGGCACAAGCGGATATGCCGGGTGGGTTCGATATTGCTGCCCAGGCTGACGGTTACTAAGCTCATGATGGAGGCGCTCCGGTCGTCTCGGTTAGCGTGCCGCGGGTAATTTCCAGCCCTACGCTGCCAGCGTTGGGGACGGCCCCCGGCTTGCGAACGGTCAATCGTAGCCAGCTGATGGGAAAATCGTTGCGTAGGCAAGCCGCAAGCCGCTCGGCGAAGGTTTCCACGAGGGCAAACTGGTGAGTATCGGCAAACTGCTGAATACGCTGACAAATGGCCGCGTAATCAAGGGTCAGTCGAAGATCGTCGGTGGCCGCCGCCGAGCGAATATCCGTCGCGAGGATTAAGTCTAACCGTAGCGACTGATGAATGGTGCGCTCCCACTCGTAGACACCGATGACGGTGTCGACCTCTAGCGCTTCAATAAAAATATGATCCATGGGCCTTCCCAAACAGCCGGCGAGCGAGCGATTGTACGTGAGCAAAGCGCTTAGCAACAGTCGATTTGGGCGGCAGGGTGAGCATAGCAGCATGATATGGATAGTGATGGGGTACGTCAGTGGCAGTTGGTTGGCGGCGCTTAGCGTCTGCCGCTGGGCGGGTGTGCCTGATCCTCGGCAACATGGCTCGTGCAACCCAGGGGTTTCCAACGTGCTGCGGTTGTATGGCATGCGATTAGCGGCGGTGACACTGGTGTTAGATGCGTTAAAAGGCATCCCGGCGGTCTTTGCTGCTAAGTTTTTGCACTTACCAGTGTGGCTACAGGGGCTGGTTGGGCTGGCCGTGCTGCTGGGCCACAGCTATCCACTTTGGCATGGGTTTCGCGGCGGCAAGGCCGTGGCGAGCGCATTCGGCATCCTGTTGGTGTTGGTGCCCACCGTGGCGCTAATCAGTGCCTTGGTCTGGGGGCTGCTGGCTTGGCGGCTGAGAACCGCTGCGGTGGCGTCGCTGGTCAGCGCCTTGATCGCCCCGCTGGTATGCCTATGGTGGGCCCCTGACTACGTTATGGTGGTGGGCGGGTTCAGCCTGCTGGTGCTGATCCGCCACGGGTTAAATATTCGCCGATTGCGCCGGGGTGAAGAGCCCCCTTTCTGATAACCGACCACCCTGTGCTGTTGGGCCTAGGGGGCGTGGTCGGCTTGAAGAGTCGGCGCGGCTAGGTCGGCGAGCGGCCAGCGCGGTGTTGCTTGCATCATGCCGCTTGGGTCGTGTTCGCCAACGGCTAATCGCTGTGCGCCTACATAGGCAATCATCGCGCCGTTGTCGGTGCAAAAACGCCCGCGGGGATAGAATGCCTTTGCCTGGCGCTTTTCGCAGGCCAGCGCAAGCCGCTCGCGCAGCCGTTGGTTGGCGCTCACACCGCCCGCCACAACCAGCCGCTTGAGGCCAGTTTGATCCAGCGCGCGGCGGCACTTAATCACTAGTGTATCGACCACGGCTTCTTCAAACGCGCGGGCCACGTCGGCGCGTGCTTGGTCGTCCAAAGCGTCTTTCGCTTCTAACTGGCGAATCGCGGTGAGGGTGTGGGTTTTTAATCCTGAAAAACTGAAATCCAGCCCCGGCCGATCGGTCATGGGACGTGGAAAACGAAACCGGTTTGGGTCTCCTTGTTCGGCCAGAGCAGCGACGTGAGGGCCGCCGGGGTAAGCGAGGCCGAGCATTTTGGCTGCTTTATCGAAGGCTTCGCCAGCGGCGTCGTCCACCGACTCGCCGAGCAACTGGTAGTGGCCAAGCCCTTGAACGTCTACCAGTTGGGTATGGCCACCTGATACCAGCAAGGCCACAAACGGAAAATCGGGGGCGTCGTCTTCAAGCATGGGAGCCAACAGGTGGCCTTCCATATGATGAACGCCAAGCACTGGGATACCCAAGCCCCGCGCCATTCCATGCGCGGTGCTAGCACCGACCATTAACGCGCCGACCAGCCCAGGGCCGGCGGTATAGGCAATGCCGTCAAGCTCGTGACGGGTCAAGTTGGCTTCCGCGAGCACTTGCTCAATGAGCGGTAACAGCTTGCGAGTATGGTCGCGCGAGGCAAGCTCAGGCACTACGCCGCCGTAGTCGGTATGCATGGCGATTTGGCTGTAAAGTGCGTCGGCTAGCAGGCCTTGGCCGCCAGTGAGCGAGGTGTCGTAAATGGCCACGCCGGTTTCGTCGCAGGACGTTTCAATGCCCAGTACACGCATAGGACAATAACTCTGTGAAAAAAATAGTCTGCATAGTCTAGCATTCTCATTGCTGGGCATGCGTATGCATTTGCAAAGCTAGGCAAGCAGGATTAGACTATTGTGCGCTGTAAAACTGGGTCGTGCACTGTACTCGCAATTATGCATTAACGGTGTGCGTACTATCCGAACTCAAGACTCCTTAAGGTAGGTGAGTGCTTAATGCCTTCTGTAAAAGTACGTGATAACGAGCCGTTTGACGTCGCCCTGCGTCGCTTCAAGCGTTCTTGCGAAAAAGCCGGTGTTCTCTCTGAAGTACGCCGTCGCGAGCATTACGAGAAGCCGACTGCTGAGCGTAAACGCAAAGCGGCAGCTGCCGTGAAACGCCACGCCAAGAAGATTCAGCGTGAGCAAAAGCGTTTCGAACGGCTCTATTGATCCGTACCGAAATACGCTAGGTAACTCATAGCGTGTTTCAAGAGGGATGCCAAGCGGCCGCCACTAAGGTGGCCGCTTGTTTTGCGTTTTAGTTACGCTTATTTAAGGTGATCGGGCAAGTCGTCTGATGACGTTAGATTAGCGAATCAGCTCAGCGCCCGCGCGCGAGGATGCCTGCAGTCCATGGCTGGTCAAATTCCACAGCGTTTTATCGACGATCTGCTCGGCCGCGTTGACGTGGTGGAGGTGGTGGGCGAGCGTGTGCAGCTCAAAAAGGCGGGCCGTAATTTTTCGGGGCTTTGTCCTTTTCATCAGGAAAAAACGCCGTCTTTTACGGTCAGCGCCGACAAACAGTTTTATCACTGCTTTGGCTGCGGCGCACACGGTAACGCGCTGCGTTTTTTGATGGAATACGACAAACTGCCGTTTCCTGAGGCAGTTGAGCAATTAGCCGGACGTATGGGCATTGACGTGCCTCGCGAAGGCGCCGACGACCCCCGCGCCCAGCAGCGCGAGAAGAAACGAAAAGAGGGCGTTAACCTGCTTGAGTTGGCGGCCAACTTCTACCGCGAACGACTCAAGATGCAGGAAGGCCAGCCTGCTCAGCGCTACTTGGCGAATCGCGGGCTCTCGGACGATGTGATTAAGGCCTATGGCATTGGCTATGCGCCGGCTGAATGGGAGGCGCTGAAGCTGCATTTGAATGAGCGCGGCATCAGCGAGCCGGTTCAGGTGGAGTACGGCCTGCTGATTCATCGTGAGGATACCGGGCGCACCTACGATCGTTTCCGCGACCGGGTGATGTTCCCCATTCGTGATCTGCGTGGGCGCACCATTGCCTTTGGTGGGCGGGTGATGGGCGATGATCAGCCTAAATATCTGAACTCCCCCGAAACGCCGGTGTTTCATAAAGGCCGAGAGCTGTACGGTCTTTATGAAGCACGCCAGGCGTCTAACAAGCTTGAGCAGTTGGTCATGGTGGAAGGCTACATGGATGTGGTCGCGTTGGCTCAGTACGGTATTCACAATGCCGTTGCAACGCTTGGGACGGCGACCACGGAAGACCATTTGAGCCGTTTGTTTCGGTTGGTGAGCCGCGTGGTGTTTTGTTTTGACGGTGATCGCGCCGGTCTGCAGGCGGCCAGTCGAGCGCTCGAAACCGCCCTGCCCATGATGATCGATGGCCGCGAGGCGCGTTTTTTGTTTCTGCCGGAAGGCGATGACCCGGATACGTTGGTGCGCCGCGAGGGCACTGAGGCATTTCAGAACCGCGTTACCTGTGCGATGCCGCTGTCTGAATTTCTTTTCGAACAAGCAGCTCAAGGGCGCGATTTGAACACCGTGGAAGGGCGCGAGCGGTTTGCCAGTCAGGTGCTTGAGTCATTGGGAAAAGTGCCTGAAGGCATGCTCAAATCGCTACTGCTTGAGTCGTTGGCCAAGCGGAGCGGTTTGGCGCAGGAGCAGTTGAAAGGGTTGCTCGAAAAGCGTGCGGCGAAGACGGCTAGTCAGCGCCAAGCGCAGGAAGAGCCGAAGAGCACGCCGGGTATCGCGCCCTCTAACGAGGAGGCGCAAGCGCCCGCGCGTCGGTCGACGCGCAAGCAAGCGCTCTCGCCGGTGGGTCGAATTATCCAGTTGTTGCTTCACGAGCCGAGGTTAGTGACCGCCTTGCCCGAAGGCGATGGCTGGTTGCCGATGAGTAGTGACGGGGTGGGCAGTGATGAAACTCGGCTCTGCCGAGACTTGCTAGCACTTCTCAGGGCGGGTCGTTATCGCAGCCCGCAAGTGATTTTGGCGCATTTTCAAGGCAGTGCCGAAGGCGAGCAATTAAGTGCCTTGGCTCAGCGGGAGTTGTTAATTTCGAAAGCGACGCGCGAGACAGAGCTAGCCGGTTTAGTGGCGCACCTGGATCATGTTCGGCGTCAGCAATCTCCTCAGGAGGAATATGATGCCTTGCTTGCCCAAGAACGTGATGGACAAAAGCTTGATAAAGCCCAGAAGCAGCGAGTTAAAGAGTTGCTAGTAGAGCTGTCTCAGCGGCAGCAATAACGTAATGCGGGGCAGGCGGTGGGTTGAAATACCGTCGGGTTGCCTCCAGATAGGTGGCTAGAAGCTAAAAACTGGCTAACCAATCAACCTAACACACCTGAATGACAGCGCAAATACACAAACTGGAAAAACTCGTGCCGATCGCGCTATACTGTTCGGCTCATTAGGTTTTTTATCAGCGCTTCAGGTGCTTCATTCTTCTTCGTCGAGATAGGGTTTCTATGGCTGGAAATGCGCAGCAGCAGTCACGTCTGAAGGAGTTGATCGCGCGCGGCAAGGAACAGGGCTACCTGACCTATGCCGAGGTCAACGACCATCTACCCGAGGACATCGCCGACCCGGATCAAGTGGAAGACATCATTGGCATGATCAACGACATGGGTATTAGTGTCGTTGAGGAAGCGCCAGATGAAGACACTTTGATGATGTCGGATCAATCCACGGACGAGTCCGCTGCGGAAGAGGCCGTCGCGGCCCTCGCCGCCGTGGAAAGCGACGTCGGTCGCACCACTGACCCAGTGCGTATGTATATGCGCGAAATGGGTACGGTTGAGCTTTTGACCCGCGAAGGCGAAATTGAAATCGCCAAGCGGATCGAAGAGGGTACCCGTGAAGTCATGTCGGCGCTGGCCTATTTGCCGGGTGCCGTTGCGTCTATTTTGGACGCCTACGACGCGACTCAAGACGAGGAGGCTCCTGGCCGCTTGTCTGATCTTTTCTCCGGCTTTATTGACCCCGATGAAGGCATCCCCGGCGTGGCTGAAGCCGAAGTGCCCGAGCCGGAGCCCGAGGCAGAGGTCGACGACGACGTTGAAGGTGATGGCGACGACGAGGACGACGATTCCACGGCAAGTGAAGGCGGTCCGGATCCTGAAGAGGCGCGTGCGCGTTTTGAACAGATTCGCGAGCAGAACGCCTTGGTGGAAGCCGCGCTTGCTAAGCACGGTCGCGGCAGTGCCGAGCTAAAAGCCGAAAAAGCCCGCTTGGCGGTGCTTTTCTCACCGATCAAACTGGTGCCCAAGCACTTTGAACGCCTCGTTGGGCAAGTGCGTATCAGCGTTGAGCAAGTGCGTGCCCAAGAAAAAGCGGTGATGCAACTGTGCGTGAAGAAAGCCAAGGTGCCGCGTAAGACCTTTATCAAGTCATTCCCGGGGAGTGAGTCTGATCCCAAGTGGCTTGATGCTTTCCAGGCCGAGCAGCCCAAATTTGCCGATCGTTTAGAGCCGCTGCGTGCTGATATCGCCCGTTCTCAGCGCAAGATCGCATTTGAAGAGGACATGGTTCAGCTCAGCGTGGCCAATCTTAAAGAGGTCAATCGCAAACTCTCGATTGGTGAAGCGAAAGCGCGTCGTGCCAAGAAAGAAATGGTTGAAGCCAACCTGCGCTTGGTGATCTCGATTGCTAAGAAGTACACCAACCGGGGTCTCCAATTCTTGGATCTAATCCAGGAAGGCAATATCGGCTTGATGAAAGCGGTAGACAAGTTTGAATATCGCCGCGGCTATAAATTCTCCACCTACGCGACATGGTGGATTCGTCAGGCGATCACTCGCTCTATCGCCGACCAGGCGCGCACCATCCGTATTCCGGTGCATATGATCGAAACGATCAACAAGCTCAACCGTGTATCGCGCCAGATGCTGCAGGAAATGGGCCGCGAACCGACGCCGGAAGAGCTGGGCGAGCGTTTGGAAATGCCCGAAGACAAAGTGCGCAAGGTGCTCAAAATCGCCAAAGAGCCGATCTCCATGGAGACGCCCATTGGTGACGACGATGACTCGCATCTCGGCGACTTTATCGAAGACGGTACGATGCTGCTGCCGATCGATATGGCCACAGGCGAAGGGTTGATCGAAGCCACACGCAATGTGCTGGGTGGTTTGACGGCCCGTGAGGCGAAAGTGCTGCGCATGCGTTTCGGTATTGATATGAATACCGACCATACGCTGGAAGAAGTCGGCAAACAGTTCGACGTGACCCGTGAGCGAATTCGTCAGATTGAAGCGAAGGCGTTACGCAAGCTGCGTCATCCCAGCCGCTCCGAACCGCTGCGTTCATTCCTCGACGAATAGCGCGTGGCGTCATTCGCTAAAAAGCCCGCCGTTTGCAAAAACGGCGGGCTTTTTTATCGTTATCAAACAAGAATGTGTCTAGGATCGTTCAAGGCGCGCTTTATGCACACGGCGGGCGAATAGCATTAGCTCAATCATGGCGAACAGAATCAGCGAATAGCCCAAGAGCTCGACCACTTCTTCAGCGATATCTTTAAAGTCGCGTACGAAATTTTCCTGAAGAACGGCTTGCCACATTTCCTGACGGCCATACAGGCGTGAAAAGATATAAGTGGTTAACACGCCGGCGGTGAACAAGCCGAAAGAAAACGAGTTGCTATAATGCATAAATTCGTCCATGAATCGGCGCCGATGTAGCACAACCCAGATTAACGAAGGCACCACAATCAACGTCACAATGATTTGCCAGGCACCATCGGCCACAAAACGGTCAAGGAAATAGTCCTGTTCGCGAACGAGCGACGAGCCGATAAACGCCAACAGCAGCAGCGTGACCGTGGGCCATACTTTGAGAATGTGGCGTACATAAATCAGCAGTAGGCAGCTCAAGGAAAGCACTAAGGTCTGCGTTAGCTCGGTAAATCCGAATTCGGGGAAGCGCACCTCAGGGAGATAGAGTGCTTCGAGGTAGGCCCCTTGGGAAATCGCGCCAACGGCCAGCAGGTATAGAATGGCTTTGATTAACGTTGAGCGGAAGCCAAGTGGCCAAGCGAGGGGGGTGTCAGACATGCAGTATCCTTGTGAATAGAAATAACCGAGCCGTTCATAAACATCCGATAGTGAATGTTCATTATATCGTCACCTTTCTATGACCGCACGCCGAGATTGGCATCTTCTACTCGACGTCGATACACCTGCACTGCAAAGTAGCACTAGGTATTGCTTAAGGAATACGGGAGGGGGATATGGCGATCAGCGTGTTTGACCTATTTCGGATCGGAATCGGACCCTCGAGTTCGCACACAGTGGGCCCGATGCGGGCGGCGCGGGATTTCAGTCTCGGATTAAAAGCGTTGTCGGTCAGTCGTCTTGAGGTGACGCTGTATGGTTCCCTCTCGGCCACCGGGATAGGCCACGGAACCGACCGCGCTGTAATCATGGGCTTGATGGGCGAAACGCCAGAGGCGATAGACCCGATGACCATCGACGCCCGTGTAAAAGCGCTGGATGAAGGCACTCCGCTGGAACTAGCGGCTGGCCAGCAGGTCGATTTCTCGCGCCAGCATGATATCCACTGGTCGTCGGAGAGCCTCGACTTTCATCCTAACGCCATGACGTTGTGCGCCTATCAGGGCGAAGAATGCGTGGCGAGCAATACCTATTACTCCCTCGGCGGCGGTTTTTATGTTGATCAGGCCCAGGCCGATCAGGGTGGACCTGGGGAGGACAACGCCGTCCTTACCTACCCGTTTAATACGGCGGAAGAACTGCTTTCGCAATGCGCCAAACACCAGCTATCGATTAGTCAACTGATGCGCGCCAATGAGCGAGTATGGCGCAGTGAAGCACGCATTGACGATGAACTGGCGCGTATTTGGCAGGCCATGCGCGAATGTATCGACAACGGGTTGCGTGCTACCGGTTATTTGCCCGGTGGCTTGAATGTGAGGCGTCGTGCCCACCAAGTGCATCAGCAGTTATTGCATCCGGTAGACGACCAGCGGCTGATTGTAACGAGCTTTTCGGCCATGGACTGGGTCAATGTTTACGCCCTAGCGGTGAACGAAGAAAACGCCGCGGGTCGGCGCATGGTCACCGCCCCGACCAACGGGGCCGCCGGCATCGTGCCAGCCGTACTGGCTTATTATCTCAAGTTTGAACCCGAGGCAGGGGCCGAAGATATCGTGAAATTTTTACTTGCCGCCGGAGCGGTGGGTATTTTATGTAAGCAAAATGCGTCTATTTCGGGGGCGGAAGTCGGCTGCCAAGGCGAGGTGGGATCGGCGTGTGCTATGGCCGCCGCCGGGTTGGCCGAAGTGTTGGGCGGAACGCCAGCGCAAGTTGAGAATGCCGCTGAAATCGGCCTGGAGCACAACCTTGGTTTAACCTGCGACCCGGTAGGAGGGCTTGTGCAGGTGCCGTGCATCGAGCGCAACGCGATTGCGTCGGTGAAAGCCATTAATGCGGCGCGCATGGCATTGCACGGCGACGGCCAGCATTTTATATCGCTTGATAAGGTGATCCGCACCATGCGCGATACCGGGCGCGATATGCAGGATAAATACAAAGAAACATCGCGTGGGGGGCTCGCGGTTAACGCCATTGAGTGTTAGGCAGAACCTGATCAATATGCGCGACGAGGTAGTCCACCAGCTGGCGTATTTTGGGAGAAAGATGGCGGTGGCGGGGGTAAACTGCCCATACCCCTGTATCGTGATGCTGAAAGGGCTCCAGCACCGCCACCAATTCACCGCTGGCAAGATAAGGCGCCACATAATAGTCAGGCAGTTGGGCAATACCCAGGCCTTTTAGCGTGGCATCGAGTAACGCGGGCCCTGAGTTTGCCTGCCAACAGCCGGTAACTTTTACTTCGCGCTGCTGGCCGTTGACTTCAAACAGCCAGTTAGGCCGCGAGCCCACCAGGCAGCGGTGTTGACTTAATTCGCTGAGCGTATGCGGCCGCGTCGCTTGGCGAAAGTAGGCTTGCGAGCCAACGATGTACTCGCGACGTTTACACAGGCGGCGCGCGATCATACTCGAATCCCTGAGCACCCCCATGCGAATGCCAATATCAAATCCTTCATCAATCAGTTCGACCGGACGATTGGTAAAGTGCATGTGCACGTCCAACTGGGGGTGCAAGCATTGAAAATCATTGACTAGCGGCGCGATATAGCGCTCGCCGAAGGTCGTCGCTGAGGTGAGCTTTAATACGCCGTGGGGTTTGGCCTGCTGTTCGCTTAGCGCTTGCTCGGCATCGCGTAAGCCGTCAAATAAGTGCCGACAGTGCTCGACGTAAATAGCCCCGGCATCGGTCAAGCGGATCTGACGGGTAGTGCGGTACAACAGTTGAACGCCCAACTGGTTTTCCAACTGACTTACCAGACGGCTGATGTGAGACGTGGAGACCTTGAGGTGGCGAGCCGCTGCCGAGAAACTCTCGTGGCGTACGACTTCAATAAAAGCTTCAATTCGGTCCCAGCGTTGCATAAGGCTGTCCTGCTTGGTGTGTATTGTTGCACAGTGGCAATAATCTTATGAGTGTATCCCGCTTTATCCCCATCGCCTAGCTGACCTACACTGTCATTAATCGAAGCGCTATGTACTAGCTTTGTAGAGTAAGTGCCTCGTGCCGTGAATAACCTCGGACTATCGGGCGGGGCAGCTCTATTTTTAAACCAGGAGGTGATCAGTGTCTCAGCATTTATTGATTCCAAGCGCCGGCAAAGCAGCGTTGCTGCTGACCATGGGGGTTTCGTTAAGCGCGGTGGCGGCCCCTGATCAACGGCCCGAGCAGGTGTCAGGCTGGTTCAGGATGATGGTCGATGACCACGAAGTCACGGCGCTGTACGACGGGTATACCGCCATTGAAACCCAGCTGCTCAAGGGCATGGGGCAAGATGATATTCGTGAGCACCTCAATGCGCTGTTCATCGACACCGAAGACGGCGTGCAGACTGCCGTGAACGCCTTTTTGATCAATACCGGTGAAAACCTCGTCCTGGTGGATGCGGGTTCGGCGGCTTGCTTTGGCCCGACGCTTGGGCATGTTGAAGATAATCTTCGCGCGTCCGGCTACCAGCCCGAAGACGTCGATACCATTCTGATGACCCACCTTCACCCGGATCATGTCTGCGGGCTGACCCGCGACGGTGAGGCCGTCTATCCCAACGCCGAGCTGCGCGCCAGCCAGCAGGACGCCGATTTCTGGCTCAGCGAATCCCATGAAGAAGAGGCCGAGGAAGGCAGCAAGGCGTTTTTCAGGATGGCTCAGGACGCCGTTGCGCCCTATCAGGAAGATGGCCGCTTCACACCCTTCGAACCGGGTGACGAAATGCTGATGGGCATTGTGGCCCAGGACACCCACGGCCATACGCCGGGCCATACCAGCTTCATGTTGCGCGGTGACGACGACGCCATGCTGGTATGGGGCGATGTAGTCCATAGCTACGGCGTCCAGTTTGACGATCCCACGGTCGCCATCGAGTTCGACTCCGACCCGGCTCAGGCGATTGAAACCCGCGAAGCCGTGCTCGACGAGGCGGTCAACGACAAGCATTGGGTCGCTGGCGCACATATGCCGTTCCCGGGTATCGGGCATATTATCGAGGACGGCGACGGTTATCAGTGGCTACCCATTGAGTATCAACCGGTCACGTCCGACGACGAGTAAATCATACGCCCGCGCTGAACGGCGCGGAGCCGACAGGCTGTAAAGGAGCAATAGAATGAAGTCACGTGCTGCGGTAGCACTGGAAGCAGGTAAGCCCTTAGAACTCGTCGAGATTGATGTGGAGGGCCCTAAAGCGGGCGAGGTCTTGGTCAAAATGGCCGCCACCAGCGTTTGCCATACGGATGCCTATACGCTTTCCGGCGCGGATCCAGAAGGTAACTTTCCCGCTGTGCTGGGTCACGAAGGCGCCGGGGTCGTTCAGGAAATTGGCGAGGGCGTTACCAGCCTCAAGCCCGGCGACCATGTCATTCCGCTTTATACCGCCGAGTGTGGTCAGTGTAAATTCTGTTTATCGGGTAAAACCAACCTATGTGGCAGCGTTCGCGCCACTCAGGGCAAAGGCGTAATGCCGGATGGCACCTCGCGTTTTTCGTTAGACGGCAAGATGCTCCACCACTATATGGGCACCTCCACGTTCAGCGAATATACCGTGCTGCCTGAAGTATCTCTTGCGGTGGTTTCCAAAGAAGCGCCGATGGATAAAATCTGCCTGCTGGGCTGCGGCGTGACCACCGGTATTGGCGCGGTGCTCAATACCGCCAAGGTGGAGCCTGGCGCGACGATTGCCGTCTTCGGTCTGGGCGCGATTGGCCTGGCGGTCATCCAAGGGGCCGCCATGGCCAAGGCGTCGAAAATCATCGCGATTGACGTCAATCCCGACAAATTCGAGTTGGCCAAGCAGTTCGGCGCCACGGATTTCGTCAACCCCAAAGACTACAGCGACCCGATTCAGCAAGTCATCGTCGATATGACCGACGGCGGGGTGGATTACTCGTTCGAGTGTATCGGCAACGTCAATGTCATGCGTTCGGCGCTTGAGTGCTGCCACAAAGGTTGGGGCGAGTCGATCATCATCGGTGTCGCCGGCGCTGGTGAAGAAATCTCTACTCGCCCGTTCCAACTGGTCACAGGCCGGGTCTGGAAAGGCTCGGCGTTTGGTGGCGTAAAAGGCCGTACCGAACTGCCGGGCTATGTTGAGCGCTATATGAACGGCGAACTCAATATCGACGACTTTATCACCCACGATATGCCGTTCGAAAAGATTAACGAGGCGTTTGACCTGCTGCATGCGGGTAAGAGCATTCGTACCGTACTGCATTACTGAGTATGATAGAGGGCATAAGAAAGGGCGCGGCGGGGATCCCCGCCGCGTTTTGCTGCTTAAAAGGAGCCAGCTCATGAGCATGAGTGAAACCCTAGAATTGGTCTCGGCTAACCGCAGTCATGGTGGTTGGCACAAGCGCTATCGCCACTACTCACGTGCGCTGGACTGCGACATGGTCTTTGCCGTCTATTTACCGCCTCAAGCGGAAGAGGAACGGGTGCCGTTGCTGTGGTGGTTGTCGGGGCTGACCTGCAACGACGAAAATTTCATGCAGAAAGCTGGCGCGCATCGCTTGGCCGCGGAGCTGGGCATCGCCATTGTCTGCCCTGATACCAGCCCGCGAGGCACCGATTTGCCTGGCGAGCATGAAAGTTATGACCTCGGCTCCGGCGCTGGCTTTTACGTCAACGCCACTGAGACCCCGTGGAAGTCCCACTACCGTATGTATGATTACGTGATCGAGGAGTTGCCGTCGGTGGTTCGTCAGCACTTCCCGGTGAACGGTCGCGAATCGATCAGCGGTCATTCCATGGGCGGGCATGGTGCCCTCATTCTGGCGCTGCGCCATCCGGGGCGGTTTCGTTCTGTATCAGCCTTCTCGCCGGTTGTGAACCCAATGAACTGCCCGTGGGGCCAAAAGGCATTTTCCAGCTACCTGGGTGATGACCCGGCGCGGTGGCGCCAGTACGATGCCTGCGAGCTAGTCGCCAACGGCGCTTCGCGCCAACGGTTGTTTATCGACCAAGGTGAAGCTGATCAATTCCTTGAAGAGCAGCTGCAGCCCGAGCGCTTAGAAGCAGTGTGCGAAGAACACGACCATCCGCTGACGTTGCGTCGGCAACCGGGTTACGATCACAGCTATTTCTTTATTGCATCCTTTATCGACGATCACCTGCGTTACCATGCTGACCACTTGATAAAGCGTTGAGGGGGCTGCATGTTGAAACGCGCGCTACGTCGCTTGGCAAGCTGGCTTTGGTGGTGGGTCTGGCGTGGCGTGTTTCTTTTCGTGGCCTTGTCGGTGAGCCTGGTGATGCTGTTTCGCGTGGTTCCTCCGCCGGGCTCTATGGTGATGGTCGAGCGTAAAATCCAAAGCTGGGTTTACAGCGAACCGATACGTTTGCACCAGGAGTGGCGAGGTTGGGAAGAACTCGCCAGTTCGGCGAAGGTGGCGGTTATCGCCGCTGAAGATCAGCGATTTCCCAACCACCATGGGTTCGATTTCGTTGAGTTGCGCCGTGCCTTAGAGGCCAGCCGTGACGGCGGTCGTTTACGAGGGGCGAGTACGCTGAGTCAGCAAACCGCTAAAAATGTCTTTTTATGGACGGGTAGAAGTTGGATCCGTAAGGGATTTGAAGCGTGGTTTACGGTCTTGATTGAGCTGCTATGGGGCAAGCAGCGAATTTTAGAGGTCTATCTCAACGTGGCAGAGTGGGATACCGGAGTGTTTGGGCTAGAAGCCGCCGCGCAGCACTATTTCGGCGTATCGGCAAGCGCGTTAACAGATCGCCAGGCCAGTCTGCTAGCGGCGATTTTGCCTAGCCCTCTCACGCGAAGCGCATCGCAGCCTAGTCCGCAAGTGGAGCAACGCAGCCAATGGGTGCGTCAACAGATGCGCAACTTAGGTGGGGCCGAGTATTTGCAGCATATCTCGGCTAATAACTAACCTGGTATCGTTGCCATGGTCGCTGTTTGGGTTAGTCGTATAGTTCGTCAGCGATGACAGGCAGCGCTTCGAGTTGCGGCCGGGCAAAGTAAAAACCCTGCTGTACCGGGATGCCCAGCGCCAGCAAACAGCGTGATTCATCACGGGTTTCGACACCTTCCGCGACTAGCTGGGTGCCCAATGTCTTTGCCAACGCGACCAAGCTGCGCAGGATTGCCTGGCGGCGCTTATTGCTATCGCAGTTCATCACAATGTCGCGGTCAATCTTCAGGGTGTCCGGGCGCAGGTCGGTGAGTAAATCCAGATTAGCGTAGCCATTGCCGAAGTCGTCCAGTGAGGTGGTAAAGCCCATCTCGCGGTAACTTTCGATGATGTTACGCATATGCTGCCGGTCTTGGACGCGTTCTGTTTCGGTAATCTCAAAGTTCAGCCGTTCGGTCGGCCAGCCTACCCGCTTTGAGGTTTCCAGCGTGGCTTGGATGCATGCCTCCGGCTCGTAAACCGCATTAGGTAAAAAGTTGATCGACAGGCGCGCCTGCATGTCTAACGCGCTGGCTAATTCAATCGCTTTTATTCGGCATTCTTGATCAAATCGATAGAGCAACTCATCGGTGACCTGCCCAAGTATGCTACCGGCTGACTCTCCATCAGGGCCGCGAACCAGCGCTTCATAATAAATCACTCGCCGCGCAGCAACATCGACAATCGGTTGGAATGCCATGGTAAAGGCAAAAGGAACCGGGGTGTCGCAACGGTTACAGCGCCCGTTTACGCGCGCGCAATGATGATGTTCAGACGTTTTCATACAAACCCTAGGGTATTAATATCGTTATGTTAATGACGCTTTGATAGCGGTTTACGTACCGTTAGCACGACACCGGCAATGGCAATGAACATCCCTCCAAGCCCTACCCAGGAAAGCCGCTCATCGAATAGCCACCACGCTTGCAATGCGGTAACGGGGGGAACCAAGTAAAATAGGCTCGCTACCCGCGATGCTTCGCCTTTTTTGATTAGCGCCATGAGTAATAAGATGGCGGCTATTGAAAGAACCAGTACTAACCAGCTAAGCGTCAAGATAAAAGTAAGTGACCAGGTGACGTCTCGGCTTTCGAATAGCAGTGCCCCGACCCCCAATAGCCCGCCAGCGGCAAGGTATTGAATAACGGCCCCTGACAGCAGCGGCATGCGCGTACAAAAGCGTTTTTGGTAAAGCGTACCCAGTGAAATTCCCACCAGTGCCGCTAGCACACTTAACAAAGCGCCCACGCCAAAACCACTGAACAGCGATTGTCCCAGCTCCAGTTGGCTGCCGAGTACGGCACTAATGCCGACCAAGCCTAGCACTAAGCCTAGCCATTGCTGCTTGACCAGGCGCTCACCCAATAGAGGGCCAGCGCAGGCGGCCGTGAGCAGCGGCTGCAGCCCTACCAATAATGAGGCCAAGCCCGCCGGCATGCCGAGCGCGATACCGTAGAAAACGCCACCCAGATATGTGCCATGCACAAGAAGACCCGAAATAGCGATGTGCATCCATAACTTAGGTGATGAAGGCCAGGAAATTTTTAACATCCATACAAGGGGCGTTAGTAGGAGGATCGTCAGGGCAAAGCGTATAAACAAAAAAGTGAAGGGTTCAGCGTAAGGAAGACCAAACTTGGCCCCAATAAAGCCCGTGCTCCAGAGCAGTACAAACACCACGGGCATGGCGAGTAATCCTAACGACGCAGCGTCTCGCTGACGGATAAACGATGGAACAATGTTCATAAGTCTCTCAATGTGGGTCGGTGCAATAATTATCTAATGCTCTTTTAGTTACATACTTTTACACGAAAAATTGAACCTCGTTAATTCGTCCACGTCCTAGTAGGCACATTCATAACGCGTTAACTGAGGTTTTCTTATATGCAACGTATGACTGCTCTATTTTTTGCCGCTCTACTCGCGACCGGTCTAATGACGGCAACGGCTCACGCTCAGCAGGATCAGGAATCTACCCAAGGGTCGATGGCCACTCAAGAAGCAGCGCCAACCCAAGATTTCTCTGATGAGCAGCTACAGCAGTTTGCCGATGCGTCTCAAGAAATTGCGGTACTTTCTCAAGAGTACACCCAGCGCCTGCAAGAAGCAGAAGATGAATCTGCTCAGCAGGAAGTTCGCACCGAAGCCAATGAGCGTATGATCGAAGTGGTGGAAGATAGCGGCCTGGATGTTGATATCTTCAATGCGATTGGTCAAACTATCCAGCAAGATCCTGAAATGATGCAGCGTGTTCAGGAAATGGCGCAATCGTAAGCAGTCACCACATGTTGCATAGCTAGTTATATAACATTGTTGGCAAAATGTGTTTGTAACATGACTGGCTGATATCGCAACAAGGCGATTCCCTAAGCCCGGCGCAACAGCGCCGGGCTTTTTTATGGTTGGGGTTTACGCGTCTTAAGCTTCGCGCCACACTCTTGTTAAGAGGGCCTGGGAATGAGGTTGTGGCGCGGAACTCATCGTTGCGGCATGAGGAGGAAGCATGGACGTTGAACTATTAGAAGTACGCCAGCATATGGGGCAGTTTCCGCCTTTCGATAGGCTCCCCGACGCCCTATTGGATGAAATCGCCAGCCGGATTGAGGTCAGTTACTTTAAAACCGGCAGCGATATTCTGACGCTGAACGAAACGATGACCGACCTTTGCTATATCCGCAGTGGCGCGGTGGAGGTGTATCGTCGCCAGGGTGAGCTTTACAATCGGCTGGGGGAAGGCGATATCTTTGGTCACTTCAGCTTGCTGCGCGACCAGAAGGTGCATTTCCCTGCCCGCGCCATCGAAGACACCCTGATTTACTTTATTCCCGGCGATGTCTTCAAACAGCTATGCGACGACGACGATGACTTTGCTGATTTTGTTGAGCTAGAACGCCCCCGCCTGGAAACCGCTGCCGAGCAGCAAAAGAAATCCAATGACATGATGGTCACGCGGATTCGTAAGCTGGTGACGCGTTACCCCGTGATGGTTGAAGAAACCACCACGGTTCAGAAGGCGGCAGAGCAGGTTAGCCTGGCCCAAGCGTCGGCGGTGTTGGTGCTTAAAGAGGGCAGCACACATCCACGCTTTAGCTTTCAAGACAGCGAAGGGCACACCTGGCAGGTATGCGGTATTTTGACCGATAGCGATTTCCGTACCCGTGTGGTGGCCGAGGGGCTTTCGCCGCAAACTCCCGTGGGTGAGGTCGTGTCGCCACGACTCATTTCGGTTCAGTCGGACGCCTCGATTTACGAAGCAATGCTCACCATGCTGCGTAACAACGTTCATCACTTGCCGGTTCTCTACCGTCAGCGACCGATGGGCGTGGTGCATCTTTCCGATATTATCCGCTACGAAACCCATAGCGGGCTTTATTTGGTGAGCAATATTTTCAACCAATCGAGCGTTGAGGGCTTGGCGCGCTTGGCTCCGGACGTGCGCGCTGCTTTTGTTAGGATGGTACAGGAAGGGGCTAATTCCCACATGGTGGGGAGCGCGCTGTCGACGATTGGGCGCAGTTTTACCCGCCGCCTGCTGGAACTCGCTGAGGAGTCGCTCGGCCCGCCGCCCGTGCCCTATTGCTTCATGGTGAACGGGTCGATGGCAAGAAACGAGCAAAGCATCGTCACCGATCAGGATAATGCGCTGATCCTCTCTGACGACTTTGTACCCGACGAGCACGACGCCTATTTTAAAGCGCTGGCGACCTTCGTTAGCGATGGTTTGGACGCCTGTGGGTACACTTACTGCAAAGGCGACGTGATGGCGACCAATACTCAGTGGCGTCAACCGCTGAGTGTCTGGAAAAGCTACTTTACCGACTGGATCGCCAACCCTACGCCCGAGAGGCTGCTGCATAGCTCGATCTTTTTTGATCTTGATAGTCTTTACGGCGAGGACGTGTTCGTTGAGGCTCTGCAGGATCTTATTGCCGAACAGGCGCCTCAGTCGCCGCTCTTTTTAGCGGCCATGGCACGCAACGCTCTAAATCGCACGCCGCCCTTAGGGTTCTTCCGCACCTTCGTGATGGAAAAAGATGGCAAGCACAATAACTCGATTAATCTAAAGCGCCGGGGAACCGCCCCCATGGTCGACTTAATCCGCGTGCACGCCTTGGCCTGTGGCTCAAAGGCCCAAAACACCTTTCAGCGGCTGGACGCCATTGCCGATACCCAGCTATTGGCCTCTGGGGTGAGCGACAAGCTAAGCTATGCCTTTGAGTTTATGTGTATGTCCCGCCTGCGCCACCAGGTGATCGATCTTGAGGAAGAACGCGTGCCTGATAACAATATCGAGCCGGAAAACGTCGCCGACAGCGAGCGGCACACGCTTAAGGATGCCTTTCAGGTGCTAAGCAATGCGCAAAAATTCCTGAAGTTCCGCTATCCGGTGCCGGCCCACCGGGCGGGACGCTGAAATGACGCTTATTCGCCCGCGGCAAAAAATCACCCAGGCAGATTGGGCGGCATACATGCAAAAACGTGCGGCGGTGAGTCATGAGCCGTCGCTTAAACGTTTTTTCACGACGCCTCCGCCGAGCCTGGATACGCCTATTGCCGAGGTGCCGATGGTCGCCTTGGATATGGAGACCACGGGGCTTGATGAACGTCGCCACGCCATCGTAAGTATTGGCTTGGTGCCATTTACGCTTGGGCGTATCAAGCTCGCTGAACGTCGCTATTGGGTGGTGAAACCACCGCGACCGCTCGATGAAAAGTCGATTACCTTTCATCATATCACCCATTCTGAGATCGCTAACGCCCCGGATCTAGAGGCGATAACCGATACCCTGCTAGACGCAATCGCCGGACGTATTGTCGTGGTGCATTTCCGCCACATAGAACGCCCGTTTCTGGATGCGGCTATCAAAGCGCGGCGGGGAGAAGGGGTCATGTTTCCGGTGATCGATACAATGTCGCTTGAAGCGCGCATTTATCGCCAGAAGCTCTGGGCACGCTTTCGTCGTTGGTTGGGGCGCCCGCCGGTATCAATACGCCTTGATGCCAGCCGTCGTCGCTATGGGCTACCTAGCTATCAAGGCCACCATGCATTAGTTGACGCTCTGGCGACGGCTGAGCTATTTCAGGCGCAAATTGCTACCCACTATGAGCCAAGCACACCGTTAGGCGCGCTTTGGAGTTGATGCATGGTAAAGCGCCGCCGGCAAAAACGGTAAATCGATGAAACAGATAAGCATAAAAAAGGGCAGCACGAAGGCTGCCCTTAGTCATTGAAGCTATTAGTTATTGAGATTAGCGCGCTTTATTTAGCTCGCGGTTCGCTCATCAGCCCCTTGACGATACCGTAGCAGCCCACCAGCAGCACCAGGGTGAAGGGCAGCCCGGTGGTGAGGGCGGCCGTCTGCAGTGCGGCCAGGCCACCACCCAGCAGCAGTGCGATGGCCAGCGCCCCCTCAATCAGCGCCCAGAAGATACGTTGGGGCTTGGGAGCGTCCACCTTGCCGCCGGCGGTGATGGAGTCGATTACCAGCGAACCGGAGTCCGACGAGGTGATGAAGAACACAATCACCAGCGTGATACCGACAAAGGAGGTAATGGCGGTTAGCGGCAAATACTCCAGCATGGTGAATAGCTGTAGTTCCAGAGCGGCATCTTGCACTTCGGTGATACCTTCATTTACCACCTGATCAATGGCAGTGGTACCGAAGGCGGTCATCCACACCACCGAGGCCATCGTTGGCACCAGCAGCACCGAGATGAGGAACTCACGCACGGTACGACCGCGGCTAACCCGGGCGATAAACATGCCGACGAAGGGTGACCAGGCAATCCACCAAGCCCAGTAGAAGGCTGTCCAGCCTTGACTGAAATTGGCATCCTCACGCCCGAACGGCATTGAGAACGCCGGTAGGTGGGTCACATATCCGATCAGGTTGTCAATTATGCCGGTAGCGATCATCAGTGTCGGACCCACGGCAATCACGAACAGCAGCAGTAAAGCGGCGAGTACCATGTTGAGCTGTGAGAGGCGCTGTACGCCTTTATCCACGCCGAGCAAGATAGAGCCAAGAGCCACGATGGTAATCCCCAAGATCAGCAACACCAAGGTGGTATCACCGGAGGGAATGCCGAACAGGTAGTTGAGGCCCCCAGCCGCTTGGGTGGCGCCGATGCCTAGCGAGGTGGTCAGGCCAAACAGGGTGGCAAACACCGCCAGGATATCGATCACGTGGCCCGGCCAACCCCAAATACGCTCACCCAGAATTGGGTAGAAAATCGAGCGCATGGTCAACGGTAGACCTTTGTTAAAGGCAAAAATCGCTAGAGATAGACCGACGATGGCGTAGGCGCCCCACGGGTGAAAGCCCCAGTGGAAGATGGTGGCGGCCATGCTCAGATCGATGGCGCCAGCTTGGTCACCCGCAGCGCCACCTAGCGGCGCCCAATCGGTACGCACACCGTCTTCAGTGGTGATGCCCCCCATGGCGGTACCGTAATGGCCCAGCGGCTCGGATACGCCGTAGAACATCAGACCGATGCCCATGCCAGCGGCGAACAGCATCGAGAACCAACCGGCGTAGCCAAAGTCCGGTGTAGCATCAGCGCCGCCGATGCGCACCTTACCCAGCGGTGTAAAGATCAGTACTAAGGCCAGAACCACGAAAACATTAGCCCCGAGCAGGAAAAACCAGCCCAGGTTGGTGGTCAGGAAGCTGAACATGCTGTTGAAGATCGGCTCCATCTGTTCCTGCAGGGCTAGCGTCAGGATCACAAACAGAAGGATCACGATTGAAGAGAAGATGAAAACCTTGCCGTGCAGGTCAACGTCTATCCCCATTGGAGAAGCGGTAATGTTGTCCTGACCGATCACATAATCGGTATCAATTAAGTTGGCCGCGCCTTCCGGCGCTGGAATACCCTCCGAAGGGGCATTCTCATCAGGCGATTGGTCTTGCGGTTTGTTATCCACAAAGTTGCTCCCTTAGCTATGAAGACGTTACGCCGCTTAGTGGGTCAGACGAATTAGGAAAACAGATACGTCGGTATGTGTGGCTACTTTACCGCCATGGGAAGGCATGACAGCATCCAGATGACTTGGCAAATGAGTGGCCATCATGACTAAGTCGGCCCCCGTCTCTTTGGTAGCTTTCACCAGCAAGTCGTCCACATTGGCGATGGGGTCTGTCGAGCTGTAGACCTTGGTGCTGACGGGCTGTCCATGAACATTGTGCCGATCCTGCGCGAAAGCTTCTAGCTTTTGCTCGTACTCCTGAGGGGTGCGGGCAACGCTGGTGGGCGCATTGGCCGTGACGCCGACGTACGTAATGCGAGCGTCATACTGTTTGGCCATATCGGCGACCACGCTTAAGGCGGGCTCTAGCGTGTCCAGATGGGCAAGATCAACGGGCACCATAATGTTATTAAACACGGCAAACTCCTCAATATACTTTCGTAATGATCAACATTATTAAAATATATGCCGGTCATATCTATGGTTTAGACGGATTTAAGCTGAACTGGTGCGTAATTACGCACCAGTTCAGCTCTATCTACCAGGTTTGGAATTAGCTGTTAAGCCATTCCTCTACCACGTCCTGGTTATCTTCGACCCACTGCTTAGCATTTTCGTAGGGGTTGCTGTCTTCTTCCTGATTCATGAGCATGACTTCGCCCATTTGCTCAGGGGTCCACTCGAAGGCATCGAGAATGGCATAGGCTTCAGGCATGTCTTCTTCTAAGCCATTACGTACAACCGTGTGAATTTGCTCTGCGCCACCGTAAACGTTCTCTGGGTCTTCCAGGTACTTCACGTCAAAGCGGGCAAACATCCAGTGCGGTGTCCAGCCTGTCACCACGATGTCTTCTTCGTTTGAAATAGCGCTTGAAAGCGCTGCGGTCATCGTAGCACCGCTGCCGCTGCGTAGTTGAAGATCAAGATCATAGGTATCCACTACCTCTTCGGTGAGGGACATCAGGCCCGCACCAGGATCAATACCGATAATCTCGCCGTTAAAGGCGTCAGCGTTGTCGTTCAGGTCGGCGATGGAGTCAACGTCGGTATACTCAGGTACCACGAGGCCCAGCTTGGTGCCGTCCAGGTTCTGGCCGAGGTCTTCAACGTTATCGCCCACTCGCTCCATGTAATTTTCATGGGTCGACGGCAGCCAAGCGGCCACAATGGCGTCGGCATCGCCGGTAGAAAGCGCTTGGAACATCGCAGCGGCGGACAAGGAGGTCATGTCGACTTCGTAGCCCGCTTGTTCGAGCACAGCGCGCACGACGTTGGTCGACGCCACTTCAGAGGACCATTCGACGTAAGCAAGGTTAACGGTGCCTTTCTCGTCGGCCTGAACCATGCCGCCAGCGACAAGGCCGGCGCTTGAAACGAGTGCCAACGAGGCGAGGCGGATGCGTTGATTTAGCATGCGTGTTTTCATTCACTTGCTCCTACTGATGGATAATGTCGTACTTTCTTTGTATCACTCACAGCATGCGCATGAAGCCCATGCTGTGCAAGTTTTGCCCTCCAACGCCTGTGTGACGCAAAGAGTCAGTATAGGCTGTTAACGGCGCGATTTGGTCAACGATTGGGTCAGCCGGTCGAGGATCATGGCCAGGATAACGACTGCGATACCGGCTTCAAAGCCGTCGCCCGGGCGCAACCGTTGAATGGCACGCCAGACTTCGCTGCCCAGGCCATCGGCCCCGATCATGGCCGCGATAACCACCATGGAAAGCGCGAGCATAATGGTTTGGTTGATCCCCGCCATAACGGTCGGCAGCGATAGCGGCAATTGCACTTTAATGAGCTTTTGGCGGCGATTGGCCCCGTAGGCGTCGGCGGCTTCAATCAGCTCAACAGGCACCTGACGAATCCCAAGCGTAGTAAAACGAATGGCCGGCGGCATGGAGAAAATCACCGTGGCAAAAATCGCCGAGACCGAGCCAATGCCGAAGAAGGGGATGGCCGGGATCAAGTAAACGAAGGCCGGCATGGTCTGCATGAAATCGAGTACCGGCATGATGACGCGGTACAAGCGATTGGAAAGCGCGGCCAAGATCCCCACTGGAATGGCAATCACCACGGCCACTAACGTGGCGATCACCACCAGGGTTAGGGTCTCGATCATCGGATCCCAAAGCCCCAGGTTCCAGATCAAGGCCATGCCTGCGGCTGCGCCAATGGCTAAGCGAGGTGATGCGGCCTTCCAGCAGAGTAGCGCAACAAGTGCTAATAAGCCCCATACGGGAAGCCACATAAGGCCTGCGTTGAGCCCTTCGATACCTGTTTGGGTAACGCGAGAAATGGCCCGTGTAACCACTGAGTATTCAGTGGTGAGCCACGTAAGGCCGCCTTCAATCCAATCACCTAACGGGATGCTCTGAATTTCCATTATTGATCTCCTGCCCGAGCTAGTTCATCGAGGACTGCCCCTTTTACTACGACGCCAAGCAGCCGCTTCTCATCGTCGACCACGGCAATCGGGAAGCTCTTTTCGCTGAACATAGCAAAGAGGTTTTGGAGCGGCTCGTCACGCGTCACTGTGCGGAAGTCTTGGGTTAAGTAGTCGCTTATCGTATCGGCCCCTGCGTCGACCGCACGGCTGGCTTCTTCGGCCTCAAGTAGGCCTTGCAGATGGCGATCGCGATCGGTCACGTAAATCGAGTCCACGCTGTTTTCACGCATACGGTGCAGCGCAGTGCGCGGGCCATCGCCATTTCGAGCAGTTGTCCGCACGGGGCGCATGGCGCTCTCGGCGGTTAGAATGCGCGAGCGGTCAACCCCTTCGATGAAACGCCGAACATAGTCATCGGCTGGCTGGGTCAGGATCTGTTCGGGGGTGCCGATCTGCACCACCTCACCGTCTTTCAACAGCACGATGCGGTCGCCGATGTTAAGCGCCTCGTCTAAATCGTGGGTAATGAAAACGGTGGTTTTCTGCATTCTCGACTGCAGCTGTAGCAGTTCTTCCTGCATCTCTTTACGGATCAAAGGATCCAGTGCCGAAAATGCTTCGTCCATTAGCAGTACGCTGGCATCGTTAGCCAGGGCGCGCGCCAGACCAACCCGCTGCTGCATGCCACCGGATAGCTGGTTGGGATAAGCATCCTCCCAGCCGTCCAGCCCTACCTGGGTGAGGGCTTCGCGGGCCGTTTTGTCGCGTTCGGCGGGAGCGATACCACGGATTTCCAAACCGAACTGGGCGTTTTGCAGCACCGTTTTGTGGGGGAAAAGGGCAAAGTTCTGAAATACCATCGAGAAGTGCCGACGGCGGCACTCAAGCAGTTCTTTAACACTCAACGACGGGATGTGCTCGTCGTCGATGATGATATCCCCATCACTGATGTCGATGAGCCGGTTAAGGCAGCGGATTAAGGTTGATTTACCCGACCCCGATAGGCCCATAATCACCAATAATTCGCCTTCGTAGACATCAAATGAGATGTTAGAAAGCCCGAGGGTTTGGCCGGTTTTTTCAAGAATTTCAGGGCGTTTTAAGCCCTGGTCGCGAAGCTCAAGGGCGCTTTTGGGGTTTTTGCCAAAAACCTTGCTGACGCCCTTTACTTGAATTTTGACGTTACGTGTCTCATCCATCGGCGATGCCTTTTGTCAGCTGAGCGGGATGGCGCCGCCTCTTCGGACATAAAAAAAGCTGCCCGAAAGGCCAGCGAACATCGCCACCCATAAAGAGAAATAGTGGGTGAAGTCTTAAAAGGATTATCGATTATTATACATAAGTGGACTAGGTGTGTCACAACGGCTCGTTTTGATCGGTTGCATAACCCCACATGTGCCATTTTGCACCCAGCTGTGCGCCGCTAAGAGGGCCACTTTCGGGGTTTTTTATCTTGTGTAAGATTTTGATTTATATATATTAATTTATTTATAAAGCGATTTTGGCATGTTATATGTATTTAGTTTATCAATATTTAATCGCGCTAACGTAAGGTGACAGTGATAAAACGCAAATTAAACGCAGTACAAACGTATTAGCACACGGTGATTCTTCTGTATTGTTTGTACAGCCTGTTGTCGTAAACGTGTGGCGAGCTTAAACGACACACGTTAACCATTTATTAAGTTAAGAAGGGAGTTCGTTTGTGAAGTCATCAACCTATCGCGTCACTCGTCAAACAAGCACTTGGGCGGCGATGCTATTAGGCGGTTTATTACTCGCTGGCTGTGGTCAAGAGGACGAAGCCGAAAGTACGGCAGTGCCCGAAGAAAATGCTCAACAGCAGCAAGATCAGGAAGTTGCCGAAGCAGCATCCTCCCAAGATGATCAATATGTACCCGAGCAAGAATCGGCAAGCGATGCCAACAACATGGACGGTGACGCAAATATTAACGCTGAATCGGAGGCAGCAGCTACTCAGCCTGAGTCAAGTGAGGCATCTCAGGAAGATGCACCTTTAGCAGGTGATGCCACTGAAGACCCAGGCTTTGGCGAAGGCACCGACCCGATGCCGGGTGACGGCGAAGATGCTAGCGATTTAGCCGATTCTAGCGAGAATGACGAATCCAACGCCGATAGCGACGATAGCAGTGAAGAGCAAAATCGCAGCGAGTGAGCGATTCAGTAAATAATGCAATGATGTAGAAATCTCGAGTCCCTACGATGGTAAGCCGCCTCAGCTGTTTGTTCCCTGCGGTTGTTCCCTCGGCTTATCATCCTTTCAGCCCCCGCGCCCGCGGGGGCTTTTTTTGCTGTAGAGCTGCTTCCCGGTTAGGGCTCTTCGTTATCTTCCAAGCGGCGGTAGAGCGTCCGGCGGGCAATGCCCAGCACTTCGGCCGTACGGCGTTTATTGCCGCCTGTTGCTTCCAGTACTTTGCGGATATAGCGTTTTTCGACCTCTTCCAGGCTGGGCCAGGGCGCGGGCGCCGCCGTCGGCATTTGAGGAGTGGACAATACTTCGCCGTTGAGCGCAGCGGTATTCTGGGGGGCATCCTGGCCAAGCTGTTCGCGTAGCCGCTCAGGCAGGTGTTGATGGCGTAGCGTGCCATCTTCACTGAGCGTGACGGCACGCATGATGGCGTTTTCGAGCTCGCGAACGTTGCCAGGGTAGGGGTAGTGCAGCAGACAGTGAAGTGCACCCGGCTCTATTTGCTCGATCGGTTTATGCTGCGCGTCGGCATGTTGGTCGATCAGCGTAAAAACCAAGTGCTCAATGTCAGGGCCGCGGTCACGCAAGGGGGGGATGCGTAGCGAGAAGGTTTCCAGCCGGTAGAATAAGTCACTTCTAAAGTTGTTCTGCTCAATTTCCTTTTCCAAATGCCGGTGCGTGGCGGCAATAATGCGCACATCGACCGGTTCTTCGCGCTCGCTACCGACTGGCCGTACGGCTTTTTCCTGCAGCGCCCTTAACAGTTTTGCTTGAAGATTGATTGGCATTTCGCCGATTTCATCCAAAAACAAGCTCCCGCCCTGGGCGCTGTGGAAGAGGCCCTGACGAGCGTCGTTGGCGCCGGTGAAGGCTCCTTTAAGGTGGCCGAAAAACTCGCTTTCCATCAGTTCGGCGGGGATGCTGGCGCAGTTCACGGCGACAAAAGGCGCATCGTGGCGCAAACTTTCCTGGTGAATCGCCCTGGCCAGGAGCTCTTTCCCGGTGCCGCTTTCGCCTAGTAGCAAAATCGGCGCATCGCTTTTTGCCAGCCGCGAGGCATCATGAAACAGCGCCTGCATCGCATCACTTTTACCTACGATGCCATGGAAATGGCCGACCTCATCGGTATGCGAGACCGCTAAGCGCTGGCGCTCTAACACGCGAAATACCGATTCACGGACGGCGTCAAGATCCAGTGGCTTGGTTAAAAAATCGTCGGCCCCCAGCTTCAGCGCCTCAACTGCCTGGTCGATGGTGCCAAAGGCGGTGATAACAATAATCCCCAGCTCACTGCCTTCGTGGCGAAGCTGTTGAAGCAGTTGAATGCCGCTAATGCCGGGCAGGCGGACATCCGTGATGATGAGCGAAGTCGCCGTGTGGCTCAGCAGAGCGATCGCCTCCTCGGCGCTGGCAACACCGTGGGTGGTGTGTCCGGCGTCGTGTAACTCTTCTTCTAACAACTCGCGTATTGCGTCGTCGTCTTCCACGACCAACACAGGTAAAGAATGTTCTTGTTGCTTCACAAACATGGTCCTCATGTAGGTCTGGTGTCATAGAGCGGTAGCGTGATTTCAAAACCGGCGCCGCCTAAGGGGCTATGGAAAACGCCGATCGTGCCGCCGTGATCGTTGATGATTCGATGTACCATCGAGAGCCCTAGCCCGCTGCCCTGGCCGACGGGCTTGGTAGTAAAAAAGGGATCAAATACCTGCTGATGCTGCGAGGTCGGGATGCCAGGGCCGTCATCCTCTACCCATAAATGGAGCTCCTGGCGCTGCTGCTCGGCACAAACGCGAATGCGGCTAACGCCGTTAGCCTGGGCCGCGTTGCGTAGCAGATTGGTGAGTACCTGAACAATCTGTTGGCCGTTGGCCAGTAGTGTGGGAGTTGGGCTTGGCAGGGTGATTTCCAGGCGAACCCCGCGCGGTTCGAGCTCCTCTTCCACGAGGGCGCAGGCGCTGTACACCAGCTCATCCAGGGGCTGTTCGTCTTTCTCAACGTTATGCTGGCGACCCAGCTCCATCAGCTGGCGCACTATCTCAACAATGCGCTCAACTTCGCCGCGAATGCGGCTTAGCCGGGCACGCTCGTTATCGCCAATCACGTCGCGGCGGGCCAGCCGTTGGGCTTGGCCATTGATGACAGTTAACGGCGCGCCAATTTCATGGGCCACCCCCGCCGCCAGCACGCCTAGTTCGGCCAGTTTTTTGGATTTGCGCAGTCGCTTTTCCAGCTCAATTTCTCGACGTTGACGGTCTTCAATATCGTGATCCTTTTCGGCCATGGCATCCAGCATGCCGTTAAGCCCCGCTGCCAGTCGACGGTACTCCTCCGGCCCTTCGATACTGGCGCGCTGTTGGCGATCGCCATCTTCCACCCGCAACATGACCGTGACTAAGCGATTTAGCGGCCGTTCAATGTAGTGCCGAAACCCCCACCAGATACTCAGCACAATGCCGGCTGCGCCTACCACAAACACCAACACTGCGACGATGCTGAGAAACCCGGTATAGTTCTCGATGCCGGTATTCAGACGGTTAACCTGCAGCACCCCATGCACCTCGCCGTCCGGGGTGCGCAGTGGTTTAAGGGCGGAATAGTAGGTCCAGCCTTCAAATTGTCGGTAATTGCCGTAAAGCTCATCGTCTTCGATAACCTGCTGAATTTCCTCGCGGCTAAACAGTTCTCGGCCCAGGCCCAGTCCGTAGATTTCACGCCCGTTGGGATCGAAGACATAGGCCCCGTAAATGCGGTGAAACGAGAATGCGGCTTCCAGCGCTTCTTCCAGCGAGGTATCGTTTTCCCGGGCGACGGCATAGCCAAGCGTGGTGCCTAACGCATGGGTGACCATGTCGACTTCGTTTTGCAGCTTGGAACGGACGTTATCTTCCATCGATTTGATGGCCACTAGACTAAACACCACCAAAATAACGAAGAGCGGGACGATAACCGTCACAATAATCAAATTACGTAAACGCATGCGTTAACCGGGGTTATGAAACATCGCTAAGGGGTGGCCCGCTATTCGGCAGGCCGCAGGCGATAGAGGGCACCATCAGCGGCGTCGGTGAGTAGATAAATGGTCTCATCAGGCCCTTGGCGAACGTCGCGGATACGCCCGATCTCGCCATCAAGGATGACTTCGTGGTTGGCCACCTCATTATTCTCAAGCGCTAGCCGAACCAGCTTCTGGCTGCTCAAACCGCCCTGCCATTCGCCAAAGGCGCTGCTGGTGACTTCCGCCAAACCCGACGGCGCAAAGCGCCCTTCAAAGACATGTACCGGGTCGACCATGCCGGGTTTAGATGTCATACCAATCGGCTCATTGGTGGCATAGTCATTACCCTGGCTGACCTCGGGCCAGCCGTAGTTCTCTCCGGCGATAAGCCGGTTTAGTTCATCGCCTGTGCGTGGCCCATGTTCAGTGGCCCAGGGCTCACCGTTTTGCCTAACCACCATGCCTTGAATGTTGCGATTGCCCTGGGTGTAGATTTCATCCAGCGTGGCCGCGTCTTCCACAAAAGGATTGTCGTCGGGCACACCGCCGGTGTCGGTAAGCCGCAGGGTAGACCCCGCGTGGTCGTTATCCGCTTGGGCGCGCGGCGGTTCGTTGCCGCGATCACCAATGCTCATCAGTAAGGTGCCGTCGGGCAGCCAAGCGATACGTGAGCCGTAATGGCGGCCGGGAGAAGAGGCGCGGTTCTGGGCGAACAGGTGTTCGATTTCGCCGAGCTGATCGCCTTCCCATTTCACTCGAGACAGCGCGCTGCGAGTGCCGCTATCGGCGGGTTCACTCCAGGTGAAATAGATCCAGTCGTGCTCGCCATCGCCAAACTGCGGATGCAGCGCAAGATCCAAAAGCCCACCCTGGCCTCGTTGGCTGACTTTGGGTAACCCGCTTAGTACGCGGGATTCACCGCCGTCTGCGTCAATCACATTCAGCCGCCCCGGTCGTTCGCTGACCAGGAAACGGCCGTCGGGTAGCAAAGCCACCGACCATGGGTTTGTCAGACCGTCGGCGACTTTCTCAATGGAGAAGGCCAACTGATCACTCTCGATACGTTCTTCCACCACCTCGGCGGCGCTGACAGGCGCACTGCTGGCGAATAAACCCAAAAGGGCGGCGGTCAGCCAGTGCTGACGCAAAGCGTAGGCAGGTAAACAACGCATAGAGAACGCTCCCGGAAAGTCATCGTAATTAGGTTTATCAAGCAGTGACGCTTTCTAGCCTGAGAGGTTCCCTGTGTTACGGCATCAACCAGGCCAGCAGCACAGGCAAATAAATCAGCGATAACAGGGTGGAGCAAAAGACCAGGCTGGCCACATAGGCGGGTTCGCGCTGGGCACGCTGGGCAAATAAATAGTTGAAAACCGCCACCGGCATGCTCATTTGCAACACTAAAATCCCCTGGGCTAGCGGGGGTAGCCCCATCCAGCCGGCAATCAGCCAAGCGGCGCACGCCGCGAGCGGTATGCGCACCAGGCTAAAGCCAAGCCCCGAACGCAGGTTTTTGACATGAATGTTGGCCAGCGACACCCCAAGCGTGATCAGCATGAGCGGCACGGTAAAGCCCGACATTAAGTCTACGCTGTTAGCCAGCCATAAGGGCAGCTGTGTATCGGTCAGCAACAACGCCATGGCAATCACAATCGCGTAGACCGTCGGTGTTTTGGCCAGCGATTTAAATGGGTTTCCCCGGCTTGCGAGCATGGTGCCCAGGGTAAATTGAAACAGCGATACCGTGACCATTACGGTAATGCCGTACACAAATCCTGCGCTACCAAAGGCGTAAAGCACCACAGGGAGTCCCATATTGCCGGTATTGGGGTACATCATGGGCGCCAGTAGCACGCGCCAGTCGCGGCGTAATAGCTTGGCGACAAAGAACGTGGCGCAAGCCATGCAGAGGATCACCAGCGCGGTGGCTAGCATGGTACGGCCAAAGGTGCTGGCGTCGATCTCCACGCCTGTAAGCGACGCAAGCACCAGCGAGGGTGTGCCGATATTGAAGACCAGCCGGGTGACAAAGTCGACCGGGTAAGGATGGCCCAAGCGCACCCAGGTAAACCCCAGGCCTGCGCCCGCCAACACGGGGGCCATTACCGCAAAGAGTTCAGCCAACATGGCGAGTCCTTGGCATTGAAAAGCCGACTATTGTGAATAGTAAGCGGACTAACTGGCAAGTCGAAGGTGGTAAAACTAAGCCGCGACGCGGTGGTGTTGCCACTGGCTGGGCATCTGCTGGCGTAAAAATGCGAGTAGCGCTTGTACGCGCCGAGGCTGGTGACCGTAGGCATACAGCAACGTAATCGGCATAGGCGCAGGCTTCCAGTTGGGCAAGCAGGGAGTGAGTTCGCCTGGGTGATGAGCTTCGCGCTTATCGGCAAGCCAATGGGGCAACAGTCCTATGCCTTTGCCGCGAGCAATGGCATCTAAGTGAAGCGCAGTGAGATCTACCCGCAAGCGCGAACGGGGAGGATAAAAGTGGTAAGGGCCCTGGCTTTGGTGATGCAACAGCAGGCCGTCTTGGGTGGTACCCAATAGGTCGATCCAAGGGTGATCGGCAAGGTCGCGTGGGTGCTCAAGCTGTGGATGTTGACTGAGATACTCTGGACTGGCGTAGAGGCCACGAGTGAGCATGCCCAACGGTTCTTGGTGTAGGCCGCTTTCGGTTACCTGACCCAGACAAACGTGGACACAATGGCTGTTAAGCGAGGTGGGCGGCGTTTCACGGGTGCGAAGTGTTAGCTCAACCTTGGGATGGCGCGCCATAAACGTATCCATGATTTGCCCCATCCACCCCCTGGCGAGGGCGCAGTGAATTTCCAGCGTTACCGTCCCGCTAATTTCTTCGCGTAATTCCGCCAACGCTTCATGGCTGCGCTCTGCCAAGGCCAGTATATCCTGACAGTAGCGGTGGAACAGCAGCCCGGCCTCGGTGGGCAGTAGCCGATTGGCCTGACGACGTAACAACGGCTGATCGAGGCGTGCTTCCAAGTGGCTTATCCGGCGGCTAAGGGTCGATTTGGCCAACCCCAGCTTGCGCGCGCTGCGCGTGAGGCTGCCGGTCTCCATTACATCGGCAAAGGCAGAAAGTTCGTCAAAGTCGTACATGGTCAAACCTATCGAGCAAACGACGGGACATATTATGCCAGCTTGGGTTCTTATTAAAAATAATTCTTATTAATAAATGCAAAAAGCCCCGGTCATGAACTGACCGGGGCTTGCGCCATTACTGAGGCGATATGGATGTTAGAAGTCCATCGTCAGACCCAGGCTGTACTGACGGCCATCCAACACCACACCATAGTCGTCGTTGGTGACCTCTTTGTTGGCGATGTTGTAAAGCCCAGCCTTGACGCGCGCGTTGGCGTTCAGGTTGTAAACAAGGCCAGCATCGACGAATCCATAGCCGGGTGTGCCGTCTTCAACGCTGCTACGTCCCAGGTAGTCGCTGGTTTCGCCGCGATAGTTCCCCTGCATCCAGAGGTTGAGGTCGGGCGTTGCCTGCCAGTCGACTTTGGCGTTCACCATATGCTCAGGAATCTTGTTCAGCGGCTCGCCCGCGAACTCGCCGGATTTTTGCTCGGATTCCGTGTAGGTGTAGCTAGAGCTTAGACGAACGGCGGGGGTGATGTTGTAGTCCAAGGTGAGCTCGACCCCTTGCATCTGTGCCTCGTCAATGTTTTCACGTGTACTGAGGAAAATGTAGTTATTACCCCCGTAGGCGCACTGCCATGTCGCTGGGTCATTACGGTCGCCGCCTGCGTCACAGAGGCGGTCTTCGGCGATTTTGTCTTCAAACTGGGTATGGAAAAGCATCATGCTGGCGTTTAGCGTGCGATCCACATTGTGGAAGACAAAGCCGGTTTCATAGCTGGTGCTGGTTTCCGGTTCAAGGTCCGTGTTGCCAATGATCAGCGCGCGGGGATGGGGCGCGGGGGAGCCACGACCGCCGGTACCCCGACCGAAACCTTCGGTAGCATCCGATAAGCCAGGCTGTACATAACCCGTTGAAACACCGCCTTTTAGTGTCCACTGAGGGGTTAGATGATAGTTGGCGTAGACGCGCGGCGATAGGTGGCCACCAAATAGCTCGTCGTCGTTGTAGCGCAAGCCGGTGGTAACATTGAGATCGTCGGTAACGCCCCATTCGATCTCGGCAAACGCGGCAGCGATCCAGCGGTCAACGCTGCGCACCGCGCCGGGAATGTTGGACGTAAGCAGCCCGTTGGTTTCATCCACCAACTGCTCATCTTTATATTGAGCGCCCAGGGTCACCACATGGTTGCCCCAGAAGTGTGTCGCCTGGGTGTTATAGGTGGTCACCTCTTCCTCTTTATCTGCCGTCTGAACGCGTTCTGACACATCGTGTTGGAGATAGCTATCCACCACCCAGCTCCCGTAAGTGCCGCTGTGAGCAAGCGTATAGACATCTTTGTCGTAGCGCGTTGTCGAGGAGTCCTGATCAATGGGAATACTGATACCCGCGTTATGGGTGTACTCCTTGGTGGAGGCGGTGTAGCCCAAGGTGAATTCGTTCTGTTCGTCCGGCGTTAAAAAGAAGTTGAACCCGCCTTGGCGCGTCTCGGCATCCGGCGTGCTTTCGGCATTGTCGTCGCCTCCAGCAAAATCACTCTCTTCGTAGCCATCCCAACTGCCAAACGCCTGGAGGCCTAGTAGCCCCTCGATCAGCGGGCCGCTGGTGGCAAAAGACAGCTGCTGAGAGTCGTTATTGATATCATTTAAAGAGTGGGTGTACTCAGTGGTGACGCTGCCACTCCATTCATCGGTGACTTTTTTGGTGATGACATTGATTACGCCACCCAGCGCCTGGGAGCCATAAAGCGAGGACATTGGCCCGCGAATCACCTCTATGCGGTCAATCATCGAGATAGGCGGCAGGCCTATTTGCTTGCCCCCATCGGTGCCGTTGGTGTTGACGGAGCGGCCTGAAGAAACCGGGCGCCCATCGACTAGGTAGAGCGTGTAATTCTCGCTCATGCCGCGAATGCTGATGTCCTGAGAGTTGCCACCGCCGGTCACATAGACGCCTGGAATGTTTTTTACCGCATCGGTGATATCGCGATACGACTGACGGTTAAGCGCTTCACTGTCGATAACAGAAATGCTGGCGGGTGCATCTGAAATCGCCTGCTCAAAGCCAGACGCCGTGACTACAACCGTGTCTAGATCATTGTTTTCTTGAGCAGACGCACAGGCTCCCATGGACATGGCCGATAAGGCCACCGCATGGGATAGCAAAGTTCGCGAAAAGAGTGACATAGTTAGTTTCCCTAATGAGTATCGGCGACAGCTGAAATCAATTATCAAATGCGACGCGCATCTTAAGGAGAAAAATTCTCAACTGCGAGTGGTTTTAGAGGAACAAGGTGTTGCAAATACACGAATAGGGTGGGGCGTTGGCTAGCTTGCTAATGCCTGCCAAATAAAACGTACGGCGAGCAATGTGAGCACCCAGTTAAAGAGTTTGGCGAAGCGGCGTTCCGGCATATGCTCTAAAATGCGCAGGCCCAACCCAGGTGTCGATGATGCCGCTCAGGACCATCGGTTGACCCATTACCACCCTGGGCAAGGCTGGGCCCCGTCACAAATAAAGAATAAAACTGGCAATGCTTAAATAATAGAGGAGGGTAAGCGTTGCGTAACGCGGAACGCGGTATTCGCTGTAATGTGGATGCAAGTGCTTTTGATAATCGTTATTATCTTTATCCACTTCAACAGCGAGGACACCTTATGCGGGCCGTAACGTTACGCAATGGCATTATAGGACTACTACTGAGTGGATGTTTGGTGAGCGCCGCCCAGGCGCGCACGCTCGATACCGCTTATGGCGAGGTAGACGTAACGGGCACGCCTGAGAGGGTGGTCACACTTTATGAGGGCGCGCTGGATGCCTCCCTGGCGGCTGGCGTAACGCCGTTAGGCGCGGTAACCACGCGCGGTGGCGATAACGTCGCCGAGTACGTGGAAGCGCATTTAGGCGATGAACGGCCCGCCATCATGGGCGTGGTGCGCGAAATCAACATTGAGGCCGTGCTTGAACAGCGCCCGGATTTAATCTTAGCGCCCGCTCGGCTAACTGAGGAGCAGTATCAGCTGCTGTCGCGCATTGCGCCCACCGTGGTGCCGCCCACTCAGCCGATTGCCCCGGATAACTGGAAAGCCGAAGCGCGCCTGTACGGCAACGCCCTGAATCGCCAGGACGCCCTTGAAGACGCCATCAGCGCCGTTGACCAACGCGCCGCTGAATTAGCGAGCGCCCTGGACGCGGCCGGTGTAGGCGGCACCGCCTTTGTGGTGCGCTGGATGCCGGGCGGGCCGATGGTCATGTCGAAAAATCTGTTTACCGCCGGGTTGGTCGCCCAAGTGGGCCTGACGGTGGAAGACGCCGGGCTTGTGGGCGAGCGCGGCGTGCATAGCGATATCTTAAGCCTTGAAAACCTCTCCCAGGTGGATGGCGACTGGCTGTTCCTGGCCACGCTCAATGAAGACGGCCAGGAGGCCCTGGCATCGGCCAAGCAGAGCAGTGCCTTTACCCGGCTTGACGTGGTTCAGCGCGAGCAGGTGGTGCCGGTGAACGGCCAGCTATGGACCAGCGCCAACGGCCCGCTGGCCGCTCTGGCAATTCTTGACGATATCGAAGCCGCCCTGTTGCCGTGATGCCGTTGAGCGTTGGTAACCAACGAACGCAGATAACGTTACTGCTCACCGCCCTTGTGGCGGTGAGTCTCGTTAGCCTGCTGATTGGCGCCGGTAGCGTCGGCCCGCTGCGCGCCCTGGCGGTGCTGGGCGGCAGCCAGGATAGCGACGCCAGTTTCGTGGTCTGGCAACTGCGCGCACCGCGCACCTTGATTGGCATTATTGTCGGCATGGCGCTTGGGGTGGCGGGGGCGCTGCTTCAGGCGGTGTCGCGTAACCCGCTCGCCGAACCCGGCCTGTTGGGGGTTAGCGCCGGCGCCGCTTTTGCGGTGGCGTTAACGCTGGTCATGGGCGCCAGTGCGGCCACCATGCGTATTTCGGTGGCCCAACTGGGCGCGTTGCTTGGCTGTATTTGTGTGCTGAGCGTTACCCGGGTGCGCGGCTTGGGCAGTGACCCGGTGCGGCTGGTATTGGCAGGCGCGGCGTTTTCCGGGCTGCTCGGCTCGCTAACCTCGCTGATGCTGCTGTTTGATCAGCGCGCGGCGGATGAAATCCGCTTCTGGGTGATTGGCAGCCTCGCCGGACGCCGCCTCGACGATGTGGTGGCGATGCTGCCCAGCATGCTGGTCGCGGCGGTGGCGGTGGTATTCATCGCGCGCCCGCTGGCGGCATTGGCATTGGGCGAGCGGGCGGCCTCCGGGCTGGGTCATCACCCCGGGCTGATCCGTTGGTTGGTGGTGGCCTGCGTGGCCCTGCTGGTGGGGGCGGCCACGGCGATCGCCGGGCCGATTGCCTTTGTCGGGCTGGTGGTGCCGTTTGCCGCCCGGGCGCTGGCGGGGCCGGATATTCGCCGCACGCTATGGTTCTGCCTGCCGATCGGCCCGTTGATGGTGCTTATGGCGGATATTATTGCCCGCGTGGCGGTGGCACCTTCGGAGCTACCCATTGGCGTGCTGACCGCGTTATGCGGCGCCCCCGTGCTGGTCGCCGTGGTGCGCGCCCGGCGGCTCCCGACTTTGTAATGTTTGGCGACTTCCATGAAATCGAGCGCAAGTGATCTTCCCACATCGGCCTATGTGCCTGAGCGCCGCTCGCCGCCGGTAGCGGCGCCGCCGGGCTACTGGCGTATTGCCTGGCAATCCACACGGGGTAATGCCTGCAGCCTGCTGATCGAGCGGCGTGGTGTTGCCGTCAGCGCGGGGCTCGGCGTCGCGTTGGTGTGTGCCTGCATCCTTTATCTGAGCCTAGGCAGCATGGCGCTGGCGCCTAGCGCGGTACTACCGGCGCTGTTTGGCCGGGGCGAGATGATTAGCGTGTTTACCGTTCAAGAACTGCGCCTGCCCCGGCTGGTCGCCGCCTGCTTGACCGGAGGCGCTTTTGCCCTCGCGGGGGTGCTGATGCAAACCCTGGCGCGCAACCGTCTCGCCACACCAGGGATTATCGGTATCGATAACGGCGCAACCGCCTTTGCCGTGGCTTCGGTGGTGGGCATGGGCGTCTCGCTGGCGCCACCGGCCATGGCGCTGGCGGGGGCGGCCACGGCCGCCGCGCTGACCTTTGGCCTGGTGGCGGGCGGCGGCACCCAGGGCTATCGCTTTATCGTCGCGGGGATAGGCGTGGGCGCGGTGTTTGGCGCGGTCACCCAACTGATACTGGCGCGGGTGGCGATCGATACCGCCAACGCTGCCTACCCCTGGACCGTCGGGTCGCTCAATGCCCGCCCCGGCGACGCGGTTGGCTTGCTTGCCGTTGGGCTGGGTGTGGGCGTGATCGCCGCTTTCGTTCTCGCGCGTCCGCTATCGCTGATGCGCTTTAAAGACGCCACCGCCTATGGGCTGGGCGTTAACGTCAAAGCCCGCCGCTTTCAGGTGCTGATGCTTTCGGTGGTATTGACCGCACTGGCGGTCGCCGTAGCCGGGCCGGTGGGCATGGTCGGGCTTATCGGCCCGGAAATCGCCCGCTCGCTTGCGAGCTCTCGCCAGGTGCCCCTTGTGGCGTCGCTGTTATCAGGGGCGCTGGTAATGGTGCTGGCAGACCTCGCCGGGCGCACCTTGCTGGCGCCCATTGAAATTCCCGTCGGTATCGTGACCGCCGTGATCGGCGGCCCCTGGTTATTATGGATACTAATGCGCCCGCAACGGAGCCACGCATGACGTCTGCTGAACCATCCCCCACGCTTGCCACCGAGTCGCTCGCCCTGAGCTATGGCGCCCGGCGCGTCATCGACTCGCTCGGCGTCAGCCTGCCCAGCGGCCAAGTAACCGCGATTGTCGGCCCCAACGGCTGCGGCAAGTCCACGCTACTCTCGGGGCTTGCCCGGCTGCACAAACCGGAAAGCGGCGCGGTGTTGCTGAACGGCGCGGACATTCAGAACCTGCCCGCCCGGACGCTTGCGACGCAGCTGGCGCTTCTGCCGCAAGAGGCCGTGGCGCCGGAAGGGCTCACCGTCAGCGAGCTGATTCGCTTTGGTCGCCAGCCTCATCAGGGCTGGTTGCGCCAGTGGTCGGCGGAAGATCAGCGCGTGGTAGAGCACGCGCTTGCCGCCGCCGGACTCGAAGCCTTGGCCGAGCGCCCTCTGGAAGCACTCTCGGGCGGGCAGCGCCAACGGGCGTGGATCGCCATGACCATCGCCCAGCAAACGCCGCTGCTGCTGCTCGACGAGCCTACGTCCGCGTTGGATCTGGGCCATCAGATCGAGGTGTTCGAGCTGGTGCGCCATCTAGCCTGCCATGGCCGTACCGTGGTGATGGTGCTCCACGATCTGGCCAGTGCCTGCCGCTATGCGGATCATCTGATCGCCCTTTGCGAAGGGCAGATCGTCGCCCAGGGCGCGCCCGCCGAGGTAGTAACGCCCGAGCTGGTGCGGACGCTTTACCAGGTCGATTGCACGCTGATGATCGACCCGGATACCGGCAGCCCGCTGCTGGCCAATGTACGCCGCGCCAGTCCCTAAGTCATATGTGGAAAGTGTTAGCATAGGCTGCAATATTCGATCGCAAATAATTCAGAAAGGAATACGCGTGGCTTCTTCTACGACACGTTCTCAGAATCAGAGCTTTCAGGCCTTAATGCGCCTTTTGCGCTACGCCAAGGGCTACCGGCGGCGGATCATCGCCGCGACCGTTTGCTCCATCATCAACAAGCTGTTTGATATCGCCCCTGAAATCCTCATCGGGGTGGCGATCGACGTGGTGGTCAACCAGGAACAGAGCTTTGTGGCGAGCCTGGGGTTTGAAACGCCCCAAGAGCAGATCACCATGCTCGCGGTGCTGACGTTTTTTATCTGGGCGGGGGAGTCGCTGTTCGAGTACCTGTTCCAGATCCTCTGGCGCAACCTGGCCCAGCGGCTTCAAGCGGATATGCGCCAGGACGCCTACGAGCATGCCCAGCGGCTGGATATGGCCTTCTTCGAGTCGAAAAGCTCCGGTCAACTGGTCGCCACCATGAACGACGACGTCAACCAACTGGAGCGGTTTTTAGATGGCGGCGCCAACGCGTTGATTCAAGTGGGTGTCACCGTGGTGGCCGTGGGCGCGGTGTTCTTCGTGCTCTCGCCGCTGATCGCGCTGCTGGCGTTTACGCCCATCCCGCTGATCATCTGGGGCGCGTTTTACTTCCAGCGCAAGGCCGGGCCGCTCTACAGCGACGTGCGCGAAAAGGTCGGGGACCTGGGCAGCCGGCTTTCCAATAACCTGAGCGGCATTGCCACCATCAAGAGCTTTACCAGCGAAGACCGCGAAGCCGAGCGCCTGCGCGACGCCAGCGAGGCCTACGTTGACGCTAACCGCCAGGCGATCCAGGTGAGCTCCGCGTTTATTCCCGTCATCCGCATGGCGATTCTGGCGGGCTTTCTGGCCACCTTTACCGTCGGTGGCATGATGGCGCTTAACGGCTCGCTCAATGTGGGCGCCTACGGCGTGCTGGTATTTTTGACCCAGCGCCTGCTTTGGCCGCTGACCGGTCTGGCCCAGGTGATCGACCTGTTCGAGCGCGCCATGGCCAGTACCAAGCGTATTCTCGACCTGCTGGAAGAGCCGATTACCGTGAAGGATGACAGCACCACGCCCCTGGCCCAGCCGGTTAAAGGCGAGGTGCGCTTTGAGTCGGTGAGCTTTCACTACGCCGCCAGCCACGTCGGCGTTGATGGGATAAACCTTCACGCTCCAGCGGGGCATACGCTGGCGCTGGTCGGCGCTACCGGCTCGGGTAAGTCTACGCTGGTCAAGTTGCTGCTGCGCTTTTACGACCCGGAAAGCGGTCGCGTGCTGGTCGATGGCCAGCCGGTGCGTGACGTTAGCATGCACTCGCTTCGCCAGGCGATTGGACTGGTCAGCCAGGACGTTTACCTGTTCGAGGGCAGCATTCGCGACAACATCGCCTACGGCAAGCCCGACGCCGATGACGCGGCGATCATCGACGCCGCGCAAACGGCGGAGGCGTGGAGCTTTATCGAGACGCTGCCCCAGGGGCTGGATACCCCAGTGGGCGAGCGCGGCGTGCGGCTTTCCGGCGGCCAGCGTCAGCGGCTCTCGCTGGCCCGGGCGCTGCTCAAGGATCCGCCGATTCTGGTGCTAGACGAGGCCACCAGCGCAGTGGACAACGAAACCGAAGCGGCCATTCAGCGCTCGCTGAAACGCATCGCCCACGGGCGCACGGTGATCATGATTGCCCATCGGCTATCCACCATTGTGCACGCCGACGAAATCGTGGTGATCGAAAAAGGCCGGGTGGCCGAGCGCGGCACGCACAAGAGTCTGCTCGCCGCCAACGGCCATTATGCCGCCCAGTGGCGGGTACAAACCGGCGAGGCCCTGGCGGGGGACGCCGAGGCGGTTAGCGGTTGACCAATAACGCATCCAGGGTGATCGGCACGTGTTCGTCGATCTCCTGGTAGCCCAGCAGCGAAAGCACGCTGCGCACGGTGGCGTTGGCCATCAGCGCGCGGCCATCCATCGCCATGGGCTCGGCGTGGGTAACGCGCACTTCGTTCAGGCCTTCACGGGTGAAGCGCAGCGGCACGCTTTCTTCCTGATTGACCAGGTCGCTCTGTACCCGGAAGGTCAGCGTTTCCACCAGCGACTCGCCAATATCCAGCTCGTCCAACCGCTCCGGCGGCATCTGCGCCACCAGCGTCACCAGGGTGGTATTGGCCAGCATCTCGGCCCAGGTAGGCATTTCGCCAAACCGGGTGAGAACATCGGTCTGGCTGAGCTTGAGCGGTAAGCGCAGCGTACCATCGGCGGAAATATCGCCCTGCAGATCACGTACCTGATGGTGGTGGGTCTGCGGCGACTCCCCATCGAGTTGAGTAATCGACGCCTGCACCGTGGAACGCCCCGGATCCAACTGCCAATCCGCCAGCACCGGGGTCGTCAAAAGCAGCGCGAATGATGCGATCAGTGCTTTCAAAGCCTATCTCCTTATGAAAAGCCTTTTTAACGGGCTTCTCTCAAGACAGGCTGACTCGCAAAAAGTGCCGCTTTAATGGCAAGATAGTCGGGCTTGGGGCTAGCCTCGCCCCACCACATTCGCTATGATATAGCACGTTTTTCGGGCCTATAGCTCAGTTGGTCAGAGCAGGGGACTCATAATCCCTTGGTCGTAGGTTCAAGTCCTACTGGGCCCACCATTTCAGCATGCTTAATTCCAAAAGCAGGGGATTATGAGTCCCTTGGTCCAAAGAAGAGATTTGGACAGTGTTTCTCTTCTAGAGTAGAGGCCGGGATTGTGGTCACTACCGTCAAGCTGTCAAGGCAACTAGGAAAGCCGTAACCCGCAAGTCGGGTTGGCCCATCACCGCATAGATCTTTTCCGTACTAAATGTGACACCCAAAATTGGGCACGCCGCACTGAAGATGAAATGGTGCGCGGCGTGTATATCCAGCGTAGTGCCTCAGAACGAATGACACTTGAAGCAGCGCTAAAGCGTTACTTGGCCGATATCACTCCCTACCAAGAAACCCAGTAGCCAGAAAAGCGAACGCCTCAAGGCCAATACGCTGATCGAGCATTTGGGTAAATACTCTCTAGCAGCCCTTAAGCCAGAACTGGTCGCCAACTACCGTGACAAGCGTTTAAACAGTTTAGGGCGCCGAGGGGAGCTAATCAGCCCTAATACTGTGCGCCTAGAGCTTGCCCTACTTGGCCACTTCTTCACCGTGTCTATTCAAGAGTGGGGGCTGGGCCTGACTTATAACCCTGTTCAGAATATCCGCAAGCCTAGCCCGGGAGAGGGCCGGAGTAGACGTCTTAGCAACGATGAGGAGAAGCGGCTGTTCGCGGTGTTACGCCAACACAACAATCCTATGCTTGCTTGGATCGCCAGAATCGCCCTGGAGACGAGTATTCGCAGCCAAGTAGACGTTAAACGCCGCTTGGTGCGCCTTACTGACACCAAAAACAACGAAGCCCGCCTTGTGCCGCTAACCCGAATTTCTCACAGGGGATAATAGAAAGCGGCTGAAAGTGCTATGATTTCAAGAACCTAACCAATCCATCAAGCACCAACAGCCGCTTCCAAAATGGTACCTGAAAAGCTGACCTTCTCGCCACTCTCGCGCCGCCAAATTGAAGCCGACTTCTCCGGGGGCCACATCACGTCGGACGCCGGATTACTCCTGCTTCGTGAAGTCGATAAACAGCATCGCCTGACACGCCGCTTGGCCGCCGTGCTTCTTGATCCCCGCGCACCAGAACAGGTTCGTCATAAGCTCGACACTCTGGTTCGTCAGCGGGTGTTCG
>NZ_FNII01000018.1 GCF_900103865.1 Vreelandella arcis
TGCCTAACCACCTGACAAACCAAGGTTTTTACACCTCATCCACCACTGGCAACGCCGTGCGTCCCCGGCAGCGGATGCGTACTTTACGGCTTCACGGCCTCGTTGGCAAGGGGGTTGTGACAGAAATTTTAGCTTTTCGGTTTTGCTTTACGCATAACAGCTAAAACAGGGCCTGAGCATACATAGGCACCAAACAGCAGCAGCAGCATCACGGACGGCTCAACGGAGATCATAACGAACCCCAATACGACGGCGAGCAGCACAACAAAGGGCACCGGCTTTTTAAAGTCGAGATCTTTGAAGCTGTAATAGCGAATATTACTCACCATCAGCACACCTGTTGCCGCCACAACCACTAGCATCAGTAGCTTGAAACCAAAGGCATCAGCGTCAAAGCTATGAAAGGTCCACACGCTGGCTGCCACTAGCGCAGCCGCGGAGGGGCTGGGCAAGCCGATAAACCATTTTTTATCCACGCTACCAATCTGGACGTTAAAACGCGCCAACCGCAGTGCCGCACAGGCGACGTAGAGAAAGGCCACCACCCAGCCGGTTTTACCGATATCCTGCAAAATCCAGGTAAAGGCGACCAACGCGGGCGCCATGCCGAAAGAAATCATATCGGCCAGGCTGTCGTATTCGGCACCGAATGCGCTTTGAGTATTCGTCATTCGCGCAACACGGCCATCCAAGCCATCCAGCACCATGGCAATGAAGATAGCGACGGCCGCGGCAGTAAAATCGCCGTTGATCCCGGCCACTACTGCAAAAAAGCCTGAAAACAGCGCCGAGGTAGTAAATAGGTTAGGCAGCAGATAAATCCCCCGCCGACGAACTTTTTTACCGTCTTCTACCGCTTCTTCGACCACTTCAGTTTCACGCAAAAAGGCAGCCGCCAGATCTTCGTTGCCGACCACTTCTGACTGATCAGCAGCATTAGACTGTTCAGAATTTCTTTGATTTGAGCTGACCTGATCAGCGTCTGTCTGATCTGGGTTTGACTGATCAGAGCTTGAGCGCTCTTGATCGCGAGCGTCCTGTGTCATAGGTTTCATCCAGTAAAAGTGAAGTCACGGGAACAGTAGTCGCTTTCATTCTACACGGTGAGCACCACTCAGCCAGCCAATTGCCCTGCGGGCCGTATAAACAGGGCCACAAAACCACCACTACACAAACATAAACAAAACGGGGCGCGCTTATGCACACCCCGTTAAATGACTACCTACCGGCACTTACCCGGTACGCTTAGTTTTTAGACTTATCGACCAGTTGATTAGCAGCGATCCAGGGCATCATGCCACGCAGCTTGGCACCAACCTGCTCAATGTCGTGCTCAGCGTTGAGACGGCGACGCGCAGTCATTGATGGGTAATTGCTGTTGCCTTCATTAATAAACATTTTGGCATATTCGCCGGTTTGAATGCGCTTCAATGCATTACGCATAGCCGCGCGCGATTGCTCATTGATGACCTCAGTGCCGGTGACGTACTCGCCGTACTCCGCATTATTAGAGATGGAGTAGTTCATATTGGCGATGCCGCCTTCGTACATCAGGTCAACGATCAGCTTGAGCTCGTGCAGACACTCAAAGTAGGCCATTTCCGGCGCATAGCCCGCTTCAGTTAGGGTTTCAAAACCCGCTTTCACCAACTCTACAGCACCACCGCACAAAACGGCTTGCTCGCCAAACAGGTCGGTTTCGGTTTCATCTTTGAAAGTGGTTTCAATGATACCGCTACGCCCACCGCCAATACCGGCAGCGTAGGAGAGCGCTAACTCTTTGGCGCTACCGGACGCATCTTGGTGAATCGCGATAAGGTCGGGAATGCCACCGCCTTTGACGAACTCAGAGCGAACGGTGTGCCCTGGGGCTTTCGGCGCGATCATGATGACGTCGAGGTCTTTGCGCGGTTCGATCTGGTTGTAGTGAATGTTAAAGCCGTGGGCAAACGCCAAGGTCGCGCCCTCTTTCAGATTCGGCTCAACTTCCTGCTCGTAGATCGCCTTTTGATTTTCATCCGGCGCCAGAATCATGACCACATCAGCGGTTTGGCACGCTTCCGCAACCGTTGCCACGTTCAAACCAGCCGCTTCGGCTTTGGCCGCCGACGAAGAACCTTTACGCAGCGCAACGGTAACGTCGACACCCGACTCTTTCAGGTTATTGGCATGGGCATGGCCTTGCGAGCCGTAGCCAACAATGGTGACTTTTTTGGCCTGGATGAGGGAAAGGTCGCAGTCTTTATCGTAGTAAACATGCATGGCGAAACTCCAAAGGGTTAATTGATCACGTAACGATCGGTTATTTGATATTGGTCAGCGTTGATGGCCACCCCGTGCCGTCTTATGCAGCACTAGGATTTAGCGTTGAATTAACTCTACGCCACGCCACCTATTGCGTAAAACGCTATATTTGCAACATACTATTTCTTATTATGAAACGTAGAATCACTTATGGATTTTCGCTTACTCAAACATGTCGTCACCCTCGCTGAGACACTCCATTTTGGTCGCGCCAGCGAGCTTTGCCACATTAGCCCCTCAACGCTGAGCCGCTCTATCCAGCAGGTAGAAACGGAACTGGGTACGCCGCTGTTTGAGCGTGACAACCGCCACGTAACACTGACTTCGCAAGGCGTCACGTTTCAGCACTACGCCCGAGACACACTGGAGCAGTGGGAAACGCAAAAACGCACGCTAGCCGCGACAACCCAACAGTTGCGTGGCGAAATCAGCATTTACTGCTCGGTTACTGCGAGCTATAGCTTTCTTTACGAGCTGTTGAGCGATGTGCGCATTCGCCATCCCGGTATTGAATTAAAGCTCCACACGGGCGATCCCGCTAACGCCATGACCCGCGTGCTGGATGGCATCGACGATATGGCGATTACGCCGCGCCCACGCCTTCCGCCCAGCGCACTGGCATTTAAATCACTGACTCGCTCTCCTCTGGTCTTTATTGCACCGAATGAAGCCAATGACTGGCTACCACCTCAGCCGGAAAGCTCGACCGCCGAGCAATGGCAGGATGTGCCGATGATTCTTTCCGAGGCGGGGCTGTCCCGTGAATACGCCAACACTTGGTTCAAGGCCATGGGCATAGCGCCGCGTATTTATGCCCAGGTGGCCGGCCATGAGGCGATTGTAAGCATGGTAGGGCTAGGCTTTGGGGTGGGTGTCGTGCCCAAAATCGTGCTGGATAACAGCCCGCTGGCCGAACGCGTCCAGGTGCTTAACGTGAAGCCTGAACTGCCCCACTACGATGTCGGGCTATGCGTCCTCAACCGGCGTTTAAAAAATCCCATGATTGATGCTTTGTGGGCAACCGTTAGCGAGCGGTAGATTAAGCCACCCATTAAAAACGCCGCTCCGGGGAGGAAGCGGCGCTTTTGCTTGCTTTTAAGGCTGCGTACTTTCGTGCTTAGAGCGATAACACCTTATCGCCCCGGGCAATACCCGACACCCCGGTACGCGCAACCTCAAGAATCCCCACCGGCGCCATGGCCTGCAGGAAAGCATCCAGCTTGCCCGCATCGCCGGTGATCTGCACGGTATACAGGCTCGGCGTCACGTCGACGATCTGCGCACGGAAAATATCCACCGTGCGCTTCACCTCGTCGCGGGCCGCGCCTAGCGCCTTGACCTTAACCAGCATCAGCTCGCGTTCGATATGGTTGCCTTCGGTGAGATCCACCAGCTTGACCACATCGATCAACTTGTTGAGATGCTTGGTGATTTGCTCGATCACCCGGTCGTCGCCCACGGTGGTGACCGTTAAACGCGACAGCGACGGGTCTTCTGTGGGTGCCACATTAAGCGTTTCAATGTTGAAGTTGCGCTGGGAAAACAGCCCGACCACACGTGACAACGCACCCGGTTCGTTTTCCATCAGAATCGAGATGATATGACGCATCAGGTACGCTCCGTTTTAGACAGCAGCATGTCGCGCATGGCACCTAACGGCACCTGCATCGGATAGACGTGCTCAAAGGGGTCGACCTTCACGTCAAGAAACACCAGCTCATGCTTGTCAGCAAACGCTCGCTCTAGCGCCGGCTCCAACTCATCCAGCGTTGTCACAGTGATCGCGGTAAACCCATACGCCTCAATCAGCATGTGGAAGTCGGGCAGCGACTCCATATAAGAATGGGCGTGACGCGACTTGTAGTTCAAGTCCTGCCATTGGCGCACCATCCCAAGCGAGGCATTGTTGAGATTGACAATTTTGACGCCCACCCCGTACTGCTTACAGGTGGAGAGCTCCTGCATCATCATCTGGAAGCTACCCTCGCCGGTAACGCACACCACGTCATCATCCGGAAAGTTCTGTTTGATCCCCATGGCAGCGGGGAAGCCAAAGCCCATGGTGCCCAAACCACCCGAGGTAATCAGCCGGTTGGGTTTATCAAACTTGTAATACTGGGCGGCAAACATCTGGTGCTGGCCCACATCAGTGGTCACATAGGCTTCGCCCCGCGTCACGCGGCATAACGCTTCGACTACTTCTTGCGGCTTAAGCACTTCACCAGGCTTGGATGGCTCGTAAAGCTTGCCTTCACGATCAGCGCGCCAGCCGTCAATTTTCTGCCACCAGTCGGTCAGCTCCTCAGGGTGGCCAATGGATTGGCCTTGCACCAAGCTGATCATTTCATTGATGACGCTGGATGCCGGCCCCACAATCGGCACGTCGGCGCGCACCGTTTTGGATATCGAACTCGGATCAACATCAACGTGAATGATTTTGGCTGTCGGGCAGAACTTAGAGGTGCTGTTAGTCACGCGGTCGTCAAAGCGCGCCCCAATGGCAATAATCAGGTCGGCATGATGCATGGCCATATTAGATTCATAGGAACCGTGCATACCCAACCAACCCAAACACTGCCGGTCACTTTGAGGATACGAGCCAATACCCATCAGCGTGGTGGTAATCGGGTAACCCAACTGCTTGACCAGATCGGTCAAACCTTCGCTCGCCTTGCCCGTCACTACGCCACCGCCGGTGTAAAACACCGGACGCTTGGCTTTGAGCATCATCTCAACGGCTTTTTTGATCTGCCCCGTGTGGCCGCGCGTGACCGGGTTGTACGAGCGCATCTTGACCTTTTTCGGATAGACGTACTCGTAGCGTTCAGTGGGTGCCGTCATATCTTTAGGGATATCAACGACGACAGGGCCCGGGCGGCCGGTGGCGGCTAAATAAAATGCCTTTTTGAGCACTTCCGGGATTTCGGCGGGGTGACGAATCGCAAAGCTGTGCTTCACGATCGGGCGGGTCACGCCGACGATATCGGTCTCTTGGAAAGCGTCTTCACCAATCAGGTGGCTCGCCACCTGGCCACACAGCACCACCATGGGAATCGAGTCCATGTAGGCGGTGGCAATGCCGGTCACGGCATTGGTGGCGCCAGGCCCTGACGTAACCAACACACAGCCCGGCTTGCCCGATGCACGAGCATAACCATCGGCAGCATGGGTGGCCGCTTGTTCGTGCCGCACCAGAATGTGCTTCACTTTGTCTTGACGGAACAGCGCGTCATAAATATGCAACGCCGCGCCGCCAGGGTAACCATAAATGTATTCGACGCCCTCATCTTGCAAGAAGCGGGCGATCATATCTGCGCCGGAAAGCAATTCCACAGTGTTTCTCCCCTGGAGGTCTCGAGTGCGATCCGCAGACGATTCTACGGTGTCGAGTGCGGCGGTATGCCGCTGCCGGCCCATGCCGGCACCTGATGCCAAACCCTGGCATATGGCCCGGTTAGGGCCTGCACTCTCATCGGGAAACCTGATTCATGCCAACACAAATCAGCGATTCCCTTTCACGGCGGTTTACCGTGTCGGGGCGTTGGCCAGGTTCAGGCGGTTAGCCCAAGCCCGGAAATCCTTCGGCGGGTAAAGGCCTTCGCCTACCCTTCGCGCGGGGATAAGGGGTTGCCCGTTGGTTCCGCGCCCGCAAATCAGGAACCCACAAGATTCCATTAGCATCCTCAGCCTGTCAACCTTCGATCAAATTAAAGGCCATAAACAGCGGGCACTGGCGTAAAAAAAAGCCCCGCTGGCAACGCCAAGCGGGGCTGAACGGCAAATGGCAGGTATTAACTAAACACCAACTTACCGTCTTGCGCACTGATATGGATGGTATCTCCCGGCGAGAATTTGCCAGCCAACAAATCCTGCGCCAAAGGGTTCTCTATGCGGCTTTGAATGGCCCGCTTCAGTGGCCTTGCGCCATATACCGGGTCAAAGCCTACAACGGCCAGCTGTGCCATGGCGTCGTCGCTAACCTCAAGGCTTAACTCGTGCTCGGCCAGACGCACTTTCAAACGCTCTAATTGAATAGCGGCAATCGCCTGGATTTGCTCTTGGCCAAGCGCATGGAAGACCACCACTTCATCGATGCGGTTAATCAACTCAGGCCGGAAGTGATTACCGACCACGTCCATTACCGCGCTTTTCATCAACTCGTAGTCACTGTCTTTATCAATACCAGCGTCGCCGCCCATACGCTGGATAATGTCTGACCCCATATTGGAGGTCATGACAATGACCGTGTTGCGGAAGTCCACCGTGCGGCCCTGGCCATCAGTGAGGCGACCGTCCTCAAGCACCTGTAAGAGGATATTAAACACATCCGGGTGGGCCTTTTCGACCTCATCCAGCAGCATCACCGAGTAAGGCTTACGGCGCACGGCTTCGGTTAAGTAACCGCCCTCTTCGTAACCCACATAACCAGGCGGGGCACCGATCAAGCGAGCCACGGAATGCTTCTCCATGAACTCCGACATATCGATCCGCACCATGGCTTCCTCGGTGTCGAACAGGTAGTTGGCAAGCGACTTACATAGCTCGGTTTTGCCCACCCCCGTCGGGCCGAGGAATAGGAAGGAACCATTGGGGCGGTTGGGGTCGGCCAGGCCCGCCCGTGAGCGGCGTACAGCGTTGGCGACGGCCTCGACGGCTTCGTTCTGGCCAATCACGCGCTCGTGCAGCGCGTCTTCCATACGCAGCAGCTTGTCCCGCTCGCCTTCCAACATCTTGGCCACCGGAATACCCGTCCAGCGGGAAACTACCTCAGCGATTTCTTCTTCCGTCACGTTGGAACGTAGTAGTTGGTGGCTAGACGTATCCGCTTCGTCTTCACTGCTTTGGGCAATTTTCTTTTCAAGTTCAGGAATTTTGCCGTACTGGATTTCCGACATGCGGCCCAAGTCGCCCTGGCGGCGTGCCTGTTCCAAATCGATACGCGCCTGCTCAAGCTCGGCTTTAAACTGCGCCGCGCCCTGAATGCTGGCCTTTTCCGCTTTCCAGATTTCATCCAGGTTAGCGTACTCGCGCTCCAACTCGTGGATCTGATTATTGAGGCCTTCCAAGCGCTTTTTGGTGGCTTCGTCAGTCTCTTTTTTCAGCGCTTCGCGCTCCATCTTGAGCTGGATTAAGCGACGATCGAGCTTATCCATCTCTTCGGGTTTGGAATCCAACTCCATGCGAATACGCGAAGCGGCCTCGTCGATCAGATCGATGGCTTTATCGGGCAACTGACGATCGGTGATATAGCGCGTAGAGAGCTTGGCGGCGGCTATAATCGCTGAGTCGGTGATATCCACACCATGGTGCACTTCGTAGCGTTCCTTCAAACCACGCAGAATCGCCACGGTATCTTCTTCCGTGGGCTCGTCGACCAGCACTTTCTGGAAGCGCCGCTCCAGGGCGGCATCTTTCTCGATATACTTGCGGTATTCATCCAGCGTGGTGGCCCCGACGCAGTGCAACTCCCCCCGCGCCAGCGCTGGCTTGAGCATATTGCCCGCGTCCATGGCTCCTTCGGCTTTGCCTGCGCCAACCATGGTGTGCAGCTCATCAACGAACAGGATGACCCGCCCTTCTTCCTGGGCTAGCTCTTTGAGCACGGCTTTGAGGCGCTCTTCGAACTCACCGCGGAACTTGGCGCCCGCCAATAGCGAGCCCATATCCAGTGATAGTACACGCTTGTCTTTTAAACCTTCAGGCACTTCGCCATCGACAATCCGCTGCGCCAAGCCTTCGACAATGGCGGTTTTACCTACACCCGGCTCACCAATGAGCACAGGGTTGTTTTTGGTACGCCGCTGCAATACCTGAATGGTACGGCGAATTTCGTCGTCGCGACCGATCACCGGATCCAGCTTACCGTCCAGAGCGCGCTGATTAAGATCCAAGGTGTACTTATTGAGGGCTTCGCGTTGGTCTTCGGCGTTGGGATCATCAACGGATTCACCACCGCGCAGGCTGTTAATCGCGGCTTCAAGCGTTTTTCGGTTGATCCCGGCTGATTTAAGCAGCTTGGTCACCGCCGAATTCATTTCCAACGCTGCCAGCAGGACGAGTTCACTGGCGATAAACTGATCGCCGCGCTTTTGCGCTTCGCGATCGGTTAAGTTAAATAGTTTGATAAAGTCCCGCGATGGCTGCACCTCACCATCGAACTGCCCTACTTGGGGCAAATCGTCCAACTGTTGGACTAACCCATCACGCAGACGCGAACTGCTGCCCTCGGCTTTTTCAATCAGGGCTTTAATGCCGGTGTCTTTGGTATCCAGCAACGCCAGCAGTAGATGGGCGGGTTCAAGCTGATTGTGCCCGCGGCCCACGGCAAGAGATTGCGCCTCGGCAACGGCAGCTTGCAGCTTGGCGGTAAATTTATCGAATCGCATTATATTCCTCCTGGGGGTGGCCGCGCGTTTGGACGCGCGTCGTATCCCGATAACCTGTCGTTAAACGTGCTAATCACGATTGGCTTGACAAGTTAAATGGCGTCGGTCCCAGGAGGTTTCAAGTGGAAGGCTTGATGTCTGTGGATTTACTTGATCCAGATCACGGTTGCCATTCTTCCCGTTTGCCCGCCGTCGCGTCGGTAAGAATAAAAGCGCGACTCACAGGCGGTACAAAAGTGACCACCGCTGATGTGATGAATGCCTAACGCCTCAAGGCGAAAGCGGGCCAAGCGATAAAGATCAGCCATGTGATGACCTAAGCGATAAGGGCTATGATCGAACGCATCGGCGGTTTCAGGCTGAACCGCCACAAAGGCATCGTGCACTTCCGGGCCAACTTCAAACTGCGCGTTAGAAATTGCCGGCCCTAACCACACCAAAAGATCGTCAGGGTCGCTGTTCATCGCCGCCACGGTGGCTTCCAGCACCCCCTTTGCCAACCCACGCCAGCCCGCGTGAGCGACCGCGACCTGAGTGCCTTGGCGATTACAAAACAGTACCGGCAGACAGTCCGCCGTTAAAACCACGCAAGCATAATCGTTACTGGTGGCAACCGCCGCGTCGGCTTCCGGTGGCTCGGCCCGATAGGCCTGCTGCACCCGCGCGCCATGGGTCTGATTAAGCCACTGCAGCGGTCGCTCATCACCCACCTCTTTCTGCAGTAGGCGACGACATAATGCCACGTGGTCTGGGTTATCGCCCACATGAGACGCCGGATTGAAGGCCGCAAAGTCTTCCTGACTCGGCCCCGCCTCCCGCGTGGTAACAAACGCGCCCACGTTATCTGGGGCTGGCCAGTCGGGAAGCAGCAGCGTTGGTTTTAAATTAATCGCGTCGCTCATTGCATGGTCTCGCTATCGTCGCGCAGGTAGTCCAACAACATTAGTAGATCATCGGGCAAGTCAGCATGAAAAGTAAGCGTTGCACCGCTAACGGGGTGCACAAAGCGAAGCTTGCGCGCGTGTAATGCCTGGCGGGGAAACTCACGCAGGATTTCTTTCAGCGGCTCAGCAGCCCCTGGCGGTAATTTGGCGCGCCCGCCATAAAGCGGGTCGCCAATCAGCGGGTAGCGGGCATGCGCCATGTGAACGCGGATTTGGTGGGTGCGCCCGGTTTCAAGCTTACAGCGAACGTGGGTATGAGCACGAAAACGCTCGACCACGCGAAAGTGGGTCACCGCTGCTTTACCCGAGGCGGTCACCGCTTGGCGCTTACGATCTTTGGGATGACGACCAATCGGCGCATCAATGGTATTGCCGGCGATCGGCTTGCCAATCACCACCGCATCGTATTGGCGAGAAACACTGCGCGCCTGTAGCTGCTCAACCAAGGCGGTTTGCGCGGGCAGCGTCTTGGCCACCATCATCAACCCGGTGGTGTCTTTATCAAGCCGATGAACGATGCCCGCCCGCGGCACTTCGGCAAGCGCGGGATGATGATGCAGCAGCGCATTCAGTAAGGTGCCATCCGGGTTGCCTGCCGCCGGGTGGACCACCATCCCCGCAGGCTTATTGACCACCATCACGGCATCGTCTTCAAAAACAATATCCAGCGGTATGGCCTGTGGCTCAAAGCGCGTATCCTCTTCGAGCGTCGCCTGCAGCGCCAATACCTCGTGGCCGTGGAGTTTGGCTTTCGGCTTGGCTTGCGCGCCGTCCACCGTCAGCTCGCCCGTATTGATCCACGCTTTTAACCGTTCACGGGAATAATCGCTGAATAATTCGGCCGCCGCTTGGTCCAAACGGGCACCGGCCAATGAGGTTGGCACCCGTTGCGTAGCTTCAACACTGCGAGGCATGGGATAATTTCCTTTGACGACACCTCGGCGACGTCATTCGAAGCCTGCGTTTTGCGCCGAGGTGATTTATAGTGGGCTGACTGCGACCTATTCTATCATGGCCATCGCCGCTTTTCGGTGATTGAGGCTTGTTTGCAACGAGGATGAAGATGCGCGTTTTTTCCGCTGCCAATCGCTTTGGCGTGTTCGCTTTAAGCGTTGCCTTGCTGGCGGGCTGTGCCAGCAATGACACGACCTCGAACGAGGACCGATACGCCGGTGTTGCCGAGCGTGAACTATACGACAGTGCTCGCGATGCCCTGGACGCCAATCACTTTTCAACCGCGATTGAGCGTTTGGAAGCACTCGACACCCGCTACCCGTTCGGCGAACACGCTGAGCAAGCTCAGTTAGAGTTAGTTTACGCCTATTACGAAAATGATAACTGGGAAGAAGCCCGGGCCGCCGCGAGCCGCTTTATTCGCTTGCACCCCGACCATCCCCAAGTCGACTACGCCTATTACCTGCGGGGGTTATCCGCTTGGCAGGCGGGGCGGTTCAGCCTTGAACGCCTGCGTTTAATTGATATTTCCAAGCGCGATCTTGGCGCAACACGGGATGCTTACGGCGACTTCCGCGAATTAATCCAACGCTATCCGCAAAGTGAGTACGCCCCGGATGCGCAGCAGCGTATTGTCTACCTGCGTGAATTGCTCGCTCGTCATGAACTCCACGTGGCCGACTATTATCTGCGCCGTGGCGCCTACTTGGCCGCCGTCGAGCGCGGACGCTGGGTTATCGAAAACTACCCCGAGGCCAACGCCACCCACGATGCGCTCGCCACCATGGTAGAAGGTTATCAAGGGCTGGAAATGGACGACCGTGCCAACGAAGTCCTTGCGGTGCTGCGTGAAAACGCTCCAAACCATGAACAACTTGACGGCAATCGCTTTAGCCCCAAACACCTTGACTAATGCCTACCCCTTCTCGGATGAGCGCTAGGCATACGTCTAGCGCTCAAGATGTACAGCTTTTTGCGTAAAACACCTGTTTTAAAAGCCACGCTCCCGCGTGGCTTTTTTTATTTTCAAACTTTAAACACCTGAATATAAAGCATTTTATAATCCTGATCAGACACAATGCCAAAATACAAGTTGTACAAAAGCTGTACCATTGATTAGTATTCTAATACCAACCTAATCAAGCACCTTCACGGCGCCTCAGGAGAAACCTAATGCTCTCATCTATCGCAAGGCCCACTGGTACCAAGATCAGTACACGTCTAACCCTTGGCTTTTCGGCCATATTAGCCCTTCTGGTTATACTCACCGGCATCGGCATCTATCAGGTCAATCAAATCGACCGCGACCTGACCACGATCAATGACGTCAACGGCACCAAGCTGGGGTTTGCGGTGGATATGCGCGGCAGCGTTCATGATCGCGCTATCGCACTGCGCGATATCGTGCTTACCCAAGACGATGACCGACTGGACGAACTACTCGGCGAGATCGAGCGTCTCAGCAGTAATTACACGGTTGCGTCTGAAGGCGAGCATCAGGTTACACGCGAACACTCCGGTGGCCCGGAAGAGCAATCCATACTCGAGAGTATCGACACTCAAGCTGACAAGACCCTCGCCCTGACAGAGCAAGTCATTGCCGCCCGTCAAGCAGATCGGTTTGCCAATGCAGAAACATTGCTTCTTGAACAGGCAGGCCCTGCTTACGCCGAGTGGCTTAACCGCATTAATCAGTTTATCAACCTCCAGCAAGAGCTAAACGACGCCACCACGGCGACAGCCCGCGATACGGCGTCCGGCTTTCAAATGCAAATGCTTGGTTTGACCCTATTCGCCTTGCTGGTGGGCGGTTTCATTGCGGTGTTCTTAACTCGTCAGTTGCTCCGTGAACTGGGCGCAGAACCCCATGAAGTGAAAGCCTTTGCCGAAGCCATCGGTCGCGGCGAACTGGACAGCCAGGGACGCTTGAAGAAAGGCGACACCCGCAGCATCATGGCCTCTCAGGTTGACATGGCGCGCCAGCTGCAGGGCATCGTCGCCGAAGTACGCGCATCGGCGGAAGCGGTTGCCAGCAACAGCGAGCAGATTGCCGAGGGCAATAACGATCTGTCGTCACGCACCGAACAGCAGGCCAGCGCACTGGCGGAAACCGCCTCAGCAATGGAGCAACTCAATAGCACCGTCAAACTCAACGCCGATAACTCCGAACAGGCCAGTCAGGAAGCGTCAAGCGCCTCCAATACGGCGACACAAGGTGGCGATGCCGTTCGCCAGGTGGCCGACATCATGAACGATCTCAACACGAGCTCACAGGAAATCGCCGGGATTATCTCAACGATCGATGCCATCGCCTTCCAGACCAACATCCTGGCGCTGAACGCTTCAGTGGAAGCGGCCCGAGCTGGAGAACATGGCCGCGGCTTCGCCGTGGTGGCGGAAGAAGTTCGCAAACTTGCCCAGCGTAGTGCCGACGCCGCCCGTGAAATCAATGATTTGATCTCAAGCAACCTGGAACGCGTGAAGCACGGCAACGAGCGCGCCGCCGACGCCAGCAAGTCAACCGAAGAAATCGTGGCGGCCATCGGTCGTGTCACCGACATTATGAAAGAGATCAGTCACGCCAGCGCCGAACAAAGCGCCGGGGTACAGGAAGTCGGTCAGGCCGTGACCGAGATGGATCAGGTAACTCAGCAGAATGCCGGTCTAGTACATGAAAGCGCCCGCTCGGCAGGCAACCTGCGCGAAAACGCCCACAAACTGATCAACTCAATGTCGGTATTCAAGCTTCCCAGCAGCGGTGAAGACCACACCAAAGCCTTGGCCAACGCTCCCCGCACCGCCACTGCGTCGCCCGCCACACCTCGCCCTGCCCTGCGCCAGCAGCCTCAGCCCGAATGGGAAAGCTTCTAAGCTGGAACACCATCGTTTTAGGTAGCCATGGATTGGCCGATAGGACAAGAAGGCTCCTCCTCGGAGGAGCCACTGTTATGGACTCTCTATGAGACAGAAGATGAAACCCACCCGAAGCCTACTGATGGTATTTCTGTTACCTCTTCTCATTATTCTGGTACCCGCCCTCATACTTGGCGTGTTAGCGCTGAATATGGCCAGGGAGCATTCACTTGATAGCCATCGCACGCAGTCTGACTACCTCAACACCCTGGTTGAAATGACTACCTTTGAGCGGCGCAGTGGAGCCCTTCACGAACGCCTTACCCAAGTGCTTGACGAGGCGGAAAATGATCAGCTTAGCGCCCTGAACCGCGAGGAAGAATACAGCCTAATCAATCAAGAACTAAACGACATTGGCGAGCAAATCGATTATTTTACCGAGGCTGGGCTAATTGACGAGCTAAGTAACGGCAGCGCCGCATCGCTGGAACATGCTTTTCAAGAATATCGGCGTTTAATTGGTATGGCCTACGAGGCCGTAACACTCAACCAGGGCGATAGCGCGTTTTTTTGTGCAGGAAGCGGAAGCTAACTTCAACCGCTTTTTGATCGCCACCCAAAGCATTCTTGCAGCGCTGACCCAACAAGCCAGCGAGCGTCATCAGCAAAGCCACCAAGCCTTGAGTCAATCCATCAGCACCTTAGCGTGGTCAGGGCTAGGCTTTATGGGCGTACTCATCGGCACGGCACTCTTTGCAGCTTGGCGGATCAATCGGAGGCTGATGACGGTAGGCGATGCCATTATGGCCCTCTCCAAATCCACGCAGGCACTTCCCCCCTTCACCGACATTCAACGACTAAGCCAACGCCACAGAGGCGCCTGGGGGCGTATTGCCTCGGCCCTGCTGTCGTTCAAACAGGCTGAACAGCAACGTCGGGAAGCCGAATGTAAAGTGCACCGACTGGCGTATTACGACACCTTGACCCAATTGCCCAACAGTCGGTTAATAAGAGAACATCTACAACACTCGCTGAATACTAGCCAACAGACCAACACCTACGGCGCGCTGTTCTACGTGGACGTTGACGATTTCAAACGCATCAACGACAGCAGCGGCCACCCCGTGGGCGACAGTCTCCTGCAGCAGATTGCCGAGCGCCTCACCAGCCTGGAAGCCGAAGGAACCACCATCGGCCGCATTAGCGGCGATGAATTTATGGTGATTATCGATGGCTTAGCCAACGAACAGCTAAAAGCGGCCGAAAAAGCCGAGGCGTTCGCCGAACAGTTACAACAGACCCTAAACCCCTGTTACTGGGTGGACGACAAAAAGTACTTCCTCAGTGTGAGCATGGGTATCGCGCTGTTTAATGGCCCTCAAGAGAGCATTGATAGCCTATTTCAGTATTCCAACGCGGCCGTTCATCTAGCCAAGCTGTCGAGTCCCAACGGGTTGCGATTTTACGACCCGGCCGTGCAAGCCGAGCTTGAAGCCAAAACCGAACTGGAACACGACCTGCGCCTGGCCATCGAGCGCCAAGAGTTCGTACTGGTCTACCAATCACAAGTGGACAATTTTGGGCGGATCATTGGCGCAGAGGCGTTGATCCGCTGGGAACACCCGCGCCACGGGTTTGTCTCGCCAGGAACCTTTATCCCTTTAGCCGAGGAAACAGGCCTGATTGTGCCGATTGGCAACTGGGTACTTGAAGCCGCCTGCGAGCAGTTGGTCGACTGGGCTAACGACGAGCATACGAAACATTTAACGCTGGCGGTTAACGTCAGCGCTAAACAGTTTCAACAGCCCGATTTCGTGGACACCGTCAGCAGCGCGCTAACCAAAAGTGGTGCCTCGGCACAGCGGTTAAAGCTGGAGCTCACCGAAAGCACCATGATCGGCAAAATAGACGAGATTATTGCCCGCATGCACCAACTCAAGGCGCTCGGGGTTAGCTTTGCCATGGATGATTTCGGCACCGGCTATTCGTCGCTACAGTACCTAAAGCGGCTCCCCCTGGATCAAATTAAAATCGATCAATCGTTTGTACGTAACCTGCATCAAGACACGGACGATAAGGCCATTGTACAAACCATTATTGCCATGGGGCATTCGCTCGGCTTGAACGTTATCGCCGAAGGGGTAGAAACCCTGGAGCACTGGCGCTACCTCAATGATCTCCAGTGCCACGCTTTCCAGGGGTACTATTTCTGTAAACCGATCTCCGCTATCGAAATGGTCAAGCGCAGCCTAGACCCGCCACCGATGCTCGCCTAATACTGGGGCAGCGCCCGGCTATTCGCCGGGCTGCCAGCCGTTAACGATCGGGTAGCGTCGGTCGCGTCCGAAACCACGCGGCGTCACCCGCACGCCGACCGGGGCTTGGCGGCGCTTGTATTCGCAACGATCGACCAGCTTGACGATTTGGTAGACATCTTCGCGGGCAAAGCCAGCGGCAATTATCGCTTCGGCGCTCATATCCCCTTCGATATAACGCACCAGGATAGCGTCTAACACGTCGTAATCGGGGAGCGAGTCGCTATCCTGCTGGTCGGGTGCCAGCTCGGCGCTCGGCGGACGCTCGATCACGCGCTCGGGGATGGCGGGAGATTGGGTATTGCGCCAGCGGGCCAGCCGATACACCCAGGTTTTATAAACGTCTTTGATAGCATTGTAGCCGCCGACCATATCGCCATACAGGGTGGCATAGCCCACCGCCATTTCGCTCTTATTACCGGTGGTTAATACCATCAAGCCTTTCTTGTTCGAGATGGCCATCAGCAGCACGCCGCGGCAGCGGGACTGTAGGTTTTCTTCCGTGGTATCTCGCTCGGTGCCGGCAAAGCTCTCCGAAAGCGTGCTCATAAAGGCTTCAACCATCGGCTCAATGGGCATGATGTCGTAATGCACGCCCAACAGCTTCGCTTGCTCGGCGGCATCCTGTTTGGAAATATCGGCGGTATAGTGATAGGGCATCATCACCGCCTGGACGCGCTGCGGCCCCAGCGCGTCCACGGCAATCGCCAACGACAGCCCCGAATCAATGCCGCCGGAAAGCCCCATCACCACACCGTCAAAACCGCTTTTATTGACGTAATCGCGTACCCCGGTCACCAAGGCACAGTAGAGGCTTTCCTCAGGCTCAACCTCGGGCTCAATCTCTCCGGATTGAGGCTCCCAGGTGGCGCCACTGGTTTGCAATAACTGCACCGGCATCAAGCCGGCCTGCCAATAAGGCGCCAATACCTGAAGCTCCCCCTGGGCATTGACGCAGCATGAGCCACCGTCGAACACCAGCTCATCCTGGCCGCCAATGGTATTGACGTAGAAGATCGGCCGCTCAACATCCTGGGCGCGCTGTTCCAGCAGACGCAGCCGCTCGCTGGGCTTATCCTGATGGTAGGGCGATGCATGCAGCGTGATCAACACCTCCGCCCCGGCCGTTGCCGCGGCTTTGATCGGCGCACCATCCCACAAGTCTTCACAGATGGCGATGCCCAACTTCACCCCTTTGTGCTCGTACACCAGCGTCTCAGTGCCCGGTGTGAAATAGCGCTGCTCGTCGAACACCTGATAGTTGGGCAACGCCTGCTTGGCGTACTCGGCCTCCCATTGGCCGTCGTACAACACACCGGCCAGGTTGTAACACTGGCCTTCGCGTACACCGGGGTAACCAATAATCACCAGTACATCCCGCGACATTTTCTCAGCCATGGTGGCACGCGCTTCGCGCAGTCGCGTTTCCATCGAGGGGCGCAACAACAGATCTTCCGGCGGATAACCCGACAAAAACAACTCGGGAAACACGACGATATCGGCACCGTGTTCAATGCGCGCTTCGCGCACGGCTTCAATAGCGCGCGCAGCGTTGCCAGGAATATCACCCACCAAGGGGTCGAGTTGGGCCATGACGAGCGTTAAATCTTGCATGGGCGATCAAATCTCTTGAGAATCTTTAGAATAAGTACACACCACTAACTCGTATTGTCCCGCAAGGGCCGCTCGCAGGCAAAGGCCGCGCTTGCAAATTGCATGAGGGCGACAACAGGATGAACCTTTTGATTATTCGGCTACTCATTTTCGCAGTATTGTTCTATGCCGGTTTAAAACTGTTTGGCATGTACCGGCAGTGGCAACGTGACCGGCTTACTCAGGAACGAGAAGACCAGCAGCAGGACGGCGGCCACATGGTTCGTTGCCGTTGGTGCGAGGTGCACCTGCCGGAAAACGAAGCGCTTCGCAATGATGGGCAGTGGTTTTGCTCCAGCGCGCACCGCGATCGTTTCTTGCAGGAGCAAAAACAACACCCACGTGATAACGACACTGACCAATAGCCTATCCCTTGGCCAGCCGGTCTGGGGTCAACTGATAGGGCACCGGGTCGATCAACGGCGAGCGATTCAGCAGCAGATCCACCAGCAGGTGGGTTGACGCAGGGGCCAACACCAGGCCATTACGATAGTGGCCCGCGTTCACGGATATATTCTGCCAGCCGGGTAACGCCCCAATAAACGGCACGCCATCCGGCGACCCCGGCCTCAACCCCGCCCAGTGATACGCCACCGGGTAATCGGTAAGGGCCGGCACGATACTCTCTGCACTGTGGCGCAGCGACGCCAACCCGTCTTGATCCGTCGTTTTATCAAACCCGCACTCTTCTAATGTCGAGCCCACCAGTAGCAGCCCATCAGCCCGAGGAATGACGTAGCGGCCGTCTTTGAGCACCACGCGCTGCACCAATCCCGGCGGCGTTTGGTAGGCAATCATCTGGCCTTTCACCGGCCGAACCGGCAGCGTGACGTTAAGCGTGGCCAACAGCTTCCCCGCCCAGGCGCCGCCGCAAACAACCGTATGCGCCGCTGTGAGGGTGTGCTGGGCGGTACGCACGCCCTGAATTTGCTCTCCCTGGCACACAAAGCCACTTACCTCACACTGCTCGTGCAGCGTCACATTGGGCATCGCGGCCAACCTGTCGCGCAGCGCTTTGCCCAAGCGGGGATTGCGCACACTACCCAGCGTCGGCATCCATAACGCCCCATCCGTTGGGGGTAGGGCATGCTCTTTAGCGCGCACCATATCGGCACTTACGCGCTCAAGCGGTTTGCCCATTTGGCGTGCCCAATCAAGCGCGGTCTCCGGGTCGTCAACGTTTAAATACAAAAGCCCTTTTTGACGATACTCCGGATCGACCCCGGTTTCCTCCAGCAAGCGCAACGCAAGGCTTGGGTAGGCGCCTTCCGACCAGCGCGACAGCTGGGAAATCGCCGGGGCATAACGCCATGGGTATAGCGGCGAAACAATCCCACCACCCGCCCAGGAGGCCTCCTGGCCGCATATCCCGCGCTCCACCAAACTGACCTGCTGACCTGCGTCGGCTAACTGAAGCGCCGTCATCATACCGATGACACCGCCGCCCACAATTAAGAAATCGCTCACACGTTTTGTCCACTTTGGCTTACATCAAAAAAAACCAGCAGCACCTAGGCTAAAGACTTAAACGCCTGCCAAGCACGCAATGAGCATAGCGGTGGGAATAAAGAGGTCAAGAGCAGGGAGGTAATATGCGAAAGCCAGTACGCCACCTGAGCGGTGCAAGAGCACACGGGTTTACGCTTCTGGAGTTGCTGGTCACGCTGTTAATCATGGGCATCGTTGCCGCCTGGGGCATTCCCAGCTTTCAAGCGTTCGGTGAGCGCAATGCACGCACAGGAGAAGCTAATCGACTGCAAACGGCGTTGGGGTTCGCTCGCCAAACAGCGATCACCCAGCGCCAGCCGGTGACGCTGTGCCCCACCACCAGCCATCAAGGTACATTGCGCTGCGACGACAACTGGAGCCAGGCGTTAATGGCGATTCGTGGCGATCAAACAGAGGATATTGCGCCAGCCGATGTGCTACGCGCTTTTCCCACGGCCCAACGAATAAACGTGCAATACAGCCGGGGCTGGCGGCGTATACGCTACGATGCGTTAGGTCACACCAGTGGCTTTAACGGGCGCTTTACGCTCTGCCCTCAAGGCGATCATCACCGCCTTAAAGGCAGCACCTTAATTCTGAGCCAGCTCGGCCGGTGGCGGATGGCCCGCTCACCCGCCGAATGCCCAGAATAAGCCTAAAAGTAATCTGCCTTAAACAGCGATGTCATCCAGATATCGCTCAGCGTCCAGCGCCGCCATGCAGCCACTGCCTGCAGAGGTGATCGCCTGACGATAGATATGATCCATCACATCGCCGCAGGCAAAAACGCCGGGCACGCTGGTCGCCGTGGCGTTGCCTTGCAAGCCGGAGGTCACCTTGATGTAGCCGCCATTCATATCCAACTGCCCGTCAAAAATCCCGGTGTTGGGGCTGTGGCCAATGGCAATAAATAGCCCTGGCGCGTGGATATCCTTGATGGCGCCGTCTTGGGTCGACTTCACCCGCACGCCGGTTACGCCGCTATTATCGCCCAGCACCTCTTCCACTTGCTGAAACCACTCCAACACGACCTTACCGGCGGCGACTTTCTCAAACAGTTTATCTTGCAAAATCTTCTCGGCACGCAGCGTATCTCGGCGATGCACGAGGGTTACTTTGGAGGCGATATTTGACAAGTAAAGTGCTTCCTCAACCGCCGTATTACCGCCGCCAACGACGACAACCTCTTGGTTGCGATAGAAAAAACCATCACAGGTCGCGCAAGCGGACACCCCTTGCCCCATAAACTGCTGCTCGCTGGGTAAGCCAAGGTAGCGAGCACTGGCACCGGTGGCCACAATCAGTGCATCGCAGGTATATACACCATCGTCGCCTTTCAAAGTGAAGGGTTTATCGCCTAGGCTAACCTCGTGAATGTGGTCAAAAAGCACTTCGGTATTGAACCGCTCGGCGTGCTGTTTCATTCGCTCCATGAGTTCCGGCCCCTGCACGCCCTGAGCATCACCGGGCCAGTTGTCCACGTCGGTGGTCGTGGTTAACTGTCCCCCCGCTTGCACCCCGGTAATCAGCAGCGGTTTCAGGTTGGCACGCGCCGCATAAACGGCCGCCGTGTAGCCCGCCGGGCCAGAACCGAGGATGATTAAGCGTTCGTGACGTGTTTGCATGACACCACCTTGTAAAGAGTCGGCTGATAATTTTGTGCAGAGTCTGCCTGAAATGGCGTCAAGTACAAGTAATTGCAAGGCCTATTTGGCTCAAAAAAGCTCACTCAACTTGAAACCAAGCACGCACAGACCCATCTCTGTTAATAGGCAGTCGTCATGAGGTACGCGTGTAACGACTAAGATGAGCCATACTAGAGGAAGACAGTGACCGGCGCGCACCGCGCGACGCCAAGCAATATAGAGGAGAATCGCATGAGCAACCTTTCCAACACGCAGAAGACATTAGCGGTTGGCAACACCCAGTACCATTACTTCAGTCTGCCGGATGCCGCCGAGACGCTCGGCTCCATTGACCGACTGCCCAAAACGCTCAAAATTCTACTCGAAAACCAACTGCGTTTTGCCGACGACGAGAGTGTTTCCCAGGACGATATGCAAGCCCTGGTCGACTGGCAGAAAGAAGGTAAATCCAGCCGCGAAATCGGCTACCGCCCTGCCCGCGTTCTCATGCAGGACTTCACCGGCGTGCCGGGGGTGGTCGACCTGGCCTCCATGCGCGCCGCCGTTGAGACACTCGGTGAAGACCCCGCCAAGATCAACCCGCTGACCCCCGTGGATCTGGTCATCGACCACTCCGTGATGGTCGATAAATTTGGCAACGCCGCCGCGTTCCAGGAAAACGTCGACATTGAAATGCAGCGCAACCGCGAGCGCTACGAGTTTCTGCGCTGGGGCCAGCAGGCGTTCGACAACTTCCGCGTGGTACCGCCGGGCACCGGCATTTGCCACCAAGTCAACCTTGAATACCTCGGCAAAACCGTGTGGACCAAGGAAGAAGACGGTCGCACACTTGCCTATCCCGACACCCTGGTGGGCACCGACTCCCACACCACCATGATCAACGGCCTGGGCATACTCGGCTGGGGCGTGGGCGGCATTGAGGCCGAAGCGGCCATGCTGGGTCAGCCGGTCTCCATGCTGATTCCCGAGGTCATCGGTTTCAAACTGACCGGAAAGCTTCGCGAAGGCATTACGGCGACCGACCTGGTACTCACCGTGACCGAAATGCTGCGCAAGAAAGGCGTGGTCGGTAAGTTTGTCGAGTTCTACGGCGACGGCCTGAAAGACTTGCCGCTGGCTGACCGCGCCACCATTGCCAACATGGCACCCGAGTACGGCGCTACCTGCGGTTTCTTCCCGGTTGACGACGAAACACTTACCTACATGCGCCTCACCGGCCGGGACGACGAGCAAATCGACCTCGTCGAGAAGTATTCGAAGACCCAGGGCCTGTGGCGCGAGCCGGGCGACGAGCCGATCTTCACCGACTCGCTGCACCTCGATATGACCGAAGTCGAAGCCAGCCTTGCCGGCCCCAAACGCCCACAGGATCGTGTCGCGCTCAAAGACATGGCAGCGGCCTTTGATAAGTTCATGCAGGAAGATACCAACGCGGAACCGACCGCGAAGGGAAAACTGTCGTCCGAGGGTGGCCAAACCGCCGTGGGGGTTGAGCGCAGCTTTGAACATGACACCAGTCGAGCCGTTAAGCTTGATGATCAGGACTTCAGCCTTGACCCCGGTGCCGTAGTGATCGCCGCAATCACCTCGTGTACCAACACCTCTAACCCCAGCGTGATGATGGCCGCCGGCTTGCTCGCCCAAAAAGCCCGCCAAAAAGGCCTGACCACCAAGCCGTGGGTTAAAACATCGCTCGCCCCTGGCTCTAAGGTCGTCACCGACTACCTGGCCGCCGCCAATTTAGACGACGACTTAAACGCCCTGGGCTTCAACCTCGTCGGCTACGGCTGCACCACTTGTATCGGTAACTCCGGCCCGCTACCGGAGGAGATCGAACAGGCAGTGTCCGACGGCGATCTCGCCGTCGCCTCGGTGCTTTCCGGCAACCGTAACTTTGAAGGCCGTGTTCACCCGCTGGTGAAGACCAACTGGCTGGCCTCGCCCCCCTTGGTCGTGGCATATGCCTTGGCGGGTAACGTTCAGTGCGACCTGAGCAACGACCCGCTCGGTGAGGACGACAACGGCAACCCGGTCTACCTCAAGGATATCTGGCCTAGCCAGGCGGAAATCGCTACCGCCGTCGAGCAGGTCAACACCGCGATGTTCCACAAGGAATACGGCGCCGTCTTTGAAGGCGACGATGTCTGGAAAGCTATCAAGGTACCGGAAAGCAAGGTCTACCAGTGGCCTGAGTCGACCTATATTCAACATCCGCCGTTTTTCGAGGGCATGCAGCGTGAGCCCGACGCCATCGAAGACGTTCATAGCGCGCGCGTGCTCGCCATGCTGGGCGACTCGGTGACCACCGACCACATTTCACCGGCCGGTGCCATCAAGCCCGACAGCCCCGCCGGGCGTTACCTTCAAGAGAACGGTGTGAAGCCTGTCGACTTCAACTCTTACGGCTCGCGTCGCGGTAACCACGAAGTGATGATGCGCGGCACCTTTGCCAACGTGCGGATCAAAAACGAAATGCTCGACGGCGTGGTCGGCGGCGAAACCCGCCACGTGCCCAGCGGCGAGCAAATGGCGATCTACGACGCGGCGATGAAGTACAAGGAGGAAGGCAAACCGCTCGTCGTGATCGCCGGCAAGGAGTACGGCACCGGCTCCTCGCGGGACTGGGCCGCCAAAGGCACGCGCCTGCTCGGCGTGCGCGCGGTGTTGGCCGAGTCCTTCGAGCGTATCCACCGCTCTAACCTGATTGGCATGGGCGTGGTGCCGCTTCAGTTCCCTGAGGGCGAAAGCCGCCATACGCTGGGACTGACGGGCGACGAAGAGGTATCCATTGCCGGTCTCAGCGATTTAACACCGGGCGGAAGCGTTAAAGTGACCATCAAAAATGCCGATGGCGAAAGAACCGTTGATGCCAAGTGCCGCATCGATACCGAGAATGAGCTGGCGTACTTCCGTCATGGTGGTATCCTTCATTACGTGCTGCGTAATATGATTGGCGCAGCCTAATCGGGAAACCGACCAATGCTTGCTGGCCCCCACTTTGTGGGGGCTTTTTTTTTGCTCGTCACCTCAGAGGTCTATTAGAAGGCACGACGCCGATAGACACGGTATTCCGGTGACCAGCAAGCACGCTCGATGGCCTCGCGCAGCTCGGTGCCACCGGTTTTAAGAGCCACGCCGTTCTGTTGGGCCTGGGCGGCTACTTCAAAGGCAATCGACTTGCTGATGTCGCTAATGCGCGATAATGGTGGAAGCAACGCGCCTTTGCCCTCTTTGACTAATGGCGCCTCCCGCGCCAGCGCCCGTGAGGCGCTCATCAGCATCTCATCGGTGACACGTGACGCCTTAGCCGCGACCACGCCGAGCCCAATACCAGGGAAGATATAGGCGTTATTACACTGCGCAATGGGGAAGGTGCGCCCATTGAACACCACTGGCGCAAACGGGCTGCCGGTTGCCACCAGCGCCTGGCCTTCGGTCCAGCGAATAACGTCCTCCGGCACCGCCTCCGCCTGAGAGGTCGGGTTAGACAGCGGCATAATCACGGGATGCTCGCAGCCTGCGTGCATCGTACGCACGACTTGCTCAGTAAATATCCCCCGCTTGCCACACACGCCAATCAATACCGTGGGCTGGATTTGCGCAATGGTCTCCTCAAGGCCTTGCCCGTTCCACCCGGCCACCAGCGCGGAATCGTGGGCCAAGCGACGCTGAAAATCGCGCTGCCAGGGTTGGTCAGTCGTCATTAAACCATCGCGGTCGACCATATAAATGCGCGCACGTGCATCGCTTTCGGTTAAGCCCTCGGTTTGCATCGCGACTACGACTTGTTCGGCGATGCCGCAACCGGCCGAGCCGCCACCGACAAACACCACCCGCTGATCGGCGATCGTTTGCTCGCGAGCCTGACAAGCCGCCAGCAGCGTGCCAACCACCACCGAGGCGGTTCCTTGAACGTCATCGTTAAAACAACACAGTTGGTCGCGGTACTGCTCGAGTAATGGCATCGCATTGGCCTGGGCGAAGTCCTCAAACTGCAGCAGTACATTGGGCCAGCGTCGTTTGACGGCGGCAATGAACGTCGCCATGAACTCATCATATTCTTCCTGGCTGACCCGCTCATGGCGCCAGCCCATATACATCGGGTCATCCAGCAGCGCTTTGTTGTTGGTACCCACGTCGAGCATGATCGGCAGAGTATACGCCGGGCTAATGCCGCCGCAGGCCGTATACAGCGCCAACTTACCAATAGGAATGCCCATCCCACCGATACCCTGGTCGCCCAACCCCAGAATTCGCTCACCGTCGGTGACAACGATCACCTTGACGTTGTCTTTGGTGGCACTGCGCAGAATGTCATCCATGTGCTCGCGATCAGGGTAGCTGATAAACAACCCGCGGTGGTTGCGATAGATGTTGGAAAACTCCTGACACGCCTTACCCACCGTCGGCGTGTAAATGATCGGCAGCATCTCCTCAAGATGCTCCGACACCAGGCGGAAATACAGCGTCTCGTTATCGTCCTGGATAGCGCGCAAATGAATGTGGCGTTCCAGGTCACTGTGGCACTGCTGGTACTGGCGATAAGCGCGCTCAAGCTGGTCATCGATAGTCTCGACCTTCTGGGGCAGCAGGCCGATTAGGTTGAACGCTAGCCGCTCCTGCTGAGTAAACGCACTGCCTTTATTCAATAGCGGCATTTCAAGGAGGGAAGGACCGGCGTAAGGAATGTACAGGGGGCGTTTACTCGGGGTAGTCATAAGCACTCTCTTTAGCAAATTTCTATTGCAATGCAGCAACATAGCGCGTCTGCGGCCTTTGAGCGTAATGTAACACGGCCCTGCGACAAACTCTTTACCTGTTGATTGGTCATTGCCTCGCTTTTCAGCGACGCGAGCGCCTTTTCAGTCGTAAACATGCGCGCCCGCTGTTTCAAAAGCGCCCAAGGTATTGAAACTATTCTAGTCAGCAACACGATCCACCCTATATACTAACTAAAAACGACCGCAATATTAGGTGCCCTCCTATGAATCAGGCGGCTGGGGATAACGAACTTATGCGCATTCGTCAACTCAACGAGGTTGGCATTGCTCTTTCCTCCGAACGCAATCACGACGCCTTACTTGAGCGAATTCTCACCAGCGCCCGCAACTTAACCCAAGCAGACGCAGGCACACTGTATACCGTCGATGCTGAAAAACAGCAGCTATCGTTCGCGATCGTTCAGAATGCCACACTGGACGCTTACTTCGGTGGGCTTAGTGAACCGGTCGGTGAGCAGTTCCCCACGATTGAATTGTACCAAGAAGATGGCTCACCCAATCAGCATTTGGTGGTGGCGTATACCGTACTAAATGACTGTACCGTTAATATCGAAGACGCCTATACGGCGGAAGGGTTCGATTTCTCTGGTACACACCGGTTTGACCAGAAGTCTGGATACCGCTCGCGTGCTTTTCTTACCGTACCGATGCACAACCACGATGGCGATATCGTGGCAGTGCTCCAGTTGTTGAATAAGCGGACAGCTCAAGGCATTGATGGTGCCTTTAGCCAGTCGGATCAGCATATTGCCGAATCGCTTGCGTCACAGGCCGCCGTGGCGATCACCAATCAGCGGTTAATTGCCGAGATGCAGGCACTCTTCGATAGCTTTATCCGCGTTATCGCCAACGCCATCGATACCAAGTCCGGCTATACCGGCGCACATTGTCGCCGGGTACCCACCGCGACACTGTTACTTGCCGAAGCCACCCACCGCTCAACGCGCCCAGAAGTCGCCCACTTTAACTTGAGCGATGATGACCGCTACGAGATCAAAACCGCCGCCTGGCTCCACGACTGCGGAAAAATCGTCACGCCCCCTCACATCATGGACAAAGCCACCAAGCTTGAGGGGCTGTTTGACCGCCTGTCTTTGATAGAAACGCGCTTTGCGGCCAAGCTGCAGTCACTTGAGGCGGCAAAACTTCGCGCTGAGCTCGATGCCTATCGCAACGATGAGCCCGTAAGTGACGCAAAACTCGACGCCATCGCCGCCGAACGACAAGCACTTCAAGATTCTCTAGCGTTGATACGTCGCTCGAATACGGGCCGCGAGTTTATGGAAGATGCCGATATCGAGCGGCTTCACGCCATTGCTCAGCAAACATGGGAAGACGTCAATGGCGACACACAGCCGCTGTTAACCAAGGACGAGCTGGAAAACCTGTGCATTCGCCGCGGCACGCTGAATCCAGCAGAACGCAAAGTGATAGAAGGCCACATGACCGCAACCCTTGAGATGCTTGAGGAGTTGCCGTTCCCCAAGCACTTACAGCGCGTACCCGAGTACGCCGGTGGTCATCACGAGCGAATGGACGGGGCGGGTTACCCCAAAGGGTTAACCCGCGAACAGCTCTCGCTACCCGCCCGAATGATGGGTATTGCCGATGTTTTCGAAGCACTCACCGCCCCAGACCGGCCCTATAAAGCGCCGATGAAGCTCTCACAAGCGCTAAGCATCATGGGACAAATGGTTGAGGACAATCATCTCGATCCAGACTTATTCGCGGTGTTTGTTGAGGAAAAAGTGTATCTTGATTATGCACGTCAGCATCTTGCTGAGGATCAATGCGATCACATCGATATTGCGTCACTTCCGGGCTTGCAGGCCAGATCCCCTAACAACGTTTCCTCTTAAACGCTCGCTTAAATACTGGCAACGCTATGCAAATACTCACCCTTGGCGCCAGCGGCGGCCTAGAACAACGACAAGGCACAAGCGCATTTTACCTGCCACCTTCTACGCTGATTGACGCGGGCACCAGCGCTCAGCAACTCAGTGAAGCCGGGCAGATGTCAATCATCAACGTACTGCTGACCCACGCGCATATTGACCATATCGCCAGCCTCCCGCTGCTTGTCGATACACAATTTGAAGCGTTAGTTGAGCAAAAGCGCAGCCTAAGCGTCTTTGCGCTCCCCGATGTGCTAGAAAAACTAAAGCGGCATATATTTAACGAGCATATTTGGCCTGACTTCACTCGATTACCCACCGCTGAAACCCCTGTCATGAGCCTGGTGCCTATCACTTTTTGGCAGACATTGGCGCTACCTGGGGAAGCCAACACCACGCTCCACGTAACGCCGTTTCCCGTTTTTCATGGCGTCCCCACATGCGGCTACTGTGTTAATGACGGTACGACTCAAGCCGCTATCTGCGGGGATACTGGCCTGAGCGAAACAACGATCGAATCGCTTAACCGCGTAGGGCCGCTCAATCATTTGTTCATTGAATGCGCCTTTAGCAACTCGCTGGATGCATTAGCAGCGCTCACCCAACATTTAACACCGCAGCGTCTGGCCACGCTTCTTCATGCCCTGAATACGCTACCCGACGAGCTATGGGTCACACATTTAAAGCCTAAACAGCGAGAACGGATCATCACCGAGCTGGGCCAGCATCTTCCTCCTGCCCTTAAATGGACACTGCCCGTATGAGGAACACCATGCTGCTCAATATCCATCTCGGACGTTTAAACAACTCGGCACAAGACGCCTTCCGTTATCTACTGATAGTGGCCCTCATCGCGACCCTGGTGGTAGTGGCCTTGCCGGCATGGGCCTACCAAGCAGAGCTCACCAATGCTCAAACCGCGCTCGAGCAGGGTGATAACCAAGCCGCCTATGCGCTTCTTAAGGGGCTTGAATTCGAGCATAGCGGCACACCGACATTTGATTATTGGCTGGGCATTGCCGCCCTTCGTGCAGGTGAACCCAGCCACGCCTTGATCGCCCTGGATCGGGTTATTTTAATCCAGCCAAATCACGCCGGCGCCCGCATGGAGCGCGTTGCTGCGCTATTACAGCTCGACCAGCGTCGGGCCGCCGAGCGCGAACTTGCCAAGCTAAGAGCCCTGTCGCCGCCCCCCGACGCTCAAGAAGCCATCAACCAGTTTCAAGCGGTCATTAAGCAACGCCGACTCGCAGAGAATAGCCCGCAGCACCAAGGCCGTTTGGGGGTGAGTATCGGCTATGACAGCAACCCTCAACGCCTCCCTAATGAAATCGCGATCGACCCGCTTCGGCCTGAGTTACGCCGCTTGTTTGATGCGCTTCTCGAAATAGGCCTCGACCCCAATGGGGATCTGTCGAGGTTTGATGAGCAGGTATTGCGTAGCGATGCCAGCGCCTACAAACAGCTGCAAGGCAGCTACCAGGGCATCTTCCCTATCGACAAGCAGTCCCGCTGGCGGCTGAGCACCATCGGCCAGGCCCAGCGCTACAACGAAGCAAGCGCACAGGATTACGACCTGACCATTGCCCGGGCACGACTGGGTTATCAGCGCGACTTAGCCGCCGAGCGCAGTTGGACACTTAGCAGCAGCGCATTGCAAGGCTGGAACGGGCAGCAACAAAATCACTTGCTCACTCGCTGGGGCCTGGGCAGTGACTTTCAACATTCGCTGGGGGTAGCGAGCCAACTTAACTGGCAACTGGATATCGAAGATAATCACTTTAGCGCCGCCAATAACGACTACACAACGGGACGCATCGGCGTGGAGATGATCACGGAGCACCAGGCCTTTCGTACCCGCCTAACGGCTCAGCTCGAGCATGAATGGGCTGACCGTCGCCGTGACGGTGGTGACCTCAATCAGTTGCGTTTGGGCGCTGGGGTGGACTATAAACTAACGCGTAATCAGCTAATTCGCGCCGATATCAGCCACCAGATCCGTCGTTTCCAAGAAGATGGCTTTGCGCTCTATAATAACTTCGCAGCTACAGAACGCCGCGATCGTATTTGGCAAGCTCGGCTCGGCTGGCTCTATCAATTCAATCGCGATTGGTTGTTAAAGGCCAGCATTGATGCTGAACGCCGCCTCTCTTCGCTTGATATCTTTAATACGCGTCGTGTTCAGACGCAACTGGGGCTTCACCGCCTTTTTTGAGAGAGACTCGATGGCCATTTTTCACAAGCACTCACTCGCTCGCGCCACCTCGCTCAGCTTGAGTAGTCTGGCGCTACTCCCCTTCCCCACCTTTGCCGACACACCGGCCGGGCGAGTGATGTTTGTGCATGGCGACGCCACCATTGAGCGCGATGGCAAACGCTTTAAGGCCGAACGCGGCGACGACATTTTCGCCGGCGATACTTTCCACACGGCACAGGCCAGCACCCTGCAACTGCGCTATTCCGACGGCGGCACCAAGGCATTACGGCCCGAGAGCACCTACACCATTGAACGTTATGTGCTCGACGAAGAAGTACCTGACAACTCGACCCAAGGCGGCGAACTACTGCGCGGTGGCCTCCGCGCGATTACCGGCGCCATCGGCAAAAATGCGCCTGAAAACGTCGAATACAGCACGCCGGTTGCCACAATGGGGATACGTGGCACAAGCTTTCAGATGCTGCACATACCGGATGGCGGTAGCCCTTCACTTCCCCGCCTGGAATCAGGTAGCTACCTCTACGTGGAAAGCGGCTTGATCGCCATGTCCACGGATATCGGCGAAACCTTTGTGCGACCCGGCCAAGTGTTTTTCACGCCCGCACTCAGTGCTGCGCCTCAACTGCTGCCTGATGGCCTCAGCATCTTTGAGGCGCTTGATGAAAATAGCCCACAAGCCAGCCCAGACGATGACAGCGCCGAACCATCCAACGCCGCGACCCAAGGCGATACGTCGACGACTGGCTCCACCAGCTCAAGCAGCACCTCTTTAATTCGAGGCAGTTTTGTTGAAAATGCTGAGCTCACGCCTAATGGTAATTCGCGCTCGCTACAAGATACGCTCAGCGAACGCCAAGCAACGTCTCGACTTCCAGCGGGCGCGCCACAAGTGCCAACCGAAGCTCAGCAGTTAGGTTTTGCGAACACTAATTCGATGCTCAATCAAGGCATCAACGGCAGCGACGAAGAGTTTCTTGGTGAATCAGGCCAACTCCTGCTCACCAACGGCGAAAACGGCAGCCAGGCGGTATCGTCAGATGCCACGCGCTGGAACGAAAAACTGCGTTCGGCTGCACTCGGTGATGAACGCCTACAAACCCGCGCCAATGCCGAGCCGGAGAATTTTCAGGTGATATCGCTCGGTGAGCGCGACGCCACTAGCGATAGCACAACGGCCATTTACTGGGGCCGCTGGGCCAGCGAGGATATCGCCAAATTGAGCGCGGACGGTAAGATACTACTGACCCCGTTAGGAAACCTGGGCGATCTACACTATGTAGGCAGCAACAACGTGATTAACGTTAATAGCGACGATGCGGATGGTATCCAACAAATCATCGAACTCGGTGAGAGACTCGCCAACATTGAAATAGACGGCGCAGAGGAGCAAAAGCGCGTCGACTTTTCACTGGTTACCCCAGGTGAACTGACGTCAAGCGAGGGTACCCTTGAGGTGCGCGATGATTCGCGTTTCTCGCTGGCCTACCAGACGGTTGATGGCGAGGAGAAGCTACATGCCCAAGCACGTTTCTACCTGGTTGATGAGCAGGGCAATGTTTATCTGGCACAAGCCTATGAATCGCTGGCAGCCCTCTTTTCCAATGACGAAAAGGTGGCCTCGCGCCTGACATTCGACACCACTGATCAGCTTGATCACTTGTTGCGCCAAGCAAGCGAGAGGGAAGGCCGGGTAGTACTTCCGGTCAGCGGCGGCCATTTCACCTCGCGCTTTACCGGCCAATCGAGTGGCGATGGCGAATATGCCAGTATCGACGGCGTGATCGGCAACCTCTATGTCGAGATTGACGATGGCAAGCGAAGCGCCTACGGCAGCCTGGGCTTTGGTCTCGATGCGCCCGAAGCCCGCTGGACCGATATTGAACCAAGTCCACAAAGTGAAGTTGTCTATGACCTTTATAAACGCAATATTGCACCGTCGAGCCTAGGCGATCACGCGGTGGACGATGGCAAGATCGTCTGGGGGTACTGGGAAGAAGGGACGGAAGTGCACCTTCTGTCAGGTGAGACCTACACGCTCAGCGCTCCCTTACCCTTTATTACAGCGTCCCTAGAAGTGGCGGGGTCGGTGAGGGAGTCGCTGAGCGGAGCGGCGCGTGATGCGCTGAGTGCTCAGCTAGACGATGGAGGTGTTACTTTTAATTGGGTGGATGGCACGGGCTTAGTGTCCGACGACAATGGCGATGTCATTCCTATTCTCGACACGAGTTCTATCACGCTCTCCAACGCCCAGGGCGTGAGCATTGACATTTTCCTGGATGACTATGGCAAGCTGACCGCCACCCATACCCCTGACAATTTCTCACTCGACGATCCACTGTCGCTGGAAGGGGAGACCGTGGCTGGAGATGCCCATAGCTTCGCAAGCGGTGGGCTTGTGGGCCGCTATGTGGGCGAGGAAGCCAACGCCATTATGAGCCTGATACAGGCATGGGATCTCAACTCAAATGACGACATCATTAACCTTCATACTGGCACCGGTGCTTTCGATCGACAGAGCGTTCCTAACTCTCCCCCTGACGTACAGTGATAACGCTTACTTCTCGGTATGCACCCACACCCCATCCCAGTCGGATGGAGGCGGGTTGGCGTTGAAGTGTTCGATACGCTCTAGGTACATCTGTGTAGGGCGATCCTGCTGATCGGAGAGCGCCCTGAAGGCACGCGCCGCCGATGCAAAGTCCGCTGCTTGATAAAGCCCCAACGCCTGTTCAAACGCCGCGTGCCAGTCACGCCGTGACTCGGTCAGCGTTTCCCAACGGCTAATGGGCTCCATAACCCACAGCGGTTGACTGCGCCCCTTAACGGTGACTTTATCCAAGCGTCGGTAACACCACCCCGGCGCCTGATGGGCAGTGGCATCGCTGACAATTACGCTCACACCATAGGTCTTGGTCAAGCCTTCCAGGCGCGCGCCCAGGTTGACGTTATCGCCCATCACCGTGTAAGCCATACGGAAGCTAGAGCCCATATTGCCGACACTCATCGGCCCAGTGTTTAAGCCAATGCCCATGGCCAAGGCGGGCTTGCCTTCAGCGGTAAACTCACGGTTGATATCCCCAAGTGCCGAAAGCATCGCGAACGCCCCGTTTATCGCCCGATCAGCGTGTTGCGCATCGTGCAGCGGCGCGCCCCAAAACGCCATAATGGCATCCCCCATATATTTATCGATGGTGCCATTATGCTGGTGAATCGCGCCGGTTAACGGCGTTAACAGCCGGTTCATCACCTGGGTCAGCTCCGACGGTGGGATGGTTTCAGAAAACGCGGTGAAATTACGCACGTCGGAAAACAGCACGGTGAGCGCGCGCTCCTCGCCTTCTAAACCAAAGCTTTCACCGCTTTCGACCATACTCTCCACCAGTTCGGGGGGAATATACTGCCCAAAACGGGCCGCCACCCAACGTTTTTGCTGGGTTTCACGCAGAAAGTTCATCGCCAGGTGCCAGAGCATCTGCACCGTCAGCAGTACCAACAAGCCCGCAATAGGTAACGCTAGCCCCTGATGCCACGCCCACAGGTTGCCGCCCACTGCGATGGCCAGCAACGCGCCACTAACGACGATCAACAACGGCGCATTCAAGCGCGGATACAGCATCACCATCAGTCCGCCCAAAGCACTCAAGATGACTAACTCAAGCCCAAACACCCACGGCGGCTGAGCCAGGATGCTCTGGTGCAGCATTCCAGCCAGCAAGCTGAGGTTAATCTCCGGCCCAGGATAGACGGCCCCAACGGGGGTCGAACGCAAGTCCATCAAGCCAGGAGCCGTCGCACCCAATATCAATGTTTTACCTGCCAGGGCGCCCGGCTCCAGCCGACCCTTCAACACATCGGCCGCCGAAATATACTCAAAATGCCCGCGCGGTCCATACCAGGGCACCAACGCGGCCCCCCGAGCATCAACGGGTATTTCGAAGCCACCCACATCCAGCGCTTCCAACTGAGAGACGCCAGCCCCTTCGCCGATCATGGGTTTTATGGCTGGCTGGCCCAGCAAGGTGAGTAGCATCGCCAGCGGTAAATTGGGGTACAACTCGCCCTCCCAGCGCTGCAACATCGGAACACGACGAAACACACCGTCGCTATCAACGTACGGGTTATCAAAAAAGCCCGCGCCTAGCGCACTTTGCTGCAATACAGGCAGGTTAGCGGTATAGCGCTTAGGCTTGGGAAAGGGGAGCGGCGATGGCTCCTCCACCATGGCCGGCATGGGTAGTTGCCCCACCGGGGGCGGGTCTCGGGGTTGAAGCGATGCCTGAAAGTAGTACCCCAGGACTACAGGGAAGGATGCCAAGACGTTCGCCAGCTGCGTATCGCCATCATCGGGGGGAGGTGCATCGTGTAATGACGGGTATTGTTGGCTAAGTGTTTCCCAGTGGCGCTGCCAAAGCGGACTTTCCGGCTCCGCGAACACCACATCGATGCCTAAAAGACCAGCGTCATACTCGGCGAATAACGCTTCCACCAGACTCGCCACGGTCGCTCGTGGCCATGGCCACTGGCCTATTTCGTAGAGGCTGCGTTCATCAATATCAATAATCGCTAACGACGAATCGACCTGTTCACTCAGCGTACTGCGTACTTTCAAGTCGTAGGCCTGCCACTCCAGGCGTTCCAAAATAGGCAAGGGTAGCCAGCCGACTCTTTCCATCAACAACAAGACAATGATCAGCGCACCGCCGAGGTATTGGAGCCAGCGCCAGTAGCGGCGCTTTATGGAAGCGGGCTGTTGGGAAGCAGCTGTCGACACGCCAAGGCCTCATTACCAACGGAATAACAAAACTAGCACGACCAAGACGTTAAAATGAACACGCCCTGCGCTAGCGACGAGGAGGGGTGGGCTCCTGCACGTCTTCCTCACGGGTAACGTAAAGGCGATTAATCAATACAAATGCAACAACCGTCAGCGGAGCGGCCAGTATCAAACCAGCTACACCAAACAGAGTGCTCGCCGCGAACAGCGAAAACAATAGCATCGCCGGAGGCAGACTAACGGCGCGCTGCTGTACCAACGGCTGCAAAACATTACCCTCTATTTGCTGAATAATCGTATACGCAATCAGCACAAACAGCGTGGTTTGAGGACTTACCGTGAAGGCAAGCAAAAGCGCCGGAATGGCCGCGATAAGAGGCCCTACCAGCGGTACAAAATCCAATAGGCCAGCAATCAGACCCAAGCCAATCGGGGCGGGCACGCCTAGCAGCCACATGCTTACTCCCACCAGTAGCCCGGTTACCACCATGGCCACCAGCTGGCCACCAAGCCAAAAACGCAGCGCTTTGCCGCTCTCATCCAGCGCCTCCCCCAAGCGTTGCCGACTTTTAACCGGCGCGAGTAGCAATAGACCACGGCGATAAACGCCTGGCTGGGCAGCAAAATAAACCATGCCGACAATGAGCGCGAATAAACTGACAACACCGCCCCCCATCGAAACCACAACCATGCCAACCTGAGAAATACCGTTGCCTAATACGCTACCTGCCCGCTCAGCGGCATCATTAACTAGTGGCGCCAACGGTGTTCCTTCAAGCGTTTCTTGGAGCTGGTTCCAGGCCTCGGGTAACAGAGTAGTCAGCGATTCCAGCTCGGAAGACACTCGGGCGCCAAATGCCCAACTAATTAAGCCCAGCGCCACGGTTAGCGTAATAATCACCGTTGAAAGCGCAAGCCAGCGTGGAAAGCCTAGCCGCAAAAGCGGTGTCATACCGGTCTGCAACACACAAGCACCCACCAAAGCGCCAAAAATCAAGATAAGCAGGCCAATTAGCTTCCAAAGCATTAACGCGACGACCACCAGCGCCAATGCAATCAAAGCACACTCCGTAAACGTCTGATGTTGATACCTTGAGCGCATTCAATATTCCCTTTGTAGATGCGTTGACAGCGCCAAGCGATTGTCCAAATGGGCAACACGCTTGACCTGTGAGAAGCACTATAGAACATTAGCCGCTGAGCATGGGGTGTTCTGGAGCTTTACATAAGATCGCTTGAAAGCTAAACGCCTAGGCAAGCCTGAAACAAACGAAGCCCCTTTCAATCAGAAGGGGCTTCGTGGTGACTGATATATCGCGATTGGTAGCGCGGTTTCTTCGGTCGTCGCAAAGGCTGAGTAACCGAGGCCTGTTAAGACCTGTTCTTATGCAATCAACACGTTTTCGCCGCAGGCTTTTTGCCTGCTTCTCCCGCGAAGAATAACGGCCGCAGCTTAACGCCCAGCATATTGCCCGCAAAGGCCGCGACTAACCACACCCAGCCGTGGAGGCTGCCAGACGCAATACCGCTGAAGTAAGCGCCGATATTGCAGCCAAACGCTAGCCGCGCGCCATAACCCAACAGGATGCCGCCGATAACCGCCGCCAACAGCGAACGCAGCGGAATATTGAAGTTCGGTGCGAACCGCCCGGCCAGGCTGGCAGCAGCTAACGCACCCAGCATGATGCCAACGTTCATCACTGTAGTAACATCGCCCCATACGCTTGAGGCCAGCGCGGTTGCATTGCCTGGCGACTGCCAATAGCCCCATTGGGAAACGTCGCCGCCCACCAGTTCAAAGCCTTTAGCGCCCCATAGCGCGAATGCCGACGTAATGCCCCAAGGGCGGCCCGCCAATGCCAAGGTGGCAAAATTCAATAGCGCCAATCCCACCGCGCCCGCTATCAGCGGCCAAGGGCCAGTTAACCAACGCTGATAACCATGCTTTTCGACCTGCGGGGCTTTCTCCAACTGCCCGTGGCGGCCTTTTTCCATCACCACGGTAAACGCCGCAATGGCGGCAAACAGCACCAGGCTAATCGCGATGCCGCCGCTAGAGCCTGCTACGTCGACTAAGGAGACCGGCTGAAAAGCGGGCAGGCTTTGCCACCAGGCAAAATGCGCGGTGCCAATCACCGACCCAACAATGAAAAACACCAGCGTGATGATCATGCGGGCGTTGCCACCCCCCGCCGTGAACAAGGTGCCCGAGGCGCAGCCGCCGCCTAACTGCATGCCTAAGCCGAATAAAAACGCCCCCACCAGCACAGAGATACCAATTGGGGCGACAAAGCCTGACACCTCGTTCCCAAATAGACTGCCAGCCCCCAGCGCGGGGAAAAACAGCACCACGGCGATGGCCAACATCACCATCTGTGCACGCAGGCCGCGACCACGCCGATCAGTAATAAGCACTCGCCACGCGGAGGTAAAGCCGAACGCGGCGTGATACAGCACCATGCCAAACAGGCCACCGACAATCATCAAAAGGCCCTTATTGGCACCAAACACGACACCTATTAGTAACGCGCCAAGCACAATCGCCGCCGTAGCAATCAGCGGCACGCGATAGCTCTGAGGCGCAGAAACAGCCGTTGTAGACATACACCCACCTTTTACAATGCCAAAAGCGCCTGTTGGAAAACAGGCGCTTTTGGACAATTTAGAGAATTAACACAAGCCTACCGCTGGCGAACGATAACGTAAAATGCTTTATCCAACATCTTTTATATCATTAACGAATAACCATGCCATACCTGCGCGATCAAGGTGGTTTTTTACGCGCTTCGCCTTGAATCCTCGTTCACTTGGCTGCATATCTATGACTAAATTTATCTATCTATGAGCACGTTTATGTCGTCTATTATTGATCCTCGCACCGGTGAAGCGTTGACCACCACTGACGTCAGTAATGACGGCCAGGCCAACGCGGATCGGCCGCCGGTTCGCCCCGAAGACGTCATCATTGACCTCAACGCGGGCAATATCCAGCAAGTTCTGGAAGCTTCTATGCAAGTGCCGGTTCTGATGAACTGCTGGGAGCCATCAAGCGAAGCATGCAAACAGCTCATGCCGGTATTGGAAAAGCTAGCCCTTGAGTATGGCGGCGCGTTCCTACTTGGCAAACTGGATACCCACGCCAACCCGGAAATCGCCAGGCAGTTAGGGGTAAGCTCGGTTCCTGATATCAAACTGATTAGCCAGGGCGGCTTGGTAGACAGCCTTCAGGGCGCGCTTCCCGAGCAGAAGGTTCGCGAGTGGCTCAACCGCTACTTTCCAGCACCGGAAGACGCACCGCCGACCCCTGAGGAGCAAGCCGAAGCAGCGCTCGACGCTGGCGACCCGGCAGGCGCACGGGAAATTTACCAATCGTTGGTCAGCCAATATCCCGAGCATTATGCCTATCAGGTGTCGCTCGCCCGCACGCTAGTGGCCGAGGGTCGTCGCGAAGAAGCCCGCAGCTTGCTCGACAACCTGCCGCCGGAAGAGCGCGATGCGCCCCCCGCCCGCGGTGTTCGAGCCAGCATCGAGTTCGGCGATCAAGCACTTTCCAGCGAAGAGATTGCCGCCCTAGGTGACCGCACCGACAGCGAAGCTCAATATCAGCGCGCCCTGCGCCAAGTCGCGGACGGTCAGTACGAAGCCGGGCTCGACGCCTTACTCACGCTAATGAAGCAGGATCGCGCCTACAACGACGACGCGGCGCGCAAGACCCTGCTGCAGGTGTTCGACGCCCTGGGAGCCGACCACCCACTGACCGTGGCCTACCGCCGCAAGCTATTTGCCCTACTTTATTAAAGCGGTACTGAGCGCCACTAATTGCTGAGGTTAACGGGCCAGTAGCGTGTCCATTCGGGCCAATGCCGCCTCCAACTGCGAGGCGGTGGTGCCAAAATTAAGCCGCGCAAAACCTGGGTGACCAAAGGCCGCGCCGTCCGATAACGCCACGCCGGCTTGATCAAGCAGTGCCGCTTGCGGCGATTCACCAAGTTGGGTCTCGCGCATATCCAGCCAAGCCAGGTAGGTCGACGCCGGCGGGCTCATCTCAACCCCCGGCCAGCGAGCCACCCGGTGCGCCAAGGTCTCACGATGCTCACGCAACGTCCCTAGCAACGCCTGCCGCCATGGCTCTCCATGGCGATAGGCCGCTTCCGCGGCCACCAACCCCAGCACGTTACCATCGGGAAGCAGGCCCTTAGCAGCCTGGGCGAAACGTTTGCGTAGGCTGGCGTCGGGAATCACCGCGCAAGCCGTGGTGAGGCCCGCTAGGTTGAACGTCTTCGACGGTGACCAGAGTGTTATAGTGCGCTTGGCCAACTCGGGAAAAGCCGCAACGAGCGGTCGATGGCTCGCCCCTTCGTCAAGCAGCAAATCGCAATGCAGCTCATCCGACACGACCCAGAGGTCATGGCGCTCGACAAACGCTGCCAACGCGGCCAGTTCGCCATGCGACCACACACGGCCGGTTGGGTTGTGGGGATGGCACCACAACAGCAAACGGGTTTGCGGGGTCACCGCCGCCTCAAGCGCGCCGATGTCCAGCCGCCAGCGATCGTCGGAGCTGACCGGCGTGGCCAATGCCGCCTGCTGGGGTAGCCTGCCAGTGCGTTCGGCCACCGCCAGAAACGGTGGGTAGATAGGGGTGACCGTCAATACACCGTCGCCCGGCGCAGTCAGCGCCAACGCTGCCAGGTGCAATGCAGGCACCACGCCCGGCAACCACTGTTGCCAGTCGGCATGAATCGGCCAATCGTAGTGGTTAGCGCTCCACTGGCAAAGGGTTTCTGTTAACGTGGCAGGCACTTCGCCGTAACCATAAACGCCGTGCGCCACCCTTGCGTGCAGGGCGTCTATCACCGCAGGCGGTGAGCGAAAGTCCATATCCGCGACCCACAAGGGCAGCACATCGTCAGCGTACCGGTGCCATTTTTGCGAAGCCCAACCCTCAGCAGGGTGGCGTCGCTCAACGGGCGTGGCAAAATCAAACACCATCATCGCTCTCACTTATTTAATCGGGGGTGCTCTTGAGCATGCCGCAAGATGACTTTTATACCAAAGTGCGCCAAGGATTACCCGCGCTGTTGCGCCAGTGGCGAGCGCTGGGCCAGGCCGATGCCGACCGTTTGGCGCTGATTCTCGCCGAAACGGCACGGGTCGCCAAACTCGGCGAACCCAGCGAGACGCCGACCGGGGCCACACTCGACGCCTGGAGCCAGACCCAAGACGAGGACATCCCGTTGTGGGCGCCGCGTACGGCGGTGTTTTTGCTCAACCAAATGCCCGCGCGCCCGCTGCCCGAAAGCGATGCCGAAGCCTGCGCCTGGGCTTACTGCTGGCTGCGCAACCGTCGTTTCGAAAACTTAGAAGAAGCGCAACTGGCGCTACCCGCGCACTTGCAAGCGCCCTTGGAAAGTGCCCTGGCCGCCGCCTGGCGTGATCAACAAGGGCTGCGTTTGGTGTAATCATTCGCAGCAAAACTTGACCAAGCGCTTGCTTGGGGTAATTCTGAAGCTCTTCATCAACCTTCTGGTTTACCCCACACGCTGCTAACAAGATTTAAGGATGGCGCCATGTTTACCCGTACCATTGAACCGGCGTTTTACGACACCGACGCCCTTGGACATATCAACAATACCCGCCTTCCCGCCTGGTTTGAGCTAGCCCGCAACGACCTGTTTCGACTGTTTACCCCCGACCTGGATCCCAAGGCGTGGCGACTGATTATGGCGCGGATGGAGGTCGACTACCGTGCTGAACTGTTTTACGGTCATGATATCGAATTACGTACGTATCTAACGCGCCTGGGTAACAGCTCTTTTACCGTCACCCAAGAGGCGCGCCAGCACGGCAAGTTAACCAATGTCGGGCATACCGTTTTGGTGCAGTATGACCACCAGGCAAAATGCACCGTGCCCATCGAAGGCGAGTTGCGGGAAGCGCTTGCAGCCCATCTGCAAGAGGCTCCCGCCCCCGCCTGAATCGCTACGCCCCGGTAACGGGGCGGCTAGGAGTGCCTCATGGCGATCCGCTACAATCTCTGGCTAGACCCGGACAACACCGCCCAACACCGCGCCGTGGAGGCCGACCTTGAGCGCTATTTTATGGAGCGTTTTGCTGACTATCCGCATATCCGCTTGTTCGGGGCCGACCCCTACGATTATGATGCGCCGTTTAATCGTCTTTACGATGTACTAATGGCGCGCGCCGCAGAATACTGTGAACGAACGTGGTGTTATGTGGCGTCACCGAAACAGCTCAATCGCTGCTTCTTTCGCGCCGTTGGCCGCTCCACCAAGTTTGTTCAGGAATAACCCTGCACAACACGACTGCCTGCAAGAGACCGCCCAATGGTGATTCGCACCGATCAAGCCCCCGACGAACGCCAATTGGCGATTATTACCCAGCAGCTTGGCCGCCCGCCCAAAGGCATTGAGGCTGTGGCCGCCGTGGATGGCGAGGACACGCCGCTGGTTTTGCGTATGGCCCCCATTGTCGATGGCAAGCCTTTCCCGACGCTTTACTGGCTGTGCTCCGACGTGCTCAAAGTCGAGATTTCGCGTATTGAAGCCGTGGGCGTTATCAAGTCGCTGGAACAGCAGCTACAGGACGATCCCGACTTCCTCGCCGCCTACCAGCAAAGCCATCGCGACTACGTTGACGCACGCTGGACACTGATGAGCGACGCCCAGCGCGCCGAGGTGGATCAGCTCGGCTACCGAAAGGTGCTCACCGAGCGCGGCATTGGCGGCATTAGTAATTGGCACCAGGTACGCTGCCTACACACCCAGTACGCGCACCACCTGTGCGGCCACAATGTCATCGGCCAATGGCTGGATACACACCATCAGGTTCATGCCTGCCTGCCCTAACGCGCCAGCGCTACTAAGGGCTGGCCGCCCATTGTTACCCCTCACCGTAAGGAACTCGAGTGATGTCTAGAATTTGCGTTTACCTTGGCTCACGGACGGGTGAAAGCCCGGCTTTTCGTCACGCCGCCCACGACCTTGGCCACACCCTGGCCGCCCGTGGCCATACGCTGGTCTATGGCGGCGCACGGGTGGGATTGATGGGCGAATTGGCTAACGCCGCACTGGAAGCGGGAGGCGAGGTGATTGGCGTCATGCCGGATCAACTGGTGGAGCGCGAACAAGCCCACTTTGGCCTGACCGAGCTGATCCGCGTGCCCAACATGCACGAACGCAAGGCCACCATGGCAGACAACGCCGATGGCTTCATCGCCCTGCCGGGGGGTATTGGCACTTTTGAAGAATTGTTTGAAATCTGGACCTGGGGCTACCTGGGGCTGCACGACAAGCCGCTGGGGCTGCTCAACGTAGAGGGCTTTTACGCGCCGTTGTTGACGTTTTTAACCAGCACGGTGCAGCACGGCTTTATGTCACAGGCAACACGGAACATGCTGCTCGACGCCGAGACGTCGGGCGCCTTGCTTGATGCCCTGACAGCCGCCCGCTAGTCGACGCGAAGCCAAACGTTATTGGGAAGGGGTAACGACCTACTCACTCACAGAGCAGGCGGGTGCGCTGGTAGGTCAGTTGCAGCAAACGGGCGTCTTCACCGGCACGGTGGCGGTGAATGCCGCTTTCGCCGATGACAGCTTCTTTAGTATCGCTCCACAACGCCTGCTGCGCTTCGCTAAGCAAAATTCTTAATGCTTCTAACCGAAAGCGCGGCAGCATGCCCGCATGGTGGAACAACAGCGAGAGCCAGGTATTGTCGTACCCCCAGCTATCGCTGTACGCCTTGCCAATGCTGGCCAGTTCATCGTTCAACCATTGGGCTACCTGACGCACGGGATAGCCTTCACGTATCAGGCGCTCGCGGGCAATACCGTGGAGCAACTCGGCCTTGGGATCCCAGTGCGTCCACTCATCGAGCGGTTGAATCAGAAACGCGCAGCTGGAGCCGTCGGTACGGGCGATCCCTACCTCAATCGGGTAGCTACCGCGTCCGAAACCGGACGCTTCAATATCCAACACAGTCGGGAGCGTCTCGGACACAGACGGCCTCACTCACTAAAATAGGGGCGGCAAGTTATGCCGCAACACGTTCAGACGGCTGATGCACCAAACTTTGCCAATAGGCCGCTTGATCGGCATCGACCGTTAAACCCAGCTCGCCCACTCGGTAAGCCAGCGCGAGGCGCTCAGCCGCTAACGAATGGCCGGATTGTGCCGCGCGCGCATACCAGGTGACCGCGTAATCATCGCGGCGCGGGTACTGCGCGCAGCCCTTCTCATAAATGGTCGCTGCCTGATACTGCGACTTTATATCGCCCGCATGAGCAGCTTCCATCACATAACGCGCGCCGCGTGCTTTATCGTGAGGCGACAAGCTGCGCTGAAGCAGCATATGGCCGTAAACGGAAAGCGCGTCGGGATGGCCCGCCTCAGCACAGCGCTTAAATAAGCTTAGTGTTAACCGCTGGGTGCGCGGCGAGCGTGGCAACAACCAGCGATTATGAAATAGCCGTTCCGCTAGACGAAACTCTAGCCGAATGAACAAAGATGATGCCTGTGGCATGGCAAACGACTCTGCCTGTTTGTTGAAACATTGGGCTAGCCGTCACTCCCTATGAGACAACCAACCACGCGATAAACCGGCCCTTAGCCGGTCAATGGGCTGGCAAGCATACGCCTGCCATGGCGGGGACTCAACCCCTCTGATTTGCTGCTTGGCGAGCGCCTCGCTAACATGCCCAACAAACCTCGACGCGATGCGCTGAAATTGCCGTGCATCCCGTTTTTAATTGTGCTCATGCAAGGAGAAAACGATGCAAACGCGACCGCTGGGTAGAACGGGCATGGAAGTCAGCCGACTCTGTCTTGGCACCATGACGTATGGCGAACAAAATAGCGAAGCCGACGCCCACGAGCAGCTTGATCGCGCCGTCGCCTTCGGTATCAATTTTATTGATACCGCCGAAATGTACCCGGTACCGCCCAAAGCGGATACTCAAGGGCTAACCGAGCGCTATGTAGGTAGCTGGCTCAAGCAGCGCGGCGCCCGCGACGACGTGATTATCGCCAGCAAGGCCGCCGGTCCCGGCCTGGATCATATTCGTGGCGGGCCGCGCCTGACGCGCGACCATCTCTTCAAGGCGGTCGACGCAAGCCTTGAGCGCTTACAAACTGACTACATCGACCTTTATCAGTTGCACTGGCCTGATCGCAGCACCAACTTTTTCGGCAAGCTGGGCTATGTGCATAACGAAGAGGAAGACGCCACGCCGCTGGAAGAGACCTTAAGCGCGCTGAAAGAGCTGGTCGACGCTGGTAAAATCCGCGCTATTGGCCTGTCGAACGACACCCCCTGGGGCACCATGCGCGCCCTGCAGCTTGCCGAACAGCTCGACCTGCCGCGGGTTGCGTCGATCCAAAATCCCTACAACCTGCTCAACCGCTCGTTTGAAGTGGGCCTCGCCGAAATTGCCCACCGTGAAGACGTCGGGCTACTCGCCTATTCGCCGCTGGGCTTTGGCGTGCTGTCGGGCAAATACCTGAATGGCGCGAAGCCGCCCAATGGCCGCCTGACGCTATTCGAGCGCTTCAAGCGCTATACCTCGCCGGAAGCCGAAGCCGCTACCCATGCCTACGTTGCGCTAGCCCGAGACTACGGCCTCGACCCCGCGCAAATGGCGCTGGCCTTTGTCAACACGCGCAGTTTCTTGACCAGCAACATCATCGGCGCCACCACCATGGAGCAGTTGGAAAGCAACTTAGCCAGCGAAAGCCTTAAGCTTGACGACGACCTGCTGGAAGCGATCGAAGATATTCATCGCCGCATGCCCAACCCTTGCCCTTAACGCCTGCTGATCGCATCAGTTGGGCTATCAAGCCTATAGCCTCGGCCATCGCCGAGGCTTGGTATAATGCGGCCCATTACTTTCACGACGTCCCGAGGAACCCGCCATGTTGAGCGTTATTTCGCCGGCCAAAACGCTGGATTTTGAAACCCCATCGACCACCCAAGACGTCACCCAGCCGGATTTTCTGGATGATAGCCAAGCGCTGATCGATATTCTGCGCGACTACTCGCCTCAGCAAATCAGCGACCTAATGGGCATCAGCGATAAACTGGCGGGATTGAACGCGGCGCGCTTCGCCGAATGGCAGCCGCCTTTCTCGTTGGAAAACGCCAAGCCCGCCGCCCAGGCCTTCCAGGGGGATGTTTACACGGGCCTTGAAGCCGATACCTTCAATGACAGTGAGAACCGCTACGCCCAGCAGCACCTGCGTATTCTATCCGGGCTATACGGCCTGCTACGCCCGCTGGATTTAATCCAGCCCTACCGGCTGGAGATGGGTACCAAATTGCCTAATCCGGCAGGCAAGGATCTATATGCTTACTGGAAGCCCACGCTGACCTCGGCGCTGAACGCAGCGATTGCCGATAGCGGCTCAAAGGTGCTCGTCAACCTGGCTTCCAACGAGTATTTCAAAGCTGTCGACCCCCAGAAACTAGATGCACGAATCATCACGCCGGTGTTTAAGGACGAGAAAAACGGCACCTTCAAGATCATCAGCTTCTACGCCAAAAAGGCACGCGGCCTGATGAGCGCCTGGATGATTCGCAAGCAGGTCAACGACCCCGACGCGCTTAAAGACTTTGATGTCGCCGGCTACCGCTTTGACCCAGCCGCTTCCCAAGGCGACACCTTCGTCTTTAGCCGCCGCGAATCAGACCGTTAGGCTTGCCCAGGCAGTTAAAAAAACCGCACTGCCTTCCCCGCGCGGGGCTTCAAAAGCTGCTGGTGCACGGCGCTAAAAGATGCCGTGTCGCAGCGATGGAGCCACTCGTAAGCTACCATATCCGCCGACACCGCCTGTGCACCCAAGGCACAGGCGCGTTCGCGGGCCATAACTGCTTCGTGACTTCGCCGGCTTGCCGTTGCCTCGCTTAGCCAATACACCGCGTAGCCTTCCTCTAACAGCCCCAATGCCGTTTGCAGCACACAAATATGCGCCTCGGTACCGCATAGCACGATTTGATGCCGTCCTGTTGCGCTTAGCGCCTCACGAAACGCCGCTTCTTCCGTAGCGGCAAAGTGGTGTTTATGCCATATCGTGGGTCGTTGCTGCCCGTCCAATAACACCGGTGCGGTACCGCCGAGTTTTTCCGGCATTTGTTCGGTCATCCACACGGGGATTTCCAACATATCTGCCACGCCTAACAGCCAATGAGCCTCGCCTATAGCCGCCTCTCCACCTTCGATCACCGGCAGCAACCCGGCCTGAAAATCGACCATCAACAGCAAACTTTTATCTCGTTGCAAACGCACGATGCCACCTCGTTATTGTCTTTATATCAACCTTGATTGAAACAGGCGGCGCCCGGCGCGCATAGGCGTTAAACTATCCACCAGAACTCACCACCAGAACGATCCACCAATACTAACCACCCAGTACTTAATACCGGTACTATCCAACCTTACGCCCCCATTGTATTCCCTTTGCGCCCAGCGGCGCTTGATGACCTGGAGAGACACGATGTTACGACAGTTTTTTGTCATGTTATTGGTAAGCGCGATGGGCTTTGGCTTGGCGGTTGAATCCGCCGATGCCCGTCGTCTGGGCGGCGGCGCTAGCAGCGGTAGTTTTTCGCGCTCGGCCGACCGGCCCGCGGCCACGCAGCAAGCCCAAACCAACCGTGACCAAGGCCTGGCCGGTACGACAGCCCGCCGGGGTGGCATGGGCGGTATGCTAGGTGGCTTAATGGCCGGCGGGCTATTGGCAGCACTGTTCTTTGGCGGTGCCTTTGATGAGCTGCGCTTAATGGATCTGCTGGTCATGGCTGGCGTCGCCTTGCTGGCAGTAATGGCGTTTCGCGCAATGCGCCAGCCTGCACCTTCGCCTTCCGGACACGCCCGATCCACTAGCACGTCGACTGCGACACGTTTCGAGGAACAAGGCAGCGGCGCGCCCAGCTACTTAGCAGGCTCGGCAACGCCGGAATGGTTTGATAAGGAGCGCTTCCTGAGCGGGGCCAAAGAGCATTTCATGACCCTGCAACGTGCCTGGGATAACAACGATTTCAGCCGCCTTCAGGAGTATGTAACGCCCGAATACTATAACGTCCTGCGCGCAGAACGGGCTCAGCAGCCGGCCAATAACCACACCGAAATTGTGCGCTTGTTCGCCGAGCTGGGTGACGTTGCCGAAACCGGAGACCACGCCGAGGCTACGGTGATTTTCCACGGCCTGCTGGAAGAAAACGGCGAGCAAACCGAGTTCAACGAAACCTGGCACTTAACCCGCACCATGCGCGACAACGCGCCCTGGTATCTGCAAGGTATCGAGCAGAATCCGGGTGCTTAACCACGCAGTACATAGCTGACAGCGTTAATAAAAAACACCCCGCTTTTTTAACTTAAAGCGGGGTGTTTGTATTTTAGGGCGTCGCCAGCACATAGGCAGAGATGACAATCAGCTAAAACGCCCCAGGCCCACGGCGGCGCGTAACCGATCCATGGTCACAGCGGTTTCCTCACGGGCACGCTCGGCGCCGCGCTGTAGCACGGCTTCGATATGGCCGGGATCCTCCATCAGCTTGTTGTAGCGCTCGCGAGGTTTCTCCAGGTGAGCATTGAGATACTCAAATACCTGGTTTTTCGCATCGCCCCAGCCAATGCCCTCGGCGTACTGCTGACGCATGGCCGTGGTTTCCTCGGCGGAGGCAAAGGCCGCATAAATCTGAAAGAGCGTACAGGTATCGGGGTCTTTCGGCTCGCCGGGTTCCAGCGAGTTGGTTTTGATTTTACGCACCAGCTTTTGCAGCTTTTTCTCGGCCACAAACAGCGGAATCGTATTGTTGTAGCTCTTGGACATCTTGCGCCCGTCCAGCCCGCCGAGTACTTGGCTCTTTTCGTCCACCACCGCGTTGGGCAAGGTAAAGTAGTCGCCTTTATACAAGTGGTTAAAGCGCCCGGCGATATCCCGCGCCATCTCAATATGCTGGATTTGATCGCGGCCTACCGGCACCTTGTGGGCGTTGAACATCAGGATATCGGCGGCCATCAGCACAGGGTAGCCAAACAACCCCATGGTGATGCCTTTATCCGGATCCTGATTGCCCGCCTCCTCGTTCTCCGCCACGGCGGCTTTGTAGGCGTGGGCGCGGTTCATCAGCCCCTTGGCGCACACGCAGGACAGCATCCAGGTCAGCTCGGGGATTTCCAGAATATCCGACTGGCGATAAAAAATAGCGTTATCGGTATCCAACCCCAGCGCCAGCCAGGTCGCGGCGATTTCCAGGCGCGACTGCTGAACACGTTTAGGATCCTGGCACTTGATCAGCGCGTGGTAATCGGCCAAAAAGTAGAACGACTGTACGCTGGGGTCTTGGCTCGCCTCAATGGCGGGTTTGATCGCCCCCACGTAGTTACCCAGGTGGGGCGTCCCCGATGTGGTGATGCCGGTGAGAACACGGGTTTTGGATTGGGTCATAAGAGCACGGCTACCTTTAGGAACGACACGTTTTTGACGATGTTACCAATTTCCGCCTCAATCATCAGCTTATCGTCTTAAAACTGCTTCCAAGTATTCCCACCGCCCCCCGCCTCGCTTTCGAAACCCAGGTTATCCGTGACAAAATCTTCCACCCAGTCGCAACCTTGATTATCGGCGAGGGTGCCGCCATTAACCGTTGCATCTTCATTGGCGCAAACATTGATATCGAAGGTTTGGCCACCGCCGCCATTAAGGGTCACGTCGCCACCCGACCAAACAGATCCTTTTATCCCGTCTTTTTCCCCAACCCCCTTGAACGTAATTTTTCCCGGTGTAATCAGTGTCAGCTCATCGACATCACCTTTCACATTGGAGTTGAAATCACCTGTGTAAATAAGGGTTACTCCATCCAAACTTTCGTCTAAGTCGTCTGAAAAAGCACTATCACAATAATATACACCGCCGCGCGTATAACTACTTACATTGCAGTTTTCTTCTACGCTTAAGTCTGCAAAATTCTCTACAAGCCAATCAAAGAAACCTTCCGCATCTGTCTCATTCAAGAAAGGAGGCACGCTTTCTCCATCACCAAACCCTCTTGCAACAAAACTCACGGCCGAGGCTTGTTGAATACGTCCTTGCACCAGAAGGAGCTCATTCCCCTGACTATCCTCGCAAGTCAAGTATCGTGCCGAGCTTTCATCACCCAGGCCCGATATCACCATTGCATTCCATTTACTTTCATCTATAGACAAATAGTCGCCAACCAGCTCGTCACAATTACCCACAGATGTTCCTAGGTCATTTCCATCTAAACGGCTTGCACCGTTTTCAGCCACCATCTGCGCACTCACACTCGCCCGATAATTGCCCGCCAGCCTCTCATTGACTAACGCAGAATTCATTCCGGATAGGCCAATCATTAGCGCTCCAGAAAGTAATGCGAGGACGATGATAAGGGCAGCACCCTGCTGTTTAGCCACAACGTTTACTCCTCGACAGCCTCATCAAGTGAATAATAAGGCTCTAAAAGACACCAGGATTCACGGCTTTCCTCTTGAGAAGAAAAGTTATTCATCGTGAAATTGCTCGTAGAAAGTACACTCCCTACAAAACTGACGCCATTAGAACCGAGGCTGATATTCTGTGCACTCCAGAAAACACCCGAAAGCTGTGCGTTTTGATTATTGGAACCATTCATATTGATGGCATTCTTGGCGACCAAACCGATATCCACAGTGGACTGATTGTTATTTACTTGAAAAGAAATCCCTTGCTCCGCCATAATTACTTTTCCATTTAACCCTTCAACATCGAAATTATTTAAATTGTTATCACAATAAAAAAACTTTTCGCTCGACTCTCGCATTTCACTGGCGCTGCAAGTTTTAAGCACCTCGTCCCTGCCTTGCATACTATCGATAAAACTAACTGGTGAAGGAACGCGACTTCCTGCCAGAAACGCATCACCTTCCTCATTACCGCCTGGTAAACAAGAGCGTTTTTGACGTTCCATCGTATGGAAAGAGAGTGACTCTAAACTTCCATCATCACGTTTAAAATCGAGCGTAAACCGATGGTAGCCTTCTATCGGCTCCCCAGGCGTCAACTCTCCTGCGCGAACAAATCTTTCGGTACTACACTCGCCTTCATATAAAGCGAGCCCACCAACAATCGGCTCTCCCGATGAGTTACGTATGGAACACTCATTGGGTATGTCTGTGGTTTTTGCCAATGTATAGCCTGTTTCGCCCTTCCTGTAGGCATTAACTAGCCTACTGGTCGCAAATATCACAGTCTCTTGTTTTCGATTTAGCTCATCCACTTTCTGAAACGTCTGAAAGGTCGTCAAAAAAAGCTGGCCAGCACCTAGAATAATAATGGTGCCAATAGCCATGGCTACCATTAACTCCACAAGGGTAAAGCCTGTTTGACGTCGAGAGGGCATCATCATTCCCTAGTAATTATCAGGAAGGCGAAAGGTATAGGTAAACGTTTCTTCAGGTGTATCACTCGCCTCGCTACCAAAGCTCACCTCAATTAAAAACTCACAGCTATCCAGGTTATAGCGTTCAGAGTTTTGATCGTAAATGGCGCCTTCAAAATTACGCGTAGGGAGCAGACTTTCCTCTTCAAACCAATAACTGTTCCAACCCTGGCTGCCTTCACTTCCTTGCAAAGTTATCGCATTATCCACTGAAATATCTTCGCAACTATCTCCACTGGGTAGTTGAGCTAAGGCTGCCCATAGCCTTTCTTGAGCATCTACAGCTGCGAGCGTTACTACCGAACGCTGATAGCCAGCGGAAGCGCTTTGCAACGCTTTGAGCTGCATGGCCGCCACGCCTACGAGGCCAAGTGATAACACAAGCAGCGCGATCAGGGCTTCGACAAGGCTGAAACCGCGTTGTGACGTCATGAGGCCACCTTGCGCAGACTGCCGGTTTCGCGAACCCGGATCGTCACCGGGTCGATAGCGTCTTCCGGGTCGGCGGGCGCCAGCGTCATCTCACACTGGCTATCACCGTCGCCGCAGCCGCTGATATCGGCATCGCCCAGGCTTTCAAACACCAGTGAGAAATGACCTTCGGGCTGGGTAATATTGGCCGCTTGCCCCACACGCATGATGGCGGCATCGCCTTCGTTCTGGGGGCTCTCAGCCCAGTAACACCAGGTCGCGTACGCGTAACGGGGGCCGTCGTCGCCACTATCATTCACTCGCTCACCATCGCGGCACTCATCGGGGCGACGAGTCGAGATTGGCGTATTGGGCGGCGAGAAGCTGACGGTGATCGGTTGACGCTGCTTGATGGCTTCGCTGCGCGCAAAGGTCATTACCGAAAGCAGCTGATTAACGTCACCGGCGAGCTGTTGGCGAGCCATAAAGGTAGAAAAGGATGGCACGGCGACCATCATCAGCAGCGACGCGATGATCAGTGTCAGCATCAACTCAATGAGCGTAAAGCCTCGTTGCTGCACTGGGTCACCAACAGTCACGGGGCGTCCTTTCACCGATTGCATTGAAGGTTATATCCTCAGGACAGCCATCGTCTCGGTCGGTATGAGCTCTAAGGGTGTAACCACCATCTTGGCTTTTTTCCGGCATATTAATGGTGTAATGCCCCTCTGGCGAGGTAGTCGGCACATCATCGCAATCGTCGTATGAATAGGTTCGGGTGTTACAGCGCTCAAGCGCCGATGCCGCCTGCATCAGCGCCGCGTGGGCATCGGTGCGCATCGATTTTTGTACGTAGCGGGTATAGCTTGGGTAGGCAATGGAGGCGACGATCCCAATAATCACCAACACAATCATTAATTCAATGAGGGTAAAGCCGCGCTGGCCGTTCCGTAAAAAACGGCCAGTGGTAAGATGAGAAACATAAGGCACGCGGCTCTGCTCCTGTATTAGTTGACGCATACTTTTTCAGTATGTCGCAAACTCATACGCTTTGCATTAGTCGCTGGCAATCACCCGCTCACGTAACTCACGCGGCATAGAGAACGTAATGGTCTCCTCGCGGCCGAGTAGCTCCTGGGGGGTGGCTGCCCCCATGCTTTGCAGGCGTTCGATCACGCCTTTGACCAGCACTTCCGGGGCGCTGGCACCGGCGGTAACACCCACCCGCGCCACGCCGTCCAGCCATTCGGGGTTTACCTGGTCGGCGTTATCAATCAGATAGGCCGGCGTACCCATGCGCTCGGAAAGCTCGCGCAGGCGGTTCGAGTTAGAACTATTGGGGCTGCCCACCACCAGCAGTAGATCGCTGTCGGCGGCGAGTTCGCGCACCGCGTCCTGGCGGTTTTGCGTGGCATAGCAAATGTCGTCTTTGCGCGGCCCCTGAATCTCGGGGAATTTATCGCGCAGCGCGTCGATCACCTTGGCGGTGTCGTCCATCGATAGCGTGGTTTGGGTGACAAAGGCCAGTTGGGAAGGATCATTTACGTCCAGATTGGCGGCGTCGTGTTCGTCTTCCACCAGGTAGATGCGGCCCCCGTGGGAGGTATCGTAACGCCCCATGGTGCCTTCGACTTCCGGGTGGCCCTGATGGCCAATCAAGATGCATTCCTGCCCACGCTTGGCGTAACGCAGTACTTCAAGATGCACCTTGGTCACCAGCGGGCAGGTGGCGTCAAACACTTTCAGGCCGCGCTGCTCGGCTTCTTGCTGAACCGCGCGGGACACGCCGTGGGCTGAGAAAATCACAATCACATCGTCGGGCACTTCGTGGAGCTCTTCGACAAACACCGCGCCGCGCTCGCGCAACGTTTCCACCACAAAGCGGTTGTGCACCACTTCATGGCGGACGTAAATCGGCGGCCCAAACACATCCAGCGCCCGGTTAACGATATCGATCGCGCGATCAACGCCTGCACAAAAACCGCGCGGGTTGGCCAGTTTGATCTCGATGGGATGTGTTTGCTGCTGTGATTGCGTTTTTGACAACATAAGTAGCGCCTTGATGCAGAGCACCGTTAGATAAATTCAGCCGCCGGCAAGTGGGTCGTTACGTAGGGAGCCTCTAATTAACGTAATGAGCGCAGGCCAGACAAGGCAAAAATCAGTGAAAAAGCGGAGTTTACAAGTTGTAAATGAGCATTTTGAGCTGATTTTTAACGCCGTATGGGCAAGCGCAATAGTTAAGCAGAGGTTACCTAGTGCGTTGTGACCGGTTTTACGTCAAGCACTTCAACGTCAAACGTCAGTGTACGACCCGCCAACGGGTGATTAAAGTCGACCTCGATCCGATCACCTTCAATGGTTTTGACCACGCCAGGCAATTCCGTTCCCGCTTTATCGGCAAACGACATGACCATGCCGATTTCGGGCGTTTCATCGCCGAAGTCGTCGCGCTTCAGCGTTTGAATATTCTGCGAGTTATGCTGCCCAAAGGCATGCTCGGGCGTAATCTCGAAGCTGCCCTGCTGGCCCGCTTGCATGCCCTTAATCGGATGCTCAAAGCCGGGCGGCAGGTTGCCATCGCCATATTGAAAGGTAGCAGCCGTTTTCTCTTTGGTTGAGTCCACCACCGTGCCGTCTTCCAGCTTAAGCGTGAAGTGTAAAGTCACTTCCATGCCATCATCAATTTGGTAGTCGCTCATTGCGTTACTCGCTGTTGGAGGGAGACGAGGTGCGCTGGGCTTTTTTGCGTCGCCGATCGCCCATCACCGATTCCCAAATTAGCCCGACGGCGCCTAGGGTAATGCCTATGTCCGCCACGTTAAATGCGGGGTAGTACCAGCCTGCCGCGTGGAACGATAAAAAATCGACCACGTAGCCGTGCACCAGCCGGTCGTAGAGATTCCCCAGCGCACCGCCGATAATCAACGGCAGCGCCACGGCCAGCAGCTTTTCATCGACCTTAATGCGCGACAACCACACCGTCAGGCCGATACTCGCGCCAATGGCGACAATCGCAAAGAACCAGCGCTGCCAACCGGGATGGTCGGCCAAAAAGCTGAACGCCGCGCCAGTGTTGTGCAGCAGCGTTAAGTTGAAAAACGGCAGCACTTCCAACGGCTGGGCGTAGTTCAACATGCTGCTCGCCAGATACTTGGTGGCCAAGTCCAGTACGATCACCGCCGCCGCCAGCCACAGCCAACGCAGCGGCCGGTGCATCGGCGGCCGCGGGTGTGGGTCGCTCACGGTTGAGGCGCTCTTAGGCATAGTAACGAATCTCACCGCTGCCTTCGGGGAGGTTACTGATGCAGCGCCCGCATAGATCCGGATACTCGGTATGGGTGCCAACATCAGGGCGATGGTGCCAGCAGCGCTCGCACTTGGTGTTGTCGCTGGCTTTGACCGCGACTTTCAGGCTGTCTAGCTCGGTGGCTTCCGCCTCCCCCGCTTCGGCCAAGGGCTTGAGCGTGACTTCACTGGTCAGCATCACAAACCGTAGTTCATCGCCGAGTTTCTCAAGCGTCGCGTTAAGCTCGTCGCTGACGTAAAGCGTGACTTCGGCGGCCAGGCTGCCCTTGATCACCTTGGCGTTACGCGCATCTTCCAAGCACTTGTTAACCGCGTTCTTAACTTCCAGCACCTGCTCCCAGAAGTTGCGGCCCATGCTAGCCTCGGCGTCCAGAGTTTCAAGCCCGGTGTAGTAGGTTGCAAGCAGGATGCTGTCACCGCGCTCGCCGGGGATGTGCTCGTAAATTTCCTCGGCGGTGAACGACAGAATCGGCGCGATCCAACGGGAGAGTGCTTCCACTACGTGGTACAGCGCGGTTTGTGCACTGCGCCGCGCGAGCGAATCGGCTTGCGTGGTGTACTGGCGATCCTTAATCACATCCAGGTAGAAGCCACCCAGTTCCCGGGCGCAGAAACCGTGCACCTGCTGGTACACGTCCAGGAAACGATACTCTTCATAGGCTTTTTCGATTCGCCCCTGAAGCTGCGCGGCGCGGTCGACCACCCACTGATCCAGCGCCAGCATATCGCCAAACGCCACCCGATCCTTCTCGGGGTCGAAGCCGTTCAGGTTCGAGAGCAGGAAGCGCGCGGTGTTGCGGATACGCCGATACACATCCGCGGTGCGCTTGAGGATCTCGTCCGACACGGCCATTTCGCCGGAGTAGTCGGTCGAGGCGACCCACAGACGCAGAATATCGGCACCCAGCTTATCCATCACCGTTTGCGGCACCACCACGTTGCCGATCGACTTGGACATCTTGCGGCCTTGGGCATCCACGGTGAAGCCGTGGGTCAGCAACTGGCGATACGGCGCGTGGCCATCGATGGCCGAGCCGGTGAGCAGCGACGAGTGGAACCAGCCACGGTGCTGGTCGGAGCCTTCTAGGTACAAGTCCGCCCGCGGGCCGCTTTCGTGGCCGTGGGGGTGCGAGCCGCGCAGCACGTGGCGGTGGGTGGTTCCGGAGTCAAACCACACGTCCAGCGTATCGGTGACCTTGTCATAATCCGCCGCTTCTGCGCCCAGCAACTCAGCCGGATCAAGTTTGAACCAGGCGTCGATGCCTTCCTTCTCGACACGCTTGGCGGCCTCTTCCATCAGTTCAACCGTGTTTGGGTGAAGCTCGCCGGTTTGCTTGTGCAGGAAGAACGGGATCGGCACGCCCCAGTTACGCTGCCGGGAAATACACCAGTCCGGACGGTTGGCGATCATGCTGTGTAGGCGTGCCTGCCCCCAGGCGGGGGTAAATTCGGTGGCGTCGATACCTTCCAGCGCGCGTTCGCGCAGGGTCTTGCCATCTTTGCCTTGCACGTCCATGCCCACAAACCACTGAGCGGTAGCGCGGTAGATCACCGGTGTTTTATGCCGCCAGCAGTGCATGTAGCTGTGCTTGATCGGGATATGCGCCATCAGCGCACCCACTTCGCGCAATTTGTCGACGATGTGTGGGTTGGCCTTCCAGATCATCTGCCCGCCGAAGAACGGCAGGTCGTCGGCGTACACGCCATTGCCCTGCACCGGATTGAGCATGTCATCGAACTCCATGCCATGCTCGCGGCAGGTAATAAAGTCGTCCATGCCGTAGGACGGCGCCGAGTGCACAATACCGGTGCTGCCCACTTCGGACTCGACGTAGTCGGCCAGGTACACCGGCGACAAGCGGTCGTAGAACGGGTGGCGGAAATTGATTAAATCCAGCGCCTCGCCTTTCGCGGTGGCGATCACTTCACCGGTTAGCTCGTAGCGCTCCAGGCAGCTTTCGACCAGCTCTTCGGCCAGCAGCAACAGCCGCTCGCCGGTATCCACCAGTGCGTAGGTAAACTCGGGGTGAACGTTGAGCGCCTGGTTGGCGGGAATGGTCCAGGGCGTGGTGGTCCAGATCACGATCGCTGCGGGCTTGGGCAATTCGCTCAGGCCAAAGGCAGCAGCGAGCTTGCCGGCATCTTCCACCGGGAAGGCCACGTCGATGGCGTCGGACTTCTTGTCGGCGTACTCGACCTCAGCTTCGGCCAGCGCCGAACCGCAGTCAAAACACCAATTCACCGGCTTCAGGCCTTTGAACACATAGCCCGCATCGACCATTTCCGCCAGCGCGCGCATCTCGCCGGCTTCGTTGGCAAAATCCATCGAGCGGTAAGGGTGATCCCAATCGCCAATGATGCCCAAGCGCACAAAGTCTGCCAACTGGGTTTCAATCTGCGCAGCAGCGTACTCGCGGCATAGCTCGCGAGCGTGATCCGGCGCCAGGTGCTTGCCGTGGGTGGTTTCCACCTTGTGTTCGATGGGCAGGCCGTGGCAGTCCCAACCCGGTACATAGGGCGCGTCAAAGCCCGCCAGGTTCTTCGATTTGACGATAATATCTTTAAGAATTTTGTTAACGGCGTGACCGATATGAATGCTGCCGTTGGCGTAGGGAGGGCCATCGTGAAGCACAAACAGCGGCGCCCCCGCGCGTTCTTCGCGCAGGCGCTGATAGAGGTTCATATCCTGCCATGTTGACACGCGCCCCGGCTCCTGCTTGGGCAGCATACCGCGCATGGGGAAGTCGGTTTCTGGCAAATTGAGCGTGTGCTTATAATCCATAGTCCGGTCAGCCGTCGTTATCATCAGCGGAATCGCCCGCCAAGAAGGAATCAGAAGAAGCGGTCTCTCGCCCGAGCGGGGCCGAGGCCAGCGGAAATGTTGCGTTTTTGCCAGCGGCGGCGGTCGCAAAGTAGCGCCGTGCCTGGCGCTGATCGCGCTCAATCTGCGCTTTCAGTGCCTCAATATCGTCAAACTTCACCTCGCCGCGCAACCGCGCGCAGGGCACTACCGTCATGCGTTGGCCGTAAAGATCACCTGAAAAATCGAACAGATGCACCTCCAGGGTCGGCCGCGTGGCGCCCACCGTGGGCCGAAACCCAACGTTGGCCACGCCTAAATGGCGCTCGCCGTTTTCCAGCTCACCAATCACCGCGTACACCCCGCGCAAGGTAAGCGGCTGCGGCAGCATAGGTAGATTAGCGGTGGGCACGCCGATGGTGCGCCCCAGTTGCTGGTCGCGCACCACTCGGCCATCCACCGAATAAGGCCGCCCCAGCAAACCCGCAGCGGCAGAGAAATTACCGCTGGCCAGCAAGGTGCGCACCCGCGAGCTGGAAACACGCTCGTTGTCTACCGTAAAGGTGCGCGTATGCTCCACACCAAAGCCCTGCTCGCGGCCTACCGCTTCCAACAGGGTAAAATCGCCGCGCCGGTCGCAGCCGAAGCGGAAGTCATCCCCCACCACCAAGTGTTTGACGTTCAACCCGTCGATCAGCACCTGGTCGATAAACTCGCGCCCGGTAAGGCTACGTAGCGCATCGTTAAACGGCAGGCACAGCACCTGTTCAGCCCCGTGCTTGCCCAGCAAGCGCACCTTTTCGCGCAGCCGGGTAAGCCGTGGCGGCGCTTGGTCTCCAGCAAAATATTCCCGCGGCTGAGGCTCAAACACCACCACGGTTACCGGCCCGCCTACGCGCGTGGCGTGCTCGCGGCACTGCTGTAAAATCGCTTGATGGCCGCGATGCACGCCATCAAAATTACCAATGGTCGCCACGCAGCCCTGCGAAGACGCAGTTAAATTGTGCAAACCTCGAATGACCCGCATGGCACCTCAGCCGTTTAGCCCGCTCGCCGCTCAATAAGCGGTCGGCAAAGCCTTTGATTATAACGAACCTAGCCGCCGCCGTGCAGCGTTAAGCGCGCATTTTCAAATGCCGCACCCGTAACCCAAACACACCCAGCCAAGCAAAATACAGCCCAGCGCCGAGCGCGACCAGTCCCGACACCCACGCAACCCGCTGCCACAGGCTCATCGCCAGCCACTGCGTCCACTCGGGGGCGATGACATAAAGCGCGACACACATCAGCGTGCTGCCGCCCAACAACTGCACTGCGAAGCGCCTCCAGCCGGGCTGAAACACCAGCACACCTTCTTTGCGCAGCAAGTAACCCAGCAGACCAGCGTTCAAAAATGCCGACAGCGCTGTGGCCAGCGCTAACCCGGCATGGGCTAAAGGCCATATCAGTATCAGGTTAAATACCATGTTGGCGACCATGGCAAAAATGCCCACCTTCACTGGCGTTACCGTATTTTGGCGGGCGAAAAAGCCCGGCGCGAGCACCTTGATCAGCATAAAAGCGACCAACCCGAATGCGTAGGCGCGCAGACTCATGGCCGCCATTTGAATATCGGTATCGGTCATCGCGCCGTAATGGAACAGCGTGATCAGCAAAGGCTCGGCCAGCACCGCCAGCGCCAAGGCCGCAGGCAAGCCGAGCAACAGCACCAGACGAATCGCCCAGTCGAGCATCGCCGCGAAATGCGCGCTGGATTGTTCTGCATGACGCTTGGACAGCGCCGGCAAAATCACCGTGCCAATCGCCACGCCAAACACCCCCAACGGCAGCTCGACCAGCCTATCTGAGTAATACAGCCACGACACGCTGCCCGCGGCGAGCAACGAGGCCAACACGGTATCCAGCAGCAGGTTAATCTGCGATACCGAAACGCCAAACAATGCCGGGCCCATCAGCTTTAAAATGCGCCGCACGCCGTCGTGGGCAAGGTTCGGCCAGGGTGTGGGCATCAACCCCAGGCGCAGCAAAAACGGCACCTGAAACACCAACTGCGCCACGCCCGCGATTAATACCCCCCAGGCCAGCGCCATGGCGGGCTCTTCCATCAGCGGAGTGAGCAACAAGGCAGCACCAATCAACGACAGATTGAGCAGCACCGGGGTAAACGCCGGGACGGCAAAGCGGTTCCAGGTATTCAGCACGCTACCGGCAAAGGCGGTGAGCGAAATCAGCAATAAATACGGGAAGGTTAGCCGCAGCATATCGGCGGTCATCGCCAGCTTTTCCGGGTCGCGGCCAAACCCCGGCGCAAACAGCCACACCAGCCAGGGCGCGCCGAGCATGGCAAGCGCGGTAATCAGCGCCAGAATGGCAGTTAAACTACCTGCCACGGCGTTAAGCAGCTCGCGGATTTCCTGCCTGTCGCGCTGGGTCGAGTACTCGGAAAGCACTGGCACAAAAGCCTGGTTGAACGCGCCTTCGGCAAATAAGCGACGCAGAAAGTTGGGGATTTTAAAGGCCACAAAAAACGCATCGGCCCCGTCGCCCGCACCTAATAGCGTCGCCACCACCACATCGCGCGCGAGCCCAAGAACCCGCGACAGCATGGTCATGGCACTGACGATCAACCCCGAGCGCATCAACCCACGCCGGGGGATCAACTGGCGGTCTTCCGGCTGTGAATTCGTGGTCATCGCCTTAAGTCATCCTTGCCCGTAACATATCGACACCGTCCATAAACAAATGCCACAGACACAAAAAAACCGGCCGTAGCCGGTTTTTTAAGGCGCCTGCCGGCTTACGCCGCCAGTGCTTTAATGCGCTTGTTCAAGCGGCTTTTCAGACGCGCGGCTTTCTTCTTAGAAAGCACGTCTTTATCAGCGATGCGGTCGATGACCGGCTGCGCTGTCTTGAACTCTTGCATCGCCTGGGCATGGTCACCGGTGCTGATTGCTTTAACAACACGCTTGATGTAGGTGCGGACCATGCTGCGTTGGCTAGCTTTCAGGACACGACGGTTCTCGGCCTGACGGGCGCGCTTGCGAGCTTGCTTGCTGTTCGCCACTGGATATCTCCTTGGAGAATAAAGGTTGCCTCATCGGGCAACGGATTAACTATGTGTTCGTCGCGAGCCATCTAGGGCCATACGACGCTTCCGTAACAACCAATTGATTTGGCGACTAATTTTGTGCAATAAGCCGACCAAATAGTGCAACGGGCAGTTAACTTCAGCTGCCCGCTCACGGGTCTTGTCTGAGAGGATGGCATAGTCTATCACGCAGAAAGCGGGCTTGCTAGCGTGTTTCAACAGCGTAAAAAAGTCCGCCATCAACACACCACGCTAAGCATCAAAGCATTAGACGATAGCGCCTAAGCTCACTGACCGTTTCAGGAAGCCGCTGATTTAATAGCAAATCAAGATATTCTTCGGCATTAAAGGGTGGGCTCTTCAAGCTTTGTCTATGGCGCTGAGCTGCCTGGATAACATCGCCTGGACTTAACGCCAGCATGTCCGATAAAAACTCATCAGGGTGTATCGATCTAATATCGTACTGAGCCAGAACAGCGTCTGGAAAGTCTTTGAGATTAAAGGTAATAATAGCCTCAGCCCCGCTATGAATAGCGCAAGCAAGCACATGGCGGTCATTTGGGTCTGGCAACGTCAACCCATCAATCAGTGACTCAAAACCTTCCACGACCGCATCGCGTGTGTGCCTATCCATTAGCTCACGAACGCGCTCAAGCTTTTCCCATGACAGGTCATCACGCTGAGCCAGCAGGTTTCGCATCCATTCCTCATGTATTTGACGCGACCAACGAGCACGATACAAATCGGTCATTGCCAAGTGAATGAGAAAGCTTCTTAACGGTGCCGGATAAAGGACACAGGCATCGTAAACCACTGTGTAATACGAGCTCATCAATAGCCCAGACCGAGTGACTGATCCAGCGATGACAGCTCATCAAGGGCGTCAAGCCGCTGCTGATCGACCTCTTGCTTGTAAGCCATCACATCCGTGTACTTAACTTTCCGACGATTACCCACACGATGGTAAGGAACTTTTTCTTCGTCCAATAACTTGATAAACGTTGGACGCGACATATTCATCAAGTCGGCCGCTTCCTGGGTGGTCATTTCTGCATGAACAGGGATCAGCTTTACGGTATTACCTTCACCTAGTTCCGTCAGAATATCTACCAGCAAACGAAGCGCGCTTACGGGCACTTCAACGTGATGCGCATGGCCATCCTTGCCGGAAAGCATTACCTGCTGAGTGGAGGCTTTTGTTTCCACAGACGCAGCTAACTCCCGGCTTGATAGCTTAGCAAGCGCGGCCTCTTCTTGGCTGGGCAGCATGGCGGTAAGCGAGACCATTGCCTCTCCTCCTACAAAACACAAGGGACTTACCCTTCAGAGTAGCATTATTCGAAATTTTCGCAAACCATAATGCTATCGACACTCACGGCACTGCCTGCCCCGTGGGCGCCAAAATCTTGCGCAGAAAGTGGCGAGTGCGCTCATCTTTAGGTGCCGTGAACAGTTCCTCGGGCGGGGCCTGCTCGACGATTCCGCCTTCGTCCATAAAGACAACCTGATCCGCTACTTCCCGGGCGAACTGCATCTCGTGAGTTACCACGATCATCGTTTGGCGCTCTACTGCCAACTGCTTCATCAGGCCCAACACTTCCTCTACCCACTGAGGATCAAGCGACGAGGTGGGCTCATCAAACAGGATCACATCAGCGTTGGCGGCCATGGCTCGCCCAATCCCCACGCGTTGCTGTTGACCGCCGGAGAGTGATGCCGGGTAGGCGTCCGCTTTATCGGCCAGGCCGATGCGCTCCAGAATCTCTCTCGCACGCGCATGCGCCTTGGCTTTCGGCAGCTTGTCCACCACGATCATCCCCTCACTGATATTATCCAGCGCGGTTTTATTGGCGAACAGGCCGTAGTTCTGGAACACAAACGCCGTGCGCCGACGCAGGGCCAGAATATCGGCCCGACTTGCCCGCTGGGTATCAACTTTCAGGTCGCCCACCTGCAAACGCCCAGCATCCGGCTTTTCAAGGAAATTAATACAGCGCAGCAGCGTCGATTTCCCCGTACCGGAAGGCCCAATGATCACGATGATCTCGCCCTGCGATAGGCTCAAATCAATATCTTTAAACACCGTGTGGGCGCCAAAGTGCTTGGTGATGCCTTGCAGCGAAATCATCGTTGGTAGGCCTTATTAAGGTAAATTTCTAACCGGCGCTGCCCCCAGGACAGCATTTCTACAATGACCCAATAGATAAGCGCCACCAGCAAGAAGGCTTCTAAATACAGGAAGCTGCCCGCGGCTTCTTTTTGCGTAGCGCCCATTAATTCGGTAACCCCTAGCGTAAAGGCCAGCGAGGTCGCCTTGATCATGTCGATGAAATAGTTCATCAGCGTCGGCGTCGCCACGCGGGTTGCCTGGGGCAGAATAATCCGGCGCATCAGCTGTGATTGGGTCATGCCGATGGAAAGCGCGGCTTCGGTCTGGCTACGGTCAATCCCCACAATCGCCGCCCGGATCGACTCCGCCATATAGGCAGAAAAGTGCAGCGTCAGCCCCAGCACGGCAGCGGTAACGCCGGTAATCGCGATCAACGAACTAATCACTTGCGGCAAGCCGTAGTAGAAAAGAAACAGTTGAACCAGCAGTGGCGTCCCGCGGAAAAACGAAATAAACAGCAGCGAAAGCCCGTTTAAAACCGGCACCCGGGACACGCGAACCACCGCCAACAGGCACGCCAGAATCAACGCAAACACCATGGCGATCGTCGCCATTTGCAGCGTGAGTGGCAAATAGCTCAGCAGAACCGGCAACAGCCCCCACATATACTCAAGATTAAGCATCGCAATATCGCTTATAAGCAAACGGCCGTGGCAATGCCACGGCCGCGTTAAACGGATTAGCCCAGCGGTTACGGCTGAGTGATATCGGTATCAAACCACTTTTCCGATATCTCACGCAGTTCGCCGCTCTCGCGTAGCTCAGCAAGGGCTGCGCCTACCCGATCGCGCTGCTCACGCCCCGCCTCGTCATCGCGGAACGGCAGCGCGTTCTCAATGGTCGAGAAAGGCTGGCCCGCCAGTTCCAAGGGCAGGCCTTTCTCTTTAATGACCTGAGTCGCACTCACGCGATCCATTACGAACGCCTCAACCCGGCCCAAGGCCACATCCTGCTCGATGTTGGACTCGTAGGTGCGGATGTCGATTTCATCGGCATTCGGCTGCTCACGCAGCAATTGCTCATAGTTAGAACCCAGGTTCACCGCGACACTTTTGCCGGATAAATCTTCGACACCTTCGATGGTGTCATTACCCGCCTTCACCACCACCTGCGCACCGTCATACACATAAGGCTCCGTGAAGGCATATTTGGCCTCACGCTCCGGCGTAATGGTGATCTGGTTGGCAATGGTGTCGATACGCCCAGACTCAAGCATGCCGGCCAGGCCCGAGAAGCTAGCGGTAACGAACTCGATGTCATCACCGGTAATCTCACCCACGGCGTTCATGACATCAATCTCAAAGCCCTTGAGCTCGTCCTGCTCTACAAAGGTAAAGGGAAAGTACCCGCCGGACATACCAACGCGGAGCGTATCGGCGTGGGCAGTGGCGGCAAACACCCCGCTGGCAATGCTCAAGGAGAGCGCGGTAAGGGTTATGTTCAGCTTGCGTGTTAGTCGCATGATGGTGATTCCTTATGGGTAGCTTAAAGCGCTAATAGCTTTATTTTACCCCGGTATCCATAGCGGATAAAAGAATATAAAAGCTGTTTTTTATTCCCTATCAATCTTTTGTGATGACAATTCATTTAAAAAGCTTCCCACTCAGGCTCGTCTTTCGTCAGGTTGCGCTGCGGCGTGTGCTGAGAGGCCTGCTTGGGTAGCGCCGAAGACGCGGCCATTGATTTTTCACCGCTGAGCTTGAACGTATCCACCAGGCGGGTGAGTCGGTTGGCTTCCTGCTGGAGCGACGCCGCCGATCCGCTGGTTTGCGATACCAGCGTGACATTCTGCTGAGTGGCAGAATCCATTTGCGTCAGCGCCGTCCCGACCTGCTGAATACCTGACTCCTGCTCGCGCACGGCAAGCGAAATCTCATTCATCAACCCCGACACCTGGCGGATGGCCTCCACCGTATCCTGAATCCCCTCACCGCTTCGCACCGCTTGCTCGGCGCCGCTGGCGATGCGCTGACTGATATCCGTGATCATGTCACGAATCTTTTTGGATGAATCCGCGCTACGACTGGCGAGGTTGCGCACTTCGCTGGCCACTACCGCAAAACCGCGGCCATGCTCACCCGCACGCGCCGCCTCGACCGAAGCGTTAAGCGCCAGAATATTGGTCTGGAAGGCAATCGAGTCGATGACTTCTACAATCTCGCCCACCTGGCGCGAACTGGTCTCGAGCTCGCGCATCAACTCAACCGAGCGCTGAACCTCTTTAACGCCCTTTTCGGCTTTTTCAGCGGCCTGACTGGAAAGCGTATCGGCATTGCTGGCCGACTCGCTGTTCTGGCGCACGATTGAGGACATTTCTTCCATGCTGGACGCCGTTTCTTGCAGGGCGGAAGCCTGCTCCTCGGTTCGCGAAGCGAGATCCTCGCTACCTGAAGCAATTTCGCCAGACGCCATATTGACATTATAGGCCCCATCGCGAACCGACTGGAAGCTGACATCCATGTGCGCGATAAAGCCATCAAACTCGCGGGCCAGTTCGCCAATCTCATCACGCCGCTGGCTATCAATGCGTGCGGTAAGATCACCCTCGCCTTGGGTAATATCGCGAATGCGCCCGCTGACTTGACGAATTGCTCGGGACATCAGGTTCGGCCCCATCAAGGCGATCACCAGCGTGACCAATAACACTAATGCCGTGAAACCCATCACCCAGCGTTGCTGCATGGCGACTGCCGCCAGTGTTTCTTGCTCCAAGGCCAAGCCACGCGCGTCGGCGCTTTCTCCGGCAATATTGTATAGCTCACGCAAGGCATTAAAGGCCGCTAACGAATCTCCCTCCAACTGCTCTTCTGCGGCGTCAAGATCGCCTTCCGCATGCAGATCGAAGACGGCCTGGGACGCCGCCTCCCATGCTATATAGCGGTCTTCAAACGGCTCAAGACCCTCGCTCACCTGCGGATATGCGTCCAGCAGTGCGAGGAAATCGTGCATTCGATCATAGGCTTGCTCAGCATTTTCGCGGTAATCATCGTACTGAGCGCTCGCCCCATCACTGCCCGGCGCTTCACGCAACACTTCAAGCTCAGCCACACGGGCCTGATACAGATCGCGATCCGCATTGAGCACCGCTGATACCGCCGGGTTAAAGGAGCCACTAAACGCTGTCATGCGTTCGCGCATCGACTGAACAAGCAGGCTATCGACCACCACAACGCCCAGTAGCGACAAGGCCACCAGGATAAACGCCAAGGTATATTTCACATTGATCTTGTGGAGTTTTTCCAGCATTGAACCACCTGTTGGTTATCTGATTTATTGTTGTGGTAGCCAACCTTGGCATAATGTAGATGAATCCTATCCCTTTTATTATCGACCGCGACGGGGCGGGCTTTAGAGAATAGTGGGCGCACAATATAGAAGGGAATAAAAAACTAGCTTGATGTAAGCATGAGGGACGACGGCTAATTGATCAGAAACCGACTTTTCTTGATGGCGGATAGCCAGTATCACCGTCGTGAACTGAGCTCCCCGGGCGGTAGCGGCGCTTACAACCATTCATGGATCGTTCACACGAGATTCAACAAGCATGGTTTAAGTTTAGATAGAAATAGTCAAACTTTAGTGACCCCTAATTTCGTCAAGGAAAACCAATGAAGCCGAACCTAGTTAACGATTCCTCTGCGGCTGAGGTTAGCGTTATCTCCTGCCCCCAGAACGTTCGGCGTGAGGCTGTCTTACAGTTGAAGGCAGCGCGCAACGAATGGGGCCGTGACGAGCTGGTTGTCGCCATTAACCTGATGCTGGAACAGTCAGATGCCGATTGGAGCGGCTTACTGATAACGCCGGACGAGGAAGGAAACCCCATTGGGGCCACTTGGGTGGAAGTGTTAACAAGCAAAGAAGCCAATCTATGGCTACCCCATAGCGAGTGTGGTTATACGCCTGAGCTATTAAGCGCTGCTACCGGCTGGGCACGACAGCAGGGCCTCAGTGTAGTGAAAACGGTGCTTGAGGGAAACGACCTGCAAACCGCTACCCTTCTCAAGGAAAATGGCGTTCCCAAGGTAGCCAGTTTGAACTATATGGGTGTTTCCACCCAAACGGTGTTGAAAGCGCCTGTGGCCAATGAGCTTGTCAGCTTTATGCATGTAGAAGAGCTAGCACCTGAAAGGCTTGAAATCGTGTTTGGTCAGATTGAGGAAAACTCGCTGGACTGCCCTGAGTTACAAGGAATGTTTACCGCACAAGAAGCATTACAGGGGTTTTATCGACAGGATGTGCATGCCCCTGCGCACTGGTACCTTGTGCGCTACGAAGGAGAGGATGCTGGCGTATTGCTACTTGCCCCACACCCGGAGTCCAGTAACTGGGAGCTGATGTACATGGGGCTAGTGCCCGCCTGGCGTGGCCGTGGATTGGGTATTCAGGTGGTAAATGAAGCCATACACCGCGCCAGAGAAGCCGGGATGGAAGAGGTAATATTAGCGGTGGATGAACGCAACACGCCAGCGCGGCAGCTATATGAGCAGTTCGGGTTTAGATCACGGCTCACCTGTGTCGTCCATGCCTGGATGCAAAAAAGCGAAAAGCCTCAGGAAACGCTATAAAGAGCTTTAAGCCGCCACCTAAAAACGGCTTTATTAGCTGCGTACGATCAATCAAGCATCGCCTGGGTATACTCGCGCTGCTGCTTCACGGCATCATCCAAAATCGCCAGCAGCGTTTCATAGTCCCCCGGCATGTCATCGTTCATGCCTGTTTTCTCAAAGCGCTTAAGCGTGGCTTGAGTTTCATCGATGACGGTTTGCAGCTCATCGATGACGTGCTCATATTCCTCTGACGTCATCAGGGCACCTGGTCGATTAGAGGGTTTCCAGAATGGCAACGCCTTCGGGGATATCGCCTTCCCACGGTGTGACATTCAGCCCCGTAACGTCGGCGTCCTCTGGGCCACTGGGGACGGCATCGCACAGCGGTTGTAAGTGCTCAAGCGTGCCGTGAACCACCGCTTCGACACTGCCATCGGCTAGGTTACGCACCCAGCCTGCCAGCTCACGCTGTGTTAGCTCATCGGCCAGCCACTGTTGGTAGCCTACGCCCTGCACCGTGCCGGTTATCGCCAAGTGCAGGGTTAAGAGCGTCTCCGGTGCCATGTCTTTTTTTGGTGGCGTGGGCAATTCAAACGCCCAGGGCGCCACTCCTGCTTTTTCGCAAAGTCGTGCATGCGCAAGCTCGGCTTGTTGATCGGTGCCATCTACTTCATCCACCAACTCGGCACTGTGGATCAACGAGCGTTTCAGGCGATCCGCCACATGCGATGCCATACGTAACGCGGCATGATTGGCGTACGTGTCTTCAATGATGTTCAGCACAACATCCACCGCCGGTAGCTTGCGTAAAAGCTCGGGGGTATTTTCTAACGTATCTACAAACAGCTCGACCCGCGTGATGTGCGCGGCATCCAGCCCGCCGGGAAGGTGGCGATGGCCTTGCACCAGGGCATAGCGGAACTGTTGAGCATCAAACCGCCACTGGGACGCCGCCGCGCTACGCAACACCAGCACGCGCAGTTTTTCTTCACGCTCGGCGTTGATAACGATAAACGGCCGTTTAAGCAAGGCGCGACGCGCCCACACATTGCCCTGAGTGGGATAACCCGCTTCATGGTACATGGCGGCTAGCTGAAACAGCCCCTGGGCATTATTCGGGCGCAGCGCCACCAGATGGTGCATTGCGCTTAAAGCGGCGCGGTTTTGCCCTAGCTGTGCATGCAGGCGCGCCAAGCGTTCAAAGACTTCCGGCTGATTGGGCAACTGATAAGACGCACTCAATAACGAAGAAAGCGCCTCTTGCGGTTTGCCGTGTTGCATTTGCAGCGTACCCGCGAGCAACAACGCCTGAGGGTTTGCCGGGTCGCTTTGTTGCAGCTTTGCCAGCAGGGTCACGGCCAGCTCAGTTTGCTCATGAGCCAGCGCCGTGCGGATATTATCCAGCTGTTGGTGCGACTGCTGCGCCAACGGCGAAGGCGGCATAGCGGCTTGCCGACGTTGGCGGGCGGTGTTCGGTGATTTTTTTGACGTGCGAGCCATGCGAGGAATCCTGTGGGCGAGTGCTACCGGCGCTGTGTAAAGGTGGCTCGATAGTAGCAAACAATGGGATGAGAGGTGCCAGACTTAGCTAATCAGCAGGTAGGAAATCGCTTCAGCGGACGAGGGGTTTGCCTATTCCCCAAGATCCAGTGCTGTGTCATGGCGAGGAGCGCAGCGACGTGGCCATCTCTGGCTTGGCCGCCCCCCCATGATTACTTCACTGCGTACCGAGCCGGTTTAAGCAATCATTCAGGAACCTGACATATAGCCTCTTTCTCTTAATACTCTCCGCGCAACTCCCTTCTCGCTCTCTGAGTTGCCCGTAAAACCTTTGCTTTTTATTATTTTTACAAGCTCTTCATCAGGCTTTTGCTCATATTCTTGCTTGAGTTCTTTGAGCTCACCGGCCTTTTGCTCAATACCGTTAGAGACCACCGTAGCGGTATTTCCAAGGAATTTTGCGGTTTTGTAGCTGACCTCACCAAACTTGTTCCAAAATCCCATAGTGCTTCCCTATAAATTCACAGCTAACTTAGCAACCATCGTGCACTTCGAGTTTAGCGATCTGGACAAGTCCGCTTATCATGTTGATAGCTACCGCAAACACTACACCGCCTAGCATCCGGGCATGTTTGTACATTATGACCGGTTCGGCCACAGCCAGAGCAGCGTGACGGTTTTGGGCAATTCCTTGCCGTATGACTTCCTGATCCACAAAACGAACATGCCATCTTGCAATGTCTCCCTTAAAGCATAAAAACGGGGCCTTTCGGCCCCGTTATATATCGATCAATTAGCGTTAGCGCTAACCAATTAACCCAACAGAGACAGAACGCTCTGCGGCAGCTGGTTGGCCTGGGCCAGTACAGATGTACCTGCTTGCTGCAGAATCTGGTTCTTGGTCATGTTGGCTACTTCTGTTGCGTAGTCAGCGTCTTCGATGCGCGAACGGGCAGCAGAAAGGTTGGTTTCGTTGGTGCTCAAGTTAGTGATGGCAGACTCAAAACGGTTCTGCACCGCACCCAGCTCGGAACGCAGGCTGTCGACTTGCTTTAGAGCACTGTCAAGAGCTGCCAGCGGATTTTCGGTTCTTTCACCTGGCATAGTAGCATCAGTTGTTACTGAGCCATCAGCAGCAATGTAAGCCTGAGAGCCCGCTTGAGTGCCACTTGTCTGATTTACAACGTCTCCATCAAGTTCATAGGTAACGTTTGAAGTAGCATCTGTAGTGAAGTTTCCATCAGGGTCTACAAACTGTGTTGTTGATTTACCTTCAGCGTTAAGGGCAACACTGCCTGTCACTACGCTGCCAGATGCTCCCCCGTAGGTAACTGCTGTTGTACCACTAACATTAGTTTCAACTTCTTCCATCACGTCTTCGGAGCTAGCGGTCAATCCAGTGACACTAATTGTACCGGCAGCCGTACCAGTAACGTGTTGAGTAGTAGTCTCATAAGTTTTTTCACCAACGGACAACTTGGCTCCGTCAGTTGTTGCAAGAAGCTCCACAAGCTCATCTTTTGTTGCTTGAGACGGAGTTCCGCCTGTAGGTGACGAGGTCAGGACACCACTTTCAATGTACAGCTTATCGCCATTTTCGGCACTTAAATTGCCGGCTGCATCAACTTCGATGCCTGTTTGTTTCCCATTCGCTTCATAAGTTACATCAGATATTGGTCCATCACCAATATCACTGCTTACAGCAGCTACCATATTGGCCAATTCACCAGCGGTATTATCTACAGATGTATAGTCTTCACTAAAGCTGAAGTTACCTTTTTCAGCGTCGTAAGTATAAGTAGTGACCTCCGAAGCACTATCTGTAACTGCAACAGTATCGCCAGTTGACAACCTGTCAAAAGCAGCTTCTGCATCTACAGCATCATTGGTACGGGCATTGGTATAAACACCACCAGCTTCCGTCCAAGCAGCTGAATCCGTTACCAACTTATCCAGGTTATCTTTAGTAGCAGCTTCGTTTGGAATATCCGCTTGACCATTAACGTTAAATGTGGCCAAGCCAAGTGTTTCAGCGTTAATCTGTTTTAGATTCACATCGATTGTCTGGCCATCATCAGCACCCACTTGAATCTTCAACCCGCCGTCACTTTCCAGCACTTTCGTACCGTTAAAGTCTGTTTCCGCAGAAATGCGATCAATCTCAGATAGACGTTGATTGATTTCATCTTGAATAGATGTCAAGTCGTCTTGGGAATTCGTTCCGTTTTCAGCTTGAACGGCTAGCTCACGGACACGCTGAAGGTTGTCGTTAATCTGATTCAAACCACCTTCGGCTGTTTGGGCAACCGAGATACCGTCGTTTGCGTTACGCTGCGCCTGAGCCAGGCCGGTGATCTGGGCGCTCATGCGGTTAGCGATGGCTTGGCCGGCCGCATCATCCTTGGCACTGTTGATACGCAAGCCGGAAGACAGACGCTCCATGGAAGTGGTAAGCGCATTTTTCGATTCGTTCAGGTTTTGCTGGCCGATCATCGACGTGATGTTGGTATTGATCACTGACATGGGGTGATACTCCTTGCTTTGGACACTGGCCTTGAAGGCCCGCTTTTCGGCCACGTTGTGTGCCGTTATATTAATTAACGGCGCCGCGAGGGGAATCTTTAGGGGAAGTGGTAAAAAAAGATGTAAACGTTGGTAACTGAATGGTGGGGGTTTTAATACTTGAGCTTGGCAAGAGTGGAGAGCATGGGATCGCCGCGCTTCGCTCGCGATGACCTATTCCAGTTTATCTGGATTTCGTCCAATTGCCTTTGATGACTGCACAAAGCAAAAGCAGCGCTGGGCGCTGCTCTATTTTCTTAAGCGGCGCATTAAAGATGCCTCCGCCTCCTTTACGATTGAGAGGCCGGATTTACTTCTTACGGCCTAGCTGAGCATCCATTGCATCGAACTGCTGGGTGAGGTAGGAGCTTGTGCTGTTCATTTGCATGACCATTATATCCAGCTGACTGAACTGGCTGCGGTAACGGGCGAGAGTGCCTTCAATGCTTTTTTCCATGCGCTCAAAACGCGTGTCTAAACTCTTAACGCGATTTTCTGCGCCTGTGATCGCGCCTTTGAGCACACCGTTACTGCCGAGCATCTGCTCTACTGATGCACCTAGTTTTCCGGCTAAGCCCCCTTCTTTGGCCTCACCGGCAAAAAAGTCACTGAGCGCTTGAGGGTTATTGGCTACTAAATCGCTAAGTTTGGCATCGTCGATTTTTAATTTTCCGTCGCGCTCTAGCGTAATACCTAGCTGGTTTAATGTGGAAAACTCCCCTCCTTCCATTCCACCAGTCAGCACGCTGCGCAGGCGCGATTCAATCGTGCGGACAGCATTATCGCCCAGCAGCTTACCCACGGTGTCGCTATCGGCGTCAAAGGCCGTCAACGTGCCAATGGTGCCTTTTAAATCGTTAAACGCTTTTACAAAACCGTTAATCGCTTCGCGCTGCTTTAACGTGTCGCGTTCAATGGTAACCGTGCTAGAAGCGGTTTCGCCTTCTGCAATGCTGAGCTCAGCGAGGTTGAGCGTCACGCCTTGAATAGCGCCTTCAATCTGGTTCTTAGCGCTGCTAATCGCAATGCCATTAACGGTTAACGCCGCATCCTGCCCTTGTTGCTTGGCCCCAGCTTCTGTCGCTTCACCGAATGGGCCGGTTACTACAGCATCTGCTGCATCTACAAAGCTAAAACTGTCAATAGAGGCATCGACACCGGTAGCTTTGGAGCTTAGCGCCAGCCGGTAGCCTTCGCCATCGTTGATAATAGTCGCGTTTACGCCTGATTCTTTGTTGGCATTAATCGAATCACGAAGCTCACTTAGCGTACTGTCTGCTGCGACAGCAATATCCACTGAATCGCCATTGCCAAACGTGAGCTTGAGCGCGGTAGCACCTTGCAGATCGAGCGGTTGATCCTTTGTATCAACACGCGCAGAGGCGAGCGTGCCCGAGGTCGCCAATTGGCTAACTTCTACCCGGTAACTACCCGGTAACGCACTGGCGGTAGTGGTGGCAGTAATACCATCACCACGAACACTCGCGGAAAGGCTTTGATAGAGCTTGGGGTCATTGATTTTGGCTACTGCATCTTGAAACGCATCGAGCGAGGTTTGCAGTTGGCCATAGGCAGAAATTTTGGCTTGCTGTTGCTCTTTTTGCAGCGTGATGGGGGCGAGCTTACCCCGCTCCGCATCCTGTAGTTGATCCAACAGGCCTGTCAGGTCAAGACCCGAACCAACGCCAAGGGAGGTTATTGTCGCCATACTGGGTATTCCTCAGTGAAAAGGCTAAACCAAAAACATTACGCGCACTTATGTGCACCATTACATCTAATAGTTACCTTATCGACTGAAAAGAGGGCGACTTTAGCGCTTTTTCTTTTGCTAAACTTGGACAATTTATTTTTCTAATAAAAACGCCTGCTTGGCGCAGGCGTCAGAAACGTCAATTTCTAGCTTTCAGTATCAATTACGGCCCAGCTGTGCGTCTAAGGCATCAAACTGCTGAGTGAGGTAGCTGCTCGTTTGGTTCATTTGCGCAATAATCCCATCTAGCTGACCAAACTGCGTACGGTAACGCGAGATGGTTTGATCAATGGATTGCTCCATGCGGGTGTAACGCTCACCCAGCGATTCTATGCTGTTTTCAGCACCCGTCTTCGCCCCGGTCACGGCGCCGTTGGTACTGAGCAATTGCTCGACCATCGTATTGGCCTGCCCCGCCATACCGGTTTCATCGGAGTCACCAACGAAAAAGGCTGACAGCGCATCTTGATTATTGGAAACGGCGTTGTCGAGTTCGTCGGCATCGATTTCCAGTTTGCCATCAGTCTGCAGCGAGATGCCAATATCGCTGAGCATGGAAAACTCACCTTCCACAGCACCACTGAGCACACTGCGCATGCGTGATTCAACGGTACGTACGGCGCTGTCGCCCAACAAATCGCCAGCTTCACCGGTTTCAGAATCAAAACTGGTTAACTCACCAATGGTGCCTTTCAGGTCATTATAGGCGTCCACAAAACTAGTCACGGCTTCACGAACAGCGAGCGTGTCCTGCTCTATTTTAACCGTGCTCTCGCCTTCTTCTTGAAGGTTCAGCGTTACGCCTTGAATCGCGCCTTCAACCTGATTGTTAGGGCTGGTGATTTCGATGCCGTTAACATTTAGCAAGGCATCGGTGCCGCTCTGATGCGTACCTGTTCCATCATCCACATCACGATCTGCATCAAACGGAGCAACGCCTGTAAATGAGAAGTTACTAATTGATGCATCGGCGCCGGTTTCGCTTGAACTAAGAGCTAAACGGAAATCTGTACCGTCATTAACAATAGTCGCGTTTACACCGGAATCCCCGCTGGCGTTGATAGTATCCCGGACCTCCTCAAGGGTGCTGCCTGCCGCAAGCGTGATCTCTTTGGTGGAGTTATCAGCAAAAGTTAGGGTCAGGGTTTGGTCTGCATCTGCATCAATTATAGGCGTATCGGCAGCACCTACCCCGGTAGAAGCAAGCGTACCGCGGGTAGCCATGGTATCCACTGAAATATTGTAGCTACCGGGCTGCGCTTCTGCATCAGCCGCAGCGGTAACCGCCTCTCCACCTACGTTGCTAGAAAGGCTTTCGTAAAGGGCACTGTCATTGAGCGCATCAGCAGAATCTTGAAACGCTGAAAGCGCGCTTTGCAGCTGACCGTAGGCAGAAATTTTGGTGTTTTCGGTTTCTACCTGCCTCTCAATCGGGACGAGCTTTTCTCGTTCAGCGTCTTCAAGCTGGTCGAGCAAGCCGTTCAGGTCTAAACCTGAGCCAATACCAAGAGATGAAATAGCACCCATACGCTAACCGCCTTTTTTGAAACGAGTGAAGCAACCTTCTTCAACAGCGCCCATTCGCTAAACCTTGCTGGGATGCCGTGTTGCCAACGTCAAATTTATTTATGTCACTACTTATTACTTAAGAGCCTCGGCTTATAGAGCGCGACCTTGAGCATTCTAGCCAACTTTCCTGTTTCAGATTGTAACCATAGGGGGGGGG
>NZ_FNII01000019.1 GCF_900103865.1 Vreelandella arcis
CCGGCTATCAAGTGGCTTGATGACGTTGAAGTAGGCCGGTACCGGCAATCCCGCGGTTCAACACCCCCATTCGGCTTCCTGATGAATGAGGCGGGTTTAGGGTAGGCATACTCAGTCGGTAGACCAAAATAGCCGCTTTATCTATGACGGTAAACCAGCCTTGACCAAAACTCTACGTGTTTACCGCATGGGCCTTAATCTCCTGTCTAGGGGCCATCGTTTTGTCAAGGATCTACATACATGCCTAGGGTGTGGTTAGCGACTCCGTAATACTGGCGGTGGTTACTACAGTAAAAATGTATGATTTTTCTTATAGCTACCTTCAAGCAAGCGCTTACCCGCTACACTTAGGATAAGTCTTGATCAGTAGCAACGAGTAACTCAGCGACAAATATTCCGCTGCTCCGCTCTCCCAAACCGGTGCGTAAGCCAGCCTTGGGCCAGCGACTACTGAAACTATGAGGGACGGGCTATGTGCGAAAACCATAAGCGAGTTGCAGTTGAAATGTACATGCGTCAACACGAGTTCTATGCGGCTCAGACAGCAACAGCGCTACAGTTTCCAATTAAGTTAGTTCTGACATTGAATGCTACTTTAATGGCGGCCTCGCTTCTCCTAGCGAGAGAAGCGGTACAGGCCGGTGATCTACCCCAGTTAATTAACGCTTCGCAGATACCGATGACATTTTTTGGACTAGGTGTAATCTGTGTCCTCATTTCAAGCTGGTTTCAATGGAAACTGTACTCCAAGATCATGTATCGTAAAAGACAGATTCTTAAAGCTGCGGTTAAAGCAAGTAATTGGGTAGAGGCGGTGAGCCCGTTCGTGAACGAGCTGGAAAAATACGGAAAAACCTGGTATCAGGGCGCATGCTACACCTTCGTTGCAGTGTCTTTCTTCTTCTTCCTAGGAGGTGTATTCAATTTGGCAAGGGTGTTATGACGGAACACATAGGCAAGAGATGTTTGAGTTAGCCAAGTGGGTAGTGGCACAAACGAACGTCAGAGCAACCAAAGGCTACGATGGGCGTATTAAAGACCTCTCAGCACTATCTTGCAGCATACGTTTTGAAGTGAAAGGCATTTTGCGTGGTGCTCCACTCAGCCAATAAGTAACGGCAAGGGTGAGAATGCGGGAACGCGTCGATGCTCGTTACCAACTGAGAGAATACATCCTCTACGTCAGTCGATGTTTTGACTTGAAACACCATCAGCTTATGGTCAGCTTGGGCTTGTATTAGTTTATTGAAATCCTAACGTATGCCACCCACCCTGCTGTCGGAGACTTCTATTTCGACTGCTAACGGTATACTAATCACATTTCGATTAGCATCCACGCGCCGCCCTGTCTTTCCTGGCAGATGGATAGTTTCCATCGTGGGCATGAAATGACGAGTGTCGGCGTCCTGGCCCGGCGAGAGCGTGAAGGTCAGCGGCCATCCATGCCGATCGCAGACCAGATGGATCTTGGTGGTCAAGCCACCCCGGCTACGCCCCAACGCATGGTCTACCGGTTCGTCCGGTTCCCATTTTTGCCGCCTCCCGAGGCGGCCCGAGTGGCACGAACGGCCGTGGAGTCGATCATCCAGGTATCCAGATCCATCAATCCATCCTCGCGCAATTTCAGTTGGAGGCGTGCCAGTACGGCGTCGAAGGTGCCATCATCACGCCACTGCCGGAATCGGTCATACACCGTTGTCCAGGGGCCATAGCGCTCCGGCAAGTCGCGCCATTTGGCCCCTGAGAGCAGGACCCAGAAGATGCCGTTCAAGACCTGGCGATCATCCCGCCTTGGCCGACCTATCGTCTGGGGTGGCGAGACGATGTCCTTGATCAGCGACCAGCTGTGCTCGGATAGCTCGTAGCGTCCTGCCATACTTCACCTATGCTGCTGCAGCATGGACAAAATTAGCAGAATCTACTTTTCGTACAAAACCTAGATGGTTGGTGGATACGACGGCCGGTTTGCCGTCGCTATAGCAGCCAGGACGCCTTCGGTAACCCGTCTGAGAGCGTAGTCCCTCTCTGTGCATCAGACGGGCCACTCGGTGCTTACCACAGGCCTCGCAAGCCTCACGCAAATCCTGATAGACCTTGCGATAGCCGTAGACACCGCCGCTTTCAAGCCAAGCATGCTTGATCAATCCCAGCAGGCGCTGATCTTCCCGGTCTCGATCTGACAGGGTATTTCGACACCAAGCGTAGTAACCACTGGGATGCACGGCAATCATGTAGCACAAGCGCCGCACCGGATATTGGCTCGCATGATCCTGAATAAACACGTACCTCAGTCGGAGTCCCTGGCGAAGTACGCGGTGGCCTTTTTTAATAAATCTCGCTCTTCTGATACGCGTTTTAGTTCAGCCTTCAAACGACGGTTTTCCGCTTGGAGATCATCGTCTTCTTGCCGTTGCTCAGTAGGCTTGTCGTAGCGCTTAATCCTTTGGTACAGGCTATGACCTGACACGCCTAAAAAGAACATGGGTTTGATCCCTACACGCGGCGAGCGTGCGGCACTGAGGGCATCAAAGCCAGCCTTCGTGAGGAGTCATCACATGAGTTGCGGTAGACGAAGATTGTGTTACTGTAATACAACGTGGGTGGGCATGATCGGTGACAATGGCACCAACACACCAGCCCACGAATCTGTTGCTCCCAAAAATTTTCCAACAACAGGAGTGCTGATATGATCCGCACTACAAATCTCATCACCGCTGGAACCATGGCTGCCTTCGGCCTCACTGCCTGGTCAGGTGTCGTCGCCAGTGACAGCCACACCATCAAATTCGGGAATGTGATCTCAGCCGGTGACACACAAAACCAGGGTTACGAACTGTTCGCTGAGCAGGTGGCCGAGCGTACCGACGGACGAATTACTGTCGAGGTGTACCCCGACAGTCAGCTCGGTGGTGAGCGGGAGATGGTCGAAGCTACCCAGTTCGGCGATATTGAGATGACTGCGCCTTCGGTTGGTGTGCTTGCCAACTTCGACAAGTCACTCGAGGTCTTCGACTTTCCATTCATCTTCGAAGATGCCGATACAGCCCACGAAGTACTTGACAGCGAACTCGGCGACGAAATGTTGGCAGGTCTGGCCGACAGCGGCTTGGTCGCGCTCGGCTGGGGAGAGAATGGTTTCCGTAATCTGGCCATGACAGATGGCACGGTTCGAGTCCCCGAGGATATGGAAGGCGTCAAACTGCGTACCATGCAGGTGCCAATGCACATTGCATACTGGGAGAGCATCGGCGCGGCTCCCACTCCCCTCTCCTTTCCCGAGGTATTCACATCTTTGCAACAGGGAGTCGTGGATGGTGTGGAGAACCCCTACGAACTTCTCTACTCTGCTCGCTTGACCGAGCCTGCGAACTACCTGACCGAAACCCGGCATATTTATGATCCTGAAGTCCTGCTCATCAACAAGGACTTCTATGAGAGCCTTTCCGACGAAGATCAGGAAATTATTCAGTCTGCAGCCGATGCAGCGATCGACGAGATTCGCTCGCTTAAGGAAAACGTGAGTGATGAGATTCGTGCCGAGATTGAGGCCGCAGGCGGCACTGTCACCGACCTGACGGAAGAAGAGCGCCAAGCATGGATTGACTCTGCCGTTCCGTTCTATGCAGAAAACGCTTCTGAAGTGGATACAGACAAGCTCAAGGCGATTTTGGAAGCGGCAGGCAATACCACCTTCCTTGAAGCCATTCGGTAATTTAGGCTGAAAGTGCCCCTATCTTAGTCAACAGGCTTGGGTAGGGGCTCGTTGTCTTTGTCGCAGAATGGATGATGCCCCATGCTGAAGTGGATATATTCACATTTCGACGATCACATAGAAACCTACTTGGCCACAACGGCTCTAGTCGTGTTTGCATCCTTGGTGATCTTTCAGGTCGTGATGCGCTATTTCTTCAACAGTCCATCCACATGGTCGGAAGAAATTGCACGATATGCTCTCGTCTGGTTCGTTTATTTGAGTGGAAGTTATGCCATCAAATACCAGCGACATGTAAGATTTGGTGTTGTAGTCGACCTCATTGGCAAAAAAATGCCATTTGTGCAACGGATTATTCGCCTTTTTATATTCATTACCTGGCTAGCCTTTCTCATCTACATGTTTACTCTGTCGATTGAGATGGTCAGGAGACAAATGATTACTGGGCAGCTGTCCCCAGGTTCACAGATTCCCATGTACCTCGTGTATGTAGGACTCCCCCTTGGCCTATCCCTGATGTCGTTTCGGGTGTTGCAACACACGATTCGTTCACTCATCGATATCATTCGGAACCCCCTGGCTCCTATACCTCCATCACAGCCCGAAGGTGATTAAGACATGGGCATCAGTATTCTAGCAATAAGCTTTATCGTGCTTCTCATCTTGGGCATGCCAGTTGCTTTTGCTCTTGGCATCTCCTCTATGCTCTCGGTTATCATTACTGAAGTCGTTCCTGTCAACTATCTTACGCAAACGATGTTTGGAGCAGTAGACTCATACTCGTTGCTTGCGGTACCACTCTTCGTATTTTCAGGCGTCATCATGGAGTATGGAGGGCTCTCCAAAAGGCTGATTGATGCTGCCAAAGCATTTGTTGGCCATATCACCGGCGGGTTGCCGGCCGTTACCCTGCTGGGAACGACCGTTTTTGCCATGTTGAGTGGCTCTGGTCCGGCAACAGTTGCCGCTATAGGTGGCATCATGATTCCCGCTATGATCCGGGAAGGTTACGGTCGAGGCTTTAGTGCTGGCATACTGGCGACCGGTGGGGGTGTGGGCATTGTGATCCCACCCAGCATTCCGCTCATCATATACGGAATAACCACGAACACTTCTATTGGTGACCTTTTTCTTGCCGGTCTCATTCCCGGTATTGTAATCGTACTGACCCTCTACATCGTCAGTCGTTACATCTGTAAGAAGAAGGGCTACGGAATCAAGTCAACCAAAGCGAACTGGGGTGAACGTCGCAAGGCCATATGGCGAGCTAAGTGGACGCTTATGATGCCTGTGGTGGTGTTGGGCGGCATCTATGGCGGTGTATTCACTCCGACTGAGGCATCGGGAATCGCCGTGGCCTACAGTCTGGTTCTTGCGACACTGTATCGTGAGGTTCAGCTGTCACAGATACCTTTAATGCTGAAAACCACATTCCTCATTTCTGGAATGATTCTGGTGATCATCGCTACTGCATCTACCTATGCCAGAATCTTGACGCTTGAACGCATCCCCACACTTATTGCCAACTTTCTCGGTGCGCTACCTGTACCGTTCTGGATCGTTCTCGCAGTGATCGTTCTGCTGTTGCTCTTCGTTGGAATGTTCATGGAGACAGTGGCGGGTATTATTCTTCTAGCTCCCATTCTCGTTCCGGTGGTCATGCAGATGGGAATGGACCCGGTTCATTTCGGCATTGTAATGATCATGGCGTCAATGATTGGGTTTGCCACTCCACCTGTGGGTGACAACCTCAATGTGGCCAGTGCCATTAGCGGCTTGTCGATAGAAAAAGTGAGCATAGCGGCGCTGCCGTTCGTGGCGGCTCTAATTGCTATCCTGTTCCTGGTAGCTTATGTGCCACAGATATCTCTCTTCTTGCCCAATTTGTTGGGATGACGTGTTCCTAGTGAACGCGGTTAGTCGTCGGCGGTATCCTTCCTGCGTTCTGCCACCACCTAGCGGCGAGGGTACGTCTGCCTAACTGGGCCGGTTTCAAGTGGTCGTGGCCACTACATGCATACACAGCTAGGTTCGCGACCGACACATGCTCGACTCGGGCAGGTAGAGGAAATGGATAGACTCAAGCTCGCGAAGGACCGCTGGCCATGACTGAGTTATGAGTTGTGGTGCCGTGTTTAGGGTCAAGAATGGAGAAGACCGGGTTTGCCCTTTCCATGAAGCCGATATCCAAGCTGGTTTTTCCATCTACTACCAGTTGGCAAACGATCTCGCCAATGGCGGGAGAGACACGGAAGCCATGCCCCGAAAATCCTGTCACGATAATGACATTCGGATTCTCAATATGCGGGCGGATGTACTCAAGCATTGAGCGCGTATAGCTTTCGACATACGTTTCGACACGGTAGGGTCGGCGGCTGAGCCACGGCAGCATACCCTCGCGAATCCACTCGAACTTGTTCAGCTCCGCCTCGAGCTCAGCCCCTTCGAGCTGTCGAGGTAGCGTGTCGGCATCGCCAGTGGCGTAATGATCATTGAACCCAAGCCCAAGCTTGATTGAGCGCCGATCATGGCTGGGAATACCATAGCAGTATTGAGGAGCCGTCCTCAGGAATGGTGGCAGGTCAATGAAGTCGTCCTGGCGTGCATTGAACCACAATGAGGTCAAGCGTCTTGTCACTACCTCGTCCTGGATATGGGGCACCAGTTTCGATGTCCAACCGCCACAACACATCACCACCCGATCGAATTTCTGCTTACCAGAAAGTGAGAGTACGCTGAGCATAGAGCCTGTAACATCTAGCGCTGTTACAGGGTTAAATTCATGAACGATTGCGCCGTTTCGACGGGCCAGTTCAACGGTGACTTCCACTGTACGCTCTGGCCTAATCACTGCTCCATCTCTGTCCCAGAGACCGAAGGCATGATCATCGAAAGCAAAGTGGGGAAAGCGCCTGCGCAGTGCGGATGCTTCCAGGGGGTCTACGGGTACTTCTAGCGCTTTGGCGGAGTTAAGCGCGCACTGCATCTGGACGTCTTGCTCTCCACCGTATATCAGCACGCCAGTAGGATCGCGCAGCGACTGGCCGCTAGAGGCTTCCAGCTCACGCCACGCCACCGCGGCACGCTCTATCAGAGGGACGTAGGCAGGCTCGGCCATCTCCAGGTTCCAGAAGAGCCGGCTCTCCCCGCCAACACCCGCTGAGGGGTGGCCGGGGTACTCCTTATCGAAGCCATCCACTTCGACTTCGTTGACGCGGCTTAACTGCCACAGTACCTGTGCGCCGATGGCCCCTAGTCCGATGACCGCGACTCTCATTTCCCGCTTCCTTTTTAGTGATTTGGGCACTTTGATTAACGGACGTGAGGCTCACTTCGCGCTTGTATCGCCCGGTTGATAAACGCTTCTGACTCTTCTACATGAATGCGGCTAGCTTCTGCGGCCGTGTCAGGGTCTCCAGTGCGAAGGGCATCCAACAGGTCTCGGTGCTCCTGAGCGATTACCTTGGGTGAAGAGTTTCCCGAGCGATAATAGGAGAGTGCCAGACGTTTTTCGGCCGAGATGCTGCGATAGAACCGCTGCAGCCGTGGACTACCGGTGGCTTCAATAAGCGCTTGATGGAACTGAAAGTCGAGCTTCAAGACTTCGTCCCAGTCGTTTTCATCACATAGCACTTCCATGAAACGTACAGCGCTATCGGCGCTTTTGGGAATCGTCTTGCGTGATGCGAGAATGCGAGCAGTTTCAATCTCGAGTAGCCGGCGTACGGCAAAAAGATCGCGAAGGTCATCTTCCGAAAACTGCGGAACGTATACGCTCTTGTTGGGCTCACGCCGAAGAATGCCATCATGTATCAGCACCATGACTGCAGAGCGGATCGTTTGTCGAGGTACTTGGTAACGGTCCGCGAGTTGCGATTCCACCAACACGCCACCAGGACGAAAGGTACCATCGAAAATCGCCTCGCTGAGTTGTTCGGCAACCGCATCCACGACTGAGATAGTGCGAAGCTTAGGTGTACTCATGGCGGGTGGGAGATACCTTGATTTGGGGAACCAGGTTGGGGGGCCAATCCCTTTAAGCGGTAGTGGCGCGGCCTCCCTTCTCCTGCTTCCTGGGTGAATGAAATATGATGATACCGGGCCTGAGCATCACCTTGCACCCTTGAAAAGCCTATTGTGTAGGGGCGCTCTAGACGACAAGGCCCCGATGGCAGTCGAGGCCTTGTTCACGGGAGACACTCACACGGTGGGGCGACGCGCGATATTGTAGTAACGAATCTCTTGGTACTCCTCTAGCCCTTCGTGGCTGCCCTCGCGGCCAAGCCCGGAGTGTTTCATGCCACCAAACGGTGCAGCCGGGTTGGAGGGAACCCCATTGTTGATGCCAACCAGTCCAGTTTCCAGCTCGTCGGCGACATTGAGTGCACGGTCGAGGTTTTCTGTGAAAACGTAGCTGGCCAGCCCGAACGGCGTATCGTTCGCTCGCGATACCACCTCCGCCTGGGTCGAGAAGCGGGAAATGGCCGCGATGGGGCCGAAGATCTCAGTGTTCGCGATTTTAGCCTCTGCCGGCACGTTATCGAGCACGGTCGGGTCAAAGAAGTAGCCGTTTCCTTCCGGGGCTTGTCCTCCGGTGCGCAGCTCGGCACCGTGCGCAATGGCATCACTGACAAGATCCTGAAAGTTGTTGACGGCACTACGGTTGATCACCGGCCCCAGGCCAACGCCATCGGCGATTGCGTTGCCGACCATGACCTCAGACATCCGCTTGCTGAAGGCCTCGACGAAAGCGTCGGCAATACCGTCTTGCACATAGAAGCGGTTTGCCGCCACGCAGGATTGGCCCCCATTGCGAAGTTTCGCCAGCATCGCCCCCTCCACGGCGCGGTCAAGGTCAGCGTCGTCGAAGACGATGAGCGGCGCGTTGCCCCCTAGTTCCATCGAGCTCTTGACGATGTTTTTAGCCGCAAGCCCCATAAGCGTGCTGCCCACACTGGTGGAGCCGGTGAACGAAACCTTCCGGACCCGAGGGTCCGAGAGTACCGCTTCGCTGAAAGCGGCAGGGTCCGCTGTGGTGACCACGCGCATCAGCTCACGCGGTACGCCGGCTTCTGCCATCAGCTCGACCGTCAGTAAGGTGGTCAATGGTGTCAGGGCCGCCGGCTTGATCACTGATGCGCAACCGGTGGCAATTGCCGGAGCGATCTTTCGCGTGATCATCGCCATGGGGAAATTCCATGGCGCGATGAGCAGTGCCAGGCCCACGGGAGCGCGTCGTGTCAGTATCGTCGAGCCTCCCGCCGGATTTTCACGATACCCGCCGGCCGGGCGCAGCAGCTCTTCAGCATACCACCGTACGTAATCGGCGGCATATTGCACCTCTCCTTGGGCCTCTGCCAGTGGTTTGCCCATCTCGCGACTGATGACATAGGCCAGGCGCTGCTGATTGGCGATGAGTACCGAATAGACGTTGTGCAGAGTGTCGGAACGCAGCCGCGGCGTCGTCTTCGCCCAAGTGCGGCCAGCCTTATCGGCTATCGCTACCTCGGCCAAGGCTTCCTGAGGCGTCATGCTGGGCAGGGTAGCGATGCGCTCCTCCGTGGATGGATCGAGGACGGCAAATTCCTTGTCGCTGGGCGCATGGTTGCTATAGCCGGGCAAGCTCTTTAGGGCTTCATCTGAAGCGGCTAGGCGCTCCGGTGATGGGATTGGTAGCTGCATGGTATTTCTCTCTCAGTTTTTAACTTATGCCGAGGCCTGGGCCTTGCCTGACCGTATGTCGTCGAGGACGTGTCGAACTCCGTTAACGAGGTCGCGCACTTCCTGATCTGTCGTGATGAAGGGCGGGCTGATCTGCACAGAGTTGCCCCGCAAGGGACGAGTGATGAAGCCGAGGTCGAGAATCTGGTCTGTAACCCATTCCGCCTGAACCTCATCATGCAGCTCAATTGCGCCAAGGAAGCCACCGACCCGCGTGGTTGCTACGAGCTCATGCGATTCGATCGCCGAGAGCTCACCGGCCAGCACTCGCTCAAGCGCTGCCGAGCGTTCCACCAAACCCTCGCGTTCGATGATTTCTAGGTTTTTCATCGCTAAGGCGGCGGTAACGGGGTGGCCTGAATAAGTAGTGCCGTGGCGGTATACTGGTGAGGCGGCCCCCAGTTCAAAGAAAGGCTGCCACACGCGGGGGGCAACGAATATCCCACCCAGAGCGGCATAGCCGGAGGTAACGCCTTTAGCAAAAGTGATGATATCCGGCTGTAGTGCATAGCGGGTCGAGGCAAACATGGCGCCGGTCCGCCCGAAGCCGGTAATCACCTCATCGGCTATGAACAGGATGTCATTCTCATGGCACAGCCGCTGAATTTCCGCGAAGTAGCCCTCGTGCGGAGGGTGAACCCCACCGGTTCCCATCACGGGTTCGGCGATATAGGCGGCGATGTTTTCCGCACCGATGCGGTCGATGGCTTCGGCGAAGGCCACTGTAGAATGCTTGTCGATCCGCTCGGTGCCATCGACCAGAGAATCCGTGCCGTAACCTTCACGGTTGAAGTCGAGGCCAGCGACACTGGTGCCATAAGCGTGGAGCCCATGGTAGGAGTGTTCCCGACTGATGACTACCCTCTTCGATGTGTGGCCCATCTGGTTCCAGTAGCGGCGCACCAACTTCAGCGCCACGTCAATGGAATCAGAACCGCCGCTGTTCAATATCACTTTGGCATCGTCGATGGGGGCCATACTAACGAGCGTTTCCGCAAGCGCTAAGGCCCGATCATTCGTGTAGCGGCCGAACACATGGTAGGACTCGAGCGTCTTCATCTGTTCGTAGGCGACTTTCGCCATCTCCTCGCGCCCGTGGCCGATATTTGCATACCACAGTGAAGCGGTGCCATCGAAAAGTTTGGCGCCCGTATCCGTAGTGAGATAGGAGCCTTTCGCGGAGACCACCTGGATCTGTCGGCCGATCACAGAGGGCATGTGCGCTTGAGCACTCCACAAAGCCGGAGTTGTCATTCTATTACCTATCGAGGTTGAGCTGAAGCTAAGAAAAATTGTTGTACAATTGCCTTTCAACACTGATTGTACTGCTGTATTACAATTTGTCTAGAGCAGTGACACCTCAGAATCCACCTATTAGTAATAGGATTCATTTGCCTTTACCGCTGGGCGATGCAAAAGCTGCCCGCTGAGTCGCTAACGCTCCGCGTTGCGGTTGCTTTTTCGCGATAGCGGAACAGCAACCCGACAACATCGTCATGTTGCAATTTGCATCAATTGTGGCCAATTGCTACAGTTAAAAACTCAACGTCGGAGGTAAAATGGCTACGAACAGCATTCGCTTAGATCAAAAACTAATTGAAAAAGCCACTATTATGGCCAAAGCGCTTAATCGGACCCCGCCCAAGCAAATAGAGCATTGGGCAAAAATCGGCGAGATGATGGAAGACAACCCGGACCTATCGTATGAGTTTGTAAGGCAAGCTATCATCGCGCAGGCAGAGCGGGACGCCGGAAAGCTAGAGGCCTACGACTTTGGTTAAAGCCACCAGCGTATTCCAGACCCCTACCTTCAAAAAAGCGGTGAAGAAGCTCAAGCCCAATCAGAAAAAAGACCTTGATTTGGCCATCAAGGATCTAATGGCCAACCCCAATATTGGTGAGCAGAAGAAAGGGGATCTGGCCTTTCTGCGAGTCCATAAATTCAAAATGAACAAGCAACTGACTTTGCTGGGTTACAGTTTTGATGATGGCGCTCTTGTCCTTGAATTGATGGCCCTGGCCACACACGAAAACTTCTATCGGGATATCAAGCACAAGAAGTAACGGTGTAACGTCCGAGCACAGCTGCGACAGCGACGCCGGTGCGTACTGATGACGGCTCCATCAGAGAAAAGTGGCTGAACCCAGCGCCCAAAACCAAGCTCCCCACTGATCTGCGAAGTCCAATTCCCTAGTTGCGCATGCCCTTGGGCGCCTCAGCCCTTTTCCTCGATCAGTGTCCTGTCCGCTTTGCGATGGGCAGATCCTCCTGCGCCGCGACAAGTAATGATTAACTTTATCGATGATTACCGATCGTTGTACGGGGTCGAGCCGATCTGCCGTGTTCTGCCGATTGCCCCGTCGACGTACTATCAGCATCGGGCCCTACCCCGTAACCTACGTGAACGCTAGCAGCGGGCCGAAATTCAGCGCGTCTGGGAAGATAACGTCGGTGTCTCTACGTTATCCGTCACGTCTGACGTCAAAGGCTCCGAAGAAGGCACGCCGGTGGGCTCGCTGCACCGTCGTTCGACTGATGCACCAAATGGGGCGGCGCGACGTCATACGTCGTCATAAGTGCCGCTTATCGCTAATCGCTTATTAAAAACAACACGTTAACAACAACAGAAAAGCGATGTTCTGATGTGAGTTGTACTGTGATGGCACTCAAAGAACATCATCATGACGCATCGTGTAAGTAGGCTTCTGCATGCCTTCTTCCTGGCCACCAACGTCAGCAAGTTCGACTGGCGCCGGTGTGGGTGCAAGAAAAGGCTCCACCGACATGGCTAAAATTCAGAAGAAGGTTGGTGGCCTCAATGACTCAGGTATCTCACCAGGCAGTTGCGAAGAGACCATGCTACACACCTAATTGCATCCCAAATGCTCCAAAGGCATCATTATCAAAGGGTAGTCCTCTATCAGGTGGCGTCGCCAGCCGCCTCGAAAGTTCTGCTTAATGTTTGAAAGGTGTCACCACTCGGCGAATTACAACCGAAGATTGCCCTATGCAGCCTATGCGTAACCCCTACGCCGTTCCTTATGCTGAAAAAGATGGTTGTCTGGTACCACCCAGCGAAGAGCTCCACCAGCAAAAGCTTGAGGCAGGCTGCATCTGCCCTGGGTGTCATGTACCCCTCACGGTCCGTCGGTCCAAGCTCAACAACCTGCATTTCGTCCATGTGGCCGGCAAAGCCTGTTCGGGTGGTTTCGAGACCGCGGTTCATCGCATGGCCAAGCAGATCATTGAGAACGAGGCCCGCTTATTGCTCCCGACGTACACGCACACCTTCCGCGAAGAGGTAGCAGGAGAGGAAATTAAGCAAACAGCCAAGTTCTCAGCGAAATGGACACGCCTTGCCAATATTCGACAGGAGACGCGCCTTGATCGCTGGGTACCGGATGTCTCGGCCACCCTGCCTGATGGCACTTCCATCTACATCGAGATCTTTGTCACCCATGCAGTAGAAGAAGCCAAGTCAGAGGCGATCACGAACCTGGTTGAAATCGACCTGAGTAAACTATCGGATGACATTATCTTCGACCCTGACCGCTTCCGAGACCAGGTTCTAGCCAAGGCCTCCCGCCACTGGTACCTATGCACACTCTTCGATCACGACCGCAAGTTTCAATGGGCAGAGTCACAGCTTCGCGAAAAGGTGACCGGGCGTAAGGAATGGCTACACAACAAGCTCGCCGTCAGGCAACAGCACGCTCGCGATCTCGAACACCTCGAGGCAGCTTCCAGTGGCGAACTGATCCGGGAGCACACTGAGGCGGTCCGCTCACACCCCAACGTGGAGCAGCTCAATCAGTGGCTTCATTTCGTGCAGCAGAAAACGCCTACCTCACCCGACAATAAAAGCCTCGAAGAAAGCGTCGGCAGCGTGGCGGGTGTTATCGGCGTGGACCTTGCTGGCTCATGGATATTTAACGCCGACAAGCGCGTTTGGCAGGGCTACCTCATTGCCCGATTTGTCACTCACCCAACCCAGTCCACGTTTACCTTAGACGACGCCTATACGGCCGTCATGGCGAGGTACGGCGCACTGGTCTGGATGGAGAGACTCTCGACACTGAAGCACGCAGGGCTGGACTATCTTGAAACCCTTTCAAGCGAAAAAAAGCGACACAAAGGCACCCCGCGGCTGCTCTACCTGGAACCAGAAGAACTCCCCGGCATTCATTCAGCGAGATCGGTCATCAAGGACTATCTGGATTACCTCTCTCACCACCCAGCCAACCTGCTCGATCGGCTGGGCAACGCAGGGCATTATCAACCGAGATATGAGTCACCGGAATCCGCTGGCGCCGTCATCAATCAGAAGATGGCCGCACGGGTTTCGCGCGCTAGGCTTCATGGACACAAGATGCGGGCAGCAAGCCTAGTGGTGGACACCAGAAAAGCACAAGCCAACGACAATGAAACCCATGCGCTTGCCAATGCAATTGGCCCGCAATCAGCAGAAGCGAGCCTTGCGCTTGATCGAGAAAGTCGAAATGAGGCCTGCATCGAGAAGCTACAGTTAGCGTTTGACGCTGGCTTCAGGCAAGTTGCCTACTGCTCCAACTGCCGGCATGTGACCCACTTTTCAAATCAGGCAAAGCCTTGTGCGAGCTGTCGCGTCGGGCGCTACCGCTACGCACCCATTGGCCAACGAGATGCTACTTATCATAGACGGGGATTCACGATGAAACCCTGGCATCCCGAGTAGCTGGTCAAACATCCCCACCGGCTATATCGCTTCACCTGGCTACATTCCAAACTCTAAAGACTATGGCTCCGACGTCGCATCCGTCACGAGCAACCACTGCGAACCACATAGCAGCGCGCGTCGTGCCAGCAAGCGTCGGGGGTAACGCAGGGGTGTGCCACGATTACCATCATTCCCAAAGATATTGGCCAACCGTTCTCATTCTGCATCAATAAGACAACTGGTTTAGCGCTGCTCTGGCGCCTGTTGTCAGTGGCGTTCTTCATAGCCGTAGCAGGCAGGCGGCTCTTCCTCAGGCGTTGATTCGCCGTGCTCGGTTGGTTCATGGCGAGCGCCTTTTGGGCGCGTAATGCCCGTCTCCTGAGGGCTTTACGAAGGGTGCCGATGTACAGCGATATCCCGATCCTGGCGTAAAGTCATCGCGCAGTTCCGGGAGTGTACCAGCGGTTTGTCGGTGGCAATCTCACGCAGTTCTGGCAGGTGGTCAGGCTAGACCTTCATGGGGCAACCTCGGTACGCCATGATGACTGCTCCCGATGATCAGGAACATAGACGCAGACAGGCACATGCTTTTCGTTTTGCTCAGAATTTTTTTGCCATGTCAGGGCAAATATCAAAACCCTGCCCCTTATTACTAGGTGAAAGGAATATTTAACTCTTCACCTGAGGTCGAAATGTGCCAACTAAAAATCCCACTGCTAACCAGACATCCAGTTTTCATCCCGGTCAGTGTCACTGAGCGTTCCGTTTATGAGCTATTAGGCGATCGTCTGGAGCATCGAGTTGAAAACAACGGCCCGGTTCAATTGATGCACCCCCCGGTTTTGTTGATTCAGGAGGGCGACGAGGACGTCTTAAATTCAGAATCTCTAATCGCTCAACTGAAAAACGGTTCGGGTCGTCCACTCGTTCCGTCATCAGTTGTTACATGGGTCATTGAAACTGAAACGGTTCCGGCAGCGTTGTTGAGGTTTATTTTTGGCCCCCTACAGCGAATGTATTATCAAACAAAACACATGAATGGGGAGCTGTTGTGGCGCGCCAACATGCGACAGCTGTGGGATGACCCATTTCTGCGTTCCTGTGTTGAGGAGTCGTTTTTCGATGGGGTTACGCTAGAAAGCCGTCACTACAAACAATTAATGAGTCCACTACAACTGTCCAGCCGGTCGATAGACGGCCAGCTAGCGCTGCTCCGATCTCAGTCAGAAGCGCCTCAGGATGATCTACAAGACTCAGAGCCAGCCCCCGCCGAGCAGACAATGCAACCTGACGAGAGTGGGGTTGCGGCCCATTTGAATTCCGATGCGACTCCTCATTGCGGTGATACAGAAAAAAAACCGGCAGAACAACAGCATGGCCGTCGTTATGTGCGCTTTAGTCCAGAATATGTCAATAAAATTGTGGCTCAGCTAAAGGCTCGCGAAAACTCAGAGGAGAACGAACAATGAATCAGAAGCGACCCTTTCCAGATGAGATAAAACAGCGCTGGGACAGCGCGGTAAAACCGCTGAATTTGTCGAGCGCTCAACAGCAATACATTACTCAGCTCGTTCGCTATGCACAACCGCCGTTAACGCTGGATGGATTTAGGCTTGCCGCGACGTTCTACGATCATGATTGCGACCCTGATAGCCACGTGGAGGCAAAATTGCTTACCAGCGCTCTCAGCACGGCAAAAGAAGCCAAACTCGGTTCGCACTATCCGGTTTTTTTCGCGCTCACAACGCCGCGTCTATTAGGGTCATTGAACTGCCCTGTTTCGCATGCGGCGCGCGTACTTCTAAGTGATTGGTTTTCCGAGATTGAAGAATCCAAATCCGTTTCGCGCGGCAATTTTTACCGGCACCTGCTGTCTGTCCGGCACATATTACGAATTATTATTGACGCCGGCTGGCACGAGAAATCGCCATATGAAACTCATTCATCGTATTTTCTAGATGCGATTAGGAGTAAATATTTACAGTCTCCACGATCTAGAAACGAGCAACACTATAATGTGTTTGTTGCACTTGCCACACACGCATTATCACCCGGCGGAATAATCCGGGACACGGGTAATGGCGGCGGGGGCAAAGGCACAGGCAGCACCGAAAAGAAATCGATAGACGCTTGGCACGCAGAGCACCTAAAGCGTTGCGTCACCGTTCCCAGCCCGAAAAGGCGACGCGTGAGCACAGCTAAACACGATGCCCAGCTATTGTCTCCCCATCAGCTGACGGATCCTGAGTTACGGGCTATGGGTCTGCAGCATAAAACGCCTAAAACCCCACAACGCTCAACGAGCGAAGAAGAAACTGAGGCAACAACGCTTCAACGCTCAACGGCCTCGACGTTAACTCGCCATGATGACCGCCGATTCGCGCAACGTTGGACCAGTGCGGCACCGACCTCATCACTGGCCACTGTGAGTGATTTATCCAGGCTCCCCCCCCTCCCGAATTGACGAAATTCTCAGCATCCCTATGGATGCCATTAGCCAGGTATTTATGAGATTACTATTGGCAACGGGCCTCCCACCGCGGCGACTCATGAGCCTAACCGTTCGATCCCACATGAACGACATATCCAATCCGGCTCAATCTGAAACGCCACATTTAATTTCGGATGGGGATGAGGCCCAACTCTGTTACCGACTGCTGAATGGCGCGAACCCAGATCCCCGGTCACCACAAAATCAATGGCTCGCCTTGGTGTTACCAACCGCGTTAGCGCAGCCACTATTAACTCATGCGACAGACGCAAAAACCCAGCAGCCCTTTCGCGGCATTTATGCGTCGGTAAACCGGCAGTTAAAACGTTATTTTCGTGGCCAACCGGGTATCACACCGACCATCAATCGAATTACCAGCGCCAGTTGGCTATGGCGCAGACCCAATGCACGCGATGACACCTCAGCAGGTATGTTTTCAGGCCAATTTGAGCTATCTCTGTCCGCACCTGCTGCCTATCGCAGGATTTCGCGAGCAGAAATCCAAAAAACATTTAATTCGACATTGGCTCACCTAGGTGTCGCCACTGATACATACTCGCCGTCAGCAACATCGAATTTCCAAAATTCGCCTTCTCATATGGGATCTGCTGTGGCGTGCAACGCACAATTTTTTCAAGAAATTTTTCAAAGCTTGTTGGGCAACATTCGAGCGGCATCAGCTCCCTGTAGCGAATGGTATTCAGGAAAACCGTTTCCGCGTGAGTCGCTCGCAACCCTCTATCAATACGTTGCCGCTTATGAGCTCCTGGGGTGGCAGTTATCCAGCGGCGCACGTCCCCTCGGAAAACGCAGTCAAAACCGTATTGGAAAATACCTCCAGTGGGTACAGGACAAAAATTCCTCGCAGGGCACCGAATCGCGCGTCATCCCCGTGGCCGCCGATACTCGAAATGGTATTACCGCGCTTCAACGCTGGACGCAATCGCTTATCTCAGTGCTATCGCAGCAAGATTTTGTCCTGAGTGATCAACGCAGCGGCGTTCGTGATACGCCCGCATGGTTAACCACGACTCACAAAGGAAAACGCTTTCTTTTGCGCGACATGACGTGGTCTGACATGACGTCACTGTCGTTGCCTGGGCTGTCAACGCAGCCCAATAACGTCACCCGGCATTCGTTAACCAGCTGGTTGCGCTTACACCTACCAGATGCACAGTTGGATGCGCTCTTAGGCCATGCGAGACATGGCCGAAATCTGGTGTCACCGCAAGGGGCAACCGCTCTGGGCCAACAGACATTATTGCGCACTGAGTTAGCGCGTTGGCTAAAACAATCGGGATATCAGCCCATCCATTGGGAGCGTTTACCATGGAACATTTGAATGCTGAGAGCCTGCTAGGTCACTGGAAATCGGAACGGCATGTGTTAATGGAGCCGAGAAGAGAGCCTGACACACGCTGGATATTGGAAGCGGCATTGGGTCATGAGAACTTTCGTACCTTGTCTATTCACCGCGATGAAGTCAGTGCACTGATAAGAGGCCTATTTTTCTGGCGCCGTGCCCACGACCGTCCTATTTCCATGCACCTAGCTCACCAGCGGGTTAACCGCGTGATGGAGCATTTGAACCAGGTCGCGGGTATTGAGGGCGTGCTGATTCCCGAACCGATTCCCGTACATCGCCCGACCGCTCTCCCCCCCTCGGCCCAGAGCTTTTCCGCAACGGAACAAATGCTGGTTTTAGATAAAAAATTATTAACGTGGTGTCGCAAAACGACTACCGCAGACGCGTGGTTACTGGTACTGAGCCAAAACCTGATGGCGCGTTTAGGCATGAGTGAGGCCGTATTATTAGGCACGCTGGCATCGTTAACGCGTCAGCATATTCACCATAAAACGCTGATGGTTCCCTCTAGCCCTAATGAAAGTTTAGACACAGGTGGGCATTACCACGTCAGCTTGCCGCGAGATGTATGGATTCCTCTACGCGCTGTATTGCAAAAAACCAAGCATGATGAAGAGGATTCATGGTTATTTGCCACCAACAAACACCCTAGCAGCCTCCCTTATAAACAGCGGCGGCTAAAATTACGTCAACGCCTGAAAGCGGTCACGAAACGATGTGCGAGCGAGTTAAAATTCTTACCAGACAGCGATCAATGGAGCGCCTTGCATAGCTGGCAGGCCATCGTCAGTGCCTCTCGGTACGTGCCTGTGATGCGAGATATACCTCCGCTGTGGGCCACCCTTTTGCGGCATTATCCGTTGCCCACATGTACACATGTCCCGCTGTTAGCGTCGCACGAGCTATCCCACTCATACGCGCCGGGTGACAGCCATGGGAGACTGCCTGACAGAGGGCCTATTCGCGCAACACGTGCACCACTAGATGAAATAAGGACCCCTGAACTTGGGCAACAAACCCAACCCGTTGGCGTCTCAGAGATACCAACTGAACACCTTCCACCCGATTGGCACCGACAAACAAAAAATATACTGCAACAATTTTTGTCCGAAGTGGGCCATCTCCCCAAAAAGCGCCTGAATAGCGACCAGTTGGAGGACAGCATGCAGGAAAAGCTGCTTGCCTACGAACAGCGACTCAACCGGTTTATCGGCCACCAAAACCACTACCCATTCTGGGTGTTGCATTTCCTGTATTACCAAATGCGCACGAAGGGTAATGAGCTCAGTTCAACACGCACCCTACTCTCGCGACTAACGCCGCTAACATTGCTCATGCATGACGCTGTGCTCGATATGAGCGACTGGGATGACGAGGTCGTGCTGGAGCTGCAAATGGCGGCGGAATCAGGGACACGTTGGGCTGATTCAACACGCCAGCGTTTTATCAGTAGCTTCCGTCAGCTAATGACTTTTTGCCAAAGCTACGGCCTCTTAGAGGGCGTTTCTCTTCCTCGCAGCACCACGTCTGCATTATCGCCGAGCACCTTAAGAACGCGTATTTTGACACCCGACCATCTGCAGACTGTCTGGAGTAACCTGACACAGGGAGTACCGGACGGTGATCCTCGGCAGATGATGGGGCTAACGCTGGCACTGGGTTTTTACGGCGGCCTTCGCGCGTCTGAAGTGTTATCACTGACGCTGAATGACGTGGTAATGGATCCTGTGAGCACTTCGCCGCAGGGAACATGCTGGGTCGAAATTCAGGGCGGTAAAACCCCGGCGGCAAGACGCCGAGTCGGCTTGCACATCATGGCGCCGCCGTCCGTGATAGGGCACATGCATCGCTGGATCATGACGCGTCGCGATGAATGTTCCGCTGTGCCGCTTGAGGACATTGCGCTATTTGGCCCACGTCATAATCCACAGGCTTACACCCGAGAGGCGCTGATCACACCGGTCATCCAATGGATGCGTTTCGTGCTTGGCCAGGATATCGATTTTCATGGTCTCCGCCATGCCGCTGTATCCTGGACGCTGCTCAGACTGCATGCAGCTCAGCACGAGGATTTCAAAAATTCGCTTCAGCACCGACATCATTGGATGTTTCAGCCAATGTCTTTGCGAGATATGCTGAAATACTTTTGTGGCGCTGAGAGGTACGACACGCTTGAGAGAGGTACGTTACTGTTACATGTCGCCCAGTGGATCGGACATCGAGAACCGAGCACGTTACTCAGGCACTATGCGCATACGCTAGGGCTGATTCATAGCCATGTGCTGGCGCCAAGTAATTCTTAACTGTACAGCCCGTATCGACCTGGATCCCAGGTCGATACGGGTGTCCAACCCGACTTGTCGCCACGTTAAGGGCAATGTCTTCCTCACCCAGTTCAGTTGCGCTTGAAACTGAGAGAACGGACACCGTGAAAGACCTTCATGTCTGGCTGTCCTTGACGCATCGGGTGGCTCTCAGGCAAAAGGACCTTGCCATACTGAATCAGTAAGCAGTGTAAACCCGCCAGATACCCAGGTGCCTAGCGCGTTTACCATTAACTGACCTCCTTACTGTACGCTTGCTGCAGTTCAACTAAGAACCGCTGATTGTCTTCCCAGGCTTCTGTAAAACACCAAGGGGCATTGTCTACAGACCACATCAGCTTGGGATAATCGCCACTGGCAAGAAGCTGTTTGATCAGATGCTTAACGACGGGATCACCGTCAATATCAAAAGGCGGCGTAACATCCGAATGGCTTGGCAACATAACCGCAAGCAGGGTGTAGTCCTCTTCACCATCTTCGACGACCCCACCTGATATCAGCTGATCGACACGCATCCAGTAAGGAGACATTCCTAGATTGGGCGTGCTATCCCCTTTGGCGACCCAGATAATCAACCAGTCCCCCACACGCACATCATCTCCTTCAACCAGGTTGGTGTAGCCATCGAAATATTGTTCGGGCTGATGAACACCTATCTCAGGAACTGCCTCACGCACATTCGATTCGTTCAAAATAGGCTTTTCATCCTTGTCAACCCAAGCCAACCAAACACACTCATAGCCAGGTTTCCAATCCAGGATGGTACCCTGCGGACGTTCACCGCCTTCATTGGGAAGCACGTTATTACGACGGGCTAAGTTCCACTTGGGCCACAATTCACGAATCATCGAGCGTTGCTTATCCGTGTCGTGAACAGCGCCTTGCTTGAGGGTTTCAAATACGTCGTGAGCTTGATCAACACTCTTTGAATCCGTCAAGTACACGGCGGCTTCGTTCAGCCCACCGTCAAAACCATTCTGACTAAGGTTGGCGCTCCCGATCAGGCAAGCATCATCGCCAACAAATAGCTTGGCGTGCAGCGTATTACGGAAGTAGACACGGAAATCATGCTGATTGGCTTCATCAAGCAGCTCCGTCAAGGCACCAGGGTAGGAGCCAATCGTGGGCGAGACGACGATCGCTTCAAGTGCGTCTAGGTTTGTCAGGTACTCTTGCCATCCACTGCCCAAATAAGCCACCGCCACATGCGTGGGCGCTACCTCGGCTAGTGTTGAGCGGAGTTTCTCGGGGACTGTTATCACCATGATGGCAATCCTTTGCTGAATGAAGTTATGAGCGTTGTGATACGGCAGCGTATCGGACACTACCCGGCATCATACGTATTGAAGTGAAAAGCATGTTGCGTTGTACACCACCCCGCCAATAAATAACGGCAAGGGTGTGAATGCGGGAACGCATCGATGCTCGTCATCAACCGAGAGAATACTTCCTCTACGTCGGTCGGTGTTTTGACTTGAAACACCATCAACTTATGGTCGGCTTGGGCTTGCAGCAATTTATTGAAGTCGTAACGAATGCCACCCAATCTGCTGTCGGAGACTTCTATCTCGACTGCTAGCGGTATACCGATCACATTTCGATTAGCATCAACGCGCCGCCATACGGCATCGTATAACCACTCTCCACGTTTTGTAACTGGGTTCGGCAACACCTGAAATCCCAGGCGCTGGCCTTCTTCCGCCAGTGCGACTTTAATCAGGTGATTTTTTTCAGGACTGCGCCATATCATGCGCTTCCAGTGGGCTTCATCCCCGTGCTTGGCTAGTGCCTTTTGCTTTTTCTCCGCGATGGCCTGTTGCTCAAGACGCGATAAAGTTGCCTGTAACCAAGGAAGCAAGTCAGTGTCATCACGTCGAACGTCCGCTGCATCACTGCCAGCGCCTTTGGGCAACCATTCTATTCGAGAGGCACCGTCTCCCAAGCGGAGCAAGCCATCACGGGCTAAGGGTTGGCCCTGCTCAGTACGCTGAATCATCAGGTTATCCAGCCATGCCATCAGCGAATCACGTAGACCGCTCGCTTTTAACTGAGTTTGACCATCGTTCTGTAAGAAAAAGCTGGCGTGATCCAAGCGGTTTTCGTCACCTTCTGCCCAGAACACCACTTCGCCACGGATTGAGGGGGATTCCGTACACTGAGCCAGCAAGGCATTGAGCTGCGTTGTATCTTCGTAAGATGTCATGTCACATCCTTATCAGTGTTGAGGGAAGTTTAAGCCTGCATGCAGCAACGCCATTTACCCAACTATACCGGTTCTTATCCTCGCCACTGCCCTCCTCTAAACGAATTGTTCCTTGCGTGAATGTTGTTATATTCCGTGTGATTAAGAGTATGGCGGATGAAAAATGTTCTGGCTTGATACTGAACAACACTAAACCGTGATGTGATGCCGCTTATGTCGAACATATCGTTGTATCCGACTTTGATAGCAGAAACTTCACATGTGAAATCACAGGATAGTAACGGGTGTTGTAACCGAACCCTGGTTTCCAGTCCGACCTCGCCTAGTACTTTACACGGCCCACATCCCCTGATATCTTTCCAGTAATCGAGTCAAAAGCTCGATCGGGTTTGGCGACCCATACAACTCTAGGCGCACAAGCGCCCCTGCCATGGCTGGCGCTGTTTTTTTGCCTGCCATGTTTATGGCGGTCGTGCGTGGGAGACCTTCGGGTCTGCCGGTGTCCTAGAGTGCCGGTTCGCCAACCTGCGTACGGCCGCCCCCAGTGCTGTTTGGCGACAGCGGGGACGGCTCCTAAAACTCTAGGAGCAAACGCTATATGGTAAAGTCCACCCTCTCTCCTCACCGTAGTCACCGTGCGCGCGCCGCCGCTCACCGTGCCATGGCCATCGCCGCCTTAACGTCGAATAGCAGCACCCGCGTGCGCTATCGCCGTTACAATGCCCATATGCAAAAGGCGACCACCCTCCTCCGCCTTGCTCATTACACAGAAACATCCTCCTTACAGGAGGTGACCGAATGAGCCAGCCTGCCTCTTCTCTACTCCCCTCTCGTAAAAAACGTTGCACGACCTCCAAAGGACGCATCATCGCCGAAGCACTGGATAATCAGCTGCTGCACTTCGCGCACACGGACACGCGCTTCACGATCGCCAAGGTGCGTAATGCCCTCCTCGCTCAACCGGAACTGGCAGACCACAATAAGACGCAATTGCGCTATCACGTCCGTGACCGGCTCAATAAACTTGAAGAGATGGGGCTTGCAGAGCGCGTGGACATCGAAGGCCAGAACCGCCCGATTTACCGCCTGATCCTCGATGACAGCGATGCGTCCTGTGACGAAGTCAGCGCCGAGGCCACATCACCGGTCGACACAACTCACTTAACACCGACATCAACGACTGACGACACCGACGATTTACTCGCCTTTCTTGAGCGCGACCGCCATCAACTAAGCACACAAATGCAGGCCGCGATCAGTGAAGCGGAATATTACCAGCAGGTCCTTACGCGCTACCCGCAGGAGAAATCGCGTATTTCGCCGTTACTGGACAAGGCGATAAAACGCAGTGGCACGCTGAAAGGCCAGTGGGACGCCAATCTCACGCTTCGCCATCAGCTGACAGCCCAGGAGGATTGCGCATGAGCCCTGCGACTCCTCCTCAAACCGTTGTTAACGCTACCCCTCAGCATAAGCCATTGCGTCGCTGGCAAGCCGAATGCCTGGCGCATGCGCTGGAACGGCTTTCCCCACAGACCCCACACTTTCTGTGCCAAGCCACGCCGGGGGCGGGCAAAATGCGGCTCGCCGCCGAGCTCGCTAAGGCGCTCATCACGCAGGGCGACATTGACTATGTCATCTATGTGGGGCCAACGCGTGCCGTGGTTTCAGATGCCCGTGATTCCCTCAGCCATGTGCTCGATAGCGCCATGGATGGCCAACTGGGCGCCATTGGTATGGCACTGACTTACCATGGTTTGCCCAACCGCCTGGCCGCCTTGATTCGTCTCTGCCGGCAGTGGCGTATTTTGCTTATCTGGGACGAAAGCCATCATGCCGCCGCGCCGGGCGGCTTAGTCAGCACGCCCAATCAGTGGGGAATGACGTTAATGGCAGTGGAGCGTCATGTCCGCTATACGCTAGCGCTGTCAGGGACGCCCTGGCGTTCGGATGGCAGTTGTCTACCGCTGTTGCGCTATGTCGACGCCCCGGAGCAAGCGGGAGACGATACGGATGACGAGAATGACGCAGCTGATACCTCGACTGGCCCCTCCAAGCAACAGCTAATGCCTGACTATGTGTATACGCTCAAGCAGGCCATTCTGGATGGTGTATGTCGCTACCCCCATATCGCCCTTGTGGACAATCGCGAGATCGGGTTGACGCACAAACACCCCATATCAGGTCGTATGGAAGCACGTCAGTACACCAGTATTGTGCAGCTACTTCGGCATCCCGCCGTACAGTATGCACAGGTCGTGCGTGAACAAGCGCCTCAAGGCCATATGTTGGCTTTGGGCATGGGACGTTTAAACACCCTTCGTCAGGACGACCCAAGCGCAGGTGGATTGGTCGTTGCGTCCAGCATTGCCCATGCGGAAGACATTGCCCAACAACTTGAAGCTGCCGGCCAAAGCGTTTGTTTAGTGACCAGCCAAGAGCCAAATGCGCATGCCAAACTGGAAGCGTTTCGGGATGCGATAACCCCATGGATTGTTTCCGTCGGCATGGTCTCGGAAGGCGTCAACCTACCGCGTCTAAGGGTCTGTTGTTACCTCAGCCACATCCGCACAGAGCAATTCTTTCGTCAGGTGCTGGGCCGCATTATTCGTCGCCAAGGCAACGAAGACACCACCTGTTATTTCTATGCATTGAATGAAACCCGGCTGCGCCGTTTTGCGCGGCGTTTAACCGATGACCTCCCCAATGATCTGGCTAAGGTGACGCCACCCGGCAACACCGCTAGGGCCACTGACGCGCAAGATACCACGACGACGGCAGGCGCTACGGCGTCCAGTGGCGATGAAGGTGACACGGAAGCCGACCCACTTACCGAAACAGCGGGCTCCGATGACAATTCGGCCACAGCGACGCCGAATCTATCGATAAGTTTTGAAGAGAGAGCAGAGACACAGGGTGTTGCGATGGGAGCTGACGTGGCGTTTTCGCAGGCGTTTTTCGAACGTTTGGTCGCTTTGAGCTTAACGGACTGAGGGGATTATTATGCAGAAACGTGCACGTCTATCGCCGTTATCGGCCACGTCATCGCATAATTCGAAAACACGTGGAGAGCTTAAGGTTGATACGGACGAACTAACTCGGGATGCCAGGCGATTGCTGTCTGAGAGCGTATCACCAAACACAGTGCGGGCTATGCGCGCCGACTTGAAGGTGTACCAGAAAGCCGGTGGTTGTCTGCCAGCTACCGACACGGAGATCGCGAACTACCTGTCAGCACAAAATTCGTTGGGTAAAGCGCCTGCGACTATCGAGCGCTATGCCAATTCATTACACATGTGGCATCGCTATCACGACCTGCCCTCGCCGGTGAAGACAATGGCGGTCCGCAGTGTGATACGGGGGATTAAGCGCAGCCGCGACATGCGCCAAGCCTCTGCACCTGCGTTGCGGCTAAAGGAGTTGCATACGCTGCTGGATAGCCTGGACTTGGAGACGCTCTACGGACTTCGCGATGCGGCGATGTTTGCGCTGGCGTTTTATGGGGCGTGTCGACGAAGTGAAGTGGTGGCGATCACCGTTGATGATATCGAGTGGCGCCCAGAAGGCATCATCGTGACGGTGCACCACAGTAAAACCAATAAGTCGGGCCGAGTGGAAACTAAAAGCATTGTGCGGGCATCAACAAGTACGCCCTACTGTCCGGTGCGGATTCTGGAATTGTGGTTGCAAGCCAGTGGGATAAAGCGCGGGGCAGTATTTCGTGCAGTGAGTCTTGCAGGCCGTATAGGGGCTGGTCGCTTGTCGGCTCAGGTCGTCCATTTGCGTATGCAAAAAGCCCTACAAACGGCGGGATTGACGGCAAAAGGCTATAGCCCGCATAGCTTTCGGGCCGGATTTATTACCGAGGCGCATTTGCGGGGCCGGAGTGACGTTCAGATTAAGCGAGTATCAGGGCATCGCGATCAGCGAACGTTTGAGCAGTACATTCGTATTGCGGATGCGTTCGAAGATAATGCCAACGATTTCTTTTCGCTGGACGAATAGTCTACGGGCGAGATACAGGGAGAGGGATAAAAAAAAGGCCATGCCAATGTTATTGGCATGGCTTTTTATGTGAGCTGATGGGCATATCTGTCTTTTGTTTCGTGCGGGTGCTCAATCGCTGCCGAATAGATCTCGCGTGCAGACTTTTTCTACAATGTCATCGAGATACGGAGCCATGCGGTTGGTCAGCACGACGTCGGCCTCGGCCTTGAAAGCATCAAGCACGCGAGAACCGAAAAAGGTGTCGTCTTCTAAAGCGGGCTCAAACACCACAACACTTCAATGCCCTTCATTTTGATGCGCTTCATCACCCCTAGCATGGCCCTGGCACGGAAGTTGTCAGAGCCTGTTTTCATAATCAGGCGATAGAAACCCACGATCTTGGGTTGGTACTTGATGATTTGCTAGGCGACAAAATCCTTACGAGTACGATTGGCATCGACTATTGCCTGGATCATGTTGTGGGGTACTTCATCGTAATTAGCCAACAGCTGTTTGGTATCTTTGGGTAAGCTCAGCTCACAAGAGGTCAAATACTTGCTGACTTCGATACCTTCAATAGGCGAGGCTTGGCTTTCAGCAACGCAACTATTTCCGGCTCGATATCCAGAGCAACCACTTCAATGTGCTTGGCCAATAGCATAGCGTTAGAAAGGCCTACGTAACCTATACCGACAATAGCAATTTGAACCCGTACTCATTGAACCTTACTTGCATCCATTCTATTTGGCAGCCTTAACCATCACATCTTTAAGTACAATGCACGTTTTGTGTAACTCAGCCTCTGTGAGGGTAGGATGGCAGAGGAACATCAAACTCGTTTCTCCCAATTCCCGGGCCACCGGTAAAGATTGTTCAGGCCGCCAACCAGTACCATCAAAAGCTGTTTCCAGATACACCTCAGAACAAGAACCTGAAAAACATGGGACGCCAGCCGCCACCAATTCATTCTGAATGCGGTCACGGTTCCAGCCATCAGCCAAATGTTCCGGTACAACAAATACATAACACTTATAGGCTGCATGGCTGACATGACTCGGAACTTCGGGCACTCGAAGGCCCGGTAGCGCCCGAGCACAATCCCAAATAGCAGTAGTATTGCGCTGACGTACGGCAGACCACTCCGGCATACGGCCTAGCTGAATACGGCCAATGGTAGACTGCATTTCGGTCATCCGGAAGTTGGTACCAAAGCTTTCATGCAGCCAACGGAAGCCCGGCGGATGCTCGCGCTCATAGACTGCCTCCCAGCTCTTACCATGATCCTTGTAAGACCACATACGCGACCAAAGCTCACGATCATTGGTGGTCACCATGCCGCCTTCACCGCCGGTCGACATGATCTTATCCTGGCAGAAAGACCAACAGCCTACATGCCCAATAGAACCCACAGAGCGGCTCTTGTAGGAAGCGCCATGTGCCTGGGCACAGTCCTCAATCACGTAGAGGTTCTTCTCGCTGGCAAGCGCCATTATGTCATCCATCTCACAGGGCCAACCCGCAAGGTGTACGCAAACAATAGCTCGGGTCTTATCGGTCAACACTGCCATAACCGTGTCTGCAGAGATATTCTGGTTATCTCGCTCTACATCAGCAAACACCGGAACGGCTCCTGACGTTACGATGGAAGACACAGACGCCAGAAAGGTGCGGGAAGTAACAACCACTTCATCTCCCGGGCCAATACCCAGCCCCCTAATGGCAAGGTCCAAAGCATTTGTGCCATTAGCTACCGCAATGGCGTGTTCAGTCTGGGCGAAAGCTGCGAATTCTTTCTCGAACTCGCGACCTTCTTGTCCAGTCCAGTAATTCACCTTATTGGAAAGCAAAACTTTTGACACCGCATGGGCTTCTTTATCGGTAAACGAAGGCCATGGGGAAAACGGGCTATTTAACATGGATTACACAATTCCTGTCAGGATTTGCTGCACACATTGAGCAGCTTGAAACGCGCTCAAGATTTAGCGTGAAAGCATTTTCGCTGGGCTACCAATCACCGTCAAACCTGGTGGTACATCCTGAGTAACCACCGCCCCCATCCCTACAATGGCTCCGGCGCCAACCATTAACAACTGCCGAACGGAAGCGCAGGCACCTACCCACGCTTCACGACCAAGGTTGACGCCTCCGGCCAGAGCAGCGTTCGGGCTCACATGAGCGAATTCGCCAACGGTACAGTCATGTTCGACAACCGCGCCGGTATTAACAATGGCACCAGAACCGATAACCGCACAGGCATTAACGACAGCATTTCCAAAAACCACAACCCCATCGCCAATGGATGCATAAGGGCTAATGACGGCAGTTGGATGGACAATAGTTACCAGCTTACCCCCGGCATCACTAAGGCGATTCTGTTTTTCTGCACGAATATGATTGTTGCCAATTGCAACCACCAGGCCGTCAAAATCGGCTACCCGATTCAACAAGGTACTGGTATCGCCATCAACAACCCAGGGGCCATTGGTTTTCAGAGTAGGCCAGGCATCATCGAAAAAAATAACACTATCCCAACCCAACAACTCAGCGGCATCCGCCACCACTTTGCCATGCCCTCTAGCACCAAGAACCGCGAGATTCATTAATCTTTATTCCCGGTAAATTTAGACATAGTTACCTCACCTTCACCGTTTACCCCATCACGAGCAAGTACCTTTTTCACCGTTAGAAACAGTATCTTCATATCCAGCCAAAACGAGCGGTTATCTACATACCAAACATCCAGCTTAAACTTTTCATCCCAGGAGATCGCATTGCGTCCATTCACTTGAGCCCACCCTGTAACACCAGGCCGCACCTCATGGCGGCGATACTGGTCTTTTGAATACAGTGGCAAATATTCCATCAACAAGGGCCTCGGGCCCACCAAACTCATATCACCCCTGAGCACATTCCACAACTCTGGCAACTCATCCAAACTCGTAGAGCGCAAAAAACTACCGAACGTTGACATACGCTGATCATCGGGTAATGGGCTGCCTTGTTTATCGGTGGTATCCAACATGGTACGGAACTTAACCATCTGAAAAGGTTTGCCATTTTTACCGGGACGAGTTTGGCGGAAGAAGATCGGGGAGCCAAGTTTATAACGGATTAAGAAAACCAATAGAAGAAGCACTGGAAAAAAACCTATTAACGCAACCAGTGCCAACGATGAATCAAAAAAACGTTTAATCACAGAATCCCCATTTCTACCAACATAAACTCATTCACTTTGTGAACATCGTATTTTTCTTCCGCCATTGCACGTGATTTTGCTCCCATTAGCAAAGCCAAATCAGGTTGCTCAATAAAACGACTCATTGCACCAGCAAGTTCAACCACAGATTTAATTGGTACCAAAAAACCATTATCACCCTCAATAACTGTCTCCCGGCAACCGGGCGCGTCAGTCGTGATAATAGGCCTCCCCATCGCCATTGCCTCTAGCACTGTGCGCGGGGTACCTTCACGATAGGAAGGCAATACATACACGCTAGAATCTGCAATCGCAGGGCGAACATCGGCGAGCTTTCCTAAAAATTCAAGCGTGCCGGAATTCACCCAATCCTCCAACTCATACTGACTGATGGAGTCCGGATTCTCATCAATCCAGCCAACCAATCGGAATTTGGCCTCAGGGTACTGTCGCTTCACTTGCGAAGATGCATGCGCGTATTCCCTGATACCTTTATCACCCAACAGACGAGCAATCAAAAGAAAAGACGGCTTTGCAGGCACCGTAGCCAACGAATAATCAGCCACATCTATACCAGAGCCACTCACCACACATGACGGAATATTCGTAGATAGCAAATCAAATTGTCGAAAAAGCGCTTCGTCATCAGGATTCTGGAAAAACACCTTATGGGTTTTAGAAAGGCCGAACCGGTACAACCGTTGTACGAGATTTCGTAACACGCCACGCTTGCCTGAGGCCTCGCCAGTGAAGGCATAGCCTAACCCTGTAACCAGCGCAAAACGATTTGGCACGCCAGCCAGCCACGCCGCAATTGATCCGTAAATTACCGGTTTGATCGTGTAACCTAGTACGTAATCAGGATTTATTCGCCGCATCAACCAATGCAATTCTACCACTGTACTCAAGTCTGCTAATGGATTAGTTCCGGTACGGCGCAAACCTATTTCATGGACCTTTATGTCCATTTTTTGCAATTGAGCAAAAATAGCTAGCGAGCTAGATATATTCGGGACTGCCACATGTACTTCTAGCCCTTTGGCCAAAAGTGCTTTGAGCAATGCTCCGCGAAATTTAATCAGGGAGTCGGGGAAGCTGGAAACAAGAAGAAATTTTTTCAAAGCCGCAAATCCGCATCACCCAAAGGCAACACGCCCTTCAAATCATAAAGCACCCCACTTTTCTTCAAATACCTCCGCCAATCATCCACACTCATTGATGTATATTCTTTGTGTGGAACCGCGAAAATAAGCGCATCGTATTCACTAGAAGCCGGCTCACTAACTAAGCTAATACCGTATTCTTCCTCTGCCTCATTGTTGTCGGCCCAGCAGTCAGTAACATGTACATTGCAACCAAACTCTCGCAGTTCTCTCACCACATCAATCACGCGAGTATTGCGCAAGTCAGGACAATTTTCCTTGAAAGTGAAGCCCATCACCAGAACCTTGGCATAGGCAACAGTCTGCCCAGCTTTAATCATAGCTTTTACCAGTTCAGACGCCACATAAGCCCCCATACCATCGTTCACGCGACGACCAGCGAGGATGATTTCCGGGTGGTAGCCAATGGCTTGCGCCTTGTGGGTGAGGTAGTAGGGGTCTACGCCAATACAATGGCCGCCCACCAAGCCGGGCTTGAATGGCAGAAAATTCCACTTGGTACCGGCTGCTGCCAGCACTTCGTGTGTGTCGATACCTAGACGGGAGAAAATCATGGCCAGTTCGTTAATTAAGGCAATATTAAGGTCACGCTGAGTGTTTTCGATCACCTTCGCCGCTTCGGCTACTTTAATAGAACTGGCTTTATGAGTACCGGCAGTAATCACATTCGCATACAGTTCATCAACTTCCTCAGCAATAGCAGGTGTAGATCCAGAAGTGACTTTTTTGATAGTGGTTATTCGGTGATTTTTATCTCCAGGGTTAATACGTTCCGGGCTATAGCCTACATAAAAATCTTCGTTGAAGGTAAGTCCAGACATTTTCTCCAGCACTGGCACACACACTTCTTCCGTCGCTCCAGGATAAACGGTGGATTCATACACAACAATATCGCCAGCTTTAAGCAACTTACCTACACTCTCACTGGCTTTCATCAGCGGAATCAGATCTGGAGTTTTGAACTCATCAATCGGGGTGGGAACTGTCAAAATATATACAGAACAATCTGCCACATCATCCAGGGAAGCGGTAAACGACAACTTTCCGGCGGCGGCGAGTTCCTGGATGGAAACTTCGCGTGTGATATCAACGCCCTGCTTCAGTTCAGCTATACGTTTGGTTTTGATATCAAAGCCGATAACTTCGCGCTTCTCACCAAAAGCGACTGCCAGCGGTAGGCCGACATAGCCCAAGCCTATTACTGCAATCTTTTTCATAGAAAATTTATCCAAAGACAAGAATAATTAAATCGTTTGAATCAATTCTTAAGATACCAGGGCATAGCTTTTGCTATACCTTCGCAAATACGAAACTCCGGCTCGTAACCTAGTTTGGTGGCGGCCTTGCTGATATCTGCCTGGGAATGCTGTACATCGCCAGGTCGAAAATTCTGATACACCGGCTCTTTTTTATAAATCACACCATTTTCTGCCAACGTACTCTTTAAGATCTCAAACAATGTATTGAGTGAAGTTCTGTCACCAACGGCAACATTATAAACCTCATTTTTTGCAGAGTCATCGGCCACAGCAGCAAGTAGATTGGCCTGAATGGCGTTTTCAATGAAACAAAAATCACGACTGGTGTGACCATCGCCATTGATGAACACATCTTCATCTCGAAACATTGCAGCTATCCATTTCGGTATCACCGCCGCGTAAGCTCCCTCGGGATCCTGTCTTTTCCCGAATACATTGAAATAACGCACCCCAATGGTCCTAAAACCATAGCTATTTGCAAACACATCAGCGTATAGCTCATTCACGTACTTGGTCACCGCGTAAGGTGAAAGCGGCTTGCCAATATTCTCTTCAACCTTGGGTAAAGCGGGATGGTCACCATAAGTTGAACTAGAGGCAGCATAGGTGAAACTTTTAACATTGGCGTCCCGCGCGGCAACTAGCATATTTAGAAAGCCTGAGATATTGGATGCATTAGTTGTAATAGGATCATTCAAGGAACGAGGTACGGAACCAAGCGCTGCCTGGTGTAATACGTAATCAACGCCCTTGCAGGCTTTTTGGCAATCTTCGAGATTGCGAATATCCCCTGTGATGAAAGAGAATCGAGACCATTGATCTGATGTTACCAGTGACTGAACCTCTTCTAGATTGCGTTCGGAACCTGTGGCAAAGTTATCAATACCGATGACAATTTGGTCCAAACGCAACAGGTACTCAAGTAAATTTGAACCTATAAAGCCAGCAGATCCAGTAATTAGCCAGGTTCTAGGAGAGTTATACAAATCTTTTAGCACATTTTCAAATCTAATCACAATTTTTCTCACTCCACCCGCGATGGCTTCACGTCAAGTTTCACAAATTAAATTTTAGGAAAGCAAAATATATAGATAACACATTATGGACCGGGTGGTGGGCGGGTTCACCACCAGTGCCCTCCCAAACCACCGGGCAAAAGGATCAGTTTCACGGCGATTCCTGTCCTCATGGCTAAGTTTCGTTCCGCTGATTTCGCTCGCCTGTGTCTCGTTTGAGAGCTTGGACGGTCATTGGCTTCCGGCACACCATACAGTTATAGAGAGCACTCTGGAAAGGCTTCTTTTCGTACACATCAGAGAGCGGACAACTACCTACTCGTGACATGTTCATTTCAGCCCTTCAGCTCTTAGTCAGAGACTACTAAGGCCACTGCTGACTCCTGTTCGCTCTTACTAATACCTTAACAGTGGTGTTAGCCAGTAGCAGGCAGGCAACAGGCCTCCCAGGGTAAAGACTCGCGATCTTCCTCTCACCTACCCGCCGCATCTACTTCTAATCTTCTAGATAGCTATTGGAGTTCAACTTTCATGGTCCTCTCGCCCAGATGTAGCTACCTCGTATGCGGTTCCTGTTTGTCGGGCTAGGAGTTTGCCTATAGCGACCTTCAGACTCCGCCTTGCGACGGACACCCTTGCTCTTCAGCTAACGGTTCACGATATAAGCGGTCCGTGAGAGACTCTCGCCCCAAGTCATCCAACCAGCCACTACTAATGCGCCTAAAAGGCGCTGCGCACCATACAAAAGGCTATTGCTCTTCAAGCCAAGCCTGAAACATCAACACATTCCACAAATGATATTGCCAGTTGTGTTTACCGCTGAGGTGTTCAGCCCACATTTTTCTAATCGGTTCCGGGTGAAAGAAACCTTCCATTTGCAAACGCCTTTCGTTCAGAAGCTCTTCTGCCCAGTCTTTCAGCGGGCCCCTCAACCAGCTATCCAGAGGAACCCCAAAGCCCATTTTAGGACGTTCAATTAGCTCTTTCGGCACATGTCGATAAAGAACCTGTCTTAGTAACCATTTGCCCTGTCCATCACGAATTTTAAAATCTATAGGCATTCGCCAAGCCATTTCTACCAAACGATGATCCAGCATCGGCACACGGGTTTCAAGACTGGACGCCATGGCCGCCCTGTCGACCTTGGTAAGGATGTCTTCTGCCATGTAGGTTTGAGCATCCATCGCCATCATTGCATGTTCCAGGCAATCAGTTACCGGCCAGGAGTCCGAATTGGTAATCAAAGTATTTGGCTCCGTCGAACCTATAACCACACTGGATGGATCCGTCCAGTGACTGGTAAGTTGGCGATAAAAATCATGACCGTTCGAAAGAGCCAGTACATCTGCCAATTTTCGTGCTTTCTCACCCGGAATGGATAATTGTAAACTTTTAGGGAGTACTGGACTTGCCCAATCAAACAGTCTGTCCCAAGTAGTAGAGGGTAAGGATCGCAATAAACCGGCTACAGCCCGACGAGCAAACAGCGGCAAATGTTGAACCGGGTACCAGACTTTATAAGCTGCCATATAGCGGTTGTAGCCACCGAACAGCTCATCCCCTCCATCTCCACTCAAAGACACCGTAACATGCTGCTTGGCCATCTGGCTGACCAGATAAGTCGGTATCTGCGAACTGTCTCCGAAGGGTTCACAATACATAGAGGAAAGTTTCGGGATAACAGCTAAAGCATCGTCAGAGCTCACATATAATTCAGAATGGTCAGTACCTAAATGCTTTGCAACAGCTTTAGCGTGAACAGCCTCATTGTATCCCCCTTTATCAAAACCGATGGTAAAGGTACGGACAGGACGCTTACTTTGAGCCTGCATTAGCGCCACAATAGTACTGCTGTCCACTCCCCCACTGAGAAACGCCCCAAGGGGAACATCCGATAACATTTGATCACCAATACTTGCAGTCAGCTGTGACTCGAGTTCATCAACAGCTGACTCAGGGCTACCTGTAAACGGGTTTGACAATCCACACTCTACAGCATCATTCAACCTCCAATAGGGAACAGCTTCGAGGGCTTTAGAAGCTGTCGAATGTCCACTTAAGGGAATACGAATAAAGTGTCCCGGCAATAATTTCTGGATGCCCTTATAAATGCTATAAGGCGCTGGAATATAACAATGACGCAAAAATAAAGTCAGTGCATTACGGTCGATTTCCGACTTGAAAGCCGGGTGAGCCTTCAGCGCTTTCAGCTCAGATCCAAACAGTAATACATCATCACACCACCCCCAATACAGTGGTTTTTCACCCATGCGGTCGCGGGCCAATGTCAACACTTGCTCCTGCTTATCCCACAGAGCAATAGAAAACATACCTACTGCGGCTTTCAAGGTCTGTTCAATACCCCATGCAGCAATACAAGCCAATAGAGTTTCAGTATCAGAATGGCCTCGCCAGGTGTGGTCAGACTCTTCTACCTGTAATTGGGCGCGCAGTGTCAGATGATTGTAAATTTCTCCATTGTAAACCAGAGTGTAACGGTCACAAGCGGAAAGCATAGGCTGATGACCAGCAGAGGAAAGGTCGAGTATGGAGAGACGGGTATGACCCAGTGCTAATCCACTCGATTGATCTATCCAATAGCCTGTATCATCTGGGCCACGGTGGTCAATGCGTTCACACATCCTCGTGATAACAGAATCAAGTGCCACCGAATCGCGATGCCAAAAACCTACAATGCCGCACATTACTTACCCCCCCGGCCCAATCAGAGACTGTGTCAAGATGCTGGCAAGAACAGGTGCCTGAATGGCTAATGAATACTGATCGTCAACGGCTTGCCGCCCGGCGCTGCCCAGTTTCAGTCTCTGCGCCGGTAATTCAAGCAAGCTGTCCAAAGCAATTTCCCACTCCGCTTCATTCGCAACCAACAACCCACACTGATTATTACCAACAATATCGACATTCACCCCCACTGGCGAGGCTATAACAGGAATGCCACACGCCATGTATTGAATTAATTTATAACCGCACTTTCCCTTTTCCCAGGGACCATCAGGTAATGGCATGATACCAATATCCATAGCTGCAATCAGCTCTGCTTCGGATGCCTCACTCCAAGGCGCAACTTCGACATCAACTCCAGGAAATTCACTAGTTATATCGACTGAAGCACCAACCAGAAGCAATCGTGCATTATACTTTTGGCACATCGAAGATAATGCATGTGCTATTGACACTACATATCTCTGTGTTGAGGGTGAACCAATCCAACCAATCACAGGGCTAGATGCCACTGAAGACTCAATAGAACTATAGCGTGTAGCATCAACTACTGTTGGGACTAGCTCTACGCGTGTGGCGCCTGCGCTTTTTGCTCGACTAGCTAGATAATCATTACCAACTACGACGGAACTTGCGCAGCGCATTACAACATCAATTTTCCGCCCTAAAGCCAAACGAAGAAAAGGGTTACTAGACAGATCATAATTATGGAATATAGCGTCGTCATAATCAACCACATAGTGCTTACCCAGAGCATGAAAAACACGTTCAGCAAGTGCAGGCATATAAGGGAATATTTCTTTTTCAATCCAAATGACATCGTATCTAAAGGCACGAAAAACCACAAATAACCTACGCAAATAAAGCATTATAATACGGAATCTCGACCGCTTACCTTTTTGATACAGCATATCAAGATATTGATCGTCGAAAAGGCTACTGACAGTAAACTCAAATCCTTTGATCTCCAAAAGAGGGAGGTACTGCAGTAAGCGTAACCGAGTGCTGGCGCCTTTCCTTGAGTATTTAGAAAGCAGGAGAATTTTCATAAAAATCATCACACTTAACGTGTCTTTCCCTTAAAAAACCATCTTGGTAACCATGACCATAGCATCAAAGAGCCCGTGATAGACTCTTTAAACCCTGTAAAAGAAAGTTTAGCTAGAGAAGATGCAGAGCGAGTCAAGGGCTCGAGCAATGTGGTTATGGCTAATAAAACTAAAGAAGAGGGGAAGGAAAAATGCTTAAAACCATACAGTAAACGACTGCGCAAAGAATAAAAAAGCCGCTTAGCCTTCACTTGATTAGAAGTTCCACCTCCTGCATGAGAAGCAGAAGCATCAGCCAAATAGAAGCTTCGCCAGCCTGCACAATATGCACGGTATGAAAAATCAACCTCCTCGAAGTACACAAAAAAACGTTCATCGAAACCCTGAAGTGTCTCGAAAAGGCCGCGACGAACGAAAAAGAAAGCACCAATGACCTGATCAACAGGGCGGTCAAATGAATGATCCCACTCAGCCATAGAATGACCTAAACGTGGTATAAAAATATCCAGCCCAACTGCATGCGCTAGAAACCTAGAAACGGCAGGAAACCGCGAACAACTGCGTGAAATCTTACCGTTTTCGTCAAGTAACTGTACACCACATATACCAACACTTTGATTGGACGACTTCTGCATAAAGTCTGTTACCTTGGTAAGCGTACCATCAAACAGTGCCGCATCAGGATTTAGAAAAAGTAAATAGTCGCTGTTTGAGTTCTCTGCGCCAATATTGCATGCCTTTCCGAAGCCAAGATTATCTCCTGTACGTATTAGGACAACGTTTTTCTCCTCGTCGACAAATTTTTCTGATCCATCTATAGAACCGTTATCAACAACTATTGTCTTATCCACCAGACCACTGTTAAAATTCTTAATAGATTCAACACAGCTTTTTAGCTGCGAACCGGAGTTCCAGTTAACAACCACTATAGAAATCATAAATCATGCCTAAAAATGGGTTCAAGATAGATCACACTTACAAATAAATAAATGGCAATTAAAGATATCAAAATCATTGCTAACAGTCTACTGAATTTAGGTAAACTTGGAATCCACAAAAAATATGAAAAAATTGTTAACTCAAAAACACGATGTGCAAAAACAGGAATATACATCATACCATACCAGAAAAAAATACCAAAAAACGAAAGGTAAAACCAAGGCAGTTGATCCGACTGAATCCTGTTTATATTAGCTAGACCAATAGCAACAATAGATAAAAAAATAATATTTCTAGCTGAAAATGGGTTCGCTTGCATTTCACTTGCAGCATTAACAATAGCGGGCACTTGGGGATTTAAGTAACTAAGGAACGAAAAAGAAAAATAAATAAAAACCACAGGGCCAAAAGCAATCAATATAAGTAGAGAAACTCTTCTTCTTTTTAAAAACCTTGAAAAAACAACAAAAGGAACAAATACAAGAAGTGTCCAGTGGAACAAGACTGACAACACTGCTAAAACCGTAACTCGAACCGAAAGACTCTCATTAATAGAAAAATAAATTGCTAGGTAACCAAAACCTAAAGCTATGGCTACACGTAATTGCGTCATTTCGTGCAAAGGTAATAAAATTAAAAAATAAACACCAATCCAAAAAAACTTATTTGGCAATTTGGCAATTAAATAAAATTTAGCTGATAAAGAAATATACGCCGTAGTGAAAAGCAGTACACAAAAAGGCCATCCAAAATTTTTAATCAATAAAGAAAGCCAAACAAACCCTAGCTCAAAACGACCGTCATAATCTAGAGAAAGAGAATCAAAAAACTGTTTATACTGAAAGTAATCTCTATCTATGCCCAACAAGCGAAAAGCAGTAAAATATGAAAATATGAAAATAAACAGCAAAGTTAACGTTAAAAAAAACAAGCGGCGTGGAGAGTTTTTTTTCTTGTTAAAAGATAATAGCTTTACATTAACCATTTTCGATCACCGTAGTTTTCAATACAGAGTTTTAAATATCGCTGACGAACATAGTAGCTGAGCATAGTAACAACCTAAATCACGTAGCCGAAATAGTCTTTGGCATGTCCAAGTTCTTCGTTAACGACGCAGAATGGCAGCCTAAAGCCGAGGTGACAGTTGAATAGTTCCACGTCGTTCAGACCTTCACCATCGCACTAGACAAGATTCGCTAACGATAGAAGTTCCAAGGCGATGCTTTGGCTGGTCAGTGCGGAAGAACACCAACAACAGCAACTTGACGATGCAACAGATCACGGCACTGAGGTTCAGATTAGCGACCAGACCCTGAAGCAATAGAGGCTGCGCTGGATCCATCCAAAACGTACCGTCGACAGAAGATTCCCTTTAGAGTATTCCGGACCACCGGCTAGTGGTGCGAGAAATGATTATTGATAATACGGTTTTCAAGCCAATGGTAAAAGCCCAAGTAATCCTAAACGACATACACAGCGGGTACTCACGCGCAGGATGATGGGCTAACAAATGCTGGTTAGAAAATATGAACAGACTTTTTAAGGAACTCAGATTATGCGAAAAAATACTAAAACGCGACCATCGACATATCCAAGATTATTTTCTTGGTAGTGTATGTGGTACTTTCTCAATCAAGCCATCACCACATAAAACGTAGAATAGCCAGTTTTAAATAGTAAGTAATGCTGAACCCAAGCAAATATCTACAAGTTCCGTGCATTAACCGGACTGATTCTTTAAATCTAGACGATTAGAAATCACATAAATCCCTTCCAAGTACAAAACCGTACTTGCTTGATGCCGGCTAGCAAACTTCACGAATTATCCTTATCTAGATTCTTTTGTTTCGTACATCAATATCGATGTCACGAATACTAAATGCTATGCAACAAACAGCTGAAACAAATGAATGATGTTTACTCTACGTAAGAAAATAGAGTGACAAAAGGCGTAAATAATGAACGCTAGAGCCCAGGACTTACATTTATTACTCAATCAAAATCATAGCACTAGTTAAATTAGCCTATTAGTCAGAAACACTCATATTCTCATCCAACCATATATCCCATAGATTATCCCAATAGAAATTTTGACTGGTCTTATCAAGCACTGTAGAAGCCATTACCTTTGCTTTAATAGGTAAATTGGGATCAGACAATAGGCTACCCCACTCAGATAGAGGAGCAAAAAAAGCTGTTTCTTCTGTGAAATGATTTTTTAGCTCTTTCAATGGAGTTGACAAAATAGGAAGACCCGACGCGGCATAAAATGAAGCTTTGGTTGGATAGCATATATTGTAATAAAACCTATTTTCATCATATGGAATTAGTCCAACATCGCATTGTCTAACTATATTTTGTGCCTTTTTTTCCGGATATGAGCCAAGGTAAAAAATATTTTCATTCTGATTATATTCAGACTTGATCCAACTGCCACCAACTCCTAACAAAATCAAAGAATGATTAGTACCGATAAATTCACGTATCATATCTTCAATCTGCCTCCCTCTATTCAGAGTACCAGCGTATACAAATGCTAAACCAAATCCATCGTGAGAAAACCATGTAGAAACCTCATTCTCAAGTGGCATATTCGCCCCATTAATAAGATAGCTTACTTTTGATTTTTTAATTGAATATTTAATTTCTGCATAACGCGCCATTTCAACGGAGGCGAAAATAAAGTACAAATCTTTCTGGGTAAATATATTACGATCAAATACATTCATTTTGTTTTTCGGGAGCTCTAAATCCAAAGCCTGTTCGTAAGGCAGATCATTAACCTCTATATAAACTACATTCCTTAACCCGCAAAACCTAAGAAGAATTTTGATAAAATATGAAAACAGAGCATTGCTTACCACATGCTGTGAAAATATGCTTGGAAATACAGAATAGTGAATAAGGATAACTTCATTTTTCAAAAAAAGGAGGCTTATAAAAAGCTTAAAACCCTCAAAAAGTCTACCCAGGCGTGATCTATTTGCAAATATTATCTGCTTTACTCCTAATTTCGCTGTAATATTTAAAAAAGCTAATGCTCTAGAACTACCGCCCTCACGGACTGTGCCTGTTACGTATGTATAATGTTTAGTGAACATATAGCCTCATATTAATAAAAAACATTAACTGGGAAAGAGTCATGTAGATTATCCAAAGAATACTTAAATCCCGAGACTTGAAAGACTTTATTTGGATTTTTTACCGTATTAATAATATCTTCTACTTGGCAAATTTGAAGAGCACTAGGTGAATAATTATCTGTTACAGAATAATAATCATGGAACTTCCATGTACCTCCAACTATTAAATCAGAAAATTGAACCCATTTATTAGGTATCTGATAAGAGTCAGCAAGAATTAGTCCGTGCAATGAAGACGAAATTATAAATTCACATTCGCTAATTTTTGAAATAAACGTCTCAGGATCTTGTCTTACATCGATAATCGTGTAATCACTTTCGCACCCTTCAAGTAGACTTTTCGCTTTATCAAAGTCTACATAATGAGGGATTATTCCAAGGGTAAACTTAACATTAGGCTTGGGCTTAAAAAATTTTGGCATTAGGAGAGCTGGGTCTCCTAATGGCAGTCTTGCCGATAATTCGTATTTTGATTTTAAAAGATCAAGCGAACGCTTTCCTCGAACAGCAAATATTTTTTTAGGATCTAGCTCATTTTTGGGAAATTGTCCATCGATTGAGCCGCTTCCCCATATGTAAGAATTAAAACTACCAGAGCCTAATATGCTACCCACACCCAGAAGTCTTGGGAAAATTGATGTTTGTGCACGACGAACCATTTTTCCCGTAATTTTCTCAACTAAATACGGACTTACTAGATCTCCGACGTTTTTGATCTCTGAAAAGTAAACTAGTGAAATATACTCTTTCAAAAAAAAATTAGCAACCGCATCTGAACATAGTCGACTTGTCTTTGAAACAATAATTTTATTTTTAAAGCGATCAAGATTGTTCACTATTTTGTCCTTGCATATACTATATATAAGTTAATATTGATAATTTATTAAAGATTTAAAAATCGACACATATTAAAAAGCCATGGAAAACGACATTTAAGTTCCAAGCAACAAGCGCTATGTGAAACCTATACTCATCCTCACCTCTCGTAGCTATAGCGCAAAAGTAAAGCCTCTCATGCCTCATGCCTCATGCCTCATGCCTCATGCCTCATGCCTCATGCCTCATGCCTCATGCCTCATGCCTGCAAATTTATTCAAAATCAACGGATAATTTTATACAAGCGAATTAGCTTAAATTTTAGATATAATTTCGATATCGACACTTTTTCACTTATACTGAAATCTTCTTCTAAAAATATAATAGCTATTATTTTTCTCAAACTTATACTACTATTGCTTATATCTTGTGAAAACTTACGCCAATGAATATTTTTTATAGCCCATGTTAATAAGCCTTTTCTTTTAGTTTCATTAATCTTTCCTACTTGGGCTAAAAAGTTAATATCACTCTTGTATTGTCTTTCTATAGCGTCTAAGTTTATAGTTTTCATAGATGCTTCGCCTGATAAATTCCGATCGTGATGCCTACGTAATAATAGCCTATCTTCTATCAAGCAGCCTTTACCAAGCATGAGGCATCGCAGAACAGAAGTAGTATCCTCAGTTGGGCAAGAAAAATTCAATGGTGGGAAAAACCGGAGTGCCTCTTTACGGTATGTCCGCGCAGCGCCGCTTAGTCCGATTGGAGACCTCTTAATAAATTGTTCTAAATCGATGTCACCCTTTTCAAATGTAGTTTTAATATCAATCTCATTTCCATCTGCGTCTATTTCATATGCCGATACATCAACAAAGTTTAAAGATCTATCTTGGATTAATAACTTTAAAGAATCCGAGCACCGAGTTGCCAAAGAAACATCATCTCCTGCTGCCGCCACTATATAATCTCCATCAGCAATTTCTACCACACTACTGAAGTGTGACGCGACACCCTCATTTTTATAATTTTGCCGCAGCAATATCTTTGCTGTACCACCATAGCTCTCTGCCATTTCCTGCATAATCAAGAACGTACTATCTGTCGAGCAGTCATCAGACAAAATAATTTCAAGCGGCTTGTAGGTCTGAGCAAATGCACCCTCAATTGCCTCTCGGATGTACTTCTCTTGGTTATAGGCTAATAGGACAAAAGTCGCTAATGGCAACTGTATTTTTTCCTCTTTCATTCACTCTGCCCTCTGATCGGCCAGCCCAACTTCGAAAAAATCTTATAACCGTAATCTGCTACACGCCCCTCTGGACCGGTTTTCTTCAGAACAATTCGTAATCCAATAATTCCAGCTAGAACTGCTATTATAGGAGAAATTATAAGACTAGTAGTTGGAATATTTAACGCTAAAGCAAGCAGCAAAACTGCAAAAAAAACATGAAAACCAAATAATTTCAGTGAGAGTAACTGCCAACGAAATCCTCTTTTTTTTCTCACAAGAAGATAGACCGTTAAAAAATAAAACATATATCCTAATAAAAAAGAAACCCCGGTAATTTCAAGGCCAAACGTAGGTAATAAAAACCAGATTATCGACAGAAAAACCACATTGAAACTTAGCTCCATGAAAAAAAAAGTCTTTGCTTGGGCTGCAGCAACAATCGAAAAACTCAGTGCCCAGCTTGCTAACTTAAACACATTTCCAACTGTCTGCCATTGAAGTAGCGAAGTTGCTGGCCCAAAATCACTAGCATAAAGTGCGTCGATAAGCCATGGAGCCCAACCGATCATGATCAATAACACCGGTCCGCCTATCGCCAATCCCAACTGTGCCTGATCATTCATTAATTGGTTGGCCAAACTCCGATCCTGGATCACTTCAGCCAATCTAGGATAATAATCGGCTCCCATGGCACCCAACAAAAATCCCACATAGGTCATTGTGATGCCCCATGCAGCAGCAAAATAACCGGCTGCATCCAGGCCTAATTCACGAGTTATAGTTGCACGTACTAATAACAAAGTTCCCGTTGTTGCGAGTCCCCCCACCATGAAAGCAGCGCCAAGACGAGCCATCGGTTTCCATGTTTCCCATATTTCTGCAAGCTGCAATGATCGTCCATAATTTAGTTGTGGTAACTTACAAATAAAGAATACTGCCGCACACAAGTTTGCTAACGGTTGTACAATTAAGAACAATATTAAACCAGACCTACCTAGGCACCATACTGCTATCAAGCCGACCAAGGTCGCCGCTAACGAGCCAATGATTGTAACTCGTGCCAAATCACCAATTTTTCTAAGGCCCTGCAAAATAGTTGTATAGGCTGTTGCCAGCAACATTAAAAAGATTGAAATTCCTACCAGACCAACTTCAGTTGCAAGAGTTGAATCACCAGTAAGCCAAACCGCCAAAGGACTACGTATAGCCCACAATGCGACCATCGCCAGCGTACCTTGTAAAAAGTGAGCAACAAGAAGCACACGACTAACCCGGCTTAGTGTTTCTGCATCACTGCGAACGACTGCAATCTGCCTAACCCCGCTGGATCCCATCCCAAGACCAGCCGCATTTCCCAACATCTGCTGCAGATTATTATACATTCCAAGCAAGCCGACACCAGCAGGGCCCAATAAAACTGCCACTACCTTAAGTCTAATAATTGCAAGAAAAATATTTACTACCTGAGAAGAGCCAATCACCAGCATAGCTCGAACTAAACCACGTGAATTTGACGAATTATAAATGCTCATTGGAAATTATTAACTGCAGTAATCACCTGTTTCATTTGATCTATCGTGAGATATGGTCCCATCGGCAGGCTCAATACAGACTGATGAATTGCTTCTGTTAAACATAATGCCTTGCTAGCACATTTTTTGAAAGCTTCTTGGTGATGAGGTGGAATAGGATAGTGGATCAGCGTTTCCACACCGCATTCGGCTAAATAGCTTTGTAAAGCATCTCTCTTATTTGAACGCACAACAAAAAGATGCCAAACGTGACTCTCACGTTTATTTATTACGGGCAGCTTAATTAAAGAGTTTTGGATATTATCAAGATAATAGTCCGCTACTTCTTGACGTCTCTGGATCTCTGCATCAAGGTAGCGCAGCTTTACTCTTAGCATCGCGGCTTGAATCTCATCAAGCCGACTATTTACCCCCTGGTACAGATTTTCGTACTTTTTTTGGCTGCCGTAGCAACCCAGCACCCGAATTATATTGGCCAAACCTTCGTCATCAGTGGTTACGGCACCTGCATCTCCCAATGCACCAAGGTTTTTGCCTGGGTAAAAGCTGAAAGCCGCAGCATGGCCGCAGCTTCCTGCTTTGCGGTCATTTATGCTGGCTCCGTGTGCTTGTGCAGCGTCTTCAAGCACTAACAGTTCGTGCTTGTCTGCCAATTGCATCAACTCTGGCATTGCAGATAACTGGCCGTAGAGATGAACTGTAATGATAGCCTTGGTGTTTGAGTTTATGGCAGCAGCAGTTTTGTCGGGACACAAATTAAAGGTCGCCTCGTCTGGCTCTACCAAAACAGGTTTTAACCTATTTTCGGTGATAGCCAGGATGCTTGCGATGTAAGTGTTAGCTGGCACGATTACTTCATCACCCTCTTTCAGCTTGCCCATTTCTTTCCAGGCTCTGAGAGTCAGAGTAAGCGCGTCCAAGCCGTTGGCTACGCCTATGCAGTATTTACTGCCGCAATATTCGGCGAACTCTTCTTCGAAGGCTTTTACTTCAGCGCCTTGGATGTACCAGCCAGAATCTATGACGTGGGTAGCGGCAGCAACGAGTTCATCTCGGTATTGGGCGTTGATTGCTTTTAGATCTAGGAATGGAACTGTCATTTGATTTTATCTGCTAATTTCTGCTTGGCATTTTCGACGTCAGCTTCGGATATCTCGAAATAGAGTTGTTGTTCATCTTCGTGCAATTTGCACAGCGCCGATTCGGTGGTGGAACTTGATCACGCCTTTTTGTCTTTCATCTCATCAAAATGTGATTTTACAAAGCCCAGGAGTTAAAAACCGAACTCAAAAACCATAAGGCGCTTACAAGAGCGGCATACCCTGTTTTTATTTGGTTCAGAATCAAGCTTCCCCGGCAGAAGGAAACTTTCCACAGGTCATACACTCGAACGGTTCCGCAAGGTGTGCCATCAATGTGCTCAATGATGAAGTAGTTCTGATTTCCAGCTTAATCGTCGCATTTTTTTTGCTCCACTGCTTATGCGCTTCCACATCTGGTGCAACGGCGGATAGGCAAGCGTTGTAACACTCACCGAAGCGTAGGCTCATGAAGAAATCCGCATCGTTTTCTTCTAATAGTCTCAATCTGAGTGTTTTGCTTTCGAGCTTGTTCATGCCACTAAACTCGCAGTATGAAACATACTCAATCAGCCGCGTCATGTCGTGTCGTTTCGTGTGCAGTAATCTGCATACTTTGAACCGTTGCATCACTTGAATGGGTTTCAATGTAACGCAATATTTTTGCAGGATTACCCGCTACAATGGCACCTGCAGGTACGCTCTTTGTAACCACAGCGCCCGCCCCAATCATAGATGATTCGCCAATCGTGATTCCTGGCAGTAGAGTAGCGTTTGCACCGATACTTGCATAGCGCTTGATGATTATGCCGGAGAATTGCTCCGGATATTCCTTAGAGCGGGGATACGGGTCATTTGTCAGCGTTACATTCGGGCCAATAAACACATCGTCTTCTATGCGGGTACCGTCCCAAAATTGTACACCTGACTTTACGGTTACCCTGTCCCCGACAATGACATCGCCTTCAATCAAAGTTTGAGCGCAAATGTTACAGTGCTGACCAATTTTTGCGCCTTTAAGGATGACCACGAATTGCCAGACCTTTGTGCCCTCGCCTATGGTACAATCTGCCACGTCTGCAAGTGGATGGATAAAGCTCATTGGATCGCTTGCCTTAGGAAGTCGTCGTAATCCCGAATGTAGTCGGATTCGTCGTAGTGTTCGCTCGCCAGCACCAAAAGCACGCAGTTTTTGCTGAAGTCGTGCATTTCCCGCCAAACCATGTCTTCGATCACCATGCCTTTGGTGGGGCAATCCAGCCAGACTTCTTCCCGGTTTGTGCCATCATCCAACACCAAGCGGCATTTTCCGGTTACGCAGATGGCAACTTGTTTTAAATTTTTGTGAGCGTGGTAACCACGGCTTACGCCCTGCTCTGTGTGATAGATGTAATATACGCGCTTGATGTCAAACGGGACGGCTTTTTCCATGCCGATTTCGACGGCCACCAGGCTGCCACGCTCGTCACCAAGGCTCTGGAAGTCGATCCATTTCACCAGGCTCATACGCTTGCACCTTTCTGTTCATACTTTTTAGCCTGAGAAAAGGAACCGGCCTGCTTGTCTTTCTGAGATACAAGCAGCTCTCCGCTGCTATCCAGCGGCCAATCTATCGCTAGCTGATCGTCTGCCCAGTGAATGGCACACTCATACTCCGGTGCGTAAAAGTCTGTGCACTTGTACTGAAAATCCGCCGTGTCACTCGTAACGAGAAAACCATGGGCAAAGCTCGGTGGTACCCATAGCATCCGCTTGTTCTCCTCCGAGAGATATTCCCCTACCCACTGGCCGAAAGTGGGAGAGTTGGTGCGCAGGTCTACAGCTACATCGAAGACTTCGCCTCGAGTTACGCGCACCAGTTTGCCCTGGGGCTGTTTGATCTGGTAATGAAGGCCGCGCAGGGTGTATTTTGCCGAGCGGCTATGATTATCTTGCACGAAGGTGGCGTTTATGCCGGCTTCGCGGAAGGCTTTTTCGTTCCAGGTTTCCATGAAGAAGCCGCGTTCATCTCCGAACACTTTGGGTTCGATGAGTTTTACGGCGGGTATCTTCGTTTCGGTGATTTTCATAGAGTTGGCTTACTTGGCTGTTTTGACCAGTTTTTTCAGGTAGGCGCCGTAGCTGTTCTTTTTGAGGTTTTCTGCCTCCGCCAATAGTTCCTCTTTGCCGATGAAGCCCATGCGGTAGGCCACTTCTTCGAGGCAGGCGATTTTAAGGCCCTGACGCTTTTCCAGGGTTTCGATAAAGCCACTGGCTTCATGGAGCGAGTCGAAAGTGCCAGTGTCCAGCCAGGCGAAGCCACGCCCCAGCAGCTCTACGTTTAAATCCCCTCGTTCCATGTAGGCCTGATTGATACTGGTAATTTCCAGTTCGCCACGCTCTGACGGTTTTACCTGCTTGGCGATGTTGACTACGTCGTTGTCGTAGAAATACAGGCCTGTTACGGCGTAATCAGATTTCGGGCTGGCCGGCTTTTCTTCGATGGAGATGGCGCGTTGCTTGTCGTCAAACTCTACTACACCGAAACGCTCCGGATCGGTGACCTGGTAGCCAAATACAGTGGCTCCCTTATCTCGCCTGGCAGCAGTTTGCAGCATGTTGCTCAGGCCCTGGCCGTAGTAGATGTTGTCGCCCAGCACCAGGCATACTCTGTCGTCGCCTATGAACTCTTCGCCGATGATGAAGGCTTGGGCAAGGCCGTCCGGGCTGGGTTGTGCGGCGTAGCTAAGGTTGATGCCCCACTGGCTACCGTCATTGAGTAGACGCTGGAAGCCATCCTGGTCTTCGGGAGTGGTGATTACGAGGATGTCCCGGATGCCCGCCAGCATGAGTACTGAGAGCGGATAATAGATCATCGGTTTGTCGTACACCGGGAGGAGTTGCTTGGAGATGCCTCGGGTAATTGGGTAGAGACGGGTGCCGGAGCCGCCGGCCAGGATGATCCCTTTCATTTACTTCTCCAGATATTCGTTCAATGTAAGTGACAATTCAGCTCTCCAATCTTGGAACTGGATGTTTAGAGCGTTTTCCAGTTTGGTTGTGTCCATCCGCGAATTCAGAGGCCTAGTTGCGGGCGTGGGATAGCAGCTAGTGGGGATAGGTTTGGCATCCTCGGAGCCCATCGTTAGCTGCTCACCATACTCTTGCGCTTGCCGGAAAATTTCTTGAGCAAAGCCATGCCAACTAGTTTCGCCCTTGGGAGCCAGGTGGTAGAGGCCTTTGTCAAGTTGGCTGTGGAGGGCCAGGGTGGTTACCTGTGCGATCAACCTTGCCGGTGTTGGAGCGCCGATCTGATCGCACACAATACTGAGTTCAGTTTTGTTTTTAGCTAAGCGCAGCATAGTTTTCATAAAATTATTACCGCGCGCGCTGTAAACCCAACTGGTGCGGAAAATCAAATAATTTGCGCCGCTTTTCGCAATGTCTTGATCACCTCGCAGCTTGGTTCCACCATAAATGTTTAACGGGCCAGTAGGGCTATTTTCTTGCCAAGTATGACCGCCACCTCCCGGGTATACATAGTCACTGCTGTAATGCACCAAACGAGCGCTCTTGGCTGCTACGTAATTGGCTAGTTGTTTGGGCAAACCAGCGTTCAGACGCTCGGCTTCAGTCCGATGCTCCTCGGCGGCGTCTACGGCCGTCCACGCAGCGGCATTTACAATCAAACTTGGCTTTGTAGTCGTCAGGCAGTTGGCTACAGCTTCTTCACTCAATAGATCCAGCTTATCTCTGCCTGGGGCCATGACATTACCCAGTGAAGAAAGCGTGCGGTGAAGTTCGAAACCGACTTGCCCTGTTTTGCCTAAGAGTAAAATACTCACTCACCACCACCTAAGCGCTCTCGTTGGTAGCTTCCGTCTTGCACTCGCTGGCACCAATCAAGATTACCCAGATACCACTGTACAGTTTTACAAATGCCGGTTTCGAAGGTTTCTTGTGGGGCCCAGCCCAGCTCTTCCTGTATTTTGCTGGCATCGATGGCGTAGCGCATGTCGTGACCAGGACGGTCTTTTACGTAGGTGATCAGGTCGCGGTAATGGGCTTCCTGTGGTCGCAATTCCTGAAGGATGTCGCACAGGGTGCGCACTACATCAATGTTCTGTTTTTCGTTATGCCCACCAATGTTGTATGTCTCCCCCACGCGCCCTTCGGTGACAACTTTATAAAGTGCACGGGCGTGATCTTCGACATACAGCCAATCGCGGATCTGATCACCTTTTCCGTATACAGGCAGCGGCTTGCCTTCCAGTGCATTAAGGATTATCAGCGGGATGAGTTTTTCCGGGAAGTGGTAGGGGCCGTAGTTGTTGCTGCAATTGGTGACCAATGTTGGCAAGCCGTAGGTACGTCGCCATGCGCGCACTAAGTGATCAGAACTGGCCTTGCTCGCACTGTAGGGACTACTGGGTGCGTAAGGAGTCGTTTCTTTAAATAGATACTCTTCCGCATTGGCATTTTCAGCGGGATGCGGCAAATCGCCGTAGACTTCATCGGTACTAATATGGTGAAAGCGAAATGCTTGCTGCTTTTCATTATCTAGTCCTTGCCAGTATTGGCGAGTGGCTTCCAGCAGAATGTAGGTCCCGAATATATTGGTCTCAATAAAATCTGCCGGGCCGTCGATAGAGCGGTCAACATGACTCTCTGCCGCAAGATGCATCACCGCACTCGGCTGATGCTCATGAAATACGCGATTAAGTTCATTACGATTATTGATATCTACCTGCTCGAAGGCATAACGATCACTATCACTAATGTGATCCAGCGATTCGAGATTGCCTGCGTAAGTCAGCTTGTCGACGTTAATCACACTATCATTGGTGTTTTGAATTATGTGGCGAATAACTGCAGAGCCGATAAAGCCCGCCCCGCCGGTTACTAATAATTTCATAAAAGCTGTCCATCAGTTTGCTTTCTCAAACGTTGCCAGGTGATCCAGGGTCTATAGTGATATTTAAACAACCAAAATACGCAGCACACCGGGCTAAGCTAAGAAGTTCTTTTAATGAGATTGAAAATCTGTGCCAAACAACAATGCTTCAATTTAGGAAGAGTTATTTAGCCTAATAAAACTTATTACTAAGTGATCTAGCTTAAATCTTGCTAGAAAGATCGCCTAAACAAGCCGCCTCTTGGGCGATTTTCTGCAATTTTGCATGTTTTGGCTTTTCATCGTACGTACTGCAATTTTGCAGACATGCTCTGCATTTCGAAAAACGGCTTACTTCTGCCAGCACAATATTCTCCCGCCCAACCCTGCAATTTTGCAGGGTTGAGCATTTCGTCGAATGCCCTGAAATCTTGCAGACTGACACTGCATTTTCGCCAACCTCAACTCATAGTAACTCATCGTAAATTATTGATTAACAAGGGTTTTTCTGATAAGGCGGGGGTTATCAAAACCTTTAACCGGATAAAGTTTACCGAAAGACAACCCATACCCTTTACCTGCCACTTTTAAGCTTCTTTTTCTGCAGTAAGGCTTTCTCGCACACGGAATACAAATTCTGCAAGAAAGGCCATGACTATCCCGGCCAAACCGCCTAACATAATGCCTAGCACTACAATCAGTTTACTATTAACACCTTGTTTCGCTTCGGTAGGTTGTTCTGTTTCTACGGCTAAAGCCACAACCTCTGATGGAATTAATTGCGTTATTTGGCGTCCCTGAAATATAGAAGATAGCTGGTGGTTAAGACTTTGCTGAAGGCTTTCATGCCTTTCAACAATTGGTGTCGTCAGAGCTTCGTGAAAGTCAGTAATAACTTTGTTTTTCCCACTCTCAGTGATAACGGTGACAATATTTGAATTGTCAGCATAGCTGGCTTTGGCTGTGAGCGAATCAAACTGTTCATTCTGCTGTATTACCTTTGGAATTATTGCACCGTTAAGCTGCTCAATAATTGAAGGCAAGGGTTCAATCAAATGGGAAGGAGTTTTGTAGCCTACTGCTAGCTGTGTAGTGTACTGGTAAAGACTTTCCTGAATCGGCGTTTTGCCGCTTTGGAGTAGCACCCAGCCACCTGATGCCAACACTACCACTACAAACGTAATCACAAACCACCAGCGGCGATGAATTAGGATTTTGGCTAGATCGATAAGGGAAATTTCATCGTCCTTGTAGGTACTGCGTAGGGGCTGCTCAATGCTCACTGCTTTGACCTCACTGGATAACGTTTAGGCACGCTACCGCCCGGGGATGTTCCGGACGCATTCCCATGCCCTGCTTTTTATATATGCCACGTGCTGTGTTTACGCCAGATTGTTAGTAACCACTCACACACAAGGCAGTTATAAATTAATCGGCATGATACATTTTCTTAATGATGGGTACTACGTTGACGCGGGGTTGGTTGTGTGCCGCTGTTGGTGCATGCGTGTAGATGGTTTGATCGCTCGACAAGTCGTGCTCCTACGAACACCTGTTGGGTGGTGCCGTTGGTTCGTGCTTGTCGATGGTCTGATCGCCCAATGAATTGGTTCTACTGGGCCGTCACTTTGTTTAGCGCGTTTTCCCAGCGGGTGTCGCGCTGGCCGCACACGATAAAATGAGGGTTGAGCAGGCTTTCCTGCTGGTTGCAGCGTAGCGGCTCTAACGTGTGGGCGTTGAGTACTTCGCCGCCTGCGGCGGTGACGACGGCCTGGGCGGCGGCGGTGTCCCACTCAGAGGTGGGAGCAAGGCGTGGGTATAGATCGGCTTTGCCTTCCGCTACCAGGCACAGCTTGATCGAGCTGCCCATGGTGACGCGCTCGTGCTTTGGCAGGCCCGCGCAGAAGTTTTCAAATGCTTCCGCACCGTGGGAGCGGCTGCCGAAGACCTTCCAGGGTGCCTCTTCGGGGTCTGGCAGTTCACGCACCTGAAGGTTGATGTAGATGCCCTGCTCAATCTTGAAGACTTCACCGCCTACCTGCCCAACCCAGGTGTTTTGCAGCACCGGCGCGTAGACAATGCCGAATACCGGCACGCCGTTTTCGATCAGCGCCACGTTCAGGGTAAACTCGCCGTTCTTGTTGACGAACTCTTTGGTGCCGTCCAACGGGTCGACCAGCCAGTAGCGCTGCCATTCTTGGCGAGTGGCAAAAGGGATCTCGCCAGACTCTTCAGACAGTACCGGCACATCAGGCGTCAGCCCTTCCAGCAACGCAACCAGCGCGTGATGCGCGGCCATATCGGCTTCGGTCAGCGGGCTTTGGTCGGCTTTGGTCTCGACCGAGAAATCAGTCTGATAAATCGCCATTACCTCACGCCCGGCGGCGTGTACGCCTTCGATCAGGCGGGCGCGTATTGCATTCGAGATAAAAGCAGTCACGGAACATCCTTAAACATGGGTAACGATTAAAACGACCATACCAGCGGCACCAGGCCGATGACGGTGGCGGCCACTAGCACGCTGAGCGGTGCCCCCAGGCGTAGGTAGTCGCTAAAGCGGTAGCCGCCGGGGCCAAGTACCATCAGGTTGGTTTGGTAACCCAGCGGGGTCATAAAGCTTGCCGAGGCGGCGAACATGATGGCGATGGCAAAGGGTAAAAAGTTAACGCCTAGCTGGTCGGCCACCGAGACGGCAATGGGAAACATCAGCACGGCGGCGGCGTTGTTGGTGATCAGCTCGGTGAATATCACCGTCATCAGGTACACCAGCGCTAGCGCCATCCAGGGGGCCAGGTCATCGGCCATCAGCAACCATTGAGCCACCTGGGCGGCCGCACCGGTCTCCGTCATGCCTGCGCCCAGTGCGAAAGACGCGGCGATGACGATGAGCACGGATAGATCGATGTAGCGGCGCGCTTTGCTCATGGGCACGCAGCGGGTCACCAGCATGCCGCCGCTGGCGAGTAGCGCGGCTTCCAGAATCGACAGCAGCCCTAGGGCGCTTAACGACACCATGGCCCCCAGAATACCCAGCGCGATGGGCGCCTTGCGGAAATCCGGCGGGGTGGAGTCGTTCAGGCTACTGACCAGCAGGAAGTCTTTGCGGTACCGGTACTGGTCGACAAAGTCGTGGGTGGTTTCCAGCAGCAAGGTATCGCCCACTTGCAGTGTGGCGGTGCCCAGCTTGCCGGGCAGGCTTTTACCGTGGCGCGAGATCGACAGAATCACCGCCTGGTAGCGGGAGCGAAACCGCGAGTCTTTAACGCTTTGCCCCAGCCCGCCAAAATCCGGGCCGATGACCGCTTCCACCAGGCAGCGCCGGTGATGGGCAATATCCAGCTTGTGGATATCGCCGCTGGCGGGTTTTAGGCCCCGAATGCGGCGCAGCTCCCGGGCGCATTCCGGCGCGCCAATAAACATCAGTATATCGCCTGCCTTGAGCACCGCTTCCGGCGGTACGCTGTTGAGCAATTCCCCATCGCGCTCAATGTCGGCCAGGTAGCCGTTCGCCAGGCTGCGTAGCCCGGCCTCGGCAATTGTTTTGCCTACCAGCGGCCCTTTGGCTTCTACTTCAACATCCACCACGTATTCGCGGGCTTGCTCAAGCTGTTCTAAAACGCCTTGGCGGTCGGGCAGTAGCTTGTTGGTAAAAAAGTACAGAAAGGTGCCGCCGACGAGCACTAGCGGCACGCCCACCCAGGCCAGTGAAAACATCGAGAGGCTGACGCCGCGCTCGGTTTGCAGCAGGCCATCTACCACCAGGTTGGTACTGGTGCCAATCAGCGTACAGGTGCCGCCGATAATCGCCGCGTAGCTCAGCGGCAGCAACAGCTTGCCCGGCGGGAGTTTTAGCCGTGCCGCCCATTCCTGTATCGCGGGGATGAACATGGCGACCACAGTGGTGTTGTTCATAAAGGCGCTGAGCCCGGCGGCGGGCAGTAATACGCGTAGCTGAGCTTGGCGTAGCTGCGTGGGTTGGCCCAGTAGGCGGTGGGCCAGCCATTGAATCGCCCCGGTTTCTTTCAGCCCTGCCGCCACCACGTAAAGCGTGGCAATGGTAATCACCCCGGGGTTGGAAAACCCTTGTAGCGCTTGAGCGGGAGTTAGCGTACCGCTGATGACCAGGCACCCCAGGGCGGACATCAAGATGGCATCGGGGGCAATGCGGGTAAATGCGAGGGCGGCTAGCGTGGCCACGACCACGAACAGGGTAAAAATAGCCGCGACTTCCATAGTGCTCCGTCTTAAAAAAACCGTTTAGGCACGCTACCGCCCGGGGATTGTTCCGGACGCTTTCCCTTGCCCTGGTCTTGATTAACATTTGGTGTGCCGACGGCGTGGTTTGCTGCGTTCGGCCACTGCGATTTTGTTACAATGCGCTCTTACCCCAAGAGTAGACAACCTCATGGGTTAACTCATTCTACCGCAAGGAGAGACATGACCCTTTACGATAGCCAAGCCAACGCAGAATGCGCGCAATGGTACCTTATCCAGTGTAAGGGGGGCGAGTCTTTCCGCGCGGCTAGCCAGTTGGAAAACCAGGGCTATCATGTCTTTCACCCGGTGTTGGCCGTGCAGCGAAAACGTCGTGGCAAACTGGTGTGGCTCACGGAACCGCTCTTCCCGCATTATCTGTTTATTGAGCTTGATCAGGTGGCCAGCAACTGGCGGCCCATCCGCTCTACACGGGGTGTTTTGCGCCTGGTGACCTTTGGCGACCAGCCCGCTGCCGTGCCCTCGCACATTGTGGAGACGTTACGCCAGAATAGTGTTGAAGATGAGAGCTCAAAAGAGGTGTATTTTCACGTGGGCGATGCCGTGGAAGTCACCGAAGGGGCGTTCAAAGGCCAGCTTGCGCAGCTCACCGAGCTGAAAGGCCAGGATCGCGCCCTTCTTCTCCTTACCTTATTAAACCGCCCCCAGCAGGTAGAAGTTCCCATCGCGCATTTGCAGAAGCAGTGAATGATGCCATTAGATGACCTGATCGCCAGGTAGGAGTGCAATTCATTGCGCGATCAGGAAAGGATCTTGGGAGAGGGTGAGAACGTTTATAGATAATGATCGCGCGAGAAATATCGGTCTTACAAAAAACTGGATGGCTTCGAGGCACCGAGGGTGAACGCCGGCAGATGGCCTGATCGCCCGGTAGGAGCGCAATTCATTGCGCGATCAGCAAGGATCGAGGCGCGAGGGTGAACGCTTGTAGATAATCTGATCGCCCGATAAATCGGGCTCTTACAAAAAACTGGATGGCTTCGAGGCACCGAGGGTGAACGCCGGCAGATGGCCTGATCGCCCGGTAGGAGCGCAATTCATTGCGCGATCAGCAAGCATCAGGGCGCCGAAGGTGAACGCTGGTAGATGGCCTGATCACCCGACAAGTCGGGCTTCTACAAGGGGGCAGGTGCAGGCATGGGCAATCAGTGTGAAGCCAGCTCGTTAAAGAACGAAGGGTTTTCTTGAATGGTCGCGAGCACCTTCGCTGCCAGCCCCGTTGGATTGCGACGTTTAGTCTCCCAGCTTTTAATGGTATCAATACTGGTGCCCATTGCGTCGGCAAACTCAGCTTGGGATACATGCAATTTCGCGCGAATCGCTCTGACATCTGCCACTTCGTGGCGAGTCTCTCGGCTGGCTTGAGCCTTACCCTTTTTAATCTCGACAGCTTCTTGCAGCGATGTATTGAGCTCATCAAAAATACTCATCAAGAAACCTCCTCTCTTAACTGCTGGGTAAGTGTTTTCAGCGTGGCCTTTTCAGAAGGCGTCAAACTGTCTTTCACATTTTTAGGATAAGCCAATATCAGGTAAATGACCTCAGCGGTAGCCAGAAAGTAAATAACACGAGCGCCACCTCGTTTACCCTTATGCCCCAATGCCATACGAACCTTGCGCAGCCCTCCTGTACCTTGAATCAGGTCACCCTTGTCTGGCTGCGCAATAAGCGTTAACTGAAGCTCCTTTAGCTCGTCATCAGAGGCAATAGTATCGATTTGCCTAGTGAACGTAGGCGTTTCAATAAACTCTATGGCGTGAGTCACCTTTATCTGCTTCCTCTGACCAGTATGCTTATAGTGTACAAAGTACACAATCAAAATCGAAATGTCGATATATAATTAACATCTGACGACGGAAGTGGCCTGACCGCCACGTAGGAGCGCAATTCATTGCGCGATCAGGAAGGATCATGGTGCCGAGGGTGAACGCTGTTAGATAGTCTGATCGCCCGATAAATCGGGCTCTTACAAAAAACTGGATGGCTTCGAGGCGCCGAGGGTGAATGCTGGTAGATGGCCTGATCGCCCGGTAGGAGCGCAATTCATTGCGCGATCAGCAATGATCAAGGCGCCGAGGGCGAATGCTTGTAGGTAGTCTGATCGCCCGACAAGTCGAGCTCTTAGCTGGGTGCATGCAGTGGGTTTTGTAAGTGCACTCATAATGGCGTATTGAAAAGTTACTTAAATATGTCGCCCAAGTGTTCCGCAAACAGCGTATCGCGCATCCAGGTTTTAAGCTGATCATGCTCCGCCCGTTCAATCCGAACTTCTACCCATGAGGGCACGTCGCTAAATTTAAGCTTCACTAGCGAGCGAAGGTTATCGCGCGCTTCATCGAGGCGACCTTCTTGACGACCTTCCAAACGTCCTTTTTCTTCCCAGCGCTCAGGCCATTGTTTAATGCGTTCTGCCAACATGTGATGTACCTCATGTAGCTCGTGTAAGTTGTTGAACTCGGGCAATTCCATCTCGGGCGCCCGGTTAGGCAGCAGTACTCGGCGTATCCATACCACAAAGGCTCGACGAAGCGCCGTTTGCTCAGAGGCTTTAAGCCATTCTACCAGGCTGCCCAGCACTTCCAGACGTATTGGGACGTGGTGAAGGAACACACCAAGTAGCCCAATTCAATGGGCGATCAGGAAGAGTCGTGACGGCAACCAGGTATCAGTTGGATCGCTTAAATTTAGTGTTATTCCTCCAGCAACTCCCACACCTGTCCTCCAAGCTTATCCGCGAACTGTTCAAGCACTGTTTTGTTGTTATGCGCTGTAGAAAGCGCATCAAACAGGGTCTGCGTGTCTTCAATATATTCGTGGATCATCTGGTTGCGTAGTTGCCTGAGGGCGATCCATTGCTCAGAGGATGCCAACCAATCGTACTTTTCTGCCTTTTCAAGGTTAATAAGCAACGCCCGATCTGGCTCGCCCAGAGCTTTTAGCAGCGCTGGTAACAGCTTATCTCCGAGGGTATCTTGCAAACGACAAAATCGACTGACAAATGCTTCTACTTTCATCGCTAGTTCAGGGGTTTTATCCAGATCTTCAACAGCGTCATAAGTTAAAAGCCCACCAAAAACCTGATTGTCTGCATATTCTAGATGCTTGATTTCTTTATCGACTACACGGCTCAGAAATCTCAGTCTTTCTTGGCTCTCTGGCGATAAATTCACAGCGCTATCCCTTGCGACTTGGCAACCTGATGAATGGCAGCTCTCGGCATATTGGGTGCGTCCAGAAGCACGTCTATTTTCCTGTCACCCAATTGCTTGATGATTTTTGCCTGCAACTGTGCGACGTCCCATGCCGGGTGTTCAACGACGTTATTAAGCGACACCAGCAAGTCGATATCACCGCCTTTAGCATTATCATCCGTTCTTGAACCGAACAGAGAGACCTCTGCCTGGGGCCCAAAAACTGCCTTGACCGATGCTTTGATTATCTGGATTTCGTGAGCATTCAATCTCATGGCATGGCCACCTAATGATAATGCTGGCTTTGACTATTGAGACTGCTTGGTAGCTGTTCATTGCAAAGTTTGGCGTCGCAAGAGAATTGCATTTGTATCAAGCAGATATTTACCATTCATCCCGCAATTCCCTTTGAAGCTCAACAGCACCCTGTTCTTTAAACGCGCTTATCCCAGCACCACTAAAATCTAATGTTGATGCAGGCAGCTCCTTAATGGGGCTGTCTTTCACCATCACCACAATATGCGCGTGATGGTTTTGAAGTTCGTCGTATTCAGGCGGAATCGTTACCACGCCGTTTTTAATATCTGCTTCGAATTCAATTGAATACATGGTATCTCTCCCCACCAGTCACTCATACGGCCCTTCATAGACCAGCGATCACGCCAAGCCAAGCGTTTTTACCACGTGGCAGGGAGCTTACTTGAATATGTCGCCCAGATGTTCCGCAAACAACGTATCGCGCATCCAGGTTTTAAGCTGATCATGCTCCGCCTGTTCAATCCGAACTTCTACCCATGAGGGCACGTCGCTAAATTTAAGCTTCACTAGCGAGCG